>NZ_AOLG01000001.1 GCF_000336815.1 Haloferax prahovense DSM 18310
GTCGCACTTGGCGTGTACCGCCACACCCGAGGTGATTCAGCATGAACACCTCAAGCGATCAGCTACAGAAAGAACTCATCTGGGCACTGGCACACGGCACCAACCTCTCACAAGACGAGATCGCCGACCATCCAGCGATCGACAAATCCCAACCGACCGTAAGCCGGATTCTCAACAACTACGACCCTGCTCTTGATGGAACGGAGATCGTCGGATCTGGGTACGGGCGAGCCGAAGACACACAGACAGATGCCCCACCAGTGACCACGTACCGCGAGGCACTGGCTGAAGCCATGCTACACGCCCCGATGCTGGCCCCGATGGTCGGCATGGCGAAACTCAACAACACCGAAAACGACGGATAGAGCACCCATCACGAACCACCCCGATCGAGAACAACGCGCATCTATATATCTACCTCCTCTCTGACACACCATGGGCAAATGGGCTGTGGGCCAATTTCATTCACTGTAGACCGAAGGTCTACAGTTAATGAATACTGTAGGGGAGGGTATCACTGAATACGCATACTACCAGAAGTATGATAAACCGACTACGAGTCCTTGTACCTCACACGGTGCTCCTCCGGCACACGGTGGACCAGTTCACTGTAGATCGCCCGGAACGCATTCCCGATCTCAGCGAGCCGCGCCACATCGTCGTCCGTCAGTGGCTTATCATCGTTCAGTAACGCCCGCGTCAACGTGTCTGCGGCCGTTATAGCCTCCTGCTTCTGACCCTCCAGCACCAACGCCACGAACTCGTCTGACTCACCTTCGAGCGGCGTTCCGTGGACCAAGTCTTCGGTATCGATACTCTCATGCCCCTTTGCCGGGGAATCTGATTTTGCTGTCATGGTTTCCGTGACGGCACGGGGTCGGTGGTGTGACACCGGCCCTTTCGGGCACACCCGCGCCAGTGGGTGCCTCGCCCGTTCTCGCGGGGTCATCGGCAATCCTCTGGTGGTCGAGCCACCGGCTCGTCGAGGACCGGCGGCAACTCACGACGATCGCGTGGCCCGTCCTCACTCCATGGCCACTCGAACGACATGAGCACCTCCGCGTACCACGGTTCTCGAACGTTGCAGTTCTCGACCAAGTACCGCGCCATCGTCTCCGCCGAGAACGTAGCGAAGCCGGTCTTCTCGCACCGGATTTTCGCACCCCCCGACACGTGCGCCAACCGCGTCTCACGTAACAGCCGATCCTCTGGTAGCACCAACTCGGCCATCGACGCACCCCCCCCACCACCACCCGTTGCCTCTATCGATCCGTCCGGGTTGACGATCTCGACCAGCTCGTACTCAGCTGGAATCTCCGGCGGCTCGCCATAGACCGGCTCGACTTCCTCAGCTGTGTTTACTCCAGCCACGGCCTCCTCGACCACCTGCTTGTGTTGCGGTGCGATCCCCAGCGACCCCATCACGTTCGGCACCGAGTCCGGCACCCCGTGCGCCTCGACGTACTCACGAACCTGTGACCGAGCCTCTGCCGCTGCCGGTGGCTCGCCCGTCCGGTATCCGACCACGTACTCATGACCACCATCAGCGACCGCCTGCTGGCCGTCAGACGACGACTGTGACGACAGCCGGTACTCTGCTATCGTATCGGCACCGATCCCAACAGCAGAGCCACAGCGAGCACACACGACGTTACCCTTCCCGTCGTACTTCAGGCGGTGGCCGTGCACTCGCTCCTTGTCCTGAAGGCATAGGTCCGCTTTCGCGGCATCATTGAAAACTTGCGAGCGAGCGATCCTCTGCCGGTTCTGCGCCCACTCGATAGCTGCGAACGCCTGCATTTCGACCGGCATCTCCATCATCGGCGTGTCCTCCTGTAGCCGAAGGTACTCCGTCGCGTATCCCGCCGGTTCCTCCAAGTCTAAGCGCACCTCTATGGCCTTCTCGCGGGTATGAGCCTCTGGTTTCGCCAAGTCACACGCTTCGATGTGCTTCTCAATCGCCGGGTAGAACGTGTTCTCCAACACAGCCACGATCTCGTGGTCCGTGTCGAACGTGTCGCGTAGCCCTGTTGCCTGCAAGTCGATGTAAATAGCATCGTGACAATGCACGTAACAGGCGTTCTCTCCCGGATTCTCAGCATCCAACCCGTGCACGTCGTCACCACGAACGTACCCCCACTGTTCAGACTCTAAGCCGAGATGGTACTCCGCTGCGTTCCGCACCACGTCGTACACGTCACCCTGCGACCACGTGCGGGCCACGCGGTCGCCGTGATCGACCGGCGGCACCCGCTCACCGTCCGGCTTCGATGAACCCGTCCGCGTGAGCATGATCGTAGCGACGTCGCCCCATTCGCCCTCGACGTGCTCGCCGGAGCGAGCACTGTCTTCGCTCTCCGGGTACGTCCCACCCATCAGTTGCCGCTGAAACGCCGCGTTCTTGGCGGCTTGCTCATCGCCGTAGGAACTCGTCCAACAGTCATCGAAGTCCACAGTGAACGTCTCACCGTCGTAACGCGACTCGAAACGACCACCCAGCCCATCATCGTAGGGCTGGCGGGCTGTTAGGAACCGGAACAACCCTTCCGCCCATGTCACCGACTCGGCCCGTTCGACGCGATCGACGCTAAACCCGCGCTCCCATTCGCGCTCGCCCTGGACATGCTCCTCGACGCGATCCGTTTCGACCAGTTCCGAGCGGAGTGTCTGACCGTCCCTCTCGGATAGCGGCCGACCAGCGAGGTACGGGTACTTCTCACGGAACTCCTCGACGCACTCGGCTGCCCGATCAGCCACCCGCTCATCGTATGGCCGCGTTTCGTGAGACGGCTGATCTTCCGGGGTACAAGCTTCTACAGAGTTAGACCGTGGTAGCCGAGAGTGTGCTAACTCGGGCTGGCCTTCGTCCGCACTCATGGCCACCACCCGCTGTTACCGGAATCCCTCGCGCTCGCTCCCTCGCCGGAACGAGGCCGGTCGCTCGCTCCGCTGCGCTCCCTGTGTTCCGGTCTTTCCGGTGCTCGCTCCGCTGCGCGCCGGGTACGGGCATCCACCCATCCGGCACTCGCTCGCGCTCGGTCACGCTCGAGGACAACCGCGACCGCGAAAGATGGGACCGCCCGCCGGGAGATCGGCAAGCTGTGGGCTGTGGGCTGTGGGCTGCACTGGCTGAAATCAGCCGTTATAACACCGCACACCAGCCGCCGAAGGGAGCGCAAATTACTTTTCGGCGGAGACAGAAGGGTAGGACACGGAACCTCCCGGGCAAGGAGTTCCACCCGCAGGGGGCCGGTGGCACGGCCCCCCGCGGTCGTGTCCGGCCCTTCCTGCCGGACTTCGATCACGTTGGTTAGCTTTGCCTACCTGTCGTTCCTCATGGCACTTAGCCGTTTCTCTCGCGAACCCAAAGCTTGAAATCGGTGTTTTAACATATTATAACGGTATGAGCACCGTGATTTCAGCCGAAATACCGGACTCGTTAGAAAACCGACTCACCGAACGACAGGAACCAGACGAAAGTCGTAGCGCCGCTATCCGGCGGACGTTACGCGACGGAACTCACGCGCCCGAACTCCGGCGCGAGAACCACGAACTCCGCGAGAAACTGGAGAATCGAGAAAACCAGATCGAAGAACTTCGAGACGAACTCGATGAGCACCGCGAGAGCTGTCTCTTATACACATCTCTG
>NZ_AOLG01000002.1 GCF_000336815.1 Haloferax prahovense DSM 18310
GGGTTGTCTCAAGAAGCGACACCGAGAGAGATTCGGAGTAGCGAAGTACGGCTTTCACTCGCGAGTCTCCCGTCGAAGCGTCTCTTAGAGGACGCAACCCCCACGGTTCGGGCGATGATTAGTACGTTGCTCGCGACGAATCTGAGCCTTAGCAAGACAGAGTTAGCCGAGAAAGCGGGAATCTCGACGCAGTCGGTTCGGAACCACTTACCGACACTTGTAGCAATGGGGTTAGTCGACGAGACCGAGGGTCAGTGCCGACTGAACCTTTCGTTCACAGACGAGCAAGAACGCCACAAGCGGATTCTTCCATCGTTCATGCTGACCGAGTCGTTCACTCGAGACGTCCTCTTTGAGACGCTAGAAGCGCTTGATGAGTTGACCGAGGAGGTAATCGAGATATGGGTACAATGCGGACCTAACGGGCTACCGGACATCGACCGTCTCCATACGATGTACGACTGGGTAGACTGGGTACGTCCCTTACTGTCGAGTCTAACCGAAGAACGAGACGAGACGGTTCAGACGCTGTCTATTGGGCCGGAGATTGCACAGCAACCCCTCACGGAGGCAGGTTCGTGATTGAACTAACCTTTGGTAATATGTTCGTGATATGCGTTGTATTCGGGTATCTCGTAATCTCGTGGTATCTCTCGAGACAGTACGTTCATGATTAGAGTAGGGTCGACGAACTCTGAACCTATGAATCGCGGTCGGACAACAACCCCCCATGGAATCTTGAGGCAAGAGACAAACACGGACCACATGAACCCCCATGAGTAGTAAGATGAATTACGGTCGGTTCGGGCGATGTACCGCGACAGCTAAGAGTACGGGAAAGCGGTGTGGTCGACCAGCAATCGGACCACATGGGAAGTGTGGGTTTCACGGGGGCAAGAGTAGTGGACCGAAGAATACCGAGTACCTGGAGGAAAACGACTTTGCGAGAGGTAACTCGGGTGGGGGAGCGCCGAAGCTCAACACGAACGCGGTTCAGTCTGGTGCGTGGGTCGACCTCGAGAAGCTCGAGGCGCGACTCTCCGAGAAAGAACGCGACGACGTCGAGCGTACGACCGAGGCATACCTCAAGCGGGCGACAGCGGACCTTCCCGAGGACGAGCTACAAGCAAAAGCGCGAGAGATTGCATTACTCCAAATTCTCCGGTTTCGAGCGACTGGTGACGTCTTTACTCGGGGGTTTGCGTGGGAAGA
>NZ_AOLG01000003.1 GCF_000336815.1 Haloferax prahovense DSM 18310
CCCGTCAACAGTCTCAGTGTGAACCGCGCTCCCCCGAGTGTAAATTACCGGGCACGAGGCGGTACGCTCGACAGTGCTTACGGTTCGCATATCCAACTTTTCTTCGACAATGTAGATGAGATCCGCATCGAAGTAGTCGACGAGATCTTCGATGGCGGTCGTCGTAGCGTCGACTAGCGCGTCACACCGGAGAGCAAGCAGACGTACTCCAAGGTCGCCCGCCATGTCTCAGTGGGTGGTTGTTCCCTGTCCCGGTTGGCTATCAGCAGGTTGTGCCTCGTTTCGCGTGTTGGTCATACACTCACTATCGTAACCCTCTGGCTTATACTTTCTGACTAGCAACTCTGTGATGTACCTATCTTAGGACTTAGACGAATTCAGAAGTGGATCTACTAGGGTCCGTGGTAACTATCAATCACTATGCTCTCACCGGCCAGTGGATCTATAGAGTATTGAAATGACTGAGTATAGTCTTCCCTATGGCTGAACAGGAACCTCTAACAGTTGCTTCAGAAGACGGATTGCGAGCCGCTTGTTTAGCGTCCGATTCGCATTCCCACATTGCGGCGAGTGAACGCACGATGGACACCCATCTTCACAGGGACAGCTAGAGAGCATTTCCAACGTGCGCTCGAGCATTGTCTCCAGCTTCCCGAACGCTTCTCGAGTAAGTCCTACTCCACCTGGATGACCATCGTGGACGAAAATCG
>NZ_AOLG01000004.1 GCF_000336815.1 Haloferax prahovense DSM 18310
ACTGGGTATCAGATCGAAGTTCAGATGGTCGTACTCGTCGGCTTCGATCACGATTTCTGAAAGACTAGTATCGTGCGTGCGCGGATTGTCGACGAGGACGTCGAGCAGGTTCTCGTCATCGGTGACTAGTGTGTTGGGGAGTTCGTTCTTCGGGCTTGATGGATCGTTGTCGTCGCCTGGACCTAGTCCAAGCCCTTTCGTCATGTCGGCTTGTGGGTCCATATCGATTGCAAGAACATCGTGGTCGCGAGTGGCCAGCGCCGCGGCACTGTTGATCGTCGCCGTTGTTTTTCCTGTCCCGCCTTTTTGATTGCCGAAGGCGATCGTGGGGATGCCAGTCGATGGGGTGACGCCCCATCCACGAGGTGTCTCAGCCATGGTTCGATCATTGAATCAATGACTCATAAATCCATGTCAGACACTCAGTTGTATCTCTCTCAATGCTATTCTGCCGAACATCGTCGTTTGATGGGCTGAGGGGCGCAATCCTCTCTTTTTGAGTACTATCTTTGAGTCATTGACTCAATGAGTCACGAAATCAGTACTTCACTGATTCATTGATTCAATGATCTCGTGATGCGAGTCTCGTGTTCCTGAGGCCACAATTCAATACTTCAGGTACTCACTGATTCAGTGACTCAATGAATCTATGAGTCAGGGACTCTATGCCCTCCATGACGCTAAGCAACTCAGTGAATCATGGACTCTTTGATCTCCTGCTCCCGGCATACAATACTTCATGGAATCTGTGACTCAGTGATTCATTGACTCAGCTTTGAACGTTGAAGTAGGATCGTGACGTAGGCGGTAGCGAACACGGATGATGCCGATTACGGACTTCTTGTCGTGCACGCGTGTATTCGACGAGTTCGAGTCGCTGTCACCCGCACAACGTCAGCACGCGAAAACCTACGCCACAGGTCTTGTTGCGGCCAGCAACAAGACCGTGGCAGGCATCGCACGCGAAGTCCTTCCAGCTGGAGAC
>NZ_AOLG01000005.1 GCF_000336815.1 Haloferax prahovense DSM 18310
GATGTGTATAAGAGACAGGTTCTGATGCCACGGTTGACCGCTGACGAGTGGGAACCAGGGTCACGAACCTACGATACATTCGAGTCAGCACTGTCTGAAGGTCCAGAATCAGTGTTCGACAAAGATCTCGTCGCTCAAGATGCCAACGAGGCCCGCAGAATACTTCACGTGGGGATCACTCGTGCCGAAGAGATACTCGTACTCCACGGAAGCAGAGAGGAAGACGGCACAGACGACGAAAGGCCCGTACACGATGCGGTCAAGAGCATCCTTCCAGAATCCGTTCCCTGGCGGCCAAGTAACGGTCACCTCCCGATCTGGCGTGATTTACAGGAGTGTCTTCCATCGAACCATGCTGATTGGACAGCCTCTCTCGCGAGCACAGTAGTTGGGGACGTCTCTGGACAAGTGACGTACGGCTCTGAGAACCTCTCAGCATCAGACGGACGAGACCGCGTGATCACATTCGGAAACAAGCTCATAGAAGGCTCAATCGAGAGAGAACCTGAGAACCGACGATTTTCAATTGACGCCCTGACTGGGCCAATGACTCCAAACCCGGCACTCCAGCACAGTTACACCTCACTTGAGGCCTACGAGGAGTGCCCCCGACAGCACTTCCTGGACTACGTCG
>NZ_AOLG01000006.1 GCF_000336815.1 Haloferax prahovense DSM 18310
CAAATAATCAGATACCTGTCTGGACATAGTCATCCGGACGCAAGATGGGTATTTATACTCTGTCGTCGGTCCCCAAATTCCACAAAGGAGTTACTGTGCTCTGGGAGCTTGATCAAAAAATCGATCAGATGCAGGAAGACGCCCTCAGAAGGGCGGAGAGACGACAGGAACGATTTCTACAATCAGTGAACGACTTTGTCGAAGGCCTACCTCTAATATAGGCTATCATCCGATGGGATCATTCCTCACTTTCGAGTCCCTCCTCGGCAATTTCGAGTAGCTTCTGAAGTCGCTCGTTGAAGTCGTTCTCGAACTCTGTGTGGAGAGATTCGTCGTACATCCGTAGCGTACGAGAAAGGCCGATGGCAGCCAGCCAGTCGCGGAACTGGTTA
>NZ_AOLG01000007.1 GCF_000336815.1 Haloferax prahovense DSM 18310
CTGCTAGGAAGCACAGCTATCGGTATCCTGGTGCTTTACCCCGATCCGGTTAGAGACTGGGTCAGCCCCAACGTCCCCGCCACGATCTTCGTCGTCACCATACTGGGAATCATGTTTGTCTACGGGAAAGTTGTAAATCTCGCATTGACGGGGCCAGCCGACGAAGATGCATACAACGAGCTGGAGAAACACATCTCGAAGAGAATTGAGGAAGACGTCACAGTATACGAACATGACCAAGAGTTACAGAATAGCCTCCCTGACGGCGTTGACACCGAGAAACCGCTGTACCCGTTGTACGGCAGACGAAAAGACTCAGTGACAGNGGTTCTGTCGCGGATATACACGTCCCGACCTTCACCTACGCCGTCTCAGAATTCATCCGAATTGGTGAACAGAACCGCGACTCAAGCGACCATGAAGAGGACAGTGATGCCAATCCTGTAGCAGAGGGTATTGAGGTCCAGGTGAAGATTGGGGACAACCTGCAGGAGTTCTCATCAATACTGCAGATAAGCTCCGATGTATTCGATCCCGCAATGGAAGACGTCTACTCAGTTTTAGCGACCAGTATCTTAACTCACCCCGGAGAGGGACGGGACGACACAGTTCGGCAGATCCACAAGTACACTGATTTCATGGACAGCGAGGGGAAACGCATCGTCAGAAATGCCCAGACACGCTCCTTCCTCCAGTTCTTAGAGC
>NZ_AOLG01000008.1 GCF_000336815.1 Haloferax prahovense DSM 18310
GATGTGTATAAGAGACAGGACTACGACTCGAGTGCTACACGTGCGTGCGCACGATAAGAATGTGAACGTCGGTCGCGCTACTCGTCGAGGTGCTCGATTCCCTTCTTGGAAACGTTTCCTTTGGTAATCTTCCCCTCCATCCAGCCGGGCTTGTCCTCCGGGGCGCTGCTGTTCCACGCCCACGCGTCGAAGATGTGGACCTTGTCGGTCCCCTTTTCCCGGAGTCGAATCTCGACCGCGTCCGACTTCGCGTCGTCTTCGGACCCGGCGGGGTCGAGTCGTCGGGCCGCCTTGAGCGCCGCTTGCCTCGGCATGCTGCCCGAAAACACGCTCGTCTCTGTACCGTCCTCCTCTCGGAGCACGAAGTTCCGCTTACCGTCCTCGCGTACCATGATTTTCCACCTCTATGCCAATGAACCACATGGCACATGATAAATATATCGACGAATTTCGACCGACGACGCCGTGTTACTTATATACTCGACCGGTTCGACGCGCCGACTCACCTCGCCAACGGTGCGACGGACTTCGCTGCGAGACGGTCGGGTTCCGGCGAAAATCACCACTCTCCGGGAGGACGGAGACAACACTTATGTATCCCCTGCGGCGAACCAACGGATAGACCCCCAGATGGTCCGGAAAAAGAAGCTCAGTCCGAGTGGCGCCAAAGACGAGAACGGCGAGTACCACAACGTCCATGTCAACCTCCACGAAGACGAACTCGCAGTCGCCGGAATGGAGATCGGCGACGAGGTGTTCGTCCGCGTTCGGGACGGTAAAATCATCATCCAAAAAGCGGACCCAGACCAGGTCGAACACGACTTCTGAGCGCGTGATACGTATCGTCTCGAACCGACCCGTCACCAGCGGAAGGCACGACAGAGAGCAATGAACCCCTACCACCTCGCCAAACCACTCCTCTTTTCGTTTCCACCGGAGACTGCCCACCGGACCATCCACGGACTGCTCGCGACCGCTCGCGGCACTCCGGTCGAACCGCTCTTAGAGCGGCGCTACCGCGTAAACGACTCCCGACTCGCGACGAACGCGTTCGGCCTCGACTTCCCGAACCCGGTCGGCGTCGCGGCCGGGTTCGACAAGAACGCCGAGATACCCACCGTTCTCTCGGCGCTCGGCTTCGGCCACGTGGAAGTCGGCGGCGTCACCGCGGAGCCCCAGCCCGGTAACCCGCGCCCCCGGATGTTCCGCCTCCCCGAGGACGAGGCGCTCATCAACCGCATGGGCCTCAACAACGAGGGCGCGGACGCGGTCGGAGAGCGCCTCGCCGCCGGACCCCTCCCGGACATCCCTGTCGGCGTCAACCTCGCGCTCTCGGAGGTAACGCCCGCCGAGGAGGCTCCCGACGACTACCGCTACACCTACGAGCGCGTCGCCGACGGCGCGGACTACTTCGTCGTCAACGTCTCGTGTCCCAACAGCGAGGGCTTCCGCGACCTACAGAACCGCGACTCGCTCGAAGCGATTCTCGGGACGCTCGTCGACGCCGGCGCCGACCCGCTTCTCGTGAAACTGTCGCCCGACCTCCCGGACCCCGCGGTGGAGGACGCGCTCGAAGTCGTCGACGAACTCGGTCTCGACGGCATCATCGCCAGCAACACGACCACCTCGCGGCCCGACACCCTGCGGAACCCAAACCGGGCAGAACGCGGCGGCCTCTCCGGGAAGCCAATCGAGGCCGAGGCCACGAACATGATTCGCTTCATCGCCGAGCGGACCGACGTGCCCGTCGTCGGCGTCGGCGGCGTCTCGGACGCCGAAAGCGCCTACAGAAAGATTCGCGCCGGGGCCGAGATGGTCCAACTCTACACGGGCATGGTCTACGAGGGACCGTCTATCGCCCGCGACATCAACCGCGGCCTCCTCGACCTGCTCGACCGCGACGGCTTCGACGACGTGGCCGACGCCGTCGGGTCGGGACTGTAGCGGCCCGAAGCCTCGCCGACTGCGGCCGCAACGACCGAGAACCTGCGCGTGATAACGAACCGAAGACTGATTTTCTTCCCATCCGGTTGAAAAGTCGTGCGCCCTCCCTCCCCTCGTGACTCCGGCGTGCTGGCGGTCCTCGCCTCGAACGCCGTCGCGCCCGTCGGCGTCCTGTTCCTGGGCTGGTCTCCGACCGTGCTCTTCGGCGTGTTCGTCGCCGAAATCGCCGCCGTGTTGTGCTGGACGCTCGTGAAGATACCCTTCGCGGCGAAGCGCCCCAACAACGCCATCGGCGACGGCGACCGACTGTTCGGCGCGTTACAGGCCAAGCGAGGGTCGGTCTCGCTCCCAGGGCCCCTCCCGCCGTGCTACCCGCGGAACGTCCCGACGTTCCTCATCGCGGCGTTCTTGCTCGTCCCGGTCGAACTCGGCGTCGCCTTCGGCACCTTCAGCCTGACCGGTCCGGTCGTCACCGACGAAGTCGCCGGACAGATTCTCCTCGGCGGCGCGAGCGTGTTCGTCGGCCGGGGCGTCGAAACGGTCACCGGCTACTTCGCGGCGGGCGGCTACCGCGACCACTCCGCCCGGTCGGTGCTCTTGCCTCCGTTCAAACTCCTGTTCGCCGTCGGACTGCTGATGTTCGTCGTCGGGCCGTTCGCGGTCGAAATCGAGAACGACGCGTTTCTCGTGGCCCTCGTCGGCCTGAAGCTCCTCTACGACCTCCGCGCGCTCCAACTCGAACGGAGCGAAAAGCGGGGCATCTTCTACCGACTCTACGGGAGCGAGGAGACGGAGATAGAACCGGTCCCGGTGGAGGTTCCTGCAGGAGCACCGACCTATCGAACCACGCCCGCCCGCGTGGTCGCCCTGTCCGACGCGGTCTACCGGAGCCTCCGGTACACGGTCACCAGCGGCGTGCTGTGGTGCTACGGCGTCGCCGCCGCGCTCGTCGTCTTCGGCGCTGGGACGCTCGCTCTCGCGCCGCTCACCCTCGCTGGCGCGTTCGGTACCGTTCGAGGAGCCTCCCGCTGCCTCGCCTACGGACCCGTCGAGTTCCGGTGCTACGGCGACGTACTCGTCGCCCACGACGTGTTGTTGGACGAGCCGCAAGCCCGCCTCGAACGCGGCGCGGTCACCGACATCAGCGTGTCCACCGACGCCGTCGACCGCCTGTTCGGCACGGAGACGATACGGTTCGAAACGGGCATTGACACGGGTCCGGACGTGCAACTCACCGTCCCCGACCCCGAGGAGGTCAACACCGACGATGCGAACGCGAACCATCCGATGACGGTTCCCCACGTCGAAGACGCGATGGCGGTGCGAGACGCCTTCGGCGGCGTAGATGTGGCTGAAGCTGAGCCAGAGACAGAGGTCGAGACGACGGTGCCGAGCGGCGACGACTGACGGGCCGCCGGCTAAGCGACCGAATACCGGGAAAAGAACGCGGACGAAAACGAACGAGTCGCCGCCTCAGTCGGCGTGCTGGACGATGACGATGGCGTCGCCGGCTTCGAGCATGTCGCCTTCGCCGACGTACTCGCGGGACTCCTCGATGGTGAACATCTCGGGCGCGAGTTCGACGCCCGCGACGTGCATGACGCCGTCTTCGACCTCGTAGTCGTCGCTTTCGAGGGCGGCCTCGATGTCCGGGACCTGCGCGCCGTACTCGGGGCCGACGAGCGAGTAGTCGAGGTCGACGCCGGTCACGACCGACTCGATTTCGGGCTCCTCGCCGAGCAGTTCGAGTTCCTCGATGTGCATGACGCCGCTCACGTCCTCTTCGAAGCCGTGGATGTCGCCGTACACCTGCACGAGGTCGACGGGGGCGTTCATCGAGAGTTGGTTGTCGCTTTTGTACTTGCGGAGCGCGCCGACGACTGCCATCGCGGTTTCGCCGGCCGCCACGTCGGCGTCGAGTCCGAGCGGTTCGGGCCACGGCTGGTCGTGAACGCTCGTTTCGTCGTACATGTCGCGCCAGAGTTCCTCCGTGACGTGCGCGAGGATGGGCGCGAAGCAGGTCAGGAACCGCTTGTGGGCGGTCTGGAGCGTGTACGCCGCCGAGGGGTCGTCACCCTCGCGGACGCGCTGTTTGGCGATTTCGAGGTAGTCGTCGCAGAACGTGTGCCAGAAGAAACTGCGCAGGCGGTCGCGCGCCTTCGAGAACTCGCGGTTCTCCAGTTTCTCAGTGACGAACTCGAGTTCGCGGTCGAGCGAGGCCAGAAGCCAGCGGTCGATGGCCTTCAGGTCGTCGTGGTCGAACTCGGCGGGCGCGTCCTCGGTGAGGCTCTCGACGAGCTTCGAGGCGTTCCAGAGCTTCCGCATGAGTTTCTCGCCCGCGACGAGGCCCTTCTCCTGGTACGGCAGGTCGTCGCCGACGGCGCTCCCGGCGGCCCAGTAGCGGGCGGCGTCGACCGGGAACTTCTCTAAGACCTCGTCAGGCGAGACGACGTTACCGACGGACTTCGACATCTTCTCGCGGTTCTCGTCGAGGACCATCCCGTTTATCATGACGCTGTCGAACGGGACCTCGCCGGTGTGCTCGTAGCACTTGACGACCGTGTGGAACAGCCAAAAGGAGATGATGTCGTGGCCCTGCGGGCGCATGTCGAACGGGTAGAGTTCGGGCCGTTCGAGTTCCATCTCCTCCGTCTCTGGGTTCCAGTCCCAGCCGCCGTTGATGAGGGGCGTGAGCGACGAGGTCGCCCACGTGTCGAACACGTCGTCCTCGGCGGCGAACTCGTCGTGGCCGCACTCGGGGCAGGCGTCGACCGGCGGGTCGTCCGAGAGCGGGTCGACCGGCAGGTCCTCGCGGTCGGCGATGACGACGTGCTCGCAGTCCTCGCAGTACCAGACGGGGAACGGAATCCCCGAGGAGCGCTGCCGCGAGATGGCCCAGTCCCACTGGAGACCCTCAATCCAGTTCTTGTACCGCGTGAACATCTTCTCGGGGTACCAGTCCATCTGCTCGCCGGCTTCGAGATACTCCTCGCGCTTGTCGAGCAGTTTGATGTACCACTGGTCCTTGACGAGGAACTCGACGCTCGTGCCGCAGCGCTCGTGGACGTTGACCGTGTGCGTGATGGCGCGCTTGTCGAGGAGTGCCCCGGCGTCGTCGAGGTCGGAGACGATGGCCTCCCGCGCCTCGTCGGCGGAGAGACCGGCGTACTCGTCGGCCTCCTCGGTCATCGTTCCGGACTCGTCGATGGCGACGCGGAGCGGCAGGTCGTGGGCCTGATACCACTCGATGTCGGTCTGGTCGCCGAAGGTACAGCACATGACGAGGCCCGTACCCGTCTCCAAGTCGACGCGCTCGTCTTCGAGGATGGGAACCCGCTGTCCGAACAGCGGAACCTCCGCTTCCTGTCCGACGAGGTGCTCGTTGTCGTCGTCGTCCGGGTGGACGAAGACGGCGACGCAGGCGGGGAGCAGTTCGGGTCGCGTCGTGGAGATGACGAACGACTCCTCGCTGTCGTCGGACTCCGTCCGACTGCCAGAGGAACGCTGTTCCTCGCTGTCGGCCACGCCGAACTCGATGTCGTGGAAGTGCGAGCCCTGCTCGTCGTCTTCGGTCTCGACCTGCGAGATTGCGGTCTCGCACTCGGGACACCAGATGGCGGGGGCGCGCTGGCGGTACTGCCGACCCTTGTCGTAGAGGTCGACGAAAGAGAGCTGGGAGACGCGCTGGACCTCGGGCGAAATCGTCTGGTACGTCTGGTCCCAGTCGATAGAGATGCCGAGGTTCTGCATCTTCTCCGTGAACTCGCCTTCGTACTCCGCCGTGACCTCGCGGCAGAGCTTCTGGAACTCGCGTCGCTCGTAGTCCTGGTGTTTGATTCCGAGTTCGTCCTCGGTCAGGAGCTCCGACGCGATGCCGTTGTCGTCGTAACCGAACGGGAAGTACACCTCGTCGCCGCGCATCCGGTTGAACCGGGCGACGAAGTCCTGAAGGGTGAAGCCGTAGACGTGGCCCCAGTGGAGGCTGCCGGACACCGTCGGCGGCGGTGAGTCGATAGAGAAGACGGTGTCGGGGTCTACCGCACGCTCCGGGTACGCGTACAGGTCTTCGTCGACCCACCTCTCTTGCCACTTCGCCTCGACGGTTTCCGGATCGTATTCTCCGCTCGGCATTGCGTTGGCGTACCTACAGCCGGGCGGACTGTTAAACGCCTCGGTTAAGTGCCCGAGGGAACGGAATTCGGGCGCGAGAGCGGTGACTACCTACAGGACCGAAAGCGCCGACTCGAGGTCCGAACGAAGGTCGTCGACGTGCTCGACGCCAACGGACATCCGAAGCAACGAATCGGAGATGCCGAGCGCGTCGCGTTCGGTCTGCGAGAGCGGCGAGTGGGTCATCGTCGCCGGGTGCTCGATGAGGCTCTCGACGCCGCCGAGACTCACCGCCAGCGGGAACTCCCGGAGTTCGCCGAGGAACTCGGCGGTCCCGTCGAGGTCGGTATCGAGTTCGAACGACAGCACCCCGCCGAACCCCGACTGCTGGCGCGCCGCGAGGTCGTGTTGCGGATGGGACTCCAGCCCCGGGTACAGTACCCGCGTCACGGCCTCGTGGGATTCGAGGAACTCGGCGATTTCCATCGCGTTGGCCTCGTGCTGGCGCATCCGCAGCGGGAGCGTCTTGATTCCCCGGAGCGTCAGGTAGGAGTCGAACGGTGAGAGCATCGACCCCATCCCGACGCGCTGGAGGAAGGTAATCTCCTCCAGTACGTCCTCGCGGTCGGTGACGACCGCGCCGCCGATGGAGTCGGAGTGACCGTTGAGGTACTTCGTGGTGCTGTGGACGACCACGTCGGCCCCGAGCGAAAGCGGGTTCTGGAACTGCGGGCTGAGGAAGGTGTTGTCCACCCCGAACACCGCGTCGCCCTCGTCGGCGATGGCGGCGATGGCTTCGATGTCGCAGAGGTGCATGAGCGGGTTCGTCGGCGTCTCCATCCAGACGAGCGCCGTCTCCTCGCGCATCGCAGCCGCGACGTTCTCCGGGTCGGTGGCGTCGACGAACGACACGTCCACGTTCAGCCGGTCGGCGAACAGCCGGTTGAGCATCGTCTTCGTCCCGCCGTAGAGGTCCTCGAACGCGACGATGTGGTCGCCCGGCCGGACCACGGCGGTCATCGTCGCGGCGATGGCCGCCGTGCCGGAGACGAACGCCAGCGCGTGGTCGGCACCTTCGAGCGCCGCGAGCCGGTGTTCCAGCGCGTTCCGCGTCGGATTCGACAGCCGCGAGTAGAGATACTCGCCCGCGTCGGGGTCGAGCGTCTCCAAGTCCGCGTCGGGGTCGATGGTCGGCACCGCGTAGGTCGAAGAGAGATGGACTGGAACGACGACGTCCTCGACACCCGGAGCCGGGGCCTGCCCGCGCTCGCCGTGGGTCACCGCCAGCGTCTCGCGGCGTACATCATTATCGTTCATACAGAAAAGGCGACGACTCGCGTCCTAAAGGTTTCTATCGCGTCCTGACCAAATGCATGAAAAGAATTACTGGAGGTGTAAAATTACCCCAAGTTATCCGGTTTCGGCCCGTGGACCGTCAAAAATCCGCCCGCGGTCCTGTGACAGCTCCGACAGGTCGAAGCTCCCACCGTTTTCCGCGACGCGCTCCGCTCGCCGCGCAAAATCTGGACCAAAAAGAACCGTCCGAAAACCTACGCCAGCGCCGACAGGTCGAACTCGAACGCCGCGACCGGCAGTTCGAGGTCGTGGTCGACGATGACCTTCGGGTGGAGTTCGCCGACGACGCCGACTTCCTCGCCGTCGATGACGACCGCGGCGGTCCGGCCGTCGATGAACGACGGATGCTCGGTAGCGGGCGTCTCCAGTTCCGCGTCGAAGTCGCGGCAGAGCGCCGCGAGGCGGGCCTTCGCGTCCTCGTAGGTCGCGTCGTGACGGGCGAGGACGGCCGCGACGTGCCGGGCCTCGGCGACGCGAGTGTTCTCGTCATCGTCGCGGTGGGCCGCGTGGCCGATTTCCGCGAGGTCCTGCGGGTACGCCCGGTGGGTGTTGTTCTCCAGCACCATCGTCAGCGAGGGCAGCACCCACGTCCGGAGCATGGTGTAGTCCTCGCTGTACGGCTCGGTGATGGAGGCGGGTTCGCCGCCGCCGAGGTACTCGGAACCGACCTCGACGTCCATGCGCGCGTAGTTCTCCTCCTCCGAAATCATGTGGAAGTTGAGGAGGTCCTCGAAGCCGAGACCGACGAGTGAGGTGCGAACGGCGTCTTCGAGTCGGGAGCGCTCGTGGCGCTGGCCGACCGTCCCCACGTCGGGATAGCGCGGTTCGAGCTCGTTGAAGCCGTAGGCGCGGCCCACGTCGTCGACGAGGTCGAGCGGGTGGAGCACGTCCACGCGGTACGGCGGGATAGAGACCTCGTAGACGGTCTCTTCGCCCAACTCGGCGTCCGCGTCGAGGCCGGAGCGCTCGAACAGGTCGATGACCTCGTCCATCTCCAACTCGACGCCGAGGACCGTCTCGATGCGGTCGTGGGAGACGTGTTTCGTCTCGACTTCGAAGTCGGGCTTGACGACGGTCCCTTCCTCGTACTGGACCTCGACATCCTCGATGGTCGCCCCGCGGGCGGCCAGCGCGTAGCAGATGATGTTGCACATCCGGTCGATGGTCCACTGGTCGGTGCCGGTGAGTTCGACGAGCAGGTCGCGGGAGTCCGTCGAGACCTCGGTCCGGCGGCCGTTGATGACCGGCGGGAACGAGAACAGACCGATTTCGTCGTAGATGGCCGGATAGCGGTCGTACTCGCTCACGAGGTCGGCGTACTTCCGCCCGGTGTCGTGCTGTTCGAGCACCTCGGCGGGCGTGAGTTCGTCGTTCGAGTCGAGCGCGACGAAGGTGTCGCCGTCGGGTTCGATGCCCGTGTACGTGATGGAGTTGCCGGAGGCGTTCTCCGAGAGCACGTCGCCTTTCAGCATCGTCAGGTCGTGGATGCCGATGGCTCCCTTGGCGCGCTTGCGACCCATCGTCGCGTGGAGTTTCTCCTGCAACTGGATGAGCGAGTCGAGCGCCGCGTCGTCCAAGTCGACCCCGCGGACGACCGCGCCTGTGACGTAGGGGCGCTCGTCGGGAACCTCGTCGTCGACGACGAAGGTCCAGTCGGGGTCGTTCGTGTTCGGCACCGAGACGCCGCGAGCGTCGCCGTACTGGTAACGGAGCGAGCGGGCGACACCTTCGACCGACAGGCGGTCGAGGCGGTCGGGGCCGAACTCCAGTTGGAACGCCCCGTCGTCTGTGACGCCCTCGAACTCCAGTCCGAGCGCGAACAGGTCGTCTTTGAACTCCTCGTCGGACTTGTCTTCGTGGCCGGTCAGGCGGCGCAGTTCGTCGGGTTGAACGTCGACTACGGGCATTACTTGAGCACCTCCGTCTCGCGGAGCAGGTCGAGGTCGCACAGCGTTCCGTGCACGTCGCGGATGTCGTCGAAGCCGTACATGAGCATCAGGAGACGCTCCAGGGCGAGACCCCACGCCATCACGTCGCACTTGACGCCGAGCGGGCGAAGCACTTCCTCGCGGAACATGCCGGAGTTACCGATTTCGATGAGTTCGCCCGTCTCGGGGTGTCGGCCGAACAGCTCGAACGACGGCTCCGTGTAGGGGTTGTAGTGCGGCTTGAACTGGATGTCCGTGATGCCGAAGTGGGAGTAGAACTCCTCGAAGGTGCCCATCAGGTCGCGCACCGAGAGGTCCTCGGCCATCACCCAGCCCTCTATCTGGTAGAACTCCAGCAGGTGCGTCGGGTCGAGCGTGTCGTTGCGGTACACCTTCTCGACCGAGAAGTACCGCTGCGGCGGCTCTAACTCGCCGACCTCGTGGCCCGAGAGGTAGCGCATCGACAGCGACGTGGTGTGGCCACGGAGCGCGATGGCCCGCGCGAAGTCCTCGGACCACGGCGAGTGGTAGCCGTCGCCGTCCTCGCCGACGCCGTTGAGGTGGGCGTCGCGGACGCGGTCGATGAGGTCCTCGGGAATGTCCTCCATCGGCGGCACGTCGAGGGCGAAGCGGTCCCAGTGGGTGCGCGCCGGGTGGTCCTGCGGCATGAACAGACAGTCGTTGATCCAGAAGTCCGCGTCGGCGTGCGGGCCTTCCATCTCGGCGAATCCCATGCCGGTGAGCACGTCCTTCACGCGGTCGGCGGTCTGCCGGAGGATGTGCTTCTTGCCGCCGCGGGCCTCGGGCGCGTCGGCCTCGACGTTGTACTCGGTGAACTCCACGTCTTCCCACTCGCCGGAGGTGAGCAGCTCGGGCGTGAGGCGGTCGACCGTCTCCGCCGCCTCGACGCCCTCCATCAGCGCCGTGACGCCCTCGTCTGTGAGAGTGACGGCGCGGATGGTGCGCTCGTGGCGGACCACGAGCTGCCGCGATTCGAGCTGGTCGAGCACGTCGGCGTCGACGGACTCGCCCGCGGCGAGGGCCGCGAGCGCGGCGGCCTCCTCGTCGGCGTCGGGGTCGGCGCCCGCGTCGGGCGCGAGTTCGCCCGAATCGATGTGCCCGTAGCCCTTGCGCGCGAAGTTCGACAGCGCGATATCGACCTGCGGGCCGCCGAGGGAGGACGCGCCGATGACCTGTCCCATCGGGACCGCGTCGCCGTCGCCCACGTCGAGCGCGGCACGGTAGAGCCGGACCTCGGGGAGGTCCTCCTCGGCGTATTCGACGCCCTCGTCGGTCAGTTCGACGGACTCCGCCGCGGTCTCGGTGACCGAGACGAGTCCCTCGTCGCGGAGGTCGAAGACCGCACCCGTCACCGTCTCGGGCTTCTGGTCCGTCGCCTCCGCGAGCTGTGCAATCGTTCGTTCGTCGGTGGCGCTCGCGGCGTTCAACACCGCGACCTGTGATTCCGGAAGTCGCATCTGGTTCGTTGTGGCGTTAGCCGTCTGGTGGTCGGTTAGCAGTTTCGAAGCCTCGCCGCGCTGGCGGGGCTGACCGGCGGGGTCGGTTTCGTCCGGCGGGCGCGATGACGCCCGACCGGAGTCCGCCGACCTCAGGCGGTCAGGAAGAAAAATCCGAACCCGTCGGTGGTCGGTTCGCTCGCTCGCGTCCCGCGTTTGGGTTCGGATACCATATGCGACCGATTGTGAGTGCCGAGTAAAAGCGTTGCGCGTCCATCCCGAGTCAGTCCGAACGCAGATACGTTCTTGGTACCGGCCGACGGAGAGACGGCGAAGACGAATGCGAGACCTGGACACGACCCTCTCGGCGATTCGCCTCGGCCACGAGGCGTCGCTCATCGTCAAACCCCCGAACCGACCGGACGACAGAGACGACGTCGAGGCCGTCCTCGTCCGGGCCTCGCCGCCCTACGAGTTCGACGACGGCGAACGGACCTACCGCGTCGTCGAAGACGAGGGCGACACCGGCTTTCGCGTCCTCGCGTCGCGCGACGTCGCCGACCCCGTGCGCGTCCTCGGCGAACTCCGCGCCGTGGTCGATATGAGCGCCTGAGCCGAGCTTCCCGGATTCTCCTACGCCACGTTCCGCTCGCGGAGCATCTCACCCGACTCGAACCGGTCGAGCGACAGCGCCGACACGTCCACCCCACAGACGTCCTCGCCGAGACACAAGTCGGCGACGGCCTCGCCCGTGGCGGGCGCGTGCTGGAAGCCGTGACCCGAGAAGCCCGCCGCGACGACGAGACCGGGGGCGACCTCGTCCAGAATCGCGTGGTGGTCGGGCGTCACGGCGTACAACCCGGCCCAGCCGTTTCGAATCCGCGTCTCCGGGCCGAAGTAAGCCGCGGCGTCGTCGGCCCGCTCCGTCGCCTCAACCGCCCACTCGAGGTCCATCGACTCGTCGAACCGGTCTGGGTCCGCGTCGGGGTCCGACTCCGAGAAGTGTCCGCCGACGATGGCGGTCCCCTCCCGCTCCGGCCGGAAGTACGCACCCGTGTCGAGGTCGATGGTGAGCGGTGCGTCCGCCGGAAGGTCGCCCTCGGGTTCCACGACGGCTATCTGTCGACGGCGCGGCGCGAGTGGGAGGTCGACGCCCGCGAGCGCCGCGACCCGACCGGACCACGCGCCCGCGGCGACGACGACCGCGTCGGCGTCGATGGGGCCGTCGGGCGTCTCGGCCCGCCAGCCGCCGAAATCGGCAGCGGTCGCAGCTGCGGTCTCGGTCGCACCGTCGTCGAGCCCGTCGTCGCCGACACGAGCGAGGTCGGTCACGGGCGTCTTCGTCCGAACGTCGACGCCGGCGACGCGGACCGCGTCCGAGTAGCCCTGAACCGCGGAGTGCGGGTCGGCGACGCCGTCGGCGGCCGAGAAGGTCGCCGCGACGAACGACTCGGTCCGGAGCTCCGGGAGGTACTCGGTGGCCTCCGCGGGCGAGAGGACGCGACTCGGCGCGCCCGCGTCGGTCTGCATGGCGACGTTCTCCCGGAACGCCGCGGCGGTCTCCTCGCTCCGGGCCAGAAAGAGGTAGCCGGAGCGCCGGTAGTCGATGTCGACGCCGAAGTCGTCCGCGAAGGACTCCCAGACGGGGACGCTCGCGAGCGAGAGTTCGACGTTCACGCGCGTCGAGAACTGCGTTCGGATGCCGCCCGCCGCGCGACCCGTGCTGCCACCACCGAGCGTCCCCGCCTCGCAGACGGTGACCTCGGCTCCGCGGTCGGCCAGCGCGTGGGCGCAGGCGAGCCCGACGACCCCGCCGCCGACGATGAGGACGTGCATGGTCCTGTCTGATTCGCCACCGACATGAGCTTGTCTGTCACTCACTAGCGAGGCGCAATGTTTTCACCCGACCGCGACGAGTCGTCCGGGTATGGTCCGTATACTCTCCGCCGACGCCGTCGGCGAGTTACTGTCGCTCGCGGAGCTGTTTCCCGTCGTCGAGGAGGCGTTCGTCAAGCAGGGTCGCGGCGAGGTCGAACGCCCCCCGAGACCGCACTTCCCGGTCGGCATCGACATCGACAGGGTTCGGGACGGGACCGGCGGCGAGGGTATCGCGGGCACAGATGTGGAACCGGCAGGGCGGGACGACCCGCTCGGCACCGGCCTCACCATGCCGGCGTACATCCACGGGCGCGAGGTGTACGCGACGAAGCTCGCGTCCGTCCATCCCGAGAACGTCTCGCACGGCCTTTCGACGGTGAACGCGCAGGTCGTCCTCACCGACGCGACGACCGGCCTCCCGCTCGCGCTCCTCGACGGGACGACGATTACCAGCGCCCGCACGGGCTGTATCGGCGGGCTCGCCGCGGAGTACCTCGCCGCCGACCCGGTCCGACTCGGCGTCCTCGGCGCGGGCACGCAGGCCCGCTGGCAGAGCCGCGCCGTCGCCGTCGGCTCCGCGGTCGAGTCGGTCCGGGTCTACTCCCCGAGCGACTCCCGCGAGGCGTGCGCCGCCGACCTCCGCGCTGACGGCCTCCCCGCCGAAGCGGTCGACTCCCCCGAGGCGGCCGTCTCCGGGGCGAACGTCGTCGTCACCGCGACGACGAGCGAGACGCCCGTCTTCGACGGCTCGTGGCTCGACCCCGGGACCCTCGTCGTCGCCGTCGGGGCCTACACGCCCGAGATGCGGGAACTCGACGCCGAGACGTTCGAGCGGGCCGCGCGGGTGTTCGCCGACGTGCCCGAGGAAGTCGCCGATATCGGCGACGTGCGCGGGGCCGCTCTCGACGAGTCCGACCTGATTCCGCTCTCGGCGGTGTTCGAGGGCGACGCCGGCCGCGACGACGACGACGAGATTCTGGTGGTCGAGAGCGTCGGCTCGGCGGTGCTCGACGCCGCGACCGCCGAGTACCTCTACGAGAAGTCGAACGCGCGCGGCGTGGGAGAAGAAGTGGGGTTGTGAGCGGTCGTGTGGGCGATGGGTGGCGTTACCGCCTCACTAGTGCTCGGCGGCAACCCCCCGCCGCTCCGTCTCTAAGTCGATGTCCAGCGAATCGAGGACTTCCGCGGCCTCCTCGCGCTTTTCGTGGTGGTCTTCGAGGAACTCCCGCATCATCGTCGCCGCCTGCTCCTTGCAGCCGCCGCAGAGGCGCTCGCCGCCGACGCACTCGTCGTAGACCTCCTTGGCGAGGTCGTCGTCGTCGCCCGTCAGCAGGTAGGCGTACAGCTCGTACACCGGACACTTGTCGGCCTCGCCGCCGAGTTCGCGCTGTTCGTCGGCGGTGTCGCGGCCGCCGGTCGTCGCCGACTTCACCTTGTCGTAGCCCTCCTCGGGCGCGTCGAGAAGCGAGATGTGGCTCGCCGGAATCGACGACGACATCTTGCCGCCGGTGAGGCCGGTCATGAAGCGGTGGTAGATAGAGGACGGCGGGATGAAACCGTAGCCGCCGTGATGGGCCTCGACCTCGCGGGCGAGGTCTTCGGCCTCGTCGACGTCCATGTCGAACGCGTCGATGTGCTGGTCGTACCGGCGCTTTTCGCCCTCGATGTCCTCGATGAGCGCCTCGAACGCCTCGTCGGTCGCCTGCCGCGCGAAGAACCGAATCCGCGGGCGGAGCGGTTCCATCCCGGCGTTTTCGAGCTTCTCGACCGCCGATTCGCGGACTGACTCGGAAACGAGCACGCCGGCCGCGTCGAGGTCGGCGTCGGCGAGCCACTCGGCCGCCTCGCCGCACCGCGGCATATCGGCGTCCTCGGCGTACGCCTCGCGGGCGTCGTGGGCGGCCGCGACGAGCGGGCGCTCGGCGTCGTCGAGTTCGAAGCTCGCGAACGCCTCGGTCACCTTGAAGAATCGCATCCGGATGGCGAGGTCGCGGGCGAACCGGACGTGGGGGTCCTGGTCGGGGCCGACCGGGATGACCGTCGGCTTGGGGTCGTCCAACTGCGGGTAGAGGATGTCGGCCATCTGCGTGACGACCGACTGCATGTGCGAGACGTTGGTCTCGCCGTCGAAGCCGTAGATGGACTGGAACTCCGAGAAGTTGGCCTTCCCACCGAGTTCGAACGCGAGCCGCTGGAGGCGGTCGTTGTCCGACTGTCGGTAGAGTTCGCCCTCCTCGGGGTCGAACCCGAGCGCGATGAGCGACAGCAGGTAGTCGCGGCTGTGCTCGTTGATTTCGTCCCACGGGATGCCGCGGGCGGAGTGCGCCTCCATGTCGGCGATGAGGCCGTAGGCGTCGCCGCCCTGCTCTTGATGCCAGATTATCTCGTCGAAGACGAGCTTGTGGCCGATGTGGGGGTCGCCCGTCGGCATGAAGCCCGAGAGGACGGCGAAGTCGTCGCCGTTTCGCATGGCGTCGAGGACCGGCCGGTAGTCGCGGTGGCCGAAGATGACCCCGCGGCGCATCAGGTAGTGCGGGTTCGGCACCTCGTCGAGCACCTCGTCGAACTCCTCGATGCCGAACTCCTCGAACAGCTTCCGGTAGTCGGAGACGGTCGACGAGCCCCACGGGTCGAGGGCGACGTCATCTGCTCCCTCTGCTGTGCCTCCATCGGTGCGGATGCGCTCCGCGGGTTCGTCGTCTGTCATGGCGTGAGCCGACTGACCGAAAGCCAGTCTATCTCTCCGTTGTCGTCGGTCAGCGCAAAAACCATTCGCTTGCGGACACCGCCGGCGAGGCGCACGTCGAGCGAGAGGTCCCGCGGGACGAACGTGTGGTCGGGCGCGACCACGCGCACGAGGAACTCGGAGTGCGAGAGGTCCGACACCGACTCAAACTCCGTGTAGACGCGGAAGTCAGAGCCGAACTTGAAGCCGCTTTTGGGGACCGTCTTGGCCTCCCGGAGCGCGGCGTAGACCGCGAGCCTGCGGTCGAATCGGTCGCCCTCGACGTCGCGGCCGCGGGAGACCACGTCGGCCTCGTCGATGGCGAGCGCGTCGGCGCGGGCGAGGTACGCGGCTTCGAGGAGCGACAGTTGGAGCGGGCCGCTGTCGGCGTTTCTTCCGTACAACCGCTGGCCGAAGAAGCCGCGCTGGTAGAGGCGGTCGACCCCGTCCCAGACGAGCGCGCGGTCCGAGAGGAGTTCCGCGTCGAGGTCGGCCGGGAGGTCTTCCGCGGCCGTCCCCTCGGGGTCGTCCCCCTCGGTGTCGAAGTACGTCAGGTCGCCGTCCTCGTCGACGATGGCGAGGACCACCTCGCCGAGCGACGAGACGGGGATACTCTCGCGCTCGCCGACGACGCGGACCCGGTGTTCGACCTCGCCGTCCCACGGACCCTTCCCGCGGGGGTAGACGAGGAAGTCCGCGTCAGCGGCGTCCGCGACGCCGGGCCAGCCCTCGCGGGCGGGCGAGAGGTAGAACCCGCGGTCGCGGAGGTCTTTGTAGACGACGAAGTCGAGGGTGGTCCCGGTGCGCGCGAGGAGTTCGCGCAGGCCCATCCCGTCCACGCCGTCGATGTCGTCCCGCGAGAGCAGGTGGGCGGCCTCGACGGGCGCGACCTCGAGGTCGTCGCCGCCGGTGGGTCTCCCGTAGCCGCGGGAGTCGTGGAACCGCTGTCGAGCGTCGCCCGGGAGGTGGACGACGCCGTCTTCGAGGCGTCCTTGCATACCCGAATCGGGGCGCGGCGACGACAAAGGGCCTGCGATGCCGGCGGCGCGGCGCGCGGGAGCGTCGGGATGACCGCCAGCGTCGACTCGTCGCGGCCGCGGTTCCGGACGCGCACCGCTCGGCCGGCCGTGTCGCCAGCGGCGGGGCCACGGTCGTCGTCCCCCGTCTTGCTGCCCTATGCGTGGGCGTCGGCTCATGCGACCTCGCAGGTCGAGTCGAGACACCGCCGGCCGCGACTCGTCTCGAATATCGGGAGGCCGCAGTCGCAGTCGTCGCCAACGACGCCCGCGGGGAGGGAAAACGCCGTTTCACACTCGGGGGAGGCGTCACAGCCGGCGAGCAGGCGGCCGCTCCGCCGGATGATGCGGAGCGGCGACCCGCAGTCCGGACAGGACCACTCGCCGTCAAAGCGGTCTCTCACGCGGTCGTCCAGCGGGTCGCACCCGCGGTCGATGCACACCTCGAACGGCGCGCCGCGCTCGACGCGCATCAAAGGCAGGCCACAGTCGCCACAGGTCTCGTCGAGGACGGTTGCGCCCGCTGGCAGTCGATACTCGGTCCCCGAATCGAGAGCGACGACGGAGCCGTTGGTCCTGACGAGCGGGTCGCCGGTGTCGGGGTGCGAACCGACCGGGACGCCCGCGTCGCTCGCGGGGTACTCGGCGCGGCCGGTCACGTCGTTCGACTCGACCGTGAGGGTCTGGTCGCCGGCGCGGGCCACGAGGCCGAACGACCCCGGTCCGGACTCGACGGTCAGCGAGTCGGCGCGGGTCAGCCACGCGACGGGTTGGTAGCCCCCGGCGTCGTGGACGAGGACGGTGCGGTCGGGCTTGGCCACGACGACGACCCGCCCGCGCTGGGTGCGGTCGCGGGAGCCCTCGAAGCTGACGGTGCAGTCGCCGGCGAAGACGCGTATCGAATCCATGGAGCGGGGTGGTTCCGGGTTCCGATTTGAACCTTCGTACGGGGGTTCATCAGCCATGCCGCGGCACGAAGGTCTTTGGTCGGCCGCGGCCGAGGGCGAACCATGGACGCGAACGTCGTGCTGTTCGACATGGACGGAGTGTTGGTCGATTCCGAGCAGTACTGGCACGCCTTCGAGGACGAGTGGGTGTTCGCCGACGCCATCGAGTCCGGCGACCCCGACCACGAGGAGATAACGGGGATGAACTTCCGCGAGATATACGACTACCTCGACGCGGAGTACGGGACGACCGTCACGAAAGACCAGTTCGTCGCGGCGTACCACGAGAACGCCGAGGGCGTCTACGGCGAAAATGTCGTCCTGATGGACGGCGCGGAGGAGCTGTTTTCGGACCTCCGCGCGGCGGGCAAGCAGGTGGCAATCGTCTCGTCGGCCCCGCAGGACTGGATTTCGACCATCCGCGAGCGGTTCGACCTCGACCCCCTCGACCTCGTGCTCTCGGCCGACGACATCGACGACCCCGGCAAGCCCGAACCCCACATCTACGAGCACGCCGCCGCCGAGTTCGGCGTCGCACCCGAGGAGTGCGTCGTCATCGAGGACTCGATAAACGGCATCGAGGCCGCCGTGCGGTCCGGCGCGTACACCATCGCCTACCGCGGCGGACAGAACGCCGACCTCGACCTCTCGCGGGCGGACGAAATCGTGAACGGGCCCGAAGAGTTGCGGGCGGCGTTGCTCGGCGAGGAGTAGCCGAAATCGACCGAGAAAACGGCTGAAGAACGGCTGACACCGCGGTTTCTGCTATTCGACCCGAACCGTCCGCGTCTCCCGAATCGGGAGCAGCGGCAGGTCGGGGAACGTGACTTCCACGACAAACTCCAGTTCGTCGTCCGTCGCGCCGAAGACGCCGACAGGGACGGTCACCTCGTCGGAGAGGTAGCACGTCTTCGCCGACATCTCCACGTCGTTGACGGTGACGCGAATACCGACAGAGCCACCGCCGCCGTCGTTCCGCACGCGGATGTCGTGCATGTCGCTCTCGCCGCGGGCGACCGACTCGGGGAAGTCCCCCCAGTCGATGTCGGGTGCGGGGAGGTCCTTCGCGCTCTTGATGACGCGCTCGGCGACGCCCTGCGAGAGGCCCGCGCGGGTGAGTTCCTTCACGCCGGCGTCGACCACGTCGGCCGGGGTGGAGAGCCCGCCGGTCGCGAGCTTTCGCGCGCGGCCGGGACCGATGCCGTCGACGGCCGTGAGCGCCGCGGCGTCGCTGCTGACGCCGTTGTCGACGCGGGCCTCGACGCGCTTTGCGAGGTTGGCAGCGCGGGCGTCCGCGAAGGTGTCGAGGAACTCGCGGAGCGCGGAGAGGAGTCGGAGCGCGTTCTGCTTGATGACCCACGCGTCGCTCCGGAGTTCGCTCGGCGTCGAGTTCGCCATGCTGGCGTGGAGGATGGCGAGCACCTTCTTCGGGCCGTCTTCGAGCGTGGTCGAGACGCCCGTCAGCACCGAGTCGACGGCGTCGACCTCGGACTGACGCGCCGACACCTGCCGGAAGTCGGCCGCGCCAGCGACGGTTTCGAGGATGTCGTCGGCGGTGATGCGGTCGCGCTCGGCGAGGTCGGCGAAGCGGGAGGCGGTCCCGAGGCGGAGGTAGTACTTCGAGGTGAGTCGGCCGAGCGGGGTCGCGTCGATAGAGAGGTCGTCGTCCATCTCGACGAAGCCGCGGGAGACGAGGCGGTCGAGCACGTCGCGGACGCGCTCGCGGAGGTCCTCGAAGTCGTAGGCCGCCGGGTTCGACTGCGCCCGGCGGTAGTAGAACGTCGTCTCCAGCCACGACAGCACGTCGTCGAGGTCGCGGATGGTCCCCATGGCGATTTCGGCGTTGAGGTGCGAGTCGAGGTCCTCGGCGAGGCGTGACTCGATTTCCTTGCCCTCGCGGAGTAGACGACGGTACTTGTTCTGGTCCGAGCGGTCGCAGACGACCCAGCCGTAGCCCACGTCGTCGTAGCCGGGGCGGCCCGCGCGGCCGAGCATCTGGAGGATGTCGAGCGGCGAGATGTCCACCTCGCCTTCGAGGGGGTCGTGGTGTTTCGTGTCGCGGATGACGACACAGCGGGCGGGGAGGTTCACGCCCCACGCGAGCGTGGAGGTCGAAAACAGGAGCTGAATCTTACCTTCCTTGAACCACTCCTCGACGGCCTCGCGGTCGTCCCGAGAGAGGCCGGCGTGGTGGAAGCCGACGCCGTCTAAGACGCCCTTGGCGAGCGAGTCGTTGCTCAGTTCCTTCGCCTCGTTGTGGAAGTCGTAGTCGCCGCGCGCGCCGATTGGCACGTCGCGCTTCGCGAGTTCGTCGCGGGCCTTGGCGGCCGCGCGGACGGCGTCCTGCCGCGAGGAGACGAAGACGAGCGACTGGCCGCCGTCGCGGATGTGGGGCTCCGCGAGGTCGAACGCCCGGTAGAGTCGGCGGTACTTGTCGGCGAAGGAGTTCTCGCCGTGGGTGTAGGTTTTGACGCCCGCGTGCAGGTCGACGGGGCGGTAGTCGTCGCCGAACTCGAAGGTCGTCTCGTCCGGCGCGTCGAGCCACGCCGCCACGTCGTCGATGTTGGGCATGGTCGCGGAAAGCGCGACGATGCGGGGGTCGCAGATGCGGCGCATCCGTGAGACGGTGACTTCGAGGACGCCGCCGCGGGTCTCGGAGTCCAGCAGGTGGACCTCGTCGATGACGACGCAGTCGACGTCCTCGATGAACGAGTAGCGCGCCGAGTCGTGTTTCCGGGTCGCGGAGTCGGTCTTCTCGGGCGTCATCACGAGGATGTCGGCGCGAGCGGCCCGCCGCGGGTTCAGGTCGCGCTCGCCGGTGACGACGTACACCGAGTAGCCGAGGTCCTCGAAGCGCTCCCACTCGGTCTCCTTCTCGGTGGTGAGCGCGCGGAGCGGCGCGATGAAAAGCGCCGTCCCCTCGTCGCGGAGGGTCCGACAGATGGCGAGTTCGGCGAGCGCCGTCTTCCCGCTGGCGGTGGGCGCGGAGGCGACGACGTTGTGGTCGGTGTCGAGGATGGCGGGCAGCGCCTCGCGCTGCATCCGGTTGAACTCCTCGAACCCGAAGGCGTCTGCGAACTCGGGGACCGCCTCGGCGACTTTCACTGGGCGCACCTCCGGGTGCGCGCTGGCGTCGGGAACGAGACGAAGACGAGCGTCATACACGAAGCCGAGTCGTCCGTGGGGAAAGGCGTTTCTCCATCCGGCGCGGCGGCTCGCAGGTCTCGAACGTGCGGAAAACGGAGGGGCTGAGGTTGGTGGGTGGGTGGTAGGGAGGGTCAGGTCGAGGACTGAGGCGTCGGCCGGTTACGCGGCGCCGGCGAGCGCGGCGATGAACGACCAGTTCGTCCCCGCGGTGGCCTCGTGCTTCTTCGATTCGGCCTTCGTCATGTTGCGGCGGTGTTTCCAGTTCATACCCGTCAGAAGTCTTTACTCGAATATAAGTTTTCAGTTAGATGATACATCTAGCACGATCGTACATGCTGTTTGATGGAAAGTCGTGATGTATTCGTCCCGAACGTTTCGTTTTCCGAGATAGTAGTGTTCGTTTGAACGATTCTGAACAAGTCGTGATAACACGAAGCACACGGGTACTGGGCGAAGTCACGGCGGTGCGGTTTCGGTCGCCTCGGGGAGTGGCTCCGTCGGCAACCCGACAGACGGCGGACCAATCCTCACGTTTTTGCCCGTCGCCTCGCAAGAACTGCCTATGCGCACGCGGCGGAAGCCAGACTGGTTGAAGATGCGACCGCCATCGGGCCGGCGTTTCACCGATATCAAATCGACGCTCCGGGACCGGAACCTCAACACCGTCTGCGAGGAGGCGAACTGCCCGAACCTCGGAGAGTGTTGGAGCGGCCGCGACGGCCCCGGGACGGCCACGTTCATGCTCATGGGCGACCGGTGCTCACGCGGGTGTAACTTCTGCGACGTGACGACCGGCGGGATGGAGCCGCTGGACCCCGAGGAGCCGGCGAACGTCGCCGACGCGGTGGCCGAAATCGGCCTCGACTACGTCGTGTTGACCTCCGTGGACCGCGACGACCTGCCGGACCAGGGCGCGGCCCACTTCGCCGAGACCATCCGCGAAATCAAGCGCCGCGACCCCGAGGTGCTCGTCGAGGTGCTGATTCCCGACTTCCAGGGCGAACCCGAGCACGTCCGGAAGATAATCGACGCCGGGCCCGACGTCATCGCCCACAACATCGAGACCGTCGAGCGCCTCCAGTGGCCGATTCGGGACCGCCGCGCCGGCTACGAGCAGTCGCTTTCGGTCCTCCAGCAGGTGACGGACGAGTCTGACATCCACACGAAGACCTCTATCATGCTCGGCCTCGGCGAGCACGCCCACGAAGTCTACCAGACCCTCTCCGACCTCCGCGAGGCCGACGTGGACATCGTCACCTTCGGTCAGTACCTCCAACCCTCTCGGAGCCACCTCGACGTGTTCGAGTACGTCCACCCCGACGCCTTCGAGACGTGGCGGCGCGTCGCGGAGGACGAACTGGGTTTCCTCTACTGCGCGTCCGGCCCGATGGTCCGGTCGTCGTACAAGGCCGGCGAGCTGTTCGTGGACGCGCTCCTCCGCGAGGGGTCGAGCGTCGAGGAGGCGCGACAGGCCGCGCGCGCGGCCGCCGGACAGTAAGTCTCGCCGCCATCCCACCCCACTCCGCGCGACTCGACCGACCGGGTCCGACCCCGTTCCCGCCCCGAAACAGTCCTGCAATGCTGTCGATATTTCCGATTATTTCTCGGTGATGTGTGGGTTCACACTAATGAACGTCAGGAAGAATCGTTTAGAAGCGAAAATGTCCAATTTTACCTCGCGTGAGTTTACATAGCACGACGCGAGCCGCAATATTCCGAGCCAAAGTAAATTATATACGAAAACAATATAACGCCGGCGGGTGTCGATTTTGCCATGAACAGGAGGGTTCTCCCGTGAGCGTGCTTCAGCGCGACCCGCAGGACCAGGTACGAGTGCTCGACGAGGACGGGACCGTCGTCGGCGAGGTTCCCGACATCGACGACGAGACGCTCGTCGAGATGTACCGGTACATGCGTCTCGCCCGACACTTCGACACGCGGGCGGTGAGTCTCCAGCGGCAGGGGCGGATGGGGACGTATCCGCCGCTGTCGGGACAGGAAGGCGCACAGATCGGCAGCGCAATCGCGCTCGACGAACAGGACTGGATGGTCCCGAGCTATCGCGAACACGGCGCGTCGCTGCTCCGGGGGCTCCCGCTGAAACAGACGCTGCTGTACTGGATGGGCCACGAGAAGGGCAACGAGATGCCCGAGGGCGTGAACCTCTTTCCGCCCGCGGTCCCCATCGCCTCGCAGATTCCCCACGCGACCGGCGCGGCGTGGGCGAAGAAGCTCCGCGGCGAGGACGACACGGCCGTCATCTGTTACTTCGGCGACGGCGCGACCTCCGAGGGTGACTTCCACGAGGGACTGAACTTCGCGGGCGTCTTCGACACGCCGAACGTCTTCTTCTGTAACAACAACCAGTGGGCTATCTCGGTGCCGCGGGAGCGACAGACCGCCTCCGAGACGCTGGCGCAGAAGGCAACCGCCTACGGCATCGACGGCGTGCAGGTCGACGGGATGGACCCGCTCGCGGTCTACTCGGTGACGAAGGCGGCGCTCGACAAGGCGAAGAACCCCGCCGAGGGCGAGGGCCGGCCGACGCTCATCGAGGCGGTCCAGTACCGCTTCGGCGCGCACACGACCGCCGACGACCCGACCGTCTACCGCGACGACGAGGAAGTCGAGAAGTGGAAGGCGAAAGACCCCATCCCGCGGCTGGAGTCGTTCCTCCGCGAGACGGGCCGGATCGACGACGAGGGCGTCGAGGCCATTGAGGCGGACGTGAAACAGCGGGTCGCCGACGCCATCGAGGCGGCCGAGTCCGACCCGCGACCGGACCCGAGCGAGATGTTCAACCACGCATACGCCGAGCGAACCCCGGAGATTCAAGCGCAGTACGAGGAGTTCGAGGCGCTCCGCGAGAAGTTCGGCGACGAAGGATTCCTCAGAGAATGAGCAGTCAGAACCTCACCATCGTGCAGGCGGTACGGGACGGTCTCTACACCGAGATGAACCTCGACGACGAGGTGCTCGTCATGGGCGAAGACGTCGGGAAGAACGGCGGCGTCTTCCGTGCCACGGAGGGCCTCTGGGACGAGTTCGGCGACGACCGCGTCATCGACACGCCGCTGGCCGAGTCCGGCATCGTCGGCACGGCCGTCGGCATGGCCGCGATGGGGCTGAAGCCGGTCCCCGAGATTCAGTTCTCCGGCTTCATGTACCCCGGCTTCGACCAAATCGTGAGCCACATGTCGCGGTTCCGCAACCGAACCCGCGGCCGCTACACGCTGCCGATGGTGCTCCGCGCGCCCTACGGCGGCGGCATCCGCGCCCCCGAGTCGCACTCGGAGTCCAAAGAGATGTTCTACGCGCACGAGGCCGGCCTGAAGGTCGTCATCCCCTCGACGCCGTACGACACGAAGGGGCTGCTCATCTCCGCCATCCGCGACCCCGACCCGGTCATCTTCATGGAACCGAAGCTCATCTACCGGGCGTTCCGCGGCGAGGTCCCCGAAGAGGAGTACACGGTCCCCATCGGCGAGGCCGCCGTCCGCCGCGAGGGCACGGACGTGTCCGTGTTCACCTTCGGCGCGATGACGCGTCCGACGCTCGAAGCCGTCGAGAACCTCGAAGAGGAGGGCATCGACGCAGAGGTCGTGGACATCCGCACCATCTCGCCGCTCGACCGCGAGACCATCGTGGAGTCGTTCAAGAAGACCGGCCGCGCGGTGGTCGTCCACGAGGCCCCGAAGAACGGCGGTCTCGGGGCCGAAATCACGGCGACGGTTCAGGAGGAGGCGCTGCTCTACCAGGAAGCGCCGGTCAAGCGCGTCGCGGGCTACGACGTGCCGTACCCGCTGTACGCGTTGGAGGACTACTACCTCCCCTCGGTCGCCCGCGTCGAAGAAGGTATTCGTGAGGCGGTGAACTTCTGAACGATGGCGCTCAAGGAATTCAAACTCCCCGACGTCGGCGAAGGCGTCGCGGAAGGCGAACTCGTAACGTGGCACGTCGCGCCGGGCGACGAGGTGACAGAAGACCAGGTGCTCGCGGAGGTCGAGACGGACAAGGCGCTCGTCGACGTGCCCTCGCCGTTCAACGGGACGGTTGAGGAACTCCTCGCCGAGGAGGGCGAGGTCGTCCCCGTCGGCAACGTCATCATCACCATCCGGGTGGGTGGCGACGACGAGGCCGACGAGACAGCCGACGCGGATGCCGAGGAGACGGCCGAGAGCGACGACGCGCAGGCGTCCGACGACGCCGGCGACGACGACTCCGGTTCCGGCGGACGCGTGTTCGCCCCGCCGAGCGTCCGACGGCTCGCCCGCGAACTCGGCGTCAGTCTCGAATCCGTCGACGGCAGCGGCCCGAGCGGCCGCGTGACCGAAGGCGACGTTCGCGCCGCCGCGGAAGACGACGGCGACGAGGACGAATCCAGCGGCCCGCGGACCGTCCAGAGCAACGGGAAGTCCGCGACCGCGAAGCGCGACGAGGGAACGTCGAGCGCGTCCACATCCGCGTCGGCCGAGAGCGCCGACCGAGAACAGACGCTCGCCGCGCCCGCGACCCGCGCGCTGGCCAAGGAGGAGGGCGTTGACATCAACGCCGTCCCCGCGACCGAGATGCGCGACGGCGAGGCGTTCGTCTCGCCCGAGGCCGTCCAAGAGTACGCCCAAGCCCAGCGCGAGGCGCAGGCCGCGGACGCCGAAGCGGTGGCCGCCGAGCCCGACGCCGGAACCGCGACCGCCGAGGCGACGAGCGAGCCGGAACCGGCCGAGAGCGCCGAAGCCGACACCGGTCCCGGTGCCGGCGAGCGCGTCCCCTACAAGGGCGTCCGCAAGGCCATCGGCGACCAGATGCAGCGCTCGAAGTACACCGCGCCGCACGTCACCCACCACGACGAGGTGGACGTGACCGAACTCGTCGAACTGCGCGAACAGCTCAAACCGGTCGCCGAGGAGCGCGGCTCACGGCTGACCTACATGCCGTTCGTGATGAAGGCCGTCATCGCGGCGCTGAAGGACTTCCCGTATCTCAACTCGCAGCTCGACGAGGAGAACGAGGAAATCGTCCTGCGCGACGAGTACAACATCGGCGTCGCGGCCGCGACCGACGCCGGCCTGCTCGTCCCCGTCGTCCACGACGCGGACCGCAAGGGCATGCTCGAACTCGCCGACGAGATGAACGAGAAGGTCGAGAAGGCCCGCAACCGCAAGATTTCGCCCGGCGAGATGCGCGGCGGCACCTTCACCATCACCAACATCGGCGGCATCGGCGGCGAGTACGCGACGCCCATCATCAACTACCCCGAGGTGGCGATTCTCGCGCTCGGAGCCATCAAAGACAAGCCGCGGGTCGTCGACGGTGAGGTCGTGCCGCGAAAAGTCCTCACCCTCTCGCTGTCGTTCGACCACCGCATCGTCGACGGCGCGCAGGGCGCTCGCTTCACGAACCGCGTGAAAGAACTGCTCGAAGACCCCAAGCTGTTGGTGTTAGAATAATGGTCGTCGGAGACATCGCGACCGGAACCGACCTGCTCGTCATCGGCGCGGGACCGGGCGGCTACGTCGCCGCCATCCGCGCCGCACAGAAGGGAATCGACACGACGCTCGTCGAGAAGGACGCCTACGGAGGCACCTGCCTCAACTACGGCTGTATCCCCTCGAAGGCGCTCATCACGGGCGCGAACCTCGCTCACGAGGCGGGCCACGCGGAGGAGATGGGCATCCACGCCGACCCCGTCGTCGACATGTCGCAACTGCGCGACTGGAAGAGCGGCGTCGTGGACCAGCTCACCGGCGGCGTCGAGAAGCTCTGTAAGGCCAACGGCGTCAACCTCGTCGAGGGAACCGCCCGCTTCAAAGACGAGAACGCCGTCCGCATCGCCCACGGCGGCGAGGGACAGGGCTCGGAGACCATCGAGTTCGAGCACTGCATCATCGCCACCGGCTCGCGCGTCATCCAGATTCCCGGTTTCGACTTCGGCGACGAGCCGGTGTGGTCGTCGCGCGACGCCCTCGAGGCCGACACCGTCCCGGAGCGACTGGTCGTCGTCGGCGGCGGCTACATCGGGATGGAGCTGTCCACGACGTTCGCCAAGCTCGGCGCGGACGTGACCGTCGTCGAGATGCTCGACGACATCCTGCCGGGCTACGAGTCCGACGTGGCCCGCGTCGTCCGCAAGCGCGCCGAGGACCTCGGCATCGACATGCACTTCGGCGAGGGAGCAAGCGGCTGGCGCGAGGAGGACGACGGCATCATGGTGACCACCGAGACCGAAGACGGCGAGGAAAACGAGTACCGCGCCGACAAGGTGCTCGTCGCCGTCGGGCGCTCGCCCGTCACCGACACGATGGACATCGAGAGCGCCGGTCTCGAAGCCGACGACCGCGGCTTCCTCTCGGTCGACGACCGCCGCCGAACCGACGTGGAGCACATCTACGCCGTCGGCGACGTGGTCGAGGACACGCCGATGCTCGCGCACGTCGCCTCGAAGGAGGGCATCGTCGCCGCCGAGCACATCGCCGGCGAGCCGGTCGCCTTCGACAGTCAGGCCGTCCCCGCGGCGGTGTTCACCGACCCCGAAATCGGCACGGTCGGCATGACCGAAGCCGACGCCGAGGAGGCCGGCTTTTCACCCGTCGTCGGCCAGATGCCGTTCCGGGCGTCCGGCCGCGCGCTGACGACGAACCACGCCGACGGCTTCGTCCGCATCGTCGCCGACGAGGAGTCCGGCTTCGTCCTCGGGGCGCAAATCGTCGGCCCCGAGGCCTCGGAGCTAATCGCCGAACTGGCGTTCGCCATCGAGATGGGCGCGACGCTCGAAGACGTGGCGTCGACCATCCACACCCACCCGACGCTCGCGGAAGCGGTCATGGAGGCCGCCGAGAACGCGCTCGGGCAGGCGATTCACACGCTGAATCGGTAAGCGCCGCAGAACCGGATCGGTCTTTTTCACCCGTCGTCGAACCACCACAGCGCCAGCATCGTCCCCACGACTGCCACGGCCGCGGGAATCGACTCGTCGACGCCGAGTGTGCGGACGTCGAAGAGGACGACGCCCTCGAGCAGGGCGGCGAGCGCGAGGGCCACGAAGACGAACCCCGCCACCCAGATTTCGGGTGTGTTGACGTCGCTGGTTGACATGCGCGGTGCTACGGGTCGGAATATGATAAGTGTTAGCAGGCCACAAATAGACTACTCGTCGGCGTCGAGAATCCCGTGGCTCTCGAAGAGCTTTCCGAGTCGGTCCATGGAGGCGACGACGGCGTCGCAGGCCGGGCGGACCGCGTCCTTGGGGACGAAGCCGACCGAGAGGCCGGCCACTTCGAGCATCGGGAGGTCGTTCGCGCCGTCGCCGACCGCGACGGTGCGGTCCATCGGGACGTCGTGTTCGGCGGCGTGGTTCTCAAGCGCCGTGTCCTTCGTGCCCTCGATGAGCGACCCCTCCACGTCGCCGGTGAGTCGGCCGCCCTTCACGGGCAGGCGGTTCGAGACGATGTCATCGACCTCGACGCCCTCCTTTTCCAGCGCGCGCTCGACGCCGCGTTCGAACCCGCCGGTGAAGATGGCGACGTGGTGGCCGTAGTCGCGGAGGCGCTGGATGAGGTCGGCCGCGCCGGGGCGGAGTTCGACCTCGCCGTAGGCTTCCTCTGCGAGTTCCTCTTCGAGGCCTTCGAGGAGGCGGGCGCGCGACCGGAGGCTCTCCGCGTAGCTCATCTCGTCGTTCATGGCTCGTTCGGTGATGTCGGCCATCTCGTCGGCCGTGCCGTTCTTTTTGCCGAGGAGAACCGTCATCTCGGAGTCCGAGAGCGTGCCGTCGAAGTCGAAGGCGATGATGCGCATATCTGCCCGTCGTCGCCGCGGGGTTTCAAAGCTTCCGCGTCGGCAGTTATCGGGTGAGGGAGACAGCGACCGAGTCGGCCGCCGGAGGAAAGCAGCGTCGCGCCGCGCACAGCTATTTACCGGTCGTCTCCCTGACAAGCACGTATGGACGACCTCCACGACGCCGAACACGAGCGGCTCAGCGATGTCGAAGCCGACCTCGCCGACGACTTCGGCGAGGAAGGCGACACCCCGCTCCGACAGTTCGTCCGGGGTCTGCGCGACCTCGACGAGGCCGACGTGCGCGCGGTCGGGCAGTACGACGGCGAGTCGTTCGAGCTGCTCTACCTCCGCGACGACATCGAAGCGGCGCTCGAACCGGACGCGCGCACCGAGCGCGTGAAGACGCTCGTGCTGAAGGCGCTCGGCGAACCCGTCAACGAACCCGAACTCGACGACTACGGCGAGTTGAACGCCGTCATCAGGTGGTTCGACGAAGTCGTCGTCGCCATCTACCCGCACGACGAGTGGTCTGGGGCCATCGCGACGTTCGACCGGGCGAACTCGCCGCTGGTCGACCTCGCGTCGAAGCACCTGTCGTGAGAACGTTCTCGGGGCGGCCGCGACGCCCGCTCAGAGTCGAAGCGGCGTCCACGACCGCGGGCCGTCGTCGAGTCCGCGGACCCGGAACTCCGGGTCGCCGTCGGTGTCTCGCGTCTCGACGAACCCGTCGAACGGCTGCTTGAGAAGCGCGAGTTCGCGCTCGTCGACGAAGCCGGTGTCGAGCGTGAAGACGCCCGAAAAGCCCGCCGCCGAGATGCGACCCGTGATGACGTGAAGGAACTGAAACAGCCGCTTGAGGTCGACGTACATCACGAGCGTCGAGAGGACGTGGAGGCCGACGCGGGCCGCCCGACTCGCCTCGTAGTGCTGTCGGAGCGACTCCGTCAGGTGGATGCCGATGCCGGTCAGGTCGCCGGGGCTGGAGACGTACCGGAGGTTCCCCGCGTCGGCGCGGTCGCCGAGGAGGTCGGCGACGCTCGTCGTGTCGATGACCTCGAACTGCTCCGGGGGCGAGCCGCTGATGTGCGACAGTTCCTGTGCGATGCTCGGGGCGGGCTTCTTGGTCGTCACGACGACCGTCCCCACGTCGTCGCGCTCGCCGGGCGCGAGCATCGAGAGCATGAGCCGTCGCTTCCGCGTCATCGTCGGACCGGCGATGAGCACGGACCCGGTGTCCGGAAGCGACACCTCGGGCGGTTGCGTCGCCGGCGAAGCGTTCTCGGGACGGAAGACCATCTACAGAATCTATCGGACTCGCCGAGATAATACTAGTGGGCGAGAACGTCGGGCGACCCGAACCGTGCGAGACAGTCTCAATGTCACGATATCGGCCGTTGTGACAACCCTTAACCCGCACGGGTCTGACCCTACGCGCATGAAGGTACTCGTCACGGACCCGATCGCCGACGCGGGTCTGGACCGGTTACGCGAGGCCGGTTACGAGGTAGAGACCGCGTACGATGTCGAAGGTGACGCGCTGCTCGAAGCCGTCTCCGACGCGAACGGGCTCATCGTCCGCTCCGGAACGCAGGTGACCGCCGAGGTGTTCGAGGCGGCACCCGACCTCGTCATCGTCGGACGCGCCGGCATCGGCGTCGACAACATCGACATCGACGCCGCGACTCAACACGGCGTCATCGTCGCCAACGCGCCCGAGGGGAACGTCCGCGCCGCCGCCGAACACACGGTGGCGATGGGCTTCGCCGCCGCGCGCTCGATTCCACAGGCCCACGCCCGCCTGAAAGACGGCGAGTGGGCCAAGTCCGACTACCTCGGCAACGAGGTCAACGGCAAGACCCTCGGCGTCGTCGGCCTCGGCCGCGTCGGCCAAGAGGTCGCAAAGAAGTTCTCGTCGCTCGGGATGGACATCGTCGCCCACGACCCCTACATCGGCGAGGAGCGCGCCGACCAGCTCGGTGCCGAACTCGTCGAGTTCGACGCCTGTCTCTCCCGCGCCGACTTCCTCACCGTCCACACGCCGCTGACCCCCGAGACGGAGGGGCTCATCTCCACCGACGAACTCGAAACGATGGGGAGCGGCTACCTCGTCAACTGCGCCCGCGGCGGCGTCGTCGACGAGGCCGCCCTCGCCGAGGCCGTCGACGCCGGCGTCATCGACGGGGCCGCGGTCGACGTGTTCGCCGACGAGCCGGTCTCGCCCGACAACCCGCTTCTCTCCGTCGACGACGTGGTCGTCACGCCGCACCTCGGCGCGTCCACCTCGGCCGCACAGGAGAACGTCGCCGTCTCGACGGCCGACCAAATCGTCGCCGCGTTCCGCGACGAGCCGGTCATCAACGCGCTCAACGCGCCCTCGGTCGACGAGAGCGCCTTCCCGCGCATCCAGCCGTACATCGGCCTCGCCGAGACCGCCGGCAAAATCGCCGCCCAACTGCTCGACGGCCGCCTCAACGAGGTCGAGGTCACCTACACCGGCGACATCGCCGCAGAGGACGTCGAACTCGTCACGGCCTCCGCGCTGAAGGGCGTCTTCGCGCCGCTCGAATGGCAGGTCAACGCCGTCAACGCCCCGCAGGTCGCCAAGGAACGTGGCATCGAGGTCGTCGAGTCGAAGTCCCGCCAGTCGGACGACTTCCAGAGCCTCGTGACCGTCACCGTCCGCAACGGCGACGAGGAGATGACCGTCTCCGGGACGCTGTTCACCGGCGAGGACCCGCGCATCGTCCGCATCAACGGCTACCGCCTCGACGCCATCCCGCACGGCCAGATGCTCGTCGCCCGCAACTACGACAAGCCGGGCGTCATCGGCTTCATCGGGACCGTCCTCGGCGAGAACGACGTGAACATCGCCGGGATGTTCAACGCCCGCCGCGCGAAGGCCGGCGGCGAGGCGCTGACCGTCTACAACCTCGACGACGACGTACCCGAAAGCGTCCGCGAGAAGCTCCTCGCCGACGACCGCATCATCGACGTGGACCTCATCACGCTCTGAAGCGGACGAACCGCACCTCTTTCTGAAAGAAAAGCCGGACTACCGTCGGCCGAACGCCGACGCGACCCGGTCGACCACGCGGTCGGCGACCGCCCGGACCGCGGCGACCGCGTTCGATTCCGAGCCCGAGCGACGGGACCGGTCGGTCCGCCGACCCGAGCGGCCGTGCGTCTGCTGCCGACCACGGCCCCGGCTCTCGGCTAACAGTCGTTCGTAGCGGTCGATTATCTCCTGTCGGTCCGCGTCGGCGCTGTCGAGGCGGGCGTTGAGTCGGGCGTTCGCGCGACGGAGCGCCTCGTTCTCGCGCTGGAGAGCGTCTCGACCCCGGGTGTCGCCCGCGGGTGACTGGCGGTGACCACGGGGTGACGCGGACGTGGACGCGGGTGCGGGTGAAGACGCGGACGAGGCCGAAGACGCGGGTGCGGACGAGGCCGCGGCGGTGGACGACCCTCGCTCGGGCTCGTCCGGCGGGTACGTTCTCGACCCGGCCCCGTCCCGACTGACGGTTCCGGTCGGCATACTGCTGAGCGACATCGTGTGCCACAACGTACCACAGAATGAAAAGGATGCGTCAGACGCGCACCCGACGCGCGTCATCGTCCGCGGTCAGACGGCTCCGCCCGCCGATATTCGCGACCGTCGGCGACGGTCGGACCGAACCGGTCGCGCCTACTCGGCGAGGTGTTCGAGGACCGCTTCGGTGTCGTTCGGGACGGGTTCGGGGTCGTCGCCCGCCTCGAACGCCGCGTCGGGGTCCTTCAGCAGGTGGCCCGTCGTGAGACAGACGACCCGCTCGTCCGCGTCGACGACGCCCTCGGCGCGGAGCTTTCGGAGGCCGGCGACGGAGGCGGCGGAGGCGGGTTCGACGCCGACGCCCTCGGCCGCGAGGTCCCGCTGCGCCTCGGTGATTTCCTCGTCGGAGACGGCGACGGCCGTGCCGTCCGTCTCGCGGATGCCGGGGAGCGCCTTCGGCGCGTTGACCGGGTTGCCGATGCGGATGGCGGTCGCACGCGTCTCGACGTCGTCCCAGCGGCGGGTTTCGTCCCAGCCGTTCTCGATAGCTTCGACCATCGGGGCCGCACCCTCGGCCTGCACGCCGGTCAGTTTCGGCACGTCGTCGACGTCGAGCGCGCCCGACTGGACGAGTTCGCGGAACGCCTTGTAGAGCGCGGAGGTGTTGCCCGCGTTGCCGACGGGGAGGACGATGCGGTCCGGGTAGGTGCCGTAGTCCTCGTGGAACTCCTCTAAGATTTCGAGGCCGATGGTCTTCTGGCCCTCCAAGCGGAAGGGGTTCAGCGAGTTGAGGAGGTACGCCTCGCCGCGGGCGGCGAGGTCCTGCACGATGTCGAGACAGGAGTCGAAGTTCCCGTCGACTTCGAGGATGCGCGCGTCGTGGAGCGACGCCTGCGCGATTTTCCCGGCGGCGACCTTGCCGGCGGGGAGGAGCACGAGCGTTTCCATCCCGCCGCGCGCGCCGTAGGCGGCGAGCGCGGCCGAGGTGTTCCCGGTCGACGCGCACGCGAGGCGGCCGACGCCGAGTTCCTTCGCCACGCGGACGCCGACGGTCATGCCGCGGTCCTTGAACGAGCCGGTGGGGTTCATTCCCTCGTGTTTGACGCGGAGGGTCTCGACGCCGACGTCGGCTTCGAGGCGGGGGACTTCGTGCAGCGGCGTCGCGCCCTCGGGGAGCGAGACGCCCTCTTCGAAGGGGAGCGCGGCGTTGTAGCGCCAGACGCCGCGGCCCTCGAAGTCGTCCCACGTCGGCGGGGACGCGTAGCGCACTTCGAGGAGGCCGTCGCAGTCGTCGCAGGTGTACCGAACGTCCTCGAACGGCGCGAACTGCGCGCCGCACGCGATACATTCGAGCCAGGTGCCGTCGTCGGCGACGGATGGCTCCTCGGGGGCGGGTGCCGTGAGTTCGAGGCTCATTGCTCGGGCGGTGGCACCAGAGGGACAAAAGCGGGCGGGTTTGGGCGGCACCTGCCGGGCGACGACCTCGTCGGGAACGCGGTCGGTCGGGGAGGGCTACGACTCGCCGAAGGCGTCGATGCGGGCGTGCACGTCTTCGGCCCACTCGTCGAGCGCGGCGTGCATCATCTCCTTGGCCTCGGGGAGCGGGGTCGCCGTGTACTGGTAGACGTAGCCGCCGGGGTCGAGCAGGCGGCGCTTGCGCTCGGTGAGCCCCTTGTCGAGGAGCGTCGTCAGCGAGCGGTTGACGTTGCTCCGGTCGCGGTCGAGCACCTCCGCGAGTTCGGCGACGGTGCTGCCGGGGTTGTCGAGTAGTGCGAGATACGTCCGGCTCTCGTGGCTCTGGATGCCGAAGACGCACGCGAGGACCTGTCCGAAGTTCGGGTCCTCGGTCTCCATCAGTTCGCCCATGTCCGGTGCGTCGGCCATGCACACCTGTTCGCCGTGCGCCGGATTAAACCCTCACCTACAGGCGAGCGAGCGGTCGTCCCGGACGGGACGCCGCGGCTACTCCGATTTCGCGTACCCCATCTTCAGCACGCAGTCCCGCATGCCGTCTTCGTCGTCGTGTTTGTGGAGCGTCGTCGGCGTGTCGCAGTAGAAGACCGTCCCGTCGTGTCGGAGCGTCACCTCGTGGATACCGCCGAGCATCTCCGCCTGGACGACGACGCGGCGGCCCTCGCGGAGCGCGTCGAGGATTTCGTCTGCGGTCAGTTCGCCGGACTCGACTCGAAGCGGCTCGGGCATACCGGAGGGTCGCGGGCGAACGGTATCAGTATTGTCGATGACGGCGGACGCCGACGACGGCGACCGCGCTCGACGAGCCGAGTCAGCGCGAGACGCGCGTCAGTTCGTCGTGGACTTAGACCGCTGTTCGTCGTCCGTCACCGGAACCTCCACGCCCTCGACGACCTCCGCGACCTCGGTCTCTTTCGGCGTGTCGATGTGCCAGCGGTCGATTTCGTCCTCGAAGTCCCGCAGCGTCTCCGACACCATCGACTTCAGTTCGTCGTCGTTGACGTTCACCTCGAAGACGAACCGCTCGTCGCCGGAGCCGCGACCGACCTGCTGGATGTTCGCGCTCACGAGTTCGTTGTCGAAGTAGTACGGTGCCAACTGGGTCATCACGTTGCGGTAGACCGTGTCCTCGACCTTCCGCAGCGCCTTCCGGCCGGCGGAGTCTGCCGCGCGGGCGACGTAGTTGATGGAGTCCTGCCACGACTCGACGGCCCCCTCGTTGTCGCCCTCCTCGACACGCTCGTAGGACCGAGAGAGCTTCTCGCCCGCCGTCTTGAGGTCGTCGTTGGGCGTCTTGCCCGCCTTCTCGCCCTCGCCCTCGCCGACGCTGGCCTGCTGGGCCGTCTTCTCGTTTACGTCCTCGCCGAGGCGCTCGTGGGACTTCGGTCGCCACTCGTCCCAGTCGTCGAAGGCGGCGCCGTCGACGTCGGCGTCGCGGAGCGCTCGGGTGATTCGCTCCCCGTGTTCGACGACCTCGTCCCAGGTGCCGCGGCGCTTGAACCCGGAGATGCTCTCTTCCATTGTCGTTGACGGGTGTACGTGCCAGACGGTATAAACTCTACGAGGGGACAGGTTCGCACACGCATGGGAACGCCTAGCGGTCGCGGTAGACGAACCGCTCGGCGGCCGCGTCGAGGCGGGCCGACACCCGACCGAGCCACGCCGCCGGCGACGCGAGTCGGAGCGCCGACTCGTCGAGTTCGATTCGGTCGTCACCGAGCGGGTCGCGGTCCTCGCTCGCGGTTGCGTCCACGACGGTGGTCATCGAACACCGACCGCAGGCCTCGCGGGACGAGTCTGTCATGCGCCGCGGTTCGAAACCTTCACGAATAAACCTTGGTTTTCGGACGGGTCGCGACGGGCTTATAGGGTCGAACGTGTTGCTCCGTCTCATGGGATATCGCATCGTGGACGCAACCGCCGTCGAACCCGCCGACGACCGCCCGTGCGAACTCCGCCGCATCGGCGGCGAGGGCGGCTTGGAGACCGTCGCGCTCAACCGCTTCCGGGCCGCCCCCGGCGAGCAGGTGCCGCTTTCGTACCACTACCACACCGAACAGGAAGAGGCGTTCTACGTCCTCTCGGGCACGCTGTTCGTCGAGACGCCCGACGAGACGTTCGAAGTCGGCGCTGACGGCCTGTTCGTCGCCGACCCGAAGAGCCCCCACCGGGCGTACAACCCCGAAGAAGCCGACGAGCCGGTCGAACTGCTCGCGCTCGGCTCGCCGGCCGTGTCGGGCGACGCGGTGGTCTACGACCCCGACGAGGAATGAAGCGCGTCGAGCCCGAGGACGCCGAGGGAGCCGGAACGTCGGGGAAGTCGACCGAGGCTAACGCGTCGGCTCCGGGTCCGGCCCTCGACCGCCCCGAGTGGGACGACGAGTACCTCGACCGGGTCGCCGAACGGCTCATGTACAACTACGACTTGGAGCGGGAGTACGCCGTCCGCGGCGAGCGGTTCGACCTGTTCGGCTCGATGCGCATGGAGAGCCAAAAGCAGTTCCTCCACCAGTCTATCAACTACGCCAACCACCACGCGATGGAGTACATGTTCGCGCGGCGAGTCGAGTCGGCGACGGTCGCCGAACTCGAACGGCTCGTCGAACTGGGCCACGCGCTCGCCGACGAGTGGATAGAACCCGACGAGAAGCACTACGGGACGGACTTCACCTTCGTGCTCGTCGCCGACGCGGTGTCGGACGAGGTCCGGTCGTTCGTTTCCGACTTCGCGGACCGGACGCTCCTGAAGTTCGGCTACTACGGTCACTACGAGGTGAACCTCGCCGTCGTCGCGCCGACCGACGAGGACGCCGTCGCCAGCCGGAACGCCGACTCGGTCGCCGCGTTCACGCTCTGGAGCGACGGCTCGCCGGCCGTCTCCGACGGGCTGTTGCGTCGGCTCCTCGGGAAGCTTCGTCGATAAGAGAAAACGGAGTAGTCGAACGGCCGCGCGTCAGTCGTCGCTCGGCTGCGGACGACCGCCGCCACCGCCGCCCGAGCTCCGGGCGTCTTTGATGTTGTCGTAACCGATTTTCGCCAGCGACAGCGCGAGGTAGACGAGCACCAGCGCGAGGACGATTTGGACGACTGCCGACACCATCGCGAAGGTGCCCGCCGAGGCCATCCACTCGGCGTTCAGGAACTTCGCGTAGAGGTTGTCGTGGAACGCGAGCCAGAGCAGACCCAGCGACGTGATAGTCGTCATGAGGGCCATCGGCAGACCCGTGCTGAGGAGCTGCTTGGAGTCGTCCCAGTTAGCCAGCCAGACGGTCGCGGTCAGGAGCGCCAGCGCGGCGAGCAACTGGTTCGCGCCACCGAACAGCTGCCAGAGCGTCAACCACGAGCCGCTCGTGATGAGGATGTACGCCGGCAGCGACTGCACGAACGCGTTGCCGTAGCGGTTGGTCGCGAACTCCTCGACCGGCGTCTCGGGCGTCCCGACGATTTCCTCCATCATGTAGCGACCGAGTCGAACCGCGGTGTCGGTCGACGTGAGGAGGAAGCTGACCAGCACGAGGGCCATGAACGGCCCGCCGAAGGAAGTCGGGATGCCGAAGCTCGACAGGATGACGCCGCCACCCGCGGCGAACGTCGGCAGCGCGAGGCCGATACCGCCGCCCACGTCGGGCGCGATGATAGCGACCGTCGCCAGCGCGACGGTGGCGAGGAGTCCCTCACCGAGCATGCCGCCGTAGCCGATGACGCGCGCGTCGGACTCCTTGTTCAGTTGTTTCGAGGTCGTGCCCGACGAGACGAGCGAGTGGAACCCGCTGATGGTCCCACAGGCGATGGTGATGAACAGAAGCGGGAACAGCGGCGCGCCGGAGCGCCCGATGAACCCGTAGTACGGTTCGAGGTTCGTCACGAGCGGCTGGGTCGGGTTCGTGAAGAACGTGCCCACGACGATAGCGACGAGCGCGCCGCCGACGCCCGCGTACAGCAGGAACGACGAGAGGTAGTCGCGCGGTTGCAGGAGCACCCAGACCGGGAGGGCGCTGGCGATGGCCCCGTAGACGAGGATGAGCGGCACCCACGCCGCGGTGTTCCCGTTGAACGAACTCGCACCGGGGAGCCACGCGCCGGAGCCGGAGAACAGGACGAACGTCTCGGCGGGCGCTCGGGCCGCGGGTTCGAACAGCGCAATCGGGAACTGAATCCCCGCGTAGACGCCGACGAACATCGCCACGACGAAGACGGCCGTCCCGAGCAGGAACGGGAGGTTCAGTTGGTAGAGGTAGACGCCGAACAGCACCGCGAGGACGATGTACACCAGACTCGCCGTGGCGGCCTCCGGATAGGCGTTGAACACGATGGCCACCACGAGGGCGAACACCGCGACGACGAGGACGATGGTGAGAAACGCGAACCACAACAGCATGTTCTTGCCGCGCTCGCCGACGTACTCGCCGATGATGTAGCCGATGGACTTCCCGTCGTGTCGCAGACTGCTCGACAGCGACACGAAGTCGTGAACGCTCCCGAGAAGCGGGTTGCCGATGGCGATCCACGCGAGCGCCGGGAGCCAGCCCCACACCACGCCCGCCGTAATCGGCCCGACAATCGGCGCGCCGCCTGCGATGCTCGAATAGTGATGCCCCAGTAACACCGGCTTTTTCGCCGGAACGTATTCTTGGCCGTCTTCGTACTTGTGCGCTGGCGTCTCACGACTGTCGTCGAGCTCGACGAACTGCGCGAGATATCGGGAGTAACCGAGATACCCGACGGTAAACAACGCGAGTACCGTGACGACCAACCAAATGACTTGTACCATGGTACGCTGCCCCACTCGGTGACACGAAAATGCCCACCTTAACGTTAACGATAGATAGGAATGTATCGTGTTCGAACGACAGGTTCAATCGCCGAGGTGACCGAAAATTCTCACCGTGCGGTCGGTTTACCGGCTCACTGAACGTCGGGCGCGGTGTCGATGTCGAGTTCGGCCGCGACCTCGCCGAGGAAGTCGCCTTTGACTTCGGCCACCCGCGTCTCGACCGCGGCGACGAGCGGCGGTGAAAAATTCTCGCGGAGGTCGTCGAGGTGCTCTCGTTCTGTCTTGACTCGCTCGCGCAAGAACGTCGCGCCCCGCCCGGACTCCTCGGGGTCGGGTTCGGGCGTGAGGCGGTTGACCGCGAGGCCGCGCACGTCGAGGCCGTAGTCGTCGAGTTGGTCGATGGCGCGCTCGGTCTCCCGGAGCGAGAGTTCGTCGGGGTTCACGACGAGGAAGAACGCGGCGTCGTCCCGAAGCGTCTCCTTGGCGAACGAGAAGTCGTCGCGGCGCTGTTCGAGGCGGGCGATGATGGGGTCGCCGTCCATCATCCGCCGGGGTTCGTTGTTGCCGATGGCCGCGCGCTCGAACAGTTTGACCGACTCCTTTCGCTTGTGGAGGAGCCGCTGAATCCAGCCGTCGAGGTACTCCGGCAGCGAGAGCAGTCGGAGCGTCCCGCCGGTCGGCGAGGTGTCGAAGACGACCCGGTCGTACTCGTCCGCGGAGCGCATCACGTCGATGAAGCGGTCGAACAGCGCCGACTCGTACGCGCCGGGCGTCTGGTGGGCCATCTCTATCTGCCGGTCGATTTCGTTGACCATCGCGGGGCTGACCTGGTCGCCCATCGCCCGCTTGGTCTCCATGAGGTGCTCGCGGACCTCGGTCTCGGGGTCGATTTCCATCGCGTCGAGGTTCGGTTCGTCCGCGACGGCCGCGGGCTCGTCGGTGAACGACTGGTCGAACACGTCGCTCGTGCTGTGGGCCGGGTCGGTCGAGACGAGGAGCGTCCGGACGCCGTCGCGGGCGCACTTGACCGCGTAGGCGCTGGACATCGTCGTCTTGCCCACGCCGCCTTTGCCGCCGAAGAAGACGAATTTGCGCATGTTAGAAGTGGTACTGGTGACCTTTGCGTTCGAGGAGCGACCCGCGGTCCCACATCCGCCGCTCCCACGCCTCGAACTCGTCTTCGAGGTACGGGAGCAGTTCGGCGGTGTAGTACGAGATGGGCGAGGGGATGCCGAACGCGTCGGGGAAGCACGCGAGCATGAACGCGTCCTCGTCGTCCTCGGCCTGTTTTTCAATCTTCTCGTAGGCGGGATGCGAAATCAGCCCGTGGTAGAGGCCGCGGAGCCACTCTTCGACGAGTTCGCGAAAGGATTCGATGCGCGCGGCGAGCGTCATCAGTTTACACACTCACCCGCTTTCGGACAAAAGGGTATCGTTCACGAACGTCCACGCTGGTTACCTGCGATTTCATATGTGCGGCCCCGGTAGGCCCCCCATGAACGCGGGGGAGACGATTCCGGTGACGGTGCTCGGCGGGAGCCTCGGGGCGGGCAAGACGACGCTTCTCAACCACCTGTTGACACACGCCGGCGACCGAGACATCGCCGTGCTCGTCAACGACATGGGTTCCGTGAACGTCGACGCCGAACTCGTCGCCGAGGAGTCCGACCTCGCGGTCGGCGACGGCGTCACCGAACTCTCGAACGGCTGTATCTGCTGCGAGCTACAGGACGACCTTGAAACCGCGGTCGTCCGCCTCGCGCGCGAGCGGTCGTTCGACCACCTCGTCGTCGAGGCCTCGGGCGTCTCGGAGCCCGGCCCTGTCGCCCGGCTGTTCGTCACCTCGCGGGCGGCCGCCCGCTACGGCGTGGCCGGCCTCGCCACGGTCGTCGACGCCAGACTCTTCGCGGACACCTTCGGCGACGGCGACCCAGACCGGACCGTCGCCGAGGAGGGAGACGGCTCGGTGCGCCCCCTCTCGGACCTCCTCGTCGAGCAGGTCGAGAGCGCCGACCTCGTCGTCCTCAACAAGCGCGACCTCGTCTCCGACGCGGAACTCGCGGCGGTCCGCGACGCGGTCGAGGCGCTCCGTCCCGGCGCGACCGTGGTGGAGACGACCCGCGGCGACGTGGACGCGGACCTGCTCCTCTCTGACCTCCACGACCCCGACGCGCCCGTCGGCTGGCGGGCGGCGTTGGAAAATGATACGGGAGGAGACGAGAGCGACCGAGACGGCCACGGCGACCACAGCGACCACGACCACGGCGGCTACGGCGACCACGACCACGACGACACCACACACGCGGAAGCGACCTACGGCGTCACCTCGTTCGTCTACCGCCGGCGGGCACCGCTCGACCCCGACGGTGCGGCCGCGGTCCTCGGGAACCTCCCGGAGTCAGTCGTCCGCGCCAAGGGCTCGCTGTGGGTCGCCGGGGCCGAGAACGTACACTTCACCTACAGTCAGGCCGGCCCGTCGGCGTACGTCGCCGCCGCCGGCCCGTGGGTCGCCTCGCGCCCCGAGTTCGAACAGGACACCTACCGCCGCAACCACCCCGAACTCGACTGGCACGACGACCACGGTGACAGGCGGACCGAACTGGTGTTCATCGGCCGCGAGATAGACGAAGACGCGCTCGCGGCCGCGCTCGACGCCCACCTGCTCGACCCCGGCGCGTCCGCGGACGCCGGCGACTTCCCGACCGACCCCGGCGAGGAAGTCGCGCTCGCGGAGCCGACCCGGGAGCGCGAGTCGGTGCCGACCACGGGCGCGGCCTCGGAGGGCGGGCGATGAGCGGCGAAGCCGAAGGGGCCGGGAGCGACGACGAGGGGCGCGGGGCCGACGAGATAGAGTGGGGCGAGGGCGACCCGCGGGTGCTGTTCGTCATGAACCTCGTTCTCTCGACGGCGTTCGCGGCGGTCGTCGTCTACGGCCTGTCGTACCTCGACCTCGCGGCCTTCTCGGCGGTCAACGTCGCCTCCGCGGCGCTCGTGCTCACGGCGGTTACGTACCTCGTGACGAACTGAAACCGCGGGATGCGCCGCCGACCCATTCTACGCGTGAACTACCCGCAGGGCACCGCTGGCGGCCGATAGCCGCATTTATGTCCTTCGGGAAACCGCCTTCTCAGTAAGATGCCCATCGAAGACCGAGACGATGCGTACCTCATCACGCACGCGCTGGCGAAGGACACGCTCTCGCGCCTCCGGGACGTGGAGACGACGCAGGTCGCCTTCCGGAAAGGCCTCGTCAAACTCGGCCGCATCTGTGGCTACGAGATAATCGACGGCGCGATGGAGACCGAGTACGTCACCATCCAGACCCCGCTGGCTGAGACGACCGGCGAGCGCGTGAAGGGGCTCGACAACGTCGTCATCATCAACGTGCTCCGCGCCGCGACGCCGTTCGTGGAGGGACTGCTCAAGGCGTTCCCGCGGGCGAAGCAGGGCGTCATCTCCGCCGGCCGCGACGAGGAGGCGGGGATGGACGACGACGGCGGCTTCCCCATCACCATCGACTACGTGAAGCTCCCCGAAATCACGGAGAAAGACACGGTCATCGTGGCCGACCCGATGCTCGCGACCGGTTCGACGATGTGCTCGGTCCTCGACCACATCCTCGAGAACGCGGGCGTCGACCCCGAGAAGCTGTTCGTCCTCTCGGCCGTCTCCGCGCCCGACGGCCTGCTCCGCGTCGACAGCGAGTTCCCCGAGGTCGACCTGCTGACGGTCTCCATCGACGACTACCTCGACGACGACGGCTACATCGTCCCCGGGCTGGGCGACGCCGGCGACCGCGCGTTCCGCACGACGTAGCTCGGTCACCTCGCACCGCGGCTCGCGGGCGGGACGCCCCGGCCGCCGGCCCCGATTCGGGTAACGACTAAGTTACCGCCCGCGCACCTCCGACGCATGGACGAACCTCGCGCCACCGGAGGAACCCGACGATGAGCGACCCGTGCGACGGCTGCGGGCGGGCGGTCGAAGACGCCCTCGCCCGCGCGGTCCAGTTGCAGGTCGACGGCTCGACCGTGGACGACCAGCGACTCTGTCCGACCTGCTTCGCCGACTGGATAACCCGGTACGAAGAACAGATGTCGCCCAAGCAGTCGTCGGACGACTCGACGGACTCCGAGATAATCGTCGACTGACGGCTGCGGGCGCGAGCGCACTCCCCTGAACGCCGTCCGAACCCCCTCTTTTCGGGTCGAAAGTCGCCCGCCGGCGGCCGACTGTCGTTCGAGTCGAACGTCCCGAACCGCACCCCCGTAGACTACTGTGAGAGACGTTTGCACGGGGTGCGTCGGGGTCGGCACCCAACTCGCCGAACCCCTCCGTTTCGGGTCGAAGTCCGCCGCGAACTCCGGAGTCGGACGGAACAGAGAAACGAGAACACGACAGCGGTGGGCACGCGGGTCGAAGTGAAATCAGAACCGCGGAGGATTGTATTTCTCCCCAGAAGGGCGAGTTCAGGTATGTGTATCGTTGGCGAATTAATATTCTAACATTGATAAGAATTTACTACAATTAGTGTGTAAATAGAGATATGTTGGCCGTTGACATGAACAGTCATAAATACGTATCGTGACGAATAGTGATGTATGACTCGGAAGCTTGACCGCCGACAGTTTATCGCTGCGACAGGTGCCGTCGGTCTGGCCGGCCTCGCCGGCTGTTCCGGTGGCGGCGGCGAAGAGACGACGACGACGACCGAATCCGGTGGCGAAGATACCACCACCGCCGAGGAGACGACGACCGAATCCGGCGGTAACGGCGGCACCGAGAGCCGACTCTCGTGGCACGCCGGCGGGACGGGCGGCACGTACTACCCCCTCTCGAACGAGTTCAAGTCCGTTATCGAGGGACAGACCGACTTCACGATTCAGGTGCAGTCCACCGGCGCGTCCGTCGAGAACGTCGGCAGCCTCGCCCGCGGCGACGCGGACTTCGCGCTGATTCAGAACGACGTCGCCTACTTCGCCCGCAACGGCGAGGGCATCGAGGCGTTCCAGGGCAGCCCCGTCGAGAACCTCCGCGGCGTCGCCACGCTCTACCCCGAGACGATTCACGTCGTCACGCTCGCCGACACGGGCATCGAGACGCCGTCCGACCTCTCCGGTGCGACCATCAACACCGGCGACCTCGGCTCCGGGACGCAGGTCAACGCGACCCAGATTCTCGAAGCCCTCGGCATCTCGGACTACAGCGAGCAGAACACCGGCTTCTCGCAGGCCTCCGACCAGCTGAAGAACGGCGACATTGACGCCGCGTTCGTCGTCGGCGGCTGGCCGGTCGGCGCTATCGAGGAACTCGCCGCGACCGAGGACGTGCGCATCGTTCCCATCGAGGGCGAGGACCGCACGGCCGTCAAGGACGCCGCGCCGTTCTACGCCGACGACGAGGTCCCGCCGGGCACCTACGGACTGGAGAACCCCGCCCCGACCGTCTCGGTGCAGGCGATGATCGCGACCAACGCCGAACAGCCCGAATCGACCGTCGAATCGGTCACCAGCGCCATCTTCGAGAACGTCGACGAACTCACCATCAAGACGGACTTCATCTCCAAGGAGAGCGCGCAGGACGGCATGTCCATCGAGCTCCACCCCGGCGCGCAGGCCTACTTCGGCTGAGCCCGGGCGCTTCGCTTCGCTTTCGAACAGCGGTTTCCTACCCATCTTTCGATGCTTGATTCGACTCCCACACGTCTCCTCGTCGTAGTCGCGGTGCTGGCGGTCGCCGTCGGCGGGAGCGCCGCCGTTCCGGCCGGACAGGTGCTCGTCGTCGAAGACGCCGAAACCGGCGAGCGACTACAGACGATGCCGGTCGAAGAGAACACGACCGTCGCGCTCGAATACACCCACAGCGTCGAGAAGACGCGCGTCCTCGACGCCTACGCGGTTCAGGACGGCGAACTCGTCATGACCAAGATGGAGTTCAAGTCCTACGGCGCGGGGCTGCCCGCTCGGGCGAACGTGACGACCGAAAACGGCTCGTTCGTCTTCGACCCCGAGGGAAGCTACGAGGATCTGTACGTCAAGCCCGGCCGTATCGCCGGCCACAAGCTACACGTCGGTGACCGGACCTACGACCTCGTGGCGCTCTCCGACGCGCGCTCGGTCCGCCTGTACGTCACGCACCGCTCCGTCCTCGACGCCGCCCTCCACTGACTAACGATGAACCGAACACACGACGAGGGTCGACCCGACGGCCCCGACGACGAAGACGCCTCCCGGTCCGTCCCGGAGACCGACGCGGCACCGGCCGACTCGCCGATTCGAACCGACGGCGGCGAGTCGCCCGCTGACGACGACCGCGAGGCAGCGAGTACCGACGAAGAACTATCCGAAGAAGAGGCACAGGAGATGCTGGAGGGCATCGACCGGAAGCGGACGCTTTCGGGGTGGGCGGCGATTCTCACGTCGCTCGTCGCCATCTCCTTTTCCGTCTTCCAGTCGTGGCTGGCCGCCCGCGGCTTCGAGTTCGGCGCGACGATACCGCTCGTCGGCGAGGTGTCGCTCGGTTCGCTCCAACTCCTGCAGGTGAACTCGATTCACGTCGCCTTCGCGCTCGTGCTGGCGTTCGTCCTCTTCCCGGCGACGACCGGCCACGGTCGGTTCGCCGCGGCACTCAGTCGCGTCGTTCCGACCCTCGCGTCGAACCTCGGTGAGGACCACCCGGTCACCCGTGGTGCCGCGGGAATCCGCCGGTTCGTCCGATGGCTCGCGATCGACCCGGAGCGCGAGCGCGTGACACCGCTCGACCTGCTGTTTATCGTGCTCGCCGTCGCCACGGCGGCCTACATGGTGTTCGAGTGGTCCGAGATTCAGCGGCTCCGCGTGTTCGGCCTCGAAGCCGGCCGGACGGTCGCCGAGTACCTCGGCGCGCCGTTCGTCTCGGTGTCCGAGACGCTCGGTCCGCTCGGCTTCCTCGCCGACGCGGTCGTCGCGGCCATCGGCGTCCTCCCCTTCACGGACGTGTCCTACCCGTTCTTCCTCGGCGCGGTCGGCGTCCTCCTCGTCCTGGAGGCGACCCGCCGCTCGCTCGGGTTCTACCTGATGGTCATCGTCGCCTCGTTCATTGTCTACGCGAGGTTCGGCTACCTCATCTCGCCGTCGATGCCGCTGGTCGGCGTCCTCTCCATCCCCGAAGGGTCGTGGGCGAACATCATCCAGAACCTCTGGTACAACACCGAAAACGGCGTCTTCGGCATCCCGGTCACCGTCTCCGTGCAGTTCATCTACATCTTCATCCTGTTCGGGGCGTTCCTGGAGATGTCGGGGGCCGGCCAGTGGTTCATCGACCTCGCGTACGCCGCGACCGGGACCCGCAAGGGCGGCCCGGCGAAGGCGTCCATCCTCGCGTCCGGATTCATGGGGACCATTTCGGGCTCTTCCATCGCCAACACGGTGACGACCGGCGCGTTCACCATCCCGCTGATGAAGCGCTCCGGCTACCGCTCTGAGTTCGCCGGGGCCGTCGAGGCCTCCGCCTCCTCCGGCGGGCAGATTCTCCCGCCGGTGATGGGCGCGGCGGCGTTCCTCATGATAGAGTTCATCGGCGTCCCCTTCTCCGATATCATCATCGCGGCGGCCATCCCCGCCGTGGTGTTCTTCTTCGGCGTGTGGGTGATGGTCCACCTCGAAGCGACGCGGGCCGGCATCGGCGGCCTCGACCGCTCCGAGGTCGTCGACCTCGGGAAGCACCTCGTCAGCGGGTGGTTCTACCTCATCCCGCTCGTGTTGCTCATGTACTACCTGCTGGTCGAGCGCCTGACGGTCGCGCGCTCGGCGTGGTTCACGCTCATCGCCATCATGGCGCTCCTGTCCGTCGTCGCGGCGTACAGCGAGCGGACCCGTGTGCCCCTCTTGGGCGCTATCGCGGCGGCGTTCGTCGCGCAACTCGGTTCCTACGTCACTACCGGCGTCGGCGTCATCGACGCGGTCACGGGTGGAAGCGGTGAACCGCTCGGCGCGACCGCGGCGCTCTTCGCCGCCGCGGGCGACCTCGGCGTCATCGCCATCTTCGTCAGCCTCGTCGTGATGCTCGTCCGACCGGCGCTCGACTCGCCGCTGTTGGAGTTCGACGACGCGGTCGACGAAGCGGCCGACAACATCGCCAACGCCGTCTCGCGGCCGTCGCTGTCCGACCTGAACGTCTTCCGCTACGTGACGTTCATCGGGAAGTCGATGGACTCCGGCGCGCGCACCTCGACCGAGGTCGTCGTCGCCGTCGCCGCCGCGGGAATCATCCCCGGTGTCGTCAGCGCGACCGGCCTCGGCCCGAACCTGACCGCGCTCATCAAGGCGGTCGCCGGCGGCTCTATCGTCCTCTTGCTGCTTTTCACCGCCATCGCCTCCATCATCCTCGGGATGGGGATGCCGACGACGGTGACGTACATCATCCTCGTCTCGCTGCTCGGGCCGGCTATCGCGCAGTCCTCCGACATCCCGCTGCTCGCGGCCCACCTGTTCATCCTCTACTTCGGGGTGATAGCGGACATCACACCGCCGGTGGCGGTCGCGGCGTACGCCGCCTCCGGCATTGCCCGGTCTAATCCGTTCCGGACCGGGACGAAGGCGTTCTCGCTGTCGCTCAACAAGGCCATCGTGCCGTTCGCGTTCGCCCTGACGCCCGGCATCCTGCTCCTCCGCGGACAGGGCGAGGCCGCGGCGGTCATCACGTTCGCCGACGTGGCCGAAATCGGCTACTTCGTTCCCGAGGTGGTCATCCCGGTCGCGGGCGTCTTCGTCGGCGTCATCGGACTCGGTGCGACCGTCATCGGTTACCTCTACAGCCGCGTGTCGCAGACCGAACGGGCCCTGTTCGCCCTCTCGGCGTTCCTGCTCATGGCCCCGATGCTCCTGTTGAACGCCGCGTTCGACCTCGGGAGCTTCCTCGGGCTCGTCGGGAACGTCCCCGACACGGTCGCCGTCGACCTCGCCATGCGCGCGGTCGGTGGGGCGCTGTTCGGCGCGCTCGCCATCAAGAACCGCCGCGAGACGCGCGAGAAAGCCGCACCGACGCCGCCGGAACAGGTGGAACCGACCGACTGAACCGAAAAGAATCCCGCGGCCGCGCTACTCGATGTCCGCGCGGCCGCTGGTCGCGCTTCTGATGCGGTCGCGGAGGTCCGCCCCGTCCTCGACGGGAACGCGGACTTCGAACGACACGTCGGCCTCGTAGGCGGCTTCGAACTCGACGCCCGCGCTTTCTAACAGCCCGCGAACGCTCCCCGAGTCGTCGTACTCGACGGTCGCAGTGAATCGTTCGTGGGGAATCTCCTCGACGACGCCCGCCGCGTCGAGCGCCTCCTTGACGGCTCGGGAGTACGCGCGGGCGAGGCCGCCGACGCCGAGGTTGGTGCCGCCGTAGTAGCGCGTCACGACGGCGGCGACGTTGCGCACGTCCTGCTGGACGAGGACGTTGAGCGCCGGTTTTCCCGACGAGCCGCTCGGCTCGCCGTCGTCGCTCTGGTACTCGCGGAGCATGACGTTCCCCCCGCCGGGTACCGACGACGAGGCCGACCCGGCGGGCACCCGGTAGGCGGGGACGTTGTGGGTGGCGTCGGGGTGGCGCTCCTCGATTTCGGCGACGAACGCCTCCGCCTCCTCGACCGTCTCCGCGGGGGAGACGTAGCCGATGAACTCCGAGCCGTTGACCTCGAAGCGGGCGTCGGCCCGGCCGGCGACGGTTCGATAGGCGTCGGTCATGCCACCGAGTTGGCGTCGCGGCGTGGAAAAGCGTTCGCACCGGGGCGTCGTCGGCCCGGCGCGGGAGAAACCGAGCAGGGCGAGGCGGTGCGGGCGAGCGCGGAGCCGCGCTACTGCTACTGTCCGCAGGCGTCCGCGTACGACGTACACCCGTTTTGGATGCAGACGCCGCAGAGGTGGCGCGTCTCGGAAATCGGCTCACCACAGCACATGCAACTGCGCATGGACACCATGCGAACGGCTACCACGTGAAGTTACAAGAATCTTATTGCTACGTTGACAGAATATTCGCGGAGCCGACGGGCGGGCTCAGGCGATGATGATGCGGCGGACGAATTCGAGGTTCGACAGGTCGTTGAGCAGGTCGCCGGGAATCGGCTCGTCGGTGATGATGTAGAGCTTCGGGTCGTCGGTGAACTCGGGGTCCTCGCTTATCGTCTGGCGAATCGAGATGCCCGCGTCGGCGAGCTTCGAGGTGACGGTGGCGACGATGCCGGGCTCGTCGGCGTCGGCAACCTCGACGGTGAGCACGGAGAGGTTGAGCACCGGCGCGAGGTCCATCAGACTCGGAATCGACGAGATGTTCTGGAAGATTCGTCGAAGCTCCTCGTCGGCGAGGATGGCGTCGGTGGTCGAGTCGACGACGCGCCTGTCCACGTCGGCCTCGCGGGCGATGCCGGTGTTCGGTATCTCGATGCCGCCCGAGACGACCCGTCCCTGGTCGTTGACGGAAAAGCCCCGTTCCAAGAGGAGCCGGATGACGGCCTGCTGGCTCGGGCTGCCCTCGAACTTCTCCATAATCTCGTCGAACATTCGTTGGTCGGGGGATTTGCGGGCGGGTGCATTAAGTGGTACGTCGCCGACGGCGGCTGACTGGAGACGTCGCGTGGGCGTCGGGTGGACGACGCCACGGGCAGGCGACCGACGCCGCGGCCGGGGAGTGGGTTTAACCGTCGGCGCGGAGACCCGTCGTGCATGCGCGAGCTACGCACCTGCGACTTCTGTGGGACCGACGCCGTCGGCGTGTTCGAGGTACTGCCGCCGGAGTTGACGCCGGCCGACGACCAGCGCCGCGTCGTCCTCTGCGAACACTGCGAGGAGACGCTGAGCGAGGTCATCGCGCCGCTTCTCTCCCGACTCGGCGTCGACGCTGGCGTCGACGTGCCCGACGACGCACGGGCCGAGACGGGCGCGTCCGCGGCACCGGAGCGGACCGCGAGCGGGTCGGGCGGCGAGGCCGCCTCGGTCGACGTGAACGCGGTCGACCCCGCGCCGACGCCGCCGGAACCGGCGAACCACGACTCGCCGGACGAGGCCGACGACCACGAGGAGTCGGGAGACGACGCGGACGACGACGACGGCGAGGACGAGGCCGAGAGGTCCGACGGTGCCGCCCGGGCGGCCGACGAGACCGCCGACGAACCCGAGCGGCTCGACAGTGACGCCGAGTCGGACGCCGACGATGAGACTGAAACCGGCGGCGACTCGTCCGACCCCGGCGAGGAGCCGCCGAAGTTCCGAAAGGTCATTCGCATCCTCCAGAACCGCGAGTTCCCCGTCGAGCGGGCGGAGGTCGAGGCGCTGGCGTCTGGCGCGTACGACCTCGAGGACGACGAGGTCGCCGACATCTTCGACTACGCGGTCGAACGCGGCCTGCTCGTCGACGACTCGGGGACGCTCCGGCGACCCTGAGAGTCGAGTGCGGGAGGTCGGGGAGAACGGGGCGGACTGGCGACTACAGCTTTCCTTTGGTACTCGGCGTGTCCGAGCGCCGCGGGTCCACGCGGGTCGCGTCGTCGAGCGAGCGCGCGAGCGCCTTGAACAGCGCCTCGACCTCGTGGTGGGCGTTGTCGCCCTCGACGCCCGCGTGGAGCGTGAGGCCGGCGTTCATCGACAGCGACATCGCGAAGTGTTCGGCCATGTGGCTGGTGAACTCGCCGACGTAGGGCTGGGAGAACTCGCCCGAGAACTCGAAGAAGGGGCGGCCCGACACGTCCACGACGACGGAGGCGACGGCCTCGTCGAGCGGGACCTTGCGGTCGGCGTAGCGGACGATGCCGCGCTTGTCGCCGAGCGCCTCGGTGAACGCCTCGCCGAGGACGATGGCCACGTCCTCGACGGTGTGGTGGTCGTCGATGTGGAGGTCGCCGTCGCACTGGACGGTCAGGTCGAACAGGCCGTGTTTGGCGAAGGCCTCCAACATGTGGTCGAAGAATCCGATACCGGTGTCGACGACCGCGTCGCCGTCGCCGTCGATGGACAGCGTCACGTCGATGGTCGTCTCGGACGTCTCGCGGGAGACGGCCGCGCGTCGGTCGGCGTCGCTCATGTCGCGTTCGAAGCGGGCCGCGCATATAGGGATTCTCGTCGTGCGGCGGCGGCCGCAGCCCGCCGCAGCGTCAGACGCACGTCTGACGGACGTTCATAACTTCGGACGCGTACGGTGGGGTATGCAGCGAAAGGGAGCGCTGGTGGTGGGCTACACCATCTGCGTCGGGGGACTCCTGCTCACCGCCCGGTCCGGGGTGGCTGTCGCGCTCGGCGTCGCGCTGGTGACGCTCGCGGTCGGCGCGGCGGTACTCGGCGGAGGCGTCCTGGGTGGGCGATAACCGACCGATGCGGCTGGAATCGAGTCGTCCGGAGGCGAGCGACTGATGCGGCGCGGAGCGACCGCCAGCCCGAAACGCGACGTGGTGACCCTCAGTATGCTCGTTCTCGCCGGGCCGTTCCTCGCGACCTCGCGTCCCGAGACCGCGATTATCGGCGCGCTGTTCGTCGCCGTCGGCGTCTACGGGACCGTCGAGAGCCTCGCCGCGGCCGTTTTCGCGTACCTCGACGCGTAGCGTCTCGGTCAGGTCGTGTCTCGCCGCGTCGGCGACCTACGCCTCCATCGCTTCTTCGAGCGTGAACCGCCCCTCGTAGAGCGCGGTGCCGACGACGGTCGCCGCCGCGCCCGCCTCGCGGAGCGCGCGGACGTCGTCGAGCGAGGCGACGCCGCCGGAGGCGACGACGGGAATATCGACCGCGTCGACGACCGCCGAGGTCGTCTCGAGGTGGACGCCTTCGAGTTGGCCCTCCACGTCCACGTCGGTAAACAGGATGGCCGCCGCGCCGAGTTCCTCGTACCGGGCGGCCGCCTCGGCGGGGTCCAGGCCGGTGCCCTCGGTCCAGCCGGAGACGACGACCTCGCCGTCTTTCGCGTCGAGACTGACCATCACGCCGTCGGGGTAGTCGTCGGCGAGTTCGGCGACGATGTCGGGGTTCTCGACGGCCGCGGTGCCGAGGATGACGCGGTCGACGCCGCGGTCCAGAAGGTCGCGGGCGTCGTCGGCGGTGCGGATGCCGCCGCCGAGTTGGAGCGGCACGTCGACCGCGTCGAGGACGGCGTCGACCGCCGGGGCGTTCTTCCGCTCTCCCTCGAACGCGCCGTCGAGGTCGACGAGGTGGAGCGTCTCCGCGCCGGCGTCGACCCAGCGGCGAGCGGCCTCGACCGGGTCGCCGTAGGTCTTCTCGGTGCCGCGTTCGCCCTGTACGAGCTGGACGACCTCGCCGTCTTGCATGTCGACCGCGGGGACGACTTCGAACTCCGGGAACATACGCCACCGTGGGCGAGCGACGTGCGTAAACGCACCGGATACGGCGACCCGGATGATTGGGCGACTCGAATCGGGCGACGAACGTACCGAGCGAGCCACCAGTTCGGAACGGCTTTGTCGCGCCGGGGTGCACACACACTCAATGAAACTCTTCGGTTCCAGCGGCACCCGCGGCGTGGTGGGTGAGAGCCTCACACCGGAGTTCGTCCTCCGCGTCGCCAAGGCCGCCGGCACGGTCTGGAACGCAGACCGGGTCGCCATCGCACGCGACACCCGAACAACGGGTGAGATGTTCGTCAACGCCGCCGAGTCCGGGCTGGCGAGCGTCGGCGTCGACGTGGACGACCTCGGCGTCGTCCCCACCCCCGCCGCCGTCCGGTACTGCGAGAACCAGGGCGTTCCGGGCGTCGTCATCACGGCCTCGCACAACCCCCCGGAGTTCAACGGCGTCAAACTCGTCGGCGACGACGGCGTCGAACTCGCCGTCGAGGAGTTAGAGCGCATCGAAGACCACATCCTCGCCGAGGAGTTCGACGTGGCCGAGTGGGACGCCGTCGGGAAGACCCGGTGCGTCGAGACGGCGAACGACGACTACCGCGAGGACCTCCTCGCCAGCGTCGACCGCGAGAAAATCGCCGACGCGAACCTCACGGTCGCGCTCGACCCCGGCCACGGCGCCGGGTCGCTCGTCACGCCCGACTTCCTCCGCGAACTCGGCTGTGAGGTCCGCACCGTCAACGCCCAGCCAGACGGCCACTTCCCCGGCCGCCAGTCCGAACCGGTTCCCGAGAACCTCCGCGACCTCGAACGACTCGTTCGTGCGACCGACGCCGACGTGGGAATCGCCCACGACGGAGACGCCGACCGGGCCGTCTTCGTGAACGAGCGCGGCGAGTGCATCTCCGGCGAGGCGTCGCTGGCCGCCCTCGCGGCCGCAGCCCTCCAACCGGGCGACGCGACCGTCTCCGCGGTGAACGTCTCCCAACGGCTCGTCGACGTCTGCGAGGAGGTCGGTGCCGACCTCGAACTCACGCCCATCGGCGCGACGAACCTCATCACCCGCATCCGCGAACTCTGGCGCGAGGGTCGGAACGTCCCCATCGCGGGCGAGGGTAACGGGGGAGTGTTCTACCCCAACTACCGTCTCGTCCGCGACGGCGCGTACATCGCGGCGAAGTTCCTCGAACTCGTCGCCGAGCGCCCGCCGAGCGAACTCGTCGCGCCCTACGAGGACTACTACAACGTCCGCATCAACCTCGAATACGACGAGGAATCCGAGTTGACGGCGATGCTCAACGCCGCCGCAAACTACGCGGAATCCGCCGACGCGACGCCGAACACGACCGACGGCTACCGCCTCGACTACGGCGACGCGTGGGTGCTCGTCCGCCCCTCGGGGACCGAGCCGAAAGTCCGCGTCTACGCCGAGGGGCGCTCCGAGGAGCGCGCGACCGAACTCGCCGAGGACGCCGCCGACGCGCTTCGAAGCGCGGTCACGACGCTGTAACTCGGCGACAGCACCGGGGAGAAAGAATCACTTTTCGCGCGCCACTCACAGGCTAATCGCCGCGAACAGGAGCGCCAGCGCGCCGAACACCAACAGCATGAAGCCGCGTTCGAGGCCGTCGCCGTCGAGTTCGTCGTCCGGCGGGTCCTCGCGGGTCGGGTCGAGGACGAACTCCGGGTCGTCCGAGCGGGCGACCCGACGGGCGGCCGCGGCGCTCTTGAGCAGCCGGCCGCCGAGGGCGAAACAGCCCAGCCCCACGACGATGGCGACCACGGAAATCGGATTGACGCTCAGCATCGGCCGGCGACCGCGGTCATCGGTCGGTCGACCCGTCGGTCGCGATGATCGACAAAGCGGCCGTCCCCGTCATCGGTCGGCTCGCATCGGTCACTCGTCGTCGTAGACCGCGTCGGGGTCGAAGACGCGCTCGCCGACGTTCTCGCCCTCGACGGTGCGGTAGAAACACGACCGGTGACCGGTGTGGCACGCGCCGACGTTCTGGTCGACGAGATACAACAGGGTGTCCGCATCGCAGTCGACGCGAACCTCCCGAATCTCCTGTGTGTGGCCGCTGGACGCACCCTTCTCCCAGAGTTCGTCGCGGCTCCGCGAGTAGTAGTGCGCCCGACCCGTCTCGACGGTTCGGTCGAGCGCCTCGGGCGAGACGTACGCCAGCATGAGCACCTCTCCGGAGTCGGCGTCCTGCGCCACGGCGGGGACGAGGCCGTCCTCGCCGAAGTCGACATCGACGGTCATGATTCGGGTCACGCAGTGGCCGGGGTTATCTCTTGTGCGTCGCCGCGCGGAAACTACGCACGACCCGCGCGGGTTCTCAGACGATACCGAGCGCGCCGAGGACGCCGAAGAGGATGTCGCCGTAGACGAACGCGACGACGAGACCGACGAACATGGGGACGAGAAACGGAATGCCCGGCGAAATCCAGACCGACTCGCGGGCCGTCACGAGTTCCAGTCCGCCGCGGAGTTTCTCGGGCGAGGTGCCGTAGGCGGTGCCCTCGATGCTGTCGAGGAACTGGGCCGCGCCCCACGGGTCGTCGAACGACGCGTCCGCGTCGGCTTCGGCGGTGTCGCCTCCAGCGCCGTCGTCCGCGGTATCGCCGTCGACCGCATCCTCGTCGTCGAGGTTGGGCGACGCGCCGCCGTCGGTCGCCGCGCGGTGGACCGCGCCGTCGGTCGGGTCGAACGTCTCGCCGATGCTGTCGGGGTCGCGGAGGGCGTCCGGGTCCGAACGCAGGTCCGCGAGCGTGAGGCCGCGCCAGCGGAGGTACATCCGGAGCGCGTCGAGGTCCAGCCCGTTCCGCGTCACGCCCTCGGGCGACTCGAACAGGCGGCCGTGGGCCGTCGAGAGCGACGGGACACCGACGCGGCGGCCGACGAACGAGATGGGGAACTCGAACTCGCCGTCGGCGAGGTTCCGGGCGGCGAGGAACAGCGGGTAGGCGAGGCCGACGATGACCGTGTTCGTGAGAATCGTCATCGAGAAGACGCCGAGGCGGGTGGCGGCGAGCGGGAACTCCGTTCCGGCGAGGGTGTAACTGGGGAACGTCGGGAGCAGGACGGCGAACACCATGAGCGCCTTCGCGTCCGCGCCGCCGAAGCCGCCGAGCCGCCAGAACAGGTACGAAAGCGGGACGACGAAACAGACGCTTACGCCGACGCGAATCAGGTACAGCCGGTCGAACACCGTCTCGGGCGGCAGGTGGCCGACGAGTTCCCACGCGAGCAGGACGAGCCCCAGCGCCGCGAGCGGATACCAGACGACGTTGGGGACGCGCCGCGTGCGGACGTCGCGTACCGCGGTCCACGCGAGGACGGGGAGCACCACCAACCGCAGGAGGTCGGGGAGCGTTCCGATACCGAACATACCCGCAGACTGGGGGCAGGGGAGTTAGGTGTTCGGGACGGGTATCAATCCTGAAACCGACCCCGGCGACGCGTCAGAGCAACGCGAGTTCGACGAAGCCGACGAGTCGAATCGAAAGCGAGAACAGCGCCATCGTGGCCGCGGGAACCCACGCCGACTTCGAGCGGCCGAAACCGAGGGCCGCCACGCCGAACGCGAGCGCCCACAGGGCGTGTTCGACGCCGCCGGGAACGTCGGCGAAGACGGTTCCGAGCGCGGCCACGGCGAACAGTCCGAAGGCGAACGCGGGAGCGAGTGTCGGGCGCGAGAGGGGTCGAATCGACCGCTCGACCACGCCTCGGTACGTCACGCCGGCGGCGACGCAGCCGCAGACGGTAGCGACGAGGAGAAGCGAGACGACGCTGACCCGCCACGGCTTCGGGAAGGCGACGAGCGTGAACGCGGCGTCCCGAAGCACCGAGTGAAAGAACGTCGCGAGCGCGGCCGTCGTAGCGACGGCGCGCGCGGACGAGAGTCCGACCCGCGACGAGGCGAGGTCGAACACCGCCGCGACGAGAATCCCGAACCCGAGGCCGGTGAGTGCCGCGTCTTCGGCGGTCCGAACCGCCGCCGTCGCGACCGACGCCTCCGGATGGTACGTCCAGCCGAGGAGCGCGGCGAGCGAGGCGTCGAATCCGACCGCAAAGAGGACGCTCGCCGCGATGACGGCGAGCGCGGGAGCGAGAGCCGTCGCCGCCGCGTCGCCGAGTCGGGAGCGCTCGGGAGGCCCGAACGAGAGCGAAACGCCGCGGTAGCGCGCGTAGACGAGCGTCGGAACCGCGAGGCCGGCGACGTTCGGCGACGCGAGCGTGCCGACTATCGGGACGCCGCGGAGCCTGAGCGCGACCCAGTAGCTGGCCGCGCTCGCCACCGTGAGACAGGCGAGAAAGAGCCCGAGTCGACCGAGTTCGGTCGCTTCGCTCGGGAGCGAATCGTCGGGGCGGAGTTCGCGGACGACGGTCGTGACTCTCGACACGGGTGGAGCGACCGGTCGGCGGGACAAATCGCTGTCGGCCTCTCGGCTCGGACGGGGGCGGAAACGGCGTACCCGTCGGTCACGGGTGCGACGCGTCGAAAGAAATGTTCGGGATAGCGCCTTAGATGACGCGGTTCTGCAGGTAGTCGAGGTGCTTCGCGTTGTAGACGATCTTGACCTCGTCCTCGACCGGCGAACCGATGCAGGTGAGACGGACGTTCTTGTCGTTGACTTCCTCGTCGGAGAGGATCTGCTGCATGTCCATCTCGATTTCGCCCTCCTTCAGGATGGACGCACAGTTCGCACAGGCACCTGCGCGGCAGCTGAAGGGCCAGTCGTAGCCCTGGGCCTCGGCGGCTTCCAGGATGTACTCGCCCTGGTTGACTTCCATCTCACCGTAGTCTTCGGCGTCGAGACCGGCGTCAGCGGCCTGCTCGAAGAGGTCGTCGTCGTCGAGGTCCCAGCCGTTGTCGTCGAGAACTTCGTAGTTGAGGTAGGTTACCGTGGGCATCGACAGAGGATTCGAAGGCCACCCCATTAGACTTTGCTGTTCCGTGCGCCGAATTCGACCCGCGCCGCGGCGGCGGCCGCCCGTTTGTCACATTGTTGACCGTGATAGTTCCGGGTTGACAGATGCGGCGATTGAACGCTTCAGATAACGCCAGCGGAGAACAGCGCGTACGACGCGAGGGCCGAAAGCGAGGGCGTGAGCATCCAGAAGAAGATGACCCGCCCGGTCGTGCCGGGGTCGAACAGATCCTGCGCGGAGAGTTCGTCGGGGGCTTCCTCGCCCATCTTCGGCACCTCGTCCTCGCGTTCGACGGTGAGGGCATTGACCGATACCTGCGGGGCCTCGCCGCCGCTCAGGGCCTCGCCGAGAGTGACGGTTCGGGTCGCCCGTCCCCAGCCGAGGCCGACGATGCACATCGTCGCGCTCACGGCGAGGCTGGCGGGGATACCGATGGCCGACAGGAAGGAGATGAGCGACGCGCTCACCGTCTCGACGATGAGCGCCGCGAGGATGGGCAACTGCGTGAGGTCGTTGCCGACGGTGTCGAGCGTCCGACGGGCGATGGTGAACGCGCCGAGACCGATGGCGCCGCCGGCGATGAGGATGCCCGTGTTCATCTCGACCGCGCCGTTGCCGACGAGCGGGGCGACCGCGTTGGCGACGTTCGACGCGCCCGCGGAGAACGCCATGTAACAGGCGACGACGACGACGAGGACGGTGCTCCCGAACTCGCGGTACGTCGTGTTCGGCCCGAGTCGCGGTCGCGGAACGCCGCCGTCGCGGTCGAGCCTGACGAGGGCACCGGGGCTCTGGTCGAGTTTGAGCCACGCATCGAGGTAAGGGTAGATGTACCGACCGATGACCGCGCAGATCCAGAAGGCGATGACGGGCGCGACGATCCACCACGAGATGATTTCGAGCATCACGCGGGAGTCGAGCGACCCGTTGGCGAGGCCGAGACCCGCGATGGCCCCGACCGCCGTCATCGACGTGGAGGCGGGGACGCCGAAGGGGTTAGAGACCAACAGCGCGAGGCCGACGAAAAAGAGGACGGCGACGCTCGCCGCGAGGGTGAACTCGCTTTGCGGGACGATTTCGCCGCCCATCTTGGCGACGACCTCCCTCCCGAGCGTCCACCCACCGAGGAGCGCGAACCCCGTCATCAGGGCCGCTGCGGCGAGTTTCCCGAGTACACCGCTCCCGACCGCGGGACCGAAGGCGACCCCCGTGGACGAGCCGCCGATGTTGAACCCGACGAACACTGCCACCAGGAGACCGACGAAGAGGAGTGCTTCTACCACGGAGCTACCTACTGGCGCGGGAATAAAAGGAACGGCGGTCGGTGGCCGGTCAGTCCGCCGACGCGGCGGCCGGGAACGACTCGCCCGAGGCGAGCGCGCTCAGTTCAGTTCGACGCGGCGCGAATGGCCTGGTCGAGGTCGTCGATGATGTCGTCGACGTCCTCGATGCCGACCGACAGGCGGACCATGTCGGGCGTGACGCCCGCGGCGGCCTGTTCGTCTTCCGTGAGCTGCTGGTGCGTCGTGGACGACGGGTGGATGACGAGCGTCTTCGCGTCGCCGACGTTGGCGAGGAGCGACGCGAGTTCGACGTTGTTGACGGTGCCCTTGGCGGCCTCGTAGCCGTCGGTGAGGCCGAAGGTAATCATGCCGCCGTAGCCGCCTTCCAGGTACTTCGAGGCCTCCTCGTGGGTCTCGTGGGATTCGAGGCCGGGGTAGTTCACCCACGACACCTTCTCGTGGTCGTCGAGGAACTCCGCGACGGCCTGCGCGTTCTCGCAGTGCGCGCGCATCCGAAGCGGGAGCGATTCGAGCTTTTCGAGCGTCTGCCACGCGTCGAACGGCGACTGGGCGTTGCCGAGGTCGCGCAGGCCGCGGGCGATGCCGGCGTAGGTGAAGCCGGCGGGACCGAACGTCTCGTCGAAGTTGACGCCGTGGTACGCCGGGTTCGGCTTCGCGATTTCGGGGTAGTCGTCGGCGTACTCGTCCCACGGGAAGGTGCCGCCGTCGATGAGGATGCCGCCGATGGTCGTGCCGGCCCCGTGAATCCACTTCGTCGTGGACTGCCAGACGAGGTCCGCGCCGTGCTCGATGGGGTTACAGAGGTACGGCGTGGCGAACGTGTTGTCCACGAACAGCGGCGTCCCGTGGTCGTGGGCGACCTCGGCGATGGCCTCGATGTCCGGCGTCACGAGCGCCGGGTTGCCGATGGTTTCGAGGTGGACGAACGCGGTGTCGTCGTCGATGGCTTCCTCGTAGGCGTCAACGTCGAGCGTGTCCACGAACCGGGTCGTGACGCCGCGGCGCTCGACGGTGTGGGTGAGGTAGGTGTAGGTCCCGCCGTACAGCGACGACGCGGAGACGATGTTGTCGCCGGCCGAGGCGAGCAGGAAGGTAGCGAGGTCGAACGCGGCCATCCCGGACGAGGTCGCGACCGCGCCCACGCCGCCTTCGAGCGACGCGAGGCGCTCCTGCAGCATCCCGACGGTGGGGTTCATCAGCCGCGAGTAGATGTGCCCCGGTTTTTCGAGGGCGAACTGCGCGGCGGCGTCGGCGGCGTCTTCGAAGACGTACGAGGTGGTCTGGTACAGCGGCGGGGCGCGCGCGCCCGTCGCGGAATCGGGACTCTGTCCGGCGTGGAGGCTCCGAGTGTGGAAGCCCGGGCTGTCGTCGTCGCTCATACCCGAACGTCGAATCGAACGGGGGTAAAGCGGGGTGTCGGTCGCAATTCCCGCCGGCTTCTGCGACGTGGGACCGACGCGAAAGAGGAAAACCGCCGGGGAGAAGCAGGAACGACGGAGAGACCGTCAGCGCGAGAACAGCGAGGAGTGGACCGGTGCGAAGTCCTCCTCCTCGTCGGGTTCACCGCCGTCGGTCGCGGTGTCGGTCACGGCGCGGCCCGCGACGCCCTCGTCGACGAAGTCGCCGAGCGGCGGCCCGACCTTCTCTGGTTCGACGAGGAAGGCGTCGTGGCCGTGGTCGGACTCGACGACGTGGTGGGCGACCGGCACGTCGACGCGGCGGAACGCGCCCGCCAGCGACTCCGACTGCTCGGTCGTGAAGTGCCAGTCGCCGGTGAAGGAGACGAGGAGCGACTCGCCCTCGAAGGCGGCGAGGGCAGCCGCGTCGGACTCGTAGCCCTCCGAGAGGTCGAAGTCGTCCATGGCGCGCGTGAGGTACAGGTACGAGTTGGCGTCGAAGCGCTCGGCGAACTTCTCGGCCTGGTAGTCGAGGTAGGACTCGACCTCGCGGTACGGGAAGAACGCGGCCGCGGGGTCCGACGGGAAGGCGTCGCCGCGGTCCCCGCGGCCCGCGGAGCGCCGGCCGAACTTGCGCTCCATCGAGTCCTTCGAGAGGTACATCAGGTGGCCGAGTTGGCGGGCGAGTCCGAGGCCCGCGTCGGGCGTGGCGCGATCCTCGCCGTAGTAGTCGCCGCCGTTCCAGTTCGGGTCCGAGGTGATGGCGCGGCGAGCGACGGCGTCGATGCCGAGACACTGCGAATCGAGGCGGGCCGCCGAGGCGACGACGGCGAGGCGCTCCACGTCGTCGGGGAACTGCACGGCCCAGTCGAGGGCGTTCATGCCGCCGACGGAGCCGCCGACGACGGCGTGGAGGCGGCCGACGCCGAGGTGGTCGAGCAGGCGGCGCTGGGCGCGGGTCCAGTCGTGGACGGTGACCGGCGGGAAGTCGGTCCCCCACGGCTCGCCGTCGGGTCCCTCGCTCGCCGGGCCGCTCGTGCCGTAACACGACCCCGGGACGTTCACGCAGATGACGTAGTAGTCGTTCGTATCGAGCGCCTTGCCCGGCCCGACGATGTCGCCCCACCACGCGCGGGCCTGCCCGGAGACGCCCGACTCGGTGCCGTGGCCGGCGACGTGCTGGCTCCCGGTGAGACCGTGACAGACGAGGACCGCGTTCTGTCCGTCGAACTCGCCGTAGGCCTCGTAGGCGACCTTCAGGTCGGGCAGTATCTCGCCCGACTCGAACTCGTGTTCGCCGATGTCGACCACGTCGGATTCGACCCGGCGACCGGGCGTGGTTCGCGTGCGGCTCATGGCTCCTCCGGGCCCCCGTCGGCCTGCTGACGCAGGGCGTGTTCGATTGCCTGGTCGAGGTCGGCGATGATGTCGTCGGCGTCCTCGATGCCGACAGACAGTCGAAGCATGTCGGGCGCGACGCCCGCGGCGCGCTGTTCGTCCATCGAGAGTTGGGCGTGCGTGGTCGACGCGGGGTGGATGAGGAGCGTCTTCGCGTCGCCGATGTTGGCGAGGAAGCTCACGAGGTCGACCGACTCGCAGACGGTCTTGGCGGCCCCGTAGGCCGCCTCGTCGTCCGCGCCGTCGAGGCCGAAGGTGACCATGCCGGCGTAGCCGCCCTGCAGGTACTCCGAGGCGAGGTCGTGGGTCTCGTGGTCCTCGAAGCCGGGGTAGGTGACCCACGCGACGCCGTCGCGGTCGCGGAGGAACTCGGCGACCTGCCGGGCGTTCTCGCAGTGGGCGCGCATCCGGAGCGCGAGCGTCTCGACGCCCTGAAGCGTCTGCCAGGCGTCGAACGGCGACTGGCAACTGCCGGTGCTCCTGACGGCGCGCTGGCGGACGGCCTCGGCGAAGGCGCGCTCGCCGAACCGCTCGACGAAATCGACGCCGAAGGCGGGGTTCTCGCCGGAGAGTTCGTCGTAGTCGGCCGCGTCCCACGGGAAGGTGCCGCCGTCGACGACGACCCCGCCGACGGTCGTGCCGGAGCCGTGGAGCCACTTCGTCGTGGACTCCCAGACGATGTCCGCGCCGTGTTCGATGGGCCGACAGAGTGCTGGTGTGGCGAACGTGTTGTCCACGACGAGCGGGACGCGGTTCTCGTGGGCGACCTCGGCGATGGCCTCGAAGTCCGGCGTCTTCAGCGAGGGGTTCGCCACCGTCTCGACGTGGACGAAGGCGGTGTCCTCGTCGATGGCGTCCTCGTAAGCGTCCACGTCGAGCGTCTCGACGGTCCGGGATTCGATACCGCGCCTGACGGCGGTCTTCGAGAAGTACGAGGCCGTGCCGCCGTACATATCCTCCGAGAGGACGACGTTGTCGCCGACCGACGCGAGAACGGTCGTGAGCGCGTCGAGCGCGCCCATCCCGGAGGCGGTGGCAACCGCGTCGACGCCCGATTCGAGGGCGGCGAGGCGGCGTTCGAGGATGCGGGTCGTCGGGTTGGAGATGCGGGAGTAGACGTCGCCGTCGGCTTCGAGGGCGTACAGGTCCGCGGCGTGGTCCGCGTCGTCGAAGACGTACGACGTGGTCTGATAGAGTGGCGGGGCGCGGGCCCCTGTCGCCGGGTCCGGGTCCTGTCCGGCGTGGAGGCCGAGCGTGCGGAAGCCTCGGTTCATGTATGAGGTGCATAATCTTCGACAGAGGAATAACCGTCAGTTACGGCAAGCGTTGCCCGTGGTTAGGGGTGAAAAGCGGCGGCCAGTTCGGAGGGGAGCCCGGGAGAAACGAGACGCCCCGCGCCGGAGAGTAACTTGCATACCTCGGCGGCGCGAGGGAGGATATAACGCATGAAGTGTCTCCGGGCCCACTTCGACGCCGACGAGAACCCGTTCGGGAGCCCGTACGACGTGTTCGCGGTCGACGGCCGACACCCGTGCGGGGAGCTTCGCGACCTACGGCTCCGGCCCGACGGAACCGTGGTCGAACTCTGCGTCCTCGAAGACGCGCCGCCGGACGTCGAGGCGCGGCTGGCCGACCACCCCGATATCGTCGATTTCGACGCGGGCGAGACGGCCGACGGCGGTGTCGTCTGCCACGTTCATCTCGTCCCCGACGACGACGTGCGCCGCCTCCTCGAACTCGTGGACGAACACGACCTGCTTCTCGACACGCCGATTCGGCTCACCCGCGAGGGCGTCGTCGTCAACGTCCTCGGGAGCCACGCGCAGCTCTCGGGCGCGGTCACGTCGCTGCCCGACTCGCTCACCGACGCGTTCTGCGTGGACGGCCTCTCGGACTACGAACCGGTCCGCGGCGGCGTCCGCGCGGACCTCACCGCCCGCCAGCGCGAAGTCCTCGACACCGCCGTCGAGCGCGGCTACTACGACATCCCGCGTCGGGTGTCGGTCGAGGAACTCGCCGGCGAACTCGGCTGCTCGCAGAGCACCGTCTCGGAACACCTCCGGAAGGTCGAATCGCGCGTGATGAATCGACTCGGGTGACGGCCGCCGGCGTCGCGTCGCCGACTTGGTGGACCACCATATAAAGGGCCGGCCGGCATCGGCAGTAGCGCCATCCCGGTTCCGCCCGTAGCTTCATCCATGTCAGAAGCGACGCAAGGCGGTCGAGAACGACCGCCGAGTCCCCCGTCGAAGCCCGTGGTCCACCACACCCTTCGGTACGCGGACGACCCGCTCGCGTTCGTCACCGGGGTCGCCCGCGAGTACGGTCCGGTCGCCGAGTACGACATCGGCGGCATCTCGTTTTACCAGCTGAGCGACCCCGAACTCGTCGAGCACGTCCTCGTACAGGAGAACCAGCGGTATATCAAAGGCGAGCTGTTTCAGGAATCGCTCGGGACGGTCCTCGGTGACGGCCTGCTCACGAGCGAAGGCGAGTTCTGGCGACAGCAGCGCCACCTGATGCAGCCTGCGTTCCTCCCGCAGATGCTCCGGCGCTACAGCGAGGTAATGGTCGACTACACGGAGCGCATGCTGTCGTCGTGGGAAGACGGCGAGACGCGCGACATCCACGAAGACATGATGAGCCTCACCGTCGAAATCGCCGCGAAGACGCTGTTCGACGTGGACATCCGCGAGGAGGAGTCCGCCGTCGGCGACGCCCTCGAAACCGTCATGGACTACTCGTCGACCTCGCTGAAGCGCCCGGTGGACGTGCCCCGGTGGGTCCCCACCCCGCGCAACCGTCGGTATCAGCAGGCGCTGGACGACCTCACCGAGGTCGTCGGCCGAATCGTGACCGAGCACCGCGACGACGACCCCGACCCCGAGGCCAACGACGTCGTCTCACTCCTGTTGACGTTCCGCGACGACGACGGCGAACCCCTGCCGGACGAGCAGATACGCGACGAACTCGTGACCATCCTCCTCGCCGGCCACGAGACGACCGCGCTGGCGCTCACCTACACGCTCCACCTCCTCGGGACGAACCCCGAGCAGGCGGCGACGCTCCGCGAGGAACTCGACACTGTCCTCGACGGCGAGCGCCCCGGCTTCGGCGACCTCGACGACCTGACCTACACCGAGCAGGTCGTCAAGGAGGGGATGCGGGTCTACCCGCCGGTGTGGGAACTCATCCGCGAGGCCGCCGAACTCGACACAGTCGGCGGCTATCGCGTCGAACCCGGCCAGACCGTCTCGGTCCAGCAGTGGGTGCTCCACCGCGACCCGCGGTTCTACGACGACCCCCTCGACTTCCGGCCGAGTCGGTGGACGAAGGCGTTCGAACGCGACCTCCCGAAGTACGCCTACTTCCCGTTCGGCGGCGGCCCGCGGCGGTGTATCGGCGACCGCTTCGCCATGCTGGAAGCGCGTCTCGCGCTGGCAACGATTGCCCGGTCGTGGACGGTCGACCCGACCCACGACCTGTCGTTCGACCCCTCGATTACGCTCCGACCCGAGGGGTCGGTCGAGATGGTCGTGAACCGCAGGTGAGCGGTCGGCGGGAGTCGAGTCGTCGGCGCACAGTCTCATCCCCGGCTTCGCCCGCCGTCGTCGCCAACACGCTTATTCCCCGAGACCGAAGACCGGTTTCATGGCCGGAGACTTCCTCCTCGTCGCCGCCGTCTTTCTCGCAGTCGGCCTCCCGGCGGCGGCGTTCCCCTCCCGCGTGTCGAAACTCGGCGAGCGGGTCGACGCCATCGGGAGCAAGACTTCCAAAGACGAGGTCGAACCCGCCGAGTGGAACGTGACGCTCACGCGGTTCGTCGGCGTCTTCACGTCCGCGCTCGGAGTCGCCTACCTGTTCGCGTGACGCGGCGCGGTTCGGGCGGGAGTCGTCGCGGCCGGAACGTCGCCGTTCGCCGCCACCCCGGAGCGTTTACCCGCCGTCCGGCCGACACCCGAACCAATGAGCGACGCCGACGTCAACGCCGAGTCGAACCCGTACCTCCGCGACCCGCCGACCGAGTTCGAACCCGCCGAGTCGCTCTCGCGCGAAGCGGCCGAAGAACAGGCCGCGCTCCTCCGCGAAGCCGTCCGCGAACACGACCACCGGTACTACGTCGAGGCCGACCCGCTCGTCTCCGACGCGGCCTACGACGCGCTGTTCTCCCGACTCGTCGCGCTCGAAGGCGCGTTCGACCTCGACACGACCAACAGCCCGACGAACCGCGTCGGCGGCGAGCCAATCGACGCGCTGGAGACGGTCGAACACGTCGCGCCCATGCTCTCTATCGACCAGAGCACCGACGCCGACGACCTCCGGGAGTTCGACGAGCGCGTCCGCCGCGAGGTCGGTGAGGTCGACTACGTCTGCGAACCCAAGTTCGACGGCCTCTCGGTCGAAGTCGTCTACGAGGGCGGCGAGTTCGCCCGCGCGGCCACCCGCGGTGACGGCCGACGCGGCGACGACGTGAGCGCGCAGGTGAAGACGATTCCGACCGTGCCGCTGTCGCTCCGCGGCGACCACCCCGACCGACTGGCCGTCCGCGGCGAGATTCACATGCCGAAGTCCGACTTCAGCGACCTCAACGCCCGGCGCGTCGAGGCCGGCGAGGACGCCTTCGCCAACCCCCGGAACGCGGCCGCCGGGACGCTCCGCAACCTCGACCCCTCGGTCGTCGCCGACAGACCGCTCGCGGTCTTCTTCTACGACATCCTCGACGCGAGCGCGCGACCCGACAGCCAGTGGGCGGCGCTGGACCGCCTACGCGAGTGGGGCCTCCGCGTCGCCGACCGGGTCGAGCGCGCCGAGGACGTAGCGGGGGCCATCGAATACCGGAACCGGATGCAGGCGGCCCGCGACGACCTCGACTACGAAATCGACGGGACGGTCATCAAGGTGGACTCGCGGGAGGCCCGCGAGCGCTTGGGCGAAAAGAGTCGCTCGGTCCGCTGGGCGTTCGCCTACAAGTTCCCCGCCCGCCACGAGGTGACGACCGTCCGCGACATCGTCGTGCAGGTCGGGCGGACAGGCCGGCTCACGCCGGTCGCCATCCTCGACCCCGTCGACGTGGGCGGCGTCACCGTCTCGCGGGCGACGCTCCACAACCCCGACGAGATAGCCGCCCTCGGCGTCGCGGTCGGCGACCGCGTCCGCGTCAAACGCGCCGGCGACGTGATTCCGCAGGTTGTCGAAGTCACGGAGGACGGCGGCGGAAGCTACGAGTTCCCCGACGAGTGCCCGGTCTGCGGGAGCGCGGTTGACCGCGACGGCCCGCTGGCGTTCTGCTCGGGCGGGCTTTCGTGTCCGGCCCAGCGGGAGGCCTCTATCGGCCACTTCGCGGTCAAGGGCGCGATGGACATCGACGGCCTCGGCGGGGAGCGCGTCTCCCAGCTCGTTGACGCCGGCCTCGTCGAGACGGTCGCCGACCTGTACGGCCTGACGGTCGACGACCTCGCCGAGTTAGAAGGGTGGGGCGAGACGAGCGCCGAGAACCTCGTGACCGCCGTCGAGAACTCGACGAACCCCTCTCTCGACTCGTTCCTCGTCGGCCTGAGCATCCCCGAGGTCGGAGAAGCGACCGCCCGCGGTCTCGCCCGCGAGTTCGGGTCGATCGAGGCGTTTCCCATCGAATCCGACGCCGACGAAAGCGAGTTCGACGCGTTCGAAGAACGTCTGACGACGGTGCCCGACGTGGGCGAGACGGTCGCGCGCCGCGTCCGCGACTTCTTCGAGAACGCGGACAACCGCGCCGTGATTCGCGCGCTCCTCGACCGCGGCGTCGACCCCGACCCCGTCGAATCGGGCGGCGACGAACTCGACGGCCTGACGTTCGTCGTGACCGGGACGCTCGCCGCGAGCCGGGGCGACGTGAAGGACCTCGTCGAATCTCACGGTGGCAGCGTTACCGGCTCCGTCTCGGGCAACACCGACTACCTCGTCGTCGGCGAGAACCCCGGCCAGTCGAAGCGCGACGACGCCGAGGCGAACGACGTGCCGACGCTCACGGAAGCCGACTTCGAAGAACTGCTCGCGGAGCGCGGCGTGGCGTACCCGCCAGAATAGTCGGCAGTCGGTGGGGAGTCGCGAAAGCGGTCGTTACCGCCTCGGCGGTCCGCGTCTCCGCTTCAGAGGTCCGCCTTCTGGAACGCGCGGTAGCCGAGCAGCGGCGGGACGACGATCCACGCGAGGAGGATAGCGAGGATGAACGGCCCGGTGAAGTAGAACGGAAGCGCCTCGCTGAAGGTCGCCTCGATGGCGAGTCGCTCGCCGAGTCCGGCCTTGAACAGGCGGGCGGCGACCGCGGGGCCGTACAGCTCCGCGACAAGCGTCTCGTAGGCCCGAAGCGGGTTCAGGTACTTGATGAAAAGGCGCATCTGGACGACTTGGGGCGCGGTCAGCGCGGTGAGACCGAGCTGCTCGATGACCCAGTTGACGAGCCGCGGGACGCCCGTCGCGACCGTCGACCAGAGGACGGCGAAGATGAAGTACAGCCCGACAGTGCCGAACAGCGCCTGTCGCTGGGACGCCGAGGTCGCGGAGAGCCAGACGCCGATGGAGACGAACGCCGTGGCGAGAAGTCCCGAGAGTGCGACCTGTCCCGCGTAGGAGACGAACATGACCTGCCCACCGGTGAACAGCATCGCGAAGAGGGCGACGACGAAGCCGACGAGCATCGAGATGATGACGACGAGCGTGCGGCCGACGAGCTTTCCGAACACCACGTCGCGCCGGGAGTTCGGCAGCGACAGCAGGAGCTTGATGGTGCCCGACTCGCGCTCGTCGATGAGCGAGCCGTGGGCCGTTACGAGCGCGATAAGCGCGAGGACGAACCCGAGCATGCCCGCGTAGGAGAAGTTGAACAGCCCGCCCGGCGCGGTGGTGAGGCCGAACAGCGTCTCGGAGTTCGCGCCCGCGCCAGAGAGCAGGACGCCGTAGAACAGCGCCGTCGACCCGCCGATGAGGAGGGCGAAAAACAGCGTCAGGCCGAGGAGCCACCGCGACCGGAGGGCGTCGCGGAAGTCCTTGCGCGCGACCGATTCGAGCGTCATGCTGTCACCTCCGGTTCGCCGGCCGAGTCGTCACCCTCGGTGTACGCGAGGAAGATGTCCTCCAGCGACGCGGAGTCAGTCTCGAAGTCGGCCACCNCCTCCGGTTCGCCGGCCGAGTCGTCACCCTCGGTGTACGCGAGGAAGATGTCCTCCAGCGACGCGGAGTCAGTCTCGAAGTCGGCCACCGTGGCACCGTTCGATTCAACCGCTTCGATGACGCGCGTCTTCGCGTCGTCGGTACAGCCGACGACGAGGCGGTCGCCGTCCGATTCGACCGACGAGACGCCGTCGAGGGCGCGGACAGCGTCGAGGTCTGCGTCGCCGTCGACGTCGAGTCGGAGAACCGAGTCGGTCTCGATTCGGCTACGGAGCCCCTCGATGGTGTCCTCGGCGATGAGCTCGCCGTCGCGCATGATGCCGACGCGGTCGCAGACCGCCTCGACCTGTCCGAGGACGTGGCTGGAGAAGAACACCGTCGCGCCGCGGTCGGCCTCGGTGCGGACGATTTCGCGCATCTCGCGTGCGCCTGCGGGGTCGAGACCGGAGGATGGCTCGTCGAGGACGAGGAGGTCGGGACTTCCGGCGAGCGCCATCGCGAGCGCGAGGCGCTGGGACATCCCCTTGGAGTAGCCGCCGGCGCGGCGGTCCGCCTCGTCGGGGTCGAGGCCGACGCGGGAGAGCAGTTCGTCGGGGTCGTCGTCGGCTTCCTTGGACTCGATGGCGAACTCGACGTGTTCGCGCCCGGTCAGCCGGTCGTACACCTCGTAACCTTCGGGGAGCACGCCGGTCCGACGCCGGACGGCCACGCTCTCGGCCTGCGCGTCGTGTCCGAGCACGCGGACGGACCCGCTCGTCGGGCGCACGAAGTCGAGAAGCATGTTGATAGTCGTCGATTTTCCGGCACCGTTGGGACCGAGGAACCCGAAGACCTCACCCTCCGCGACGGAAAACGTGAGGTCGTCGACGGCGGTGACGCCGTCGGCGTCGGACGACGGGAGGAGAGAATCGAACAGTCCCTCGTCGTCTTCGAACCGTTTCGTCACCCCGTTCAGTTCGATGGCGGCCATGGGCGGGCCTGCGTCGTACTGGGTTAAAGGGTTTTAGGTGCAAAAATCACGGGCGATAACATTCCCGCGCGGAGCGGGGGGTCAGACGGAGGGGGTTACATCGCCGCAGTCGTGCGATTCGGTCGGCTTCGACGGCCGGTATCGACGGTCGATGTCGACGGTCGGCGGGGCCGCCTCAGACCTCTTCGTCGGGTTCGTGGGAGTCAGCCATCTTCGTGGCCTCCGTCGCGTACCGCTCGCGCAGGTCGTCGTCACTTACTGGTTCGAGGTTCTCGGTCGGCGCGTCGATGGCGGCGGTCACGGTCATCCGGCGCTGGTGCATCACGGCCGCGGCGAGCTCCTTCCGGAGTTCGTACTCGCCGTCCGGCGTCGCGTAGATGAGGATGATGAGGTCCCGGTCGTCGTAGGACCGCTCGACCAACCAGAGCCGCGTCGTGTCGTCGTCGCTCATGGCCCGTGGTTCGGACGGGGTTCCCTTACGCGTGCCGGCATCGACGCCGGCCGTTCGGAACCCGACTCAGGAGCTATTGCCCGTCAGCTCCTCGACTTCCATGGCGAGCGACGACAGCGCCTGCGTGCTCTCGTCGGTCGCGCTGACGATGCTGTCGACCGCGCCCTCGGTCTCGACGGTCCGGTCGCGCACGTCCTCGATGGTCGCGGTCAGTTCCTCGACCGCCTCGGCCTGCTCGTCGGTCGCGCGGGAGACCTCCGCGACGCCGTCGGCGGCGGTGTCGATGGAGGTGGCGATTTCCTCGAACGCCGCCAGCATCTCGGAGATGCGGTCGTCGGCGTGCTCGATGCGGTCGTTCGACTCCGTCGCCGCGTGGACCGCCTCGCCGGTCTGCGACTGGATGTCCTCTATCTGCGCGGTGATGTCTTCGGTGTGCTGGCGCGTCTCGTCGGCGAGCGACTTGACCTCCTCCGCGACGACGGCGAACCCGTCGCCGTCCTCGCCGGCGCGAGCGGCCTCGATGTTCGCGTTGAGCGCGAGCAGGTTCGTCTGTTCGGCCACCTCGGAGATGACCTCAACGACCGCCTCGATGTCGTCCATGCGGCCGCCGAGTTCGGTCACGCGGTCGACGAGTTCGTCGCCCATCGTGACGACGCTCTCGGTCGCCTCTCGCGCCTCGCTGTTGGCCTCGCGGCCCTCGGCGGTCGCCTGCCGCGCCTCCGTAGCCGCCGTGTCGACCTCGTCGGCGGTCGCGGCGACCTCCTCCATCGTCGCGCTGAACTGCTGCATCTGGGTCGCGCCCTCGTCGAGGAGGTCGCGCTGTTCCTCGACGTTGTCGACGATGGCGTCGGCCGCCGAGGCGGCCCGCGTGACCGCCGCGGTCGCCGTCTCCGTCTCGTCTTCGACGTTCGACGCCAGCGTCGAGAGATTGCGCGCCGTCTCGTTGACCGCGTCGACGACGAGGTAGAGCTGGTCGTCGACGGCCCCGCTCTCGTCTATCGTCGCCCGCGCGTCCAGGTTGCCCCCGCTCAACTGGGTCAGCGTCGATTCGACCTCGGAGACGAGCGCGGCAACCTCGCGGTGGCGCTCGACTTCCGTCGTCCGGTTGCGGACGGTCTGGAGGACGCCGACGAGCTCGTCGTCCTCGTAGAGCGGCATCGCCGTGTGCCGGGCGTGGCAGTCGTCGCCGTTCACGTCCGCAAACGTCTCCTCTACGGCGTAGAGCAGGCGGTCGGGGTCGTCGAGTTCCACGCCGTCGAGCGCCGCCGCGTCGCGGGGGTTGTCGAGGACCTGCCCCGCGAGCACGCTGGCCGCGGAGTCGCCGTAGAAGGCATCACCGAGGTCGCGTCGGCCCAGCGCGGCGTCCGCGGACGTGCCGGTCAACGACTCGACGCCGGCGTTCCACGCCGCGATGCGACCCTGCTCGTCGAGGACGAACGCCGGGAGGCCGACGCCGTCGAGCAGTACGTCGTCGTCGACGTTCAAGTCCGGCGCGTCCGTGGCGGAACCGGCGACGATTCCGCCGTCCGGTAACGGAGTCTCCTCACCGAACCACGAGCGGACGCGTGAGAGTATACCAAGTGACATTAGAGGCCACGTTTCAGAGCATCACAGGAGTATCTTTCGAGCATATTATCAAATTAGATAACTTCCGAGGCGGCGAGACGACCGAATCGACCGTCCCGCTCGCTCGACGCGTCAGCCTCAAGCCCTTCGCGCGGTAAGCCACCCCAGATGGACCCTGCCGCGGTCAGCGAACGAGCCAGCGCGCTTCCGTCGGACCCCGGCGTGTACCAGTTCATCGCCGGCGACGCGGTGCTCTACGTCGGGAAAGCGGTCGACATCCGCGCCCGCGTCCGGTCGTACGCCGACCCGCGGTCGGAGCGCATCTCCCGGATGGTCGACCGCGCGGAGCACATCGACTTCGCCGTTACCGACACTGAAACGCAGGCGCTCCTCCTCGAAGCCAACCTCATCAAGCGCCACCAGCCGCGCTACAACGTCCGCCTGAAGGACGACAAGTCCTACCCGCTCGTCCAACTGACGGCCCACGCGGTCCCGCGCATCGAGGTCACTCGCGACCCCGAGGACTCCGCGACCGTCTTCGGACCGTACACCGACAAGGGCCGCGTCGAGACGGTCGTGAAGGCGATTCGGGAGACCTACGGCCTTCGCGGCTGTTCGGACCACAAGTACTCGAATCGCTCGCGGCCGTGTCTCGACTACGAGATGGGCCTGTGTACGGCTCCCTGTACCGGCGAAATCGCAGAGCGCGACTACCGCGAGGACGTGGAGTCGGCAGTTCGATTCTTCGAGGGCGAGACGGGCGCCCTCGCCGACCCGCTCCGGCGAGAGATGGAAGCCGCCGCACAGGACGCGGAGTTCGAGCGCGCCGCCAACCTCCGCGACCGGTTGGAAGTCGTCGAGTCGTTCCACGGCGCGGGCGAAGACGCCGTCTCGGCGCAGACCGACGAGCGCGCCATCGACGTGCTCGGCGTCTCGCTCCGCGGCGACTCGGCGACGGTCGCGCGACTCCACGCCGAGCGCGGCCAGTTGGTCGACCGGACCCGCCACCACCTCGACGCGCCCGAGGGCGAAGACCGCACGGCCGCCGTCCTCTCGGCGTTCCTCGCGCAGTTCTACGCCGAGCGCGAACTCCCCGACGCGGTCGTCCTCTCGGAGCATCCGGACGACGAGGACGTGGTCGCGTGGCTCGAATCGGAGGGCGTGGGCGTCCGCGTCCCCGGCGCGGGCCGCGAGGCGAAACTGGTCGAACTCGCCCTGAAGAACGCCCGCCGACGCGCCGGCCGCGACGATGGACTCGCCACGCTCGCCCGCGAACTCGACCTCGACGTGCGCCGCGCCTCCCGCATCGAGGGCTTCGACGTGAGCCACGCGCAGGGCAAGGCCGTCGTCGGCAGCGACGTGTGCTTCGTCGAGGGGAGCGCCGAAACCTCGGACTACCGCCGGCGGCGACTCCCCGAGCGCAACGACGACTACGCGAACATGCGAGAACTCGTCCGCTGGCGGGCGACCCGCGCGCTGGAGGGCCGCGACGACCGCCCGGACCCCGACTTACTCCTCATCGACGGCGGGAAGGGACAGTTGAACGCCGCGCTCGACGCCCTCGACGAGACCGGCTGGGACGTGCCCGCCGTCGGCATCGCCAAGGACCGCGAACTGGTGGTCACGCCCGACCGGACGTTCGACTGGCCGGACGACGCGCCGCACCTGCACGTCCTCCAGCGCGTCCGCGACGAGGCCCACCGCTTCGCCGTCCAGTACCACCAGACGCTCCGCGACGAGGTGAAGACCGTCCTCGACGACGTACCCGGCGTCGGCGAGAAGACCCGCCGGGCGCTGCTCACGCGGTTCGGCAGCGTCGAAGGCGTCCGCGAGGCGTCGCTCGAGGACCTGACGGACGTGCCCGGCGTCGGCGAGAAGACGGCCGATGAACTGAAGCGACGGCTCTGAGGGGAGTCGAGCGCGTCGGGTGAAAAAGACGGATTGGATTCGTCGCGCGAGCGAGCCGGAGCGGCTTACGCGATTTTGTTGTACTGGTCGCGGAGCTTCTCGGCCGCGTCGTCCATGAGGTCGGCCTCGTAGTCGTCGAGGTCCCACTCGACGACTTCCTCGATGCCGTTCGAGCCGAGCTTGACGGGGACGCCGAAGGCGGTGTCCTCGTAGCCGAACTCGCCGTCGAGGACGAGCGAGCCAGGGAGCACTTCGCCGGTGTCGTGCAGGACGGCCTCGACCATGTGGGCGACGCCGGTCGCCGGGCCCCACTGGGTCGCGCCCTTGCGCTCGATGACGTCCATGGCGGACTCCTGGAGGTCGCCGAGAATCTCGTCTTTCTCGTCGCCGGAGAAGGCAGGGTCGTTGCCGTCGACGCGGACCTTCGAGAAGACGGGCACCTGTGCGTCGCCGTGCTCGCCGAGGATGGTCGCTTCGACGTTCTTGACCGGCACGTCGAAGCGCTGGCTCAGCACGTAACGGAAGCGGGCGGAGTCGAGGCGGCCGCCGAAGCCGATGACTTTGTGGCGGTCGCGGTCGCCCGTCTCGTAGAGGTGGCGGTTGAGCAGGTCGACGGGGTTCGACGTGGTGATGGAAACGAAGTCGTCGTTGTGCTCCGCGAGCGAGGAGCCGATGTCGTCCATGATGGGGGCGTTGTCGCCCGCGAGGTCGATGCGGGTCTGTCCCGGCTGCCGCGGGATGCCCGCCGTGATGACGACCACGTCGGAGCCGGCGGTGTCCTCGTAGCCGCCCTGCGTCACGACCGTGTTGGAGTCGTACGCGATACCGTGGTTCGTGTCCGCCGCCTGTCCGACCGTCTTGTCTTCCATCTTCGGGATGTCGACGAACACGAGTTCGTCACAGACATCGCGAAGCGCGAGGTTGTACCCAGCCGCGGCGCCGACCGTCCCGGCCGCACCAATCACGCTAACTTTCGTCATACCACATTAACCAGGCTGTGGATTCCGAGTAAACGTTTCGAAACGGGCACCGAAGCGCCGTCTGTCGATTATCTGTTCGTCAGTCGTCGAATTTCGACCGACAGCGGCGGGGTGTGGTCGGCCGCGAGAGCCGGTGAGACCGTCGGTGACGGACCCACCCGAGCGACGCCGTGGGGTTTTTCGACGCACGTCGCGTCCACACGCACATGAGCGACTTCGATAAGGAAGCAGAGCGGCAGCGACTTCGGGAGAAGTACGAACGAGACGAAAAGAAGCGCCGTTCGACCCAGCGCATGAGCGAGTTGCTCCTCAAGGGCGCGACGATGACGAACAAGCACTGCGACAACTGCGGCGACCCGCTGTTCCGCTACGAGGGACAGGTGTTCTGTCCGACCTGTCAGGCCGAGGGGCAGGTCGCGGCGGACGCGGACCAAGACGCGGAGCGGGCCGCCGAGGCGGCCGTCGAAGCCGACGTGTCCGAGGCTGGGGTCGAGGCCTCGTCCGGCGGAGCGACCGAGTCCGTAGAGAGCGCCGATGCGGCGGCCGACTCTGCGGCGGTCACCTCCGAGGCGTCGGACTCCGAGCGACCACAGGCCGGAACGCGACAGCCGGCGCAGGGCCAAGGAACCCGCGTCGCCGACGAGGCGCGCCGCGACCCCACCGGCGTGAACGGGCGTGCTGCGACCCCGCCGGCGCGAACCGCAGGCGACCAGAGGGCGACCGGGCAGCGTGCACGCCGCGAGGTCGCCGGCGACGTCACCGACGCGCGCGAGTCGCTCGTGCGGACGCTGACGTGGGCCGCCGAGCGCGCCGAGTCGACCGACGACCCGCGGCGGGCGACCGAGTACCTGGCCGCCGCGCGCGAGGCCGCCGAGGCCATCTCCGCGCTCGACCGATAACCGACCCGCGAACCGCGATCTCTCTCGGCGGTTGAAATCAACACACTGCGGTCCCTCTGTTTCGGAGAAGCACACTCATCCACACCGGCGGCACCGACGCGAGCAAACGCGCTCGACGTCGCCATTGAGACGGCGGTCGGGCTGGCGGGAACGTTCACCTCGTGGCGGCAACGAAGACCGAGTCGTCGAACGAGCCGACTTCGAAAGCGCCACCGAACGGTGCTTCGGACCGAGCCCGTCCCGGTGACCCTCGTCTCCTGACGCGCCTACGGGCAGGAAAACCGCTCAGCGATACTCCGCCCCGACGACCTCGCGGATTCGCTCGGCGGTAACTTGGCCGACGCCACGGACCTCTTTGAGGTCGTCCTCGTTGGCGGTCATGACCGCCTCGACGCTCCCGAACGCTTCGAGCAGCGTCCGCGCCGTGACCGGGCCGATGTCGGCGATGGCGGAGACGACGTACTCCTGTTGCTCGTCGAGCGTCTTCGCGCTCTTGCCGCCGTGGACGCTCACGGTGCGCTCGCGGTCCGTCTGCTCGCGGGTGGCGATGGTCGCCAGCATCTCCGCGGTGTCGTCTTCGTCCTCCGTGAACAGCACGCTCACGTTGAAGTCGACCGCGACCGACGACAGCGCCCCCCGAATCGCGCCGGGGTGGATGTTCCGCTCCTCGTAGAGACCACGACCCTCGATGATGAGAAGTGGCCGGGCGTAGTGACGCGTGAGGTCCGCTATCTGTTCGAATATCGAGCGGTCGCCGCCAGTGAGCGTGTCGAGGAAGTCCGAGACGCTCTTTCGTTCGACCGCGACGCGGTCCGAGAGGACGTAATCGCCGACCGCGAGCGTCTCCAACCGGGTCGTCAGGTCCTCGCGCTTCGAGAGAGTGCGGGCGATGTTGGAGTCGAGTTCGCGCTGGTCAACGACGATTTCGACGGTCTCCTCGTCGTCCGTTCCTGCCGCGGCGACGGTGGCCAGTTCGCCCGACTCGTCGCCTTCGGTCTCTGACGACGGGTTGGCATTGGAATCGTTCGAGTCCTCGTCTCGGACGGGCGCGTCGTCGCTGTCGTCGCCGTCATCACCATCTTCCGCCCGCGCCAGTTCCTCGTCGGAGGGACCGAAGTCGGCGAGGCCGGACTGTCCGTCCGAGTCGGTCGCCGCGGCGGCCGCGGTCTGTCCGTTCGAGGCGGTCGGTGCGGCGTCCGACGCTCCGTTTGCACCGTTCTCGGTCGCGGCGTCAACCCCCCCGTTTCCGGTGGAACCCTCCGAATTCTGGGTGGATTTTCCGTCGTCTCCCGCGAACGCCGAGAGGTCGCGCTGGGAGGGGTCGAGTTCGGCTTCGAGGTCGTCGGCCGCACCCTTGAGGTCGCGAAGCTCGTTTTGCATCGTCTTCTCGCGACGGCGCGATATCCAGAAGTACGCCTCGTCGCGGGTGTCCTCGGCGAGGAGGACGACCACGCGACCGTCGGCCTGACGACCGGTCCGACCCTTCCGCTGGATGGACCGGATGGCCGTCGGCACGGGTTCGAAAAAGAGCACGAGGTCGACCTCGGGCACGTCGAGGCCCTCCTCCGCGACGGAGGTCGAGACCAGCACCTCGAACTCGCCGCTTCGGAACTTGTCGAGGGTCTCCTGCTGTTCGTTCTGGGTCATCCCGTCGGAGCCCTCGCGGTCGCCCTGCCCGACGAACCGCCGGACGGAAAAGCTCTCCGAGAGGAACTCCGTGAGCGCCTCGGCCGTGTCGCGGGACTCGGTGAAGACGATGACGCGCTCGCCGTCCTGAATGCCGAGCGTCTCCGCGAGGAGGATGCGCGTCTTCCTGAACTTCGGGTGGAGGCCGTCGAACGACTCGGCTTTCCGCATCGCCTCGCGGACCTTCGGTTCGGCGACGAGTCGCTGGCTGGCCTTCGACGCGCCCGACGACCGGGCGGCGTTGCGCTGGCGCTCGAAGTACCGCCGGACCGACTCGACCGATTGGGTCTCCACGAGTTCGACAGCCCGGCGGAGCTTCATCACCTCCGCGTGCGTGGACATACCCTTGTAGCCCTCCGACTTGTCCGCGTTCATCAGCCGCTGTAGCTCCGCGCGCATCCGGTTGAGCTTCTTCTGCGAGATATCGGGCTTCGTCGACTTGGTGACGCCCAACTGCTTGAGTTTCTCCAGGCGGTCGGTGATGACCTCGTTGAGGGCGTCGCGTATCTCCAGAATCTCGTCGGGGAGTTGGATGCGGTTCCACTCCACGTCCGTGTCGTGGGTGTACTCCGACACGTCGGCGTCCTCCTCGGTCATCACCTCCACGTCGACGATGCCGAGGTTCTCACAGACTTCGAGGATGGCCTCCTCGTCGCCGCCCGGCGAGGCGCTCATCCCCGTGACGAGCGGGTCTTCGGCGTCGGCGTGGTAGCGCTCTGCGATGTAGACGTAGGCGTAGTCGCCGCTCGCGCGGTGGCACTCGTCGAAGGTGAGGTGCGTCACGTCCCGAAGCGAGATGCGGTTGCCGATGAGGTCGTTTTCGATGACCTGCGGCGTGGCGATGACAATCTGGGCCTCCTGCCAGAGTTCAGCCCGGTCGTCGGGCCGAACGTCGCCGGTGAAGACGACGATTTCGTCGTCCGGGACGTTCAGCGCCTCGCGGTAGAAGTCGGCGTGCTGTTGGACGAGCGGCTTCGTCGGCGCGAGAAACAGCGACTTCCCGCCGACGTCGTAGAGCCGCTGGGCCGTGACGAGTAGGCTGACGGTCGTCTTCCCGAGGCCGGTGGGGAGACAGACTAGTGTGTGGCCGTTGCGCGCGGTACCGGCGAGGCGAATCTGATAGAGCCGTCGCTCGATGAACGACGGCGCGAGTAGCGGGTGGTCCACGTACGCAACGTCCTCGGAGGCCGACATCGGTGACGATTACGCGTCCTCGCCGATAAGGGTTCGCAGAGCGGGGTGAAAGTAAAGCGGTCCGCCGGTGGAAACCGCGGCGGTCGTTACCCCGCGCTGTCGGCGGTGTCGAGGTCGAGGTCGTCTGGTCGCGCGGACGGGAGCGACGCTCCGAGGAGCGACGCCCACTCGGCGACTTTTTCGTTGTGCGGATTGGACATAGCGCTTCCCCAAGGAGATATACTCTCAACTATCGTATATAACGATTGTGCCGATTCGACGGACGGACTCGTCCGCGAGACCGAACGGCCGGCGTTCCACCGGAAACAACGGGGTCGGAAAATCAGTTCGACGCGAGGAACGCGCTCAGTCTTCGCGGTTGCCGGGGCCCCACGAATCCGGGACTTCGATGACGTAGCGGCCGTCCTCGCGGAGCGAGATGATGTACTCGTCGCGGTCGTACAGTTCCATGAGATTGAGTTCGTACTGACCGGGATTGACGATTTTGATGCTCTCGAACTGGTCGTTGAGTTCCTCGCGGAGCTGGTCCAGGTTGGGTCGGTCGTCGGACGACGGCTCGATGACCGTGCCGTCCGCGTCCGTGGGCGCGGCGTCGGTGGACTGACCGGCAGCCGCGTCGGGGTCGGGGCCGGAAGGCGCTTCGGACGGCGTCTCGGCCGGCGAGCCGCGCCGGTTCGCGTCGGCAGCGGCGAGTTCCTCGGGGGTGACGACGTCGCTCCGCGCGCTCTTCTGGGAGTTGTCTTCGTCCGTCTCGCGCGCGTTGATTTTGCCCGGCTCGCGGTTCGGGGGCGAATCCGGTCCCCGCGAGCGACTGGCCTGCTCCGAGGCCGATTGGACCCGCGATTCGTTCCGCGACGCTTCCGGGTCCTGCGGGTCTGCGCCCGGGGACTCGCCGGGCGCAGACGGCCATTCACCCCAACCGCGGGGTTTGGTTTCGGGGTCGTCGACCGCGTCACTTGCGTCGGCCGCGTCGGTCGACGACGGCTCGTTCTGGGTCGAGCCGGCGGCATCGGCAGTCTCGGTTCGCTGTGAGGCGTCCGCGTCCGCATTCGCGTTCGCCCAGTCGCTGACGGTCATCGACTCCTCGTCGGTCGAATCGAGATGGGACTGACGCTGCCCGCGGTCTCGGACGGCGTCGGCCGCCGAGGAGGTCAGGTCCCGCGTTCCGGCGCCGCCCGTCGACGTCGCGTCGTCGCTCGCGCTCGCGGGAGCGCTCCCGCTCGACGCGGGCTTGAACTGAAACTTGTTGCCGCCGCAGCTCGGGCACCCCGAGAGCATCTCCTTCGAGCCGTCGGGGAACACCTTACCGCACGTGGTGCATTGATGTGGCATTGATAGATGTTGACGCCGGATGGCGCGTGAGGGCGTTCGTGGGACCCCCTACTTTCGCGAGACGAGCGCGCTGATGAGATTCTCGTCCTTGTGTAGCGTCTGAATCTGGTTCGCGGGACCGATGACGGTGAGCTTCTGGGTCGACTGTCGGCCCATGAGCCGGTCGAGGAAGCTCTGGTCTGCGGTCTGCGAACGCGGGTACGTCTCGATTTCGATTCCGTTGAACTCGTCGGGGCTTATCTCGGCCATCGTGACCTCGATGAGCTTCGACTCCTCGTCGGGCGAAAGGCCCTCCTCGAGGATGACGATGTTGCCGTCGCGAACGCCGTCGAGGATGAGCCGAATCTTCTCCATGCTGGTGAGGTTTGCCATCCGATTCCCGCTGAAGAGGTCTATCTGGACCCCGTCGGAGCCGTTGTCGGAGGCGGTTGCTTCAGGCATGGTGAATCACGCGAAGTACTCCGCGATTTTGGCGTACACTTCGTCCATGTTCTCCCCTTCGAGCGCCGACAACTCGACTGTTTCGTGCTGTGGGTACGCGTTCGCGATGCGCTCGACGTTCGAGTCTTCGAGGTCGATCTTGTTCGCGAAGATGAGCACGGGCAGGTCCTGGCTCTCGATGATGCCGATGAGCATCGTGTTGACCTGCGATATCGGGTCCTTCGTGCTGTCGAGCACGTAGATGACGCCGTCGACGTCCTCGCGGAGCCAGTGCATGGCCTCGGCGACGCCCTCGGTCGCCTCGCGGGACCGGCGGACGGCGTCGTCTTTCTCCATGTCGTGTTCGAGAAATTCCTTGTAATCGACCTTCGTCGTGACACCCGGCGTGTCGACGATGTCGATGGTGACTTTCTTGCCGTTCCGCTCGATTTCGACGTTCTCTTTCCGCCTGGCGCGGCGAGTCTCGTGAGGGATGTGGCTCTCGGGACCGATGGCGTCACCGGTCCAGTCACGGGCGATACGGTTTGCGAGAGTCGTCTTCCCGGCGTTGGGCGGGCCATATATACCGATCCGCTTCGGCTCGCTCTCCGAAAAGAGCCGGTCGACGACTCGTGAGATGCTGTCTCTTAAATCTGTGAGCAGTCCCATCCTGGGCCTCCCGCACCTCCCGAACGCGTCGTGGAGGGCGTATGGAGGTATCACCCAACCGGACTCACTTAAGCACTACGTCAGACACCAGTCACGTGGGAGACAGGACGACAGAAAAGAACGTCGTGGACAGCGGTCGCGACGGACCGACGCGAGCGAGAAAAAGACGAGAGAGAACTGGGAGATTGCACGTGAAACGAAGGGGCAGGGAGGGGCAGCGGAAAGACGCCACTGGCCGCACCCTTCGAAAAGAGACTCGACGGAGTGACCCCGTCCCGCATCCCTCCGCTGGTGTCTCACTCGGCGATTTGTGTTACTTCGGGCGTGCGTGCGCGCGAGCCGATTAGCCAAGACACAGACAAGCGTGAGGGTATTCGACCCTCGGCGAAAGCGCGAGCGAGTAACTCATCGGCCGGCTCGGATGGCATATTCACCCCCGCCAAATTAGTTAGCTAGTTTGAAATTAATTTCTGATGACGTTTGGAATGCAGATATTTGTCAATTCGAAAGGTAGTTAGAACGGGTTCCTGTAACCATGAGGGAACCAGACCCTCCCGAACAAAGTGTGCAAGCCGACGGCGCGGGCATCGTAGCCCCCGACGACGAGACGCCTACTTGGAGCGAGCGCAAGACTCGTGAGACGGCCCACTTCCGACTCACTTACGGCGTATTGGCGAACGTCGTCGGTGCTATCGCCGTCGTACCGTTCCTCAACAAGGGGTCGCCGGGGCGGCCTCTTACGCGGTGCTGAAGACGATGCGCAAGGGGTACATGTACAACCTCAACCGCCGCTACTACCGACTTCGTCCGCCGAAGTGAGTAGGAGGGGACGGGACCGAAACGATATCGGTGCCGGAAGTCCGGCCCCGTACCGGTAGTGGCTCTCTCGTCGAGGCGGGCCACTCCACGGACGTGAACTCGTCGCAGGGGTAACACCCCCACCCCTTCGTTTCGGGTGGAACGGCCCGAAGGGGTGGGTGGGGGGAGACCGCTAGACGGCGGTGGGACGTTAATTCTATTCTAGGGGAGTACAATAATATCTCTTTTTGCCCCAGTACGGTTACGGTATGATAATATAGTTAATAAAACTATCTGTATCTAAAGACCGCCGAGACCCCCTCCCTACTCTCTCACGGCTCCACCCGAAACGAAGGGGTGTGGGGGCTCCGAGCCCCAAGGGTTTCCCGTCGAACTGGAAAACACCCACTTAATTGCAGAGGAAACCAAGGGGTTAGAACAGTCGCTGAACTCCTCAGTTCCTCGATTTCTCCGGAAGCGTGTTTTTCCCGTTTCCACACGAAACAGAGGGGTTGCGGGGACCAATTTTTCTCGTCGGACACCCACTCAACTCCGAGTTCCACTCCACCCGCGCGGACCGGTGGGTTTCGCGTCAACCGGGAGTCCGGTGTGGTGCCGCCCGGATGTCCGGTGTGCAACTGCCGTTCGTCGAAATCTACCACTATCGCTTGGAGTCTCGACGCGTCCCGCGGTTCGACTCGGTAGAGTGCGATTGTTCGAACCGACCCGTTTCACCTCGACGCCACTGTGCCCAATTCCCTCCGTCCCAGCCGGTCGACTCTATCAGACCCCACGTCGACTACGTTCTCCAATCGACTCGAACTACTCGCCTCATCCGAACCCTTCCTCACCCATCCCTGACTCCCGGCCATGGTTTCGACTCCGAGACGCTCCGCTCTCGGTGTCGATACGACCTGCCGACCTCCATCGACTGACCCCCGGTTGACCCTCGACTGACTCCCGACTTCCAACTGACGACCTCAATCGATTGACGACTCCAACCGGCGCTTCCGAACAGTGGTCGCGAGGAGTCTCCGTCCTCCGAGCGAATCGAGCGCTCGTGTTGAAACGGTCCCGTCCGGCCGAGTTCCGGTCGGACGGCGGCAGACGAGTCGGAGAAGTAAGATTTTTGTACCGACTGTTCGTTTGGTTCCTTTGCATCATCTGGAATCGCCTTCTTCGGCGTGACGCGCAGATGCCGGCTACCACCGGCCTCACGCACCGTATGCGCCGCTGCGGGCGACTATTCCACTTGAAACAAAGGGGTATTCACGATGGACGAGGAAGAGAATCCGCGAGGCGGCGCACGAGGAGAAGTCGGGAACAGTACGTCGGACGACAGCGCCGTCGACGGCGACTCCGGCGATGCACCCAGTACCGACGCGTCCGCTGACGATGCGTCCTCCGGGGCACCGACATCCGCCGCCGAGGACGACGTCTCCCCCGAAGACATCGACATTCAGGCGAGCATCGGCCCCGACGCCGACGCGCCTGACGAGGACCTCGACCAGCACAAAGACCCCGACGTCGGTCTCGACAAGGTCGTCCTCAACGACGACGAGGGTTCGAAGGGGCTGTTCGACGACCTCCTCGCCGGCGAGCCGATTTTCGAGAACAAGGAAGTCCTTCGGCCGTCGTACACCCCGCACGAACTCCCTCACCGGACCGACCAGATAAACCAGATGGCGACGATTCTCGTCTCCGCCCTGCGCGGGGAGACGCCGTCGAACATCCTCATCTACGGGAAGACGGGGACCGGCAAGACCGCGAGCGCGAAGTTCGTCAGTCAGGAACTCGAATCCACCTCCCAGAAGTACGACGTGCCCTGCGAGGTCGAGTACATCAACTGCGAGGTGACAGACACGCAGTACCGCGTGCTCGCGCAGTTGGCGAACAAGTTCATCGAGAAGAACGTCGAGCGCATCGAGGCCGAACAGGAACGACTCGACGAGATGCGCACGCGGGCGACGGAAGACCCCAACGCCCTCGCGGACACGCCCTACGACTCCATCGCCGAGATAGACGAGCGCGCGGCGGAACTCGACGACGACGCCGACGAGATGGAGACGGTGCCGATGACCGGGTGGCCGACCGACCGGGTCTACACGACGTTCTTCGACGCCGTCGACTACAAGGAGCGCGTGGTCGTCATCATGCTCGACGAAATCGACAAGCTGGTGGAGAAGTCGGGCGACGATACCCTCTACAACCTCTCGCGGATGAACTCCGAACTCGACAACTCCCGCATCTCCATCATGGGTATCTCGAACGACCTGAAGTTCACCGACTTCCTCGACCCCCGGGTCAAGTCGAGCCTCGGCGAGGAGGAAATCGTCTTCCCGCCGTACGACGCGAATCAGCTCCGCGACATCCTCCAGCACCGCGCCGACGTGGCGTTCAAGCCCGGCGCGCTCACGGACGACGTGATTCCGTTGTGTGCCGCCTTCGCCGCGCAGGAACACGGTGACGCCCGGCGCGCACTCGACCTGCTCCGCACGGCCGGCGAGCTCGCAGAGCGCGGGCAGGCCGACACTGTCGAGGAGGCACACGTCCGGCAGGCGCAGGACAAAATCGAACTCGACCGGGTGGTCGAGGTCGTCCGTACCCTCCCCACGCAGTCGAAAATCGTCCTCTTCGCCATCATCCTCCTGGAGAAAAACGGCGTCCGCAACATCAACACCGGCGAGGTGTTCAACATCTACAAGCGCCTCTGCGAGGAGATCGACGCCGATGTCCTCACCCAACGCCGCGTCACCGACCTCATCTCGGAACTCGACATGCTCGGCATCGTCAACGCCGTCGTCGTCTCGAAGGGTCGTTACGGCCGAACCAAGGAAATCAGCCTTTCTGTCCCCATTGACGAGACCGAGGCCGTCCTGCTGACGGACTCCCGACTCGGCGACATCGAGAGCGCACAGCCGTTCGTGCAGGCGCGGTTCGATAACTAAACGACAATCACTAAACGACAATCGTCGCTCTCTGGTTGGTGCCGTCGTAGAAGTTCCGCTCTGCTTAGTCCTGCTTACCGAACCCGGATCACGCCGCGACCGCGTCGCCGTGCACTGCTGTCTTCGACGTCTCGACCGGAAGCGGTGCCGTCGTCGGTATGTTGGTGGCTGTCGCCTCAATCATGGTCACGTCCTCGGTCGCCACGTCGACGGATTCGACGGACTCAACGGACACGGGTGCGACCGGCGTCGTCGTCGCCATCGAGTTGGCGAGCGTCAGGCGAACCCACCCGAGAAGCGGGATGCGGACCCGCGCGACGCCTTGGACCCACTCGGGTCGGATCGGGTCGGCGATGCCGCTCACCTGGTCGTACCGCGGGTTGTTGTCTCCTTTCGTGATGAAGCCGGCGTACTCCGCGGGGCAGTTGGCGAGTTCTCGACAGTTGTCGGCCGACATATATTCGGGGTTCGCCCGGTCGTACCAGTTCTCTCCTTCGTCGACCCAGAACATCGCCCGGTGGATAATCGGTGGCCCTGCCGACCCGGGGTCGTCGTAGACGATGACGCTGCCGGGGCCGCCGAACTTCCGATAGTCGACATCCGCGCCCGTCTCGGCCGTGACGACGGCGGTTCCCTCGACGGATGCGTCCGGGGCGTACCGGTCCGGTCCCGTGATGAACACGAGGTCGCCTTTGTGCATGTGCGGTTCCATGCTCCCGCTTTCGACGGCGACCATCGGTGGCCACACGCCGCTCACCGCGAACAGGAACAACCCGACGGCCAACACGGCGAGCGCGCTCGTCAGAACTTCGCGGACGAACAGCAGCGGCCCCTCCTCTGCCGTCCGGAGTCGAGTTAGTACGCCTTCGTCGGAGGCGGGACCGCGCCGCGGTTCGGGGGAGGGCGGGCGACCGTCGTCGTCACTCATCACTCCCAGTTTACCCGGACTGGGTTTCAACGTTCTGGGTTTCGGCATCCTTTTTGCCGCGTGTCGCACACTCCGGGTGTGCCACTGGAGACGCCGGCGCGCATCGTCCGGGCGCTCGTCGGTCGCGGCTACAACGCGGAACGCGAGGCCGTGACCCTCATCGCCGGCTCCGACGACCCCGGCCGCACCCTCGCCCGCGTCGTCGAAGCCGTCCCGGACGACGCGCTTCGCATCACCGCCGACCACGTCCGCGAGGTGCTCGCGTCCGCCCCCGCCGCGGACCCGCCGGGAACGGAATCGACCGGCCCGGCCGCCGCGCAGGTTACGGACGCCGACGCGTCTGCCACCGCCGCGTCAGACCCCCCTGTTTCCGCTGCAACATCGCACGACAACGCGGACCACACTGCTCAATCGACTCCAGCCGAAGCCGAGGGAGAGCCGACCGGGCGGAACGTCGACCCGGCGCTTCGGTCCCTCGAAATCGCCAACGACATGACCGGCCAGTCGACGGGCACCGGCGAGTACGACGACTTCGTGAAGGTGTTCCGCGACCGCTACGAGAAGCTCTCGAAGATGCTCCGCGGGCGCGTCAACCACCGTCCCGCGAAGGCCATCTCGAACATGTCCGGCGGCGAGGACGCGGAACTCATCGGCCTCGTCGACGACGTTCGCTCCACCAAGAGCGGCCACTGGATTATCGAACTCGAAGACACGACGGGGACGTTCCCCTGTCTCGTGATGAAGGACAAGGACATCGCGGGCTACGTCGACGAACTCCTCATGGACGAGTGCATCGCGGTGCAGGGGACGCTCTCGGGCGACGCGGGCATCCTCTTCGTCGACTCGATGCACTTCCCCGACGTGCCGCGGAGCCACCGACCCAACACCGCCGACAGGGACGTGCAGGCGGCGCTCATCTCGGACGTGCACGTCGGCAGCCAGGAATTCATGGCCGGCGCGTGGAATCGCTTCGCCGACTGGCTCCACACCGAGGAGGCAGAGCGCATCGAGTACCTCCTCATCGCCGGCGACATGGTCGAGGGCGTCGGCGTCTACCCGAATCAAGACGAGGAACTCGACGTCATCGACATCTACGAGCAGTACGAGGCGTTCTCGGAGCACCTCAAATCGGTGCCCGGCGACCTCGACATCGTGATGATTCCGGGCAACCACGACGCGGTCCGACTCGCGGAGCCACAACCCGGTTTCGACGACGAACTCCGCGATATCATGTCGGCCCACGACGCTCGAATCACGAGCAATCCCTCGATGATCACGCTCGAAGGGGTCAACGTTCTCATGTACCACGGCGTCTCGCTCGACGAGGTCATCGCCGAGCTGCCGGCCGATAAGGCGAGCTACGACGAGCCGCACAAGGCGATGTATCAGCTCCTGAAAAAGCGCCACGTCGCGCCGCAGTTCGGGGGCCACACCCGCCTCGCGCCCGAGGAACTCGACTACCTCGTCATGGAGGACGTGCCCGACATCTTCCACACCGGCCACGTCCACAAGCTCGGCTGGGGCAAGTACCACAACGTCCTCGCGGTCAACTCCGGCTGCTGGCAGGCCCAGACCGACTTCCAGAAGTCCGTCAACATCGACCCCGACGCCGGCTACGCCCCCATTGTCGACCTCGACACGCTGAACATGACGGTTCGGAAGTTCTCCTGAGTCGGCGGCCGTTCTCCTGCTCAGCGTGCCCCCTGATAGCACGCCGGATGTGCGGGGGTCGGGACCATTCCGCCGTCGCTTTTTATCCGCGACGCGCGCAGAATCGGTGATGACTGACGACGCGCTGTTCGACGCGACGATCCTGAACGACCTGTCGCTCGCTAACCGGGCCGGGTTGGCACCGATGACGCGTATCAGCGCCACCGACGAGGGGTTGGCGACGAACGAGATGGCCCACTACTACCGGAAGTTCGCCGACGGCGGGTTCGGATTCCTCGTCACCGAGGGCGTCTACACGGACGACGCGTACAGCCAAGGCTATCTGAACCAGCCGGGGCTCGTCACCGACGACCACGTCGAGGCGTGGACGAACGTCACGGACGCCGTCCACGAGGTCGACACGCCGATTTTCGCGCAGTTAATGCACGCCGGGGCGCAGTCGCAGGGGAACCCGCACCTCGACGGCGACCGGACGCTCGCGCCCTCCGCGGTCCAGCCCGACGGCCAGAAGGCGGAAGCCTACGGCGGGAGCGGCGAGTTTGCCGTCCCGAAGGCGGCTGACGAGGTGGACCTCGAAACCGCTCGTGAGGGCTTCGTACAGGCGGCGAGGAACGCGGTCGAAGCCGGCTTCGACGGCGTGGAACTCCACGGCGCGAACGGCTATCTGCTCAACGAGTTCCTCGCGGCGGACGCGAACCAGCGCGACGACGAGTACGGCGGGGGCCCCGAGTCTCGCGTTAAGTTCCCCGCCGAGGTCCTTTCTGCGGTCGCCGACGCGGTCCCCGAGGAGTTCGTCGTCGGCATCCGCGTCTCCCAAGAGAAAGTGACCGACGGCGACTACGAGTGGCCAGAAGGCGAGGACGCGGCCGCGGTCTTCTTCGAGGCGCTCTCGGCCGCCGGAGCCGACTACGTCCACACGACCGAGACCGACGCGACGAGTCCGACCTTCGGCGCGGACGGGTCCTCGCTCGCCGAGGCGGCCGCCGAACACGTCGCGGACGACACGGTCGTCATCGCCAACGGCGGTCTCGGTGACCCCGACGCGGCGGGGGCCGCCGTCGACGCCGGCGCGGACCTGTTCACGCTGGGAACGAGCGCGCTCGCCAATCCGGATTGGCCGGCGCGCGTGGCCGCCGACGACGGCCTCGACGCCTTCGACCCGGCGAAGTTCCTCGCGCCGACCGCCGGTCTCTCCAACCACGAGGTTCCGTCCGACCCACCGGCCGCGGACGACTGACGCGCGCTCGACGCCGGGTCCCCTGACGGCGGACCGACGACCGAACCCCTTCGCTTCCACTCGAACTCTCGTTTTTGCGGCGTTTTCCGGGGCGTTCTGTTTTCGGGTTCCGCGACCCCGACTCGACTACCCGAGCGTCACGTCGAGGTAGAGCATCACGACGACGCCGACCATCGTCCCGAAGGTCGCCACGCGCTCGTGACCGTTCGAGTGCGTCTCGGGGACGATTTCGTCGGAGATGACGAACAGCATCGCGCCGGCGGCGAAGCCCATTGCGTAGGGGAGCAGCGCCGAGGCGTACTGGATGGCCCACGCGCCGAAGACGGCGAGCGGAATCTCCACGAGGCCGGCTCGGATGCCCGTGAACGTCGCGTAGGTCGTGTTCCGGAGGCCGGCGTTGACGGCGGCGATGGAGACCGCCAGCCCCTCGGGGATGTTCTGGATGCCGATGGCGAGCATCAGCGGGATTGCCGTCCCGAGGTCGCCGGAGCCGAAGCCGACCCCGACGGCGAGGCCCTCGGGCATGTTGTGGATGGTGATGGCGACGATAAAGAGGACGACCGAGGCCATCTTCTTCTCCGTCTCAGGGGCGTCCGTCCGGGTCTTGCCGGTCACGAGGATGTGGACGTGCGGAATCCACAGGTCCGCTTGGTCGAGGACGACGACGCCGATGACGAAGCCGGCGAGGACCGGAATCGGATTCCCGCCCGCCGCCTCGATGCCGGGGAGGATGAGACTCGTGAAACTCGCGGCGAGCATGACGCCGGCGGCGAAGCCGAGGAGCGTGTCGAGCGAGCGCTTCGAGGGGTCGCGCCAGACGAGAATGAGAAGCGCGCCCACCATGTTCATGCCGGCGATGACGATGCCGCCGAGGAGGCCCTGCATCACCGGGTCCGAGCCGGCGAGCGAGACGAACAACTCTTCGACCGTGGTCACAGTCGTCTCACTCCCGGCCGCCGGTTCGCACGTCGTTCAGTCATGGGCCACCAAACGAGAGGGAGGTATGTATTCCCACCGTCGGTTCTCGCCGACCGCGCCCTCGTTGCGCGCGACGGGAGCGAACTGGGCGGTCGCGCCCCGCGGGCTGGACTACCCCGTCTCGTCGAGGACGTACCGGACGGTCGGCGACCCCTCGAACCGCGGGCCGTGGCCGACGCGGTCGAACCCGGCGTGCTCGACCGCGTCACACAGCGGCCGCTCGGATTCGAGGACGAGCACCTCGACCGGCAGGCTCTCGGCGCTGGCGAAGCGGAGCGGCTCTTCGAGCAGCCGCCGTACCGCCGGCTCGGTCCCGCCGAGCCGAGTGACGTGGAGGACGCCGTCGCGGACGTCGAAGCCGACGAACCCGAGTACTGGTTCGTCGTCGGCCGGCGCGTCGGCGTTCGGGTCGGAGCCCGTGTCGGCGGTGGCGAGACGGACCGTGCGGTCGCGTATCAGCCGCCGCATCGCCCGTATCGGCGCGTCGGCGACGGCGGCGAGCGCCTCGGCGTCGGTGTCCACGGCGTCTCTGACATCCATACCCGAACGTACCGCGCCTTCGGTGATAAATCTCCGCACGCGAGGCGGCGGTACGGGCCGTCTCGACGCCGGATTCGAGGGTGACGGCAACGGTTGAATCGGAGGACATAGTTATACGTCCCCCCGCGTTAGCCCCTCGCATGTTTACCAACGAAGCCCCGAAGCGACGCGACGCACCGGAGGGACGATGCGCGTAGTCGCGAAGTTCGGCGGCACCTCGCTCGGTAGCGGTGACCGAATCAACCGCGCCGCGGACTCCATCGCCGCGGCCGTCGAACACGGCCACGAAATCGCCGTCGTCGCCTCCGCGATGGGCTCGACGACCGACGACCTCCTCGACGAAATCAAGTTCGAGGCCGACGACCGCGACCGCGCCGAAATCGTCTCGATGGGCGAGCGGACCAGCGTGCGCATGCTCAAGGCGGCGCTGGCCGCCCGCGGCGTCAACGCCCTGTTCGTCGAACCCGGCACCGACGAGTGGCCGGTCATCACGAACGACCTCGGCGAGGTCGACGTCGAGGCGACCCGAGAGCGGGCCGCGAAGCTCGCCGCCGAACTCGACGGCGTCGTTCCGGTCATCACCGGCTTCCTCGCGCAGAACCACGACGGCGAAATCACGACGCTCGGCCGCGGCGGCTCCGACACCTCCGCCGTGATGCTCGGTAACTACATGGACGCCGACGAGGTCGTCATCGTCACCGACGTGGAGGGTGTCATGACCGGCGACCCGCGCGTGGTCGAAGGCGCGCGCAACGTCGGCCGCATCACCGTCGACGAGCTTCGGAACCTCTCGTTCCGCGGGGCCGAGGTCGTCGCGCCGTCTGCGCTCTCGTACAAGGACGCGGGGCTCGACGTTCGGGTCGTCCACTACCAGCACGGCGACCTGCTCACCGGCGGGACGCTCATCGAAGGCGAGTTCCACAACCTCATCGACATGCAGGAAGAACCCCTCGCGTGTCTCACCGTGGCCGGGCGAGCGATTCGCAACCGACCGGGAATCCTCGCGGACCTCTCGGCAGCCCTCCGAGAAGAGGACATCAACGTCGACTCGGTCGCCTCCGGGATGGACTCTATCACGTTCTACGTCCTCGAAGACGACTCCGACCGGGCCGAGGCCGTCCTCCACGACCGCGTCGTCGCCGACGACGCGCTGTCTTCCGTCACCGTCGAAGACGACATCGCCGTCGTCCGCGTCACCGGCGGCGAACTCCCGAACCGCCCCGGCGTCATCCTCGACATCGTTCAGCCGCTGTCCGACGCCGGCATCAACATCCACGACGCCATCACCTCCGCGACCTCCGTCGCAATCTTCGTGGCGTGGGACGACCGCGAGGAGACGCTCGGCATCATCCAAGACAAGTTCTGAGCCCGCTCCTCGGCTCGATTCCGTTTTTACGCAGTCGTTTCCGCCAGCGACGCCGAACAGCCGGCAGCATCCGACGGTCGGCGTGGGCGGTTCGTGGCGATAGCGGAACAGCCGGCGACACCGATGCACAGTCCCGTCCACGAGCGCCGAAAACCGGGCGTCGTCCCTCGATTTTCCGCCTGCCGATTACTTCACGTTCGCGGGTCTATTGCGGGCATGAAATCGTACAAGGCGAAGATGGTCGAGCCCATCGAACTCCCCTCGCGCGAGGAGCGCGAGGCCGCCCTCGAACGGGCCGGCTACAACGCGTTCAACCTCGACGCCCGCGACGTGTACATCGACCTCTTGACCGACTCGGGGACGGGAACTATGTCCGCAGAGCAGTGGGCGGCGATGATTCGCGGCGACGAGGCCTACGCGGGCAGCGAGTCGTTCGCCCGACTCGCGGAGTCGGTCCGCGACGTGATGGGCTTCGAGCACGTCGTACCGACCCATCAGGGTCGCGGGGCGGAGAACGTCCTCTACGGCGTCCTCTTGGAGGACGGCGACGTGGTTCCGAACAACTCGCACTTCGATACGACCCGCGCCCACATCGTCAATCAGGGCGCGGAGCCGGTCGACTGTCCGTCGCCCGCCGCGCGCGACCCGAACTCCACGGAGTCGTTCAAGGGTAACTTCGACATCGACGCGGGCTACGCGCTCGTCGAGGAGGTCGGCGCCGACGCGGTTCCCGTCGTCGTCCTCACCATCACGAACAACTCCGTCGCCGGCCAGCCGGTCTCGATGGCGAACATTCGCGCCACCGCCGAGTTCGCCCGCGACATCGACGCCATGTTCGTCATCGACGCCTGCCGATTCGCGGAGAACGCCCACTTCATCAAGACCCACGAGGCGGGTTACGAGAACCGCTCGGTCGCCGAAATCGCCCGCGCGCAGTTCGAACACGCCGACGCGATTACGATGTCCGGCAAGAAAGACGCGCTCGTCAACATCGGCGGCTTCGCCGCGATGCGCGACGAGACGGTGTTCGAACACGCGAAGCAGCGCGCCATCCTCTACGAGGGCTTTCCGACCTACGGCGGCCTCTCGGGCCGCGACATCGAGGCGATGGCCGTCGGCCTCCGCGAGGCCGTCACGCCGCCCTACGTGTCCGACCGCGTCGAACAGGTGGCCGAACTGGGCGACCTCCTCGTCGAGGCGGGCGTCCCCGTCTACCAGCCGACCGGCGGCCATGCGGTCTATCTCGACGCCGGCGAGGTGTTCCCGCACATCCCGAAAGACGAGTTCCCCGGACAGGAACTCGTTTGCGCGCTCTATCTCGAAGGCGGCGTCCGCGGCGTCGAACTCGGCGGCTTCGCGTTCCCCGGCACCGACCGGCCGGACCTCGTGCGCCTCGCGCTCCCGCGGCGCACCTACAGCCGCGAACATCTCGAACACGTCGCCGAGACGGCCGCGAAGGTGATGGACTCCGCCGGCGAGTACGGCGGTCTCGAAATCGTCGAGGAGCCGCCGATGAAGGAGCTTCGGCACTTCTCGGCGCGGCTCGAACCGGTGTCGAACTGACGGCTTCAGGATAGCTACTCGATTTCGTCCCTATTTTCCCTCGTACAGCCGGCTCGCCAGTCGCTCCGGCAGGCCGACCTCGCGCACGCGCTCGGCGACGCGGTCGATGTCGTAGTTGACGCGCTCCGCCTCGATTTCCATCGCGTCGAGGTCGGCGACCGCGTAGGCCGCCCGCGGGTCGCCGTCGCGGGGCTGGCCGACGCTTCCGGGGTTCAGGACGATTCCGTCGTCGTAGATTCGGTGGCCCTGCACGTGGGTGTGACCCAACACCAGCAGGTCCTCGCCGTCGAGGAGCGACGGCGAGAAGTCGTCGGGGTAGGTGTAGCGGTCGGGGTGGTCGGGGTGGCCGTGGGCGAGTTTGACCCGGCCGTCGGCGACGTGTCGGGTTTTCGGAAGTGACGATAGCCACTCCATCGACGCCGGGGAGAGCGCGTCGCGGGCGTAGTCGACGCCCGCGGCCGCCATGCTGTTGAAGCGGAAGCCGGTCCCCGACGTGACTGCGCGGTCGTGGTTCCCCGAGACCGTTGGCACGTCCCGGTCGGCGAGTTCGGACACGCACTCCTCGGGCCACGGGTTGTAGCCGACCACGTCGCCGGCGCAGACCAGTCGGTCGACCGGCGGCATCGATTCGAGCACCGCGTCGAGTGCCGGGAGGTTCCCGTGCACGTCCGAGATGACGCCCAGTCGCATGGCTCGGTGTACGGGTGCGCGGCTGAAAAGTTCCGGGCCGGTCGCGAGTCGAGTACGACAGCGCACCTGACCCGGCGGGACGCCGACAGTCGCGTTACTCGCCGTTGTAGAAGGCGGTCTCGACCGAGTCACCGACGGTCGCGGCGGCGGCACAGACGGCGTGTTCGAACTCGTGGTCGTAGAGTTCGCGGGCCGCGTCGGCCGCGGTCTCCGCGTCGAGGTCGAACGCGCGCGGTTCGTCTTCCTCGTAGGTCGCCACGAGCGTGGGTTCGGAGACGGCTTCCACCACGAGCGCGTCCTTTCGGACGATGCCGATGAACGCCTCGTCGTCGCCGACGACGCCCGCGATTCGGGGCGTGTCGTAGTCGTCTTTCTCGTAGTCGAGCGCGAGCAGAATCTCGGCGAGGGCGTCGCGCGGCGGGTAGCCGAGGTCGAGTTTCTCCGCGATGGGGTCGACCTGCGAGCCGTTGCCGACGACGACGTAGTCGCCGCCCTCGCGGACGCAGTTGTAGGCGATGTAGGGGTTATCGGTCTCGGGGGCGTCGGGCGTCGGCCCGACGGTCAGGGCTCCGTCCCGGTCGACGACCTGTCGGTTCGGGAAGGACCGAGAGGAGACGCGATACGCACCGATTCCGGGGCCAACGACGACGAAACGTCCGACGTACATACACGAGAGTGGATAGAATAGGGGCAAATAGTTGGCGGTTTATGCACGTCTGTCCGTCACCGTGCCATAAAATCGCACGGCGGAATCGACACGCAACGTTTACAAATACCCGCGAAGTACGAATTGATGCGAAGTCCCATGGGGTAGTGGCCAATCCTGTTGCCTTCTGGGGGCAACGACCCAGGTTCGAATCCTGGTGGGACTATTTCTCCGATTCTCACGCTCTTTGAGGCCGCGCTGTCCCCTGTTCTCCAGTTGAAACGAAGGGGTAGGTTTCAGAAACCCAAGGGGTGTGTTTCGAGTGGAGTTTTTGATGACGGATTCTCAGACCGTCCGAATACGGGCGATACGGGTCGTGAAAACCGCTTAGCGTTCGACCGCGAGCAGCGCGACTCGTTCTTTGACCAGTGCGGGGAGGTCGCCGTCGGCGACGCGCAACTCCGTCTCGCCCACGTCGAACACCTCGCGGACGAGCGCTTCGTCGTAGTCACCGAGGGTCTCCGCGGGTTCGAGGTCGAGTCGGTCGAACAGCGCGGCCTCGGCGCCTTCTTCGTCGCCGCCGTCGACGAGAATCACGACGGGGAGCGTCCCCTCCGAGACGCCGATTTCGAACGCGCGGTTAATCTGCCGGCGGCCGCTGGCGTAGAGGAGGATTTCGACGGCCCGGTCGCGGGCGATTTCGTTGCCGCGGCCGATGGCCCGGTCGGCGAGTTCGGTCGCCCGTTCGAGGTGCTCGCGGTCCACGACGTACCGGGCGTCGAACGCCTGCACCGTCGCGCCCGTCTCGTCGGCCACGTCGCCGACGACCGCGATGAACGAATCGAGGTCCGAGACGGTCGCCTCGGCTTCGACGAGTCTCATTCGAAATCACCCAGACTCGCCTGTTGGTCGGCGCGGTCTTTTGCCGTCTCGAAGCCGGTGTCGTCGGGGACGGCGTCTTCCGGCGCGTCGTCTTCGTCCACCTCGTCCATCGAGGGGTCCTTCCGACCCGCGGCTTCGAGGATGTTCTGAGCCGTCTTCCTGCGACCCCGGAGCGCGGCGAGGATGCGCGATTTCTCGGTCTCGCGGAGGTCGGCCCGACTCTCGACGCCGGCTTCGAACAGCCGTCGGGCGCGCTTTCGGCCGACGCCGCGGACGCCGGCGAGGTCGAGCAGTTCCTCGCGGACGCCGTACTCGACGCGCTTTTTCCCCTCGCGGACCGCGTACACGGAATCGAGGTCGAGTTCGGAGGCGAGTCGCTCGGCTGCACCGAGGAGCCACTCGGCCGTCTCGACCTTCCCGCGGATGTCGCCGGGGCCGACGCCGTAGCGCTCGGTGATTCGGTCCTCGTCGACCTCGCCGACCCAGTCTTCGAGGAGCTTCGCGGTCTTCAGCGCCGACAACCAGTCTTCGAACGCCACGTCCTCGTACTCCGAGGGGACGCGCCCGAGGAACTCCGGTTCGCGCTCGTAGCACAGTTCGGTGTAGGTCTCGCGGTCGCCGGACTTCAGGTAGAGCTGATACATGTCCGGCGTCCGGCAGACGAGGTGGTAGAGGCCGAGCGGCGTCGGATACGTCCGGTCCGTCTCGAACTCGTCGGCGTCGTCGTCTCCGGAACCACCGGCGTCAACGTCTCCCCCGTCGCCGCTCTCTGTCGCGACCATCTCGCTGGCCCGCTGGAAGCCGCCGGGTTCGTCGTCGGATTCGCCCCGCGCTTGTTTCGGCTTCTCGGGCGTCTCGCCCGCGAGCGCCCGGAGCTTCTCGGTTCGGTGGTCCGCCGCCCATTCGAGGCCGTCGATGATTTCGGCGGCGCTCATCGGGTCGAGATAGAGCCGCGAGACGGTGTGGCCGACGGGCGTCGCCCGTATCGTCTCTCCTTCGAACTCGACGAACCCGTTTACTTCGAGATAGTCGAGCACGCGGTCGGTCACCTGTCCGAGTCGCTCGGGGTCGTCGGTCTGGGTCGCATAGAGCGTCTGGTCGAGGAATTCGAGCAGTCCCTCGCGGGTGTGGGCGAAGCCGGAGGCGACGGTGGCGAGCAGGTGCGTCCGCAGCGCGGGCTCGGCCGCGAGCTTCGACCGCACGTCTTCTGCGTCGGCCCAGATGTACCGCTCGAACAGTTCGTCGCGGGCGTCGGCGTCCTTCGCGAGCAGTACCGCCTCGCCGTAGGGGTCGAGGCCGGGCCGACCGGCGCGACCCATCATCTGGTGAACTTCGAGCACGTCAAGCGGCTTCATTCCGCCGTAGTCGCCGTCGTAGCGCTGCCAGTCGCGGACGACGACGCGGCGGCTCGGGGTGTTGACGCCGGCGGCGAGCGTCGGCGTGGCGCAGATGCACTTGATGAGTCGGTCGCGGAAGGCGTCCTCGACGAGGGTTCGGTGCTCCGCGGCGAGCCCCGCGTGGTGGAACGCCGCGCCCTTGGCGACCGCCGCGGCGAGGTCCTCGGAGGTCTCGGTGTCGGACACGTCGCGTATCTCGGCGGCGAGTTCCGCGAGGTCGCCGCGCTCGTCGCCGGTGATGTACCGCTCCGTCACGTCGGCCATGCGGCGGGCCGCGGACTCGGCGTTTCGCCGCGAGTTCACGAAGACGAGCGAGGAGCCCTGGTCGCCGTCGCCGTCGCCCTCCAACGCGTCGGCGACGAGCGCGGGCGTCTGCCGTTCCCCGCGGCCGACCGGCACCTCGCGTTGGCTCCCGTCGGCGAAGGAGATGGCGTTGCCGTAGTGGACGCCCATCTTGAGGTCGATGGGTCGCCAGTCGGACTTGACGAGTTCCGCGTCGAGCCAGTCGGCGACGACGCCCGCGTTGCCGACGGTCGCCGAGAGCGCGACGACCTGCAGGTTCGGGTTGAGCCGGCGGAGCTTCGCCAGCGTGACCTCCAGCGTCGGCCCGCGGTGTCTGTCGTCGACGAGGTGGACCTCGTCGGCGACGACGCAGGTGAGTTGGTCCATCCACGCCGCGTTGTTCCGGACGAGCGAGTCGACCTTCTCGGAGGTGGCGACGATGATGTCGCGCGAGGAGAGCCACTCGCCGTCGGACTCGTAGTTGCCGGTCGAAACGCCCACGTCGATGCCGTACTCCTCCCAGCGTTCGAACTCGGCTTTCTTCTCGGAGGCGAGCGCCCGGAGCGGGACGATGTACAGCGCCTTCCCGCCGCGCGCGACGCTCGACAGCATCGCCAGTTCGGCGATGAGCGTCTTTCCGCTCGCCGTCGGGACGGCGGCCACGAGGCTCTCGCCGTCCGTCAGGCCGGCCTCGACGGCCTCGGCCTGCGGCGGGTACAGCTCCTCGATACCCTCGTCGCGGAGGGCCTCGGGAATCCCCGTCGGCAGGCCCGTCAGGTCCGCAGTTCGCATTGCATCTCCCTTGGACCGTCCCCCGGTTTAAGCCATCGGGTCGGTTCGGTCGCCGACCCACGTCCCCGCGTCGGCAGGGCTTTGTACGGCCCGGCGGTACGATGGCGCATGAGAGTCGAGTACGACCGCGACACCTGCATCGGCATGTTCCAGTGTGTCGACGAGTGGGAGGGCTTCGAGAAGAACGTCGACGACGGCAAGGCCGACCTCGTCGACGGCGAGGAGACCGACGACGGCGTCTTCGTCCGCGAGGTCCCCGAGGACGCCGAGTTCGACGCGAAGTTCGCCGCCCGCGTCTGCCCCGTCGAGGCCATCCGCATCCTCGACGACGACGGCGAACAGCTCGTTCCCTGACCGCGACGCCGACGAGCCTGCTGTTTTCTCTCGCGTCCGCGACGCGACCGAACCGTGTGACCGACGACCGTGGGGTACGTCCCCGAACCCCTCCGTTTCGACTGGAGATTCGGCCGACGATAGAGTGTAACAGTTAAGCGGCGGGCCCCTAATCGTGCCACTATGAGCCAAGCGACGAAAATCGTGCTCGGTACCGTCGGCGTGTCGGCCCTGCTGGCCGTCGTGTTCGTCGGGATGAGCATCGCCTGAGCGGATGTTCGAGACGCGCACCCTGCCGTCGGACCTCGAATCGGTCCGCGACGAGTACGCCTCCGGCGCGCTCGTCTTGGACGTGGCCGGTGACTTCGACACCATCCCACCCGAGGCCGCGGAGAACCTCGGGTTGGTGGTCGAGTCGCTCTCCCCGGCGGCGTACCCCGCGGAGTGGCTACCAGACGACTCGCCCCAACAGCTCCGGCGCTACGCGTCGTCGGACTTCACCATCGGGATGCCCGGCGACGGCACCGTGACGTGGTCCCGACAGACCGACCCGCCGGTCGTGCTGGTGAAGTACCGCGCGAAGGGGACGCCGGACGACTTTCTGGACTTCCTCATCGCCGAGGCGTTCGTGCAGGCCGGAAACGACGAGATTCCGGAGCACTTCCTCCCCTTCTTCGGTGAGCGGTACCGCGACCTCGCCGCGGCGACGCCGCTCGGCCCGAGCGAGACGTATCAGGTCGCCGCCGCCCTCTACGAGGGCTGGGTCGGTCTCCACACCCGCGAGGCGTTCGCGTCGTGGGAGGGGAGCCACGACCGCCTCCACGACGCGTGGGTCGATGCCGGCGGCCGACTCGACGACCGACTTGCGAACCTCCCGCGGCTCGTCGCGCTTGGCAGACTCTCGTTCGCCGAGGCGACCGAGTTCGCGTGTTCGGCCATCAAACACGGCCGCGACCTCCCCGCGCCGTTTTCGGCGCTGGACACCGCGGCGTACCGCGACCACGGGCCGAGCTACGCGGTCAAGTGGGCGGAAAAGACGTTCGAGCAACTCGCGGCCGACGACGCGGAACCGGTCGACGGCGCGGCCACCGACGATTCGGCCGACGACGACGCCGACTCGGCGTAGTCGGTCGCGTCCGAGCGCGTCGCGCGTCGCCTCAGAACTCGGTTTCGACGGTGCCGTCCTCGTCGAGGTCGACGACGCCGTCGAACAGTTCGCGGAATCGGTCCAGCGTCTCTTGGTCGTGGACCTCTTTCGAGAGGTGGAACAGCCCTACCGCGTCGAACTCGTCGAGGAGTTCGAGAATCTGTTTCGTCGCCTCGAAGGCGCGGTCCTCGTCGGCGTAGTAGGCCATCTCCGTGACTGAATCGACGCTGAGCCGGAGCTTTCCGTCGTGGCTTTCGAGGAACTGTCGGGTCTTCCCGACGATGGCGTCGAGGTCGTCGGGAGCCGCGACGTAGTGGATGTTGTCCGAACTGCGTCGGGAGTAGCCGCGCTCGATAGAGAGCGTGTCGAGGATGGTGGCGCTGGACTCGTCGACCTCGTAGTGTTCCAGCTTCTGTTCGACCTCGCGCGCGGTGGTCCGCGTCGAGATGACGAGGAAGCGGTCGGTGTCGACTTTGAAGAAGTCCGTGTCGATGCGGTCGGTCTCGCCGATGCTCGGATGAAGGAGCAAGATACCTGTGCCGCCCGGAATCGTCGCGGGCGCGTCTTCGATGGCGAGCTCGTAATCCATACCCCAAGCAGTTACCCTGCCGACTTAATCCTTCATGCCGCTTGGGCCGCGGCGTCCCCGAATCGTGTCGTGTGTTCACTCTCCGCGCGCTGGGCGGTCAGAACAGCGAGTCGGCCGTGGCGGCGCCGATGACGCTGAACACCGCGCCGACGCTCGTCGCCTTGAGCGTGATACGGAGCACCGCGAGGTCGAGGTCGTACCCCAGCACGGTGACGAGGACCTGTCCCGACACGTCCGAGAGGAACGTCCCCGGCGCGTCGAACGCGAGCGCGAGGATGAACACGGAGAGGTACGAGACGGTGATGAGCGAGATGAACCGGACGGGAATCCCGCCGACCTCGCGCTCCCTGTCGGGGTCGCGGTCGTCGGCCTTGTAGAGCGCGCCGTAGCCGACCGCGAGCACGATAAAGAGCGTGAGGAGCGCCTGCGCGAACGACATGCTCCGCGCGAGCACCCACACCTCCTCGGTGACGACGAACGGCCCCGCGAGGAGGAACCCGCCGACGACCTGCTGGGCGGTGTCGGCGAGCGCGAACCGGCGGCGGACTCCGACCATACACCGGTCGTCGGGACGGCGGCAATTAAAAGGCGCGACGGGAGACACGGCTGATTCGCCGCCGGATTCGCCGCCCCCGCGGGACCAGTTCGAACGCATTTTCACCCCGGCGCGCGAGGCTTCGGTATGAGCGTCCGCGACGAGTTCGACGCCTGGGCGGCCGACGGCCGCGACAAGGGCATGGAGGACCGACACTGGCACACCGCGAAGCACGCGCTCGCACGGATGCCGGTCGAGGAAGGCGACACCGTCGTCGACCTCGGGACCGGAAGCGGCTACGCCCTGCGCGCGCTTCACGACACGAAGGGCATCGGCCGCGGGTTCGGCCTCGACGGCTCGCCCGAGATGGTCCAGAACGCCCGCGAGTACACCGACACCGACGACCTCTCGTTTCTCGTCGGCGACTTCGACGACCTCCCGTTCGACGACGACAGCGTCGACCACGTCTGGTCGATGGAGGCGTTCTACTACGCCGCCGACCCGCACCACACCCTCGAAGAAATCGCCCGTATCCTCAGGCCCGGCGGGACGTTCTACTGCGCGGTCAATTATTACGACGAGAACGTCCACTCCCACGAGTGGCAGGAGCTCATCTCCATCGACATGACCCGGTGGTCCCACGCGGAGTACCGCGAGGCGTTCCGCGACGCCGGCCTCCACGTCGCCGAACAGGACTCCATCGCCGACCTCGACATCGACATCCCGGCGGCCGCCGAGTTCCCGACCGACGATTGGGAGACCCGCGAGGAGATGGTCGAGCGCTACCGGACGTTCGGCACGCTCCTGACCGTCGGCGTCGCGCCCTGACGCGGAACGGGACCGCAGAACCGACCGACCCGCGCTTTCGACCTACTCGACGATGTGAGCCGACGCCGGGGCGAATCCGATATCAAGCGTCGTCCCGACCTCGAATCCGGCCGCTGATTCTTCGCCGCCGTCTTCGACCGCCACGACGAGTTCCGTCTCGCCCCAGTCGAGTCGCACCCGCGTCGTCGCCCCCTGAAACTCGGTGTCGACGACGGTCCCGCGAACCCGGTTCGTCTCCGCGCCGACCCGGAGCTGTTCGGGTCGGACGCAGAAGGTGAGTTCGTCGCCGGGCGCGGGACGTGCGGGTCGGCCGCCGTCTCTCCCGTCGCTTTCAGCGCGGTCGCCGGACGCCGAACCACCTTGGCCGAGGACGCGCCGCCCCTCGGCCAGCGTGAACACCGCGTCGCCGACGCCGACGCGAATCCCCCCCGTTTCCGGTCGAGACTCGACGACTGCGTCGAGGACGTTGTTCTCGCCGAGGAACTCCGCGACGAACCGCGTCCGCGGTCGGTGGTAGAGTTCGCGGGGCCGGCCGACCTGTTCGACGCGGCCGCGGTTGAGGACGGCCACCCGGTCGGACACCGCCAGCGCCTCCGACTGGTCGTGGGTGACGTAGACGGTCGTCACGCCGAGTTCCGACTGGATTCGCTTTACCTGTCGGCGGAGGCGGTCGCGGAGTCGGGCGTCGAGCGCCGACATCGGCTCGTCGAGGAGCAGCAGGTTCGGGCCGGGCGCGAGGGCGCGGGCGAGCGCGACCCGCTGTTGTTGCCCGCCCGAGAGAGAGTCCGGGTCGCGGTCTTCGAACCCCGCGAGGTCGACGAGGTCCAGCAGTTCCGCGATGCGCTCGTCGCGGGTGCCGCCGCCCGGCGGGTCGGTAAAGCGGAGGCCGTAGGCGACGTTCTCGCCGACGCTGAGGTGCGGGAACAGCGCGTAGTTCTGGAACACGACGCCGACGCCCCGAGACTCGGGCGCGACGCCGGCCATCGACTCGCCGTCGAAGCGCACGGTCCCCTCGGTCGGGGACTCGAAGCCGGCGATACAGCGGAGCGTGGTCGTCTTGCCGCAGCCAGAGGGGCCGACGAGCGTGAAAAACTCGCCGTCGTCGACCGACAGCGAGACGGAATCGAGCGCCGTCGCCGACCCGTAGCGCTTGGACACCGCGTCGAGTTCGAGTCTCACGGGTTCGCCTCCGAAGTCACGTTCTCCCCTCGCCGGCGGACGGTCATAATTCTCACTTCCCGCGGCTCGCCCTCGTCTCGTTCTCCGGGCTCACTCATAGCTCGCCCCACCGACCGCCGAAGCGGTCCACGACGAGGAAGCTGGCGGACGTGACGAGAAGCAGGAGACAGCCCATCGCCGTCGCGGGGCCGAGACGTCGCCCGAGGAACCGCTCGACTGCGATGGGCATCGTGTAGCTCCCCGCGCCCTCCGCGAGGATGATTGTCGAGTCGAACTCGCCGATGCTGATGGCGACGGCGAACGCCGCGCCCGCGACGACGCCGGTCCAGACGAGCGGCAGTTCGATATCGACGAGCGCGCGGGTTCTGGTCGCACCGAGCGACCGCGCGGACTCCACGAGCCGGCCGTCGAGTCGGGCGAAAAGCGGCGCGACGTTTCGGGTGACGAAGGGGTACGCGCCGACGGCGTGGGCCGCGACGATAGCGAGCGCGCCGGTGACGCGGATTCGCGTCCCCAGCACGTCGACGCCGAAGACGAGGCCGCGGAGCAGGCCGAGGCCGACGACGATGCCCGAGACGGCGAAAGGTGCCATCGCGAGTACGTCGATGAGGCCGCGCCCACGGTACCGGCGGGTCGTGAGGACGGCCATCACCACGCCCATCGGGACGGCCACGACGAGCGTCCCCGCGGCGAAGGCCAGCGAGTTCAGGATGGCGGGGAGGGGTTTGACCTGAAAGCTCGCGCCGGTCGCCTGTCGCTCGGCGAGGAAGGCGTAGTTGGCGAGCGTGAAGCCGCCGTCGCCGCCGGTGACGCTCGCCAGCACCATGCTGGCGATGGGGACGACGAACACCAGTCCGACGATGAGGGCGTAGCCGGCGATGCCGGCGGTTCGGAGCGCCGATTTCGGCGTCCAGTCGGACGGGACGACAGACCGGCGAGGAAGCGGGTTCGCCGCGCCGCCGGCCGACCGCTGGCTGGCCTCGTACCGGAGGTAGACGGCGGTCAGCGTGATGGAGATGACCGTCTCGATGACCGCGAGGCTGGCGGCCTCGGCGTACGCGAGGTCTCGGACCCGCGAGTAGACGAACACCTCGATGGTCGCCAGTTGGAAGCCGCCGAGTGCGAGGACGATGGGGAACGACGCGAAGGTGAAGATGAACGTCAGGGTCGCGCCGACGCCGATGGACGGCAGGAGCTGTGGGAGGACAACGTCGCGGAAGGCCCGCCGCGGGTTCGCGCCGAGCGAGCGGGCGGTCTCGACGGTCCGGGCGTCCACGCTCTCCCACGCGGCGGTGACGACGCGGGCGACGAGCGGGGCGTTGTAGAACGCGTGGGCGACGATGATGGCTTCGAGCGTGAACAGCAGTTCGACCGGCGGGAGGCCGACGGCAGAGAGCGCGCGGTTCAGCGTCCCGTTGCGGCCGAACGTCGCCACGAAGCCGATGGCGACCATGATGGAGGGCATGACGAACGGGAGAATGGTAAGCGAACGGAGCGTCTCACGGCCGCGGAACTCGAAGCGCGAGAACAGCCACGCGGCGGGGAGGCCGAGCGCGAGGCTGGCGAGCGTCGAGTAGAACGCCTGTTTCGCCGTGAACCAGATGATGTCGACGAGGTAGAACTCGCTCGTCAGAATCGCCGCGATGGGTTCGACCGTGGGTCGGCCGTCCACGAGGACGGCGTCGGCGAAGACGGTGGCGACGGGGTAGTAAAACAGGACCAGGAGGACGACGGCGGTGAGCGCCGCGACGAGGGTGAGCAGTCGCTGTTCGAGGACGCGGACGACCCGGCGAACCGAGACGCGGCTCACCGGTTCACCTCACTTTCTGGCGAACTCGCGGGCCCAGGCGTCGGTCCAGTCACTCAGGTTGTTCTGAAGCCGGTCGTAGGAGAACGTGACGGCTTCCGGCGGCTCCTGTGCGTACTGCGCGAAGTCCTCGGGCAGCTCCGCGGTGGTCGTGGCCGGGAACTGGACGTTGCGGACGGCGATTTCGGCCTGCACCTCGGGTCGGAGCATGAAGTCCATGAACTCGGCCGCGAGGTCGGGGTTCGACGCGTCGGCGAAGTGGGCCATCCCCTCGGGGTTGGCGTAGCCCTCGTCGTTCAGGAAGCGAATCTGGTGTTTCGCCATGTCCTCGCCGGCCTCGGCGGCGAACACCTGGTCGGTCGAGTACGAGACGACCATCGGGGCCTCCCCGTTCGAGTAGGCGTTGTAGGAGTCCTCCCAGTTGCCGAGGACGCGGACGTCGTTTTCCTTCAGGCTCGCCCAGTAGTCGAGGTAGCCGTCTTCGCCCTTGGCGTCGATGGTGTGGAGTAAGAACGCCTGTCCCGTCGCCGACGACGTGGGGTTCTGCGCGAGGAGCGCGCCCGCGTACTCGGACTCCAGCAGGCCGTCGAACGTTTCGGGGGCGACGAAGTCGCCGTCGCCGTAGGTCTCGTTGTAGACGAGCGAGATGTAGCCCGTGTCGTAGGGGACCGCGCGGCCCTGCGGGTCGAAGTTCAGTTGCTCGTTCACGTCGCCCAGTCGGGACAGTCCCTCGGCGGGCGAGAACAGCGCCTCGTCGAGGTTCTGGTCGATGCGGACGAGCATCTGCGCGTCGAGGCCGACGTAGAGGTCCGCGCCGGACTCGACGCCGCGGAGGGCGCGTTCGATGTAGTAGTTCACGCCCGAATCGGGCGTCTGCCACTCCAGCGTCGCGTCGAACTCGGACTCGAACGTCTCTTTCAGCCACGGACCGGGGCTCGAACTCGGCGCGTCGACGAACGAGCCGTAGGTGCCGACGGTGAGCGTCGGCGACTCGCCGCCTGTGGTCGTCCCCTCGGTCGTCGTCGTGGTCGTCTCGGCCGTGTCGCCCGAGGCCTCGGTCGTCGTCTGCTCGCCGCCGGTCCCGGTGCAGCCGGCGAGGAGCGCGGAGACGCCTCCCGCACCGGCGGCCTTCAGGAAACTACGTCGTCTCATTACTCGGTTGTTGCACTCTGTGGTATTTAACGGGCGTGGTGTTCTCGGAGACGAATAAACGGCCGAATCTGTCGGATTCGAGGTCCGTATCGGGAGAACGACTTTATCCTCGGCGGGAGTATCACCGGAGGTGACTGCTTCTCGTCCGTACGTCCTCGGCGGTGTGCTCGCCCTCTTCGTGCTGCTCGCGGCGGTCATGCTCGCGGACGTGTTGGCGACGGTGTTTTTCGCCATCACGGTCGCCTACCTGCTCGTGCCGCTCAGGCGACGCCTCGAAGCGCGCGGGGTCTCCCGATGGGTCTCCAGCCTCGCCGCCACCGTCGTCGCGGCGGTCGGCGTCGGCGTCGTGCTCGCGCCGCTCGTCGTCATCGTCTTCCTCCGACTGAGCGACATCCTCGAGCTCGCGGCGCTCCTGCCCGACGTGGTGACCGTCGAGTTCCTCGGGATGGTCGAGACGGTGACGCTCGACGACGTGGTTGCGGTCGGCCTCGACCTGCTCCAGTCGCTCGGCCGCGTCGCCGCCACCGCCGCGCCCGTGGTCCTGATCAAACTCACGCTGTTCGGCTTCCTCGTGTTCTCGCTGCTCCTCAGCGGCGACGCCGTCGGGCGGACGCTCCTCGCGCTGGTCCCCGCCGACTACCGGGATGCGGCGACGGCCCTCAACGAGCGGGCCCGCGAGACACTGTTCGCCATCTACGTCCTGCAGGCGGCGACCGCCGTCGGCACGTTCGCCATCGGCCTCGTCGTCTTCTGGGCGCTCGGCTACGACTACGTCGTCACGCTCGCCACGGTCGCGGCCGTCCTCCAGTTCATCCCCATCGTCGGCCCGAGCGTCCTGCTCGCGGCGATGGCCGTCTACCACGTCGCGGTCGGCGACCTCGTCGCCGCCGCGCTCGTCGTCGCCGTCGGCGGATTCGCGGTCGCGTGGCTCCCGGATATCCTGATTCGCCCGCGACTCGCCAAGGAGACCGCCGACCTGCCGGGGAGCCTCTACTTCGTCGGCTTCGTCGGCGGCCTGCTCAGCCTCGGTCCGGTTGGTATCATCGCCGGCCCGCTCGTCGTCGCGCTCCTCGCGGAGTCCGTTGACCTGCTCGGTGCGGAGTTACGCGTCGACGACGGCGGAGGCGAGGAGGCCGCGGGCGACGACCCGGTCGAGACTCCCTGACTGCGCCGCTCGTCAGCCCTCGACGACCGCGCCGTCGCGTTCCTCCCACTCGGTGAGGCTGCCCTCGTAGAACGCCACGTCGTCGTAGCCGAGGTGCGAGAGGACGACGTAGGTGTGGCTGATGCGCCGGGCGGTGTTGCAGTAGAGGACGACCCGACGGTCCGGGGCGGCGCCCGCGGCGTCCAGAATCGAGTCGAGTTCGTCCCGCGGTTTCAGCCCGCGGGTCTCGTCGTCGACGAGTTCGCGCCAGTCGAGGTTGACCGCGCCGGGGAGGTGGCCTTCGTCGTACTCCGCGGGGTCGCGGGTGTCCACGATGACGGTCTCGGGGTCGTCCAGCGCGGCTTCGACCGCCTCGAAGTCCACGAGCGGCGTCTCGGTCGGGTCGGTTATCTCGTAGACCGTTCCCTCGACCTCGGTCGCCTCGGTCGTCGTCTCGCGCTCGCGGTTCCACGCGCTGAAGTCGCCGTCGAGGAGGTGGAGTTTCTCGGGGTCGTGTCCGTAGAGGAGGGCGGTCACGAGAAAGCGGGCGGCGAAGACGCCGTGGGTGTCGTCGTAGGCGACCACGTCGTCGTCGGCCGCGATGCCCGCGCCCGAAAGGAGGTCGGACCACGCGTCGCGGCCGGGGAGCATTCCCACGTCGCCGTCGGCGCTTCGGAACTCGTCGAAGGGTATCGACACCGCGCCGGGGAGGTGCCCGATGCCGTCGAACTCCCAGCCGTCCCGTACGTCCACCACGCGAACGTCGCCGAGTCGGTCCGCGAGCCACGTCGAAGAGACCACGTCTACCATGTCCCCACGTTTCCGGGCCGCGGATTTAGGTCCGCCCCTCCTCGCACCCCTCGCCACGTGTCCGGGGTAGCGGATGTTGTTGCTGGTTTCGTCGGATACCGGGCTGAGAATCCCCGAGACGGCCGTTCTCCGAGTCACTTTCGCCGTCTCCCCCGCCTTATCTGGGACAATATTGCCGCATCACCCGAGGTCAGGCCGTACATGCCGTCGCTGTGAGAGTTATGGGCCTTCCTGTTGTACGGTGAAACGCGATGTCAAACTCCGATTACGCGAAGGACGTGCTCGTCTCTGCGGACTGGGTGGAGAGCCACCTCGACGAGTTCCAGAGCGACGACCCGGCGTACCGACTCGTCGAAGTGGACGTGGACACCGAGGCGTACGACGAGAGTCACGCCCCCGGTGCCATCGGGTTCAACTGGGAGTCCCAGCTGCAGGACCAGACGACCCGCGACGTGCTGACCAAGGAGGACTTCGAGGACCTCCTCGGCTCCCACGGCATCTCCGAGGACTCTACGGTCGTCCTCTACGGCGACAACTCCAACTGGTTCGCCGCCTACACCTATTGGCAGTTCAAGTACTACGGCCACGAGAACGTTCACCTGATGAACGGCGGCCGCGACTACTGGGTCGACAACGACTATCCGACGACCGACGAAATCCCGTCCTTCCCGGAGCAAGACTACAGCGCCAAGGGTCCCTTCGAGGACATCCGCGCGTACCGCGACGACGTCGAGAAGGCGGTCGACAAGGGTCTTCCCCTCGTCGACGTTCGCTCGCCCGAAGAGTTCTCCGGCGAGATTCTCGCGCCCCCGGGACTGCAGGAGACCGCCCAGCGCGGCGGCCACATCCCCGGCGCGAGCAACATCTCGTGGGCCGCGACCGTCAACGACGACGGCACCTTCAAGTCTGCCGACGAACTCCGCGACCTCTACGCGGACCAGGGCATCGAAGGCGACGAGTCCACCATCGCCTACTGCCGCATCGGCGAGCGCTCGTCCATCGCGTGGTTCGCCCTTCACGAACTCCTCGGCTACGAGAACGTCACCAACTACGACGGCTCGTGGACGGAGTGGGGCAACCTCGTCGGCGCGCCCGTCGAGAAGGGTAACTGAGCCGCCTCGGCCTCAGTTCGTTTCGATACCGACCGACCGGTTCTTTTTGGGGTTCACATCGGCAGGACGCTGATGCCGACGGCGACGAGTACGCCCGCGCCGAGAAGCACCATCACGCAGTAGCCCATGATGTCGCGGACCGACAGGCCGCTGATGGAGAGCAGCGGGATGGCCCAGAAGGGCTGAATCATGTTGGTCCACGCGTCGCCCCACGAGGCGGCGACGGCGACCCGCGGGATGGACTCGCCGGACGCCTTCGCGGCCGTGACGAGCGTCTCACCGATGACGGCCCACTCGCCCCCGCCGGAGGGGACGAAGAAGTTCACGAGGCCGGCGGTGAAGAAGGCAAAGGCCGGGAGCGTCCCGTCGGGCGCGACGGCGACCATGCCCTGTGCGATTTGCGTGGCGAGGCTGACGGAGCCCTCCGGCGCGTAGGCCATGATGCCCATGATGCCCGCGTAGAAGGGGAACTGGAGGATGATTCCCCAGACGTTCTCGACGGCCTCGACGACGGCCTCGATGTACGCCTTGGGCGTCCCGTGGAACAGCAGGCCGAGAAAGAGGAAACCGAAGTTGACGATGTTCAGGTTGAGATTGTTCCACGGCATCGTCCCGTTCTGGACGCCCTCCCAGAAGTACAGGGCGACCGCGAGCAGGCCGACGACGCCGATTGCCACGCCGATGCCGAGCGAGTGCTCGATGCGCGTCGCGAGCGAGGCGTCGTCGGGGACGGCCGTGGAGGCCCACCCGCCGGTCGCCTGCTCGCCGCCGTCGGTCGCCGTCTCGAACGCCGCGGGGTCGATGGGCGTCTTCTTCGCGTCGTCGGTCGGGTACATGAGCGCGAACAGCGCCGGCAGGAAGAGGAAGCCGACCGCGACGACCAACACGAGGTTGGCGACCGTGAAGATGGTCCCGCCGGTGCCGAACGTCGTGTCGAGGATGCCCGCCTCGATGAGGAAGTTCCCCTCGGTGTTCAACAGGAGCGGAATCGACCCCGCGAGACCGCCGTGCCAGACGACGAACCCGGAGTACGCCCCGGCGACGACGATGGGGAAGTCGATGCCGCGCATCTCGGTCGCTATCTTCCGGGCGAACAGCGCCCCGACGACGAGGCCGAGGCCCCAGTGGACGAACGACGCCGCGGCGGCGACGACCGGCACCATCGCGGCCGCCCCTCGCTCCGTGTTCGGGACGCCCGCGAGGCGCGTCAGGAGCCAGTCCACGGGCTTCGTCTGCGCGAGCGCGTAGCCCGTCATCAGGATGAGCGTCATCTGCATCCCGAACGAAAGCAGGTTCCAGAAGCCGCCGTACCAGCCGTCGATGAGGAGGTTCCCGGCGTGTCCGACCACGCCGACCCCCTCGGCCGGCGCGACCGACACCAGCGCCAGCACGAACGCCACTCCGGTCAGGATGATGGCGAACAGGAACGCGTCGGGGAGGTACTGTTCGACCAGTTTCGAACTGCGCTCCGCCGCCTGCCTGATAGCGTTTGTCATAGCTCGGATAACCTCATGATAATACAATATATAATGTTTAATATTCCTGCTAGTTCGATTCGGTAGAATGTCACGAACCGGCCGACACGCCGGTCGTCGTCTGGGGTCGGGTCGGGTCGTCGCAGACCCGCGCCGGACTCGCCGCCGCCGATGGGTACAAACCCGAGACGGACATACGGGAGCGTATGTCCGAACTCCTCGACACCCTCCGCGACGACCACGAGACGCCGCTTTCCCGACTCGGCTCCTCGAAGGCGCTGTACGCCGTCACCGGCGGCGAGATGGACGGCGACGCGGTCCGCGCCGCGGCCGCCGCCGAGGCCGCCGCCGCCGCCGACCTGTTCGACTGGTGGGCAGACGACGAACCGAACGACGAGGCGGCCGCGCTCTTTTCGGACCTCGCCGACACCGCCCGGGAGCACGCCGAAACCGTCGGCGCGGAGTCCGACGGCTCGAAGCCGAACGTCTACGACGTGCTCGCCGAGTTCGAGACGACCGACGGCCGCCTCGGCGGCGCGCTCGCCCGCGCGCTCGTGTCGCTGAAGACCGTCGAGCAGATGGTCGGCTTCTTCGTCGGCGACGCGGACCCGATGGCCGCCAACGACTTCCGCACGCTCAAGTCCGACCTCAACGACCAACTCGACACGCTCGAAGCCGCCATCGACGGCCTCGTCGAGGACGACGCCGTCGCCCGCGAGGCCGCCGACGCGGTGGTCGAAGCCGCCTACGACGAGTACGTCGAGACGCTGGAAGGCATGGGCGTCAAGCCGAAGAACGTCTGCTAAGCCCCCTTTTCACTCACAGAGGGTCGCCGTTGGCGACCCACCCGGAGTAAACCGTCTCCGTGAACGGTAGCGGAACGACGGCTCGTGAGACGCAGCGCGCCTCACGGTGGGGAAAACAGCCGCGAGACTCGACTTCGGCCTGGCTCGCTGTGCGTTATGCTCGGAACTTGTATCTTCGTTCGCCCAGTGCTGACAGCGCCGACTCGCGGCGTAACGGGCGAGTTCCAGTAGAAACGAGGGGGTTTGTCAGCCGGTCGTCAGACGCCGGGGACGCCCTTGCGGTATTCGAGAACTTCGCTTCGAGCCTCGCGGACTGTCTCGGCGACGTCGCCGTCGAGGCCCTCGGCGAGTTCGTGGAGGACCGTCATGTGGCGGGCGAGTCGCCCGTGGTCCGGTCCCTGCTCGCGCGTCGCCAGCTTCGCGAGCTGGTCGGACTGTTCGTAGAGTCGCTCCTGCACGTCGCCCTCGGTCGCCTCGGCGGCTTCCTTGAGCAGGTTGCTCGCGCGTTCGAGTTCGGCTCGCGTCATACTGAACGGTTCGACAGCCCGACCCAAAACCGTTCCTCCGGCGACAAGCACCGCCTCGCTCAAGTACGCCGCGACCCAAGGACGGGCAATGAGCGAGTCCGGTCCCCTGTCCGCCGACAGACCCGACGCAGACCGCGAATTCCGCGTCGACGCCCCCTTCGACCCCGCGGGCGACCAGCCCGAGGCAATCGAGGCGCTGGCCCGCGGCTTCCGCGAGGGTGCCGACGTGCAGACCCTGCTCGGTGTCACCGGTTCCGGCAAGACAAACACCGTCTCGTGGGTGGTCGAGGAGATTCAGAAGCCGACGCTCGTCCTCGCGCACAACAAGACGCTCGCCGCCCAGTTGTACGAGGAGTTCAAGAGTCTCTTTCCCGACAACGCGGTCGAGTACTTCGTCTCCTACTACGACTACTACCAGCCCGAGGCGTACATCGAACAGACCGACACCTACATCGACAAGGACATGTCGATAAACGAGGAAATCGACCGGCTCCGCCACTCCGCGACCCGGTCGCTTCTCACCCGCGACGACGTCATCGTCGTCGCCTCGGTGTCCGCCATCTACGGCCTCGGCGACCCGACGAACTACACCGACATGTCTCTCCGGTTGGAGGTCGGCCAGCAGATGGACCGCGACGAACTGCTCGGCGCGCTCGTCGACCTCAACTACGAGCGAAACGACGTGGACTTCCGACAGGGCACGTTCCGCGTCCGCGGCGACACCGTCGAGGTGTTCCCGATGTACGGTCGCTACGCCGTCCGCATCGAGTTCTGGGGCGACGAAATCGACCGGATGCTGAAGCTCGACCCGCTGGAGGGCGAGGTCAAGTCGTCGGAGCCGGCGGTGCTCGTCCACCCGGCGGAGCACTACTCCATCCCCGAAGAGCAGCTCGAAGGAGCCATCTCGGAAATCGAGGAGCTGATGGAACAGCGGGTGAAGCACTTCCAGCGACAGGGCGACCTCGTGGCCGCCCAGCGCATCGAAGAGCGCACCACCTTCGACATCGAGATGCTCCGCGAGACGGGCCACTGCTCCGGCATCGAGAACTACTCGGTCCACCTCTCTGACCGCGAGCCGGGCGACGCGCCCTACACGCTCCTCGACTACTTCCCCGACGACTTCCTCACCGTCATCGACGAGTCGCACGTCACGCTCCCGCAGATTAAGGGCCAGTACGCCGGCGACAAGTCCCGAAAGGACTCGCTCGTCGAAAACGGCTTCCGCCTGCCGACGGCCTACGACAACCGCCCGCTCACCTTCGAGGAGTTCGAAGAGACCGTCGGACAGGCGCTGTTCGTCTCCGCGACCCCCGGCGACTACGAGCGCGAGCACTCCGACCAAATCGTCGAGCAAATCGTTCGGCCAACCCACCTCGTGGACCCGAAAGTCGAGGTGACGGAGGCGACCGGACAGGTCGACGACCTCATGGCCCGCATCGACGAGCGCATCGACCGCGACGAGCGCGTGCTCGTCACGACGCTCACGAAGCGGATGGCCGAAGACCTCACCGAGTACCTCGAAGAGGCCGGCGTCGACGTGGCCTACATGCACGACGAGACCGACACGCTCGAACGCCACGAACTCATCCGGTCGCTCCGCCTCGGCGACATCGACGTGCTCGTCGGCATCAACCTCCTCCGGGAGGGCCTCGACATCCCGGAGGTCTCGCTCGTCGCCATCCTCGACGCCGACCAGCAGGGCTTCCTGCGCTCCGAGACCACGCTCGTCCAGACGATGGGTCGCGCCGCCCGCAACGTCAACGGCGAGGTCGTGCTCTACGCCGACGAGATGACGGACGCGATGGAGGCAGCCATTTCCGAGACGCAGCGCCGCCGCCGCATCCAACAGGAGTTCAACGAGGAACACGGCTACACGCCGACGACCATCGCAAAGGAGGTCGGCGAGACGAACCTGCCGGGGAGCAAGACCGACACCCGCGGCGTCTCCGGCGACGAACCCGCCGACGCCGACGAGGCGGTGGAACAGATAGCCTTCCTCGAAGACCGGATGCAGGAGGCCGCCGACAACCTCGAGTTCGAACTCGCCGCCGACATCCGCGACCGCATCCAGAACCTCCGCCGCGAGTTCGACGTGGACGCGCTCGAAGACGGCGTCGCGCCCGAGTACCCCGACGAACACGACGGCGAGGCCGACGACGGCCTGACGCCCCCGGACGAGTTCTGACCGGTCGTGTCCTCACCACCGACCCTGACGTTCGCGGCCGGCGGACTCCTCCGCCGCGACGACGGCCGACTCTGTCTCGTCCACCGGCCGCGCTACGACGACTGGTCGCTCCCGAAGGGGAAGCTCGAACCGGGCGAGACGCTGATCGAGACCGCCGTCAGAGAGGTCCGCGAGGAGACGAGATGCGAGGTCGACTGCGGCCGGTTCGCCGGGCGCTACGAGTACCGCGTTCCCGACGACGCGGGGACACGGAGCGGCCCGAAGGGCGTGTTCGTCTGGCACATGCGCGTCGCCGACGAGCGCCCGTTCGAACCCGACGGCGAGGTCGACGCGCGCCAGTGGGCCACCCCCGCCGCAGCGCTCGAACGGCTCACCTACGAGACCGAACGGGCGCTGGTCAGACGGGCGTTCGAACCCAACGACTGAGCACAGATTTTGGATAGAAATACATGTTACTGGTTTTTCGACGCGCGTCGGTGTGTGGACCGTACCCAAATTGGGGGGTCGACATCAAGACTTATTAGCCCGACCTCGTTATGCCCGTTCCACCGTGATCCGCACCTCGGCGGACGAGCCTGCAACCCACACCGTTCACCACGCCTACCCCAACGGAGGCATTACCTGAATGGTCCGCGGATTCGAGCACGGAGTGCTCGATAGTTCGGGCGACCACCGCACGCCGGCCCATCCGGCGTGCGACGCGGTCGCATCCTCGGGAGACGGTGAACACGCGCGGGTCGGTGCCGCTGATGACTCGGCGAACGGGCTGTTTTCGACGTGCCACTCCACGCGAGTGCACGCGAACGCTACTGCGTACTGATAACAACGAGAACCATGAGCTCTCAGTCTCTCAGTCACGTCCAGAAGTCGTTCCTGAAGTACCAACACATCCTCGTGTTCATCGCTCCCCTGCTGTTCCTCGCCTCGGTGTTCACCATGGCACCGACGCCGTCGGGTGCAGGCATGGAGTACTGGCTCCAGTACTGGTGGCTGTTCCCGGTGTTCCTCACCGGCGCGACCATCGTGAACACGGTCGGCATCAGCGGGTCGGCGCTCTTCGTCCCGTTCCTCATCTTCATCTTCCCCATCTTCGCGCACCCGCTCGACTCGTCGACGCTGGTGAAAGTTGGCCTCATCAGCGAGGCGTTCGGCCTCTCCAGTTCGGCCGTCGCTTTCATCCAGTACGGCCTCGTCGACCGGCGACTGGCGCTGACGCTCGTCGGCGGCTCGATTCCGTTCGTCGTCGGCGGCGCGCTCCTGTCGTTCGTCATCCCCGACGTGGTGTTCCACGCGCTGCTCGGAATCGCGCTGCTCGCCGCGTCCTACCTGCTGTTCAACGCCGACCTCGGCCACGACGAACCCGGCTCGTCGGACTCCGACCACGCCGCGGCCACCGACGGCGGCACCGTCTCCGCGAGCCTCCCCAACGACCCCGGTAAGCTCGGCCCCGCGGGCGTCCACACGGCCGACGACGGCACCGTCACCCGCGTCGACCGCGAGGGCGACGACTACACCTACACCCGCGGCGGCTACCTGCGCCGCTTCGCCAACTACAGCGTCGGCGGGATGTTCCAGGGCCTCGCCGGCTTCGGCGTCGGCGAACTCGGCATCATCTCGATGCTCAGCACGAAAGTCCCCGTCCGCGTCGCCATCGGTACGAACCACATCGTGGTCGCGCTGACCGCCATCCTGGCGTCGCTCGTCCACGTCTTCGGCGGCGGTATCGTCGGCGGTCACTCGTTGAGCCTCGCGACGACGCCGTGGAACATGGTCGTCTTCACCGTCCCCGCGACGGTCCTCGGCGGCCAAATCGCCCCCTACGTGTCGAACGCGCTGGAGACCGACGTCATCAAGAACTTCGTCGGCGTCCTCTTCGCCGTCATCTCGATTGCGCTGTTCATGATGGCGCTGGGCATCTAACGACCCACTCGAACCGTTTTCACCGGCACCACTTTCACAGTCCTCGATTCTGAACCCTCACCCATGTACGACCACATCCTGCTTCCGACCGACGGTAGCGACGCGACCGATGCGACCATCGAGCACGCGGCGACCCTCGCCGAAACGTACGGCGCGACGGTCCACGTCCTGTCCGTGGCCGACTCGCGTAACCGCTTCGAGTCGCCCTCGGCCGGCATCGCGCCGGACGTGTGGGAGAAGTCCGAACTCGACCGCGCGGAGTCGGCGGCCGACGCCGCCGTCGAGGCGCTCCCTGACAGCGTCGCGACCGAACGCATCGTCGAGGAGGGCGTGCCTCACTCGACTATCGTCGACTACGCCGCCGACGCCGAGGTCGACCTCGTCGTGATGGCGACCCACGGTCGAACCGGCCTCGACCACTACCTCGTCGGCTCCGTCACGGAGCGCGTCGTCCGCCAGTCCGACGCACCGGTGTTGACCGTCCGCGCGGCGGACGAAAAATAAGCGCTGCGACCCCTCGCGGTCCGCGTTACTCGAACTCTTCTGCCAGCGCGGCGCGGTGCTCGCGGCGCTTCTGAAGCGCCGCGTCGCGCAGTTCGCGCTCCTCTTGGGAGTCGCAGACGAGGTCCGGAACCGGAATCGGTTTCTCGTCGTCGTCGAGCGCGACGAAGGGGAAAAAGGAGGTGATGGTCTCGCGGCGGTCGCCCTCGCTCGGTCGCTCGGCGGTCACGTCGACCTTGATGTCCATGCTGGTGCGACCGGTGTCGAAGACGTACGCCTCGACGGTCACCACGTCGCCCACGTCGATGGGTGCGAGGAAGTCCACGTGGTCCATCGACGCCGTGACTACCTGCCGCTCGGCGAAGCGTCGCCCGGCGATGGCCCCGCAAACGTCCATCCACTCCAGAATCCGCCCCCCGAGGGCGCGTCCGAGGTTGTTCGTGTCGTTGGGCATCAAAATCTCGCTCATCTCGGCGCGGGACGCCGACAGCGACCGCGTGCCGACCGACGACTGCTGTTGCATACCACACGGTCGGAGTCGGACGTGGTTAAATTATTCTACGTGGTGAAAAATAGAAATAAAGGTGATTAATCGCTCGGGTTGTCGATTGTCGACAAACGCGCCTCACATTTCAACAACCTAGACAATTAATAGTGTTTATTACGTATCGAACGGTGTCTGCGCGAACCGCAGACCGGTGGTGGGACGCCGACGCCCGTCTCTCGCCTGCGTTCGAGGGAACGTTCCCGAGGGTTCCGACTCCCGTTCGACCGCGACGAGCGACGGGGAATCAGTCGCCGATTCCGACTCCGACGACCCGAGCGGCTCCCGTTTCACGTCCGTCCCGCGCCTCGCCGAACCGCGACGGCCGGACGACGGGGCTCGCGCCGGTCGCCCCGCAGACCGGACACGACGCTGCACCGGCCCCTCGGCGCGTCGGTGGAATCGCGACTGCTTCGCGTATTCGATTTTTGGCTCACTCGACCCGCTCAGCCTCGACGCCGCCGTCTTCGATTTCGATGTCGACCGCGTCGGCGGAGATGTCCGCCGTCTCGATGCCGTCCAACTCACCGAGTATCTCACTGATGTCGTCGAGGCCGAGGAGTTCGCGGGTCTCCTCGTCGAACGCCTTGCTTTCGAGGCCCGCTGCCTGCTGTATATCGGAGCCGGTCAACCCCTTTCCGTAGCGGCCGAGCAGCGACGTGAGTTCCTGCGGGAGGATGTACGTCGTCGACGGCGAGGTTCCGATGTTCCCCAGCGTCTCCATGCCCTTGTCGATGATGGCGCGCTCGCCCATCGACTCCGCCGCGCGGGCCCGCAGAACCGTCGAGATGGCGTCACCCTGCGCTTCGAGAATCTGTGACTGCTTTTCCCCCTGCGCGCGGATGATGTTCGACTGCTTGTCGCCCTGCGCCTTCTCGACGGCGGAGCGACGTTCGCCCTGCGCTTCGAGAATCATGGCGCGGCGGCGGCGCTCGGCGGAGGTCTGTTGTTCCATCGCGGTCTCGACGTCCTTCGAGGGCTTCACCTCGCGGACCTCGACGGATTCGACGCGGACGCCCCACTCGTCGGTCGGCTCGTCGAGTTCCCGGCGGATGCGCGCGTTGATGTGGTCCCGGCGCGCCAGCGTCTCGTCGAGTTCCATGTCGCCGAGGGCGGCCCGCAGCGTCGTCTGCGCGAGCAGCGAGACGGCCCGGCGGTAGTTGTCGACCTGCAGGAAGGCGCGTTCGGGGTCCATCACGCGGATGTAGACGACGGCGTCCGCCGTCACGGGGGAGTTGTCCTCCGTGATGGCCTCTTGGGAGGGCACGTCGAGCGTCTGGGTTCGCATGTCGAAGCGGTAGGTCTTCGAGACGAACGGCGGGACGACGTTCAGCCCCGGTTCGAGGATGCCCTTGTAGTCGCCGAACACGGTCAGCGTCCGCTTTTCGTACGCCTGCACGATTTCGACCGCGTCGTACACCGCGGCGACGGCGAGCGCGAGGACGACGTATCCCGCGAGCGTCAGCGGCGTGACGGGGAAGACGACGACGGCGAGGCCGAAGACGATCACCGCGACGGCGAGGGGACCAAGCCAACGCGGGATTCGGCCGGGCTCGCTGTCGACCCGCCCCGCGCCCGACGACGAAGACGACGAGGACGCCGAGAGCTTCCCGAGTTGGTAGAACAGGCTGTCCATGGTGGAGAGTGACACCGAAGCGGAATAAAGCTACCCGGCCACCAGCTATTTGTCCGCGAACGCCCGACCGCCCCGTATGCGAACGAACCGCGGCCGAATCGACGTGGAGGACCTGCTGAAAATCATCCTCCTGCTCGTCCTCGTCTGGCTCGTGCTCGAAATCATCGGCGAGGTGCTCGGGCTGTTCGGCGCGTTGCTCGGCCCGCTCCAGCCGATTCTGGGACTCGTCGTCGCGGCGCTCATCGTCCTCTGGCTGCTCGACCGAATCTGACCCCCCGCGGCGACGATACGCCTTTGTGTCTCTCGCGTGAGTCACGGGCGTGTACAGTCTGAACGTCCCGGTTCCGGGGCGGGTCGCCCGCCTCGCGTCCGACCTGTTTCCGTACCTCGCCCCGTTCGACCGGGTTCGCGACCGGCACACGCTCGTCTGCAAGCGGTTCGAAGACACCGAGTTCGACCGCTTACACGAACAGTTGCGGCGCGTGCTCGCCGGTCAGCCGGCGTTCGAAGCCCGCGTGACCGACATCCGGTTCTTCGAAGCGCCGCCGCGCGGAGCCGCGCCAGTCGTCTATCTCGCTGTCGAGAGCCCCGGCCTCGCCGACCTGCACCGCGCGCTCACTGACGAGTTCGGCGCTGTCGACGGACTGGAGGGCGACGAGTACGTCCCGCACGTCACGCTCGCCCGCGGCGGCAGTCTCGCGGACGCCCGCGCGGTCGCGAGCCAGTCCATCGAGCCCGTCGAGTGGACCGTCTCGCAGCTCGACATCTACGACTCGTCGTTCCGCGAGACCGCGGACTCGATTTCGCTTCCGGCCTGACGGCGGCGATTCGACCGCGTCGCCGTCGGCGAAGCGACGACCGCCGGTGTGTCGCCCCGCCCCGTCAGTCGCGCGCCCGGAGCCGCATCCCCATCGGCTCTTCGGGGTGCATCGTCAGCGACCCGCGAAGCGAGAACGGCTCGTCGCGGACGTAGTCGAGTTCGTACCGCTGGGCGACGGTGCCGAGGATGAGCCGCCCTTCGAGCAGCGAGAGGTGCTTACCGATGCAGTGGCGCGGCCCCCCGCCGAACGGGAAGTACGCGAAGCGCGGGCGGTCCCCGGCCCGCTCGGGTGCCCAGCGGTCCGGGTCGAACGAAAGCGGGTCGTCCCACCAGCGCTCCGACCGGTGGACGACCCACTGCGGGAGCATGATGGCCGAGCCTTCCGGGACGCGGTAGCCGCCCAGACGAACGTCCACCTTCGGCTCGCGGAACATGACGTACACCGGCGGGTACAGCCGCATCGCCTCGTTCAGCACGCGTTCGGTGTACTCCAGCTTCCGCACGTCTTCGAACGTCGGCGTCCGCCCGCCGAGCACCTCGTCCAGTTCGCGGTGGAGCTTCGCCTCCGCCTCGGGGTGTTGCGAGAGCAGGTACCACGCGTACGTCAGCGTCAGCGCCGTCGTGTCGTGGCCCGCGAGGAGCATCGTCATCAGCTCGTCGCGGAGGTTCTTTTCGGTCTGCTCGCCCTCGTCGTGGGCGCGGAGCAGAATCGAAAGCAGGTCCATCGGCCGGTCGTCGCTCGTCGCGTCGGCCGACACCGACGACGCCGGCGTCTCGCCGTACTCGGTCCCGCGGCGCTCCTCGACGATGTCCCAGACGAGCGATTCGAGTTCGGACAGCGCCTCCTTGTACTGGCGGTTCTCCCGCGTCGGGGCCCAGTCGGGCGTCAGGAACCGAAACGGGTCGGGTTCGAACCGCGCCCCGAGCGGTTCGAGGTTCTCCTGTACCCGCCGAATGCGCTCGTCGTCGAGATCGGTGCCGAACATGGCGTCGACGATTATCTCGACGGTCAGCCGCGCCATCTCCAGTTGCACGTCGACCACGTCGCCGTCGCCCCACGACGACAGCATCGACTCCGTCCGGTCGGTCATCATGCCGGCCATCGTCGAGATGCGCCGCACGTCGAACGCCGGCTGGGCGAGTTGGCGCTGTTTCTTCCACGTCGCACCCTCGCTCATGAGCAGGCCGTCGCCAAGCAGGTCGCCGATGGCGCGGTCCTGGAACTGCGGCTTCCTGAACTTCGACGCCTCGCTCACGAGCACCGTCTCGACGTCCGCCGGATTCGTGAGCATGTAGGTGTCGAGCGGGCCGAGGTCGAAGTGGACCACGTCGCCGTAGGCGTCCGCGACAGCCGTCAGGAACGTAAACGGGTCGCGGGCGTACTGTCTGCTCGCGCCGAACAACGGGAGGCCCTTCGGTCCGGGAGGGGTCGCACTCATCACCCTGTGTTGGTTCGAACAGGTAAGAATTGCACGGCGGTCGCGACCGACGTTTCCGTGCCGACCGCGACCCGCTCAGGGCCGCGGCGGGTCGCCGTCGTAGGCGTCGCGGTCGTTGTAGAAGTTCAGCATCGCGAACTTGAGCTTGTTCGGCGCGATGTCGACCATCTCGGCGCGCTCTTCGACCGGGAACGACCCGCGGACGCCGTACTTGCCCATCGAGGAGCTCTCGCGGGTGTAGCGCTTGTCGGCCAGCACGCGGACGCCGAAGTCGTCGGGCGCGCGGATGACCCGGCCGAGCGCCTGTCTGGTCTTTCGAATCGTCGGAATCTCGACGGCGTAGCGCCAGCCGGCGTCCTTCTTGCCGCGATAGGCGCGGTCGTAGGCGTCCTGTACCGCCTCCAATCGCTCGGAGAGGTGCGGGTAGGGCACGCCGACGACCACGACCGTCCGGGCGTCGTCGCCGTCGAAGCTCACGCCCTCGGCGAGCGTCCCCCAAAGCGAGGTGAGAAGCACCGCGCCGTCCTTGCCGACGAACTCGCGGCGAAGCTCCTCGGCGCGGACGCCCGGCTCGTCCAAGAACAGCTCCGCGTCGACGTCTGGGTTCGCCCGTAGGCGCTCGTGGTAGCGCTCCGCCTCGGCGTACGACGGGAAGAACACGAGCGTGTTGCCCGGCGTGAACGTGGCCGCGTCGGCCAGCATCCCCTCGATGGTCTCCTGCGTGCTCGGCTCGTCGCGCTCGGAGGAGAACAGCGCGGGCAGCGACACCGAAAATGTCCGGCGGTTCTCCTCGGGGTATTCGAGGCCGTAGGCCATCGTGACGGGGTTTTTGAGGCCAAGAGTCCCCTCCGTCACGTCGAACGGGCGGAGCGTCGCCGACATCAGGATGCTCGCGTGGACCTCCTCGAACAGTTCTTTCGTGACCTCGCGCGGGATACAGGTGTACAGCTCCGCGCGGCCGTAAATCTCGTCGGTGCCGCCGTCGCGCCGGACCGACAGCATCGGATGGCGGCCGAGTTCGCCGCCCATCTCCGTCCAGTCGGCGATGAAGTTCGCCGCCTGTAGCGTCTGGCACTCCTTGCGCGTCGTCGCCTCGCCGTTCTTGTACGCGTCTTCGTACTGCTCGTCTAACTGCTTGCCCAACTGGAGGGCGAGTTCGACTTCCACGTCGATGCCGCGGCCCTCGTAGGACTGCAGGAACTCCATCGTCAGGTCGTCGCGGCGGCCCTGATTGGCGATAGAGAGGTCGTACCAGTTCTCGCCGACCTGCTCGCGCTCGCCGAAGCCGAACGCTTCCTCGTAGCTGTCGCGAAGCGAGTCGAGGAACGTCCCGATGACGTTGCGGGCGCTCTCGGCCCGCGAGTCGTCCTCGTCTTCCAGCTCGTTCATCGCGCTCTCGAGCGTGTTCTCGGTGAGCGCGCGACTCGCGTGGTCGCGGGCCGCGCTCTCGATGTTGTGCGCCTCGTCGAACACCGTAATCACGTCGTCGGGGTCGCGGTCCAACCACCGGAAGAACTGCTCGCGTATCATCGGGTCGAGCAGGTGGTGGTAGTTGCAGACGACGAGGTCGATGCCCTCCATGCCCTCCTTGAGGAGTTCGTAGCCGCAGAGGTTCTGTTTCCCGGCGTACTCGAAAATCTCGTCGGGCGTCCGCACGTCGTCGAACAGCCACTGGAAGAACTCGTCGGTGTTCCGCGCGAGATTGTTGTAGTAGTGCTCGCAGTAGTTGCCCTCCTTCAACTCCTCTAGCTCGTCGTCGATGCTGTCGAGTTCGTCCGTGACGGCGCTTCGCGCGTCGGCCGCGCCGGACTCGCCTTCGCGCATCCCGTCGAGGAGCGACTGCGCCTGCTCGGAGAGCTCGGCCTTGTCGGACTCCTTTTCGACGATGCTCCGGGTCGTATCGCGGAGGGTCTGGCACTCCTGAAAGCCCACGTCGATGTGGCACATCGAGGACTTCCCGCGGAACACCACCGCGCGGATGGCCTCCTCTCTGGTGATGGCGCGGGCGTCCTCGACGAACTGGCGCATCTGCTGGTGGACGTTCGTCGTGATGACGACCGTCTTGTCGTGCTCGCGGGCGTACGAGAGCGCGGGCACGAGCGCGGAGATGGTCTTCCCGGTCCCGGTCGCCCCTTCGAGGAGGACGTTCCGCTCGTCGTCGAGGGCGTCTGCGATGCCGGACATCGCCGCCTCCTGGTTGGGGTACGGCTCGTCGTACGGGAAGAACCGCCACGCTCCGTCCGCGTCGCCGTCGTCGGGTGCGCCGTTGGCGTGGGCCACGGGAGAATCTCGGCCGCCATCCGATTAAAAGGCTCGGAGCCCTCGACACCGCCGGACTCGACAGGTCCGGTATAATGGTACCCCTGCGGTGCGGCGGTGCCGCCCGTCCGAGTGACCGTTATCGTGCCAGACGTTGGCACGCTAACCATGGCCTCTGAAACAGCCACGACACGACTCGAATCGACGACGGCCACCTCTTGGCGCACCGGCGTCGCCGCCGGCTCGCTCGCCGCCGTCGTCATGGGAGCGATGATGGTCGTCCAGATGCGGCCGGTCCTCGAAGTCGCTATTCCCTCGATGTACGGCTTGACGGGCGGGGCCGCCGGCTTCACCATCCACGTCGCCCACGGCGCGATTCTCGGCGTCGCGTTCGCCGGCCTCGTGAGCGCCCTCGACTTCGACCTCGACGGTTCGCTCAGGTCGCTCGGAGCGGGCGTCGGCTACGGCGTCGTCCTCTGGGTCGTCCTCGCCGTCTTGGTAATGCCCGTGTGGCTCGGTGCGGTCGGCTCGCCCGCGAACCCGCCGCTCCCGAACGTGAACGCGACGAGCCTCGTCGGCCACGTCGTCTACGGGGCCGTCCTCGGGGCGTCGTACCCCGCGCTCGACGGCGTCTTCTGAGACGCTGAAAAGAGCGGCGACCGCTGCAGACCCGGACTATTCTTCGAGCAGTTCGACGATGAGCCCTTTCTGGGCGTGCAGGCGGTTCTCCGCCTGGTCCCAGACGAGCGAGCGCTCGCCTTCGAGCACGTCGCCGGTAATCTCCTCGCCGCGGTGGGCCGGCAGACAGTGCATGACCTTCGCGTCGGTGCTCGAAAGCAGGTCCTCGTTGAGTTGGAATCCCTCGAACGCCTGCAGTTTCTCGTGGCGCTGGTCCTCCTGACCCATCGAAATCCAGACGTCGGTGTAGACCACGTCCGCGTCAGCGACGGCCTCCTCGGGGTCGGTCGTAATCGTCGGCGTCGAGCCGAGTTCCGCCGCCTTCTCGAGCACGTCGTCGTCGACGCCGTACGCCGGCGGCGTCGCCACGGTGAGGTCGATGCCGGCCATCGCGCAGCCGAGGACGAACGACTGGCCGACGTTGTTGCCGTCGCCGACCCACGCGGCCTGCACCTCGTCGAAGTCGCCGACGTGCTCGCGGATGGTGAGCAGGTCGGCGAGCGTCTGGCAGGGATGGGCGTCGTCGGTCAGACCGTTGATGACCGGCGCGTCGGAGTGTTCGGCGATTTCGAGCAGGTCCTCGTGGTCGAACAGGCGGACCATGATGGCGTCGCCGTAGCGACCCAGCACGCGCGCGGTGTCCGAAAGCGGCTCGCCGTGGCCGAGCTGGATGTCCTCGGGGCCGAGGAACAGCGCGTGGCCGCCCAGTTCGGTCATCCCCGTCTCGAAGGAGACACGCGTCCGGGTACTCGGCTTCTCGAAGAGCATCGCCAGCGTCGCTCGGGTGAGTTGCGTCTCGTCGTCGCCGGACTTGATGTCGGCGGCGCGGGTGAGGACGCGGTCTAACTCCGATGCGCTGATGTCGTCGATGTCGGTGAAGTGGGTGGTTTCGAGCATTGTGTCGTGTGTCGTGTCTCCGTGTCGGTTCGTCGTCTCGGTCGGTCGTCCTCGCCGCTCGCCTCAGTCGTCCGCGAGGCGCTCGCACACGTCGACGAGCACGTCGATGGCGCTGTCGAACTCGGCGAGGTCGAGGTGTTCGTTCGGGGCGTGGTCGAGGTCCGAGTCGCCGGGACCGTAGGTCGCCATCGGGCAGTCCCACGTGCCGGCGAAGATGTTCATGTCGCTGGTCCCGGTTTTCCGGAGGAGCCGGGGTTTCACGCCGCCGACGTTGCGGATGGCGACGCGGAACGCCCGCGCCACGTCGGTGCGGGGGCTCATCATGACCGGCGGGATGGGCTTGTTCCAGTGGACGCCGCCGCGGGTGAGTTCGCCCTCCGCGACCTCGCGCACGTCGTCGATGGAGAGCCGCGGCGGGACGCGGAACTGCACGTCCACCGTCGCCTCGACCGCGAGGCCGTCGTCGGTCGGGCCGCCGTCGAACGTTACGGGCTTGGTCGTCACCGTGTCGAAGACGCCGTCGCGCTCCTCGTCGAAGAAGTCGGCCACGCGGGACCACCACGCGACCGCGGACTGGATGGCGTTCTCCTCGGGGCGCGAGGAGTGGCCGAGTTCGCTCGTCGCGATGTACGTTCCCGAGAGGAACCCGCGGTAGCCGAGCGTGACGCCGTCCCAGCCCGAGGGCTCGCCGTTGACGACCGCGTCGGGCTCCTCGCGGTCCTCCACGAGGTGCCACGCGCCGCGCGAGGAGGTCTCCTCGCCGACGACGCCGACGAACGAGACGCCCGTCTCGACGGCCGCCGCGGCCATCGAGCAGAGCGGCCCCGTCGCGTCGACGCTGCCGCGACCCCAGAGGACGCCGTCTTCTATCTTCACCGGCACGTCGCCGGGGACGGTGTCGACGTGGGAGGTGAGAAGCACCGCGTCGTCGGCGGGCGCGCGGACGTTGCCGACCTCGTCTATCCAGACCTCGCGGTCGTGCGCCTCGAAGAACGCCTTCAGGACCTCGGCGGCCGCCTCCTCGTCGCCCGACACCGAGGGCGTCGAGACCATGTCGTAGAGGAGGTGGCGCGCGTCGACCCACTCGCCCTCGTCGAGAGCGTCGGTGTCGGCGTCTGCGCCGGAGGTCACGCTGGCGTCGGCTTCGGCGTTGGCTGTCGTCTCCGCCGTCGCCTCCGCTTCTGCTTCTGCCGCCGCTTTCGCCTCCTCGCCGTCCTCGCGGTCGATTTCGGCGTTCATGATAACACGTTCGTCATGGCGTCGACCGCGCGGTCGGCGTGTTCCTCCTCGATGACGAGCGGCGGCAGGAACCGGACGACCGTCCGGCCCGCGGGGAGCGCGAGCAACTGCTCGGACAGCGCGAGGTGTTTCAGCGTGCGGTTCGCGCCGCGTTTGACCTCGACGCCGACCATGAGGCCGTCGCCGCGGACCTCGCGGACCGGCAGGTCGTATTCCTCGACGGCGGCTTCGAGCTCCGTCGTGAGGTAGTCGCCCACCGCGGCCGCGTGGCCGGGCAGGTCCTCTTCGACGATGGTGTCGAGGGTGGCGTTCGCCGCCGCACAGACTACGGGACCGCCGGAGAACGTCGAGCCGTGAGAGGCCGCGCCGTCCGCAATCCAGTCGGCACAGAGCGTCGCGCCGAGCGGCAGGCCGTTGGCGATGCCCTTCGCGCTCGTGAGGATGTCGGGGACGACGCCGGCGTTCTCGCAGGCCCACAGCGCCCCGGTGCGACCGATACCGGTCTGAATCTCGTCGAAGACGAGCGCCGCGCCGGCGTCGTCGGTCAGGTCGCGGGCGGTCTGGAGGTACTCCGCCGCGGCGGGGTTGATGCCGCCTTCGCCCTGAATCGGCTCCAAGAAGACCGCGGCCGTTTCGTCGTCGATGGCCTCGGCGAGTTCCTCCTCGTCGCCGTAGCTGACGAACTCGACGCCGCCGGCGACCGGCTCGTAGGGCTTCTTGTACTTCTGTTTCCACGTGAGCGCGAGGCTCCCGAGGGTGCGGCCGTGGAAGGCGCGCTTCGTGGCGATAATCTTCTGGCGGCCGGTCGCCGAGCGGGCGAACTTCATCGCCGCCTCGTTGGCCTCCGTGCCGGAGTTACAGAGCCAGACGTTCGAGATACCGCCGGGCGCGAGCGTCGCCAGCTTCTCGTAGAGTTCGGTGCGGACCTCGACGGGGTACGACGCCTGCACGTAGGTCAGCTTCGCGGCCTGCTCTTGAATCGCCGAGGTGACCGCGGGGTGGGAGTGGCCGAGCGCCGCGACGGCGTAGCTCGCGCCGAAGTCGAGGTACTCGGTGCCGTCGTCGGAGTAGAGATACGGCCCCTCGCCGGACTCGATGGCGATGGGTTTCTCGTTGAAGACGAAGCCGCTCATTGTTCGGCCTCCTCAGCTTCGACCAGCGCGCCGGGCGTCACGTGCGTGCCGCCGTCGTTGAGCGCCGTCACGATGGGGTCGTTCAGGTTCGCGTCGGAGACGATGACCTCGGCGGCCCCGCCGTCGAGCGCCTCCTTCGCGGCCATGACCTTCTTCGTCATGAACCCCTCGGCGGCCGATTCGAGCGCCGAGAACTCCTCGGGCGTGTCGGCCGTCTCGATGAGCGTTGACTCGTCGTCGGGGTCGGCGTAGACGCCTTTCACGTCGGTGAGGACGACGAGTTTCGCGCCGAGCGCGCCCGCGACCGCAGCGGCGGCGCGGTCGGCGTCGGCGTTGACCGGCACGCCGTCGTCGGCGAGCATCGGAACGGTCACGACGGGCGTGTAGCCACCGTCGAGGAGGGTTTCGAGGAGCGTCGCGTTCACCGAGGTGATCTTCCCGGAGTGGTCGCCGCGTTTGATTTTCTTCTTGCCGTCTTCGATGACCCGGACGGCCGACTTGCGCGGGCCGGTCAGGAGGCCGCCGTCGACGCCCGAGAGGCCGAGCGCGTCGACGCCCGCCTCGCGGAACAGCGCCGTCAGGTCCGTGTTGAGCTTGCCGGGCATCACCATCGAGAAGACCTCCATGGTGCGCTCGTCGGTGAAGCGGCCGGAGACGCCCGAGGGCGACTCGACGTACGTCGGCTCCTCGCCGAGTTCTTCGAGCGTCTCGTCGACGGCGGTCGAACCGCCGTGGACGACGACCACGTCGGTGCCGTTGGCGACGAGGTGGGCCACGTCGGAGACGGCTCCCTTCGGGTCGACGGCCTTCGCGCCGCCGATTTTGACGACGACCGGCGGCTCGGAACCGCCATCCGTGAGTAGGTTCGCTTCGTTGTCGACGAGCTGTTCGTGTGCCGCGAGCAGTTCCTCGCGTGTGTATCCTGTCATAGTCGAAATGGTGCGTAAATCGTGGGTCGGAGCGAGCGTTCGGGGGCGGTGCGGTCAGGGCGAGCCGATGGGGTGGAAGCCGGTGAAGTCGAGTCCGGCGGTCTCCTCCAGCCCGAGCGCGATGTTGGCGGCGTGGACCGCCTGCCCCGCGGAGCCTTTCATCATGTTGTCGATGGCCGAGAAGACGACGAGTCGTCGGTTTCCGGGGTCGATTTCGAAGCCGACCTCGCCGAAGTTCGTCCCGGCGACCGACTTCGGTTCCGGGTAGCGGTAGACGCCGCCGCCGCCGGCGACGGTGCGCATGAACGGTTCGTCGCCGTAGGAGCCGCGGAACGCTTTCCACATGTCGCCCTTCGAGACGGGGCCGTCGGGGAAGACGTGACAGGTCGCCGCCGCGCCGCGGACCATGTCGACCGCGTGGACGGTAAACGAGACCGAGAGGCCGAGGTACTCCTCGATTTCGGCCTCGTGGCGGTGGCCGGTCGGCGCGTAGGGGCGGACGATGCCCGAGCGCTCGGCGTGCGACGACGCCTTGCTCGCGCCCGCGCCGCCCTCCGACGAGCCGACTTTCACGTCCACGACGACCTGCTCGTCGCCGGAGAGGATGCCGGCGTCGAAAAGCGGCTTGAGGCCGAGAATCGTCGCAGTCGCGTTACAGCCGCCCGCGGCGATGAGGTCCGCGCCGGGGAGGTTCTCGCGGTTCAGTTCGGGGAGCGCGTACTCCGACTGTTCGAGGTATTCGGGGCAGACGTGGCCGTCGTACCACTCGTCGTACTGCGCCGCCTCGGAGAGACGGAAGTCCGCAGAGAGGTCGACGACGGTGTCCGCCGCGTCCTGAAAGGCGTCGATGTGCTCCATCGAGACGCCGTGGGGCGTCGCCGTGAACAGCACGTCGACTGATTCGAGGTCCTCCGGCGAGGTGAAACGGAGGTCGAGGTGACGAAGGTTCGGGTGGACGTGACCGACGGTCTTGCGCTCGTAGGAGCGGCTCGTCGCCTGTTCGACGTCGAAGTTCGGGTGGCCGTCGAGCAGGCGGAGCAGTTCGCCGCCGGTGAAGCCGGAGCCGCCGACGACGCCCGCGGTGAGCTGTTCGCTCACGCCGAGACCTCCGCCAGCGACTGCTCGCCGTCGGCCTTCGCTTCGAGCCAGTCGACGACCGTCGCGGGAACGTCCGCCTCGACGGCGTCGTTGAGCGCCTTGAACTCGACGGTGTGGTTGACCTCGTGGACGGTGTAGTCGTCTCCGGTCTCCATGAGGTCGACGCCGAGGAGGCCGCCGCCGACCGCGTCGGACGCCTGCTTGACGAGTTCCTTCGCGCGGTCGTCGAGTTCGAACTCGTCGACGCTCGCGCCCTTCGCGGCGTTCGTGAGCCAGTGGTCCGACGAGCGGACCATCGCGGCCACGGGTTCGCCGTCGGTGGCGAGCACGCGGATGTCGCGGCCCGGCTTCTCGACGAACTCCTGGATGTAGAACACCTTGTGCTCGTAGTTCCCGAGCGTCGACTTGTGTTCGAGGATGGCCTCGGCGGCCGCCTCGGAGTCGATTTTCGCCATCAGGCGACCCCACGAGCCGACGACCGGCTTGAGGACGCAGGGGTAGCCGAACTCCTCGACGATTTCCATGGCCGAGTCGACCGTGAAGGCCACTTTCGTGTTCGGCGTGGGGACGCCCGCGTCAGCGAGCGCGAGGCTGTTTTTCGCCTTGTCGGCGCAGATGTCGGCGGTCTCGTGGGAGTTGACGACCGGGATTCCGTACGACTGCAGGAAGCGCGTGATGTAGATGCTCCTGCTCGTCGCCAGACAGCGGTCGACCACCACGTCGAGTCCGTCGAACGATTCCGGCGGCTCCGTGAGGTCGAACTGCTCTTTCCGAACGTCTATCTTCGTCACCTCGTGGCCGCGGTCGCGAAGCTCGTTGAGCAGGAGCTTCTCGTCGCGGCGAATCCGGGAATAGAGCAGTCCAACGTGCAATTTACTCTCCCCAGTCCTCTTCGAGTTCGGGCGCTTCTTCGAGTGTCACGGGGTCGAGGGAGACGACCTCAAGCTCTGCGCCCGTGGCGGGGCTGTCGATGATTTCGCCGACTTCGACGTCGGCAGGCAGCTCGATTTCCTCTCCACTCAGCGGGTCTTCCGCGGTGATGGTGTCGCTCATTACATCCGTGGCTGGTCGACGGACGGTATTAAAGCCGTCGAAAATTACACGTCGAAAATAAACGCAAAGAAGTCTCTAGCGGGTGTTATCTGTCGAATCGGCCGACAATACGGGTCAGCCGAACGACGCGTCGAGCTTGGGTGCCACGCTCACTCGACGCCGGAGACGGGACCGGTCGTCGGACCGGTCGACCCGTCCCCCGCGTCGGGCGTGGTCGTCGTCGGGGTTCCGGTCGGGGTCGCCGGAGCCCGGCCGGTCGTCGCGGCGCGGTCGCTCGCGGTCGTCGGAGCAGACCGGCGGGCGTCGCGTCGGTGAACTCAGACATAGCTCGAGACCTCCTCTTCGAGACCCTCGGCCGCCGCGGCGAGCGAGTCGCGCGCGTCGGCGACGGCGGCGGCGTCGTCCGAGAGCTCGTCGCGGGCCGTCGAGAGCGTCGCCTCCACGGCGGCGGGTGCGGGCCCGCCGACCGAATCGCGACTCGCCACGCTCTCGGTCGGGTCGAGCGCGGCTTCGACGGCCTCGGCTGTCACGTGCGTAAAGAGTGACTCACCTAATACGTCCGTAGCGACGGCGTCAAGTGTTGCCACGTCGGGCGTTCCCTCGGAGCGGGCGGCCGCCTCCGCGACGACCTCGTGGGCCGTGCGGAACGGCAGGCCGGCCATCGCCAGCAGGTCCGCCACGCCGGTCGCGGTCGAAAAGCCGTCGCCCGCGGCCGCGGCGAGTTCGTCCTCGGGCCACGTCGCCGACCCGACCGCGCCGGCGGCGACCGCGGCCGCCTCGGCCACGTCGTCGACGGTGCGGAACGCGTGTTTGTGGGCGCGCTGTAGGTCGCGGTTGTACGCGCGCGGGAGTCCCTTCAGCGTCGTCAGGAGGCCGGTGAGTTCCCCGACGGCGTCGCCCGCGACGGCGCGGACGAGTTCCATCGTGTCGGGGTTCTTCTTCTGCGGCATGATAGAGGAGGTCGACGAGTAGTCGTCCGACAGCTCGACGAGGCCCTTGTTCGAGAATATCACGAGGTCCTCGGCGAGGCCGGAGAGCGTGACCGCGTGGGTCGTGAGCGCCGACAGCGTCTCCGCGAGGAAGTCGCGGGTCGCCGAGGCGTCCATCGAGTTCTCCATCACGCGGTCGAAGCCGAGCAGGTCGGACACGAGTTCGCGGTTCACGTCGAAGGGCGTGCCCGCGAACGCCGCCGACCCGAGCGGCGACTGGTTGATGCGCTCGTACGCGCACATGAGGCGGGCGCAGTCGCGGGCGACCGCCCGTTCGTACGAGAGGAGGAAGTGCGCGACCGTCGTCGGTTGCGCGGGCTGGAGGTGCGTGTAGCCGGGCATTACCGTCTCGGTGTGTGCCGCGGCCGTCTCGAGTAACGACTCGCGCAGAGCGAGCGCGGCGTCGAGGGCCGAAAGCACGTCCTCGCGCAGACGGTAGCGGATGCAGGTCGCCACCTCGTCGTTGCGCGAGCGGGCGGTGTGCATCTTCCCGCCGTCGGGTCCGACGATGTCGATGACGGCGGCCTCGATGGCCTCGTGAACGTCTTCGCCGCCCGAAAGCGCGTCGTGGCCCGCGGCCTCGACCTCGTCCAGCGCGGCGAGAATCTCGCTCGCGACCTCGGACTCGATGATGTCCTGCGACGCGAGCATCACGACGTGCGCCCGGTCGACGGCGAGGTCGGCCTCGAAGATGCGTTCGTCGGCCGCGAGGCTCGACATGAACCCGCGGGCGGGGCCGCCGCTGAAGCGGTCCCGGCGGATGACGCCCTCGGAGTCGCCGTCCTCGCCTGCCATCTTACTCGTCGCTACCGCCGTCTGCGGCGAGTTCGGGCTTCTGCTTTTTCGCGCTCTGGTTGGCGAGGCGCGCCTGGAAGCCGTGGTACTTGGCGACGCCCGTCGCGTCGGCCTGTTCGATGCCGTCGACCGTCTCCGTGTTGAAGGAGGCGGCGGACTCGGAGTACGCGGCGTACTCGGATTTGCGACCGACCGGGCGGGCCTGCCCGCCCTCGAACTTGATGGTCACGGTGCCCGTGACGCGCTCTTGGGTCTTCTCGAGGAAGGCGTTCAGCGCGCCCACGAGCGGGGCGTCGATGAGGCCCTCGTAGGCCTTCTGGGACCACTCGTTGTCCACGGTGGCCTTGAAGTCGCGTTCCTCCTTCGTGAGGACGAGCCCTTCGAGCGCCTCGTGGGCGTTCAGGAGCGTCGTCGCGGCCGGGTGCTCGTAGTTCTCGCGCACCTTGAGGCCGAGCATGCGGTCTTCCATCATGTCGGTGCGGCCGACGCCGTGCTTGCCGGCCTTCTCGTTGAGGAACGAGATGAGTTCGAGGGGTTCCATCTCCTCGTCGTCGACGGCGACCGGGTAGCCGTCTTCGAACGCGATTTCGATGAGTTCCGTCTCGTCGGACGGCTGGTCGGTCCACTCGTAGATGTCCTCCGGCGGGACGTAGCCGGGTTCTTCGAGGTTGCCGCCCTCGATGGAACGGCTCCAGAGGTTCGTGTCGATGGACCAGACGCCCTCGTTGCCGCCCTGCACCGGGAGGTCCTTCTCGGCGGCGTACTCGATTTCCCACTCGCGGGTCATGCCCATCTCGCGGACGGGTGCGATGACTTCGAGGTCGGAGGCGCGCCAGACCGCTTCGAAGCGAAGCTGGTCGTTGCCCTTGCCCGTACAGCCGTGGGCGATACCGTCACAGTCCTTCTCTTCGGCGAGTCCGAGGATGGCCTTAGCGATGACCGGGCGCGCGAGCGCGGTGCCGAGCGGATAGCCCTGATAGTCCGCGTTGGCGCACACCGAGTCGAGACAGAGCTGTGCGAACTCCTGTTTCGCGTCGACGACGTAGTGTTCCAGCCCGAGGGCCTCGGCCGTCTCGTAGGCCTCCTCGAACTCCTCTTCCGGCTGGCCGACGTCGACGGTGACGCCGACGACTTCGTCGTATCCGTACTCCTCTTCGAGAATCGGGACGCAGACTGTTGTGTCGAGTCCGCCCGAGAACGCGAGTGCGACTTTCTTCATGTACTCGTCTGTGGCGGGGACATACAGATAAATTCTTTGCATTCAATTTCTGAAATTAAGTAGTAGAGATGCCTATAGGCACGAAAATAGGTGATTAGCGATTTCGACGTGTCCCGAAGGAGATGATGATTGTGGCCCTAAAGGGCCCGTCGTCGGGGTCGGACAGCCGCGGCTCGCAGCGGGGCAAAAGTGGCGAAGGTGCTGCGAGTCGCCATGGTTGCGAAACGCTACGACGTCTTCCCTATTAAACGCTTCCGGCGACGCAAACGTTTCCTCAGTCGAGCAACTCCCCGGCGAGTTCGACCAGTAGTTCGTTGTCGACGAGCGCGACCACGAGCGCGATAATCGCGAGCACGACGACTGCGATGACGAGCCACTCGATAAGGGTCATAGCACCCGCAACGTGGCGACTCCTCCGGTAAGTGTTCTGTGGCCGTTCGGGTCGGTCGGCGTCGACGGGTCGAAAACGCCGCGCCGGGACGAATCAGGCGCTCTCGGTCGAGGCGTCTCCGTCTGCCGCGCGGCCGCGGAACACGAGTCGCTCCACGAGGTCAGACCGCTGCATCAGCACCGTCCCGAGCGCGCTCATGACGAAGACGTAGCCGACCGCGAACGCCGGGATGATTTCGCGCATCACCGGCGTCGTCCCCGCGGCGGCCAGCGCCGCGATGACAAGCGAGAACTCGCCGCGCGGCACCAGCCCGACGCCGACCCGGAGCGACCGGTGTGCGGAGAGGTCGTACGCCCGACCGCCGAAATAGCCCGAGAGAATCTTCGACGGCGTCGACACGACGACCGCGATGGCGAGCGGGACGGCCGCCGCCGCCAACAGCGTCGGGTCGGTGCCGAGGCCAATCCAGAAGAAGAACACCGCGGCGAACACGTCGCGGACCGAGACGAGCAGGTGTTCGAGTCGCTCCCGGTGGCCGCTCGTCGAAAAGCCCATCCCGACGAAGAACGCCGCGACGGCCTCGCTCACCCCGAGCGCGAGCGCCGCACCCGAGATGGGAACGACGACCGCGAGCGCCCGCAGGACGAACGCCTCCTCGTTCTCCACGTCGAGGACGCGGGCGAAAAGCACCGTCCCGTACTGGACGGCCACGAACAGGAGGCCGAGGAAGCCGAAGGCGATGGCGAGCGAGCGACCGATGGCCGCGATGCCGCCGTCGCCGCCGAGCACGAGCGAGGTGACGACCGCGAGGTAGACCGCGATGGCGAGGTCCTCGAAGACGAGCGTCCCCAGAATCGGCTCCGACTCGGGGTCCGCAATCCATCCGAGGTCGATGAGCGTCTTCGTCACGATGGCCGACGACGAAATGTAGACGATGCCACCGAGCAGCAGCGCCTCCACCGGCGACCACCCGAGAACGAGACCGATGGCGATGCCGATGGGGAGGTTCACCGCGAGGTCGATGACGCCCGCGCGGCCGATTTTCGCTCCCGACGACCGGAGTCGGTCGAGGCTGAACTCCAACCCGAGGAAAAACAGGAGGAGGACGATACCGAGTTCCGCCAGAATCGCCACCACTTCGCCGTTCGGGACGTACGGGAGGCCGAACCGCCCGGCGACGTACGGTCCGGCGACGACGCCGCCGACGACGTAGAGGGGAATCACCGACAGGCCGACGCGGAGCGCGACTGCTCCGACGACCGCGAGGACTGCGAACAGGTAGCCGAATTCGAGCAGCGCCGCTGCCATCAGGTCCCTTTCACGAGCGCCGTGAAGTCGCGGCAGGCCGCCTTGGGACCGATGACGACGAGCGTGTCGCCGGCTTCGATCATCGTGTCGCCGCCGGGCGAGGTGATGACCTCGTCGTCGCGATCGATGGCGATGACGGACGCGCCGGTCGCCTGCCGGAGGTCGGACTCGCCGAGCGTCTTGCCCGCGACGTCGGAGTCAGCGCCGACTTCGACCCACTCGATGAGCGTGTTGTCGCCGAGGAGCGTCTCGATGGTCTCCGTCTGGACCGGCTGGAAGTACGCGCCTTCGAGGAGCGTCCCCACCTGTCGGGCCAGCTTGTCGGTGAGTTCGAACAGCTTCTCGGAATCGCTGTCGGCGCTCGGACGCCGGAACACCTCCCGTTTGCCGGTGTTGTGCGTCACGATGACGAGTCGGGAGCCGTCGCCGAGTTCTACCTCGTGTTTCTTCCCGACGCCCGGAAGGTCGCTCTCGTAGACAGTCATGACTGTCCGGTTCGTCGCCGACCGAAATAAAATCGCATCACGGACCGACACCCGAACGCCGACCGCGTTCCGTTCAGGCGACCAGCCAGAGCGTCACCGCGATGGCGGTACAGGCGACCGGCGGAATCGAGAGGTTGTCGTCGATGACGTAGCCGGCGACAACCGGTTTCACGCCGTCGGCCAGCGTCGCCCCCGCGGCTCCGACGGCCGCGGCGAGGCCGCCCGCGACGACCCCCGACACGGGAATCACGAACGGGGCGGCGAGGACGAAACAGACCGCGAACATCGCCGCGAGCGTCCGCGCCGACTTCAGTTCGCCGACCGGGGCGGAGCCGAGGAGGCCGCTTATCGGGTCGCCGATGGTGAGCATGAACATCCCCGGAACCGCGACGTGCGGGTCGAACACCAACGCGACGGCGGTCTGGCTGTAGACGTACAGCGCGTAGCCGGCGACGTTGTCCTGTTCGTACTCGCGGGTGAGTTCGTCGTAGACGACCCATTCGAGGCCGCCGAACAGTCGAAGCAGTTCGAGGACGCTGACGACCGCCGCGAGGAAGACGAACAGATACCCGAGGGTACGCCACTCGACCAGCCCGAGGAGGTACAAAAGCGGCATCCCCGAGCCGCTCGCGTGGACCAGTCGCCGTTTCACCTCGGCGGTGCTCGGTCGCCCCACGGCGGGTTACGCCTCGACGACCTCGTTCTCGTCGAGCACGTCGTCGAACGAGGCGGTGCCGGCGCGCAGGCCGACGAGCGTTCCGACGAGGTCGTCGACGGGCAGTCGGACTTGCTTTCCGCTGTCGCGCTCGCGGATGGTGACGGTGTTCGCGCCGTCGCCTTCGAGCCCGTCGCGGTCGATGGTGATGCAGAACGGCGTGCCCACCTCGTCCTGTCGGCGGTAGCGCCGACCGATGCTCCCCGAGTCGTCGTAGACGACCGCGAAGCCGGCCGCGCGGAGTTCGGCGGCCACGTCGTCGGCGAGGTCGACCAGTTCGTCGACGTTGCTCACGAGCGGGAAGACGCCGACGTTCGTCGGCGCGACCGACGGCGAAAGCGAGAGGTAGCTCCGCGCCTCGCCGTCGACCTCGTCGGTCTCGTACGCGTGCGCGAGGAGCGTGTACACCGTGCGGTCGATACCGAACGAGGGCTCGACCACGTGCGGGGTGATGTGCTCGCCCGCCTCGGTCTGCGTCTCGACCGAGAAGTTCGCCACGTCGGTGTCGACGGTGATTTCCTCGCCGTCGATGTCGAGGGTCACCTCGTCGGCGTCGAAGGCGTCGGGGTCGCGCTCGGCGAGCGTCTCCAGCGCCTCGGCCACGTCGGCGGCCTGCGCGCCGAACTCGGGCCCGAGCCTGTCTCTTATACACATCTCTGATGGCGCGAGGNAGAGATGTGTATAAGAGACAGTGCTTCGAGAGGTCGTAGTCGCTGCGGTACGAGAAGCCCGCGATTTCTATCCAGTCGCCGTCGACCTCGCTCTCGGCGTCCCAGCAGTCCGAGGAGTAGTGGGCGCGCTCGCCCGCGAGGTGCTGGCGGAAGCGGAAGCGGTCCATGTCGACGCCGACCGTCTCGTACCACTCCTGGGCGATGCCGAGGAAGTAGCCGAGCCACGCGTTGCCGATGACGCCGTCTTCGACGGCCTCGCCGATGGTCGTCTCGACGTAGTCGCCGTCGTCGGCCTCCTGCTCGGTCGCGGGGTACAGAAGCACCTCCACGTCCTCGACCGCAGAGAGGTCGGCCTCGTCGCGCTCGGGGTCGATGAAGTGCTCCAGTTCGGCCTGCGTGAACTCGCGGGTGCGGACGATGCTCTTCCGCGGCGAAATCTCGTTGCGGTAGGCGCGGCCGACCTGCGTCACGCCGAACGGGAGGCTATTGCGCGCGTACTCCTTGATGCGCGGGAACTCCACGAAGATGCCCTGCGCCGTCTCGGGGCGGAGGTAGCCGGGCGTCGAGGAGCCGGGTCCGATGTTCGTCTCGAACATGAGGTTGAAGTCCTCGACCGACTGGCCGGCGAGGTCCGCGCCGCAGGTCGGACAGACGAGGCCGAGGTCGGCGATTTTCTCCGCCGCCTCCTCGGGCGACAGTGTCTCCGCGTCCTCCAGTTCGGAGTTGTCCTCGATGAGGTGGTCCGCGCGGTGGGACTCGCCGCACTCGGCGCACTCGACGAGCATGTCGTCGAAGCCGTCGAGGTGGCCCGACGCCTCGAAGACGGGCTCGGGCATGATGGTCGGCGCTTCGATTTCGAGGTTGCCCTCCTGGACGGCGAAGCGCTCGCGCCACGCCTCTTCGACGTTGGACTTCAGGGCCGCGCCCTGCGGGCCGTAGGTGTAGAACCCGCCGACGCCGCCGTAGGCCTCCGAGGAGCCGAAGAAAAAGCCGCGTCGCTTGGCGAGTTCGGTGAGCGCTGCGGACTCGTCGCCCTCACTCATACAGCGCCTCCAGCAGGTTGATGTCGCGGACGATGCCGATGAGTTCGTCGCCGGAGACGAGCGGAATCTGCTCGATGTCCTCGCGAATCATCGTCTGGGCGGCGTCCTTGGCGGTGGCGCGCGTCGGGACGCTCACGAGGTCGTCGGTCATGAACTTCGAGACCGGCTCGGCCGGAATCTCGACGTTCCGGGTCGGGATGTAACGGTTGCCGACCGCCTTGATTCCCTCCCACATCCACTCGTCGTCCTGGTTTGCGACCGAGTCGCCGGTGCCGGCCTCGCCTTCGACGACGCGGGCGACCTCGATGATGTCGACTTCGGTCACGATGCCGGCCAGCGAGGCCTCGTCGTCGAGGACGACCGCGTAGGGAACGTTCGCGTAGAATATCTCGCGCTCGACGATGTGCAGAGGGACGTCGACGTACGTCGTGTTCACGTCGCGGGCGGCGAGGTCGCCGACCTCGGTCTCGCCGTCGATGTCGCCGCGGGCGATGGCCCGGACCACGTCGGTGACGGTGAGGATGCCCTCGATGGCGTCGCCGTCGACGACGGGGATTCGGCGCGCGCCCTCCGAGACCATCGTCGCGGCCACCGCTTCGAGGTCGTCGTCGGCGCTCGCGGTCGGCACCTCGCGGACGAGCACCGCCAGCTGGTCCTCGTCGGGGTGTTCGATGAGGTCCTCCCGAGAGATGAGCCCTCGGTACTTCGTCCCCTCGTCGGTCTCTTTCACCACAGGAACAGAAGAGAACCCACGCTCTTGGAGGTATTCCAGAACGTCGTCGCGGGTGCCCGGCAGGGACACCGTCACGACCTCCTCACCGCGGGTCATCGCGTCGGCTACTTTCATACACCCGCTTTCTTCCCCCCGCCTAATGTACTCTGCGAACGCTTTCGGCTCGTTGACAGGCGTCCGCCGTCGCTCGCGGGAGCGTCGTGAGTCCTCCGAAAACGAAAGCGGAACGGCCCCGACTCAGTTGTCGTCGCTCGCGTCGCCTTCGGCCTCGTCGTCGCCGCTGTTCGGCGCGTACCGCCGAATCGCATCGAGGTTGGGGAAGAACTTCTCGGGGTCGTCGTGTTCGACGACGCCGACGACGGTGCCGTCGAGCTTCTGCAGGTAGGTGTACATCCGCCCTTCCTCGACGGCGACGGTCGCACACTCGAGCGCCTCGCGGAGGTCCCACGCGCCCGCGAGGAAGATAGCGGTCTCGGCGTCCGGCGAGAACAGCGCCGTCACCATGTAGACGCGGCCGTCGTTCTCCGCGCGGTACACCTCGTACTCGGGGAACGACGTCGCTTCGAACAGGTCGGCGACCGTCTCGGCCTTGTCGCCGGGAATGACGTACGCGAGGCCGAACGCCCCCTCGTCGCCCTTGCCGCTGGAGGGACCGAACGGACCGCTGTCGCCCGCCGGGATGCGGACCGTCTCCCACCCGTCGGCTTCGAACTCGTCGGCCATCGCTGTCATGTCGTCGAGCGTTGCGCCCCACGCCTCGCGGCGGCGGTCCGCCTCGCCGGCGATTCGTTCGACATCGGGCGTCTCGTCGTCTCCGAGTTCGGCCATACCCGTTCTGGACGACGTATATGGTAAAAGGCATCGAAGGCCACGGGGGTCCGAGGCGGTCAGTAGTTGATGCCGAAGACGACCTCCATCGCGTACGAGGCCGCGAGGATACAGACCGACGCGAGGAGGAGTTTCCCCCCGCTCGACGGCCGCTCGTCGCTGTTCGCGGGTCGCAGTCGCGGCGGTAGTATCGCGTCGAGCGCGTTCCCGACGAGTTTCTCGACGCCGACGGGCTCGTCGCTCCCCGAAAACAGGCCGCCGTCGTTGTCGCTGTTTTCGTCGCCGCCCTTCCAGGCCGCCTTCGGGCGGACCTTCAGCGACGCGTAGCCGAACATGGCGAACCCGAGAAAGAACATGAGCCACTTCGCGCCGGGCAGTCCGTTGCCGGCGAGCGTGCTCAGGAGGGCGGTCACGACGAACACCACGCCGGTGAGGGAGACGGCGTAGACCACGGCGTCGATGGTCTTGACGCCGAAGCGGCGTGGGTCGAACTCCATGGCTATTGAACGAGCGTCTCGAAGACGGCCGCCGGCTCTTCGTACTCGGGTTCGTGACGGTGACAGAGGCTCAAGCGCCCCCGGTTGCCGACCGTGAGCTGGTCGGGTCGCTCGTGGTCACAGACGCTCCCGAACTCCTCGTGGAGGTAGGTCTGCGCGGCGTCCTCGTCGTCGTTTTCGGCGTAATCGGCGGCCTCGCGGATGTGGGTCATCACGCTCGAGGGCACGTCCAGTTCGCCGAACAGTTCGGGGATGATTTCGTCCATCCCGGCGCGGTGGCTCTCGCGGCCGAGCAGTTTCCGGACGCGGTCGCTCAACGAGGGGTCGGCGCGCGAGCGCTCCCGCAGAACTTCGCGGAAGACCTCGATGCGCTCCCAGAGCTCTGGGTCCATGTCTCTGTACGCCTCCGGGCGAATCTTCACCGGACAGCGCGTCGAGAACGGACAGCCCGCCGGCGGGTCGCGCGGGCTCGGCGGCGTCCCGCGGAGGGTGATGCGGTCGCGCTCGATAGTCGGATCCGGCTCCGGAATCGACGACAACAGCGCGTGCGTGTACGGGTTCGCCGGTTGGTCGAACATCTCGTCCGCCGGTCCGATTTCCATCATGTTGCCGAGGTACATCACGGCGACGCGGTCGCAGATGTGGCGGACGACCGCGAGGTCGTGGGCGATAAACAGGTACGTCAGCCCGAACTCGTTTTGCAGGTCTTCGAGCAGGTTGAGAATCTTCGCCTGCACGGACACGTCGAGCGCCGACACCGGCTCGTCGAGGATGATGAACTCCGGTTCGAGCGCGAGCGCGCGGGCGATGCCGATGCGCTGGCGCTGGCCGCCGGAGAACTGGTGCGGGTAGCGGTAGTAGTGTTGTTCCTGCAGGCCGACGGTTTCGAGCAGTTCGCGGACGCGCTCGCGGCGCTCCGACGGCGTCTTCCAGTCGTGCACGTCGAGCGGCTCGCGGACGATTTCGCCCACGGTCATCCGCTCGTTGAGGCTCGAATCGGGGTCCTGGAACACCATCTGTACGTCCTTGCGGAACTGCTTGAGGTCCGAGCCGGACAGCGTGGTGATGTCCGTGCCGTTGAGTTTGACCTCGCCCGCGGTGGCCTCTTCGAGGCGCATCAACGTGCGCCCGAGCGTGGACTTCCCGCAGCCGGACTCACCGACGAGTCCGAGCGTCTCGCCGCGCTGGATGTCGAACGAGACGCCGTCGACCGCTTTCACGGGGTTGCTGCCGAGGAAGCCGCCGTCCTCGTAGTAGGTTTTGAGGTCGTTGACTTCGAGGATGGTGTCTCCGCGCGCCTCGGTGCTTCGCTCTTCTTCGGTGGATGTCGTACTCATCGCGTGTCACCTCCGCGCTGTCCGCCCTCGCGGTGGACGGCGACCGCCTCCTCGGACGGGAGGTCCTCGGGGTACAGCAGACACGACGCTCGGTGGTCGTCCGCGCTGTCGCCCACGTCGACGGGGACCGGATGTACCGTGTCGCACTCTGCGAACGCCTTCGGGCACCGGGGGGCGAACCGACAGTACGTCGGGTCCTCGTTCGGTGTCGGCACGTCGCCCTCGATGGTCGCGAGGCGCTCGTCCTCGTCGAGCCCCTGTCCGGGAATGGAGTTGAGAAGCCCCTGCGTGTAGGGGTGTTTCGGCGACTCGAACAGTTCGACGACGGGTGCGCTCTCGACGATTTCGCCCGCGTACATCACGTTGACGCGGTCCGCGATTTCGGCGATGACGCCCATGTCGTGGGTGATGAACATGATGCCGAGGTCGCGTTCCTCTTGGATCTCTTCGAGGAGTTCCAGAATCTGCGCCTGGATGGTCACGTCGAGCGCCGTCGTCGGCTCGTCGCAGATGAGCAGTTCGGGGTCGCACGCGAGCGCCATCGCGATGACGGCGCGCTGGCGCATCCCGCCGGAGAACTGGTGGGGGTACTCGCGAACGCGGCGGTGCGCGTCCGGAATCCCGACCGCTTCGAGCAGTTCGATGGCCTCTTTCGTCGCCTTCGACCCGCTCAGTCCGCGGTGGAGTCGGAGCGCTTCCTTGATCTGGTTGCCGACGGTGTAGACGGGGTTCAGGCTCGTCAGCGGGTCCTGGAACACCATCGCGATGCTGCCGCCGCGGATGGAGCGCATCTGCTTCGGCGACTTGTCGAGGAGGTCCTCGCCGTCGTACATGATGCGGCCGTTCTCGATGCGGCCGGGATTTTCGACCAGCCGCATGATAGAGCGGGCCGTGACCGACTTGCCCGAACCGGACTCGCCGACGATACCCACGGTCTCGCCGCGGAAGATGTCGAACGAGATGCCGTCGACCGCGCGGATGACTTCCTTGTCGGTGTAGAACGACGTTCGGAGGTTCTCGATTGAGAGCAGGGGCTCTCCCTCGGTGCGGGTCGAACTCGCCTGTTCGGTGCTCATGCGCCACCTCCCGTGGCCGCGGCCTCGTCACCGGTGTCCGCCTGCGGGTCGATGGCGTCGCGGATGCCGTCGCCGAAGGCGTTCAGACCGGTCACGACGAGCGTGATGAGGAGGCCGGGGACGAGCGAGATGTGCCACGAGGGACTCGCGACGTACTGCTGTCCGTTCGCGATGAGCCGGCCCCACTCGGGGGTCGGCGCGGTGATGCCGAGCCCGAGGTACGAGAGCCCGGCGACGCTGATGATGATACCACCGAGACTGAGCGAGGCGTAGATGAGCATGTAGCTGAACACGTAGGGGGCCATGTGCTTGCGCATGACCTGCGTCGGCGTCTGGCCGAACGATTTCGCGGCGTCAATCCAGTCCTGCTCGGAGACCTGGAGCGCTGGCCCACGTATCGACCGCCAGATGAACGGCCAGTAGACGATACTGAAGATGAGGATGATGAGCACCGCGCCGTCGTACAACTCCCTCACCCAGGTGTTCTGGAAGATGACGAGCATCAAGATGAGGACCATGATGACCGGCAACGCCTGTATCGAGTCGGAGACTAACACCGTTGCCAAGTCTGCCAGTCCCTTGTAGTACGCCGTTATCATGGCCAAGGCGAGTCCGATGAGGCCGGCGATGCCCATGGCGACGACGGCGATGGTCAGGGATATCCTGGCCCCGAACACCACCTGTGTGAACAAGTCCTTCCCGTTTGTCGCCGTGCCGAACGGGTGGAATCTGCCGAAGTCGTCGTACGTCAGCGGCGCGACGTTCTCGTCACCCGCTCCCTGCGACCCGGAGCCGAGATTGGCCTCGCCGACGAGGACGGTCTCGACGCTCTGGGTGTCTTCGCTCCAGTAGCTGACCTCGTAGTCGTACGGCTGGAGGATGTTCTGTTCCATCGTGGTCGGCCCGAGCGTGGGCGCGAATACCGCCATGACCACAAACGTGATGACGATAATGAGCCCGAACTTGCCCCAGGAGTGGCCCCGGAAGCGGTTGACCACGTCGTCCCGCGGCGTCCAGTCGACGCGGCGGTAGTGGCGGCGGAACCGCTTGTAGCCGTTCCACGCCCACGCCAGCACCGCGAAGGCGTACGCGTAGACGACCGCGACGCGGATGGCCCACGCGACCGCGGGCGAGAGCCCGAGGAACGTGTTCTCGTAGCCGGTCCCGTTCCAGTAGCCCTGGTTCGGAATCACGTCGCGGGAGATGAGCGTCGGAATCGCGTCGAACGCCGCCTGCAGCGACTGGACGGCCGACGCGCCGGGGTCACCGGGGATGAGGTTGACGACCACGCCGGCGACGGCACCGACGACTTGGAGGATAGCGCCCAGCTCGGCGCCGATGAGGACGGCACCGATGGCGGCCCAAATCAGCGCGGGCTGGGGGTTCTCAGCGACTCGTTGTCGGAGCGGAATTTCGGTTTCGGTTGTCGTGCTCACTGTGGTTCACCCGTCGTACCCGACGCGCGGGTCGATAATCGTGTACAGGAAGTCCTGTAGGATGTTCGTGCCGACCAGGATGAGGATGAAGATAAACATCAGCGTCCCGATGAGCGGCAGGTCCCCGTTGATGGCTGCGTTGAAGAACAGCCAGCCGAGGCCGTTGATGGCGAAGACCGTCTCGACGAACACGGACCCGCCGAGAAGCAGGAACGCCTCGCCCGTGATGATGGGCACGAGCGGGATGAGCGCGTTCCGGAAGATGTGCTTCCAGACGAGCGAGCGCCCGGAGACGCCCTTCGCGCGGGCGGTCTCGACGTAGTTCGAGTTGATGGTCTCGAGGACGGCGGTGCGGCCGATGCGCATCTCGTTCCCCATCGACGCCGACCCGAGGACCAGCGCGGCCGGGGCGATCTGCTTCGTCGCCCGGACGAACGACTCGGTCCACCCGCCGGGGTCTTCGAGGAACTGTTCGACCGGCGACTGGAAGAAGCCGAGCGCCGGCGGCGTCACGACGTTCGTCCTGACGATCCACGTCTGCCACGTGAACAGGCCGTTGGTCCACGTCCCGAGCTGCGAGAGGGCCGTGACGAGCATGATGGCCAGCCAGAAGTTCGGCATCGCGCGCCAGACGATTCCGCCGAAGGAGGCGGCGTAGTCGGAGGGCGTGTTCGGGTTCAGCCCGGCGTAGAAGCCGAGGGGAATCCCGACGAACAGCGCGATGATGACCGACCAGAAGCCGAGCCAAATCGTCCGGGGCGCGTAGATTTCGATGAGTTCGTACGCGGTCGTCCCGGGTGCGATGACCCACGACTGGCCGAGTTGGAAGGTGAACAACCGATACATGAAGTCGAGGTACTGACTCCAGAGCGGCTGGTTCAACCCGAGGTTCGTCCGAATCTGTTCTGCCGCCTGTGGGTTGTATTGCGTCCCCAGAATCGCCGAAACGGGGTCGAGTGGCCCCAGGCGGATGAGGGCAAACGTAATTGTCGTCCCGAAGATGACGACAGGAATCGACATCAGTACCCTGCGGAGGAAGTACTGCCATCGACTCATGGCATCACCTCGCAGACCGTTCGAGCGGACATTATTGTACTGGTTTAATGAGTGGTATGGATATGTCTTGCGCTTCGAAGTCCTAATGTCGCAGTTTCAGCAACTCTACTGCCAGATTATACTATATAGTAGGGACTAATTGTACGCTTGTCAAAAATAACCGGACGTTTCAATTGGGACGGGACGCGAGGGTGCGCCCGTGCTACCCAGTCTTACCGGTTGAGGGTGACGTTGTTGAGCTTCTGACGGCTCGGACCCATCCCACCGAACGGTTCGATGTTGACGGTGTCGTACCAGAACGTCTCGTCCTTGCGGTTGTAGATGGGCAGCATCGCGACGTCTTCCCAGTTGGCCGTCTCGATGTCGACGTAGGCCTCGTCGCGGATCTGCTGGGCCTCGTCGGTCGGGGCCGGGTTGTTGACGACCTGCTGGTAGGCGTCGGTCGCCTGCTGGTAGGCGTCGCCGTTTTCGGCCGTCCAGTTGACGTACGAGATGGGGCCCTGCTTGGAGGTGTCTGTCTGCGGCGGGTTCAGGAGCTGCAGGAAGTTGTCCGGGGCCGGCCAGTCGGCGATCCAGCCGAGGGTGTACGCTTCGAGCTGGCCGTTGCGGCCGCGCTCGAGGAGCGTCGAGAAGTCGGCCTTCTGAATCTGCATGTTGATGTGGGCGGACGCGAGCTGGTCGCGGAGGATACTCGCCATTTCCTCCCACGTGTTGGAGTTGTACTGGGTCCACTGGACCTCGAACTGGTTGTCCTCACCGTAGCCAGCTTCCTCCATAACCTCGCGGGCGGCCTGGATGTCCGTCTCGTCCGCGTTGTACGGGTATTCGGAGTCGATGAGGTCGTTTGCGGCCTGCGCGCCACCGGGGAAGATAGTCGGCGGCGTGAAGAGCTGTGCGGGGGAGCCGCGGCCCTTGAAGACCTCCGAGACCATCTGGCCCTGGTTCAGGACGTAAGCGAACGCCTGACGGACCGGCTTCGGGACCTTCTCCATGTTGAAGCCGACGTAGAAGATCGACAGCGTCGGGACGCCGACGTAGTTGAGCGTCTTCCCGTTGCGGACGGGACCGTACTTACCGATTTCACGACCGTACTCGTCGGTCGACTCCACCTGAACGAGACCGGGGTCGTACTGCGCGGTGGGCAGTCCGAAGTAGTCCGCGTTCTCGTTCATCGCGTAGTTGTAGCGAGCCGTGTCGTCCTCGATGACCTGCCAGCGGACGTTGTCGACCTGCGCGACCTGTCCGTAGTAGTCGTCGTACTTGGAGACGGCCGCGGCGGTACCCTGCTCCCAAAAGGCGAACTCGAACGGGCCCGCGCCGATGGGGTTGTTCGAGGCGAATTCGGTGTACTCCATCTCGCCGTCGTAGCCCTCGACGTCGCCGAGGACGCCCTCGGGGAGGGCGGCGAACGAGGTGTAGGCGAACATCTCGAGGGTGTCGTGGAACGGCTCGGAGAGGTTGACGACGAGTTCGGTCTCGGTCTCGCCGACTTCGACGCCGAGCGAACCGGGCACGTAGTTGCCTTCGTCGTCCGTCTCGTGTTCCACGCCGATGGAATCGAGGATGAAGTAGGCGCGGCGGCTGTTCGAGGAGGCCGCGAGGCGCTCCCACGCGTAGATGAAGTCGGACGCGGTGACCGTCTCACCGTTGTGGTAGGTCGCGTCGGCGAGCTGGAACGTGTAGGTCGTGAAGTCGTCCGAGACCGTGTAGTCCGCGGCGAGCTCGTTTTCGACCGTCGGCAGGGCGTTCGGGTACGACATCAAGCAGTCGAAGACCTGCTGGATGATGATGCCCGACGACGTGTCGGTCGCGGCGACGGGGTCCATCGTCGTGATGGTGCCCGAGAGGATACGGTTGAACACCGAGCCGGACAGCTCCGTGCCCGTGTCCCTTCGGTCGTCGTCGCGGTGGTGGTCTCGTCGCCACCGGATTCGGTCGTCGTCGTCTCTTCACCGTCACCGCCGGTACAACCGGCGAGGGCGGCGGCCGTGGCGGCCCCACCCGTTGCCTTCAGGAAACGGCGACGCGAGAGTTTGTTAGTGTCTGGCATTCGAACCAATCTTTCCGGGCCGCGTGGATAAACTTACCGTATTCGATTTGTTTGATATAGTGTAGCGTGGAAGGGATGTAGTACCATACATAAGCGGCGAAAACTGCCACGAGAATCCCCACAGAACTCGTTTTACATTTTAAACCACTTTTCGGAACGACAGAATCGGGTAACGGGCTCCCTCTCGCCCTGCCGTTTCGGTCCACTTATATAGGGGTGTCACTATGTATCATACATGACGCCGGATGCGACGGCTTCCGTCGACGACTCGGGCGCCGAGGTCATGGCCTCGGTGGATCGCTCTCAGACGGGCCAGCGTCTTATTATCGCGGACATCTCCCGCGACGACGCGTGGCTCGCTGCTGACGTAGCCGACGCGCTCGCGCTCGACGAGTGGCGATAATCGCTCCGGCCCCGTAAGCCCGCCGCCGGACGCCCGGCGGCCAGACCATTCACATTTTAGTCCGACTCGCTCGTGGTACGCTGCATGAACGCTCGAGCGGTGACGGTGAGCGAGGAGTACCTCGCCCGCCTCGAACACGGTGCGGACTGGCGCGAGGAGATCGAGGAGTTCTGCGCGCGCAAGGACATCGAGTCCGCGTGGTTCAACGCCATGGGTGCCGTCCAAGACGCCGAACTCTGGTTCTACGACCAGACGGACCAGGAGTACCAGTCCGTGACGTTCGACGAGCCGCTCGAAGTCGCCGCCTGCGTGGGTAACGTCGCGCTCCTCGACGGCGAACCCTTCGCACACACGCACGCGATTCTCTCTCGGCGCAGCGGGCAGTCGCTCGCCGGCCACCTCGACTCGGCGACCGTCTTCGCCGGCGAAGTGAACCTCCGCGCCTTCGAGGAACCGCTCGAACGCGACCACGACGCGGTGACCGACCTCGACCTCTGGTTGTAACCGTGCGCGAGGAGGACTCCCGGTACTTCCGCCGCATCGAAGCTCGCCTCGACGAGGCGTTCGACCTCGCGGAGGCCGCGAAGGCGACGGGGTACGACCCGAGGACCGAAGTCGAGATTCCGGTCGCCAAGGACATGGCCGACCGCGTGGAGAACATCCTCGGCATCGACGGCGTCGCAGAGCGCGTCCGTGAACTCGAAGGCGAGATGTCCCGCGAGGAAGCCGCGCTCGAACTCGTGACCGACTTCGTCGACGGCAACGTCGGCGACTACGACTCTCGCGAGGGCAAAATCGAGGGCGCGGTCCGCACTGCCGTCGCCCTCCTCACCGAGGGGGTCGTCGCCGCCCCCATCGAGGGCATCGACCGCGTCGAAATCCTCGAAAACGACGACGGCACGGAGTTCGTCAACGTCTACTACGCCGGCCCGATTCGCTCGGCGGGCGGCACCGCGCAGGCCCTCTCCGTGCTCGTCGCCGACTACGCCCGGTCGCTTCTCGACATCGACGAGTACAAGGCTCGAACCGACGAGGTCGAGCGCTACGTCGAGGAGATTAACCTCTACGACAAGGAGACCGGCCTCCAGTACTCGCCGAAGGACAAGGAGTCGCGCTTTATCGCCGAGAACATGCCCATCATGCTCGACGGCGAGGCCACCGGCGACGAGGAGGTCTCGGGCTACCGCGACCTCGAACGCGTCGATACCAACTCCGCCCGCGGCGGTATGTGTCTCGTCGCGGCCGAGGGTATCGCCCTCAAGGCCCCGAAGATTCAGCGCTACCCCCGCCAACTCGACGAGGTCGACTGGCCGTGGCTTCAGGACCTTATCGACGGTACCATCGGCAAGGACGACGAAGACGCCGAAAAGGCAGACGACGCGGGTGACGACCCGGACGCCGACGAGGCCGACGCAGACCCGGCCGACGACGACGTCGAGAGCGACGCGCCGGACGGGCCGACCCGCGTCGAACCCGCGACCAAGTTCCTCCGCGACCTCATCGCGGGCCGCCCGGTGTTCGGTCATCCTTCCGCACGCGGCGGTTTCCGCCTGCGGTACGGCCGCGCCCGCAACCACGGCTTCGCAACCGCCGGCGTCCACCCCGCGACGATGCACATCGTGGACGACTTCATCGCCACCGGCACCCAAATCAAGACCGAGCGTCCCGGCAAGGCCGGCGGCGTCGTCCCCGTCGATTCTATCGAGGGACCGACGGTGAGACTCGCCAACGGCGACGTGCGCCGCATCGACGACCCCGAGGAGGCGGAGGAACTCCAGAACGGCGTCGAGAAGATTCTCGACCTCGGCGAGTACCTCGTCAACTTCGGCGAATTCGTCGAGAACAACCACCCGCTCGCACCCGCTTCGTACGTCTTCGAGTGGTGGATTCAGGACTTCGAGACGACCGAGGCCAACGTGCAGGCGCTCCGCGACGACCCCGCCGTCGACCTCGAAGAGCCGTCGGTCGAACAGGCCCTCTCGTGGGCGACCGAGTTCGACGCCCCGTTGCACCCGACGTACACCTATCTCTGGCACGACATCTCCGTCGAGCGGTTCGACACACTCGCCGACGCCGTCGCGGCGGGCGATGTCGTCGCCGCCGAAGCCGACGGCGGCACGGCCGGCGCGCTCGAACACGAGAACGAACCCGAGCGCGGGCTTGAGGGTACGCTCGTCCTCGACAACACGCCCGAGATTCGGGAGGCGCTCGAACACCTGCTCGTCGCCCACCGCCAGACTGACGAGACGCTCCGGGTCCCCGTTTGGCGACCGCTCGCCCGGAGCCTCGGCCTCACCGACGACCGCGAGCGGACGTGGGAACTCGCAGACCTCTCGGAGCGCGCCCGCGAGTGGGACGACGGCGACAACGCCGTCGAGGCCGTCAACGAGGTCGTGCCCTTTACCGTCCGCGAGCGCGCGCCCACCCGCATCGGCAACCGGATGGGCCGCCCGGAGAAGTCCGAGCGCCGCGACCTCTCGCCGGCCGTCCACACGCTGTTTCCCATCGGCGAGGCCGGCGGGAGCCAACGCGACGTGGGCGACGCCGCCAGACACCGCGGCGAGTCCGGTAGGCGCGGGCAGATTTCGGTCCGACTCGGTCGGCGCAAGTGCCCCGACTGCGGCGCGTTCGGCTTCAAGTCGAAGTGCCCCGACTGCGGCGGCCACACCGAACCCCACTACGAGTGCGACGACTGCGGAACCGTCATCGAACCCGACGAGTCGGGACGCGTCTACTGCGAGCGCTGCGAGTGGGACGTCGAGAGCGCCGAGTGGCAGGAAATCGACCTCAACACCGAGTACCGCGACGCCCTCGAACGCGTCGGCGAGCGCGAGTCGTCGTTCCAGATTCTCAAGGGCGTGAAGGGACTCACCTCGGCGAACAAGACGCCCGAACCTATCGAGAAGGGCGTCCTGCGGGCGAAACACGACGTATCGTCGTTCAAAGACGGCACCGTCCGCTACGACATGACCGACCTGCCCGTCACCGCGGTCCGCCCCGAGGAACTCGACGTGACGGCAGACCACTTCCGCGAACTCGGCTACGAGACCGACATCGACGGCGAACCCCTCCGGTTCGACGACCAACTGGTCGAACTCAAAGTTCAGGACATCGTCCTCTCGAACGGCGCGGCGCAGCACATGATGCAGACCGCCGACTTCGTCGACGACCTCCTCGAACAGTTCTACGGCCTCGACCGGTTCTACGAAATCGAAGAGCGCGACGACCTCATCGGCGAACTCGTCTTCGGGATGGCTCCCCACACCTCCGCCGCGGTCGTCGGCAGAGTTGTCGGGTTCACGACAGCAGCAGTCGGATACGCTCATCCGTACTTCCACGCTGCGAAGCGTCGGAACTGTTTCCATCCGGAGACGAAGGTCTGGTTCCGAGACGAGTCCGACCGGTGGCGATACGACGAGGTTCGATCGCTCGTCGAGGAACGGCTCGATGACCCGGAGACCGACGACTTCGGGACGCTCGTTCAGGAACTGGACGGGAACGTGTACGTCCCGTCTTTGGACAGAGACGGCCGAGAGACGATGAAACCGGTCGAAGCCGTCTCTAAGCACGTCGCACAGGACCACCTCGTACGAATCGAGACTCGTGGTGGAAGAGAACTAACGGTCACTCCGGACCACACGGTGATTCGAGCCGACGACGGCGGCTTCACTCGGATTCCCGCGCACGAACTCGACGAAGGTGACGCACTTCCGTCGCCCAAGCGCGTCGACATCGACGCGGGCCCGGCGCAGTTCGACCTGCTCGCGGAGTTCCTGCACGGTGAGTCGATACCGGTCGAAGACCTGATGATTCGGGGGCTCGGCGCGGACCGAATCCGGTCGCTCTTCGACGAGCATACCGAAGCGAGCGGCTACCTGAAACCGGTCGCTGAGCGACTCGGACGGAGCGATTCGACGGTTTACAACTGGATCGCTCGCGACAGCGTTCCGGCATCGGTATTCGTGGCAGTTCTCGGAGACGTCGAAACGGTCGTCGACGTGCTTCCGCGTGAGCTATCTCTCGGCGTTCGTCGCGATACTGCGACTGTTTCGAGAGTGCTCGATATCGACGAGGCGTTCGGAACTGTACTGGGATACTACGCCGCGGACGGCTTCACGAGAGCGTCGCCCGGAAACTTCTACCAGACGACGATCTGTATCCCGGACGAACTCGCCCGCGAACACATCCTCGACACGGTTAGCGAAGCGCTCGGTGTCGACGCGTTCGAGGAGAACGAATGGAAAGTCACGATTTCGAGTCGGCTCGTTCAGTCGCTGTTTGCGGACGTCATCGGATGCGGGTCGCGTGCCGAGGACAAACGCGTCCCGGAGTCGATACTCACCGGTCCCGAGCCGGTTCTTCGGTCCTTCCTGTCTGCGTACTTCTCCGGCGACGGAAGCGCGTCTTCGGACCGTGTCGAGATTCGCGCGCACACCGTGAGCGACGACCTCAAGCGCGACCTCGTTGCCGCGCTCAAACGCTTCGGTATCGCCTCGAAAACCTACTCCGAGCGCCGAACGCCGCAGACGGGTGCAGTAGCGGAGTTCTACGACGGAGACGAGGTCCCGACGTTCGACTCGTGGGTCCTCAAAGTCACGTCGGAGAACGTGGTTCGATTCGCCGAGGAAGTCGGTTTCCACCTCCCTCGAAAGAGCGAGGCGCTGGCGAGCGCTCTCGACGACACGGATATCCGAAGCCAGCGTCTCTTCTCGGACGGCGGCGATACGTGGCTTGACGAAGTCGTCTCGGTCGAATATCTCGAAAGCGATGTCGACCACACCTACTCGTTGACCGTCGAAGATACCAATTCGCTGGTCGCCAACGACCTCCACGTCGCGCAGTGCGACGGTGACGAGGACTGTGTCATGCTCCTCATGGACGGTCTTCTCAACTTCTCGAAAGAATACCTCCCCGACAAGCGCGGCGGGCAGATGGACGCGCCGCTCGTCATGTCCTCGCGCATCGACCCGTCGGAAATCGACGACGAGGCGCACAACATGGACATCGTGCGGCAGTACCCCCGCGAGTTCTACGAGGCGACCTTGCGGATGGAAGACCCCGACGACTGGGAGGACGAGGTCACCATCGCCGAGGAGTACTTGGGCACCGACCGCGAGTACACCGGATTCGACCACACCCACGACACCACGGATATCGCCGCCGGCCCCGACCTCTCCGCGTACAAGACGCTCGGGTCGATGATGGACAAGATGGACGCCCAGTTGTTCCTCGCACGGAAGCTCCGGGCGGTCGACGAGACGGACGTGGCAGAGCGCGTCATCGAGTACCACTTCCTGCCGGACCTCATCGGGAACCTCCGCGCCTTCTCGCGACAGGAGACGCGGTGTCTCGACTGCGGCGAAAAGTACCGGCGGATGCCGCTTTCGGGCGACTGCCGGGAGTGCGGCGGTCGGGTGAACCTCACGGTCCACCAGGGCTCCGTGAACAAGTACATGGATACCGCGATTCAGGTGGCCGAGGAGTTCGACTGCCGCGACTACACGAAACAGCGGCTCGAAGTGCTCGAAAAGAGCCTCGAGTCAGTCTTCGAGAACGACAAGAACAAGCAGTCTGGCATCGCGGACTTCATGTAAGATTCGGGTGGGTTTTTCCTCCAGGTTTTCGAGCCGAGCGGCCTTGCCGCTCGGCGAAGAAAAAGTGGACGAGAACAAGCAGTCTGGCATCGCGGACTTCATGTAAGATTCGGGTGGGTTTTTCCTCCAGGTTTTCGAGCCGAGCGGCCACGTCGCGGGGGTCTCAGTTCCGCGCCGGTCCCAATCCGTGGAAGCCGTCGGCAGCGACGACGTACACCGCCCCGTCGAGCGGGACCGCCGTGCCGACGCCCTGCGATATCACGTCAGCCACCTGCACTTCTGGTGTCTGATGTATCCATAGCCGACGTTCTTCTACAGAATCGTACGCAACTAGCTGTCCGTGTTCATCGGAGGACAATATTGTTTCTCGTGCGCGCGCGTGAGGAACGCCGTGGAAGCGCGCCGCCACTTCCTTCCCGTCGTCGCGCAATAGCGTCGCGGTCTCTCCGCCGACGGCGATGTGGAGCACGTCGTCGGCGACGACCGGCGTGCCACTCCCCGGCGCCCGCCACAGCTCGGTGCCGTCGGTCGGGGCGAGCACGAGGAGTTCGTCGTCGCGGGTGGACAGGTACGCCGCCTCTGTCGTCGCGACCGGCGTCGTCCACTCGCTCGCCCGGGATTCGACGCGGAAGCGCCGCTCGCCGGTCGCGAGGTCGACGGCGTGGACGGCGTCGTCGGTGACGACGAACACCGCGCCATCGGCGACGGCCGGCGCGCCCTTCGCGTCGCTTCCGAGGTCGTAGCGCCAGCGCTCGGTCCCGTCGCCGAGTTCGAACGCCCGTAGGTGGGTTGGAACGCCGTCGAACCCGCCGCCAGAGACGGCGGCGACGCCGTCTCCCACCGCGGGCGGGCCGTGGATGCCGTCCATCTCCGGCCCGCGCCACAGTACCTCGTCGCCGTCGGCGGCGAGGCAGAAGGCCTCGATGAACGTCGTGACGACGACCCGGTCGCCTGCGACGACGGGCGGCGAGTTTATGCCGTAGCGGACGAGAGTGGTCGCGCTCCGCTCGGCCATCGTCGAGGGGTCGCGTCGAACGAGCGCGCTCTTGTCGCGCCCGCGGCCGTGAAGGTTGTAGAGGCGCTCCCCGTCGAGGACGGGCGAGCCGCCGGCGTTCAGCCGCCAGTACTCCTCGACGACGGGGGGGACCGAGACGTCGGGATTGTAGCCGGTGTTACCCCCGTCGAACTGGTACTGCGGCCACGTCCCCGATGGCGAGAGCGCGGGGTCACCCGGTGGCGTGGCCGTCACGCGTTCGTCCGGTCCGGAGGTCGGACCGGAGGTCGTGGTTGGCTCAGCGGTGGTGGTGGTCGTCTCCGTGGTCGTCGTCGGACTCGACGACCCGCCGTCGCGGCCGAGACAGCCGGCGGCGCCGAGAGATGCACCCCCGAGCAGTTGGAGGAACCGGCGACGGCTCCGAAATCGGGACATGTTACGAGCGTGACACTGATTCGGTAAGTGTCTTGTCGCGTCCTCTAATTCTATATCGCGATATTCAGTTTATTGTTTATGCTGGGTCCACACCCCTCCGAGCATCCCGCGGATTCTTGAGGGCGAACCGGCCGTTCCTTTTTATTCGCTCGCGCGACGAATAGTCTGGTATGGCTGACGAGACACAGCCGACGGTGGGAATGACGGTGTACGCGGAGGACGGAACCGAACTCGGGAGCATCCGTGGCTTCGACGACGACGGCTTCTTCGTGACGACCCGCGACGGACTCGCCGGGATGTCCGTCGAACACGAGCGCGCGGGCGGCGAGTTCGGCGAGGCCGAGTTGATGTGGCGGTGCAGCGACTGCGGCGAGATGGGCGACCTCGACGGACTGCCCGACACCTGTCCGAACTGCGGTGCCGAGCGCGAGAAACTCTACTACTGGACTGAGGACTGAGGGGTCGCCCCCGATTCGACCGCCGCGCCGCGACACTCGCCATTTTTGTCGTCCGCTGAGTACGGGTAGCCATGCGAATTCTCGTCTTCGGCGCGGGCAGTCTGGGCACGCTCGTCGGCGGCCTCCTCGCGTCGGTCCACGACGTGACGCTCGTCGCCCGCGACCCGCACGCAGCGCGGGTGTCGGCGGCCGGTCTCGACATCGTCGGTGCCGAGTCGGCGCACGTCTCACCGGCCGCGACGACGACCGAGACGGGCCACAGCGCGGGTCTCGCACTCGTCACCGTCAAATCGTTCGACACCGCGGCGGCGGCCGACGCGCTCGCCGACTGCGACGTGGGTGCGGTGCTATCGCTCCAAAACGGGCTCACCGAGGAGATGCTCGCCTCTCGTCTCGACGCACCCGTCCTCGCGGGGACGGCGACCTACGGGGCGCGGCTCGTCGAACCGGGTCGCGTCGAGTGCACCGGGGTCGGCCGGGTCGTCCTGGGCGCGCTCGACGGCGGTCCCGACCCGCTGGCCGAGCGCGTCGGCAAGGCGTTCCGGGACGCGGGGCTCGACACGCTCGTCGCCACAGACATGCCGAGGCGGCGCTGGGAGAAACTCGCGGTCAACGCCGGCATCAACGCGGTCACCGCGCTCTCGCGGGTCGAAAACGGCGCGCTCGCGGGCGATGACGCCGGCGAACTCGCACACCGGGCTGCCCGCGAGACGGCCCGAGTCGCCCGATTAGAGCGCGTTTCGCTCCCGAACCGGGTCGCCCGCGAGGCGGTCGACCGGGTGGTCGAAAAGACCGCCGCGAACCGCTCGTCGATGCTGCAGGATGTCGAGTCGGAAAAGCAGACCGAGGTCGACGCCATCAACGGTGCGGTCGTCGATATCGCCGCCGGACACGGCTTCGAGGTGCCGACGAACCGGACGCTTGCGGCGCTCCTTCGGGCGTGGGAGCGGGGAGAAGGGATACGCTAAGACGTAGACTCGGCGTCGGTCGCTATTCGAGGTAGCCGAGGTCGCGCAGGCGGTCCTGCGTCTCGTCGTCCATCTGGTCCACTGAATCGTCCGATACGTCGGTATCGAGCGCGTCGGTCCACGCGCCGCCGATGGCGTCTTCGAACTCCGCGAGGGCGGCCTCCGTCTCGGCGACCGCCTCGTCGTCCGAATCGGCGACGTTCTCGGTCTCCTCGGGGTCGACGTCGATTCGGTAGGCCTCGTCGGGTATGCGGTCGATTCGGACGTACTTGGCGTCGGTCCGCCGCGCCGCCCGCATCCGCGAGTAGAACCGCGAGTCCTCGGGGAGTTCGATGCCGGCGCCCGCGGCCTTCTCCTCTAACTGCTTGAGTTCGACCACGGGACGAGAGTACTCGACGAAGGCGTACTCGCCGTCTCGCCGCTGGCCGGGGTCGTCGTTCGACGCCCGCGCGAACTCCCGGTAGTCGGCCGACAGGAGCGAGCGCGTACGGTCGAGGCCGACCGCGTCGTCGCCGGGGCTCGCGGGTTCGCCGCCCTCGACGCCGAGCGAGTCGAGGACCGTGTGATAGAGGTCGACCAGTTCGACCTGGTCGTCGCGTCGGTCCGCGCCGAGGTCGGGGTGTTTGACCATGAGCGGGACGTTGATGAGCGGGTCGTACAGGCAGAACTCGTGGCCGTAGAGGCCGTGTTCGCCGTGGAGTTCGCCGTGGTCGGCGCAGACGACGACCATGGTGTCGTCCCAGCGGCCGGTCTCTTTCAGGTGGTCGAACAGCCGGGTGAGTTGGTCGTCGATGTGGGCGATTTCGGCGTCGTAGAGCCCGCGGATGTCCTCCCACTCGTCGTCGTCGATCTCGTAGGCTCCGGCGTTGTACTCCTTGGAGTTCTGGCAGACCTCGGTCGAATCGACGCCGGGCGCGAAGCGCTCTTTGTACTCCTCGGGCGGGTGGTACGGCAGATGGGCGTCCATGAGGTTGACGAACGCGAAGAACTCCTCGGAGTCGTCGATGAAGTCGATGGTCTGGTCGATGACCGCGGGCGTCTTCGAGTCCGCGCCCTCGCCGCCGGCGAGGTACTCGTGGGCGGTGTTGCCGAGGCTGACGAGCTTATCGGCGAGCGTCCGGAGCGCGTCGCTGTCGTTCATCGTCTTCCACGCCTTCGCCAGCGGGCCAGACAGGAACTCGCCGGGCATGACTTCGAAGAAGTTGTCCTGGTCGGCGAAGCCGTCGGTCAGATGCGTGTACGGCGTTATCCACGCGTTCGAGGAGTAACAGGCGGTGTCGTAGCCGGCCGCCGAGAGCGTCTCGGCGAGGGTCGTCGCGCCTTCGAGGTAGGGGTTCTCCTGGTCGGCCCCGTGTTGGCTCGGGTACATCCCGGTGAAAAGCGAGGCGTGGACCGGGAGCGTCCACGGTGCGGGCGCGACGGCCTGCTCGAAGACGGTCGCCTTGTCGGCGAATCGGTCGAGCCCCGGCGTCGTCGGGCGGTCGTAGCCGTACGGCGTGAGGTGGTCCTTCCGGACCGTGTCCATGACGACGAAGAGGACGTTCTCGGGCGACTCGGCAGTCATACCCGAGGGTGGGGAGTAGTCGCCGATAAAACTCCTGTTCTCGGCCGACGACGGGACGAAAACGTCCGAAACGCCGACTTAGAACGGGGCCTGCGGGCCCTGGTCGTCTTCGATGTCGGTCGTGTCGTCGCTGGTGTCGCCGGGGAACGACGGACTGCCGCCGCGGCTGTCGCCGCCCATGCCGCCGTCGTCGCCCATGCCGGTGTCGGCGTGGACTTCGTTGATCTCGGGAATCTCCTTGACCATGCGGGTCTTGATGGCCTGGATGGTCATCGGGGAGATACCGCACCCGGAGCAAGCGCCACCGAGGAGAACGGTGACCTCGCCGGTCTCGCGGTTGAGGTCGCGGATGGCCGCGCTGCCGCCGTGCATCTGGATCTGCGGGAAGTTCCGACGGAGGAAGTTCACGACACGCTCTTTGAGGTCGTCCTCGCCGTCCTGCGTCTCCGTGCTCATGCACGCGGCTTCGAGGTGAACGTGCTTAGGCCTTTGGTTCGGGGTTACGCCTCGACGCCGAAGACCCGCCGAAGCTCGCCTTCTATCTCGTCGACGTAGCGGTCGAGGACGGCGTCGAGTTCGTCGTCGTCGATTTCGACCGCCGTCAGTCGCTCGGCGGGGTTCTCGGGGAGCCGCACGGAGAAGTCGCCGTCCTCGTAGAACGGCTCGGATTCGTTGAGAATCTGCTGGTCGACCCCGTGGATGAGCGACGAGTCGAACTCGTCGTTCATCGTCTCGAAGGCGTTCTTGTACGCGCGCTGGAGTTCGGGGAAGTAGTTGGCGTACTTGTCCTCGAACTTCTCGGGGTCGAAGTCGGTCATACCCGGAGCTTTCGGGCTCCCGGCAAAAAATCGGACGGTTGTTCGCTGGTGTTTCCGATTCTATATAGCAGAGTGTGATTTATCACGGGTAGTCTCTCGAACAGCGATTCCGCTCTCTGTGCGTCTCAAATGCGGAAAATCGAGCGACGCGGGGCGTCACTCGATGAGCGGGCTGTCCACGCGCGCGGCGGAGAGTTCGCTCGCCGCGAAGATGGACACGAGCTCGGTTATCAGTTCGTCGTACGACTCGTCGTCCTCGCGCAGCGCGTCGAGTCGCTCGACGGTTCGACGGTCCAGTTCGACCATCTCTGTCTGTACCTCCGGTTCGTAGCCGACCGGGTAGTCGTATTCGGCCTCGTTTGAGTTGGCAGTCGCCATCGTTCACCCCACTCCGGCATGCGTGCCGGTGCCATGTCATACACAAGCATCCGATATGAGGATTTCGTGGATTTCGTGCCCGAAACCGAACGCGAATCCGGTTTGGCGTCGGTTCGTCACTCTCCGATTTCGAGATATAAATCATATTCTGCTATATCGAATAGTGTTCGAGAGCGAATCAGGGAGTCATAGCCAGAATATTGGGTTGTTTAAGGACAAACGGTTTTATACTCGAACGGTTGTCGAACACTAGATACATGGCCGAATATACACTCAAACACGAGTCAAACTTCTCCAAACGTGGACAGACTAGTGACTCTTCACTGTCGAGACGCCCGATTCGTCGCGATTGCGGGCCGCACGAGCCAGACCGGTCGCGCTCCCACGAGGTGTCCGCGCCCCCGTGACGTACGACCGCCGCATTCTCATCGACGCGCTGGCGCACAGGCCGTTGCTCCGGCGGATGGTCCGGCCGCTCGTCGCAGTCGCGGCGTTCGTCGTCGCCGGCGTCGGCGGATTCAGCGCCCTCGCCGGCGCGTCCCTCGTCGACGCGGCGTTCTGGCTTCTCGACCCGACCAGCATCGAACTCCACTACCAGACGCACGAGGGGCCGGCGACGCTGGTCAAGGCGTACGCCATCGTGATTCTCACCGGCCTCATTGGAACCGGACTGTGGGCCGGCGAGACGTTCGTCTCCGCGGCCTTCGGCGGGCAGATACGCGAGGAACTCGACCAGATGAAACTCCAACGAGAGATAGCGGAACTCGAATCGCACGTGGTCGTCTGCGGCTACGGAACCTTCGGTAAGACGGTGGCGGCGCGGCTCCGCGAGATGGGGCGCGACGTGGTCGTCGTCGAGAGCAAGGAGGCGCAGTACCAGCGCGCGCTCGACGCGGACCTGCTCGCGGTCGAAGGCGACGCCCGCCGCGAGGACAGGCTCATCGACGCGGGCGTCGAACGCGCCGCGACGGTCGTCGGGGCGATCGACGACTCCAAGGTGAACATCCAAATCGCCATCGCGGCGAGCCGGTTGTCCCCCGACGCCAAACTCGTCGTCCGCGCGGGCGATCAGATGGACGAGGCGCTCGCGCGCCGCGCCGGTGCCGACGAAGTCGTCGTCCCGGAGATCGTGAGCGGCGAGCAGGTCTGTTCGGACCTCTGAACCGCCGCGCCGACCCCATCTCTCCGCCTGCTATTTGTTCACAGCGCACGCAGTTCGCCTATGCCCACCGACAAACCTCGCTACAACGACGAGGGCGTCCTGAAGAAGAAACAGTACAAACGCGAGTTGAACCGCCTGCAGGAAGAACTGGTGAAACTCCAGTACTGGATAAAGGAACACGACCTCAGGGTCTGCGTCGTCTTCGAGGGGCGGGACGCCGCGGGCAAAGGTGGCGTCATCAAGCGCATCACCCGCCGGCTCAACCCGCGGGTGGCGCGGGTCGTCGCGCTCGGCAAACCCACGGAGCGAGAGCGCGGCCAGTGGTACTTCCAGCGGTACGTCGAACAGCTTCCGACCGAGGGCGAGATGGTGCTTTTCGACCGGAGTTGGTACAACCGCGCGGGCGTCGAGCGGGTGATGGGCTTCTGTACCGACGAGGAGTACGAGGAGTTCCTGCGAACCTGTCCCGAGTTCGAGCGGATGCTCGTCCGGTCGGGCATCGTCCTCGTCAAGTACTGGTTCTCCATCAGCGACGAGGAACAGGAACGGCGGTTCCAGAAGCGAAACGAGGACCCGAAGCGCCGCTGGAAGCTCAGTCCGATGGACCTCGAAGCGCGCTCGCGGTGGGCCGACTACTCGGAGGCCAAAGACCGGATGTTCGAACACACCGATACCGACGACGCTCCGTGGCACGTCGTCAACGCGGACGTGAAGCGCCACGCGCGACTCAACTGCATCTCGCACCTGCTGGAGCAAATCGACTACGAGGACCTCACGCCCGACCCCATCGAACTCCCGTCCCGACAGGACGACACCGGTCACGAGCGCCCGCCAATCGACAGTCAAAACTGGGTTCCGGCGAGGTTCGGGTCGAATCCGGTCGACGACTGAGCGCCGTCTTCCGTCGCCGGTGGGAGATTTTGTTTCAGTCGTCGCTGTCGTCGCTATCGGCGTCTCCCAACTGCTCGCCGACGATGCGGTCCGCCTCGGCGATGAACGCCTCGACTTCGCCCTTCGGAATCGTCGCGCCCGCGGCCACGTCGTGGCCGCCGCCGTCGCCGCCGACCGATCGAGACGCCTCGCGCATGACCGCCGAGAGGTCCAACCCGTCTCGGACCATCACGTACGACCCGCGCGAGGAGACTTTCACCTCGCCTTCCTCGGTGTCGGCGAACGCGAGGACCGGAATCCCGTTTCGGGTCGCGCCGGTGCCGACGGCCATCCCGGCGACGATGCCGACGATGGTTTCGCGTATCTCGTCGCCCGCGTCGAACCACTGGAGGTTGTCTTCGACGTGGACGCCGTGTTCTTTCACCCACTGGAGGCCGTTCGAGAGGTTCTTTCGGTGGTTCCGAAGGAGCCTGCGCGCCCGGTCGAGCGCCGCGTCGCGCTCGCCGAGACAGACCGCGAGGCCCACGTCGGCGCGGTCGTAGCGCGCGGTTGCGTTCAGGAGCGTCGAGAACTCGCTCACGTCGCGGAGTTCGGTTCCCTCTTGCTCCCGAGAGAGCACGTAGGTCGTCCCCACGAGGTCGTCGATGCGGGACGCGGGCACGCCGCTGGCGATGGCGCGGCGAATCAGGGCGCTGGCGAGCGTCTGGCGCTCGTCGCCGGTGAGGTCGACCCACCGCTTCCACTCGCCGTCGTCGTCGCGGCAGGCCACGTCGAGTTCGGTGAGGAACTCGATGGCTCCGGCCTCGTTGTTCGAGATGCCGGGGATGCGAACGTCGGTCGCGTACTGGAGGAGTTTGGGGAGCGCGCGGGTCTGGCGGCCGTAGATACGGAGGTCGGTGCCCTCCTCGACGACGCCGGCCTCGACGCCCTCGTCGACGATGCCCGCGTTGGCCCCGCGGAGTTCGCCGTTCGTGTCCTGCATGTCGCCGACCGCGCCGACGACGGCGAGGGCGGCGAGGTCGCGGTTGTCGACGCCCTCGGGTTCGAGCGCCCGCGCGAGGACGTAGCTCGCGCCCGCGCCGGAGAGTTCGCTCGCGCCGTTGAGGCCGAACCGGAGCGGGTTGAGGTGGTGGTCGGTCTCGACGCCCTCGGCGGGCTGGTGGTGGTCGGCGATGACGGGGTGGAAGTCGCCCGCCGCCTCGTACTCGGCGACGATGTCGAGTTGGCCGCTCCCGAAGTCCGTGAACAGCACGGTGTCGTAGTCGGTCGCCGCGATATCGGCGACGGCGGCCTCGTCGAGTTGGCGGCAGAACACCGTCTCGAAGGGGATTTCGGCGCGTTCGAGCGCGGTCGAGGCGATGCCGGCGCTCGTCAACCCGTCGGCGTCGATGTGCGAGGCGAGGAGCACCCGGTCGGCGTCGCGGAGGCGGGCCGCGCAGGCCGCCGCGTGCTCGGCGAGTTCGGGGACGGGTCCGTCCATTGGTGTGGTACTCACGCCCTCTCCGGCATAAACGCTGGTAGTTCGGGCACGGAACCCCTTCGTTTCCACTCCAGTTCGGCGGCGAACATGTGTCGTGGTTGCCGCGGTTCGGTATAAGAAGCCTCGCCCGCGGGGCGGGGGATTGGTCGACCGCGACGCCGGTCAGATTCGCCGTCTGACGACGAACAGGAGGACGGTCGCGAGCACCGTCGAGCCGGCGACCAGCGCCCAGCCGGCCCCGTATCCCGTCGATTCCACGACGAAGCCGAAAAGCGGCGGGGCGACGAGGCCGCCGACGTTGAGCGCGGTCTGGCCGCCGGCGGTCGCCGCGCCGATGTCGCCGTCGTCGACGACGCCGCTCAGACAGGAGTAGAAGACGCCGGTCGAGCCGTGGATGGTGAGGCCGAGCGCGACGAAGACGGCGATGGTGAGCGCGAACGAGCCGCCGGTTCCGACGAGGAGCGAAAAGAGCGCGACCGCGCCGGCCAGTTGGACGAGCGCGACGGTGGCCGCGCCGCGGGCCCCGCCGAGTCGGTCCGCGAGGCTCCCCGCGCCGATGCGGCCGACGCTTCCGGTCACCTGCGTCGCCGCGAGGACGCCCCCGGCGAGGGCGGGGCCGGTTCCGACCACGTCCTGCACGTACAGGACGGTGTAGCCGAGCATCGAGAAGATGGACGCGCCGATGAACAGTCCGGCGGCGACGAGCGCGACGTAGGCGCGGTTGTCGCCGAGGCCGGCGAGCCGGGGTCGTTCGAGCCGGCCGGTTCCCGGGTTCCCGCGGTAGCGCGTCGCGAAGACGAGCGCGTAGCCGGCGGCGAAGACGCCGATTGCCCAGAACCCCACCTGCCACGCCGCGACGACGGCGACGCCGGTGACGACGAGCGACGACGCTCCGCTACCGAGGGTGACGCCGACCTGTTTCAGCCCCATGGCGAGGTTCTTGCTCCCGGCGGGCGCGGCCGCGACGATGCCGCGGTTCGACGCCGGCATCGCGGTCGAGTACGCTGCCCCGAGGAGCGCCACCGTCACCAACAACAGGAGATACGACGGCGGCGCGAACGTGACGCCGACCAGCGCGACTGCGAGCGCCAGCAGGCCGACGACCATGACGGGCTTTTCGCCGTAGCCGTCGACGGCCGCGCCGCTGGGGAAGAGAAACACCGTGTAGCCGAGCAGGCCGGCGGTCAGAAAGAGACCGACGAGCGACTCGGAGACCGAAAACGCCTCGCGGACGAAGCCGGTCGCCGCGAAGATGGCGTAGTAACAGAGGCTCGCGGCGGTCTGCCAGCCGGCGACCGAGCCGACGGCGCGCCACGAGCCGTCTCTCGTCTCGGCTCCCGCCTCGGTTCCCGTCACGTCACTCGTGATACGTCGGCGCGGCCGTCTCGACCGCGGCCACCGCGAGTGACTCGAACGTCGCCTCGTCGGGGACGACGGTCACGTCGATGCCGTGGGACGCCGCGGTGTCGCGGGTCGGCGGCCCGATTGTGCCGACGACGGCGTCGTTCAGGCCGGCGATGGCCTCCTCTCGGATACCTCGCTCCGCGGCGGCGTCGAGGAAGTGTTCGACCGTGAGCGACGAGGTAAAGAGGGCGGCTTCGAGGTCGCCGGCCGCGGCCAGTTCGGCCGACTTTCCCGCTCCCTCGGGGCGGACGAGGCGGTAGAGCACCGTTTCGTGGACGTCCGCGCCCGCGTCGCGCAGGCCGTCGGTGAGGACGGGACTGCCGTGGTCGCTCCGGGCGACTTCGACCGTCGCGCCGTCCACGTCGGGCGCGAGGTGGTCGACCAGTCCCGCCGAGGTGTACTCGTCGGGGACGCGGTCGACCGTCCAACCCGCGTCGCGGGCGGCGTCGGCGGTCGCGGGGCCGATGCAGCACAGCACCGCGTCGCCGGGTTCCCAGCCGTCGGCGGCGAGGAGTTCGACGCCGGTCTTGCTCGTTAGGACGACGAACTCGCCGGCCTCGGGCGTCGCGCCGGTCGGTTCGATTGCGAGCATCGGGTCGGGGACCGGGGTCGCGCCGAGCGAGTCGAGGAGTTCGACGGCGCGCTCGATGCGGTCGTCGTCGGGCCGGAAGACGGCCGCGCGGACCTGCTGGCTCATTCGTCTCCTCCCGAACCTCCCGCGGTCGCGTCAGTCTCGGCGATGGCGTCCGCGCCGCCGCCCTGCAGGAACTGCTTCACGCGGTCGCGAGTCGCGGCGACCTCGCCGATGACGGTGATTGCGGGCGGTTCGATGTCGGCCTCGTCGCGCACGTCGACGATGGTGTCGAGGGTGCCGGTGGCGACGCGCATGTCGGGCCACGTGGCCCGCTCGATGAGGGCGACGGGCGTGTCGCCGTCCATCCCCGCCTCGCGGAGCTCGGCGGTGTACAGCGGGAGTTTGCCGACGCCCATGAGCACGACGAGCGTCCCGCCGGTCGCGGCGAGCGCGTCCCAATCGACCGCTGACTCGTCTTTCGTCGGGTCCTCGTGGCCGGTGACGAACGACACCGACGAGACGTGGTCGCGATGGGTGACGGGGATACCCGCCGCGCCGGCCCCGGCGACCGCCGAGGTGATGCCCGGCACGACTTCGAAGGGAATCCCGTTGTCGGCGAGGTGTTCCATCTCCTCGCCGCCGCGGCCGAAGACGAACGGGTCGCCGCCCTTCAGGCGCACCACGTCCTTGCCCTCGCGGGCGAGTTCGACCAGTCGGTTGTTCGTGTACTCCTGCGGGGTCCACTCGCCGCCGGCGCGCTTGCCCACGTCCTCGCGCTTGTCGGCCGGAATCATCCCGAGAATCTCCGGGCCGGGAAGCTTGTCGTGGAGGACCACGTCAGCCTCGTCGATGAGGCGGGCGGCCTTCATCGTCAGCAGTTCCGGGTCGCCCGGGCCGCTACCGACGAGGTGGACCGTGCCGACGCCGTCGCCGTCGGTCGCGTCGCCGGTCGACCGTTCCTCCGCCGTCCCGGGTTCCGCGTCGTCGGCCGTCATCTCACTCCTCGGCCTCCTCGCGGGCGGCGTCGACTAACTGGCCGGCACCACGGTCGCGCAGGGCCGCCGCGAACTCGCGGGCGGCGTTAGCGTGGTTGCCGACGGGGAGGTCCCGAGAGGTCTTGATGGACTCCGAGCCGTCCGTCGCGAGCACCTGCACGTCGACGTGGACGTGCTCGCCCTGCAGGAGGGCGTGGACCCCGACCGGGGCGATACAGCCGCCGCCGAGTTCGGCGAGAATGGTCCGCTCGACGGTCGTCTCGACGCGGGTCCGCGGGTGGTCGAGTTTGTCGCGGATGAGGTCGATGACCTCCGAGTCTGCGGCGGTCACGGCGATGGCCCCCTGTCCGGGCGCGGGGACGAACGTCGTCCGCGGCAGGCGCTCGTAGTTCACCTTCTCCGAGAGCCCGCTGCGCTTGAGTCCCGCCTCTGCGAGGACGATGGCGTCGTACTCGGTTTCGACCTTCCGACCGAGCGCCTGCCGTTCGAGCTCGGTGAGCCCCTCGAACCACTCGTCTGCGGTCTCGTCGAACGCCTCTTCGTGGTCGGTCTTGCCCTTCTTCTCTTGCCGTTCTTTGTCGTTTTCGACGCGGGCCTCGTGTTCGCGCTGGAGGTGCGTCGCCAGCAGTTTCTCGATGCGGGTGTCGACGTTGCCCCGGAGCGGTTCGACTTCGAGGTCGTCGCGGTAGTTCAGCAGTTGGGCCTGCCGGCGGAGCGACGACGTGCCGACGACGGCTCCCTCCGGCAGGTCGTCGATGCCGTGGCCCTCTGCCGTGACGAGCACGTCGCCGGCGGGCGCGCGCTCGGGAACGCCCGCGACGACGAGGTCGGCGGGCTTCTCGGTCGGCATGTCCTTCATCGAGTGGACCGCGGCGTCGACCTCGCCGTCGAGGACGCGCTCGTCGAGCGCGCGGACGAACGCGCCGGTCTTGCCCAGTCGGTGGATGAGTTCGTCCTGAATCCGGTCGCCCGTGGTCTCGACTTCGACGAGTTCGACGTCGAGTCGGCGGCCCGCGAGCGCCCCCTGCACGCTCGCGGCCTGCGCGCGAGCGAGCGCCGACCCTCGCGTCGCCAAGCGAAGTGTTGTAGTCATACGCGTCAGTCCGGCCCCCGCGTTGAAAAGCCCTCCAGTTCGCTCCCGCGCGCCGGGTCGAATCCGAACGGAAGACCGATACAGTCCCCGTGCGACGACCCGGACGATGCCCTCCCTCGATTCGGTCGTCCGGCAGGTCGGCGACCTCGTCGTCGTCGCGCTCCTCCTGTTCGGCCTGACTTCGGTCGTCGCGCCCCTCGACCTGCTCCTCTCGGCGCTCGGCGTCGAACCCCCGTGGTTCGCCGGCCTCGCCGCGGCCGCGCTCGTCGCACTCGCGCTCCTCCTCGCGCGCCCGCTCCGCCTCCGCCTCGTCGCCCGCGTCTGGGGTATCGGCCTCGTCGTGACCGCCGTCTGGATTCCGCTGTTGGTCCTCTTCGAACTCCAGGGGAACCCGGTCGGCATCCTCGTCTCGTGGGCGGTCTGTCTCGGCGTCGGCGTCGCCCTGACCTATCCGCCGCTGTGGCGGGCGGCCGAGGCGCGACTGCGGGCCGAGTGACCGGGTTCGCGCCGGGTCGCAGTCACGGCGAGTGACTCTCGCTCGCACGGCCGAATCGCGCCCGTATCGAAGTGCCGAACAGTTATGCGCCTCCGCGGCGACGCCTCCGACGTGAACAGGTCCGTCCGTCTCGCGCTCACCTTCGGCGTCGCGTTCGTCGTCGCGCTCCCGCTCGGATTCATCTTCGCGCCGGACCCGACGGGGGTCGTCCCGCTTTTCCTCACCGTCGGACTGGCCGCCGTCTTCGGACTCCCGGCGTACCTCGGGCTCTCTCGGGCGATCGCGTCGTAAAAAAGCTCCTTCGGCGGGTCGCAGGGCGGGACGCGCCTACAGCGCTTGCTTGTACGCTTCCAGCGTCTCCTCGATGTCCTCGTCGGTGTGGGCGTAGGAGACGAACTGCGACTCGAACTGGTTCGCCGTGAGGAACACGCCCTGGTCTTTCATCTCCTGCCAGAAGACGCGCTCCCAGCGGTCGGTCTCCGCTTTCGACACGTCCGCGCCGGTCTTCGGGCAGACGTCGTAGTTGGGACACGACTCGACCTGCGCGCAGCCGTCGGCGCAGGCGTCGGCGCGCTCGGCCGTCCCGTGGCGCGTGAACACCGTCTTGAACATCGAGTCCGTGCCGACGACGGTGTACTCGGGGGCCTGGTCTTCGAGGATGTCCGTGATGCCCGACCGAAGCTTCTCGCCGAGGCGGTCGACGTGTCCGTACACGTCGTTTTCCGCGGCGTACTTCAGGTACTCGTGGCCCGCGGCCATCGTGACCGGATGGCCCGAGAAGGTTCCCGACTGGAACACGTCGCCGCCGGGGGGGAACTGCTCGACGAGTTCGGCCTTCCCGCCGACCGCGCCGACGGGGAAGCCGCCGCCGATAATCTTTCCGAACGTCGTGAGGTCGGGCGTGACGCCGAACTTGCCTTGGGCGCACTGGAGGCCGCCGACGCGGAAGCCGGTGATAACCTCGTCGAAGATGAGGAGCGCGCCGTGCTCTTCGGTGACGTCGCGGAGGGCTTCGAGGTAGCCGTCGACGGGGTGGACGATACCCGTGTTCGCCAGAATCGGCTCGGTCAGCACCGCGGCGATGTCCTCGCCGTGTTCCTCGAACACCTCGCGGACCGTCTCCTCGTCGTTGAACGGGACGGGGATGGTGTGTTCGGCGAACGAGGAGGGGATGCCGGGCGTCGAGGGCTTCGCGTTCCCGGGGCCGCCCTCGACGAGCGTGGACTCCTGTGCGCCGTGGTAGCCGCCCTGCATGACGACGATTTTGTCGCGGCCGGTGACGCCGCGGGCGAGGCGGACCGCCGAGACGGTCGCCTCCGTGCCGGAGTTGACGAACCGCAGCATCTCGACGGAGGGGACGTGTCGCGCGACGAACTCGGCGTGTTCGACCTCGATTTCGGTCGGCGCGCCGTACATCGGCCCGGCCGCGGCGTGCTTCTGGACCGCCGACTGGACGGGTTCGGGGGCGTCGTGGCCGTAGAGGAGCGGCCCGTAGCCCAGCACGTAGTCGATGTAGCGGTTCCCGTCGGCGTCGATGACGTGCGCGCCGTCGCCGCGCTCGACGAAGAACGGGTACGGTTGCGTCGCCCGGACCGAGGAGTTCACGCCGCCCGCGAGCACGGACAGCGCGCGGTCGTACAGCGCCCTTGACTCGTCGTGGTTCATGCGCGCCGGTTCGACCGCTCGCGGGAAAGACCTTACTGGGTCGGCCGCACCTGCCACCGGCGAACCAGTAGACGACACGGCCGGCATGAACTGTCGGGTGTCGGGACTGCGGCGCCCACCGAGACCTACCTCGCCGTCCCGTCGGCGGCGGCCTCAGCGCCGTCGGCGTCGTCGGCCTTCTCCACCGACCCGGCCAGGAGCAGTCCGACCGCGTCGTTGAGCGCGTGGATGCAGGCGAGCGCGACCACGTCGCGCACGAGGAGGTACACGACCGTCGTCAGGAGCGCGGGGACGGCGATTCTGGCGACCGCGCCGCGCTCCCAGCCGACGGCGTGGCTCGCGGTGAACGCGGCGAACGAGACGCCGCCCGCGAGAAGCGGGCTGCCGGTGAGTTCGAGGAGCCGCTCGACGGCGTAGCCGTGGAACAGCACTTGCTCCGTGACGCCGGCGGTCCCGGCCACGAAGAGCCGGTGTCTGACCGACAGCGAGGCCAGTCCGGTCATCCCCTCGTCGAGGCCGCCCACGCCGAGTCGGTCGAAGACGGGCGTCGTCACCGCGTTCGCGGCGAACAGGAGGAAGACGCCGCCGCCGACCACCGCGACGAACGCGAGGGGGTCCAGCGAGCGGCCGGTCATCGAGGACAGCGGTCGCCCCTCGACGACGAGGACGTAGCCGCACAGGAGGGCGAAGACGGCCCACTTGTTCGCGTCGCTGACGAGGAGGTCGGCGCGGAGGTCGTCGGGTTCGGAGAGGTACCGGTCAGCGAGCAGTCCGGCGACTGCCATTCCGAACAGCGCGACCGCGAGTCCGCCGAGGACCGCGACAGTCACCACGTGGAGCCACCGCTCATCGTCACGACGCTCGGTGCGGAGCGGAAAAACGGTTTCGCGTGGGTTCGGCTCTCGCCCCGCGAGGGGCCACCGGTACGTTCGACCGAACCGATATAACCCCGTCGCCGGTCGGAGCGACGGGCGTGGGGACGGTACGAGGACCGCCGACAGAGAACGAGCGGCTCAGACCGCGTCGCGTCCGGTCTTGCCGGTGCGGACTTGGACGGCGCTCTCGACGGGGAAGGTGAACACCTTCCCGTCGCCTTTCTCGCCCGTGTGGGCGGCGTCGGCGATGGCGTCGACCACGTCGTCGGCCGGGATGTCGGCGACGACGCACTCGACTTTGACCTTCTGGTGGAGGTCGACGGTGTACTCCTCGCCGCGCCACTGGCTCTTTTTCGCGGGCTGAGAGCCGCGGCCGGAGACGTTGGTGACGGTCAGCGACGGCGCGCCGATTTCGGCGAGCGCGGTCTTCACGTCGGAGAGCTTGTCGGGGCGGATAACGGCCATGACGAGCTTGATGTCGCCGTCGTTCGGAAGGTCGGAATCACTCATAACTCAGTCCTCCCGGCCCGTCGTCATGAATCCATCCCCGCTCGGGACGCCGGAGCCGTCGGTGCGGATGCCGGTGTCGGCGTCGGGCGAACCGAACTCGGGGTAGGTGTCGACGCCGTGTTCGGCGGTGTCGAGCCCCTCGCGTTCGTGGTCCGAGGAGACGCGGACCTGTCCGATGGCCCGGAAGCCGCCGAAGACGACTGCGGTCGCGGCGAACGTCCAGACGGCGATGACGCCGACGCCGATGACCTGCGGGACGGCGAGCGAGACGAAGGACGCGCCGTCGTGCCACAGCGGGACGGCGAACACGGGGTAGAGGAGCGCACCGAGGATGCCCGCGGAACCGTGAACGGGGAAGACCGCGCACACGTCGTCGATGTGGAGGCGCTTTTCGACGAACTCGAAGACGACCGGGAGCTGTGCGCCGGCGAGGAGGCCGACGGCCAGCGCGCCCGGCCAGACGATGTCGTCCGCGATGGCGGTGACGCCGACGAGCCCGGCGAGGAGGCCGTTTGCGACGTAGAGCGTGTCGACCTTGCCGGTCTTGTACATGGCGACGCCGCCCGCGCCGATTGCGCCGGCGGCCATGCCGAGAGTCGTCACGAGGGCGACGCGGCCGACGTAGGCGAAGGAGCCGAGCGTGACCGCGCCGTCGGCGTACGCGAGGGGCGCGGCGGCGGTGCCGACGTTGAAGCCGTACCAGCCGAACGCGAGGATGAGCGTGCCGAGGACGGCGAACGTGATGGAGTGGCCGGGAATGACGTTCGCCGTGCCGTCGGGCTTGAAGCGGTTCATGCGTGGGCCGATAATCCACGCCGCGGTGAGGCCGGCGATGCCGCCCATGCCGTGGACGATCATGCCGCCCGCGAAGTCGTGGAAGCCGAGGGCGTCGAGGAAGCCGCCGCCCCAGGTGAAGCCGACGACGACGGGGTAGATGACGCCCGCGATGAGGATGGTGTACGTGAGGTACGCCCGGAGCCGGGCGCGGCCCGCCACGGCACCGGAGACGATGGTGGCGGCGGTCATGGCGAAGACGGCTCCGAACAGCCAGTCAACCCACGCCGTCGTCGCCGAGGCGTCGGGCGCGTAGAGGCTCATGAACGCCCCAGAAATCGTCGTCGCGGGACCGCCGGTGAAGGCGGCGACGATGGACGACACCGCCGCGCCGAGCAGGAAGAACACGATGACGCCGATACTCCACGTCAGCAGGTTCTTGGTCAGTTGGTTGGCGACGTTCTTCGCGCGGACCTGCCCGGCTTCGAGCATGGCGAAGCCGGCGTGCATGAAGAAGATGAGGAACGTGACCGTGAGGACCCACACGAGGTTCACGCCCTCGACGACCGAAGCGAGGTCGGCCTGCAGGGGTGTCAACATACGATTCCTCCGGCGAACAGTTCGAGCTGTGAAGTTGGACAGTCGTTCATATTGGTGCTCGATTCGCGACCGAATGTCTCGCGAACCATGAGAGATGCTATCTACAGACGTTCATATAACGGTTCGCGTTGACAAATGACCACAAAAAGACGTTCTGAGAGACGTATGTCCGATATAGGATGAAGTATGTGTTGTATAAGGACGTAAGGCTAGCACTCAGTAAACAAATGTTGCCACGTAATCCGACGAATGTAGTGTAGAATTAGTAATAGGAATAGTTCGGGGGCGTTCATCGAACCCCAGTCGGGTGCGCACTCACGCGGGCCGCGGCGGGAGTGGCAAACAGAGACGTCGAGCCGGTTTCGGTCGCAGGTGCGCGCTCAGACTGCCGGGTTGCCCTCCTTGCCGGTGCGGACTTGGACGGCGCTCTCGACGGGGAGGACGAACACCTTTCCGTCGCCTTTCTCGCCCGTGTGGGCGGACTCAGCGATGGCCTCGACCACGTCGTCGACGGGAATATCGGCGACGACGCACTCGACTTTGACCTTCTGGTGGAGGTCCACGGTGTACTCCTCGCCGCGCCACTGGCCCTTCTTCGCGGGCTGAGAGCCGCGGCCGGAGACGTTGGTGACGGTCAGCGACGGCGCGCCCGCCTCGGCGAGCGCGGTCTTCACGTCGGAGAGCTTGTCGGGGCGGATGATGGCCATCACCATCTTGATTCCCTGTTCTTCGTCGCTCATTGGCTGTCACCTCCGTTGGCTTCGACAGCTTCGTCTTCCTCGACGCCGCCGTCGGTGCGCACGTCGCTGCCGCCGTCGGTCGCCGTGGGCGAGCCGAGTGCGCCGTCGGGACCGGCGTCGCCGACGAATTCGGGGTAGACCGAGACGCCGTGTTCGCCGACGTCGAGGCCTTCGACTTCCTCTTCTTCCGAGACGCGGAGGCCGAAGGCGGCGTCCGCGATGGCGAAGACGACCGCCGAGGCGAGGATGGTCCACGCGGCGATGACGACCACGCCGATGACCTGCATCGCGAGCTGGGTTCCGGAGAAGCCGCTCACCGCGAAGACGGGAATGAGTGCCGTGCCGACCGCGCCCGCGACGCCGTGGACGGCGAAGACGCCACACACGTCGTCGATTTTGAGCGAGTCGACGGTCCAGCGGTACGCCGGCAGGACGATTGCGCCGCCGAGCGCGCCGAGGATGAGACCGCCCCACCACGTGACGTGGGGGACGGCGCCGGTGACTGCGACGAGACCGGCGAGCAGGCCGTTGGCCATCCAGAGGGGGTCGGGCTTGCCCTGGTAGCTCGTCGAGACGATCATCGCGGCGACCGCGCCGGCGCCCATGCCGAGGGTCGTCACGAGGGCGACGCGACCGAGCGCGGCACCCATGAACTCCAGACCGCCGCTTTCGGTGGTCGCGAGGACCGTCGCCTGCGTGCCGACGTTGAAGCCGTACCAGCCGAACGCGAGGATGAGCGTGCCGAGGACGGCGAGCAGCATCGAGTGGCCCGGGATGGGCTGGCTGTCGCCGTTGGCGTCGAAGCGACCCTTACGCGGGCCGACCATCTTCGCGCCGACGAGGCCGGCGATGCCGCCGCACATGTGGACGACGGTCGCGCCGGCGAAGTCGAGGTAGCCGACGCCGAGGGCGGCACCGATGTAACCGCTCCCCGAGAGGAGGCCACCGGACCACGTCATGCCCTGCACGACGGGGTAGATGAGCCCGGTGATGGTGGCCGCGAAGACGATGTACGCGCGGAAGTCCATGCGTTCTGCGACCGCGCCGGAGACGATGGTGGCGGCGGTCATGGCGAAGACGGCTCCGAAGAGCCAGTCAATCCACGCGCCGGAGTCGCCGATGTACGAGAACGCGGCGGCGACGTCGAAGCCGCCGGGCGACGTGAGGCCGCCGACGATTGTCGCGACCCCCGCGCCGACGAGGAAGTAGACGAGCACGCCGAGCGCCCAGTCGGTCATGTTCTTCATCAGTACGTTGCCCACGTTCTTCGCGCGTACCTGCCCTGCCTCTAAGAGCGCGAAGCCCGGCTGCATGAAGAAGATGAGGAACGAGACGACGAGGATCCAGACGTAGTTGACCCCCTGTGCGATAACGCTCGGGTCGACCTGTAGTGGAATCACGACTGCCCACCCCATGCGGCCACGAGTGACCGTTCAGCTACTTTTGCTCCGTATCCGTGTGGATTCTGGTGCTTCATCACGGTTCGGCTTCATGGTGAGTTAGTACATAAAGTGTGGGGTTGATTTTGTCAAATTTAGTGGGACGTAATACCACAACTGCACAAAATAGGCTAGAATATTACGCATATAAGGTTGTATATCGTCCAAGGATTTTGAGATTCTCGGGTCTTCTGTGGACGAACGTTCAGGAAAATGTTGCCTGACAAGTGTGTTTTGGCCGTGCGCACCGCGGTATCGTGTCACGTAGTTCGGAGTTCGAATTGGCGGGTTCGGGGCGTTCGACTCGGCCGTCGACGCCTCAGTCGAGCTGCCGCGCCACGCGCTCTGCGAAGTACGTGATGATGAGGTCCGCGCCCGCCCGCTTCATCGACAGGAGCGACTCGTGAGCGACCCCATCGAGGTCCAACCAGCCCTTCTCGGCGGCGGCGTGGAGCATCGCGTACTCGCCGGAGACGTTGTAGGCGGCGACCGGGTGGTCGTAGCCCTCGCGGATGGCGCGGACGATGTCGAGGTACGGCAGGCCCGGCTTGACCATCAGCACGTCCGCGCCCTGTTCCACGTCGAGCGCGACCTCGCGGAGCGCCTCGCGGGCGTTCGCGGGGTCCATCTGGTAGTGCCGCCGGTCGCCGAAGGCCGGCGCGCCGTCGGCCGCGTCGCGGAAGGGACCGTAGAAGGCGCTCTCGTACTTCGCGGCGTAGGACATGATGGGAACCTCGTCGCGGCCGGCGTCGTCGAGGGCGGCCCGAATCGCGCCGACCATCCCGTCCATCGAGGCCGAGGGGGCGACCATGTCAGCGCCCGCTTCGGCGTGGGAGACGGCCGTCTCCGCGAGCAGGTCGAGAGTCGGTCCGTTTTCGACGGTTAACGTCGGGTCGTCCTCGGCGTGGTCCTCCAGGACTCCGCAGTGGCCGTGGTCGGTGTACTCACAGAGACACACGTCGGTGATGACGTAGGCGTCGGTCTCGGCGGTGATGGCTCGAACTGCCTCCTGTACGACTCCGTCTCGCGCGTACGCGCGCGAACCCTCTGCGTCTTTCGACTCGGGGATGCCGAAGACGATGACGGCCTCGACGCCCGCCTCGCGGACCTCGGCGACGCGGTCGGCGGCCTCGTCGACCGGCACGCGCTCGTGACCCGGCATGGACTCGATGGGGACGCGCTCGTCAGTCGTCGCGTCCACGAAGACTGGCGCGACGAGGTCCGTCGCGTCGAGGGTCGTCTCCGAGACGAGCGGGCGAATCCCGTCGGTTCGAAGCCTGCGGGGACGGTCGGTGAACTCCATACACCGGGTTCGGCTGGCGGCGGCAAAATGCCGTCGCTCCCGTCGCTTCGCGCCGCATTATCCACCCCATAATGAACACAGTACCGTTCGAACCGCGCACACGACATGAGCGCCTTCACCGCCCAACTCCCCGACGTCCTTCGGGAGCTCCTCGCTTCCGACCTCGCTCTCGTCGCCCTCTTTTTCGTGTTCGTGCTGGAGGGTGCGATGCTCCTCTACGTCGCGCCGAGCGAACTCCTCGTGCCCGGGGCGCTGGTGCTGGTCGGCGAACGACTGTTGATTCCGATTCTCGCCGTCGCCGTTCTGGGCGCGACGCTCGGTCAGGTCGCGCTGTTCTCGGTCGCCAAACGGGGCGGCCGCGAGTACCTCCTCTCGCGGTCGTGGTTCCGCGTCGGCGAGGACTCGCTCGACCGGTTCGACGGCTGGTTCGACCGCTGGGGGCCGGTCGTCGTCCCGCTGAGCAACGCGATGCTGTTCACGCGCGGGATGCTCACCGTTCCGGCCGGTCTCTCGGATATGTCGACGAAGCGGTTCGTCGCCCTCTCGGCGGCCGGAACCGTCGTGTTCGAGAGCGCGCTCGCGGCGCTGTACGTGTTCGGCGGACAGGTCCTCGCGTAGACGGGTTCTCCGTCGCGGGCAACGCTCGGCGTCGCGGGGTAGGAAGGCGTTAGTGGAGGGACACCTGCTGACCGGCCGCTACTTTGTTCGATTAATGTCGAGTTTTTCCTTCAGGGCGGCGAGTTCCTCGGATTCGGCGAGTTCCTCGACCCGCTTGCGGAAGTGTCGCTCGCAGAGACCGACCTTAATGTGGTCCTTCTCCGCGGCGTATGCGGCCTCACGGTCGCAGTAGTGACACTGCATATCCCCCCTTCAGTTCCGATAGGATTTAACTCTACGCCCCACGGCACATTCGGAGTTATTCACGGACTAACACGGTTAGAGACCGTCTACCGCCGCGGCGAACCGAGCGAAGTCGGCCGCCGGCGGTCCGGCGCGGCCGAGGGTTTCGTCGTGGGCGTCGCTCCCGCCCGTGGCGAACAGGTCGTAGCGTTCGATGGCCTCGTCAACGAGGTCGCGGTCGACTGCGAAGCCGTATGGGTAGTAGCGTTCCACGGCGTCGAGGTCGGCACAGAGGTCGAGCGCGCCCGCCGGGTCGCGGTAGCGGAACGGGTGCGCGAGGCCGACCACGTCGCAGGCGTCCCGGAGGGCCGCCACGCCATCGTCGAACGTCGGGAGTTCGCGCGGGACGTAACAGGGGCCGTCCGCGCCGATGAGCTCGTCGAACGCCCCTTGGTAGTCGTAGGGAGCGTCGCTGGCGTCGATAGCGCGGGCGACGTGCGGCCGACCGACGCCGTCGTGGATGTCGATGTCGAGGCTGACTCCGATCTCGGCTTCGACCGCCGCGACGATGTCGCTGGCGCGCTCCACGCGGTTCCGCTGGAGGCGCTCGACCGTCTCGACGAGGGCGGGTCGCTCTCTGAGCCCGTAGCCGAGGAGGTCGACCCGACGGTCGCCGGCGTCGACGCGCAGTTCGATGCCCCGAACGATAGTCACGCCGTCGCGTTCGATAACCGGGGCGTCGAGGTCCGGGTGGTAGCGGTCGTGGTCCGTCACGGCCACCACCTCGACCCCGCCCGCGCGGGCCGCGTCGGGGAGCGCGTCGATAGTGAGCCGGCCGTCCGAGGCGGTCGTGTGGAGATGGAGGTCCGCGACCGGCGGGCTGTCGTCCATGCCACGTGGTCGGGGCGAGGGAGGGACAAACGTTGCGCCCAGTATATCATTAAGGACGATTAAGGACTGCAAGGGCACTAATCAAATACATGGAAAATCATTAAGAATGATGACGACACAGCTGTGGGTGTAATGCGCCTGAACGGACTCGGCGACGCCATCGATCGCCACGAATACCCGATTAGCTCGACCGACTTCGCCCAACGCCACGGCGACGAAGTAATCGAGCTCCAGAACGGTCAGGAGACTGTCGCACAGATCCTGGCCCGTCTCGGCGACGAGACGTACACGTGCCCGCAGGACGTGCGGGACGCCCTCTTCACCGGCGTCGGTCACGAGGCGATCGGTCGTCGATACTACAGCGACCGCGACCCGTCCCCGCTCGGTGAGAACGGGCCCGAGATGGTCTCGTTCTGAGGCAGGCTCTCGTCTCGTCTCGATTTTTTCTTTCTGACTGCGACCCGTGAGCCGTCGGCTCGGGGTCGGGTTCGGCGACTCGACCGCGCGCCCGCGATGCGCTCGGTCCACAACCGGTCAGAACGAACGTCAGTCAGCGAGCCACGGCAGGTCCACCGGGACCGACCCCTTCGAGTAGCCTTCGACCTGTCCCGACGGGCGGAGCCGGAAGACCACCGCGGGTCGGTGCCGCACGTCGGGCTTCTCGCCCATGATGGCGGACCAGTCGTCGTCGGGGAACGACGAGCAGTCGACGAACAGGGTCACGCCGCCGCCGTGTTCGGCGAGTTGGCCCTCGCCGTTAGTCTTGGTCTGTGCCGTGTCCCGAATCGCGGCGATTGGGTTGCTCACGGAGCGTCGGTTCGGCGGGAGCGGCCGCGTCACCTCGATGAGCGCGCCGCCCGCGGGGGTGTTCTCCGCGCGGAAGTCGATGGAGTGGCCGGTCGTCACGGCGATTTCGGGCGTGATGTCGTACCCCGCCTCGTCGAGGAGGTACGCCACGTCGAACTCGCCCATCGCCGCGGCCATCCGTATTGGGTCGAAGTACTCCGAGGTGCCGAGCTTTCCGGCCATGACCTCGCGGTACTCGTCGAGGACGCCCGTGGCGAAGAACGACTCGTAGAACTCCAGGGCCTCCTCACGGGTCGCGTCCGGGAAGCCCGCCGCGTGGTCGTAAAAGAACTCGCGGGTCGTCTCGCGGCCGTCCTTCGAGAGGAACACCGGGAGGAAGAACCACGAGAGGTGCGGATAGGGCTTCAGCCACGGCGACTGGTCGAACAGCTCGGCGATGAGTTCGCGCTGGGCCCACCGAGAAACCTCGAAGGGGGCTTCGTCGAAGCCCTCCTTGTCGGTCCGCCACAGCGAACTCGGCGTCTCGGTGTTGCCTATCCAGTAGGCGTGGTCGTCGGCCCACGCGAAGAGCGCGGTGTCGCCGTTGTCCATGTCGAACCGACGGGCCTCGTACCCCTCGGGCGGTGCGTACCACGGTGCACCCATCTCTGCGCCGAGGTTGGCGTCGAGCGGCTGGAAGATGTCGCGGGTGATGCGCGAGTCGTCCCAGCGTCCGGGGGCGTAACGAAAGCGAAGCGGGCGTGCCACACACGGTGTAGTTCGGCGATTGTTTTTACCCTTTCCTGCCGCGGGGCCTGTTTTCGGCCACTCCCTCCCCCTTCTGCCCTCGGTTACCTCCGGATATCCCCGAGTATCACGATTGTGAATCTCTCCGATAGCTATATGTGGCACACACCCACATGGTAAGTCGAACCATGTCAATGGGGGCATACGACGAAGCCGAACACGAACGCCGCGAGCGGATGACGAGCCAGGTCGAACCCGGGACCGACGACGACCGGAAGACCTACCGCGGGAGCGTCGAGTACGACTCCGGCGACTCGACCGATGCGCTGCTCAAACAGTTCAAGCGGATGAAGTCCGACGACTGACCCGTACCCTCTCTGTTCCTGCGTACCCTCACGTCCTCGTCAGCGCCGCGGCCGTCACCGACACGACGGTCACGGCGACGACGTGCCCGCCGACCGCGAACAGGAGCACCGGCTGGTCTGCGACGAACGGCAGCAACAGCATCTGCGCGACCGCGAAGCCGACGTTCAGGAGGTTCACCCGCCTGACCGTCCCGGCGGTCGGACCGTCGAACCGATAGCGGACCGCCCCCCAGAGGCCGACGACGGCCGCCCACCACGACGTGCCGATTCGGTAACAGAGGTCCCAGAGAACGAGCAGCGTCAGGTAGACGACCACGACCGGCGGTTCGGGGCCGAACAGCGTCGTCATGAGCGCCGTCCCCGGCTGTTGCGGGTCGAAGACGAACAGGTGCGTCACGAGCGCGACGAACGCGAGCACGCCGAGGACGACCTCGATGCTCGACCCGAAAAGCAGGCGTCGATAGGGCGCGGGCACCCTCGCGGCGCGGGTCCACTCGCCCATGCGGAGCATCACGACGCTGCCCGCGGCCGCGACGACGATGGCCGCGGTGCCCGCGACCGCCGCGGCCCACAGGTCGTACACCCACGCGAAGACGAGCACGGCGACCTCGAAGACGGCGATTTGGAGGGCGATAGCGCCCGCTTCGCCGATTCTCACGCCCGGGAGCGCGCCGACGATGCTCTCGTACACCCACGTCTCGCCGTACTCCGGGGCGTCGTTCATATCCCGCCCCTACGGCCCCGCGGTATATCAATCGCTGCCGCGCTCGGGGCGCGCAGGCGGGCGGTTCGAGTCCCGTTCACGTCGGGGTCGTCGACGCCGGTTCGGCGGCTCGCTCCCGCAGCTCGCGCTCCTCACGGAGCGCCCGCTCGACCGCGGCGTCGAACGTCGTCTCGTCCACCTCGACGATGTCGCGGATGCGGTCGTCGCCGACGACGACGGGATTTTTCAGCCCCTCGATGAGCGGTCGGGCGACCCCCGTGTCCACGTCGGTCACGAGGCCGATCCAGTACGACGAGAGCCGCGGCGTCAACACGGGCACGGCGACGATTCGGGGCGCGTGGCCCAACTGCGCGCCGACGCGCTGGAGCATCTCCCGGTAGGTGAGCACGTCCGGGCCGCCGATTTCGTAGGTCTCGCCCGCCGTCTCGGGATGGTCGAGGACGCCCGCGAGGTAGGCGACAACGTCGGTGATGGCGATGGGTTGACACCGCGTTTCGACCCACTGCGGCGTCACCATGACCGGGAGGCGCTTGGCGAGTTGGCGCACCATCTCGAAGCTCGCGCTCCCCGCGCCGACGATGATGGCCGCCCGGAGGGTCGTCAGTTCGGGCGACCCCGACGCGAGGATGTGTTCGACCTCGCGGCGCGACCGAAGGTGCGGCGAGAGCTGGTCGCGGTCCTCGCCGAGACCGCCGAGGTAGACGATTCGTCCGACTCCGGCGGACTCGGCGGCGTCGACGAAGTTGCGGGCGGCGAGCCGGTCGCGCGCCTCGAAGTCGCCGCCGGAGTGCATCGAGTGGATGAGGTAGTACGCCGCGTCGACGCCAGCCATCGCGGGGGCGACCGTCGCCGGTTCGAAGATGTCGCCTTCGACCACGTCCACGCCCGGCGGACCGTCGTAGCGCGCCGCGTCACGGACGAAGACGACCACGTCGTGGCCGGCGTCGAGGAGGAGGGGAACGAGGTGCCGACCGACGAACCCGGTCGCACCGGTCACGAGCACTTTCATGATATACGGTAGCGCCGCTCACGATGTTAACGTATCGCTCGTTGACCCGACCGCGGTCCGTCCGCCCCCGTCGCTCGCCACCCGCGGTTCAGTCGTCGCGGCGAACCGCGTCCCAGCCGGGGGTTTCCGGCGCGCCGCGAGCGACTTCGACCTCGTCGGGGTCGGGTGCCTCGTCGGCCGCGCTCCCGAGACGACCGGCGACCGCATCCCACGCCGCGACGGCTTCGTTCGCCCACGACTCGCTTTCGAGCGTCTTCGCACGCGCTCGCGAGGCGCGGTCGTCGTCGACCTCCGTCGACCCGGGGTGCGACCCGACCGCGACGCCGACGAACTCCGCGCGGTCCTCCGGGGTCAGGTCGCGAGTCTCGAGGTGCTCGATGGTTCCCGCCAACCGCTCGGGCTCCGGGTGGACGAACACCTTCGCGCCGAGGGCGTGTGGGCCGAGGAGCAGGCCGTGAAGGTCGTCCGGGGGTGCGTCGTCGAGCAGACGCTCGCCCCCGTGGTGTCGCTCGACGCGCTCGCACTCGGTCTCCTGTCCGAGGACGAGGTTGTGCCCCGGATACTCGGCGCACTCGTCCGGATAGAGCTCGGTGTCGTGGATGCGGCACTGGAGGGTCTCGGGGTCGAGAAACGCGCAGGCGCGGAGCCACGTCCGCTCCAGACCGAACGGCGCGACGGGCTTCGGCGGCTTGCGCATGCCGACGAAGAACGCCGGCTTCCCGGCGATTGCGGCGACTTCGACGCCGTCGATTTCGACGCCCTCGCCCGGCGACGCTTCCCACAGCCGCGGGGTGAGGACGTCGCCCAGTCCGGCCTCGACGAAGTCCCGAATCTCGTCGCGGGTCAGCGGAACGAGGTTGTAGGTGTCGTCGAGCGGCGCGCGCGGCCCGCGGCGCTCGTGGTCGAGCGGGACCGGCGCGACCGGTCGCCAGTCGATACAGCAGCCCGCACAGCCTTCGCAGTCGACGCGCATGCCCCGAAAGTTATACGCCAGCCGACAAGAAGCTCCCGGCGGGTCGGTCGTGTCGGCCGATTACGCGCCCGGCGTCGCGGCGGGGCGCTTTTGCCGCCTCGGGCCCTCGGTTCTTCCATGACCTCCGAACCGTGCGACGCCTGCGGGAAGGGCGTCCGCATCGCCGGCGGCATCGGCGACCTCTGGAACTTCCCCACCTCCTCGTCCGGGGGAATGACGCTGGAACTCGTCGACGGCTCCGAGCACTTCCTCTGTTTCGACTGCATGGAGCGACTGCCGGGCGACCGCGAACCGACCGCTGAGGACGTCGCGGCGCTTTAGACCCGAATTCTACCGGTTTATCGACGCCACGACCGCACCCCGGAGCGGTGGATTTAGGCCCGTCCGAAGACTCCACCAACCGTGGATCCGTCGCGCATCATCGACTCGTTTCCGGCCCCCAGTTTCCGCGGCGCGCAGGAGCAGGCCCTGCGCGACATCCGGGACGCCTTCGCCGACGGCAACGACGTGGTCTTGGTCCGCGCGCCGACCGGGAGCGGCAAGTCGCTGCTCGCCCGCGCCATCGCGGGCTCGGCGGCGACCGTGGACGAGACCTCGCCCGCGCAGGCGACTGACGCCTACTACACGACCCCGCAGGTGTCGCAACTCGACGACGTGGCCGAGGACGACCTGCTTTCGGACCTCAAGATAATCCGCGGCAAGTCCAACTACAACTGCATCATCCGCGGCGAGGAAGACACCCCGGTCGACCGCGCTCCCTGCGCCCGCAAGCGCGGCTTCGACTGCTCGGTCCGGCACCGCTGTCCGTACTTCTCCGACCGCGCCATCGCCTCGAACCGCCAAATCGCGGCGATGACGCTCGCGTACTTCATGCAGACCGCCGGCTCCGACGTATTCAGAAAGCGCGACGTGGTCGTCGTCGACGAGGCCCACGGGCTGGCCGAATGGGCCGAGATGTACGCGACCATCGACCTGAAACCCCGGACCGTCCCGGTGTGGGACGACATCGGCGTGCCGGACGTCGCGGCCGCGGGCGACCCCGTCGAGCGCGCCTCGCGCTTCGCGGAGACGCTCGTCGGCGTCTGCAAGCGCGAGAAAGACGAACTGCTCACGCAGTCCGAACTGACGCCCGAGGAGGCCGCCCGCCGCGACCGCCTACAGGAACTCATCGGCGAACTGAAGTGGTTCGTCGAGGACTACCGCGACCCCCAGAGCCCGACGACGTGGGTCGTCGACCAGCACGACGGCGAGGGGTCGCCCATCGCCATCAAGCCGCTCGACCCCGCGAAGTACCTCCAGCACACCGTCTGGGACCGCGGGAATAAGTTCGCGCTCCTGTCGGCGACCATCCTGAACAAGGCGGCGTTCTGCCGCTCTGTCGGCCTCGACCCCTCGAAGGTCGCGCTCGTGGACGTCGAACACACCTTCCCCGTCGAGAACCGACCGCTGTACGACGTGACGCAGGGGAAGATGACCTACGAGCACCGCGACGAGACGCTGCCGAAAATCGCTCGCCTCGCCGTCCGCCTGATGGCGAAACACCCCGACGAGAAGGGCCTGATTCACTGTCACTCCTACGCGATTCAGGCGGAGCTTCGCCGCCGCCTCGCCGAGATGGGCCTCGGCAACCGCGTCCGCGGCCACGACCGCGACGACCGAAACGTGGAACTGGAGACGTGGAAGGCGACCGACCGACCGGAGGTGTTCCTCTCCGTGAAGATGGAGGAGGCGCTGGACCTGAAAGGCGACCTCTGTCGCTGGCAGGTGCTCTGCAAAGCGCCCTATCTCAACACGAACGACTCCAGGGTCGCCCGCCGTCTCGAAGACGGCCAGTGGGCGTGGTACCGCCGCGCCGCCCTCCGGACTGTGATTCAGGCGTGCGGCCGGGTCGTGCGCGCGCCCGACGACTACGGCGACACCTACGTCGCCGACAGCAGCCTGCTCCAACTGTTCGACAAGACGCGGACCGACATGCCCGACTGGTTCGCGGCGCAGGTCGACCGGATGACGAAACCCGACCTCCCGGAGTTCGACCCCGTCGCGGCGGGCGGCCGCGGGGGCAACGCGGGCAACGCGCTCGGTGGGACCGCGAATCTCGGCGGCTCGACGAGTCGGTCGTCCGGAGCGTCAGGTGGTAGCGCTGGCTCGCGGGGCGGTTCGACTCGCGGGTCGGGTTCTTCGGGGAGTCAAGCGGGTGGTTCCGGCGACACGTCGTCCGGCGGTTCCGGCGGTCGCAAGAGCGGTGGCTCGTCCGGCGGTTCGGACGACGGCGGCCGGAGCAACCACCCGCTTTCCGACGTGTGGGGCGAGTGATTACAGGAAGAGGCTAGCCCCAGAGAGCAGCGCCGACCCAATCATGAGCGCGACGAGCGTCAGCGCGATAACCTGCTGTCGGTCCATGGCTGTGGGTTGGGTGGCCGATAATTAACGCTTCTGCACCGGTTCGCACGAGTGATAACATCGTCTCCCGAGACTGCGCCATCTCGGCGGTGTCATGTCATCTCGTCCCGTTCGAACGGCAAAAATCGCCATAGTGTCCAAGAGAGTCGCCGCCTCCGACACATTTCCTCAATGATTGTTAATGTGTTTGGCCGTTTGGCGAACGAGATGCGGAAATAGAGTGAAGTTTGTAAAGCTATAGTTCTCCTAACTTTGTCTTTGACACGCTTTCTCACGAAATAGTTAACACCAATGCCATTGAATGATGGAGTATCGGCCATGCACACCAACGCACTCGCCACGGCGATGACACTGTATCGTAGTGGGACGCTCACACTCTCGCAGGCGGCCGCCCGCTCCGGCTACTCCGAGGACGACCTGCTCCTCGCTCTCCAGCGCCACGGTGTGCCCGTGCACGAAGACGACGCTCCGGCCGCGTCCCTCTCGACGGACCGGCCGGCCAGCGCCGACTGATTCTGCTCCGTCGTTCGATTATCTCCCGTTCCTGAGCGACCGCTTTTCGTGTTCAATTGCCGGTCGCCGACGATTCGTAAAAACGCAAACGCCGTCGCCACCGCGTTCCGTCTCTCTTCGCTGCGGTCTGCTTACTCCTCGTCCTCGTCGTCGACGGCCTCGTCCGGGAGGATGTGCAGTCCCGACTGGCTCTTGAGGACCGGCACCATCGCGGCGTCGGCGTCGAAGTAGTCCGGCCGAGGGATAGTCTTCGCCTCGTACGTCTCGGGGTCGAGCACCTGCACGGCGTGTTCGTCCTCGACGGTGACGACGGTGGTCTCCGCCGCATCCTCGACGGAGCCGAGGTCCTCGGCTTCGGGCCGCTCGCCCTCCTCGAACTCCGACTCGTAGGGGTCGCCCGAGGTGAGACGCGTCCCCTTGAGCCGACCGCGGTTGCTCCGCACGAGGACCGGCCCGTCGCCGTCTTCGGGGTCGATGACGTCGCCGGCGGTGAACCGCGGCAGGCGGGCGACGAACGTGACGCGGTAGACCTCGTTGCCGTCGCCGTCCTCCGTGACGAGCGTCGGGTGCTCCTCGATGGTGCCGCCGAAGCGCTCGCGAATCTGCTTGGCGACACCGCTTCCCATCTTGTTGGTCGAAATCTTGATGTTCGGGCCGTTGGGCGTCCGTTTGATACTCGAGATGAACGCGTCTCGGTCGCCTTTCTCCTCGCGCTCCGCGATGTAGGACTCGGCGATTTCGATGGCCGTCTCGGCCTCGTCCGTCGTCGGCGTGCGGTCGTCGGCGCGGACCTGCACGAGGCTGGCGAAGTAGCCGCCGGCGATGCGGCCACAGCGCTGGCACGTCTCGCGAGCGATGCTCACCGGGACGACGACGGACTCCTCCAGCGGCGTGCCGCGGACGACGCCCGAGAAGTGGCAGTGCATCCGGATGTTGTTCTCGTCGATCTGCTCGGGTTCGACGCCCCAGCGGACCTCCTCGGCGTTGAGGTGGACGCCGAGCGAGTTCGACACCTCCTCGATGGCGATGTCGGTGTAGTCGCGCGCGCCGACGTCGACCCACCGGTTGCCCCGGTGAATCGCGCCGCACTGCGCGCAGACGCGGACCTGCACCTCGTCGGGTGCGTCCACGAGGTCGAAGTCCTCGAAGTAACACGAGTCGCAGAGCACGTCGTCGCGCTCGCGCGGCATCCCGGGGAGCGGTTCCGGTCGCTCCGGAACCGGGTCACCGCACCGAGGGCAGAAGTCGCGGGATTCGCTCATTGACGGCTCTAGTCCGTTCGACCGCTTAAGTTCGGCGTCACGGCCGCGCCGGTGACTCCCGGCTGTCGTCGATATGTGCCTCGGCAGCCGTGAGCCGTCTCAGTCCCCGTCCGCCCCGTCGCGGAGGTACGACGCGGCCTCCTCGTCGGAGACCTGCGCGAAGTCACGGTAGAACGCGCCGACGGCCCCGAACGCCTCCGGCGACTCGACTGCGACGACCGCGTCGCACTCGGCTTCGAGGTCCGAGAGGGTGTGCGGGGGCCCGACCGGAACCGCGAGGACGACGCGCTCCGCGCCGCCGGCGACGACCTGCCGCAGGCACGCTCGGGCGGTCGCGCCCGTGGCGACGCCGTCGTCGACGACGACGACGCGCTTTCTGGCCACGTCGGGAAGCGGGTCGCCGCCGCGGTACAGCGACACCTTCTCTCTGGCCGCTCCGGCCTCGCGCTCGCGCTCGCGGTCGAGGTAGTCGTCGCCCACGTCGAGGTACGAGAGCAGGTCGTCGTTCCACCACGCGCTCCCGTCGCCCGCGACCGCCCCCACGGCGAGTTCGGGGTTGTCGGGCGCGCCGACCTTGGACGCGACCACCACGTCGAGCGGCACTCTGAGGCGGTCTGCGACCTCCCTGCCGACCGGGAGCCCGCCCCGCGGGATGGCCAACACGAGGTCGGCCGCCTCTTCTCGCTCGTCGAGCAGGTCCGCCAGTCGGCGGCCCGCGTCTTCCCTATCGGCGAACATGTCACCCGGAACTACGCGCTCCCGCGGCAAAACGATATGTCCCGATTCTTCACGACCCGGGCGCTCGCGTGCGACACCTTCGCACTCCAACAGCGTTTATTAGCCGGATTACTAATCACGTGGTATGAACTGGAAACCGGACTGGGGACTTCGCGGGCGGATGGCGCTCACGATGTTCCTCCTGTTCGCCCTCTACATCGTCTTCGCGGGGGTGTTGTTCGCCTACTTCCAGAAGCTCGCCGTCATGGCCGGGTTCATGGGCGTCTTCCTCTTCGCGCAGTTCTTCTTCAGCGACAAAATCGCGCTGTACAGCATGGGCGCGAGCGTCGTCGACGAGGACGACGGCCCGCAGGCGCGGAAGCTCCACGCGATGGTCGGTCGCCTCTCTCAGCAGGCGGACCTCCCGAAGCCGAAGGTCGCCATCGCAGACACGCGCGTCCCGAACGCCTTCGCGACGGGGCGCTCCCAGAAGAGCTCGGCCGTCTGCGTGACGACCGGCCTGATGGACACCCTCGACGACGACGAGTTAGAGGGCGTCATCGCCCACGAACTCGCGCACGTGAAGAACCGCGACGTGATGGTCATGACCATCGCGTCGTTCCTCTCCAGCATCGCCTTCCTCATCGTCCGCTGGGGCTGGTTCTTCGGCGGCGACGACAACCGACAGAACGCCCCGGTCATCGTCGCCATCCTCGCGTCGCTCGCCGTCTGGATAATCTCGTACCTCCTGATTCGGGCGCTCTCGCGGTACCGCGAGTACGCCGCCGACCGCGGGGCCGCCGTCATCACCGGCCGCCCCTCGGCGCTGGCGTCCGCGCTGCTCAAGATTTCGGGCCGGATGGACAGCGTCCCGAAGCGCGACATGCGCGACACCTCGGAGATGAACGCGTTCTTCATCATCCCCATCAAGTCGGACTTCATCGGTCGCCTGTTCAGCACGCATCCCTCCACCGAGAACCGCGTCGAGCGCCTCCGCGACATGGAGCGCGAGATGGAGACCGTCTAAGCGCCGATGGGACTGTTCGATTCATTCCGCGCCATGCTCGGCATCAGCGCCGAGTCCGATGCGACCACCAAAGCGGACCCCGAGGACCTCTTCGGGATGAGCACCGCCTACCTGACGATGGAGGCGGACCTCCGGTTCGACTCGGCCGACGAGGCGGCGCTGTGTTTCTCTTCCGTCGATAGCACCGACTTCGCCGACACCGTCGACGCCGTGGAGGACATCCTCACCGCCGGGGGCGAAGAGACCGGCACCGAGTTCCGCCGCCACACCGACGGCCACGGCTACAACTGGGTCGTCCTCGCCGACGACGACCCCGAGGACCTCGTGACGAGCGTCCACTTCGCCGCCGACGAGTTCATCGAGCGCGGCTACGGGTCGCGCCTGCTCGCCGCCCTGTTCGGCTTCGAGCGCGACGGCGACCGGGCCTACTGGATTTACTCGTTCCGCCGCGGGGCGTACTACCCCTTCGCCCCGCAGGGCACCTCGACGCGGAACCAGAGTCTGGAGTTCAAGCTCGAATCGGTCCTCGACGGCGAACTGACGATAGAGGACGACGAGAGCTACTGGTACCCGCTGTGGCCGTCGACGCGGAACGGCCACCCATGGGAGTGACCACGAACTCGCGCTCCTGACTCGCTCCCGACACACTCCCGACCCACTCTTTCGATTCGGTTCTGGTTCTACCTCCGTACGAGCCCGTACTCTCAGTCGACTTCGGAACCCTTCCAGTCTCTCGTCCGTTCGTCTCCGCCTCCGCGACATCGCCCTTGAACCTCCGCAACCGCCCGACTACCGACCCCACCACGCCCCTCAATTTCACTTTCACCCTGCTGTTAACGAGGGTTTATGAGGGTATAGGCGGAACGACTGGGTATGGCAGAAGACGACCTCGAAAGTCTCCCCGGCGTCGGCCCCGCGACGGCCGACAAACTCACAGATACCGGCTACGACACCTACCAGTCCATCGCGGTCGCCAGCCCCGGCGAACTGTCGAACAAGGCCGATATCGGCTCCAGCACGGCCTCCGACATCATCAACGCGGCCCGCGACGCGGCCGACGTGGGCGGCTTCGAGACCGGTTCCATGGTCCTCGAACGACGCCAGCAGATCGGCAAGCTGAGCTGGCAGATCGACGAGGTGGACGAACTCCTCGGCGGCGGCCTCGAAACGCAGTCCATCACCGAGGTGTACGGCGAGTTCGGTGCCGGGAAGTCCCAGATCACCCACCAGCTCGCGGTCAACGTCCAGCTCCCGCCGGAACTCGGCGGCCTCGGCGGCGGCTGTATCTTCATCGACTCCGAGGACACGTTCCGCCCCGAACGTATCGACGACATGGTCCGCGGCCTCGAAGACGAGGCGCTCGAAGCGACGCTCGAGGACCGCGAGATGGAGGGCTCCATCGACGACGAGGAGACCATGAAGGCGCTCGTCGACGACTTCCTCGACAAGATTCACGTCGCGAAGGCGTTCAACTCCAACCACCAGATTCTCCTCGCCGAGAAGGCCAAGGAGCTCGCCGGCGAGCACGAGGACACCGAGTGGCCGGTGCGCCTCCTCTGTGTCGACTCGCTCACCGCTCACTTCCGCGCCGAGTACGTCGGCCGCGGCGAACTCGCGGAGCGCCAGCAGAAGCTCAACAAGCACCTCCACGACCTGATGCGCATCGGCGACCTGTTCAACACGGGCATTCTCGTCACCAACCAGGTCGCGTCGAACCCCGACTCCTACTTCGGCGACCCGACTCAGCCCATCGGTGGCAACATCCTCGGTCACACCTCGACGTTCCGTATCTACCTCCGCAAGTCCAAGGGCGACAAGCGTATCGTCCGCCTCGTGGACGCGCCGAACCTCGCCGACGGCGAGGCCATCATGCGCGTGCAGGACGCCGGTCTCAAGCCCGAGTAAGCCGACGTTAGCCCGCGAAGTTAGCCGGGCGACGTTACACGACTCCACGAACCCCGTTCCCCACACGCTCTCCGTTTTCACCACACTCTCCCTGCCTCCTCACCGCCCCGAGCGGCCGCGCCGTCCCTCGGTTCCCACAATGTTGGAAACAGCTCGCAATACTATCCCGTCGGCGCCCCACCGTTTAGGTAGGTGAACTCCATGACGAACCGAATCGTAGTCGTTGGCGGTGGCACGGGTGGGACGGTGGTTTCGAACCGTCTCGCCGAGGAACTCGCGTCGGAGATAGACGACGGCGACGTGGAGGTATCGCTCGTCTCCGACGACACGAAACACGTCTACAAGCCGGTGTTCTTGTACGTCCCGTTCGGAGCCGCGGAACCGGAGGACGGCGTTCGCGACCTGCGGGACCTCGTCGACGAGCGGGTGAACATCGTCACCAACCGCGTTCGCCGGGTCGACACCGACGAAAAGCGCCTCTACTGTCAGGACGGCGACGAGGTGCTCGACTACGACACGCTCGTCCTCGCGACCGGCGCGAAGCTCGACCCGGACGCAGTCCCCGGCTTTCGGGAGGGCGCACACCACTTCTACAGCGCCGAGGGGGCCGAACGGCTCCGCGACGCCCTCGCCGAGTTCGACGGCGGCCGCCTCGTCTTGAGCGTCGTCGGGACGCCCCACATGTGTCCGGCCGCGCCGCTCGAATTCACGTTCATCGTGGACGACTGGCTCCGGAGCCGGGGACTGCGCGAGGACACCGACCTCGTCTACACGTACCCGATGGCGCGGAGCCACGGGAAGCCCGAGGTCGCCGAGTGGGCCGACCCCATTCTGGCCGAGCGGGGCGTCCGCGTCGAGACCGACTTCGTCGTCGACGCCGTCGACCCGGACGAACGGGTCGTCTCGGCGAAGAACGGCGCGGAAGTGGGCTACGACCTGCTCGTCGGCATCCCGCCACACCGCGGTGATGAGCTAATCATCGATTCCGGCCTCGGCGACGCTGGCTGGGTCGACGTCGACCAGCGGACCCTCCGCGCGACCGCGACCGAGGACGTGTACGCCATCGGCGACACGGCGGCGCTCCCCATCCCGAAAGCCGGGAGTGCGGCGCACTTCCAGGCGTTCACGGTCGCGGAGCGAATCGCCGCGGAAGTCCGGGGTCGCACGCCGACGAAGCGGTACGACGGCAAGACCGTCTGCTTCGTCGAGACCGGCCTCGACGAGGCGTCGTTCGTCTCGTTCGACTACGAGACGCCCGCGACGATGCGCCAGCCGTCGAAGCCCATCCACTGGGCGAAACACGCGTACAACGAATCGTACTGGCTGACCGCCAGGGGGATGCTCTGAGGTGAGACCAATGCAGGACCACGAATCAACCACAGCGACCGAACAGACGGTGCCCGACGAACTCGTGCGGGCCATCGAGAACAACCCGGAGGAGGTCGCACTCCTCGTCGAGCGACTCGGCCTCGTCAACGACCTCATCGACGTGCTCGAACTCGGCGTCGGCGCGCTCGACGACGAGATGGTGCGGTCGCTCGCGCGGACCGGGACCTCCCTCGCCGAGGTCGCCGACGACGCCTCCGACCCCGACACCGTCGCCGGAATGAAGCGCCTGCTTCGCGCCGTCGGCGACGCGGAGGACGCGGAGGCGACGCCCGTGGGCGCGGTCGGCCTTCTGCGGGCCACCCGCGACCCCGAGGTCAAAGCGGGGCTCGGCTACCTCGTCGCGCTGGCGGCGGCGCTCGGCGCGGGGACGGACGAAGAATAGCTCGACTCGCGCTCGGTTCGGCGGGTCGCCGATTCACCGCTGGCGGGAGGCGGCTCAGTCGTCGTCGCCTTCGGTCTTCGTCTGCTCGATTTCTATTTCGCCGTCGTGAATCTTCGCGCCGTCCTGTGCGACCTGTCGCGCGAGGACGGCGCACTTGATGCGCATCGGCGAGATGTCGACGCCGAGCATCTCGGTGATGTCGTCGGTGTCCATCGCTTCCAGCTCCGAGAGCGTCGTGCCCGGCAGTCGCTGGGTGAGCATACTCGCGGACGCCTGACTGATGGCGCAGCCATCGCCGGAGAACGCGACGCGCTCTATGGTCTCGCCGTCGTCGGCGAGCTGCACGTCCATCGTAATCGTATCGCCGCAGGAGGGGTTCTCCCCGGTGTGGGTGAACGTCGGCGACTCCAGCCGACCGTGGTTCCGGGGGTTCTTGTAGTGGTCCATTATCTGCTGACGATACATGTCTGAGCCAATGCCCATTGGTGTTCGTCGGGGCTACGCCCGAGCGCCGTAAAAGGATTCCGGGGCCGGCGAATCGGCCGAATTCGTCGCTTACGTCGGACCCGCCGCCGACGCGTCCGCGGCCGCCTCCGCGTCGTACTTCGTCCACTTCTTTTCGACGTCGCGATTCGCCACGACGACGGTGTCGCCCTCGTCGTTCTCGAAGCGCGTCTTGCGGAGTTCGATGGAGCTGACCGTCCCCGTCACCGGGTCCGATTTCACGCGGTCGCCGGGGTTGAAATCGGGGTCTCGAAGCAGGTAGACGCCCGCCACCGTGTCGGCTATCATGTTCGACAGCGCGTAGGAGACGCCCAGCGCGATGAAGCCGGTCGCGGTACCGAGGCTCGCCGCGATTTCCGTCATCCCGACGATGTTCAACAGCGCGAGCGTCGCGCCGAACCAGAGGAACACGCCCGCGACGGCGACCCCGAGTTCGACCACGAGGTCCTGCTCTTCGGGGTACAGCCCGTCGAGCACGCCGCGGACGACGAACAGTATCGCCTTGATGCCGACGTAGGCGAGCGCGAGGAAGACGACCGCGGTGAGCACCTTCGGCGCGGCGTCCTGCACCGCGGTCCCGAACTCCGCGACGGTTTCGCGGAGCGTCTCGACGAGGAAGCCGGTCAGCGACTGGAGCATACGCTCCGACGACGTGTCAGCGGGACAAATGTATTGGGACGGTCGCGCTCCGACACCGCGAAAAACCGGGTACTCAGGCGAACAGTTCGCGAGCGGCGTCGATAGCGTCGACCAGTTTGTCGACTTCCTCTCTCGTGTTATAGATGTAGAAGGACGCTCGCGTCGAGGCCGCCACCCCGAGTTTGTCGTGGAGCGGCTGCGTACAGTGGTCTCCGGCGCGGATGGCGACGCCCTGCTCGTTGAGGATGCTCGAGAGGTCGTGGGCGTGGACGCTGTCGAGGTTGAACGCGACGAGGCCGCCGCGGTCGTCGCCCGGCGGGCCGTAAATCTCGATATCGTCGAACTCGCTGAGTTGGTCGTAGGCGTACTCCGCGAGCAGTTCCTCGTGGGCCTGGACGTTCTCCATGCCGATGTCGTCGAGGTAGTCCACGGCCGCGGCGAAGCCGACGCCCTGCGCGATGGGCGGCGTGCCCGCCTCGAACTTCCACGGGAGGTCCTCCCACGTGGAGTCCTCGTAGGTGACGCTCCGAATCATCTCGCCGCCGTAGAGATACGGCTGCATCTCCTCGAGGATGTCGCGCTTGCCGTAGAGCGCGCCGATGCCCGTCGGGCCGCACATCTTGTGACCCGAGAAGGCGAAGAAGTCGGCGTCGATGTCCTCCACGTCGACCGGGCGGGTCGGGACCGACTGCGCACCGTCGACGAAGATGTACGAACCGACCTCGTGAGCCATGTCCGCGAGTTCGGAAACCGGGTTGACGGTTCCGAGGGTGTTCGAGACGTGGACGACCGAGACCATCTTCGTGGAGTCGTCGATGAGTTCCTTCGCGTGCTCCATGTCGAGGCGGCCGTCGTCGTCGACGCGGATGTAGCGCACCTCGGCACCGGTCTTCTTGGCTATCTGCTGCCACGTGACCAGCGAGGCGTGGTGTTCCATCTCGGTCATGACGACCGAGTCGCCCGGCCCGAGTTCGTCGAGGCCCCACGCGTAGGCGACGAGGTTCATCGACTCGGTGGTGTTCTTCGTGAAGACGACCTCCTCGCGGCCGCCGGACGCGCCGATGAACTCCGCGACGCGGTCGTGGGCGTTCTCGTAGGCGACGGAGGCCTCCTGACTCAGGTGGTGGATGCCGCGGTGGACGTTCGAGTTGTAGCCGTGGTAGTAGTCGACGATGGCGTCGACGACCTGCTCCGGCGTGTGGCTCGTCGCGGCGTTGTCGAGATAGACGAGCGGCGTGTCGTCGTCGTCGTGTTCACCCGGCGTCGAGATGTCGCCGCCGACCTTCCGCTCGAGGATGGGGAAATCCGCGCGGATAGCGTCGACGTCGACGGGGTACGACTCCTGCACTCTCATTGGGTGTGAGTTACCCCCGTAGGCACAACACGTCTTCGGTCCGCACGCGGCTCTGCAACCGATTTCGGTTTCGTCAGCCGGCAACTGTGGCCGGTGGCGGTGACGCAATCGCGATGCGGTGGCGACGTGTCGCTCACTCGCCCAAACGAATCAAGTAGCTCACGCCCGTTCATCCACCAATGTCGAACGCCACCTCGTCCTCGCTCGCGTTTTCGAGCCTCGACGCGCTTCCGACGCAGCTCGCGATTCTGGACGAGGACGGCGTCATCCTCTACACCAACCGCGCGTGGCGGGAGTTCGGAACCGAACACGACTATCAGGGCGACAGCAGTTCGGTCGGCACGAACTACCTCGGGGTCTGCGACCTCAGCACCACCGACGACGCGACGACGGCCAGCCAGGGTATCCGCGCCGTCATCGACGGCGAGAGAGACGAGTTCTCCTTCGAGTACCCCTGCGAAACGCCCGACGAGCGCCTCTGGTTCACGATGCGAGCGACCCGCTTCGTCGACGACGGCGACACCTACGTCCAGATTGTGCACCTCGACATCACCGACCGAAAGCGCGCGGAACTGGAGGCCGAAGAGAAGGCCGAACGCCTCCAGAACCTCGCCCGGATGCTCTCGCACGACCTCAGAAACCCGCTTTCGGTCGCGGCTGGGTACGTCGAATCGCTCCTCGACGAGACGGCCGCCTCCGACCGACTCGAACGCGTCGCGGGCGCGCTCGACCGGATGGACGACATCATCACCGACGCGCTGGTGTTGGCCCGCCACGACACGGTCGAAGGGCTGTCGACTGTCGACCTCGAAACCCGCGCGGCGGCCGCGTGGGAACACGTCGAAACCGGCACGGCCACGCTCGTCGTCGCCGACTCCGTCGAGTTCCGGGCGGACTCGAACCTGCTGGGACACGTGTTCGAGAACCTGTTTCGGAACTCGGTCGAGCACGGCGCGAGCGACGACGACCTGACCGTGACGGTCGGCGTCCTCGATGGCGACGCGGCCGAAGCGGGCTTCTACGTCGAGGACGACGGCGTCGGCATCCCCACGGAGACGCGCGACGAGGTGTTCGAAGCCGGTTACTCCACGGGTGAGGAGGGGACGGGTCTCGGCCTGTCAATCGTCGCGCAGGCGGTCCGCACTCACGACTGGGACGTCGCCGTCACCGAGGCCGAGGGCGGTGGCGCTCGCTTCGAGATTACGGGTGTCGAGCGGCCGGCGTAACAGGCCGGAACCCCGAAGAAACTGGGTTTCGACGGCGGCTCAGCGGAGCCAGAGCAGTTGCGCGTGGAGCGTGCCGCCGACTTCGAGGACGGCCTCCTCGTCCACGAGGCCGGCGTCGATGGCGACCGAGACGGACTCCTCGCCAACGATGTTGGCGACGGTCGCGCGGGTGAGGCTGTCCACGACGGCGTCTTCGTCGGCGGTCTCGGCCTCGTCGCCGCCGTAGAAGTCTTCCGTCACGTCCAGCGAGACGCCGTCGTCGGTGTAGGTCTCGCCGATGCAGTCGGGGTCGCAGACCGAGACGAGGAGCCCCTCGGGGGTCTCCCGCTCGCGGAGGAGCATCCTAGTACTCCTCGACGAGCTCCGCTTCTGCCTGCTCGCGGAGGTCGTCGGCCTGCTGCTGGGCCTGTTCTGCTTCCTCGTCGCGGCCGAGCTCTTCGAGCGCGCGCGCCTTCTCCTCGTGGACGCCCGGAGTGCGCATCCCGAGGCGGATGGCGTTGTCGAAGGCGTTGACGGCGTCCTCGTTGAGGCCGCGCTCGTGGAGGAAGAAGCCGCGGTTGTACCACGCCTGCGGGAAGCGCGGGTCGAGTTCGACGGCGCGCTCCGCGTGGTCGAGCGCGTCGGCCGTCTGGCCGGCCTCCCAGAGCGCGTACGCGAGGTTGGTGTGGGCCGTCGCGGCGTGCTCGCTGTCGTCGTCGAGTTTGAGCGCCTCTCGGTAGGAGCCGATGGCCTCGTCCCACTCTTCGAGTTGGCCGTGCGCCGCGCCCTTGTTGACCCACGCCTCCTGGGCGATGTTGTCGTCGTCGCCGGCGTACCGAGCGACGCGTTCGAACGCCCCCGTGGCCTCCTCGAAGCGGTTTATCTGCATGTACGAGAGCGCCACGTCGAGCAGTTTCTCGATGTCGACGTTCTCGGGGTCGATGTTCCGCTGGTCGAGGATGTCGGTCAGGACGCGCGAGTCGACCGGGTCGACCTTCGTCGGGTCCACCGAGAGTTCGGGCGGGTCGAGCGAGAAATCGGAGTAGTCCTCGTCGAACCCCTGCCCTTCCGAGAAGCGGTGGGGTCGCTTGCCGTCGTCGGTCATATAGCCGCGCTTGGGCGTCACGGCGGTTAAACGCTACGTCAGCGGGACGACACCGACCGCTTTTTAGCCTCCCGCGGGCGAGCGTCTCCGAATGCCCGCGCCCCCGACGACGGTCGTGTCGTTCGTCCGGCACGCCCACGCACCGTACGTCCCCGACGCCGAGCGCACCCGCGGCCTCTCGCGTCGCGGCCGCCGCGACGCCGCCCGCGTTACGGCCCGCCTCGCCGACCTCGCGGACGTGGTCGCGACCAGCCCGTACGAGCGCGCCCGCGCCACGGTCGAGGGCGTCGCCGACGCGGCGGACGCCCCGCTCATCGTCGACGAAGACCTCAGAGAGCGCGAACTCGCGGGGTCGCACGTCGACGACTTCGAGCAGGCGGTCGAACACCTCTGGGCGAACCCGAACGCGTCGCACCCCGGCGGCGAGTCCCACGCCGAGGCGCAGGCGCGGGGCGTCGCCGCCGTGGACCGACTCGTCGAGGCCTACCCCGACCGCCACGTCGTCGTCGGCACCCACGGGACGCTCATGGCGCTCGTGTTCAACGCCTACGACCCGCGCTACGGCCGCGAGTTCTGGCCGGGCCTGACGATGCCCGACGTGTACGAGGTGACGTTCGTCGACGGCGAGGCGTTCAGCATCGCCCGGACGTGGACGCCCGAGGGGGACGACCGCGCGGGCGACGCCGACCGCGACCCGGCGGAACGTTAACGTCCGATTCGGGTCAAACATCTGCCATGCGTTGCTTTCTCGCCGTCGACCTTCCGGACTCGCTCGCGGCGGGCGTCGCCGCGGTGCAAGACCGGCTTTCGGACGCGGACGGGCTTCGATTCACCGACCCCGCGGGGGCGCACGTCACACTGAAATTCCTCGGAGAGCTGTCGTCGGACCGCGTCGGCGAGGTGGAAGACGCGGTCGAATCGGCTGTCGACGCCGCCGGGGTCGACCCCTTCGACGCCTCGGTCGGCGGACTCGGCGTCTTTCCCTCGCTGGACTACATTCGAGTCGTCTGGGCCGGCGTCGACGACGGCGCAGCCGAGCTGACGCGACTACACGAGGCTATCGAGCGCGAGACGACGGCAATCGGTTTCGACCCCGAAGAACACGACTTCACGCCGCACGTCACGCTCGCCCGCATGGACGACGCCCGCGGGAAGGGCCTCGTCCGGCGCGTCGTCGAGGACGAGTCGCCGACGGTCGGAACGTTTCGGGTGCGCGAGGTGCGACTGAAGAAGAGCGAACTCGGTCCCGACGGTCCCGAGTACGAGACGGTGACGCGGTTCTCGCTGTGAGGCGCGTCAGTCGTCGGTCGACCGCCGCCCGCGACGGCGGTCCACGATACGCCGCAGTTCGCCCCGAATTACCTCGCGTTTGAACAGGAGGAAGCCGGCGAAGATGAGCGCGAAGCCGGCGACGGTGGCGCGCGTCGGCACGCGCCCGAGGACGGTCCAGTCGGCGAGGGCGGCGAAAAGCGGGATGACGTATTCGAGGAGGCTCACCTCGATTGGGCCGACCCGGTCGAGGAGCCAGAAGTAGAGCAGGAAGCCGCCCGCGCCGGCGACGACGGCGAGGTAACCCGTGGCGACGAGCGTCGTCTGGGTCCACGCCGCGTCGGCGGCGGACTCCCACGGGAGGGCGGCACTCGTGACGTGGAGCGTGACCGCGCCGACGAGCATCATCCACGCCTGCACGGAGAGCAGCGACATCTTCGTCTCGCTGTCGTGGGTCAGTACCGCGCCGAGGGCGAAGGCGATGGCCGACCCGAACACGAGCGCCGCGCCGACGAGATTCGACGACAGCAGGTTCTCCGGGTCCGGGTTGGCGATGACGACGAGCCCCAGAAAGCCGAGGACGAGCCCGACAATCTGATGCGCAGACACCCGCTCGCGGGTGGCCGTCAGGCGGGTGAGCGTCGGCGTCGCGAGCGGGATGATGCCGAGAAGGACCGAGGCCACGGACCCGGGGACGTACACCTGTCCAGAGAACAGGAGCGCGTGGTGGGCCCCGATGCTGAACACCCCGCCGGCGAGAATCGGTCGCCACTCGTCGCGTGCGGCGGGGCGGACCCGGTCACCGCGGGCGACGGCGACGGCGAACAACAGGAGCGCAGCCACGTCGAAGCGGACCGCGCCGAGAAACGCCGGCGGGACGGTCCGGAGGGCGATGTCGGTGGCGAGGAAGGCGCTCCCCCAGACGGCGGAGAGCGCGAGGAAGGCGACGGCGGTTCTGGCCCGACTCATTCGCGTCGGCTTTCGCGCCGACGGTACTGAATGAGTCGGTTCGGCCGCCCCGCAGCCGTGCCGCCGGCCCGGGAGAACACCGGGTTCTCGCCGATTCGGGCGTGCGGACGCCCCTCACACGTCTGAAACGCGAAGGAACAAGATTTTATGCGGAGGATGGAAAGTACAGCCCACTATGGGTAAGAAGTCGAAGTCTAAGAAGAAGCGTCTGGCGAAGCTCGAGCGCCAGAACAGTCGTGTCCCCGCGTGGGTCATGCTCAAGACGGACATGGAAGTCACGCGAAACCCCAAGCGTCGCAACTGGCGGCGAAGCAACACGGACGAGTAAGCAATGAGCGCAAACGACTTCGAGGAGCGCGTCGTCACCGTCCCGCTCCGAGACGTGCAGGCGGTTCCGGCACACGAACGCGCGGGCCGCTCGATGACGCTCATCCGCGAGCACCTCGCGAAGCACTTCAAGGTCGACGCCGAGAACGTGCGTCTCGACACGCAGATCAACGAGGACATCTGGGCGCACGGTCGGCAGAGCCCGCCGAGCAAGTTCCGCGTCCGCGCCGCGCGTTTCGACGAGGACGGCGAGTCGGTCGTCGAAGCGGAACCGGCCGAGTAAACGGTGCTTCGCGCCTCCTTCGCCGGTTCGTCCTACATCGGCGTCTTCGCTCGCGCGACCGACGACGCGCTGTTGGTCCGCCCGGACGCCGACGACTCGCTCGCCGAGCAGATGGCCGAAGAACTCGACGTGCCGCTGGTCAAGACGACCGTTGGCGGGTCGGGAACGGTCGGTGCGTTAGCGACGGGTAACGAGAACGGACTTCTCGTGTCGAGCCGCGCGACGTCCCGCGAGAAGGAGGCCCTCACCGACGCCGTGGACCTCCCGGTCTACGAGCTTCCCGGTCGCATCAACGCCGCCGGCAACGTCGTTCTCGCGAACGACTACGGCGCGTACGTCCACGCGGAACTCTCCGACGAGGCCGTCTCGGCCGTCGAGGAGGCCCTCGAGGTCCCCGTCGAACGCGGCGACCTCGCCGACGTTCGAACCGTCGGGATGGCGGCCGTCGCCAACAACCGCGGCGTCCTCTGCCACCCGAAGTCGCGCGAACCCGAACTCGAAGCGCTCGAAGCGCTCCTCGACGTTCGCGCCGACATCGGCACCATCAACTACGGCGGTCCGCTCGTCGGCTCCGGCCTCGTCGCCAACGACGAGGGCTACATCGTCGGCGAGGACACGACCGGCCCCGAACTGGGTCGCATCGAAGACGCCCTCGACTACATCGACTGAGGGCCTCGCGTCCCCCCGTTTCTCGCTTCAGTTTCGCTCCGAGTAGGAAGACCTTTCCCGCTCGCCACCCGACCGACGTGCATGAGCCAGTTCATTATCGCGGGCAGCTTCACGAGCCGTGGCGTCGTCCACGAGTTCACGAAGACTGTGGAAGCACCGAACGAGAACGTCGCACAGGAACGCGCCTTTTCGCTCATCGGGAGCGAGCACGGAATCAAGCGTACGAAGGTCGAACTCAACGAGGTGTCCGCAGCATGATGGGTGGCGGTCAGCAGCAACTTCAGCAGCTCTCCCAGGAACTGCAGGCCCTCGACGAGGAAATCGAATCCCTCGAAGGCGAGGTTTCGGACCTGAACGACGAGAAGGACGAGATCGACGAGGCCGTCGAGGCCATCGAGACGCTCGAGACGGGCTCGACGGTACAGGTCCCCCTCGGCGGCGACGCGTATCTCCGCGCCGAAGTCCAGGACATCGACGAAATCGTCGTCTCCCTCGGCGCGAGCTACGCCGCCGAACAGGAACAGGGTACGGCCATCGAGACCCTGCGACGCAAGCAGGACGCGCTCGACGAGGAAATCGCGAGCATCCGCGGCCAGATCGAGGAGCTCGAAGAGGAGAGCGACGAGATCGAAGAGCAGGCGATGCAGGCCCAACAGCAGATGCAGCAACAGCAGATGCAGCAGATGCAGCAGATGCAGGGCGAGGGCGGCGACGGCGACGACGAGTAAGGTAACCCCCACCTCCTACTATTCAGATGTTCGACGGACTGAAGAAGAAACTCAACCGCTTCCGTAACGACGTTGAAGAGACCGCCGAAGAGAAGGCCGAAGCGGCGGCCGACGAGGCCGAGACCGAGGCCGACGCGGAAGCGGAATCAGCACCAGCAGACGCGGCGGTCGAACCCGAGGCGTCCGAACCCGCTGACACCGACTCCGTCGGCGACGCGGACGCCGATTCCGAAGCCGACGCGGTCGAGGACGCCTCCGCGGACGCCGAACCGGCGACCGACGCGGACTCCGCGCCCGAACAGGCCGCGGCGACCGCGGAGGGAGACGCCGACGCCGAACCGGCGACGGCGACGGCCGACCAGCAGATGGCCGACGAACCGGCGGCAGACGCGGACGAACCGGCGCCTGACGAGGCCGAGCAGCGCGAGTCGCTCGCTTCCGACGCCGCGAAGGCGGCGCTGACCGAGGAGGACGACGATTCGTCCGGTCCGGGTCGGCTCCGCCGCGCCGCCGCGTTCGCCACGGGGAAGGTCGTCATCGAGGAGGAAGACCTCGAAGACCCCCTCTGGGAACTCGAGATGGCGCTCCTCCAGAGCGACGTCGAGATGCAGGTCGCAGAGGAGATTCTCGAGACCATCCGCGAGAAGCTCATCGGCGAGACGCGAAAGCAGGTCCAGAGCACCGGGCAACTCGTCTCCGAGGCGCTTCACGACGCGCTCTACGAGGTCATCAGCGTCGGGCAGTTCGACTTCGACCAGCGCATCGCCGAGGCGGACAAGCCGGTCACGCTCATCTTCACCGGCATCAACGGCGTCGGCAAGACGACGACCATCGCCAAACTCGCCCGCTACTTCGAAAAGCAGGGCTACTCGACGGTGCTCGCCAACGGCGACACCTACCGCGCCGGCGCGAACGAGCAGATTCGCGAGCACGCGGAGGCGCTCGACAAGAAGCTCATCGCCCACGAGCAGGGCGGCGACCCGGCGGCGGTCATCTACGACGGCGTCGAGTACGCCGAGGCCCACGACATCGACATCGTCCTCGGCGACACGGCGGGTCGGCTCCACACCTCGAACGACCTGATGGCGCAGTTGGAGAAGATAGACCGCGTCGTCGGCCCCGACCTCACCCTCTTCGTGGACGAGGCGGTCGCCGGGCAGGACGCGGTCGAACGCGCCCGGCAGTTCAACGACGCGGCCGCCATCGACGGCGCGATTCTGACGAAGGCCGACGCCGACTCCAACGGCGGCGCGGCCATCTCCATCGCGTACGTGACGGGCAAGCCCATCCTGTTCCTCGGCGTGGGACAGGGCTACGACCACATCGAGAAGTTCGACCCCGAACAGATGGTCGAACGCCTGCTCGGCGAAGACGAGTAATCGGTCCGTCGTTCTTTTCTCGCGGACGCCTCACTCCAGTACGAGCACGACCCCGAGCAGCAGCATCGTCCCCGCGCCGACGTAGTTCAGCGCGCTCGCGACCCGCGTCTCCGCGAGTCTCGACCCGAGTCGGTTCGCGCCGAGCGCGACGACCGAGAGGTACAGGGCCGTGAGGACGGCGTAGGTCGCGCCGAGACTCGCCATCCGTATCCCGGTTCCCGCGCCCTGTCCGGCGAAGCCGGGGAGGAACGCGAGGAAGAACAGCGCGACTTTCGGGTTGAGCGCGTTGACGAGGACGCCGCGCCGAAAACTCGCCCCGGCGTCGGTCTCGACCGAGGGGTCGAACTCGTCGTTCCGGAGGGCGGTGACGCCGAGGTAGCCCAGATACGCCGCGCCGACGTACTTGAGCGCCGCGGCGGCCTCGGGGACGGTTCGAAAGAGCGCCGCCGCGCCGACCGTCGCGAGGAGCGTGTGAAAGAGGACGCCCGTGGCGATGCCGAGCGCCGACCGGACGCCCGGCCCGCGACCGTCGAGGCCGCGGGCGAGGACGTACATCGTGTCGGGGCCGGGCGCGAGGATGAGCGCGACCGCCGCGCCGCAGAAGGCGAGATAGGTCGCGGCGTCGAGGCCGAACGCGAGCGTCGTCATCGCCCGGGCCTACGATTCGTCGCGGGAAGTAGCTCAGGGGTTCGCGTCGGGGTTCGACGTCGAGTCCGAATCCGAGTCCGCGTCCGCGTCTGCGTTCGATTCCGGTGTCGGGACCACCTGATTGCGGAGCGTTGGTGTTTTGCCTTCCGACGCCGACGCCAGTCGCCCGACGTTCTCGGCGAGGATGTCGGCGACCCGCGTCCAGTAGTGCGGCGTGTGGCCGGAGACGTGCGGGGTGATGTAGACGTTCTCGAAGCCCCAAAGCGGGTGGTCTTCGGGCAACGGCTCCGGGTCGGTCACGTCGAGCGCGGCGGCGCGGAGTCGGTTGCTTCGGAGGTGCGAGACGAGGGCGTCGGTGTCGACGATACCGCCGCGGGCGACGTTGACGAGGATGGCGTGTTCGGGGAGCGCGCTCAGCGCCCGCCGGTCGATGAGATCGCGCGTCTCGTCGGTCAGCGGGCACGCGACCACGAGGAAGTCGGTGCGGACGAGCGCCGACTCGAGGTCGTCGAACCCGAGTACCTCGTCGGCCGGGCCGCCCTTCTCCGGCGTGTAGCGGACGCCGATGGTCTCGACGCCGAACGCGTCGAGTCGCTCGACGACCGCTTGGCCGATGGCACCGAGGCCGACCACGGTGGCCGTCGAGCCGCGCAACTCGCCGTGCGACTGGAAGTGTCGCCACTCGCGGCGTCGCTGGCGACGGAGGCCCTCGTCGAGTCGGCGGGTAATCATGAGCAGGGAGCCGAGGACGTGTTCGGCGATGTTGGGGCCGTGGACGCCGGAGGCGTTGGTGACGAGGACGCCGCGCTCGCGGAGTGTCCCCAGCGGGAGGTGGTCGTAGCCGGCGGCCGCGCCGGCGAACAGTCGGAGTTCGTCGGCGGCGGCGAGCACGTCGTCGGGGAGCGACGTGCTGGTGATGACGGTCGCGTCGCGCGCGGCGTCGAGCGTCTCGGCTGTCGTCTTCGGGTGGCGGACGGTCGCGTCGGGCAGGCGCTCGCGGAGGGCCGCGGCGTACTCCGACGCCGGGATTCCGTGCGTGGGGCGGTCGAGGACGAGAATCGTGGTCATCGAGTGCGTTGTCGGTGCCTCGCGCGAAAGGTCTTCGGCCCGCTCGCGCTCAACGCGACGGATAAAGCCTTTACCGACGCGACGGCGTAGGAAGGGACAATGGTACTCGACAATCTCGGGAGTTCCCTCCGCGGCAGTCTCGATAAACTGCGAGGGAAGTCCCGCCTCGACGAGGACGACGTTCAGGAGATCGTCAAGGAGATACAGCGCTCCTTGCTCTCCGCCGACGTCGACGTCAGCCTCGTCATGGACCTCTCGGACTCTATCAAGACCCGCGCGCTGGAAGAAGAGCCGCCGGGCGGCACGAGCGCGCGCGACCACGTCCTGAAAATCGTCTACGAGGAACTCGTCGGCCTCATCGGCGAGTCGACGGAGATTCCGCTCGAATCGCAGACGATTATGCTCGCCGGCCTCCAGGGGTCGGGGAAGACGACCACCTCCGCCAAGATGGCGTGGTGGTTCTCGAAGAAGGGACTTCGCCCCGCGGTCATCCAGACCGACACCTTCCGACCCGGCGCGTACGACCAGGCCAAGCAGATGTGCGAACGCGCCGAGGTCGACTTCTACGGCGACCCCGACTGCGACGACCCGGTCCAAATCGCCCGCGACGGCCTCGAAGCGACCGAGGACGCCGACGTGCACATCGTCGACACGGCCGGTCGCCACGCGCTCGAAGACGACCTCATCGCCGAAATCGAGGAGATAGAGGGCGTCGTCCAGCCCGACCTGAACCTGCTCGTCCTCGACGCGGCAATCGGCCAGGGCGCGAAAGAACAGGCCCAGCAGTTCGACGAGTCCATCGGTATCGGCGGCGTCGTCATCACCAAGCTCGACGGGACGGCGAAGGGTGGCGGCGCGCTGACCGCCGTCAACGAGACCGATTCGTCTATCGCCTTCCTCGGCATGGGCGAGACCGTTCAGGACATCGAGCGCTTCGAGCCGAACGGCTTCATCTCCCGCCTGCTCGGCATGGGCGACCTGAAACAGCTCTCCGAGCGCGTCGAACGCGCCATGTCCGAGACCCAGGCCGAAGACGAGGACTGGGACCCCGAGGAGATGATGAAGGGGAACTTCACCCTCAAGGACATGCAAAAGCAGATGGAGGCGATGAACAAGATGGGACCGCTCGACCAGGTGCTCGACATGATTCCGGGCTTCGGTGGCGGCATCAAAGACCAGCTTCCGGACGACGCGATGGACGTGACGAAAGACCGGATGCGCGCGTTCGAGGTCGTCATGGACTCGATGACCGAAGAGGAACTGGAGAACCCGCGTAAGGTCGGTGCCTCCCGCGTCAAGCGCATCGCGCAGGGGTCGGGACAGGACGAGGAGACGATTCAGGAACTCCTCGAACAGCACCGCATGATGGAACAGACCATCAAGCAGTTCCAGAACATGGGCGACGGCGACATGCAGCGCATGATGAAGAAGCTCCAGAATCAGGACGGCGGCGGCGGCATGGGCGGTCTCGGCGGCATGGGTCCGTTCTAACTTCGCAGTTCCCGTTCTATTCCCCGTTTTCTGCGATTCTAATTCTACGACGCCGCGACCGCGCGGTTCTCGCGGCTCGCCGTGATACCGCCGACTTTTAACGCTCGGGGCCGTCACACCCCACAATGACCGTGCGAGACGTGGCGGTTGAGGCCTACAAGGAAGCCTTGCCCGCGCTCACGGCCAGCCTCGTCGGCGGCCTCATCGCCGGTGTCGTCCTCGGCGGGATGCGGGCCGAACTCCGGGCCGTGCCGGGGCTTCTCGTGCTCGTCCCCGCGCTCTTGGCGACCCGCGGGAACGTCTACGGCTCGCTCGGCGCTCGCATCGCCACCGCACTCCACCAGGGGCTCATCGAACCCCGCGTCACCGGCGGCGACGAGCGCCTCCGGGCGGCCGCGACGGCCGCGCTCGCCAACGGCGTGCTCACGAGCACGTTCGCCGCCGTCGTGGCGTACTTCCTCCTCACGTTTCTCGGCAGTCGGGTCGCGCCGCTCCCGATTCTCGTCGGCGTCGCCATCGTCGCCGGGTTGCTCTCCGGCATCGTCCTGACCGTCGTCGTCGTCAGCGTCGTCTTCGCGGGTTATCGCCGCGGGCGCAACCCCGACACCATCGTCGGTCCGGTCGTGACGACCACCGGCGACGTGTTCGGCATCCTCTTTTTGCTCATCGCCGTCAGAACCGTCCTCGCCGTCGCGGGGGTGTTCTGAGTGCCGACGGAGTGGACCGTCCGCGCCATCACGCGGGCGATGCTCCCGGTGCTCCTCGTGCTCACGCTCGTCGAACTCGGCAGCGGCCTCGTCCTCGGGAGCTTCGAGGCACAGCTACTCCGCTACCCGTCGCTTCTCGTGCTCGTCCCCGTCACCATCGGGACCGCGGGGAACCTCGGGAGCGTCCTCGCGGCGCGGCTGTCCACGTCGTTCCACCTCGGGACGCTCTCGTTTTCGCCCCGCGACGACGAACTCGCGGGCAACGCCGTCGCCACGCTCGCCCTCGCGGTGACGGTCTTCCCCGTCATCGGCGCGGGCGCGTGGGCCGCCACGTTCCTCGTCTCCGGCGACACGTCGCTGGCCCTGCGGACGGTCGTCATCGTCGCCCTGTCGAGCGGAATTTCGCTCGCGGTCCTCGCGGTTCTGGTGACGTTTTCGGCGACCTACGTCGCCTACCGGTTCGGCCTCGACCCCGACGACGTGGTCATCCCCGTCGTCACCAACGTCTGCGACGTGCTGGGCGTCCTCGTCCTGTTCGGAGTGGCGCAGGTGCTCGTCTGACCCCGATGCTCGAACCGCCTCCCGCCGACCGACGCCGATTAGTTCGCTCGGAACCGACCCTCGCTCGTGCAGTCGTCGGCCGTCCTCCCGGTGCTGTTCGAGGTGCTCCCAAGAGTCGCGCGCATCGCCGCCTACATCGCCGTGGGCGTCTTCGCCGCGAACCTCGTCGTCGCCTTCGGCCTCGTCGAGCGCATCGCCGGGCTCTCCCGGTATCTGACGAGTCCCGCGAACCTCCCGGACGAGGTCGGGACGGCCATCGTCACCACCGCCGCCTCGACGACGGCGGGCTACGGCATGCTCGCGGAGTTCCGCGAGTCGGGCGTCCTCGACGACCGGGCGACCCTCGTCGCCGTCACCATCAACACGTTCTTCGGGTTCGTCCAGCACATCTTCACGTTCTACTGGCCGGTGCTCATCCCCATCCTCGGCCGCGAGGTCGGCTTCATGTACGTCGGCGCGCGGGCGGCCATCGCGCTCGCCATCACCGCGACCGGCGTCGTCGCCGGCGCAGTGCTCCTTTCTGACCGCAATACGACCCCGGTCGCCGTCGCCGAGACCGACGGCTCGGGCGGCGTGGTCGACGCGGCGGCCACTTCGGACGGCGAGACGACCGATTCAGCCGACGCGGACGACACCGACGACTCCCTCCGAGAGATGCTCGAAGACGCCGCGCGGAGCACGTGGACGAAACTGCGGCGCATCGTCCCGCGACTCGCCGTCGTCTACGTGGCCGTCACGCTCCTCCTGCGGACGACCGACCTCGAATCGTTCGCGGCGCTCGCCAGCCCGCTGACGAACCTCGTCGGCCTGCCGGGCGCGGCGGTTCCCGTCGTCGTCGCCTTCGCGTTCGACACGACGACGGGCGCGGCGACCATCGCGCCGGCCATCGGCGAGACGTTCACGCCGAAGCAGGCCGTGGCGACGATGCTCATCGGCGGCATCATCTCCTTCGCCGTCTCGACGTTCAAGCGGTCGATTCCCTTCCAGTACGGCATCTGGGGCCCCGAGTTCGGGTCGAAGGTTATCGCCGTCAACACGGGGCTAAAAATCGTCTTCATCGCCGTCGCGGTGGCGCTGCTGGTCGCCTGAGCGGCCGAGAAGACGTTGTCTGCGATTCAGCGGTCGTTCGGGTCGACCGGTCGCCCGTCTTCGGTCGGCGGCGCGATGTAGTCGATGACCTCGTCGACCGAGGGGTCGCGGACGGTCACGTGGACCTCGATGTCGCCGAGTTCGTCGGGGTTGCCGACGGAGAAGTTGACGACGCCCTTGAACGCGGCCTGCTTTTTCAGCGCGAACGAAAAGCCGTCGTCGTCGCGGCGCTTCGCGAACTCGCGGCGGGCGGTGTCGAGGATGGCCTGCTCGTGGAGGCGCTCGGAGAACCGCTCCAGTTCGTGGGTCTCTCCGACGAGCGTTCCGGGTTCGTGTTCGAGTTCGACGCCGGGGAAGATGTTCTCGACGGCGTCGCCGACACGGTCGGTGACCTCGGTGTCGCGGACGGGCACCTCGATGCGGACGTCGACGCTGTAAATCATGCTCACGCGTCGGCCTCCGCGACCGCCTCGGGCCCCTCTTCGAACAGTTTCGTGATGGTCTCGCGGTATTCCGCCAGCGTGCCGGTGTTCTGGATGACCACGTCGGCGCGGTCCATCGCGTCGCCCATGCCGAAGTCGAGTTCGCGGCGCTCGCGCTTTTTCAGCGCCTCCACGTCGGTGTCGCTGTCGTCGCGGTCGCGGTCGAGCAGGCGCGCGGCGCGCGTCTCGAACGGCGCTTCGACGCTCACGAGGACGAAGTCGTCGCCGAACGCCTCGCGGAAGCGGTCGAGTTCGACGCCCGATCGAAGCCCGTCGACGAGCACCGCGTCGTTCGATTCGAGGTGCTCTTCGACCATCGGCAGGGACCGCGCGGCGATGGCGTCGTCGCCGTCTTCCTCGCGGAGCGCGGTCGCTATCTTCCCGTGGTCCGTCGCGGGGTCGAGCCCGCGGCGGCGACACTCCTCGCGGATGACGTCGCCCATCGTCACCACGGGCACGCCCGCTTCGCGGGCCACCTCGGCGAGTTCGCCCTTGCCGCTTCCCGGCAGGCCGACCGTCCCGATGACTCTCATAGCCGGTGTTACCGCGTTGGCGCTGTTAAAGCCTCCCTTCACGTCGCTTCGGGTGGCGGGTTTCGCCGCTCTCTCGTCGCCGACTCGGCGCACCCCGGCACCCCGTCGCTTTTCGCCTCGGCCCGCGTACTACGCGTATGTCTCAGCGCTCGTTCGTCGTCCGCGCCATCTGGTTCGTCTTCGTCGGCTGGTGGGCGACGCCGGCCGTCGTCAACGTCGCGTGGTTCCTGAACGCGACCGTTATCGGTATCCCGCTCGGCGTCGCGCTCATCAACCTCGTTCCGACGGTGCTCTCGTTGAAAGAGCCGAAAACCCGACTCGACCCCGACTCGGGCCGCGGCCAGCGGTCGGTCGTCGTTCGAGCCGTCTACTTCGTCTTCGTCGGCTGGTGGCTGAGTTGGGTCTGGGCGAACGTGGCGGTGCTGTTCACGCTCACCATCATCGGCCTCCCGGTCGGCATCTGGATGCTCAACCGGCTCCCGGCGGTCACGTCGCTGTACCGGTTCGACGGGTAGGTCGGGACGGGTAGAACCCGATTCGTTTTTCTTGCAGGGCCGGTTTGTGGGCATCGAGGGCGCGTAGCTCAGTCGGACAGAGCGTCGGACTTCTAATCCGATGGTCGCGGGTTCGAATCCCGTCGCGCTCNGATTCGTTTTTCTTGCAGGGCCGGTTTGTGGGCATCGAGGGCGCGTAGCTCAGTCGGACAGAGCGTCGGACTTCTAATCCGATGGTCGCGGGTTCGAATCCCGTCGCGCTCGCTCGTCGCCTTCGGCTCCTCGCTCGCGCGACGGACATCGCAAACGCTTCGCGTTTGCTCAATCCCGTCGCGCTCTTTTGGTTGGTCGTCGCGCTCTTTTGCTGTGACTGTCCGCCGAGCGACAGCGTCGGCGGTCTCGCCTTCTCCAGCCCTAAACNAATCCCGTCGCGCTCTTTTGGTTGGTCGTCGCGCTCTTTTGCTGTGACTGTCCGCCGAGCGACAGCGTCGGCGGTCTCGCCTTCTCCAGCCCTAAACTGTCTCTGTTCTCGGCGACTATCGGAGCCTGCTCCCGGGTAGTCGTTGGCCAGTCGAGTTAGAAAGACAACATCTTCTTGGTCGGGAGGTACGATACACTTCCCATGGACGTTCTCGGCATCGTCGCCGCGGCGGTCGTCTTCGGCGTCGCCGCCTACAATTTCGCGACGAGCCTCGACGGCCGATTCGCGAGACCCCTGTTCGGTAGTCTGGGACTCGTCGCCGCGACGCTCTACGTCATCGACAGATTCGGCATCGCGGCGTCGCTCGGACTGGACGTCTCCCGCGGCCTCCACCTCGTCGCGGCTCTGCTCGTGGTCTCGGCGCTAGTCGATTTCCTCGCTCGTCGTGCGGGTGCAGACGCTTCCGAGTCGTCGTGAACGCCGCGATTCGCCGTTATTCTCATTACGTGACGGCGAGTTGTCTCTTGTATGGTTTTCGCGTCCGACTCCCCGTTCGGAGGTCGGTTCGAACAGACGATAGACAGCGCGGTCGTCTACGGCAACGCCGAGATGGAGTCCGTGCTGCACGAGGGACCGGTCCGCGTGCTCGTCAACGGCTGGGTCGAGGTGCCGGGCGGCCGGTATCTCTCTCCGCACGCGGTCCACCACATCGACACGCGAGTGTCCGAGTGACGCCGTCGCCGTCTCTCAGACGAGCGACAGTTCCCGGCCGCACTCGGGACACTCGTCGTCGACGATAGTCACCGGCACGTCGCAGTCCGGACAGAACTCGCGGTAACACGCCCTGTCTCCCATACGTACCGCTACCACGGGAGCGGTGGTGAACGTTGGGGCGAACCGGAGGACCGAGCGTCGGCCGGCCCGTCACTCGTCGTCGACGTCTTTTCCCGGGCCGGCGAAGTTCGCGCCGAGTTCGGTACCGTAGCGCCGGGCGTAGACGCCGGGGACCGCGAGGAGATCGCTCGGCGCGCCCGACTCCACGACGACGCCGCCGTCGGCGACGTGGACCCGGTCGGCGTCGCGGACGGCGGCCGCGCTATCGGTCGCTACGACGAGCGGGGCGTCGGCCCGCCGCATCGCGGCGAGGGTAGCGCGGAGGTTCGACGGGGAGGCACTACGGGGCGCGCGGACTACTAAGCCGACACCGGGGAGGAGCGTCGTCGCGAGCGCCGCCGCCTCGGAGAGCCGAGGCGCGACGACGGCGAGAAACGGCGGCCGATTCGTGGGTGTGGTCGCGTCCGAGGCGGCGGCGTCCGCCGAGGACTCGGGAGGGGACATACACCCTGACAGATGCCGTCGCGGGAGATAAGTATAGAGACGAACACCGGCGGTTCACGAACTATTCCGGACGTTTTATAGATATTTGTCAACTTCAGCAACGAATCGGTTGCCGATACACCGACCGTTTCGCGGTGTCTGGTGACGATGCGATGCGGGCGCTCGATTAACGGCGTCCCAATCGCCGCGCGAGCGGACAAAGCAGATGCTAACGGACGTGAATCCGCAAAAAACAGCGTGAATTCGGCCGACGATTCGAGTCGATGCGAAGGTCAGGGTGTGGGTGTGTAGTGGCCTACTGGGGCGCTCACATTGCGCCGCCCATGCCGCCCATACCGCCCATGCCACCCATGCCGCCGCCCATGCCGCCGGGCGCGCCGCCTTCGTCGTCGTCGCCGCCGGTCTGGCCACCGGAGAGGTCGCCAGCGGCGATGACGTCGTCGATGCGGAGAATCATGACGGCGGCTTCGGTCGCGGACTCGATAGCCTGGGTCTTGACGCGGAGGGGCTCCACGACGCCCTCTTCTTCCATGTCGATGACCTCGCCCGTGTAGGCGTCGAGGCCGGCTGCGAACTCGCCGCCGTCGTGGCGCGAGCGCAGGTCGACGAGGGAGTCGATGGGGTCGAGACCGGCATTCTCGGCGAGGGTGCGCGGGATGATGTCCAGCGCCTCGGCGAACGCCTCGACGGCGAGCTGCTCGCGGCCGCCGACGGAGTCGGCGAACTCGCGGAGCTGCAGGGAGAGCTCCGTCTCGGGAGCGCCGCCGCCGGGGAGAACCTTGCCGTCTTCGAGCGTCGTGCGGACGACGCCGAGAGAGTCCTCGATGGCGCGCTCGAGCTCGTCGACGACGTGTTCCGTGCCGCCGCGGAGGATGAGCGTGACGGATTTCGCGTCCTCGACGTCCTCGACGAAGATGCGCTCGTCGCCGCCGACGTCCTTCTGACCGACGGAGCCGGCGAAGCCGAGGTCGTCGGCCTCGATGTCGTCGAGACTGCTGACGACGCGGCCGCCCGTCGCGCGGGCGAGACGCTTGAGGTCGGAGGACTTCGTACGGCGGACCGCGAGGATGCCCTCCTTCGCGAGGTAGTGCTGCGCCATGTCGTCGATGCCGTCACCGACGAAGACGGCGTCAGCGCCGACCTCGACGAGTTGGTCGACCATCTCTTTCAGCTGCTTTTCTTCCTGGTCGAGGAACTGCTGAAGCTGGTCGGGGTCCGTGACGTTGACTTCTGCGTCGATTTCGGTCTCGCGGACTTCCAGCGCGTCGTCGAGGATGGCGATGTTCGCGTCCTCGACGGCGTAGGGCATGTTCTCGTCGACGCGTTCCTTGTCGACGATGACGCCCTCGACGAGTTCGGAGTTGTCGATGGTGCCGCCGACGACCTTCTCGATGGAGACGTTGTTCGTGTCGATGCCGTCGTCGTCCTTGACGGCCAGCACGGCGTCGACGACGAGTTCGGAGAGCAGGTCCTTCGCGGACTCCGCGCCCTTACCGGTCATCGCCGTTGCGGCGATCTTCGTGAGGGTCTCGCGGTCGTCCTCCGTGACCTCGATGGCGTTGTCCTCGAGGACTTCCTTGGCCTTCTCGGCGGCCTGGCGGTAGCCCTGCGCGATGGTCGTCGCGTGGACGTCCGATTCGAGGAGCTCCTCGGCCTGGTCGAGGAGTTCACCGGCGATGATGACGGCCGTCGTCGTGCCGTCTCCGACCTCGTCCTCCTGGGTCTCGGAGACTTCGACGATCATGTTGGCCGCGGGGTGGTCGATGTCCATCTCCTTGAGGATGGTGACGCCGTCGTTCGTGACGACGACCTGCCCGCCGGAGTCGACGAGCATCTTGTCCATCCCTTTGGGGCCGAGCGTCGTGCGTACGGCCTCTGCGACGGCCTTCCCGGCCGTGATGTTCATCGACTGCGCATCCTGACCGGATGTGCGCTGCGAGTCCTCGCCCAGAATGATCATGGGCTGACCCTGCTGCATTCGCTGGCTCATAGTCATCGCCTGATTGTTTGTGATTCTATAAAAAAGCTTCGTTTATTGGTATGCCAAAACGCAACACGGTGGGGTGGTCGAGACTCGGGGACGGCGGACGATTACGCGGGTTTATGTGTGGTTCTCGGTGGGCGGTCTCGTCAGTCTCGAAGCGAGTGCGGTGAAAAGACGATGCGGGCGAGTGCCGTGTCGGCGGTGGACTCGTCGGCGGTGGCGTCTCAGTTGTTCTGCCGGACGTTGAAACCCTGGGTCAGGTCGTTGTGCTTCCGTTCGAGGAAGGAGTACACCGCGCCGTGGGGCGCGCCGTCGAGAATCATCTCGACGGCCCGACGGACGACTTCGACCTCCTCGGGCTGGCCGATGATGCCGAGCGTCGAGCCGTAGATGACCACGTCCGCGCCGGTCAGCTCTTCCATGAGTTCGCGGGTGCGGCCGTTCTCGCCGATGAGGCGGCCCTTCTGCCGCCGCATGTCGTTTTTGTTTCGGGTGTGCCGGTCTATCTCGATGAGTTCGAACATCATCATGTCGTCGTCGAGGAGCGCCATCGCGTCCTCCGGGGCGAAGCCGCGGCCGACCGCTCGAACCACGTCGGGGGCGACCATGCCGAGTACGGGGTCGCCGACGCTGTCGATGGCGACGCTTCCGTTCTCCGAGTCCACGTCGAGTCGGACTTCCGCGCGACTCTCTATCTCTCGGAGCGTCGAGCCACCTTCGCCGATGAGAACACCGATACGGTCCTGCGGCACCTTGACGTGCTGCATATCTCCCGATACCCGTCGGAGTGGTTTAAGCGTTCGCTCGGCGGGTCGCCGCGTGTCTCGGTCGCACACCCCGCCTCGCGGCGGGTTCGCGTCTCTACTCGCTCTCGTCTTCGTCGGCCGTGACGAACTCGAACAGCGAGTCGCCGTCGGCGTCGGCACCCTGCCGCCGGAAGAAGTTGGCCACGTTGCGGCAGTCCCGCCGGAGGAACTCCTCGGCGTTGGGGTGGTGGACCGTCACCGCCTGTCCGAGGTCGATGACGACGAGTTCGCCCTCGTGGATGATGAGGTTGTACTCCGAGAGGTCGCCGTGGACGAGGCCGGCGCGGTGGAGTCGGCGCATGTACTCGCGGACGACCTCGTAGGCGGTCTGGGGGTTCTCGACGCGAACCTCCGAGAGGCGGCGCGCTCGGTCGTCGACGACGCCGACGAGTTCCATGACGAGGACGTTCCGCTGGACTGCGATAGGCTTCGGCACGCGCACGCCGGCGCGCTGGGCGCGTTCGAGGTTGGCGAACTCCTTTCTGACCCACGCGCGGACGACCTGCCCCTTGTCGTGGCCGATGTTCTCGAAGCGCGGGTCGCCTTCGAGATAGTCGCGCATGTGCCGGAAGTCGGAGGCGTTGATGCGGTATATCTTGACCGCCACGTCCGAGTCGTCGCCGCCGAGCGCCTCGAAGACGTTGGCCTCCTTCCCGGTCGAAATCGGCCCGCCGAACGCGTCGATGTACCCGTCTTGGACGAGTTTGTAGATGGCGGCGAAGGTCGCGTCGTCGAACACCGACTGTTCGACTTTGAACTGGTCGGCGTCCTTCAACCGTATCCGGAACTCGTCGAAGTCGCGGTCCTTGCGGCGCGCGATGCGGTCCGCCTCGTCGTCGGAGACGTCTATCTCCTCCCACTCGTCGCCGAACGCCTCGCCCTCTTGGGGTTCGACCATGCCGAACTCGTCAGTCATTGGACTAGGGCTACGAGAGGCGAGATGAAAAGGGCACAGGCTCCGGTTTCGGTGTCGCTCGCTAACCAATCGGCGCGCTCGAACGCGTTACTGGATGTGGCCTTCGCGGCGGAGTTGGTCGGCTTCGGACTTCTCGTAGCGCCAGCTCACGTCGGCCTTCTCGTCCTGCCAGTCCCACGGTTCGACGAGCACCACGTCGTCTTCTCGAATCCAGATTCGCTTCTGCATCCGTCCGGGAATGCGAGCGGTCCGCTCGACGCCGTCGGCACAGCGGACGCGAATACGATTGGCCCCGAGCATGTTCGTCACGACGGCGAACACTTCGTCGTCGTTCGGCATTCGAAGGTCTCGGCGGCTCTCGTTCTCGTCGTCGCTCATGCGCGAGCGTTCGACGTGAGCATGGTTAAATCCGCCGACGTTCGACCGGTAGGAAGCGTCGGACGGAACGACGCGTTTAGGGCGGTCCCGAAACGCCGTCGTGGTATGCTCGACAAACTCGGCACGAAGGGTATCGCCGGCGTCGTCTCGCTGCTCTTGGGTATCGGTATCGTCGCCTATCAGGCACCCGTCGTCGCGGCGGGGCTCGCGTTCGTCGTCGCCGGCCTCGGTCTCGTCGCCAGCGGTCTCGCCGAGGGCGTGATGAAGATGTTCGGCATGGCCTGACGACCCGCCGAATCCCGACTCTGCTCACAGCGATTCGCGGAGGAACGAGAACACTCGCTTTCTGACTGCGGGATAGTGGTACGACGAGTGGAGGAAGACGTGGTCGGCCGCACTGACCCTGTCGTATTCGACCGTAGCCCCGACCGCGTCGAGCGCGTCCGCCAGTCGTGCACTCTGGTCCGGCGCGACGACCGAATCCTCGCTCCCGTGGAGCAACAGCGTCGGCGGCGCGTCGGCGTTGGGGGCGACCCCTGAGTCGGGGTCGCCATCGACATCGGTAATCGGCGAACACCGACGCAACTCGGCGGCCGACGGTCGGCCATCGAACAGCGGCAGCGACTCCCCGGCGCGCTCGTGGTCGTCGGCTCGGAGGTCGTAGACGCCGGAGACGCCGACAGCGGCGTCGATTCCGGTCCGCCGCCCGAACTCGTCACCGTCCGAAAGCGCCGCCAGCAACGCGAGGTGCGCCCCCGCGGAGTGGCCGACGACGGCGACGGCGTCCGGGTCGATACCGAACTCGTCGGCGCGGTCGACGACCCAGTCGATACCCTCGCACACGTCTTCGATTTGCGCGGGGAACGGCGCTTCGTGGCCCAGTCGGTACGACACCTCGGCCGCGACGAACCCCTTGTCGGCGGCGTCGAGCGCCCAGCGGGCGAACTGGCCGGTGGAGCCGGTCTCCCACGCGCCGCCGTAGACGAAGACGACGAGCGGGCGGGACGCCTCGGCCGCCGGCGACGCTGTCGTTTCGGCTATCTCGGTCGCTGCGGGCGATTCGGGGCAGTACACGTCCGCGGTCAGCGTGCGCTCCTCGCGGTCTGCGACGGTTCGGTTTCGATGAACGAGAACGTCGGAAGGGCGGGGCATACCGAGTCGTCGGGTCGGCAGCTTCTATCGGTTTGGGAGACGGCGAGTAGCGGGTCGTCGAGAAGGGGTGAACTACCGGCGGGGCGCGGCGATTACTCGGCTATCTTCGCGCGACCCGGCTCGATGAGTTCGTCGAGGTAGTTCGCGAGCGCGCCCTTCGCGTCGGCGGGGTGGAGTTCGCCGGATTCGAGGTCGGCCTCCAGCGTCTCGTAGTCGTCGTATTCGAGGTTCCCGCCGTACTGCTCGGGGCGCTCGACGACGACCCGCTGGAAGCGCGGGAAGACGTGGTACTCGAAGATTTGGAGGACGGGGTTCTCGCGTTCCTCGCCCTCCTCGGTCGGGTCGGGGTCGGCCGTCGGCGGGCAGAACGCGCCGTTGACCTTGTCTTCGATGTCCTCGGTGGAGTCCTCCATCGAGATGGTGACGCCCTCGGAGGAGGACATCTTGCCGATGCCCGTGCCGAGGTCCGCGATGAGCGGCGTGTGCATGCAGGTCGGCGACTCCTCGCCGATGCTCGGGAGCGTGTCGCGGGCGAGCATGTGGACCTTGCGCTGTTCCATCCCGCCGATGGCGAGGTCCACGTCGAGGTAGACGATGTCGAGCGCCTGCATGATGGGGTAGACCGCCTGCGCGACGGTGACGCCGTCGCCGCTTTTGATTTCGGCCATGGCGCGCTCGGCGCGCGAGAGAGTCGTCTCCAGTTCGAGCGCGTGCAGGTCGAGGACGTAGCTCTCGTCGAGCTGGTACTCCGAGCCGAGGACGAACTCCGTCTGGCTCTCGTCGAGGCCGTAGGCGATGAACTGCGCTTTCATCCGCTCGGCCGTCTCGCGAATCTCCTCGAAGGTGCCCTTGCCGTTGAGGTAGGCGTGTACGTCGGCCAGCAGCACGACTACCTCGAAGCCCGCCTCTTGGAGGTCGATGAGCTTGTTGGCGGTGAGCATGTGACCGATGTGGAGGACGCCGGAGGGCTCGTAGCCCACGTACGCTCGCTTGCCCTCGGGGTCGTCGGCCAGCGCGCGCACTTCGTCCTCCGTGACCACTTCGGAGGCGTTCCGAGTGATCAGGTCGTATGCGTCCATACCTGTTCGGTGTCGGGGATGTGGGATATGACTTCTGATAGGGATTACCGCAGAAACGTGTCGCGTCCCTCGTGAGAACCGCCCCCTCGCCACCCGGCGTCGCAAATCGGCCGGCCGGCTACGATACTCCCTCTGAAACGCCGCGCGCGGGCGAAACGGACAACACGTACCGGTCCCAACTCCGGGTGATGTCCGACTCAGGAAACACGACGCGTGCGCCCGTCATCATCTTCGCCGCGCTCATCCTCGTCGTCTTCGGTCTGCTCGCGGCCATGTGGGCGTCGGTCCGCGGCGGTGACCTCCTCCCGTACATCCTCGGCTTCGCGGTCTACTTCCTCGCGTTCCACATCTACCTCCCTTATCGGGTCCACAAGGACGCGACGTTCAAGGGGCGAAACGCGACGTTCTGGGCCGCCTTGGCTTTCTTCGTGCCGCTCGTCGGCGCGGCGCTGTACTTCGTGGTCGCCGTCGTCGTCGGCCACGACGCGACCGCGGAGTGACGACCCTCGGCGGCCGCGGCTCTCGTCACCGTCTTCAGTGGTGCCAGAACCGATTTACGAACAGCCGCGCATCCCGTCGGTATGCTCTCCGACGACGCGAACCCGATTCGTCGATGGCTCGTGGTCATCTCGCTGTTTCTCGCTCTCCTCACGTACCTCGTCTCCTCGAGTGTGTCCGGTGTCTACCTCGACAACGTCATCCGTCTCGTCTCGGGCGGCGCCGCGTTGGCTATCGGTTTCCTGTTGGTCGTCTCGCTCGTTCGAGCGTGACCGCGGGAGCGAAACCGCGAATGAGGTCCGCCCACGCGTCTCACTTTCGGCCGGTCACCGCCGGTTCTCGGCGCGGTGTTCGGAGATAATCTGGTCAACCATCTCCTCGCGCTGTTCCTTCTGTCGCTCTTCGGCGCGCTCCTTCCAGTCGTCGATGGCGGCGGCCACCTCGGACTCCTTCGCCACGGCGAGTTCGTCTATCTCCTGAATCGTCACGCCGTCGGCCGGTGCGACCGGAATATCGGCCTCGAACAGCACCTCGTCCGCGACCTCCGAGAGGTTGCCCGACCGGAGGACGACCTTGGGGTCGAACTCGGCGAGTCGCTCGGCGGTGGTTCGTCCGGCCCCGCTGGCGTCGCGGAGGTAGACCACGTCGCCCGCGGCGATGCCGTACTCCTCGACGGTGTGGTCGAGCGCGCCGTTGGTGAACTGCTCGACGATTTTGACGGGCACGAGATTTCCGCCGGATTCGTTCGCTTCGCTCTCTCTTCCGGCGACTTCCCACTCGCTGTCGCTCGTGAGAATCCCGTTCGTGTTCACGTCCGCGAAGTTCGAGTGGTCGAGCTTCCACAGCGACTTCAGCTGGTCGAGCTTGTCTGCGAGCTCCGCCTTGTCGGATTCGAGCGATTCGACTTTCCGCTCTAACCGACCGTTCTCGCGTTCCAGTCGGGTAACTTCGCGGCGCTCGCGGGCCTCGCGACGCTCCTCGCGGCGGGCGTCGGAGAGTTCCTCCTTGTACTCCTCGATGGTCTCGTCTTTCTCCTCGATGGTCGACTTCAGGTCCTCGACGTGCGATTCGAGGCGCTCGACCCGCGACCGCAACTCCCGAATCTCGCGTTCTTCGGGCGTGAGTTCGGGTTCCTCGTGAGCCTCCTCGTCGGCGTCGTCGGGGTCGCCCCCGTCGCCGTCGTCGGCCATCTCGCGGAGAACGGCCTCGACCGACTCCTCGCTGGCGAGGACGCGGGCGATGACCTCCTCGCGGTCCACGTCGGCGGGCACCTTCCGGGAGATGCGCTCGAACTGGTCTTCGTGGGCGTCGAAGGCGAACAGCGCCGCCGCGAGGGCGTCGCGCTCGTGGTCGTTGTCGTAGTCGATGTCGCGGGTCCGGTGGAGTTTTTCGTCGACGGGGATGTCGCTCGCGGGAGCCCAGCCGGCGGCGTCGAAGCTTCGCCGGAACTTCTCGACCGTCTCGGGCATCGGCTGCACGTCGGCGGCGACGAGACTCGGTCGCCCGCGCTCGATGAGCCACTCGATGACGGCGGCGGTATCGGCGGTTCGCGTCGAGTGCACGTCGAGGACGCGCCCGTCGAGGCCGACGACGGCGACGGCGGTGGTCGTGCCGGGGTCGATGCCGACGATGACGCGGTCGCGGCGCTTCACGAGCGGTTCGAACTCGATGCCGTCGCGGCGCTCGCGCTCGATTTCGACGCGGGTGTCGCCCGAGCGGTGGGTCGACACGGGGATGTCCTCGGGCCGCGCTTCGACGGTAAACAGCGCCTGCGAGTAGCCGCCGTACTTCTCGGTCACGTCCCGTTCGTAGTCGAGGTTGGCCTCCTTCAGCGAGGACTCGACCTCGCGGGACTGCTGTTTGACCGACCCGTGGATGCGGCGCGTGTAGCGGTCCTGACTCCACCCGCCCTTACCGGTCGAGCGGCCGCGAGAGACCTTCACGGTCGTCGTGTTCTCGAATGCGGCGACCTCGTAGCCGACGTTGGCGAGGGCGAGCCGGGCCGCGGCTTCGGCCTCCTTCATCGGGTCTTTGCCGTAGGGGACGCCGTGGCGCGAGGCGACCCGCGAGAGCGGTTCCGGTCGCTCCGCGCCGGTCACTTGCACCAACTGCGTCTCGTGGGGGAGCCACCGCAGGAAGCGGACTAAATCGTCCTTGTCGGTCGCCAACTCGTACATGTTGTCCGTGGCGACGACGCGCGGTTCGTCGCGCTCGATGAGGCGGCGTAACTTGCGGAAGGAGACCACGTCTCGTTCGATTCGGACCTCGTCTGACTCGGTGTCTCGGGTGTCCAACACGACCAGCGCGTACGACGGCGAGTCGCCGCGGATATCGCCGCTCTGGATGTCGACGCCGAAGACGACCGAGTCGAGCGCACTCGTCCGGTCGTTCACGACGGCGACTAGGGTCGCGCCGAATATATACTCCACGCCGGTTGCGGATACCGACTCGCCTCGGGTGTCGCGTTTGCCCGTCTCGGCCGACGACGCCGTTGCCACCGACGACACCGCCGCCGCGACCCGCGATTGACACGAAACAAACAAGTTTCGGCTATTTGAAAGTAGAGTGATGAGTTCTGACATCCCCGACCCGCCGTCGGTGACCTCCCGGTCGCTGACGCGCATCGCCCTCATCGGTGTCGTCGCCCTCCTCCTTATCGCCGCCCCAATCGCCGGGCTCCTCGCGTGGGAACCCGTCGAGGAAGGGAACGTCAAGGTGGTCAAGAAGTGGGGCGCGACCACCGGCACCGTCTTCGAACCCGGCGCGCACTTCGTCAACCCCGTCTCGCAGTCGACCTCGTCGCTGTCGGTGCGACCGCAGTCGTACACGATGTCGTCGTCGACGAGCGAAGGCGACAGGCGCGGCGACGACGCCATCACCGTCCTGACCGAAGACGGCCTCCGGACGGACATCGACGTGACCGTCCGCTACCGAATCGACGCCGGACAGGCGGTCGAGTTCTACCGCAACTACCGGACGCTCGCCACCGCCGAAGAGCGCCTGATTCGCCCGTCGATTCGGTCGGTGCTCCGGACCGAAGCGGGCCGACTGCCCGTCACCGTCATCTACACCGGCGAGGGTCAGACCCAGTTGAAGGCCGCCGCCGAGCGTGAACTCGCCGAGGAGTTCGCCGACGACGGCCTCATCCTTGAAGCGGTGCAGGTCCGCAACGTCGAACTCCCCGCCGAGTACGCGCAGGCGGTCGAACAGAAGGAAATCACCGAACAGCGCCGCCAGCAGAAGCAGGACGAACTCGCCGTCGAGGAACTCGAAGCCGAGCGCAAGCGCATCGAGGCGCAGGGGCAGGCGGACGCCAACCGCATCCTCGCGGAGTCGCTGTCCGACGAGGTGCTGGCCCAGAAGTACATCGAGAAACTCGACGAGACGGACACCGTCTACATCCCGGTCGGCGACGGCGGCTACCCGCAGTTCGTCCGGTCGCTCGATAGTGACGGGTCGTCCTCGTCGGGTTCGTCCGCCGGTTCGTCGTCGGACACTACCTCGGCGTCGTCGAGGTCGTCGACCTCGTCCGGCTCCGAAAACGAGACGAGCAACTGACGCCGTCGATGCGTCTCCTCCGTGAACTGGCCGCCGCGGTCGTGTTACTCGTCATCGTCGGCGTCCTCGCCCGCTCCGGTGTCGGCCGGTTCGTCCTGCCGGTCGTCGGCCTCGCGGTCGTCGCGGCGCTCGTGGCGCTCCTGTCCAAGCGCCCGGCGTATCCGCGGACGGCCGTCGGCCCGCGGACGAGAATCATCGAGTCGGCCGTCGAGTCCGCGGACGTCGCCTGCGTCGAGTGCGGGTCGCCCGCGACGGCGCGCCGGCGCTACGTCCGCGAGTGGGTCGTCCTCGGGGTCCCCGTCGTCCTCCTCGACGACGGCGAGAACCCGGTCTGCGACGCCCACCGCGACTGACCCGACCTCGCTTTTTGGCTCGACGGCCCGTTCAGCGGCCGCTCAGACGAGCCTGCCCGTCGAGACGAACTCGACGCGCCCGCCGACGCGGACCGCCACCTCGTCGCCGCGGTCCTCGGCTTCGAGGTGGAGGTGCGACGGCCGGCCCATCTCGTAGCCCTGCTCGACCGCGATCTCGATTTCGTCGTCTCCGAAGTAGCGATGGCGGGCGAGATAGCCCGCGAAACAGCCGTTCGCGCTCCCGGTCGCGGGGTCCTCGGCGACGCCGTGGCCGGGCGCGTACATCCGCGCCGCGAAGTCGTTCGCGTCGTCGCGGGGGTCCGGACAGAACAGAAAGAGGTTCTCGACGCCCACGTCGTCGAAGAACGACCGGTACGCCGGGGTAAACACCTCGCTCCGAGCGAGCGCGTCGCGGTCGCAGAGCGGAATCATCACCGCCGGGAGACCGGTCGAGACGACCTGTATCGGCCAGTCGGCGTCGAAGTCGGCCGCGTCGAGCGACAGCACCTCGGCGAGCGTCTCGCGGTCGAGTTCCGCGCCGAACGTCGGCGCGTTCTGCGTCATCCAGTACTGCTCGCTGTCGCTTCCGTCGGACCGGACCTCGACCGAAATCGGACCGACGCCGAGGTTCAGCGTCACCCCGTCGCCCGCGCCGAAGTGTTCGCGGAGGACGGCGGCCGTCCCGAGCGTCGGGTGTCCGGCGAACGGAATCTCGCCATCCGGCGTGAAGATACGAACGTCGTAGCCATCGTCGGGCGACCCGCCCTCGATGAACGTCGTCTCCGAGTAGTTCATCTCGTTGGCGAGCGCGGCCATCTGGTCGGAACCGAGCGCGTCCGCCCCCTCGAAGACGGCGAGTTGGTTCCCGGCGTACTTCGCCGTGGCGAACACGTCGACGGTGTGGAAGGCGTTCTGCGGCACACCGGCGGATGCGCCCGGGCGGGAGAAAAGTGTACTGTGGCCCCTCGAACTACTCCCCGGTCTCGGCTCCGCCGCCGTCGCTGTCGGCGTACGGAACCTCCAGTTTCTGGCCGTCCTCGGCGACGAACGCCTCGCCGTCGTAGACCTCGCGGGCCTGTTCGAGAAGCGGGCTCGGGTCGGCGGCGTACCGGGCGGAGATGTGCGTCAGCGCGAACCGCCGAACGTCGGCGTCGCGGGCGATTCGGGCGGCCTCGCGGGCGGTCGAGTGCGCGGTCTGTTTCGCCCGCTCCGCCTCCTCGTCGGTGAACGTCGCGTCGTGGACGAGCAGGTCGGCGTCGCGGGCGACTTCGACGGTCGAATCGAGCGGGCGGGTGTCGCCGGTGTAGACGACGGTTCGCCCGGGTCGGGGGTCGCCGACGACCTGCTCGGAGCGCACGACCGTGCCGTCTTCGAGTTCCACGTCCTCGCCGGCGTGGAGGCGACCGAACGCCGGACCGACGGGAACGCCGAGTTCCTCGGCCTTCTCGCGGTCGAACCGGCCGGGGCGGTCGTCTTCGACGAGGGCGTAGCCGACGGAGGCGGTCCGGTGTTCGGTGTCGAACGCGCGGACCTCGTAGTCGTCGGCGCGGTAGGCGACGTTGCCGGGGCGGACCTCGTGGACGGAGACGTGGAAGCCGGGTTGATAGCCGCCCGCGTGGACGAGCTTTTCGAGGTGGCGCTTGCTCCCCGGCGGGCCGTGGATGGCCAGCGAGTCGTCGCGGTCGTTGAAGTCGAGCGTCTGAATCAGGCCGGGGATGCCGAGGATGTGGTCGCCGTGGAGGTGGGTGACGAACAGGTGGCTGACGCCGAATCCGGTCCCGTAGCGCATCATCTGGCGTTGGGTTCCCTCCCCGCAATCGAACAACAGGCGCTCGCCGTCGCGGTTCACGAGGAACGCGCTCGGCGCACGCGCCGTGGTGGGGACGGCCCCGCCGGTCCCGAGGAAGGTCGCGCGCATGGACATGCACCACAATGATAGCGGCGGGACTAAACGTGCGTCGAATCGGTCGCGGCCTCGGGGCTCGCCCGCGGGAAACCCGAGTCCGCCCGACGGCCCGGACCGACCGATTCTTACCCGACCGTCTGCTACCGGAGTCCAATGGACGCGCCGCTGTGGACCGAGACGCACGCGCCGGGGCTCGAAGACCTCCCACAGCCGGAGGTCCGCGAACGCCTCCGACGCGCCGTGGACGAACCGATGAACCTCGTCGTACAGGGCCCGCCGGGCGTCGGCAAGACCGCCGCCGTCCGCGCGCTGGCTCGCGAGGCGCATTCGGACCCCGAAAACGACCTCATCGAACTCAACGTCGCGGACTTCTTCAATCGGACGAAAAAGCAGATTCGCGCCGACCCGCGGTTCGAGCAGTTCCTTGACGGCCGCAGTCGCATGGCGAAACGCGACATGATAAACCGCGTGCTCAAGGAGTCCGCCAGCTACGCCCCGATGTCCGGCGAGTACAAGACCATCGTCCTCGACAACGCCGAATCCATCCGCGAGGACTTCCAGCAGGCGCTCCGCCGCGTGATGGAACAGCACCACCGGACCACGCAGTTCGTCATCACCACCCGCCAGCCCTCGAAGCTCATCCCGCCGATTCGCTCGCGGTGTTTCCCGGTCCCCATGCCCGCGCCCGACGACGACACGCTCGAAGCCCTCCTCGCGGACATCCTCGACGCGGAGGGCGTCGACTACGACGACGGCGGCCTCCAGTTCCTCGTGGACGCGTCCAACGGGAACGTCCGCAAGGCCATCCTCTCGGCCCAGCGGACGGCCACCGAGGCCGACGAGGTCACGATGTCCACGGTCCACGCCGCCCTCGGCGACGTGGGCTTCGACGACGAGCTGAAGACGCTCCTCATCAACGCCCGCGAGGGCGACATCAAGGACGCCCGCAAGACCCTCACGACGCTCCTCGACGACGAGGGCTACGAGGGACAGGAGCTCCTGGCTGACATCCTCCGCGTCGCTGACTCGACCCCCGAGCGCTTCGCCGACGGCGAACTCGCCCGCCTGCACGAACTCGCGGGGCAGGTCGACCTCGACATCTCGACGGGCATCGACGACCGCCTGCACATCACCCACCTCCTCACGAGTTGGGGCGCGGACGTCCGCGGCGAGGCATAATGAAGTTCGCACCGGGCTACCGACGGTTCGCGCTCCCCGCCTTCGTCGGCGCGGCGCTCGCGTCGTTCGTCTTCCCGCCGCTCGGGGCCGTTCTCCTCGCCGTGGGAGCGTTCGTCCTCTGGTTCTTCCGTGACCCCGAACGCTCGCCGCCCGACGAACCGGGCGTCGTCTCTCCCGCCGACGGGCACGTCTCCGTGATTCGCGTCGAGGACGGCCGCGTCCGCGTGGGCGTGTTCATGAACGTCACCGACGTGCACGTCAACCGCGCGCCCGTCTCCGGCGCGGTCCGAACCGTCACCCACCGCCCCGGCGCGCACAAGCCGGCGTTCTCGAAGGACTCCGACCGAAACGAGCGCGTCGACATCGAGGTTGCGGACGAACGTGATGGCGAGTACGAGGTGTCTCTCATCGCCGGGGCGTTCGCCCGGCGGATTCACTCGTACGTCGCACCCGGCGACGAACTCGTCCGCGGGCAGAAACTCGGCCACATCGACTTCGGCTCCCGGGCGGACGTGCTGTTACCCCCGGAATACGGCTCCGAGGACGTTATCGTCGAGAAGGGCGAGTCGGTGCGGGCGGGCGAGACGGTACTGGCGCGGCGGGAGTGATGCACCGACTTCCCCCGCCTGAATGACAAGAAATTAACACGCAGACGGCGTTGCGGGCGGCATGTCCTCCACAGTCCACGAACCGTCCCAACCCTCCGCACGGACGCCGTCGCCGTGGTGGTACGGCGTCGCCCTGTTCCCGATTTCGGTCCTGCTTGGCGCACTCATGTTCCTGGCTACCTGGGGATTCGTGCCTCTCGGCCGACTCGGGTCCGAAGCGATGATGCTCAGTTTCTTCGCTATCGTAGTTATCGTGGACCTCATCGGCGTTCTCGTCGGTCTCTTGGTCACGATTTTGCTCGGTATCGACCTGCACGCAGTACGGGGGTCGGGTGTGTCGTGGCGACCGAGTTGGCTCTGGGTCGGCGCGGGACTGATCCACTTCGTCGGGGGCGTGTTCTCGCCCCTGTTCGTCGTCTCGGTGCCGCTTCTGTCGTACTACTTGTATCGACGGGGCAAGCGCACCGGGTCGCCGAGTTTCTGAGTCCGAGTTCCCGCACCTCGACGCCGACGGAATCGGACGCGCCGGTCTCATCGGGCAGACCGGACCGCACCCCACACAAGACACTTAACACAACAACTATTTGACAATCTATGCAGCGCAGAGGTGTCCTCGCGTCTCTCGGCTCGCTCGCCCTCCTCTCCGGGTGTGTCGGTGGCTCAGACGAGTCCTCGTCTGAAACGAAGACCGAGACGAAGACTGCAACGACGACCACCGCCAACCCGGAGACGACCGAGTCCGGGCAGGCCGCGACCACCACGGACGAGTGCGGGTGGCCGCAGTTCTGCGAAGGGTCGGAACTCGTTCGCGTGCGGGTCAGCGGCGGCTTCTCCGGCGAGGTCGTGTTGAAGCCCGCGTGCCGCGAGGACGACGTGGAACTCTCGCCGGGCGAGACGGAGACGCTCACCCGACAGACCGACGCCGAGACCTGCGACGTGACACTCCTCGTCGACGGCGAGGTGGCGTACGACGAACGGATTCAGGACTACGAGTTCGTGATGTTGCGTGTCGGCTCGGACGGCGACCTCACGCTCCAGAAGGAAGAGCTGTAGCGGCCTCGGTCGCCTCGACTACCGGAGCGTCTCGACGGCGAGCATCGCGACCGACACGACGAGCGAGAGGACCGCCACCACGAGACCGAACAGGTAGGACGGGTTCGACACGTCCGGGTTCGACAGGAGCGACACCAGCAGGAACGACGACCCCATCGCGACGATAGCCATCGCTCGCGGGTTGGGGTCGTACGCCTCGGCGAGGGTTTCTCGAACCGTGCGCGACATGCCTTCGCTTCGACGCGCCGGACGATAGTCCTGTCGCGCGATTGAATAGTGGGTCGTCGACCGCGACTACGACCGCGGTTGTGGCCGCGACCTGCGACCACCGGCACCGCCGTCGATTCCGACTACCGATGGAGCAGATGCACGTACCGCACCAGCGACCGGTGAACTCGCCGTTCGAACACCCGTTCGACCTCCCAGCCGGCGTCTTCCGCTTCCTCGGTCCACGACCGGTCGGCGACCATCACGCACTCGGGGGCGACCCGGCGGACCTCCGCCAGCGCCCCGCCGACGAGGTCCGAAAGCGAGTGGCGCGCGATTTTCGACTGCCGGCCGTAGGGGGCGTCGAACACCGCGCCGTCCATCGAGTCGTCGCGGAGGGGGAGCGCGGTGGCGTCGCCGCGGACCACGTCGCCGTCGCCGACGTAGTGGCGCAGGTTCTCACGCGCGCCGCCGACCATCTTCGCTTGGGCGTCGACGCCGACCACGTCGGCGCCGACGAGGCCCGCTTCGAGGAGGACGCCGCCGGTGCCGCACATCGGGTCCAGAATCCGGGCGTCGGGCTCCGCGCCGGCCATGTTGACGAAGGCGCGGGCGTCCACGGGGGCCATGCTCCCCGGCTGGAAGAACGGTCGGTCGGTCGGTTTCCGGTCGGCGAAGTCGCGGACGGTCTCGACGGTGGTCCAGCCGACGAGACAGGTGTCCTCGGAGAAGTAGACCCGAAGCACGTGGTCGGGGTCGTCCAAATCGACGCCGAAGCCGCGGTCGACGAGCGCCGACCCGAGTTCGCGCTCGGCGTCGGTCGTGCTGATGCCCGTGAGTCCTCGCACGTCGCGGGCGCGGACGGCGACGGTTCCTTCGCGGTCGATGTTCGCGGCCGCGACGACGGCGCGCGCGGCGTCGATGTCGGGGTCGCAGCGACCGACCAGTTCGACGACGCGCCGGGTGTAGGCGAGTCGCCTCGCGCGCTCCGGTTCGACGCCGCGGGCGGTGGCGAGGCCGGGGGCGACGACCGTCACGCCCGTCGCGGCCGACTCGGCCTCGCGGGCGGCGAAGGCGTCCTCCTCGCCGGCGAGTTCCAATCCGTACACGCTCGGACCTGACGGGCCGCGGAAATGAGGGTATCGGTCGTCGTCGCACCCGCGAGCGCGGTGACGCGCACTCCGACCGATGGCGACGCCGCCGAACGTGACAATCCGGCGACGGCGAGACTTATACTGGCCGCTCCGAATCCTCCCGCATGGCCTCTCTCGACGCCATCCTCTGGGGCGCGGCGGCGCTCGCCTACGGCCTCGGCGACTACGTCACGACCGTCCTCGGTGTCAGGATGGCCGGCGTCCAGGAAGGAAATCCAGTCGTGCGACTCATCTCGGGCGGCGACCCCGGACCCGGCTCGTTCGCGGTGTTAAAACTCGTCTCCGTCGCCCTGTTCTTCGCCGCCTACTGGGTGCTCAGACCGGCCGTCGCACGGCTCGCAGTTCCCATTTCCTTGACACTTCTCGGTGCGGTCGTTACCGTTCGGAACGTCCGGATTATTCGTCGCCGCGCGTAAGCTGTCAATTCCTTGCACCAATCTTTTTAAACCTTAAATACGTGACTTAAATCGTTGTATGACCGACCCCAAGGACACAATCAACATCGAAAACGTCGTCGCCTCCACGGGAATCGGCCAAGAGCTCGACCTCCAGAGCGTGGCGATGGACCTCGAGGGCGCCGACTACGACCCCGAGCAGTTCCCGGGACTCGTCTACCGCACCCAAGATCCGAAGTCCGCGGCGCTCATCTTCCGGTCCGGAAAAATCGTCTGCACCGGCGCGAAGTCGACCGCCGACGTGCACGAGAGCCTCGAAATCGTCTTCGACAAGCTCCGCGAGCTTCAGATACCGGTCGACGACGATCCCGAAATCACCGTCCAGAACATCGTCACGAGCGCGGACCTCGGCGAGAACCTGAACCTCAACGCCATCGCCATCGGCCTCGGTCTCGAAAACATCGAGTACGAGCCCGAACAGTTCCCTGGACTCGTCTATCGCCTCGACGAACCGAGCGTCGTCGCGCTTCTCTTCGGGTCGGGCAAGCTCGTCATCACGGGNACATCGAGTACGAGCCCGAACAGTTCCCTGGACTCGTCTATCGCCTCGACGAACCGAGCGTCGTCGCGCTTCTCTTCGGGTCGGGCAAGCTCGTCATCACGGGTGGGAAGAAGCCGGAAGACGCCGAAGCAGCGGTCGACGTCATCATCTCGCGCCTCTCCGAACTCGGTCTCCTGAACGGGTCGTTCTAACCTCGTCGGGTCCTCCCGAGCGCGCCGCGTAACCGGGACCCGAATCGACCGAATCTAAGTCAGTCGCGTCCCTCGGACCGATATGGACGCGCTCACCTTGCAGACGGCCGCCGGTGCGCCGGTCACGGCCGTCGCCGGAACGTTCGCGCTGTTCGCGCTGTTCCTCTCTCTCACCGCCCACATCGCCGCGCGGAATATCCTCGGCGACGTGGAACTCAAGAAGGCGTTCGCCGTCGGACCGGTTCCCGCGGCCATCGCCGTCGTCTTCACCACCTTCGGGTGGAACTCCTTCGTCGCGCTCGCGCTCGCAATCGGGCTCGACTTCGGCTTCGTCAAGTACCTCTACGGCCGGTCGAACCGCCTGTCGGCGTACGTGGTGACCATCCACTTCGTCGTCTCGGTGCTCCTCGGCCTCGTCCTGTTCGGTCTCACCGTCATCCTGACGAGCGCGCCCATCTGAGGTCGCGCTCGCCGTACTTTCTTGCCCGCGGCCGCTGAATCTCCCGTCGTGTCTCCCCGCCGTCTCCTCTGGAACGACATGGAACGCCGGCCGCGAGCCCCGTTTCGACTGCTCGCGACGCCCGTCGTCTTCGTCCTCGTCTCGCTCGTGGTCGCCCTCTCGCTCTCGGCCGCCCTCGGCGCTCTCGCCGAATCCAGTCGACTCGTCGCGCTCGTCGTCTCGCTCGTCTCTGTCGGGGCGAGCGGTCTCGCCGCCCTCGTCGTCGCGCGGTACGTCGACCGGCGGACCGTCACGGACCTCGGTCTCCGGTTCGACCGCGAGTGGGCGGTCGACCTCGCGTTCGGCCTCGCGCTCGGAACGGGGTTGATGACCGCCGTCTTCGTCGTCGGCGTCGCGGCGGACTGGATTGCGGTCTCCTCCGTCCCGCTCGGCGTCGACCGACTGCTCGGCGTCGGCTCGCTCCTCGCGTTCTTCGTCGTCGTCGGCATCGCCGAGGAACTCCTGCTTCGGGGCGTCGTCCTCACCGATGTCGCCGAGGGCCTCCGCTGGCGATTCGGCCCGGACGCGGCGGTCGCCGGCGGCCTCGCGGTCTCGTCGGCGGTGTTCGGCGTCGCTCACTACACGAACCCGAACGCGGGGTTCGCCAGCACGACCAGTATCACCCTCGCGGGCGTCATGCTCGGCCTCGGCTACGCGCTCACCGGCGACCTCGCCATCCCGACGGGCATCCACATCTCGTGGAACTTCGTCCAGGGCGGCGTCTTCGGCTTCGCGGTCAGCGGCCTCGACTTCGGCACGTCGCTCGTCGAGACGACGGAACGGGGTCCCGACGTGATTACCGGCGGCGCGTTCGGCCCAGAGGCCGGCCTGCTCGGCGTCGGCGCGATACTGCTCGGCGCGGTCTGTATCGCGGCCTACGTCCGGGCGCGCCGCGGCGAACTCGGGTTCGAGCCGTCGGTCACGGTGCCGGACCTGCGCTGGAAGGAATAACGGGCGCGACGGGCGCGTCGATTACTCGACTAACCGCTCGATTTCGGTGACGAGGATGCCGCTCGCGCCGACGTTCTTCAGGTCGCTGACGACCTCGAACACGTCGCGTTCGTTCACGACGGCGTGGACGGCGACCGTCGAGTCGCCGGCGACGTCCATCACGGTCGGGCCGCCGAGGCCGGGGATGACCTCCTTCACCTCGTCGAGTTTCTCGCGCGGCGCGTTCATCATCAGATAGCGCTTGCCCTCCGCAGAGCGGACGGATTCGAGCGCCATGAGCAACTGCTGGACCTTCGGGTCGTCGACCACGTCGGGGCGGGCGAACAGGCGAACCGACGACGACAGCACCTCGTCGATGACTGCGAGGCGGTTCACCCGGAGGGTCGTCCCGGTCGAGGTGATATCGATGATGGCGTCGGCCATCTCGACGTGCGGCGTCAGTTCGGTCGCGCCCGTGACCTCGACGACCTCGGCGTCGATGCCCTCCTCCTCGAAGTAGGTCCGCGCGATGTGCGGGAACTCGGTGGCGACGACCTTGCCCGACACGTCCGCGACGGTCTCGATGTCGCCGTCCTCGGGCGCGGCGAGGACGAGCCGACACTTCCCGTACTCCAAATCGAGCAGGTCTTCGAGTTCGTGGCCCGACTCGCGGACCTGGTCGAGTCCCGTGATGCCGACCTCGGCGGCCCCGTCGCGGACGTACTCGGGGATGTCGGCGGCGCGGGCGAACAGCACGGTCACGTCGGGGTCGACGGTCCCGGCGTAGAGTTTGCGCTCGGCACCGTTGTCGAGGTGCAGCCCCGCACGCTCCAGAAGTTCTATCGTCGGTTCGTGCAGGCGGCCCTTGTTGGGCACGGCGATTCGCATACCTCTCCGTCACGTCCCGGAGGTAATTGACTTTCGCAAGCCGGAACGGTTTTTGACACGTCTACGAAGTGTCACCTATGGCTCCCGTCTCCTTCGCCGGCGCGCTCGTCGGCGTCTCCCTCCTCGGTGCCGGCTGGTCGCGCCTCAGCGCCGGCCGCCTCGAACGCCGAGACGCGTCTGTCCAGCGGTTCAGACAGCGAGTGCGAAGCAACTGGCTCTACGCCGCCGTCCTGTTCGTCGGCGTCGTCTGGTGGACGAACGCGGACCGGGCGGTCCTCACCGCCGCCGGTCTCCCGGCCGACTGGCCGTGGACGGTTCTCGGCTGGGCGCTCATCGCCGTCGGTGCCGCAGTCGTGGCGACCGTCTCGTACTTGGGCGCGTTTCCCGTGGCGAGGCGCGTGCGGGGCGTCGATATGGGCGCGGGGACGGCCGCCGCGAAGATGTTCCGCTATCACCTCGTCATCGCGGCGCTCGTCTTCTGCGTGGTGACCGTTGTTCAGGCCGAACTTCGGTACGCGGAGACTAACGGCATACTCACGCTTTTCGCCCTCGGAACGGCCGCATACGTCTTTTCGACACCGCTCGTCGGCGTCTCGCAGACGACGACGGTTCCCGACGACACGACGCGCGAGCGACTCGACCGCCTGTGCGACCGCGCCGGTCTCTCGGTCGCTCGGATTCGACTCCTCGACGGCGGCGGTCACCGCTCGGACCACCTCACCCGCGGGCCGGTCGGTCGGCGGACGCTCTTTCTCACCGACTCGCTTCTCGACCGCTACGACGACGAGACGGTCGCGGCGCTCTTGGCGCTCGATGCCGCGCGTCTCGGCCGGTTCGTCTACGAACTCCGACTGTTCACCGTGACTGCGGTCGCCGGACTCGTCGTCTGGGGTGTCGGTCGGTCGCCGTTCGGGTTCGCCCTGTCGTTCTTGGCCTTCGCCGGTGTCGGCGTGATACTACTCGTGACCGGCGAGTACGCGAGCAAACGGCTCATCTACCGGGCTGACGAGGCGGCGGCAGAACGGGTCGGCCGCGCGGTCGTCGCCGACGCGCTCGACGCGACCGCGGACGAGGTTGACACCGGCCGCGCGGGGTCGCGCCTCTCGTTCGAGCCGTCGCTGGCGTCGCGCATCGAGCGACTCCGAGACGGCTCCGGCGCGGGCGAGGCGGGGGCGTAGAGACGCCGCTCCGCGGACCCGAAGTTATCCTTCGACGAGGTGGTCGAGCAGGCGGTCGAACCGGTCGACGAACCGTTCTGGAAGCGACGGCGACACGTCGTCTAAGAGCCGGGTCGTCCGCTCGGGGTGGGTGAGGACGAGCGTCACGCGGTTGTGCAGGTCGCGTTCCTTGCGGACCACGTCGCGTTCGACGAGGTGGTCGAGGTGCCACTCCAGCGTGCTGCGGGCGACGCCGATGTCGTCGGCCACGTCGTCGGGGCGGGCGTCGCCGTGTTCGAGGAGGTGGCCGAGGATGTCGCGGGCGGTCTCCCGGCGGACGAGCGCGAGCGCGCCGCGCTCCCACGCGTCGAACTCCGGCGGGAAGTAGTGCGTCCGCCCGTAGAACTCGGAGCGGCGGACCGTCTCGTCGGAGAGCAGTCTGCGGACGTGGTGTTGTACCTGGCCGGGAGCGAGGTCGAGCGCGCGAACGAGCTCGTTGAAGTGGACTCCCGGATTGTGCTTGATGTGGTCGGCGACGCGGGTTCGTGTCTCACTCATGGGTCGTTGACCCCCGCCTCGCGCTCGATGCTCCGGGCGTAGTAGATGGCCGCGAGGACGAGTCCGGCCATCACGAGGTCCAAGAGGTGTTCGACCACGTGGTGGTCGAACTCGGAGAGGACGCCGCCGAGCGTCAGCGCCGCGACGGCCGCCCGCGACGCAAACGCCAAGAGCGCCAGCGCGACGAGCAGGTGCGACCGCGTCCGTCGCCGGAGGAAGACGGCGACGCCGAGTGCGGCCAGCGTCACCGACGAGACTCCCGCGAGGACGACAACCGCGGTCATCCACGGACTGCCCGCTTGGACGTGCCCCGGAACGAGCGCGAGGTTCCACGGGGGCTCCATATCCCCTCATACTGGGGGTCCGAACCTAAGGGGGCATGCTCGTTCTCGATTTTCGGGAATCGGACTACCGCCGGTATTCGGCCCGCTCACCGGCGAAACCGACGGTCGCCTCTCGCGGCCGCGAGACGGTGGATTCACCACCCCGCCGGCCCGAACGAGCGACATGAACACGCTCCGAATCGCGGGCGGACAGGTGCTCCGCCCCGACGCGACGGTCGAGGACGCGGACGTACTCGTGGACCGAGACGAGGGGACTATCCTCGACATCGGCGCGGACCTCGACGCCGACGAGACGCTCGACGCCGAGGGCTGTCTCGTCACGCCCGGTCTGGTGAATGCTCACTGTCACGTGGCGATGACGCTCCTGCGCGGCTACGCCGACGACAAGCCGCTCGACGCGTGGCTCCGCGAGGACATCTGGCCCGCCGAGGCCGCGCTCACGCCCGAGGACGTGCGCGTCGGCGCGGAACTCGGCCTCGTGGAGATGATTAAGTCGGGGACCACCGCGTTCGCGGACATGTACTTCCACGTCCCCGAGGTCGCCGCCGCGGTCGACGAGGCCGGCCTCCGCGCCCGCCTCGGCCATGGCGTCGTCACGCTCGGGAAAGACGACGAGGACGCGCGGGCCGACATCGACGAGAGCCTCGACGTGGCCCGCGAGTTCGACGGCGCGGCCGACGGCCGGATTCGGACCGCCGCGATGCCGCACTCGCTGACGACGGTCGCGGAGGACTACCTTCGCGAGTTCGTCGCCGACGCGCACGCCGAGGACATCCCGGTCCACTACCACGCCAACGAGACGACAGACGAGGTCGACCCCATCGTCGACGAGCGCGGCGAGCGCCCGCTGTCGTACGCGAAGGAACTCGGCATGCTCACCGCCGACGACTTCCTCGCCCACGGCGTCCACGTCGACGACGCGGAAATCGACCTCCTCGCCGACGCGGGCACCGGCGTCGTCCACTGCCCGGCGTCGAACATGAAACTCGCCTCCGGCATGGCTCCCGTCCAGAAACTGCTCGACGCGGGCGTCACGGTTGGTCTCGGAACCGACGGCGCGGCCTCGAACAACGACCTCGACATGTTCGACGAGATGCGCGACGCCGCGATGCTCGGGAAACTCGCCGCCGCCGACGCGAGCGCCGTCGCCGCCGGCGACGTGGTGCGGATGGCGACCGCCGGCTCGGCCGACGCCATCAACCTCCCCGGCGGCGCGCTCGAAGTCGGCGGCGCGGCCGACCTCGCCGTCGTCGACCTCGACGCACCGCACCTCACGCCCGCCAACGACCTCGTGAGTCACCTCGCGTACGCCGCCCGCGGCTCCGACGTTCGCCACACGGTCTGCGACGGCCGGGTGCTGATGCGGGACCGCGAGGTGCTGACGCTCGACGAGGACGCCGTGATGGCCCGCGCCAGCGAGGCGGTCGCGTCGCTCCGCGAGCGCGTCTGAATCGCCGCCGTCCGGTCCGCCGCCGCACCGCCCTCCGACCTCGCTACCCGGCCAACTCGATGCGCAGTCCGTCGTCGGTCACGCTGACCTCCATGCGCTCGAACGTCCGGTGGTACTGCGCGACGTGTCGGCCGTCGCTGTGGTCGACCATGATTGATTTCTCGAACAGCGACGCCTCGTGGAGCCGCTTGACCTCCCGGTAGGCGGTCGACAGCGGCACGTCGGCCCGACAGCTCAGCTCCTTGACCGTCAGCGGCTCGTCGGCGACGCGCAAGAGGTCGGGAACCGCGGGGGCGCTCATCAGGGCGAACAGCTCCTGCTCGGCGACCGTCTTGCCGTTATCTATGACGAGCATCGGCCCTCGGCGATACAATCTCCCCGTTGACACTTGTAGATTCGGGGGCGGCGACCGCCTTCGGTAGGGTTTTCGGACCCCTCTCCGAACCCACGGGTATGAGCGAACACTACGCTCCCGTCTCCGAGCACCTCGACGACGTCGAGGCCGCCCGGACCGAGGGACGACGCAAGATGGACTGGGCGCTCCAGCACATGCCCATCCTGCAGGAGCTCCGCGAGCAGTTCGAGTCGGAACAGCCGCTCGACGGCGAGGTCGTCGGCATGGCGATGCACGTCGAGGCGAAGACGGCGAACCTCGTCGAACTGCTGGCGCTCGGCGGCGCGGAAGTCGCCATCACCGGCTGCAATCCGCTTTCGACCCACGACGACGTGTCGGCGGCACTCGACGCCAACGACGACATCACCTCCTACGCCGTCCGCGGCGTCGACGAGGAGGGCTACTACGCGGCCATCGACGCCGTCATCGCCCACGAACCGACCGTCACGGTCGACGACGGCATGGACATGGTCTTCACCATCCACGAGGAGTACCCCGAACTCATCGAGACCATCGTCGGCGGGGCCGAAGAGACCACGACCGGCGTCCACCGACTCCGCGCGATGGACGAGGACGGCGAACTGAACTACCCCGTCTTCGCCGTCAACGACACGCCGATGAAGCGCCTGTTCGACAACGTCCACGGCACGGGCGAGTCGTCGCTGGCGACCATCGCCATGACGACGAACCTCTCGTACGCCGGCAAGAACGTCGTCGTCGGCGGCTACGGCTACTGCGGCAAGGGCGTCGCCAAGAAGGCGTCCGGCCAGAACGCGAACGTCATCGTCACCGAGGTCGACCCCCGCCGCGCGCTCGAAGCCCACATGGAGGGCTACGACGTGATGCCGATGGAGGAGGCCGCGAAGGTCGGCGACGTGTTCATCACGACCACCGGCAACCGCGACGTCATCACCCGCGAGGACTTCGAGAACATGAAAGACGGCGTCCTCCTCGCGAACGCCGGTCACTTCGACATCGAAATCGACCTCGACGCGCTGTCGGACCTCGCGGTCGACGAGTACGAGGCCCGCGACGGCGTCGACGCCTACGAACTCGAAGACGGCCGCCGGCTGAACGTCCTCGCCGAGGGCCGCCTCGTCAACCTCGCGTCGCCCATCGCGCTCGGTCACCCGGTCGAGGTCATGGACCAGTCGTTCGGCGTGCAGGCCGTCGTCGTCCGCGAACTCGTCGAGAACGGCGACGCCTACGACGCGGGTGTCCACGACGTGCCCGACGAACTGGACCGCGAAGTCGCCGAAATCAAGCTCGAAGCCGAGGGCATCGAGTTCGACTCGATGACCGACGAGCAGCGCGAGTACATGGGTAGCTGGGCCCACGGAACGTAAGCCGACTCGCTCCCCCACACCCCGCGCGCTGACCGTTTTTCTACTGTTCTCGACCGCGCTCGGTCCACTCGCCGGCCCGCCAGACGCACGCGACGCCGCCTATCCACGCCGCGAGCCGCATCGCCTCGATAGCCGCGTCGGACGGCGTTTTCCACCCCCAGCCGGTCGGGACGCGTTCGCTTTCGACCGGCTCGACGACGTAGTACCGCCCCTCGGACTCGACGTAGTGCGTCTCCGTCTCGTACAGCTCCGACCCACTCACCGTGCTACTGCCGTTTCGGACGGCGTCGCGGACGTACCGCGGCGACTCGTCGAGGTCCTCCGAGAGATTTCGTCTCACCGTCTCGGTCGACACCGGGTGGAGCGAGAGCGTGAGAGTGCGCCCGTCGAGGGTCGCGTTCGGTTCGAAGTAGCGGCCGTCGGCCCGGACGTAGTCGAACGACCAGAACTCGGGATGGACGTCGCGGTCCGGGTCCAACTCGAGTTCGACCGGGTCGCCGCGGGCCATGTCGATGATGCTTGCGCACTCGGCCGACTGGAGGGGGTTCCACCCGCACGATTTGACCCGGTAGAACGCGTCTGCGGTGTGCGGGAGGTAGTCCACCGCCGACGCCTCGTAGGTGTACGTCTTCTCGGAGGAGACGCCGTCGGGATAGAGGTACAGCGGGTTCGCGAGGAGGGCGACCCCGAGAACGAGGAGGACGACGGCGCGCCGGTTCTCGCGGTTCATACGGACAGTATCCGTCAGCCGATGGATAGCTCTGGTGGCGCGTCTCCTTCGACGCCGGCTTCAGTGCGCGGCCATCCCCGAGAGGACGTTGACGCAGTAGACACCCGCGAGGATGAGAAGCAGGCCGACGACGCCAGTCAAGTCGACCGGTTCGTCGAACACGACGACGCCGATGGCCGCGACGCCGACGATGCCCAGCGCGGCCCACGTCCCGTACACCACGCCGATGGGGAGTTCTTCGAGCGTCAGCGAGACGAGGTAGAACGCGAGTCCGTAGCCGACCACCACGCCGAGGCTCGGGAGGGGCTTGGAAAAGCCCGCGGACAGTTTGAGCGCGGTCGTTCCGACCAGCTCCGACGCGATTGCGCCGGCGAGTAACGCGTACGGGTTCATGTCTGTTGGTCACGACACGACCCCGATGAGCGTTCTGCAATCGCCCACCACTTGCGCTCCGTTGCTCGCCGCCGAACGGGAAATATCAAACTACTAACGTGTGGGCGAGAGAGCCCCGCCCATGACCGAACTCGGGGAACTCGGCCTGTCGAACTACGAGGAGAAGGCGTACCGGACGCTCCTCGTCACGGGTGCCGCGACAGCCGCGACCGTCTCGGACGCGAGCGGCGTCCCGAACGGCCGGGTTTACGACGTGCTCAACGGGCTTCGGGCGCGCCGGTTGGTCCGAGCGCAGTCGACCCAGCCGACGCGATACGTCGCCGTCGACCCGGCCGCGGCGGTCGAGCGACTGCTGGCCGAGCGCGCCGCGGAACTGCGCGAGGAGTGGACGCGGTATCGCGACGTGGCCGACGCGGTCCGGTCGAACCTCCTGCCGACGCCGCCGGCCGACGGGAGCGTCTGGCTCGGCCGCCTCGGCGGCGACGAGATGCGGACGGCGATGCACGAGCACGTGCGGGCGGCGACCGAGTCCGTCTCGGCCGCGGTCGGCCCGCCGTACGAGCGGGCCTCGTGGGAGACGCTCCGCACGGAGTTCGACGCGTTCTTCGAGGGCGCTCGCGACGACCTCGACGTGTCGCTGCTCCTCAGCGACCCCGTGCTCGACTCGCTCCCCGACGAGTTTCGGGAACTCGTGGCGTCGAAGCCGCAGACGGTTCGAGTCCGGTGCCTGCCAAGCCTGCCGGTCTCGTTCGACGTCGTCGACGGGACAGTCGCGTCGGTCGACATTCCGCACCCACAGTCCGCCGCCGACCGCCTCGGCGTCGTCGTGGTGACGGACGCGGCAGTCGTCGACGAGTTCGCTCGCCAGTTCCGAGCGCTGTGGCCCGACGCCGTCCCGCTTTTCGAGTGACGCCGGCGTTCCGGTGGCGCTCTCGGACGACGTTCGCCCCATTTATCACCGCCCGCGGCCGACTCCCGACCATGTCTTCGAACAGAAAGGGAGACCGACGCGAGCGCGAACTCGTCAACCGCCTCGACGAGGCCGGGTTCGCGGTCATGCGCGCGCCCGCCTCCGGGAGCGCGACGACGCGCGAACTCCCCGACGTGCTCGCGGGCAACGGCGAGGTGTTCTACGCCATCGAGGCGAAGGCCTCCAGCGGTCGCCCTATCTACCTCGACGGCGAGGAGGTCGAAGCGCTCATCTACTTCTCGCAGAACTTCGGCGCGAAGGCCCGAATCGCCGTCCGATTCGATCGCGAGGACTGGTACTTCTTCCATCCCGGCGACCTCTACGTGACCGACGGCGGGAACTACCGCGTCAAAAAGGAGACGGCGCTGGCGGAGGGCGAGGACTTCGAGTCCTTTACCGGCGGGCCGACACAGACCAAACTCGGCGACGACTGAGGTCGCGCCCCGAGTCTCTTCACCCTCCGCGTTCGCTCACGCCCGAGCGAGTCGCTCACCGAGCGTGCGAGCGCCGACGAACCCGCGCTCGACGCGACTGAGCCGCGAGGCGGGGAACCGATAGGCGTGCAGTCCGCCGAGGTCCGAGAGGCCGGCGTTCACCGGCAGCGAGTCGAGGTAGACGGCCTCGAAGGTCGGTTCGTGGTCGCCGTAGTCGCGGTTGCTCTCGAACGCGGCGACGAGTTTCCCCGTCTCGGTCGGCGTCTCGTCGGCTCGGGTGCCGAGCGCCCGCGTGACGACGAGGAGACCGCCGCTCTCGCGGTCGCGGACGAGGTCGCCGGCGCGGTGTTCGTGGTCGCGGCAGAGTTGGGGCCCCGTCGCGTCCATCGGGACGAACGTCTCGTCGCCGCAGACGGCGCAGGTGGCGCTCCGGCGCCCCGGCGGCGGGACCTCGCCACGGGTGATTTCGATGGCGACCCGGCGGAGGTGCTTACAGCGGACGTGTCGGATGGCGTTGTCGGGGCAGGTGCAGGTGCGGGCTTCCACGTCGACGACGTAGGTGCCGCCGTCGGTCTCGACGACGTAGCGACCGTCGCGGAGCGGTCGGACGGCCATCGGTTCGACGCGGGCGCGGCGGGCGCGACCGGCCAGTCCGTCGGACGGGAGCGTGGTCTTGCGGCGCACCGGGCGGCGAGTCGACGCGGGTGTGTGTGCGATGTGCGTCATGGTGGTGCGGGATTCCGACCCTACCAGCGGCTGTTCGGGGTCAGTTTCCGTCACCTGTGTATAGGTTCTCGAACGACCTAAACCCTCGTTTCACGTGGAAAATCGGGCGCGTGAGTGGCTCTCGTCGGACATCCGCCCATCGAAGACCTTTTAGAACGGCCGCGGATACGTCGTCGCATGGCTATCGAAGCGGAGATGCGGCGGAAGATTGCCGTCTCCATCGTCGCGGTCGGGGTGTTCATCGCCCTCATCGTCGGCATCGGTGCGACCTACAACCAGAGTGGACTCATCTCCACCGGCGGGTTCGCACTCGTCGGCGCCATCACGGCGTTCGTGCTCGTGATGGCTGGTATCGGCGTCTGGCTGTCGCGTTCTTCCTAATCCTCTCGGTCGGTTTCGGCGACCCGGTCGTCGCCACGCCAGCGCTCGACGCGCAGCCGCGGCGCTCGTGGGTTGGGTACGTCGTCAGCACGGACTCCGTCAGTCGGCGGCTTCGTCCGCAGCGACCGCGTCCGCGTCGTTCGTCGCCGTCTCGAAGTACTTCATCGGGTGCTTGATGGTGTCACAGCGGTCGTCGCGGTTCACACAGAGGTCGTACGCCTGCATCGTCTCGCAGGTCGGTGGCGCGTACTGCGACCCGCTCGAGTCCGCGAGGACCGTCGCCCGCTTTTCGAGTTCCTCGGCGTTCGCGTCGCCGACGACGCCACCGACTTCCTCGGGTTCGAGGCCGACGCCGACGAGGAACGCCGCGAGCGCGAACGCCGCCTCGTTCGGGAGGTCCTCGCCGTCCTGCGCCCGCGCCAACAGCGCCCCGACGCAGGGCGGGAAGTGGTCCGGGTCGACCGAGTCGACGTAGACGACGTTGACCGCGCCGCGGTCCGAAAGCAGGTTCCGCAGGCGCTCGACGTGGGGTTTGAGCGCGTCGGCGAGTCGGTCGCCCGCGTCGCTGCCGCGGACGGCGAAGGGAAGCCCCTCTGCGACCCGGCGGCGGACCGCCTCGCGGAGCAGTTCCGAGAGCTCCTCGCGGGTGACGCGGACCGCGCCGTCGGCCAGCGAGCGGTTGACGAGTCGCCAGTCCGCGCCCCAGTCGGTGTCGGAGTAGGTGAGGTACGGTCCCACGTCGACCCAGTAGTGGTCGGGCGCGCGTCGGCTGTTCCGATTCCGGTTCGACCCGGCCCGCACCGCGCCGTCGAGGTCGAACTCGCGGAGGAAGTCGTCGAGGCTCGCGCGGGCCTCGCCGTGGACGTCGTCGTCGCCGGCGTCGAAGTCGGCGAGCATGCGCTCGTAGGCCGTGTCGGCCTCGGCGCGGGCGTACTTGTCCACCGCCGCGGGCGTCTCGACGAGCGAGACGATGATGCGGGAGATGGGGTACGAAAGCAGTTCCGTCTGGGTGTCCCACCCGTAGGCCTCGTCGGGGTCGGGCTCGACGGTGCCCTCCATGAGGGCGCGTTCGACGCGCTCGACGCCACGCTCGACGGCCGGGGCGTCCTCGGCGACGAGCGTCGCGATGGCGACGTCGGCCGATTCGACCGCCTCTCTGGCCGCGGCGAAGAACGGGTATCGGGCGTGGAGCGGGCGCATCCGCATACCGCCACGTTCCGGGTGCCCACCGATAAACGCGACGGATTCGGTGGTGGCGGGCGCGGGCCGTGCAGTCGAGTCCCGTGGCGGGGTGTCGCCGGCGACGGCGCATCACACAACCTATTACCGACCACTTCCTCAGGCTCTCACGTGCCGCACTTCGACTACCCGTGTCCGGACTGCCGCGCCACCACCAGTCTCCACGACGCCGACTGCCGCTTCGAGGGGACCCCGTGGGTCGAAGTCGAGCGCGCCTACGTCGACATCGTCTCGGTCCTCGCTGGCGGCCCGTGCGACGAGGAGACGCTTCGCCGCGAAGCGCCGGGCGAGTGGGGGCCGCTCCAGCAGGCCGCGCTCCGACGACTCAAGCGCGACGAGCGGGTGTCGGAAGCGAACTCGGGCGTCCTCCGCCTTCTCACCGCCGAGGAGTTCAGAGAGGAGGTGTCCGAGCCGACCCGGGAACCGATGCGGACGCTCCACCAGTACGGGAGCGTCCCCGGCTGTCACGACAACGCCGTCTTCGCCATGATCGCGTGGTACGAGATGGTCGGCCTGTCGTGGCCCGAGACGCGCGAAAACGTCGTCAACTGGCTCCGCGACACCGGCGCGTGGGACCGCGGCGGCTTCGAGGAGGCGACGCCCGCCGAACTCGTCGAGAAGAAGCGCCACGTCTACGACGCGGGCTACGGCTGGAAGGAAAAGGCCGTCTCGGCCAAGCGCGTCATCGACAGATACCGTTCCTGAGCGCCGACCCAGTTCTCCCTTCGACACAACGTTCCCTTCGATTCTCCCGCTAACCCGGCGTAACCGTTAGGCGTTTCTCGCGCGTTTGTGGTGTCGTGAGTGCCCCCGAGTCCGCCGTCTCTTCCGACGCCGAGTTCCCCGAGGAGTCGCGGGGAACGCGACGCGCCCTCGCGGTCGTCATCGCCGTTGTCTTCATCGACCTTCTCGGGTTCGGCGTCGTCATTCCCATCCTCCCGTTCTACGTCCGAAGCTTCGGCGTCAGCGACGTGTACATCGGGTTCTTGGCGGCGTCGTACTCGCTCATGCAGTTCCTCTTCGCGCCCGTCCTCGGCCGCATCTCCGACCAGCGGGGCCGCCGGCCGGTCATCATGCTGTCGCTCGTCGGGAGCGTCCTCGCGTGGACGGTCTTCGGCGTCGCCGGCGAAATCGGCCTGCTGTTCGGCACGACGCTCGCGGTGGCGACGCTGTTCGCCTCGCGGATGCTCGCGGGGGCGATGGGCGGCAACATCGCCACCGCGCAGGCGTACATCGCCGACATCACGCCCCCGGCGCGGCGGGCCGGCGCGCTCGGCCTCGTCGGCGCGTCGTTCAGCCTCGGGTTCATCTTCGGGCCGGCTCTCGGCGGTCTGATGGCCTCCGAACCGGTCGTCACCACCGCCCGCGACCTGCTCCCGTCGTTCGTGCCCGCGACGCGGTTCTCGCTGCCGAGTTTCACCGCGGCGGCGTTGAGCCTCGTCAGCCTCGGCTTCGCGTTCGTCTTCCTGCGCGAACCCGAGCGCACCCGCGCGCCGGCCGGCACGCCCGCGACGACGCTCGTCTCGCAGTTCCGCACCGCCCTCGCCGACGACGACCTCCGGGGACTCGTCGTCTCCTTTTTCGTCGTCTCGGTCGCCTTCTCGGGGATTCAGGTCATGTTCATCCCCTTCGCGGCCGACGTGTACGGCTACGGCGAGACCGAGACGGCGCTGTTTCTGACCTACATCGGCCTGCTCGGCACGCTGAATCAAGGGGTCGTCGTCGGCCGACTCGCCCGGCGGTACTCGGAGGCGAAACTGGCGGTCGTCGGCGCGGTCGGACTCCTGATCTCGCTCGCGTTGCTCCCCTTTTCGCCCGACATCGGGGCGGTGCTCCCCGCGGTCGGCGGCCCGCCGTGGCTCACCCGCGAACTCGTGGCGCTCCTCCTCGTCGGGGCGCTCCTGTCGTTCGGCAACGGGATGTTGAACGTCTCGCTGTCGACGCTCGTCTCCACGTCGGCGTCGGCCGACCAGCAGGGCAACGCCTTCGGGGTCACGCAGGGCGCGGGAAGCCTCGGCCGGACGCTCGGCCCGCCGTCGATGGCGGCGCTGTACGTCCTCGCGTACTGGTCGCCGTTCGTCGTCGGGGCCGCGCTCATCGTGCCCGTGGTCTACGTCCTCGCGTCCGTCGCGCGCCGGCCGCGGGCGGAAGCGCCCTGAGTGCCTGAGTGTCGCGGCCGCGATACGGGGAAACCGCCGCTCGAATTTCGCCGCGGCCCGCAAGTGTTACGAGCGCCGAGTCTGAGGTTTATCCGTGCCTTCGGTCGCCGCCGTCTCGCCGCTGGTCGTCCTCTGCCTCGTCGCGGCGCTCGTCTCCGTCTCCATCGCGGCCGTCGCCTGGCGCGAGGGCACCGAACCCGGTTCGAAGTCGCTGTCGGTCCTCCTGTTTTCGGCGGCGCTCTGGGCCGGTTCCTACGGCGTCGCGCTCACGGTGTTCGACCCCGCGCTGCGGTTTTGGTTCCAACTCCCCATCGACGTCGCACAGGCCGTCATCGCGCCCGCGTGGTTCGCCTTCTCACTTTCGTACACCGGCCGCGGTGAACTCCTCTCGCGGCGGCTCATCGCCGGCCTCCTCGTGTTCCCGGCTATCACCGTCGTCGCGCTCGCGACGAATCCGAGTCACGGCCTGCTGTGGACGAACTACCACATCGACCCGGTGTTCGGCGCGGCCACGGTGCGGTTCGACCCGAACCTCTGGTACTACCTCCACGCGGTGTACGGCTACGTCATCATCGGCTCCGGGCTCGTCCTCATCATCGAGATGCTGGTCGAACGGCTCTCGCACTACCGCGAGCAGGCGGTCACCCTCGCCATCGGCTCGACCGCGCCGACGGTCGCCCACGTCGCCCACACCTTCGGCATCGGCCCGCTTCAGATGGTGAACTTCACGCCCATCGCCCTCGCGGTGACGGGCGCGACGTTCGGCCACGCGCTCTACCGGTTCCAGCTGTTCGGGCTCTCGCCGGCGACCGGTCGGCTCGGCCGTCGCGCCGCCATCGACGACGTGGCCGTCGGCATTCTCGTCCTCGACCGCGAGCACCGCGTGGTCGACGCCAACGAGACCGCCTCGTCGCTCCTCGACCTCGACCCGGCGTCGGCGTTCGACCCGCTGTCGTCGGTGCTTCCGGGCGTCGACCTCGATGAGGACCGACAGCTCGTGGACGTGACGGTCGACCGCCGCCGCCGGACCTACGAGGTGACGCTCTCGCCGGTGACGGACCAGCACGGCCGCCGGCTCGGCCGGACCGTCACCGTCTCCGACGTGACGGGGCGGGTCCGCCGCCGCCAGCGCCTCGAAGTCCTCAACCGCGTCCTCCGGCACAACCTCAGAAACGACATGACGGTCGTCATCGGCTACGCCGACATGCTCGCAGAGCGGCTCCCGGCGGACCAGCGCGACCCCACCGACACGATACGAGCGCGGTCGAACAAGCTCCTCTCGCTCGGCGAGAAAGCCCGGACCGTCGAGCGGGTCATGGCCGGCATCGACGGCGGCAGCCGCTTCGACGTCGCCGCGACGGTCCGAACCTGCGTCGCCGAGGTCCGCGCGGAGTTCGACGCCGGCTCGGTCGACGTGGACGCCCCCGAGTCGCTGCCGGTCTCCGGGAGCGAATCGGCGGCGAAGCTCCTCGTCCGCGAACTCGTCGAGAACGCGCTCGAACACGGCGGCGACGACCCGACCGTCTCCGTGTCGATCCGGGCCGCCGACGCCGACCTCGTCCTCGTCGTCGAAGACGACGGCCCGGGCGTCCCCGACTACGAGCGCTCCGTGGTCGAGACCGGCGGCGAGTCGCCGCTCCAACACGGCAGCGGCCTCGGTCTCTGGGCGGTCCGGTGGACGGTCGACGCGCTCGGCGGCGACCTCACTTTCGACGTTCGGGGCGGGCGAGACGAGACGGACGGCGGAGCCGGAGACGCGACCGACGAGTCAGCGGGCCGCGGCGACACCGGCACGACGGCGACGGTTCGACTGCCGTACTGGTGTCGTGACGAGGCGGACGACGCCGCCGCTGGCGGGTGAGAATCGAGAGAAACGAGTGGGACGGCTCGGGTGGTCGGTGAACGACGCGGTGGCCGAAACGTCCGCTCAGTCGCTCTGGATGCGCGGGGCGAGCATGTACGTGATGGTGCCCATCCCTTCTGCAATCTGGTAGTGAAGCTTGACCGGGAACTCCTCGCCGAGTTCGACGGTGACCTCGGCGTCGGTCGGAATCGCCTTGTTCATGTCCTTCAGGTAGTCCAGCGAGAACAGTGAGTCGGCCGCGCCGGCCTCGATGCTGATGAGGTCCGCCGGGGGAAGCGACAGATCCACGTCGTCGGTGTCGCCTTCTGCCTCGATGTGGAACGTCTCTTCCGCGGCGTCGACGCGGAGGCGGATGTGGTCGGAGACCATGTCGGCCGCCTTGATACCGCGGTCGAGGTGCGTCCCTTCGAGGACGATGTCCGCGGCGAGGTCGAGGTCCGGGATGTCGGGTTCCTGGCGAATCGAGTCGGGGTCGATGAGCGCGAGCGTGTACGACAGCCCGTCGATGCGGATGTTGAGCTTGCGCGTCTCCTCGTCGAGCGTGAGGTGGATGAGGTCGCCCGAGCCCGCCATCCCGGCGACCTCTTCGAGGCGAGAGAGGTTGACGCCGATGACGCCGCCGTCGGCTTCGTAGGATTCGAATGCCGCCGCGTCGAGCGTGAGGTCCACCATGCCGACGTTCGCGGGGTCGACGGCGCGGATGGAGAGACTCTCCTCGTTGAGTCGAATCTTACACTCGTCGACGAGGACGCTCACGGAGTCGAGCGCGTCCCGGAGCGTCGCGGCGCTCACGATGGCCTTGAACATATGTGCCGTCGTACGACAGCGGTCTTAAAAATACTCCTGATTTGGACTCACCGCAATATGATGTTCGCACGCTCTCCCGCGTGCGCGCTCCCGCGAGTGCCCCATCGCTCCCGTCGACTCCCCATGTGTGTTGTTGTCACTGTTCGGCTATGCAGCTAATCGACCGATTTCTGGAGTCTCGGGCTTCAAAGCACTCAAATAGCTGATTGTGTAACTCCCGGCTATGGCGAACGACGAGACGAAGACAGCCGCCCGCCGACGAGGTGCCGAGAGATGAGCGACGCCGCCGACGCCGACGCGACTTCCACCCGCGTCGCCTTCGTCTGCGTCCAGAACGCCGGCCGGAGCCAGATGGCGACGGCCTTCGCCCGCCGGGAGCGCGACGAGCGCGGCGTCGGCGACCGAATCGAGGTCGTCACCGGTGGCACCGACCCCGCCGACCACGTCCACGACGAGGTCGTCGAGGTCATGGGCGAGCGGGGGTTCGACCTCGCCGACGAGACGCCCCGCGCAATCGAGCAGGACGAGATTATGCGCGTCGACATCGTCGTCACGATGGGCTGTTCGGCCGAGGGTATCTGTCCGATGACGTGGCGCGGCGACGCCCGCGACTGGGCCCTCGACGACCCCGACGGGCGGGACCTCGACGCGGTCCGGGCGATTCGCGACGACATCGAGGGGCGCGTTGCGGCGCTGTTCGACGAACTCGTCGGCGACGACTGAGCCCGACCGCCTCGACGCCGACGCCGCCGCATGTGGGACTGTTCCGCACGCTTCACGGCGCAAGCCGAAGCCGGTATACGGCCTGATACGCTACTGCTGTCAAGACCATGGCGCGCAAGGACCACTACTACAACAAGGCCAAACAGGAGGGCTACCGCGCCCGCTCGGCCTACAAGCTGAAACAACTCGACGGGGACGCGGGGCTGTTCGGCCCCGGTAACACCGTCGTCGACCTCGGTGCCGCCCCGGGCGGGTGGCTGCAGGTCGCCTCCGAGGCGGTCGGCGACCACGGCAAGGTCGTCGGCGTCGACCTCCAGCGAATCCGCGGCATCGACCGCGACAACGTTCAGACGATTCGCGGCGACATGACCGAAGACGAGACGAAAGAGGAGCTGACGGCCGTCATCGGCGAGCGCGGGGCCGACGCCGTCGTCTCCGACATGGCGCCGAACATGACCGGCGAGTACTCGCTGGACCACGCTCGCTCCGTCTACCTCGCCCGGCAGGCGTTCGAGGTCGCACAGGAACTGCTGGCGACCGGCGGCGACCTCGCCGTGAAGGTGTTCGACGGCCCGGACGTCGCGGACCTCCGCGCCGACATGGAACGGGAGTTCCAGTACGTCCGGTCGATGCGGCCCGACGCCTCCCGCGACAGCTCCTCAGAGCAGTACCTCGTCGGCAAGCACTTCCTCACCGCCCCGGTCCGCAAGGGCGACGAGATCGAGGTCGAAATCGTCGACGTGGGCAGCGAGGGCGACGGCATCGCCAAGGTCGAGGACTTCACGCTCTTCGTCTCCGGGACGGAGGCGGGCGACACCCCGACGGTCCGCGTCACCGACGTGAAGCCGCGGTTCGCCTTCGCCGAGCCGATAGACGACTGAGCGCGCCGATTTCACGCTCATCGCGCCTGCGCGCCCCCGTATCGACGGCTCCGCGTGTTCCGTCCGATTTGTGCCTCACTTCGGGCAAAAATTATTATCCATTGACACAATTCTGTTCGTGAGTCCCCATGTCAGCAGACACCACGACCGCCGAGTCGCGACCGCTGTTCACCGGCCTCCCGTCGGGTATCGCCCCGTACGTCGCTCTCGTCGGGGCGCTGGCCTCGACGTACGTCCACCTATCGATGGCCCCGATGTTGCTCCAGTTCGACCAGACGCAGGCGGTGCTGTTCGTCCTCGCGGGCGTCGGCTTCCTCGCGGGCACCGCCGTCTACCTGAGTAAGTTCTGGCGGCGCGAGTTCTACCTCGTCGCCATCGCGTTCGCGCTCGCCCAAATCGTCGCCTGGGTCGCCATGAGCGGGCGGGTCAGCGACATGGCGATTCTCTCGAAGGGCGGCGAGACCGTTTTCGCCGTCGCGGCGGCGTACCTCTACCTGAACGACCCGTCGGACACTGACGCGGCGGCCTGAGCGCGCGCTATCGCTCTCGCCGGCCCCGCGTCCCAGCGTCTCGTCGCCCCGCCGTCTTTCTCAGTCGTACACCACGAGGTCGAGCCGGAGGCCCGTCCGGCATCCCTTCCAGCCGCCGCGGCAGGCTCCGGTGGCGAGGATGTCGCCGAACGACGTGTACGTCCCGCAGTTCGGACAGCGAACCCCCATCTCCATCCCGTCCCGCTCGGTGAGCCTGTGGCGGTGCTCGTCGGCCATACGTCGTGTGGTATGCTACCAAAAGAGATAAGCCGTCCGTCGTCCCGAGAACGCCTCAGTCCGCGACCCAGCCGTCGGCCGCGGACTCGTCGTCGTCGCGCAGGAGCGCGACGGTCCCGTAGACGAACGGGGTGTCCACGACTGCGATGAGGAGTTTCAGGAGGTACTGACCGACGGCGAGGCCGACGAGAACGTTCCACGGAAGCACGTCGCCGATGCCGAGGACCGTCGGCGCGACGTAGAACGCGACGCCGACGAAGATGACCGTGTCGATGGCCTGACTCGTCGCCGTCGAGACGATGTTGCGGAGCCAGAGGAACGCGCCGTCGGTCATGTCGCGGATGCCGTGGAAGACGACGACGTCCCAGTTCTGGCTCACGAGGTATGCCAGCAGGCTCCCGGCGACGACGTTCGTCCCCGACGACAGCACCGTGGCGAACTGCTCGGCGAACTCGGGGTTCGCGGCGGGCGCGGCGATGGTGCTCCAGACGAGTCCGAGGAGGACGAAGTTCATGACGAAGCCGACGTTCACCATGACCTGCGCCGCCCGGCGACCGTACAGTTCGGAGTAGCAGTCGGACGCGAAGAAGGTGAGCGCGTACGCCAGCGCCGCCCCCGGCATCAGGATGGCCGCGCCGACGTACGGGAGTTCGCCGATTGCGGCCGGCAGGGGAATCGCGAGCAGTTTCGACGCCGTCAACTGCGCCGTCGTCAGCGCGGTGACGAACAGGCCGACGAGCGCGACTTGCCCGACGGCCGACCGCCCCTCACTCATCTTCGACGAGGCGATTGTGTCGGTCGTCTATCTCGTCGAGGATGTCGAGCGTCTTCCGGATGGACGCCCGAACCGCATCGCTCCGGTTCACGAACTTCTTGTCGTCGCCGACGTGCTCGTCCAAGTCCGCGAGCAGTTCGTCGGGAATCTCGACGCTTATCTTGGCCATACTCTGCGATTCTCACGAGAATACTTAACGCCTTTTCAACGGTCTCAACGGCGATATTTGGCGCGTTTTTCGGGTCGGCGAGTCGGCGCGCCGGTCGCTGTGGTACCGGTCTTCACTCCGCTGCGCCGCGGGCGGGCGAGAGATCGCGCCGGCCGCCGACCGTCAGCACGAACAGGATGCCGAGACCGACGCCGTAGGCGGCCATCAGCGGGAGCGTTACCATGAACATCGTCGTGATGCTCGCGGGGGTGAACACCGCCGAGATGGCGAGGATGAACACCGTGACCTCGCGCCAGCGCTTCCGCATCATGCGGTAGCTGATGCCGGCGGTGTTGAGAAGCACCATCAGGATGGGGATGTCGGCGAGGAGGCCGATACCCGCGGTGGTGAAGAAGATGAGCCAGAAGAAGTTGGTGATGCGGTAGGAGATTATCATGTTCGCCGCGATGGCGTCCTCGACGAGGAACGTGATGACCGTCGGCGCGACGTAGCTGTAGCCGAGCGCGAAGCCGCCGAGGAGGCCGCCGACGAGCGCGCCGGTCCACAGGAAGACGGTCCGACGGCGCTTGCGGATGATGTTGCGTTCCCGGAGCGCGGGCCACGCGAAGTACGCGACGAGCGGCAGGGTCGCCAGCACGGCCAGAATCGTCGAGAACTTCACCTCGAAGATGAGCGCCTCCATCGGGTGGAGCGCGACGACGTTGAGGACTTCTTCCGGCGTCACCGCGGCGGGTAGTCGGCCGAGGAAGTCCTCGTAGACGTCCCTGATGCCGCCCGTGTAGAGCCAGCCGAACGTCGACGCGAGGACGAGCATGAACCAGCCGACGACCCAGAACGCCCGCGAGGTGACGGAGTCGACGATGAACGCGATGTCGGTGTAGTAGCCGCCGATATCGTCCTCGTCGGTCTCGCCTCCGGTCAGTTCGGAGAAGAACGCGCCGCCCGCGCGGGTCGTCCGGTCTTCGAGTTCGCCCGGTTCGTCTTCGGCCGCGGCCGCCTCGGCTTCGCGGTCCGCTTCGGCCTCGTCGAACCGGTCGATGAGGGCCTGCGCTTTGGCCTTGTCGCCGTCGTCGATGGCGGCTGACGCGAGGCTCATAATCTCGTCTTCGTCGCGGTCGGCGAAGACCTCGGGCGGCGCGGCGCGGACGCCCGCCACGTCGAGCGCGGAGAGGTCGAGCTTCGAGGGGTCGCCGACGCCGACTTCGGTCCGTTCGAGCCGCTCGATGTCGCGGTAGACGAGGTAGGCGAGGCCGAACGCCAGGCCGACGACGCCGCCGGCGACGACGAACGCGCCCAGCACGAGCCCCGAACCGGGGTCGAGGAACACGTAGTCGCTTCCGACCGCGGCGAGTCCGTCGTTGACGAGACCGACGCCGCCGTACTCGTAGAAGGCGTAGACGAGGAGGCCGCCGACGACGCCGACGCCCGCGAGGAGGTTCCAGTGGTGAGTCGCCGTCGCCTTGACGTCCATCTTCTCGCTGCCGCGTTTGGCCGTGACGACCACGCGGGCGAGATAGAGGCTGAAGGCGTACAGCGTGATGACGGGTACCGCCCACATGATTTGGGTGAACGGGTCCGGCGGGGTGAACAGCGCGCCGAACGCGAAGATGCCGACGACGGCGTGCCGCCACTTGTCGCGGAACAGTTCGTAAGGGACGATTTCGGCGTAGGAGAGCGCGGTCATCGCGAGCGGAAGCTGGCTCGCGAGGCCGAACGAGAGCGTGAGCAGGAAGATAAACTGCGCCCACTTCACGATGGAGTAACTCGGCGTGAAGCCGGCCGACAGCGCGTTCTGCGCGAGGAACGCGAACGTGAACGGGAAGAAGACGAAGTAGCCGTAGGCGACGCCCGCGGCGAACAGCACGACCATCGTCAGCCCGATGAGCGCGAGTTTCCACGGCGCGACGGGCGATTTCGGCCACGCGCCGCGGGCTTTCAGCGCGTCCCGCGAGACGTAGATGAACGGCGGGAGTGCGAAGAGAACCCCTACGACGAGTCCGATTTTCGCCTGCAGGAGAATGACGTCGAACGGCGTCTGGGCGATGATGCTGACGTCGCCGGCGATGCTGGCGTCCATCTGTGCCTTGGTCACGCCCCGGAAGAACTCCCAGACGTAGAGTCGGAGCGCGTAGAACGTTCCGAGGAACCCGACGAGGAAGACGATGAAGACCTTCTGGAGGTCTTTTTGCGCCGCTCGGAGCATCGCACCGGCGGTCTCGCGGCCCGCCGCGATGGTCTGTTGGGTGTCCTCGTCGAGGGCGCTGGACATACGTACGTGGCGAAAGCAGTCTGGCGGTTATCAATCTTTTTCACCGCGGGCGTGATTTCGGCTCCCTCGACGCGCCTCCTCGGCGCGATGCGAAAAGACCTATAACTGGCCGGAAGCGTAGGACACCTGAATGGCGGACGAGGAGCGCGACACAGGGCTCTCTGCGGCCGACGACGAGACGGACGCCTCGGACGACGCCGACCAGCGCTCGTCCGACGAGTCTGACGACGACGGGTCTTCGTCGTCTGACGGTCCGGTTTACGGTCGAGTCACCCCGCGAGACGAGACCGTTACCGACGGGTCTGCCGACGACGCTTCCGACGACGCCGATACCGACGAGACGGAAGACGACGCCGGCGACGCCGACACTGATGCGGCTCCCGAAGAGGACGCGGACGATTCTGCTTCCGAAGAGGACGCGGACGATTCTGCTTCCGAAGAGGACGCGGACGATTCCGATTCGGATGACGGCGTCGAGGACTCCGACGCTGATGCCGATTTTTCCGGAAGTACCGGTGATAGCGACGATGCCGACAACTCCGACGACGAACCGCGTCTCCTCGCCGACGACGAACACACCTCGCACGTGCCCGAGGGGACGTACGACGATTCGAGCGACGAGTCGTCCGACGACGCCGGACCGGACGCGGCGGCCGACGGCGCGAGCCCGGCGCTGACCGGCGAGGACGAGGTGGGCGGCGTGGCTCCGTCGTCCGTCTCCGTCGAGGACGCCGACTTCGACGACCCTGAGTTCGAGGGCGACGACTTCGACGACGAAGACGTTGGTGGCCTCGTCGGCGAGGCACCCGAGAGCGACCAGGAGATGCCGCTGACCGCCCACATCGAGGAGATGATTCGCCGGTTGGCGGTCGTCCTCGGCGTCGCCGGCGCGATTACGCTCGTGCTCTTCCCCGGCGCGGACATCCTCAACGCGCTCGTCGACACGCAGGCCGCCTTCGGCATCCACATCCCGAGCGCGACCGACGTTATCAACTTCCTCTGGAACTCCCACATCCCCGGCGCGGACACCATCGTGGACCGCCGGCCGCGGCTCTACGGTCCGCTCGAACTCATCCTCACCAAACTGAAGGTCGCCGGCCTCGCCGGCACCGTCATCGGCCTCCCCGTGTTCGTCTACGAGACGTACCTGTTCATGCGCCCCGGCCTCTACCCGAAAGAGCGCAAGTACTACCTCGCGGCCGTGCCGACGAGCCTCATCCTCGCGCTCGTCGGCGTCCTGTTCGCGCACTTCGTGGTGCTCCCGGCCATCTTCGCGTACTTCACCTCCTACACCGAGGGGACGGCGGTCGTCGCGTTCGGCCTCAAAGAGACGTTCAACCTCATCCTCATCCTGATGGGCTACATGGCGGTCGTCTTCCAGATTCCGCTGTTCGTGGAACTGGCCATCATGATGAACCTCGTCACTCGGCAGTGGCTCGAAGACCGCCGTCTGCTGTTTTGGGGCGCGTTCCTCGGCCTCGCGTTCCTCGTCAGCCCCGACCCGACGGGGATGGCACCCATCATCATCGGCGCCACGATGATTGTCCTGTTCGAGGGGACGCTCGCGGTCTTGCGTTGGACCGGAAACTGACACCGGTCTGCCCTTCGTTTCTTCCTCGTTCCTTCCTCGTTCCTCCGCCAGTTCTCTCCGTTTCTGCCGAACGCTGACCGGTCAGAAGACCTATTTCAAAATGGTTAGAAAACACACACGATGGCCGACCTCATCGCCCTGTCGGTGGTCGCCCTCCCGCTCTGGTTCGTCGTGAGCGTCTGGGCCGGCATCGACGCGACCAGACACAGTTCGCACAACGCCTTCCTCTGGGGCCTCTCGGTGTTCGTCGGGGGGATTCTGGGCTTGGCGCTGTACCTCAACCTCGGGCGCGACGAACCCGGGATGGGCCGCGGCACGCCCGGTCATTCGGGGTCGCCGAACGGCGTCCCGTCCGCCCGCACCGAGACCGTCTCCTGTCCAAACTGCCACTCGCTGGAGGAAGCCGACCGGGACACCTGCCGTTTCTGCGGCGAGTCGCTGTAACGCGTCGAACATCCCGGAGAGCGCGAGGAATCACGCCGCGTTCGAGGACTCCGTACCCTCTCGCTCCTCGGCCGCGACCGCTCCCTCGACGCGCGTCTTCAGCCCCTCGTTCATGGCGACGAACCCCGCCCGGGTCTGCTCGCCGACGAACCGCAACAGGAGTCCGGCGAAGACGCCGGAGAACGTCTCCGCGTGCTCGAAGCGCGTGCGCTCGCCGCCGTCGAGCGGTTCGAGGCGGAACCGGTGTTCGCCGTCGAACAGCCCCGGGAAGACGAGGTGGCCGAGCCAGCGCAGTTCGCGGTGGTTCTCGCAGCGGACCACGTCGGGTTCGAACTCCGACTCGCGGCCGCCCGGCGGCCGCAGGTGGACGGTGAGCGTCGCGCCCTCGTTCGGTCGCCCGGCGATTCGCATGAACGGGTTCCACTCGGGGTAGCGGTCGAAGTCGACGAGGGTTTCCCACACCCGTTCAGGTGGGGCGTCTATCTCGATGCTCGTCTCGATTTCGTGTGCCATACCTAACAGTTGGCGCGCCGAGACCGTGAATCTCGCGCGGAACGTTCATTGCCGATGGGGAGAGAGACGGACGTATGGCAACCCTCCTTCTCGCCAGACACGGCGAGACGACGTGGAACCGCGCCGGGCGCGTACAGGGGTGGGCCCCCGTGTCGCTCACCGAGCGCGGCCGCGCGCAGGCCGACGCCCTCGCGCGCCACGTCGCGGACTCCTACGAGGTCGACCGCCTCGTCTCCTCCGACATCGAACGCGCCCAAGAGACCGCCCGCCCCATCGCCCGCGAACTCGGCCTCGAACCCGTCCTCGACTCCGCGTGGCGCGAGCGCGACGTGGGCTCGCTGCAGGGACTGGAGTTCGACGAACTCACCGACCGCTACCCGCAGTACGCCCTCTCGGCGGTCGGCACGCCCGCCGCCCGCGAGCGTCCGCCGAGCGGTGAGAGCCTCGTCGAGGTCCGCCGACGCGTCCTCAACGCCCACGAGGGGCTCGCTGACTCGCTCGACGCCGACGAGACGGTGCTCGTCGTCAGCCACGGCGCGCCGATTCGGCTGTCGCTCGGTGAGGTGAAGGGCCTCGACATCGTCGAGGCGATGCTGTCGCAATCGCTCGACAACGGTGGCCTGTGTGAGTTCGAAGTCGAACTGAGCGACGACGGTGACGAACCGCCCATCCACGTCGTCGCCGAGAACGAGACGCGGTTTCTGACGACGTAGGTCGGTTCGGCGGTCTGGTCCGAGTTTCTGACTGTTATCTCTCAGCTACTTCCGCATCGGGTAGTCCTGCGCGAACACGTCGTCCACGAGGAGGTCGTCGCCCGAGTCGGCGTCCGCCTCGGCCGCGGGGCTGACGCTTCCCGTCCGGTAGCCGTGGAGGTCGAGCGTGACGTGGTCGAAGCCGGCGTCCTTCAGGTGGTCGCGGGCGGCGCGGACGAAGTCGGCGTCGAGGGCGCGGTCGAGTTCATCCGGCGCGACCTCGATGCGGGCGAGGCCGTCGTGGTCGCGGACGCGGAACTGCTCGAAGCCCCACGTGCGCAGAATCGTCTCGGCGCGTTCGACCCGCGAGAGCCGCTCTTCGGTGACTTCGAGGCCGGTCGGAATCCGCGAGGAGAGACAGGCCATGGAGGGCTTGTCGGCGACCGACAGGTCGTACTCGTCGGCGATGGCGCGGACCTCCTCTTTCGTGATGTCGTGGGCGAGAAGCGGCGATAGCACCTCCAACTCCTCGACGGCGCGGAGGCCGGGGCGATGGCCCTCGCCGGGGTCCGAGGCGTTCGTCCCGTCGCAGACGGCTTCGATGCCGCGGTCGCGGGCGGCCTCGTACATCCGGCCGAGGCGCATCGTCCGGCAGTGGTAACACCGGTCGTCGTCGTTGGCGACGAAGTCGGGGTTGTCCAACTCGGAGAACTCGACGGTCAGGTGTTCGATGCCGATTTCCTCGGCGACGCGCTTCGCGTCGTCCAACTCGGCGTCCGGGAGGGTCTCGCTTTTCGCGGTGCAGGCGACCGCGTTCTCGCCGAGCGCGTCGTGGGCGAGTGCGGCGACCACGCTGGAGTCCACGCCGCCCGAAAAGGCGATGAGGACGCTCTCGCGCTCCGCGAGCGCCTCGCGTACTGCGTCGGCCTTCGCCGCGGTATCTCGCTCGCTCATGGCCTCCCTTCCCGGCCGACGGTCAAAAGCCCCTCGTCCCCGGCGCGAACGACCGCGAAGGGCGCACGCGCCCCCGAATCGGACGAGACGAGCGCTCCCGCGGCGGCGCGACCGGCGCGTCGTCCCGGAGTCACCACCCCGCGACTTTTTGTCCTATGCCGCGATAGGTCCGGCCGAATGGACTTCGAGACCATCCCGGGCGTCGGCGAGAAGACCGCCGCCGCGCTCGCGGAACTCGACGACGCCGAGCGAGCGCTCACCGACGGCGACGTGGCGGCGCTCGCGCGGGCACCGGGGCTCACGGAGGGCAGGGCGGCGGCCATCGCCCGCGGGGCGATTCGCCGCGACCACGACGACTCCGGCGGCTTTCTCGCCACCGACCGCGCCTCGGAAATCTACCGCGACGCGCTCGGTCTCCTGCAGGCGCGGACGGTCACGACGTACGCCGAGAAGCGACTGGAGACGCTGTTTCCCACCGGGTCGGCCTCGCGTATCGAGGAGGTCCGGACGTTCGCGGCCGACGCGACCGACCTCGACCCCGACCCGGACGTGCTCGCGGCGCTGGCGGGCGTCGAACCCCTCGCGGACCCGAAGCCGCGTCGCGTCCGCGAGCGCTGTATCGCCACCGCCGACGCGGAGCGCTACGCCGCCGCCAAGGAGGCGTTCCCCGAACTCTCAATCGAGGTCGTCGAGGACGGCCGCGACATCGCCGAACTCGCGCGGTCGTACTCGACGGTGGTCGTCCTCGACGAGTCGTTCGCCGGCATCGACGTCGACGGCGACGTGCGCGTCCTCCCCGACGCCGCCGAGCGGACCGACGAGGTCGTCCCCGAGCGACTGCTCGCCTTCTTCGCCGCGAACCGCGAGGCGCTTTCGGCCGCCGCCGCGGTTCACGAGGCCGCCGGACTCTCTCCGCCCTGTGACCTCGCCGACCTCCGCGACGCCCTGTCCCGATTGGCCGACGACGGGACCGTCCTCGGCGACGACGAACTCGAACGCCTCTCGAACGCGGTCGACGACCTCGACACGGCCGTCTCGACCGCCGAATCGGTGGCCAACGACCGCCTCCGCGACGTGATTCGCGAGCGCGACGTGACCATCGAAGGGACCGACTTCCTCTCGCTCGTCGAGCAGGGCGCGCGCGTCGATTCCCTGCTGTCGCGCGAACTCGAAGACGAGTTCGACGAGGCGCTTTCGGCCGCCCGCGACCACCTCGTGGAGTCGCTGTCGCTCCGCCCCGGCGAGGCCGACTTGACAGAGCGCGTCTTCCCCGAGGACCCGTCGTTCCCGCTCGGCCACGACGAGGAGGCGGTCGGCCAGCTCCGGACCGAACTGAAGGCCGCCCGCGACCGCCGCGCCGCGAAGCTGAAAGCCGACCTCGCCGCCGACCTCGGCGACCTGCGCGACCCCGTCGAGACGCTGGTCCGCGACGCGCTCGAACTCGACGTGCGCCTCGCCGTCTCGCGGTTCGCCCGCGACTTCGACTGCGTCTTCCCCGAGTTCACCGGCGCGGCCGGCGACGACGGAGCCGGCTCGTTCGCCATCGAGGCCGGCCGCTCGCCCCTCCTCGACGTGGACTTCGCGGACGTCGACCCCGTGGACTACGAGGTGTCGGGCGTCACGCTCCTCTCAGGCGTCAACAGCGGTGGGAAGACCTCGACGCTCGACCTCGTGGGACTCGTCGTCGTCCTCGCGCACATGGGACTTCCCGTGCCCGCCGAGTCGGTCCGGCTCTCGCGCTTTTCCGAACTCCACTACTACGCCAAGTCGCAGGGAACCCTCGACGCCGGGGCCTTCGAGAGCACGCTCCGCGACTTCGCCGCGCTCACCGACGGCGCGGCCGACCGGCTCGTCCTCGTGGACGAACTGGAGAGCATCACCGAACCCGGCGCGTCGGCCAAAATCATCGCCGGCATCCTCGAAGAACTCGCGGAACAGGGCGCGGCGGCCGTGTTCGTCTCGCACCTCGCCGGCGGCATCCGCGAGGCCGCGGACGTGCCGGTCGCTGTGGACGGTATCGAGGCGGTCGGGCTGGAAGGCGGCGAACTCGTCGTCAACCGCTCGCCCGTGAAGGACCACCTCGCGCGGTCGACCCCGGAACTCATCGTGGAGAAACTGGCCGGCGAGAACGAGACCAGCTTCTACGGGCGACTGTTGGAGAAGTTCGACTGACGCGACCGTCTGTGGCGACGTTCGACTGACGCGGTCGCCCGCGTCGACGCACGATTTATATTGACTTGCCGACAACTTCGCCCGTGCCCTCCGATTCGCTCTCCCCCGAGGAACGACAGCAGTACGATCTCGTCTACCACGCCACGAAGAACGCCATCTGGGACGTGCTCGGGACCGCGGTCTACCTGTTATTTCTGGTGTTCGGCGGGTTCCTCGTGCTGTTCGTCTTCGTACTTCCGGCGCTTAGTGCGCTCTCGCAGACCGGCGGAACGCCGGTCGTCCTCGGCGTCGGCGCGGTCGGACTGATTCTGTTCGTCGCCATCGGCTACCGAATCGTCCGGCTCCTTCAGTAAGTGACGTATCGGCTCGCGACTTCCCACCGAACCGTGGCGACGACGCGCACGCGTCCGCCCCCTGTCGGACGCCGCCGCGGTAAACGATTAAGTCCCCCGCGCGTGGTACTTCACTCGATGAGGGAGGACCCCGAAGAGGGGATGCTGTCGTGGGACGAGACCGTGTTCCGCGACGAACACGTCTTCGAAATCGACCACGTTCCGGAGACGTTCAACCACCGCGAGAGCCAACTGCGGAGCCTGAAGTACGCGCTCCGGCCCGCGGTCCGCGGCTCTCGCCCCCTGAACACGATGGTGCGTGGGCCGCCGGGGACGGGCAAGACCACCGCGGTCCAGAAACTGTTCGGCGAGTTGGGCACGCAGTCGGGCGTCCGGACCGTCCGGGTGAACTGCCAGGTCGACTCGACGCGCTACGCGGTGTTCTCGCGCGTCTTCGAGCACATCTTCGAGTACGAACCCCCGTCGTCGGGCATCTCGTTCAAGAAGCTGTTCGGCCAGATAACCGACCGCCTCGTCGAGGACGACGAGGTGCTCGTCGTCGCGCTCGACGACGTGAACTACCTGTTCTACGAGAACGAGGCGTCCGACACGCTCTACTCGTTGCTCCGCGCCCACGAGGCGCACTCCGGCGCGCGCATCGGCGTCATCATCATCTCGTCGGACCTCTCGCTCGACGTCATCGACGAACTCGACGGGCGCGTCCAGAGCGTCTTCCGGCCCGAGGAGGTGTTCTTCCCCCGCTACGACGTGGACGAAATCGTCGATATCCTCCGCGGTCGGTCGAAACGCGGCTTCCACGAGGACGTCATCGGCGCGCCCGAACTCGACCAGGTCGCGGAGTTCACCGCCGACAGCGGCGACCTGCGAGTCGGCATCGACCTGCTTCGGCGCGCCGGTCTCCACGCCGAGATGCGCGCCTCCCGCACGGTCGACATGGAGGACGTGGAGGCGGCCTACGACAAGTCGAAGTACGTCCACCTCTCGCGGTGTTTGCAGGGACTTTCGGACCCCGAACGCGAGCTCGTCCGGGTCGTCGCCGAGTACGACGGCGAGCGCGCCGGCGCGGTGTACGACGCCTTCAACGAGGAGACCGGCCTCGGCTACACGCGCTACTCCGAACTCGTGAACAAACTGGACCAACTGGGCGTCATCGAGGCGCGCTACACCGAAATCGAGGGGCGCGGCCGGACCCGCGCCATCTCGCTGGCTTACGACGCGGACGCGGTCTTGGACCGCCTCTGACGCCGCCGCTTTCGGGACCATTTTTACTCGCCGGCCGAGTCGGCTGAGCCATGAAGACTACCGGCGGAACCGACGCGCAGAAGCGCCGCGCTGCGGAGGCGGCGGTCGAAGCGGTCGAAGACGGAACCGTCGTCGGCCTCGGCACCGGCAGCACCACCGCCTTCGCCATCCGCGCCATCGGCGACCGCGTCGCCGACGGCCTCGACGTTCGGGGCGTCCCGACCTCCTTCGCGTCCCGCGAACTCGCCCGCGAGTGCGGCATCCCTCTCGCCGACCTCGACGAAGTCGACGCGGTCGACCTCGCCATCGACGGGGCCGACCAGGTGGCGACGACCGACGGTGCGCTCGTCAAGGGCGGCGGCGCGGCCCACGCCCGCGAGAAGGTGGTCGACGCCTTCGCCGACCGATTCCTCGTCGTCGCCGACCCGTCGAAGACCGCGGAAACGCTCTCGCGGCCCGTCCCCATCGAGGTGCTCCCGTCGGCGCGGACGACCGTCGCCGCGGGCGTCTCCGACCTCGGCGGCGAGTCGACGCTCCGCCGCGCCGAGCGCAAGGACGGTCCCGTCGTCACCGACAACGGGAACCTCGTCCTCGACTGCGAGTTCGGCGCTATCGCCGACCCCGAGTCGCTCGCGGCCGACCTCGCGTCGCTTCCCGGCGCGGTCGAACACGGCATCTTCGTCGGCCTCGCGGACGCGGTCTACGTCGGCACCGACGACGGCGTCGAAGTCACCGAATACTGACTCGGTTGGTCCGGCGCTCGAACCGTTCTGAGGTGGACCGAGTGGTCCGGCGCTCGAACGGACGCCTTCGACCGGCGCGGCTCACGGGATGAGTCGACTCACTTCGCGGGACACAACCGGCGCTCACCGGCCGGCGATAAAAGAACGAGAGGTCTAAAGACCGAGTTTACAGGTCGCGGGGCTGGACCGTCTTACGGTCGTTCTGCTCAGCGCGGCGAGCAGCGTCTTCGAGAAGCTCCTTGACTTCCTCGTCGAGAGCGTCGTAGAAGTCCGAGGCCACGTTCTTGTCCTTGAGCGCTTCCTTGACGGCTGCCTTGACAATGAGGTCTGCCATACAGAATGTCCTACCGATTCTCCTTTAATAAACTTTCCTATATTGGACGTTAATACCGCCGGATTTGGGGGTTATGGCGCTTCTATGAGGACGGATTTATCGGGAACAATCTCCACTTATATATGCTTTATCCCCGCGAGGGCGGAACGACGGGTATGAGTACGCCTCGGGCCAACGTGCGGCCATATGCGCGACATCTTGGAGGCGGTCGCGGACGGTTCGCTCTCGCCCGCCGAGGCGGAGGTACGACTCTCCGGCTACGCGACGACCGACGCGGGACGGTTCGACGCCGCCCGAGAGACGCGGCGCGGCGTCCCCGAAGCGATTCTCGCGGAGGGGAAGACACCCGACGAGACGGCGACGCTGGCCGTCGCGGCGGTCGAAACGAGCGGTCGGGCGCTCGTCACCCGGGCCGACACCGCTCACGCGGAGGCCGTCGCCGACGCCCTCCCGGACGCCGACATCGACCGCGACGCCCGGGCGAAGACCGTCGTCGCGGCCGCGCCGGACTTCGAGCGCCCCGACCTCGACGCGACCGTCGCTATCGCCACCGGCGGCACCTCCGACGCCGAGGCCGCGGGAGAGGCGGCCGCGGTCCTTCGCGAGATGGGCGTGGACGTCGAACGCATCGAGGACGTGGGGGTCGCCCACCTCGGTCGCGTGCTCGACCACCTCGACACGCTCCGCGAGGCCGACGTGGTCGTCGTCGCCGCCGGCCGCGAGGGCGCGCTGCCGACCGTCGTCGCCGGACTCGTCGACACGCCCGTCATCGGCCTGCCCGTCTCGACGGGCTACGGCCACGGCGGCGACGGCGAGGCGGCCGTCCTCGGGATGCTCCAGTCCTGTACCGTGCTCTCCGCGGTGAACGTCGACGCCGGCTACATCGCCGGCGCGCAGGCCGGACTCATCGCCCGCGCGGTCTCGGACGCCCGCGACGACGCCTGACTGGACGTTATTCTCCACCTCGTGGTCGTGCGCGATTTCGCGTGCGTACGCACACGCGCGAAGCCCTCATATGGGTGGGGTACTGTGTGTCATACACCGGCTTGGTGGCTGCCGGACCGCAACAATGCCAGTCTGTGACCACTGCGGGTCACACGTCTCCGAGCGCTTCGCACGCGTGTTCGCCGACAAGGACGGTCAGGTTCTCGCCTGTCCCAACTGCTCGGCGAACGCGGGTATCGCGGAGGTCGCTCGGCAGCGTGCCCGCACCGCATGACCACTGAAGCGAGAAAAGACCACCACGCGAAGCCAACACCTCGTGCACGAGGTCGGGCGGTGGGTTCATACCCGCGCCCCTGAACCATTCTCTCGTGCACTTCGTCTACGTCATCGAGTGCAGCGACGGCTCGCTGTACACCGGGTACACGACCGACGTGGAGCGACGCGTCGCGGAACACGACGCTGGCGAGGGCGCGAAGTACACCCGCGGCCGGACGCCGGTCGAACTCGTCCACGTCGAGGAGTTCGACTCGAAGTCGGCGGCCATGTCCCGTGAGTACGAGATAAAACAGCTCCGCCGCCGGGAGAAACAGCGGCTCGTCGAGTCGTGAGCGCGTCCCCTCCCCGTCGGCTCGTAACGTAGTTTTTTGCCCCGCCGCGGAGTGGTGCGCGTATGGACGAAATCTCATTCGGGACCGACGGGTGGCGCGCCACGCTGGACACCTTCACCGACGACCGCGTCCGCATCGTCGGACAGGCCGTCGCCGACTACCTCGCCGACGAGGGCTTCACCGCCCCGGTGCTCGTCGGCTACGACGCCCGCGAGACCTCGCCCGGCTTCGCGGAGTCGCTCGCCGAGGTCGTCGCCGGCAACGGTTTCGACGTGCTCCTGCCCGAGCGGGACTGCCCGACCCCGCTCGTCGCCTACGCCATCGCCGAGCGCGGCCTCTCGGGGGCACTCATGGTCACGGCCTCGCACAACCCGCCGGAGTACAACGGCGTGAAGTTCATCCCCTCGGACGGCGCGCCGGCGCTCCCCGACGTGACCGACGCGGTCGCCGAGCGACTCGCCGAACCGGACCTCCTGCCAGAGTCCGAACGCGGGACCATCGAGCGCGTCGACGTGGTCTCCCCGCACGCCGACCACGCCATGGACCTCGTCGGCGACGACCTCTCGGACCTCACGGTCGTCTACGACGCCATGCACGGCAGCGGCCGCGGCGTCACCGACGCGCTGCTCGAAGCCGCCGGCGCGGAGGTCGTCCGCCTACGCTGCGAGCGCGACGCCGACTTCGGCGGCATCTCACCGGAGCCCTCCGCGGAGAACCTCGAAGGTCTCGCCGAGGCGATGGCCGAACACGACGCGGACCTCGGGGTCGCCAACGACGGCGACGCCGACCGCATCGGCATCGCCACGCCCGACCGCGGCGTCCTCGACGAGAACCTCTTTTTCGCCGCCGTCTACGACTACCTGCTCGAATCCGACTCCGGGCCGGCTATCCGGACCGTCTCGACTACGTTCCTCATCGACCGCATCGCCGAGGCCCACGGCGAGGAGGTGTTCGAGACCGCGGTCGGCTTCAAGTGGGTCGCCGACGGCATGCGTGAGCACGACGCGCTCATGGGCGGCGAGGAGTCCGGCGGCTTCTCCGTCCGCGGGCACGTCCGCGAGAAGGACGGCGTTCTCATGGGCCTGCTCGCGGCGGCCGCGACCGCCGAAGAGGACTTCGACGCCCGCCTCGACCGCATCGAGGCCGAACACGGCGAAATCGTCGCCGACAAGATAAGCGTCGCCTGCCCCGACTCCGAGAAGGCGCGCGTCATCGACGACCTCGAGGACGTGCTCCCCGAGACGGTCGCCGGCCGCGACATCGCCAAGGTCGTCACGCTCGACGGCTTCAAACTGCTCTTAGAAGACGGCTCGTGGCTCCTCGTCCGCCCCTCGGGCACGGAGCCGAAGATGCGCGTCTACGCCGAGGCCGGGAGCGAAGACGCAGTCTCGTCGCTCCTCGAAGCCGGCCGCGAACTCGTCGAACCGCTCGTCTGAGCGGGCCGTTTTCAGGGCTCTCTCGTCTCTTCTTCGTCGCCGACGGGTCTGACGACCCCGCGGTACGCCGGCGTGAAAAGCGGGAGCGTCTCCGCGTGCTCGGTCAACGAGACGCCGTCTCCCGCGGCCTCGACGAGGTCCGCGGCCTGAAGCTTCGGCAGGTGGACGTGGACGATTCCGACCTCGGCCTGCTGGACGACCTGCACGTCCACCTCGTCGGGCGGCAGGTCGGTCGTCCGCACCGCGAGGGCGACCGCGAGGTCCCAGACCGACGTCGGCTCCGTCCGGTCGTGGAGGTACTCCAACACGTAGCGGCGCGACGGGTCGGAGAGCGCGTCGAACACGCGGTCCCAGTCGGTCAGGATACGGTCGCTCCGGTCACGCTTTGCCATGGGCTTGACTTCCTAGCCCTTGACGACCGGCGGCTAAATCTGTGTCGGTTGGTAACATCCATCAATCTCTGAAGCCGCTACGCGTTCCGGAGGACGCCGCGAAATCGGTCGTCGCCCGCGCCCGTGTCTGCGACCGCTCTCGCGTCCCCACCTCGCTCTTCGATGTCGAACCCGAGCGACTCGTAGAACGGTCGGACGCCCTCGTCGAAGTCGGCGACGAGTCGTCCGCTTCGGTCGACAGCCGCCCGGACGAGCGCGGTTCCGACGCCCCGCCCGCGGCGACTCGGTGAGGTTGCCACGGCCTCGACATAGTCGCCGTCGAGCGCCAGCGCGCCGACGACGCGGCCGGACGCCTCGGCGACGAGACAGTCGCCCGCCGCCAGTCGGTCGCGGATATCGCCCGCGTCGGCTTCGAGCAGTCCGGCGTCGAGGACGCGCATCACGGCCACCAGTTCCCCGGGGTCGCCCTCGCGGACGCGGACTCCGTCGTCGCTCCGGGTGGTGTCGTCGTCGGCCCTAGCGGTGTCGTCCATGCCGCCGACTACCCGCCTTTGATGAGGCGGAGCACCTTCACGCGGTCGACTTCGACGGGCTGGTCTTCGGGGACGGGGCGGCCGTCGACGAGGACGGTCACCTCGTGTGGGCTGAGGTCCACCGCCCGCACGAGGTCCGCGTAGGTCCCGCCGTCGCCGACGGCGACCTCGCTGGTCTCCTCGCCGACGACCTCGACGGTCACGTTCATGGTCGCTCGTGGGTCGGGCGCGGGTTTCAGTCCGTCGGCTCGGCGTCGCGGCGGCCCCGCGACCCGGCGTTCGACCTGCCGCCGGGTCGGTGCCACACCGGCTCTCCGTCTCGCACGGTTTATGTGCGGGGCGGTCGGTAGAACGGATATGAGCGAGGCCGCGGAGTCGGGCGACGCCCCGGCGGGTCGTGAGATCTGGATCGAGAAGTACCGACCGCAGACCTTCGACGACGTCTACGGACAGGACGACATCGTCGAGCGCCTGCGGAGCTACATCGAGCGCGACGACCTGCCGCACCTCCTGTTCGCGGGACCGGCGGGCGTCGGTAAGACCACTTCCGCGACGGCCATCGCCCGCGCCATCTACGGTGACGACTGGCGCGGCAACTTCCTCGAACTCAACGCCTCCGACGAGCGCGGCATCGACGTGGTCCGCGACCGCATCAAGAACTTCGCGCGCTCGTCGTTCGGCGGCCACGACTACCGCGTCATCTTCCTCGACGAGGCCGACTCGCTGACGAACGACGCGCAGTCGGCGCTCCGCCGGACGATGGAGCAGTTCTCCGACAACACCCGGTTTATCCTCTCGTGTAACTACTCCTCGAAGATTATCGACCCCATCCAGTCGCGCTGTGCGGTGTTCCGTTTCTCCCCGCTCGGCGACGACGCCGTCGCGGAACAGGTCCGCGACATCGCCGCGGCCGAGGACATCGAGGTCACCGAGGACGGCCTCGACGCGCTCGTCTACGCCGCCGGCGGCGACATGCGCCGCGCCATCAACTCCCTGCAGGCCGCCGCGACGACCGGCGAAGTCGTCGACGAGGAGGCCGTCTACATGATTACCTCGACGGCCCGCCCCGAGGACATCGAGGAGATGGTTCGGGCCGCCATCGACGGCGAGTTCACGACCGCGCGCAAGCAGTTAGAGACGCTCATCGTCGACACCGGGATGGCCGGCGGCGACATCATCGACCAGCTTCATCGCTCCGTCTGGGAGTTCGACCTCGGCGAGCGCGAGGCCGTCCGCCTCATGGAACGCATCGGCGAGGCCGACTACCGCATCTCCGAGGGCGCGAACGAGCAGGTCCAACTCGAGGCGCTCCTCGCGTCGCTCGCGCTCTCGCAGAACTGAACTGAACTGGGCCGACTCGGCCGCGCCGGCCGCCGCACTCCCCGGTCTCTCCTCGTTTTCGCCTCACGCCCGGAACTCGAAGCGCGCGCCGCCCGCCGTCCCCGACGTCACGATAGCCGACCAGCCGTGGGCCTCGGCGATGGATTCGACGATTGCGAGCCCGTAGCCGATGCCGTCGTCGCCGGTCGTCTCGCCGGGCTCGAACACCTCGTCGCGGCGCTCGGGGTCGATGCCGGTGCCGTCGTCTTCGACGTAGAAGCCGCCGTCGACGCCGCCGACCTCGACGCGAACGTCGCTTCCGGCGTGTTCGACCGCGTTCCGAAACAGGTTGGCGAGCAGTTCGGCGAGGCGGTCCTCGTCGGCGTCGACGACGACCGACTGGCAGGTGAGTAACTCGGCGTCTTCGGTCTCGGTGGTCGCCCACGCCTGCCGGGCGACCGCCCCGAGGTCCACGCGCTCCGTCTCGTCGACCAGTTGACCGCGGCGGGCGAGCGACAGCAGGTCGTCGATGAGTTCCTCCATCTGTTCGAGCGCCCGCTTGGCCGTATCGAACCGCGACTCCGCGCCGGTCTCGCGGGCGAGGTCGAGGTTCCCGCGGGCGACCGAAAGCGGGTTCCGAAGGTCGTGGCTCACGATGTTCGCGAACTCCTCCAATCGCTCGTTCTGTCGCTCTAACTCGCTTTCGCGGGTCTTCCGCTCCGTGATGTCGGTGTAGATGGCGTACCCCGACCCACGCTCTTCGCCGGGCGACAGCGGGACGACGTTCAGGATGAACTCGCGGACGCCGCCGTCGGTCCGACGGCGGACCTCGCCGCGGTAGCTCTCGCCGGCGGCGACGAGGAGTTCGGGGATGGTTTCGTCGGCCCTCGGTTCGGGCACCGGGTCTGGGTCGGGCTCCGGCGGGACGATTCGCCCCAGCAGGTCGCTTCCGACCACGTCGTCGGCGTCGTAGCCGAAAATCGACTGGAACGCCCGGTTCACGTCGCGGACGGTGACCGCGCCGCCCTCGACGTCGTAGGCGACGGCGGCGTCGGAGACGTGCTCGAACAGCGCAGTCGAGCGGTCGCGTTCCTCCCGGAGCCGCGATTCCGCGCGGATGCGCTCGGCCGTGACCGCGACGTGCGCCATGAGGAGTTCCGTCAGTTCGGCGTCTCGCTCGTCGAACGCGCCGGGCGTGAACGTCGTCGCCTGAAAGACGCCGAGGTCCCCGATGGGGACGCTCAGGACCGCGCGGTACATCCGCTTGACCGGCCGCGCCTCGGGGTGGTCGCGCACGTCGTCGGTGATGTCCGTCTCCCCCGACAGGTACACCTCGGCCGCGATGCCCCCGTCGTCGAGGGGGACGCGCTCTGCGCCGTCGGCCGGCGCGTCGGACGAGATGGCCGCCGGGACGATGTAGTCGCCCTCGACGAGGCCCACGTAGCTGATGTCGAACTCGAGGATGTCGTCCGTGATTTCGACGGTCCGCTCGAACAGTTCGTCGAGGCTCGTCGCCGCGGCCAGTTCGGTGGCCCCCCGGTGGAGCCGCTCTATCTGCTCGCGGCTCTGTCGAAGCGCGGCCTCGGACTCGATGCGGCTCCGCGTCTCGGAGACGTAGGACACGAGGAGTTCGGCCAGCGTGAGGTCGGTCTCGTCGTACGCGCCGACCTCGTTGGAGATGGCCTGAAACACGCCGTCGTCGCCCAGCGGGACGCTCACCGCCGAGCGGTACGCGGGGTCGTCGGGGTCGGCCACGGGGTGGTCGCGCACGTCGTCCACGAGAAACGAGCGTTTGGTCCGGTGCGTCTCCCCGAGCAGGCCCGTGTCCGAGGGAATCGGCCCCGTCCCGGCCATATCGTCGTTGTTGGCGGCGACGTAGAAGCTGTCCCCGTCGTGGACGAAAAACGAGGTGTTGTCGAACTCGAGGATGTGCTCCGTGAGGCCGATGGCGCGCTCGTAGAGTTCCTCGACCGTCCCGGCCGTGATGAGGTCCGTCGTCCCCTCGTAGAGCCGCTTGAGCCGGTCCCACTCGGCGTCGTTTCGGGCCAGCGCCACCTCCTCGGCGTCTCTGTCGGTGGTCGATGCGAGCACCCATCGAACCTGCGATTCGAGCCCGGAGCGGTCGCCGCGGCTGACGTAGGCGTCGAACCGCTCGGGCCGCTCGACAGTCGCTGGCGGGACGTCGGTGTACAGAATGGTCGGCACGTCGTCGGGAACCGATGCGTCGGGGTCCGTGACGACGGCGCAGGCGGCGTCGGACGGGTCGTTCTCGTCACTCGTTGACGTCACCGTGACCCCGTCGCCGAGGTCGATATCGTCGAAGTCGTCGTCCACGAAAACCGTTGGTTCCGTCGCGTGCACGGCAGTCTCCCTATCGAACGACAACGAGAAATATAATCGTTGCGGCATGTTTCCAATCACCAAGAACGAGCCGAGGTGGGCGATACACGGCGTCGAGGCGGGAGTCACCCGGTCGACTGCTCAGTTTAGCGACCAGAAGCCGTAGTTGAGCACGGTGGCGAAGCACGTCCACAGGAGATAGGGAACGAGGAGCGCGGCGGCGCGTCGGTCGACGGCGTCGAACTCGCGCATCGTCGCCAGAATCGCGAGGATGAGGACCGCGATGACCGCGAGGCCGAGCGCGGGCGACTGCAGTCCGAAGAACGCCGCGGACCACGCGACGTTGACGACGAGGTGACCGACGAAGACGGCGAGTGCCCGTTCGCGGCGGGGATGGTCGCTCCGGGAGACGAGCCACGCGGCGACGCCCATCAGGGCGAACAGCGTCACCCAGACCGGGCCGAACACCCAGTTCGGCGGGGCGAACCACGGGCGGGCGAGCGTCGCGTACCACGACCCGATGGCGGTCGCGGTGAAGACGCTCCCTACCGCGCCCGCGAGTTGCGCGAGGACCACCCACGCGAGCAGTTCGACCGCCGGTCGCCGACGGAGCGAGGCGAGTTCCATACTCCTCGTTGGTTCGGGAGGGAAAAGAACGACACGGCCCGTGCGGGCGAAATTGAGGGGAATCGGGCGTCTGCGCCCATTTCCCGGAACTGTTTTACCCGACGGTAGACCAGAGTTTGGCAATGAGCGAACTCGAAGCGGAGTACCGCCTCGACTACTTCGAGGAGGAGGGCTTCTACCGGAAGCAATGCCCCGTGACGGGCGTCCACTTCTGGACACGAGACCCCGACCGCGAGACCTGCGGTGAACCGCCCGCCGACGACTACACCTTCATCGACAACCCCGGCTTCGACGAGGAGTACACTCTCGAAGAGATGCGCGAGAAGTTCCTCTCTTTCTTCGAGGAACACGACCACGAGCGCATCGACCCCTACCCGGTCGCCGCGAACCGCTGGCGCGACGACGTGCTCTTGACGCAGGCATCTATCTACGACTTCCAGCCGCTCGTCACGTCCGGCGAGACGCCGCCGCCGGCCAACCCGTTGACCGTCTCCCAGCCCTGCATCCGGATGCAGGATATCGACAACGTGGGCAAGACCGGCCGCCACACGATGGCGTTCGAGATGATGGCCCACCACGCGTTCAACGCCCGCGAGGAGGCCGGCGACAAGTACGCCTACGAGGGCGAAGTCTACTGGAAGGACGAGACGGTCCGCCTCTGCGACGAGTTCTTCGAGTCGCTCGGCGCGGACATCTCCGAAATCACCTACATCGAGGACCCGTGGGTCGGCGGCGGCAACGCCGGACCGGCCTTCGAAGTCCTCTACCGCGGTGCCGAACTCGCCACCCTCGTCTTCATGTCGATGAAGCAGGACCCGGACGGCGAGTACGAACTCAAGGACGGCAACACCTACTCGCCGATGGACACCTACATCGTCGACACCGGCTACGGGCTCGAACGGTGGACGTGGGTGTCCCAGGGGACGCCGACGGTGTACGAGGCCGTCTACCCCGACATGATTGAGTTCCTGAAGGACAACGTCGGCATCGAACACACCGACGAGGAGGAGGAACTCATCCACCGCGCGGCGAAGCTCTCGGGCCACCTCGACATCGACGAAATCGACGACCTCGCAACCGCGCGCGCCGGAGTCGCGGGCGAACTCGGCGTCGACGAGGCCGAACTCACGGCCCTGCTCCGACCGCTCGAAGACATCTACGCCATCGCGGACCACTGTCGCACCCTCGCGTACATGTTCGGCGACGGCATCGTCCCCTCGAACGTCGGGACGGGCTACCTCGCCCGCATGGTCCTCCGGCGCACGAAGCGCCTCGTGGACAACCTCGGCGTGGACGCCCCGCTCGACGAACTCGTGGACATGCAGGCCGAGCGCCTCGACTACCAGAACCGCGACACCATCCGCGACATCGTCCGCAGCGAGGAGCGCAAGTACAGAAAGACGCTCGAACGCGGCTCCCGCAAGGTCCAGCAGCTCGCCGACGAGTACGCCGACAAGGACGAGCCGATACCGCTCGACGAACTCATCGAGCTGTACGACTCCCACGGCATCCAGCCCGACATGGTGCAGGAAATCGCCGAGGAGCGCGGCGCGACCGTCGACATCCCCGACGACTTCTACTCGCTCGTCGCCGACCGCCACGAGCAGGTCGACGGCGAGGACGAGGCCGTGGAGCGCGACGACCGCCTCGGCGACCTGCCGGCGACGGACAAGCTCTACTACGACGACCAGGAGCGCACCGAGTTCGAGGCCGTCGTCCTCGACGTGTTCGAGCGCGAGGAGGGCTACGACGTGGTCCTCGACCAGACGATGTTCTACCCCGAAGGCGGCGGCCAGCCCGCCGACCACGGCTCGCTCGCCACCGACGACGCGACGGTCGAGGTGACCGACGTGCAGATAGCGGGCGATGTGGTGCTCCACCGCACCGACGACGACCCCGGCAAGGGCGAGTTCGTCCGCGGCCAACTCGACGCCGAACGCCGCCGTCGGCTCATGCGCCACCACACGGCGACCCACGTCATCGGCCACGCCATCCGGACGGTCCTCGGCGACCACATCCGGCAGGCCGGCGCGTCGAAGGGCGTCGACCGCTCGCGGCTCGACGTGACCCACTACGAGCGCATCACCCGCGAGGAGGTCACGCAGATAGAGCGCGTCGCCAACGAACTCGTGATGCGGAACATCCCGGTCAAACAGGAGTGGCCGGACCGCCGCGACGCCGAGAAGAAGTACGGTTTCGACCTCTATCAGGGCGGTATCCCGCCGGGCGAGCAGATTCGCCTCATCCACGTCGGCACCGACGTGCAGGCCTGCGGCGGCACCCACGTCAAGCGCACCGGCGACATCGGGGCCATCAAGGTGCTGACGACGGAGCCCGTTCAGGACGGCGTCGAGCGCGTCGTCTTCGCGGCGGGCGACGCGGCCATCGAGGCCACCCAGCGCACCGAGGACGCGCTGTACGGCGCGGCCGACGTGCTCGACGTGAACCCCGCGGACGTGCCCGAGACGGCAGAGCGCTTCTTCACCGAGTGGAAAGAGCGCGGCAAGACCATCGACCGCCTGAAGACGGAACTCGCCGAGGCGCGCGCCGCGGCGGGGGCCGACGAAATCGACATCGACGGCACGCCCGCCGTCGTCCAGCGCCTCGACGGCGACGCGGACGAACTCCGCGCGACCGCGAACGCGCTGGTCGAGGAGGGCAAAGTCGCCGTCCTCGGCTCCGCCGCGGGCGGGAGCGCCCAGTTCGTCGTCGGCGTTCCCGACGGCGTCGGTGTCAACGCCGGGCAGGTCGTCGGCCAACTCGCCGGGAAGGTCGGCGGCGGCGGCGGCGGCCCCGCGGACTTCGCGCAGGGCGGCGGCCCCGACGTGGACGCGCTCGACGACGCGCTCGACGAGGCTCCCGACGTGCTCCGCGCGGTTTTGAACGCCTGAGTCGGTCGCGCGACCGGCCCGGGTTCGCGTTCGCTTTCGTTCCCGCTTACCCCGCGTCCGCGAGACGGACGCCCTAAGTCGCTCGCCCGCCGAGCCCCCGGTATGCCCACGGCAGTCGCGGACGGGGTCGAACTGTACTACGACAGCGAGGGCGACGGCGAGACGGTCGCCTTCGTCGGCGACGCGGGCTACGGCGCGTGGCAGTGGGGCTGGCAGCACGCCGCCGTCGCCGGCCCCTACGAGAGCCTCGTGACCGACCTCCGCGGGGCCGGCCGCTCCGACGCGCCCGCGGGGCCGTACTCGGTCGAGACGCTCGTCTCCGACCTCGTCGCCGTCCTCGCGGACGCGAACGTCAGGAAGGCTCACCTCGTCGGGTTCGGCCTCGGCGGGTTGGTCGCGCTGGAGGCCGCGCGGACGACGAACCGCGTTCGGAGCCTCGTCCTCGTCGGCACCGCCGCCTCGGGAGACGGTATCGACCCCGAACCGCTCTCGGCCGCGCCCGACGTCCCAGCGGCGCTCCGCGAGTCGCTCGCGCCGGCGCTCTCCGAGGAGTTCCGGGCGGAACAGCCGGACGTGGTCGACCAACTCGTCTCGTGGCGCGAACGGGAAGACGCCGACCCCGAGGCGTGGGCCGCGCAGGCCGCCGCCGTCGCCGACTACGACGCCGGTCCGCTCTACGAGGTGACGGTTCCGACGCTCGTTCTCCACGGCGACGACGACCCGGTCTGGCCGGTCGAGGGGGGCCGCGCGCTGGCCGAGGGACTCCCGCGCGGCGAGTTCGAGTCGTTCGCGGGCGCGCGCCACCTCGTCACCGTCGAGCGGTCGCGGCTCGTCAACGACGCGCTCGTCTCCTTTCTCGAATCGCTCGACGACGACTGAGCGACGCTCCGTCGCGTTCGCTCCGGATTCGTCGCCGACGCGCCCCGTCCCAGGTGCCGGCAGAGAGCGTTCCGGGCGCAACTTCTTTAGAGCCGCACCGACTGTCTCTCCACGATGACCCGCCCGCGACTCGCGTTCTTGGACGCCTCCCACGGCGATTCGAGCACGTTCCGAAACTTCAGGCGCGAACTCGACGCCGACCTCGTCGAGTTCGACGTGACCGACGGCCGCCTCCCCGACCACTTCGACTACGACGGCGTCGTCATCACCGGCTCGTCGTCGTCGGTCTACTGGGACGAGGCGTGGATTCGGAACCTCGTGTCGTGGGTCGCCGACGCCGACGAGCGCGGCCTCCCTCTCTTGGGCGTCTGTTTCGGTCACCAGGTCGTCGCGGCGGCCCTCGGCGGCACCGTCGAGGACATGGGCGAGTTCGAACTCGGCTACAACGAAATCGAGCGCACCCGCGCCGACGACGAGGACGACATCCTCACCGGCATCGGCGAGCGCTTCACCGTCTTCACCTCCCACGGCGACCGGGTGAGCGAACTCCCGCCGGGCGCGGAACTCCTCGCGCAAAACGAGTTCGGCGTCCACGCGTTCCGCCGGAGCCACGCCTTCGGCGTCCAGTTCCACCCCGAGTACGACACCGACACCGCCGAGGCCATCGCGAGGCAGAAAGACTTCCTCCCCGACGAGCGGCTTCGGTCGGTCATCGACGGCATCACGCCGGAGAACTACGCCGCCGCCTGCGAGGCCAAGCGCCTGTTCGACAACTTCGTCACCTACGTCAACCGGACGAACGCGGGTTCGGTCGAATCGGCGGCCTGAGCGTTCCGCCAGCCGCGAGCCGTTTTCGAGTCGCATCCGAGCCGCCGTCGAGTCGTGCCCCTCTCGCTGCCGGGCCGCGCCTGCCCCGCTTTCGTCACCGACTTTTCGGTCGTCCGTCTTCCCCGAATCTCGACCGAGCGAATCGCTTTTCACCGCGCCGGGCGCAGGGTCTATCATGCTCGATTATCTGGAATTGGAGGGCGACCTGACCGGCGAAGAGAAACTCGTCCGCGACGAGGCCCGCCGCTTCGTCGACGAGCAGGTCAAACCCGACATCGGCGAGCACTACGAGGCCGGGACGTTCCCGACCGAACTCATCCCGCAGATGGGCGAACTCGGCTTCTACGCGCCCAACCTCGACGGCTACGGTCTCCCCGGCCTCGGCGAGCGCGCCTACGGCCTCCTGATGCAGGAGCTCGAAGCCGGCGACTCCGGCCTCCGGTCGATGGCGAGCGTGCAGGGCTCGCTCGTCATCTACCCTATCCACGCCTACGGCTCCGACGAGCAGAAACAGCGGTGGCTCCCGAAACTCGGGTCGGGCGAGGCGGTCGGCTGTTTCGGCCTGACTGAACCGCAACACGGCTCGGACCCGTCGGGGATGGAAACCCGCGCCGAGCGCGACGCCGACGGCTACGTCCTCAACGGCTCGAAGACGTGGATTACGAACTCGCCCATCGCGGACGTGGCGGTCGTCTGGGCGCGCGACGTGTCGGCGGAGGGGTCGCCGGTCCGCGGGTTCCTCGTCGAGACCGACCGAGACGGCGTGACGACGAACAAAATCGAGGGCAAACTCTCGATGCGCGCGTCGGTCACGGGCGAAATCGGCCTCGACGACGTGCGCGTTCCCGAGGAGGACGTGCTCCCCGGCGTCGAGGGGATGAAGGGGCCGCTTTCGTGTCTCACGCAGGCGCGGTTCGGCATCGCGTGGGGCGTCGTCGGCGCGGCCCGCGACGCCTTCGAGGACGCCCGCCAGTACGCGAAGGACCGAGACCAGTTCGGCGGGCCAATCGCGCGGTTCCAACTCCAGCAGGGCAAACTCGCCGAGATGGCGACCCAAATCACGAACGCGCAGTTGATGGCCCATCGCCTCGCCGACCTCAAAGAGCGCGGCGACCTGCGACACCAGCAGGTGTCGATGGCGAAGCGACACAACGTCCGCGTCGCCCGCGAGGTGACCCGAACCGCCCGCGAGATGCTCGGCGGCAACGGCATCACGACCGACTACTCGCCGATGCGCCACATGGAGAACATCGAGACCGTCTACACCTACGAGGGGACCGACGACATCCACACGCTCGTCCTCGGCGCGGACCTGACGGGAATCGAAGCATTCCACTAGGGCTCGGGAGCGGACGCCCCCGTGGCTTTCGCTGTTGTGCGTGACTCATGACAACAGTACACATACATTTATATCTTCCCGCCCATAGGTTACGATAGAGGCCCCACAATGACCACATCGGCCCAGGACCGTCCGACGGCGCTCGACCTCTCTCGTGAAGAGACGTGGGTCGTCCACGCCGCCTTGCTCGACGCCATCGAGCGGGCGGTCGATGCAGACGAAGAGCCGACGCCGGCCCCAAGCCTGCTCGCGCGGGTCGAGGCCGGCGACGAAGATTTCGACAGCGCCGAACTCGACTATCTCGTAGACGCCCTCCGAACCTATCGGAAACAGGCGCCCGCTCGGGACGACCACCACATCTCGCGCGTTCTCGAGCACATCGAGGCCGCGCGGGCGTAGTCGCCCGACGGACGTCCGGCCCGCTGACTTCCTTTCGATTCCACCGAGGCCCCGAGCGGCCGCGCTCGCGTCTCACCGTCCTCCCGTCCCGCGCGATACCAATTATCGTTTGACATTACGATATGGAAAATAACTTATCCGGCCTCTGAATTGAGGCGGTCGATGCGATCCTCCAACCGATCCGCGCTACTGACGACGACCCTCCTCGTCGCCGCCGTCCTCGCGGCGGCGGTGATGCCCGCGGCCGCCGCCTCGGGCCACTACGAGTTCACAGACGACGCGTACACGGCCGAACAGGGTGAGGTGGTCTCCATCACGCTCTCCGGCGCGTCGGACGCGAACAACACGTCCGCGGCGCTGGCCGGCGAGAACAACACCGTCCCCCTCCGCATCGGCGGCGAGGACGTGAACTTCGCCGTCAACGCGACGGTAGTCGACGAGAACCGCGACGGCAACGTCACCCTCGAACTGAACACCTCGACGGCGGGACAGGCGAACGCCTCGTCGTACCTCACCGCCGCCGGCAACGACTCGGTGAACGCGACGCAGACGACCGAGGCGCTCCCGGCGACGCTCGACGCGGGCGACTACTCGCTCGCGCTCGGCCCGGCGAACAACTCGACTGACACGGCGACGCTCTCGCTCCAGGCGGCGGAGACGACCGAGACGACCGAGACGACCGAGCCGACCGACACCGAGACGACCACAACGGCGGACGAGACGACCGAGACGACGACGACGAACGCGTCGGCCTCGGCGACGACCGAGACGACCGGTACCAGCGACACCGGCATCCCCGGTTTCAGCGCCGTGCTCGCCGTGGTGGCGCTCCTCGCGGCCGCGTTCCTCGCGGTTCGTCGCTGACGCTCTCCGGTGCTCAGCACCGACTCCGAAACCACCCTCGAACTCGACTCCGTCCCCGATTTTTCGCGTCGGCGATGCGGACGTTTTAGTACGCGGTACGGCCAACGCCCGGCAATGGCTATCGACTCGAACTTCGACCAGAACCGGGAACGAGCGGGCGAGGAAAACGGCGTCGCCGTCTGGGGCCCCGTCGAGCCGCCGGAGAAACTCGGCATCCACGGCACCCACGTCGCCGTCGACTACGACATCTGTCTCGCGGACGGCGCGTGCCTCGAAAACTGCCCCGTGGACGTGTTCACGTGGGTCGACACGCCCGACCACCCGGTGAGCGAGCGGAAGGTCGAACCGACGAACGAAGACCAGTGTATCGACTGCATGCTCTGTGTCGACATCTGTCCCGTCGACGCCATCGACGTGGACGCCTCGCGGCAGGCCTGACACGAAGACCAGACGTTATCTCTCCCCGCCGCGTCGCGTCGGCCATGGGACTCATCCACACCGCCCTCGTCGTCTCGGACATCGACGCCACGCTCGACTTCTACGCCGACCTCGGTCTCGAACAGACCAACGAGTTCGAACTCGACGGCGTCCGGAACGTCTACGTCGGCAGCGACGACACCGACATGGAACTGCAGTTCAAGTACGACCCGACCTCGTCGGCGCGCGTCGAACCCGCCGGCATCGACCACGTCGCCGTCGAGGTCGCGGACGCCGACCGCGCCTTCGAGGACATCGTCGAGGCGCAGTCGCCCGACATCGTGAAACCGCCGGTGGACATCGACCCGGTGAACGCCCGCGCGGCGTTCGTGAAGGACCCCGACGGCTACGTCGTCGAAATCGTCTCCATCGAAGACTGAACTCACCCGCGGTACCGACTCGCCTCGGCCGCTGATTTTCGCCGACGCCGACGCTTCACTCACCCGACGGGCTCGCCGCGGCGAACAGGTATTTGTTGCCAGAGCGTCAATACGAAGTCGCTATGTCTGAGGACGTAACCGCGCTGTTGAAGCGCGCCTATCAGGACGAGACCGAGACCGTGATGAACTACATGACGAACTCCATCGTCCTCGACGGCGTCCGGGCGGAGGAGATAAAGGAGTCCCTCCAGACTGACATTCAGGAGGAACTCACCCACGCGGAGCAGCTCGGGAACCGGCTGAAGCAACTCGACGAGCAGCCGCCGGGCTCGGCGACCTTCGAGGCGCGCCAGCACGACCTCCAGCCGCCGGAGGACAGCACGGACGTGCTCGCCGTCATCAACGGCGTCCTCACCGCCGAGGAGGATGCAATCGAGACCTACCGCGCGCTCATCGACGCGGCGGAGGAGGCCAACGACCCCGTCACCGAGGACCTCGCCGTGACCATCCTCGCCGACGAGGAGGCCCACCGGACCGAGTTCCGCGGCTTCAAGAAAGAGTACGACCGCGAGTAACCCCGCACGCGGCGGCCGGCCGCGCTCGCGACGTTCGGTGTACTGCCTGCGGAACCTACGACTCCGAAGTTCTTCATTTCAAAAAACGCGCCGGAACGGAGAAATATCTAACAAATTATCATCTGTTACAAAAGTAGTACTCCCAGTTCTTCGAAACGGGGCTTTGCTTTTATCCACCGGTCGCTCGAACGACGGGTATGAGCACTGAACGCGGCAAGGGAACGGTCGCAATCGTCGGGGGTGCCGGCGCAGTCGGGTCGAGCACGGCGTTCGCGCTGATGGAGAGCAGTCTCGTCGGCGAAATCGTCCTCGTCGACGTCGCCAAAGAGCGCGTCGAGGGCGAGGCGATGGACCTCAACCACGGCTCGTACTTCACGTCGCCGGTCCGCGTCCGGACGGGCGACTACGAGGACTGCTGGGACGCCGACGTGGTCATCGTCACCGCCGGTGCCAGCCAGAAACCGGACGAGACCCGCCTCGACCTGATGGAGCGGAACGCCGACATCTTCGCCGACATGATTCCGCAGATTACGGAGGGGTTGAACGACGACGCCGTGATGCTCATCGTCACCAACCCCGTGGACGTGCTCTCGTACGTCACGTGGAAGGTGTCGGACCTGCCGGCCGAGCGCGTCATCGGCTCCGGAACCGTCCTCGACACGTCGCGGTTCCGCCACTCGCTCAGCCGCGAGTTCGACCTTGACCCGGCGAACGTCCACGCGTACGTCGTCGGCGAGCACGGCGACAGCGAGGTTCTCGTCTGGAGTTCGGCGAACCTCGGCGGCATCCCGTTCGAGTCGTACGCCACCCGTCACGGCGTCGGCGACGTCGACGCGCTCAAAGCCCGCGTCGAAGAGGAGGTCCGCGAGGCCGCCTACGAAATCATCGAGCGCAAGGAGCGGACGAACTACGGCGTCGCGCGCTCGGTGGCCGCGACCACGGAGCGCATCCTCGGCGGCGACAACTCCATCCTCACCGTCTCGACGCTCGTCTCGGGCGAACACGGCATCGACGACGTCTACATGAGCCTCCCGTGTACCGTCAACCAAGGCGGCGTCCGCGACGTTCACGAGTTCGACCTCTCTGCGGCCGAGACGGCGGCGCTCCGGGAGTCGGCGAGCGTCATCCGCGAGTCCATCGACCGCTTGGACGTAGAATAGAAGCGAAAGAAGCGAAGCAAACGGAACAGCCGCGCCGCCGGCTCAGTCGGCCGACGCGGGCGTCGTGTCCGCGTTCGCCCCCGTCGCGGCGGCCTTCGCGTTGAGCGCCTCCACGACGAGTTCGGAGATGTCCACGATGTCGATATCGTCCTCGTAGCTCCCGGTCTTGCGGCCGTCTTCGTACATCGTCGCGCACATCGGGCAGGCGACGACGAAGCGCTCGACGCCGCCGGTCGTGTCGTCGAGCGCCTCGCGCAGGCGCTCTTCGGACGGCTTCGACTCCTCTTCGTGGTCCATCCAGAGACCGCCGCCGCCGCCGCCGCAGCAGAACGACTGGTCACGGTTGCGCGGCATCTCGGCGAGTTCGACGCCGGTCGCGCGGATGACCTCGCGGGGCGCTTCGTACTCGCCGTTGTAGCGTCCGAGGTGACACGGGTCGTGGTACGTCACCGTCTGGGCGGCGAGTTCGTCGCCCGCGAGGCCGAGGCGGTCGTCGCCGACGAGGCGTTCGACCAGTTGGGTGTAGTGGTACACCGGGTAGTCGAACGAGTCGTCCATCTCCGGGTACTCGTTTTTGAACGTGTTGTACGAGTGCGGGTCGGTGCAGACGATTTTGTCGAAGTCGCAGTCGGCCATCGCGGCGACGTTGTCCTCGACGAGCATCTCGTAGAGGCCCTCCTCGCCGACGCGGCGCACGTCGTTGCCGTCGTGCTGTTCGTCCTCGTAGAGGATGCCGTAGGAGACGCCCGCTTCCTCGAAGATGCGGGCCACCGAGCGGGCGACGGCGCGGTTGCGCTCGTCGTAGGAGGGGTAGTCGCCGACGTACCAGAGGAATTCGACCGATTCGTCGCGGGCGTCGGGAACCTCGAAGTCGAGGTCGTCAGTCCAGTCGGGCCGCTTGCGCTGAGGGTCGCCGAAGGCGTTGCCGTTCTGGAAGATGTTCATCATCGCCTCCTGTACCGGCTCTTGCTGTTGGCCCGTCTCGGTGAGCCGGCGGTTCATCTCGGTGAAGTGCGTCAGGTGCTCGATATCGACCGGACAGGCGTCCATGCAGGCCATGCAGGCCATGCAGGACTCCATCGATTCGGCGTCGACGACGGAGGTGCCGCCGTCCGCGACGATGTCGATGGAGTCGCCGCCGGCGTCGACCGACTCGCGGTAGGTCTTCAAGTCGAGAATCACGTCCCGCGGGTCGAGGTTGCGGCCGGAGGCCTCCGCCGGGCAGGCGTCGGTACAGCGGCCGCACTTCGTGCAGGCGTCCATGTCGAGCATCGCCTTCCACGAGAAGTCGTCCTCGGAGACGTAGCCGATTTCGTCCGGCGGCGTGTCGGCCGGCACCTTCGGGAGGCGCGTGCCCGCCTTCTCGTCTGCGGTGACGATGTTGGCGAAGGAGGTGAGCATGTGCAGGGGCTTGGCGTAGGGGACGGCGGCGACGAACGCCAAGGCGAGGAGCGCGTGGGACCACCAGCCGAACCAGTAGAGCGTCTGTGCGAGGCCCTGGCTCATGCCCCCCGCGTCGAACACGAGGGCGACGAAGTAGCCGACGAAGCTCACCGTCTCGAACTCGGGGAACTCCGTACCGACGATGCGGATGCCTTCGAGGACGTAGCCGCCGACGCCGAGGAGAAACAGCGTCCAGACGAACGCGGCGTCCTCGAAGCCGGTGTGTTTACCCCACAGCCGCGGGTGTCGGACCCCGTAGCGCCGCCACAGCGCCATCCCGACGCCGACGACGAACAACAGGCCCATGAGGTCCATGACGAACGAGTACGAGAGGTAGAAGTCGCCGACGAAGAAGGAACTGCCAGTCACCCGCCGCCACACGTCGATGTCGATGGCGAGGATGGTCGTCCCGATGAGGAGCGTCAGGAAGCCCCACATGATGAAGGCGTGCATCACGCCGGCGAACCGGTCGCGCTTGAACTGCTTCTCGTTGGAGAACACCACTTTCGCCGCCCGGACCGTCCGTCCCGGCAGGTCGGACAGCCGGTCGAACGGGTCTTCACCACCCCGCGCGTATCGAGCGAACCGCTCGTACACCCCGTAGAGGAAGACGAGCGACGCGATGGCGGCGAGGCCGTAGAAGAGCGCCTCGCCGACCGGACTAATCGTCCAGAACGTCTCTCGCGTAACATCCGCCTGTGCCGCAAAGTCCATAATCAATCACCGGAGAACGGAGGGTTAAATCTTGCCACCCGAGGCGTGTCGGTCGGCGGATTACGAGCGCCCCGGGGACCTCAGAGCGCAAGGCTGGCGAGGAGCGCGACGGCGAGGACGAGCCCGGGCGCGTCGCGCCGGCCGAACCGAATCTCCGGGAGCGTCGGGTTCCAGGCGAAACACCGCGCGCGGAGGGCGAGCGCGAGCGCGTCGGCCCGCGCGAACGACCGCCGGAGGCCGCCGGCGGCGACGAGCGAGAGCCGCTCGTCCAGCCGTCGCTCGCTCCCGAGGCGGGCCGCCTGCGCCTCGCGGACGCGGAGCAGGTCGCGGCGGACCAAGGGAAGAAACCGGAAGACGAGGGCGACGCCGACGCCGAGCGCGACGCCGACGCGACCCGGGACGAGCCGCTGAATCGCCGCGCGGGACTCGCGCACGGGCGTCGTCCTGACGTACGCCGCCGCGACGAAGAAGACGAGCAGCACGCGGACGCTGGCGAGCGCCGGGTCCACGGCCGCCTCGGGGTCGAACCACGGCGCGCCGAGGCGGGCGGCCTCGACGACCGGACCGAGCGCGAGGAACGGAATCGCGTAGCGGAGGTCGCTGAGGGCGGACACCGGCGAGGTGTCGGCGGCGCGGAGACAGCCCGCGGCGACGACGCCGAGGGCGACGAGCCCGACGGGCGTCGTGTGCGCGAAGCCGGCCGCCGCGAAGGCGACCTGCACCCCGAGCTTGGTCCGCGGGTCGAGTCGGTGGGCGAGGCTGTCGCCCGGTTCGTAGGTCAACACGGCGGGCGGACGTCGAGGTCGGGGAGGCGGTCTGCGGCCTCGTCGGGCGCGGCGTCGAGGGCGACGTCGCCGTCGGCGAGAACGACCACGCGGTCGGCCAGTTCGGCCACGTCGCGCAGGTCGTGGGTGACGACGACGAGGCTCGTCCCCGCGGCGCGGAGGTCGCGGAGGCGCGCGAGCACGGAGCGCCGCGCGGGTTCGTCGAGGCCGGTGAACGGTTCGTCCAAGACGAGGTGGTCGGGTCGCATCGCCAGCGCGCCGGCGATGGCGAGGCGTTCGACCTCGCCGCCGGAGAGGGCGTCGACGCGCTCGTCCTCTCGGCCGTCGAGGTTGACCGCGGCGAGCGACTCGCGGACGCGACGGTCGATTTCGTCGCGGTCGAGCCCGAGGTTCTCCGGGCCGAACGCCACGTCAGCCCCGACGGTCGCGGCGACGAGTTGGTCCTCGGGGTGCTGGAACACCATCGCCACCGCGGTTCGGGCGGCGACGAGGTGGTCCGAGATGGAGCGGCCGTTGACCGAGACCGCGCCCTCGTCGGGGTCGAGCAGACCGTTGAAGTGCCGGACGAGCGTGGTCTTGCCGGAGCCGTTCGCGCCCGCGACGATGACGCACTCTCCGTCGTCGATGGCGAGGTCGACCCCGTCGACCGCGATAGTGCCGCCGTACCGGTGGACGAGGCCGTCGACGCGAATCATCTACTGGGCGGCGATGGCGTCGGAGCGGACGATGCCGACCGCGGCGGCGATTTTGAACGCCTCGGCGGGGATGAACGCGGCGGAGGCCGTCCAGAAGGCGGATTCGAGGCCGACGCTCTGGACGTACGCGAAGCCGAGCGTCCCGAAGGCGTAGACGACGACGGTGCCCGCGACCATCGCGCCGACGAGGCGACCGGTGCTCACGCGGTAGTCGCCGATGTCGACGCTGCCGTGGACGACGAGGCCGACGATGACCGCGGCGACCGGGTACGCCCAGAGGTAGCCCGCGGTCGGGCCGATGAGCGGCGCGAGCCCGGCCGAGCCGCCGGCGAACACCGGCGCGCCGAGGCCGCCGGCCGCGAGGTAGAGCGCGATGGAGCCGCCGCCCCAGACGGGGCCGAGGAAGATGCCCGCGAGGAAGACGACGAGCACCTGCATCGTCACCGGAATCGGCGAGACGGGGTTCGGGAACGAAACGTAACTGCCCGCGCCCATGAGCGCCGCGAACAGGGCGGCGCGGGCGATGTTGCCGACGAGTTCGTCGCCGACGAGTTCGACTGACTCGTGTTCGGTTGCCATGTCCATCGCTGTCTCGTAAACCCTGTTTAACTTATCGGTTTACAGAGTGCGTGGGCGGGGTCGGCCCTCGGTCTCGTCGGCCGATTCGAGTCGTCTCCCGGCGCTTGGCGGCTCCCGGGTCAGCATCATTAAAGACGCTGGGCGTGCCATTCTCCGGGTATGGACGAAAAGACCGCCGAGCTTCGCGACATCTTCATCGAGGCGACTGGGTCGGACACCGTGACCGAACAGCAGTCCGAGTCGCGCGGGTCGCTCGCCGACGTGGACGACCCCGAAGCGGTCCGCGAGCGCGTCCGCAACACCGTGGCGACGATGCGCGAGCGCTACGCGTTCGACGCCGACTTCGACGACGATGCGCTCGTCGCGCTCGTCGTCGGCTACTTCGACGGCGACGCGGACGCCGACCTCGCGGTCGAACTCGACGCGTCGCCCGAGGCGGTCCGCACCGCCCGGTTCGACCTCCACCTCGTCCGCGACGCCGACCGCGAGTTCCCGTTCGACGCCGACCGCTTCGACAACCTGCTCGTCGACGGCGCGGACGACGAGACTATCGCCGAGACGCTCGACGTACCCGTCGAAGTCGTCGCCGAGTGCCGCCCCGTCGCCGAGGCGGACATCCGCTCGAGCCGGGCCAACTACCGCTTCCGCGACGATTTCGCGGAGCTGTTGACCGACGACGACCTCTCGAATCGGATGGCCGAGGACGCCCGCCGCGACGGACTTCGCGAGGCGACCGAGGACATCGAGACCGACGTGTCGCTGTAGCGGCGGCCGCTGTGACCCCTCGGGCCGCGCGAGTCCCGGCGCGCGGCCGACCCGTCGGGACGACGGAGGGTCGGCCGAACGACGAAGGTTCTTAACCGATTGGGGACATACCCTTGTGCGATGGCGCAGGCCCCCCAGAACCGAGACCTGACGGAGCGGTTCATCGAGTTCTACCGCAACTACTATCGAGAGGAAATCGGAAAACTCGCACAGCAGTACCCGAAGGAAAAGCGGTCGCTGTACATCGATTACGACGACCTCTATCGGTTCGACGCGGAACTCGCAGACGACTATATCACGAAGCCCGGCCAGTTCCAAGAGTACGCGGAGGAGGCCCTGCGCCTGTTCGACCTCCCCGCGGACGTGAAGCTCGGTCAGGCGCACGTCCGGATGCGCAACCTCCCCGAGACGGTCGATATCCGGAACATCCGGGTCAACGACGACCACATCGGGACGCTCATCTCGGTGCAGGGAATCGTCCGCAAGGCGACCGACGTGCGCCCGAAAATCACGGAGGCCGCCTTCGAGTGCCAGCGCTGCGGGACGATGAGCTACATCCCGCAGGGCGACGGCGGCTTTCAGGAACCACACGAGTGTCAGGGGTGCGAGCGTCAGGGGCCGTTCCGCATCGACTTCGACCAGTCGAACTTCATCGACTCCCAGAAGCTGCGCGTCCAGGAGTCCCCCGAGGGCCTGCGCGGGGGCGAGACGCCGCAGAGCATCGACATCAACCTCTCGGACGACGTGACCGGCAAAGTCACCGCCGGCGACCACGTCACCGCGGTCGGCATCCTCCACATCGAACAGCAGACCTCGGGCAACGAGAAGACGCCCGTCTTCGACTACTACATGGAGGGCATCTCGCTCACCATCGAGGACGAGGAGTTCGAGGACATGGAGATATCCGACGAGGACGTGGCCGAAATCGTCGAACTCTCGAACGACCCGGCCATCTACGAGAAGATGGTCGAGTCCGTCGCGCCCGCCATCTACGGCTACGAGCAGGAGAAGATGGCCATGATTCTCCAACTGTTCTCGGGCGTCACGAAACACCTGCCCGACGGGTCGCGGATTCGCGGCGACCTGCACATGCTGCTGATAGGGGACCCCGGAACTGGCAAATCGCAGATGTTATCATATATCCGACATATTGCTCCCCGCTCGGTCTACACGTCCGGTAAGGGTTCGTCCTCGGCGGGTCTCACCGCCGCCGCCGTCCGCGACGACTTCGGCGACGGCCAGCAGTGGACGCTCGAAGCCGGCGCGCTCGTCCTCGCGGACAAGGGTATCGCGGCGGTCGACGAGCTGGACAAGATGCGGCCCGAGGACCGCTCCGCGATGCACGAGGGGCTCGAACAACAGCAGATTTCGGTCTCCAAGGCCGGCATCAACGCGACGCTGAAGTCGCGGTGTTCGCTCCTCGGCGCGGCGAACCCGAAGTACGGCCGCTTCGACCAGTACGAGCCAATCGGCGAGCAGATCGACCTCGAACCCGCGCTCATCTCCCGGTTCGACCTCATCTTCACGGTCACGGACGACCCCGACCCCGACGAGGACTCCAAGCTCGCGGACCACATCCTCAAGACCAACTACGCGGGCGAGCTGAACACCCAGCGGACGAACGTCGCCAACTCCGAGTTCACGGAACAGCAGGTCGACGCCGTCACCGACGAGGTCGCGCCCACCATCGACGCGGAGCTCCTCCGCAAGTACATCGCCTACGCGAAGCGCACCTGCTACCCGACCATGACCGACGAGGCCAAGCAGGTCATCCGCGACTTCTACGTGGACTTCCGCGCCCGCGGTGCCGACGAGGACGCGCCCGTCCCCGTGACCGCCCGGAAGCTCGAAGCGCTCGTCCGGCTCGGCGAGGCGTCCGCTCGCGTCCGCCTCTCGGACAAGGTGACCCGCGAGGACGCAGAGCGCGTCACGGGCATCGTCGAGTCCTGCCTGCGCGACATCGGCATGGACCCGGAAACCGGCGAGTTCGACGCCGACATCGTCGAGACCGGCCGCTCGAAGACCCAGCGCGACCGCATCAAGAACCTGCTCGAACTCATCCGCACCATGCAGGAAGAGTACGAGGAGGGAGCGCCCCACGAGGAGGTCCTCGAACGCGCCAACAGCGAGCTGAACATGGACGAGAAGACGGTCAACGACCAGCTGGACAAGCTCAAGATGAAAGGCGACATCTACGAGCCCCGCGGCGACGTGTACCGCGCGACCTGAGCGCCCGCCCTCGATTTCTCGACTGTCACGAACTCCGTACTGTCCCGACTTCCACACTATCTTGGCGAGCGGACAGTCTCGAACGCGTGTCGTTTATTTGCACCAACACCCCTATGTAATCTGAAAGTCATGTAGTACGCATGAATCGTCGAGCGTATCTGGCGACCGCGGGTGCACTCTTTCTCGCGGGATGTTCGTCAGCGGACGGTGGGGAGACGACGACGGAGGAGCCGACGACGACTGCCACGCCGACGGCGACGGAAACTCCGACTACGACCACGACTGAGGAGCCGACGACGACGACGGAGGAGCCGACGACCGAGACGACCACGGAAGAGCCGGACAGGGTGGACCGAATTCTCGGCCTCGCCGTGGAAGACCTCGACGCTGCGGTCGAGGACTTCGCGTCCGTGGCGGGCGAAGACGGCGGCTTCCACGACCTGAACGCCACGACGCAGTTCTCGTTCGAGGACGACGCCGAGTCGCTGTACCTCGCGCGCGGCCACTTCAACACGCTCGACCAACTCGACAAGACCGACGCTCAGCGGGCGCGTCTCGGGCGTCTCCGACGCGCCTTCTGGTTCCTCTGGTGGACGGGTAAGACCCACGAGAACGCCAATCAGGCGTTCTACCGCACCAACAACGCGGTCTCCAGACTGTACGGCGAGGAGTTCAACCGAATCGACACGCAGGTCCGACAGATAGCGGAGGCGCTCGAACCGACGCGAGAGACGCTCAACAGCTTACGGCAGGAGTCGGAGGCCGACGCCCTCGACGAACTCACCGCCCTCGAACCGGCGGACTACGGGCGGAAGGTCGACTTTTTCGAGCGGGAGATCGGTCAGTTCGAGGCCTTCGCTGACGACATCGTCTCGTTCCGCGACGCGACCCGACGATTACAGGACGGGTTCGACGAGTACCTCGGCGAGAGCTACGGCGACGCCACCGGGTCGTTCTTCCGGGCGATGAGCGCGTTCGAGGACGTGAACGCGCGGGTTTCGGAACGCGACCCCGTGGCGGCAATCGCCTCCCGCTCCGAGGAGTTCGCCTGTCTCACCGACGCGATGGCGCGGGCCAGCGAGGTGCTCGACGAGGCGGCGACCGCGGGCGACAACGACATCCCCGAAAAGCAGACCGCCCTCGAAAGCGAGGCGCGAGAGGCCTTCGCGGACTGCGACCTCGTGGCGGAGCAGTTCACGTTCGTCGCCGACTTCTTCGAGGAGCTACCGGACGAACGCTCCTGAGACGGCCGTTCGACTCGCGACCGTCTGCGACCGACCCGCGCGGAACCGACGAACTTAGTGGAGCGTGCGGCGACGGGACAGACGACCGATGGACCGAATCTCCGCCATCCGCAACATCGAAGACGCCATCCGCGACCTCGAATCGGGCGACGCGGACCTCGCCAGCACCGAGCGTCGCGTCGTGACCGTCCTCCGGACGTTCGCGACGGAGTTCGAAGACGACGCCGGCGACGGGACGCTCGACGCCTGGACGGCCGTCGGCGACGACCGCGCGGAGGGGCTCGTCGTCCTCGCCGCCGACGAGGTCGACGCGCGGACGCGGGTCAGAGACCTCCTTGACGAGGCGGCCGGCGACGCCGACGACGTGACGTTCTCGGTCGAGCGCGTCTGAGGCGAGACGAGTCGCGCGGAGATTCGAACTCGGGTGAGACGCCGCCGTCTCCCCTGTCTGTGACAGTCGACTGACGCGAGAGCGCCGCTGTCGAACGATTTTTCTCCCGACTCCGTGACCGAGCGTGCGTGCTGTTGGTCGTGACTTACTCGCAGGCGGCGCGGACGACGCTTCGGAACATCTGTCGGACCCACGACGAGGTCGTGGTCCGTCGACTGGGTCGCGCCGCGCTCTTCGACGAGACGGAGTTGGCCGCCTTCCTCGCGCTTCGGCTTCGGGAGAAACACGACGAGGCCGTGCAAATCGAGCGAACCGAGCCGTTCAACGAGTTCGCGGCGGTCCCGGACGCGGTCCGCGAGGCCGCGGCCGCCTACGAGGACCGCGAGTCCCCAGCGACGCCGTACAGCAAGTTCGCCTCGGGCACCGACTACCCGTCGGCCGCGGAGATGCAGCGCCGCGAGCTATGAGGCTTCGGCTTCCCGACGGGACCGTCCACGAAGGACCGGCTATCGACCTCGCCGACGGACCGTTCGACGTCGGTGCCGACGAGGTCGTCGCCGCGATACGGGGGGACGACGGGGACGACGGGGACGACGCGACCGGCGCGCTCCGAATCGACTGTCCGCCGCCGGGTCCCGGGTACGACCGCCTCGGTCGGATTCCCGTCTCGAAGCCGACACCGTCCCGCGGCTGGCTCCTCGCGGCGGTCGGTCGGTCCCGCGGGCTTCGCTCTCCCGTCGCCGACGACCTCGGCCGACTCGAAGCGAAACTCGCCGAGCGCCGCGACGATGGGGTCGAAGGGGAGGCGGACGAACACGAATCCATCGACACGTCCGCGGCCGCGCTCCGCGAGGCCCGCCGCCGCGTCGCCGCCGCCGGCGAGGACGAGTCCCGACTCAGAGAGCGCGTCGCAACCCTTCGCGGTCGGGTGAACGCTCACCGAGACGCTGGCGACGACGAGGCGACTGAGACAGCGCAATCGGAACTCGTGGAGGTCGCGACCGAACTCTCCGAGGTCGAAACCGAACGCGTCGCGGCCGAACAGCGGCTTTCGGCGCTCGAACGGGCGGCCCGAACCGAGCGAGACAGCCGCGAGGCGCGACTCAAACTCGAAGACGCGGTCGAGAACCGCCGTCGGGAGGCGCGGGCGTACTTCGCGGCCGAACTCGGCGATGCGTTCGAGGCGGCGCTCCGGAGCCTCGTGGCGACTCCGCCGCTGATGGCGACTGCGGAGTCGCCCGCCTCGGTGGCAGACCTCGAATCGGACCCCGTCGCACGCGCGCTCGCCGCCGTCCGCCTCGCCGACCTGTCCGCCCCGGTCGTCATCTCGTGCGGCCGGTTTTCGGACGCCGAGGCCGCGGCGAACTGGCTCGACGCGCCGGTCATCAGATGCCGGCCGAACGACGGGTGAGCGAGCCACACCGGGCGTTGATTTATATACGAAGCGGCGGCCAGCCCCGCCATGCACTCCGATATCGACGTGACCGTAGACGACGGCGTCGCCCTCGTCTCGGTCCGAGTCCACAACGACGCGCCGGTCGACCGGCGCGTCAGGCTTCGCAACCGACTCGACGGGTCGGTGCTCCCGCCGCGTCGCGCCGGCGTCCCCGAAGCCGGATGGGACGACGACGGGTTCGAAGGCGTCGTCCCCGCGAGTTCGACGGTCGCGCTCGGCTACGCCGTCTCCCCGTCGTCGACGGCCGACCGCGACGCCGCCGCCACCGACTTCGACGCTCGACCCGGGTGCGCGGTCGATATCGACGTACTCGGCCGCGCCGACGGGTCGGAGCAGGCCACCGGTTCGACCCCCGAAGACGCGGTTCGAACGCTCGGTTCGGCGCGACCGCCGGCCGATGCAGTTCCCGTCTCTTCTGACCTGCCGCCGACGACGCGGGAGTCGGAGACGCCCGAACCGACACCTAGCACGACGAGCGACGCGTCAGATGGCGAGCGCCGCGAGCCCCTTCCGAGTCCCGCATCACAGACCCACTCCGAACGTCCCGAACCGTCCGAACAGCCCACGGACGCCGACGTGTCGGCGGCGGTCGGGACTTCCGAGGAACGCGGCCGCGAGACTGAGCAGTCGCTCGGGTCGGAGCCACTGGAGCCGCCGGAGCCACTGGAGTCGCTCGCGGCGTTCGAGCGTCGCATCGACCTCGCCGAGCGACTGGACGGCGCGTCGGTCGCGGCCGCCGCGGCGGCGCTCTCAGAGGCCGACGCCGGCGTCGAGGCGCTCGAATCGCTCGATTCTGACCGGGAGCGCCTTCGCCGGCTAGCGGCGCGCGCGACGGCGCTCGCGGACCGCGCCGCCGACGCCGACCCCGACGTGGACGCGCTCCGGAGGCTCGCGTGATTCTCGCGGTCGTCTCCGGGAAGGGCGGCGTCGGGAAGTCGACGCTGTCGTTCGAACTCGCGGCGGAACTGGGCGCGGTCGTCGTCGACGCCGACCTCGGGATGGCAAACCTCCCGTACGCGCCCGGTCCAGACCTCCACGACGTGCTCGCGGGGCGCGCGGACCCGCTCGAAGCCGTCCGCTCGAGCGGCCCGGTCTCGATTCTGCCGTGCGGTCGGACGCTCGCCGGTGCGCGGGCGGCCGACGTGCGCCTCCTCGCCGACGCGCTTCACGCGGTCGAAGCGGCCTACGGCGACGTGGTCGTGGACTGCCCCGCGGGGATGCGCGCCGACGCCGGCGTTCCTCTCACTATTGCCGACGCCTGCCTCGTGGTCGCGTCGCCCAAGGGGTACGCGCTGGCCGACGCGGTGCGGACCCGCGAGCTCGCGCGCGAACTCGACTGCGGGCTCGCCGCCGTCGCGGTCAACCGCGTCGTCGACGAGGTGCCGCTCGACGCCTTCGCTGACGTGCTCGGCGCGCCGGCGACGGCGGTCCCCGCGGACTCTCGACTGGCCGAGGCGGTCGAGCGGTTCGAACCGGTCGTCGCGTCGTCGCCGAAGAGCCTTCCCAGTAGTCGCGTTCGAGAACTCGCGGACGCGGTTCGCGTAAGCGGTCGGTAGAAACGTCGTCTCGTCTTCGGTCCGTTCGTGCGGACGCAGTTCGATTCTCGCGTCTTCCTCGCCGTCGTCTCAGTTAGCGAGTCTCGTCGCCTGTCGGCGTCGGCTCACTCGCGGAGCGCCACGTACGTCTTGCGGAGCGTTACGGGCGTCACGTCGGCCACGTCGGCGGCCTCGGCCTGCGTGCAGTCTTCGCCGCGGTCGCGAGCCGCGGTGTAGAGACACGCCGCGGCGACGCCGCAGGGGTTCTTGCCGCCAACGACGCCCTCCTCGCGGGCTTCGGCGACGTACTCGCGCGCCCGGCGCTCGGTGTCGCTGTCGAGGTCGAGCTTGGTCGCGAACCGCGGCAGGTACTCGGTCGGGTCGGCGGGCGCGACGGGGAGGCCGAGGTCGCGGTTGAGCGCGCCGTAGGCCGCTTGATGTTCCGCCTCAGTGGCCTTCGACACGTCGCAGACCTCCTCGACGCTCCGGGAGACGCCGGCGACGCGGCAGGCGGCGTAGACGCAGGCCGCGGCGAACCCTTCGAGCGAGCGCCCGCGCAAGAGGTCCTCGTTCTGGGCGGACTCGAACAGCGAACACGCCTGGTCGCGGATGTGGTTCGGGAGCGACAGCGCGCTCGTCACGCGGCGAATCTCGGTGAAGGCGTACACCTGATTGCGCTCGCGCTTGGTCGAGATGCGAGCGCGATTGTGCTGGCGGCGCATGCGGGCGAACTGCCGGCGCTTGCGACCCTTGATACGCGTCGAGCGACCGATTTCGGTCGACAGGCCGCGGTCGTGGCGCGAGCGGGTGAGCGGCGCGCCGGTGCGGGCGGGGTTCCGGTCGTCGTCGGCGAACGAGCGCCACTCGGGGCCGTGGTCGATGCGGTACTCCGAGACGACGAGACCGCAGTCGGTACAGACCGTCTCGCCGGCTTCGAAACCGAGGTGTCCGTCGCATTCGGGGCAACCCTGGGGGGAACGTGCTTCGCTCATCACAATTGAAAATTGGTCGCGAACGGGTATTTAAACACGGGTTGAATCGGGTGTATAACCCCGATTGCTGCCGCTAGAGCCTACCGATAACCGGTGGGTTACAGACTCAATTTTGATACTGATTAGGAACGCTTTTACTCGGTAGGTGCGGACCACCGAGCGATGGGACTGTCGGATATCGCCGCCGCGTTAGAGACGACGACGACTGAACAGCGCTCGCGCTGCGTTCCGACTGTCGACGACACCGGTGTTTCCCTCCGCGAGCGCTTCGAGGCGCACGCAGACGCGCTCCCCTGTGCGCCTGCGGCCGCGGAGCGGGTTGTCGAAGCACACGGGTCGGGCACGTCAGTCGGCGAGAGCGCGAGCGACGCAGGCGTCGCTCCGGTCACGGCGGCGAAAGTCTTGCACCGTTGCGGCGAAGCGGGCGTGATTCCCCTCGCACCCGAGGCGCGACGCATCGTCCGCGATTGGATCGACGGACGAATCTCGCGCGCCGACGCGCTCGCGCTCACCGGCGCGGAGCCGTCGGAGTTCGCACTCGCGACGTACGTCGAGACGCACGACCCCATCGACCCCCTCGTCGAAGCCGTCGAGGGCGCGCTGACCGACCGCACCGACGCGGCCGTCGCGAAGCGCGACTCGCTGGCCGAGACCATGAGTTCGGTCACCGACATGCAGTTCTGACGCGGGACACGCCTCCCCACCTCCCGTTTTCACGCTCGCGAGCGGCGGCGCTCACCAGCCGTCCGTCTGTACTCTCGAAACTCGCTCGGCGCGTCGCGCGATTCAGCGACGGACGTACTCGCCGACCGAGGTGAGCACGCCGCCGGCGGCCGTCACCGAATCGAGTTCCACGTCGAGGAGGACCTCCGCGACTGCGGCGACGCCCGCCGCGAGGTCGGCGTCGTCGCGGCACGCCGGCGCGTCGGCGATGTCGTTCGCCTCGGTCTCGGGAACAATCACGTCCGCGTCGCCGAGCGCGCCGAGCGTGGAGACGACCGCGTCGATATCAGCGCCGATGTCGGCGGCCCGGGCGCTGAGACGACCGATGGCGTCGGCACCGCGGTCCGTGGCGGGCGCGACGAGCGCGACGCTGTCGCAGGCCGCGGCGGCGGCGACGGTCTGATTCGACGCGAGGAGCGGCGCGTCGACGAGCACGTGGTCGAAGCTGTCTGCGGCCTCGGCGATGCGACCCTCGAACGCCCGTGCGGCATCGGGGGTCATCGCCCGCGCGAGTCGCTCGAACGGGGCCGCGGCGGGGCAGACGGCGACGCGTCCCTCGGTGTCGGTCTCGAAGTCTACCAGCCCCGACTCCAGCGGCACGTCCGCCGCGTCGGTGACGAGCGACGTCGCGTCGGGGTCGAGCGCTCCCGAGACGTAGTCCGAGAGCCCCTGCGTGGCGAACGCCGCGTCGAGGACCGCAACGTCGCGGCCGTCGGTCGCGAGCGCCGCGGCGAGTTCGAGCGTCAGTCGGGTCGTCCCTGCGCCGCCGGCGACGCCGACGAGCGCGGTGGTTCTGGGGGGAATCGGCATACCGCGACTGGTCGGGTTCTCGAATTAATAGCTTCGGTCGGCCGGAATTGGTGTCGCCGGAGGACACTATTCAGCTCGCAAAGATGATTTTGACGGCCGGCGGTGGGGCTAGACCGACCACTCGTCGTCGGCCGCGTCAGGGTCAGAACCCGGCACGGCGTCCGTACAGGCCCGGTAGAAACAGACCTTGTAGGTTCGCCCGACGAGCGTCGTGACCGTCGAGGCGACGGCTAGGACGGCGATGTCGACCGCCGGCATCGGCGCTTGGAACGCCGTCACCGCGCCGGCGACGGTGGTCGCCCCGTCGAGGCTGACGAGCCAGAGGACCGGCAGGTCGACGACCGAGGTTGCGACGGTCGCCACGACCGCGTAGCCGACGACGTGCCGGAGGTTGCCGAAGACGAAGTCGACGCTGCGGCTGAGCGACCCGCCCGCGGTCTTCCCGTCGAAGACGACGGCGGTGTCGAAGAACGTGAAGAGGTAGACGACGGCCGCGAGGGCCGCGAAAGCTGCTCCGGCGGCGGCGAGTTCGACGAGCGTGAGGCTCGCAGAGCCGTTCAGAACCGCGTCGATTCGATCGAAGCCGATGTAGCCGACGACGCCGCCGCCCACGACCAGCGCGACGATCATGATGACGAGGCCGGAGAGGATGCTCGCACCGAGCAGGCTGACGTAGTAGCGCTGTGCCGCGGTAGACGCACGCAGGTCGGTGTCGGAACCGGGTCGCGCGCCGTCGATGACGGTGTAGAACGCGCCGATGAGCGCCGGTGAGCCGAACAGTACCAGGATCGCCCCGACCACACTGACGAGACCGGTGGCGTTGTTCAACGCGCCCATAAGCCCGAACGTGAGGGCGAACGCGACGAGCACGGGCGTCTTGGTGACGACTTGGAGGGTCGTTCGAAACGATTGGAGGACTGTCACGTCTGCCGGTACTCACGGCGGCCCTATGTGTTTTTACATCGACACGATTTGTTGGTGAGCGCGGCGCCGGCAGGAGAGGTCGGTTCCGTCAGCCCGAGATGGCCGCCTCGATGTCGGCCAGTTCCTCGTCGGAGAGGTCGGGTCGCTCGCCCGCGACGGCGTGGATGGGACTGCCGCCGTCGCCCTCGAACCGCGGGACGATGTGGACGTGGACGTGGTCGACTTCCTGGCCGGCGGCGGGGCCGTTGTTGATGCCGACGTTCGTCGCGTCGGCGTCGACCGCCGCCTCGACGCGCGGGACGAGGTCGTTCACGGCGGCGAAGAGGTCGGCGGCCGCGTCGGCCGGCACCTCGTCGAGTCGGGCGTGGTGCTCCTTCGGGACGACGAGCGTGTGGCCGGGCGCGAGCGGGTTGGCGTCGAGGAACGCCAGCGAGTGTTCGGTCTTGTGGACGATTCGGCCGGGGATGTCGCCGTCGACGATGGCGCAGAAGATGCAGTCGGACATACGTGGCACGTCGATTGGCGGGAAAAAGAAAGTTCGCACCGGTTCGGGGTCGGGGACGCGTCAGTTCCGCTCGGTGGACCGTTCGCGGTCGGCGGCGTCGTATTCGCGGCCGACTCCGGCGTTCCCGTTGTCGGTGGCCGCGCCGACACCGTCACCGCCGTTACCTCCGTCACCGCCGAACCGCGCCCGAATCCGCGCCAGTCGCTTCTTCACGCCGGCGACGAACAGGTCCATCGCCTTCAGGACGGGGCGGAAGACGACTTCGAGAATCAGGTCAGCGATGAGGTCGCCGAGCATCGGTGTGGTCGAACCATGTCATTCCACGGTCATGAATATGCGGGGTGTCGGTCGGTGCGGTCGGCGTCGTCGACGCGGCGGCCTCAGGGGAGACGCGATTCCAAGTCGGCTAGGTACTCGTCTAACTCGTAGCCGAGTCGGGAGAGCCACACGTCGCGGTACGAGGGGTGCAAAAGCGGGAGTACGGTGTAGCCGAACCGCTCGCTCTCGACGGGTTCGAGGACGGTATCGAGAAAGCCGTCCAGCGAGGTGTCGTCGAGCGAGAGGACGCTTTCGGTCGCGTGGCGGCCGGTCGGAACCACCACGTCGGGGTTGACGGCTTCGAGTTCGGCGACGAGGTGGTCGCGGCAGTTTTCCTTTTCCGCGGCCGTGGGCGCGCGGTTCGACCCCTCGCCGTCCGAGGGGAAGCACTTGACCGCGTTCGTGTAGAAGACGCCCGACTCGTAGCCGACGGCGGCCATCGTCTCGCGGATGCGGCGGCCCGAGTGCCGGGCCGTGTAGGACATCCCGGTCCAGTTGCCGCCCCGCCAGCGGTCGGCGTCGGGATTGCCCGCACCCGGCGCTTCGCCCACGACCATCACGGTCGCGTCGTCGGGACCGACGCCCCACGAGATGCGGTTGCGGCACTCGACGAGCGCCGGACAGCGGTCGCAGTCGGGCTCGAGGACGAGCGTCTCGTCGTCGTCGGGGAACCGCGGGTCGGCGTCGGCCATCTACTCCGTCAGGGGGAGCACGATGCCGAAGATAATCGGCGAGAACAGGACCAGTGCGATGCCGAGCCACTCGGCGTCGAAAAACAGCGTGCGCTCCCAGCCCGGAAGTGCGCCGCCGTTCATCGCGAGCGCGACTTTCGCGCCGACAGCGCCGAACAGGAACAGCGCGAGCCCCAGTCCGAGGCCGGTCTTGGTCATCCGCGGGTAGTCGATGTCTCCGTAGCGTCCCATAGTATTCCGAGATACGGGGACTGGGAAAACCGTTTCGAGAGACTGTGTGATATGTTACCGTTCGAGTTCGTCGGCGAGAACGGGGGCCACAGATACCTCGCTCACGTCGCGCTCGATGGTGTCGGTGCCGACGACGCGTTCGATACCGGCGCGCGCGAGTTTCGTGCGGGCGTTGCGGGCGAGAAGCGGGTGGACGGTCGCACAGAAGACGCGCTTCGCGCCACCGTCTGCGAGGACGGCGACGGCCTCGCTCATGGTCGACCCGGTGGCGATGATGTCGTCGGTGATGACCACGTCGCGGCCCTCGAAGTCGGCGTCGCTCGGCGTGATTTCGACGTCGGTCCCGGAGTGGCGCACCTTCTCGAAGTAGTCGGTCTCGCCCTCGCCGTAGGCGTCGCGGACGGTCTCGGCGATGCCGATGGCCCCCGAATCGGGCGACAGAAACAGCGGGTCGTCGAGCGCGGGGAGTGGTTCGGCGAGTCGCCCGGCGGCGTCGACGATGTCGACGGGCACGTCGAAGAACTCCGAGACGGCGTCCTCGTGGGGGTTGACGAGCACGACGCGGTCGGCCGTCGTGCTGACGGCGCGGGCGACCGCGCGGGCCGAAATCGGGTGGCCGGCCTCGAACGCCTTGTCCTGTCGGGCGTAGCCCATGTACGGGATGACCGTCGTGACCTCGGACGCGCCGGCCTCGCGGACCGCGTCCTGCAGTTGGAGGAGTTCGACGTAGGCGTCGTTGCTGGCGGTGCTGGCGACGATGGTGGCGGCGTCGGCGTCGAAGTCGGGAACGGCGGCCAGCGTCTCGCCGTCGGGGAAGCGGTCGTACTCGACGGCCGCGAGCGACTCGCCGAGTTCGGCGGCGAGCGCGGCCGCGAGTGCCTGGGAGGATGCGCCGGGTACGAGCATACCCGTTCGTCTCTCGTGGGGGGTAAAACCGCTTTTCGTTGCGTACAGCCGCGTCGCGTGTCAGCGAACCGCGACGCCGACGGTGTCCAATCCGAGCACTTGCGTCCGCCAGTCGCCCCCGGTCAGCCGAACGCAGAAGCCCCCCGCGTCGGTGACGGCGTAGGCGGCGCGGGCGTCGTGGGCGAGCGCGACGACCGTCTCGTCCAGCGGAATCGGGGCGGCGTTCCACTCGTCCGACTCGTCGTCTCGCGCGACGACGCCGTCCGGTCCGACCGCGTGGGCGCGGCCGTCCGGCATCGACGCGACCGCCGAAAACGCCCCGTCGAGCGCGTCCATCCAGCCGTTGCCGAGCGCGTACAGCCCCGAGTCGGTCGCGGCGAGCGGGGTTCCCGAGTCGCCGCCGAGACGGCCCGCGGGGTCGGACACGTCGCTCACGCCGTCCAAGCCGACGTGCGAGAGACCGTCGTCGCCGATGCGGTAGACGCCGTCTTCGGCCGCGACGAGGCTCCCGTCGAGGGCGCGGACCGATTCGACTTCGCCGAGGTCGGTCCACCCGGACTCGTCGAAGCGGGCGACACGACCCGAGTCGGCGGCGGCGACGACGCGATTCCGGTGGAAGCCGACGGCCGTCGCGGGCCCGAAGCCGAGTTCGTGGTAGTCGTCGCCCCGGACGAGCAGTACGTCCTCGTCGGTGGCGACGGCGACTTCCCCGGGCGACCCGGCGGCGTCCCGCGCGGCGCACCGGCGGTCGACGCGGAAGCCGCCGACGAGGTCGTCGGACACGTCGACGGTCACGACCCCGACGCCCGCGGCGACGTACACCGTCTGCTTGTCGGACTTGTCCGCGTACACCCGCTTTTCGTCGATAGAGAGGTCGAAATCAGCCATCCGTTGGCCCGAGGTTCGCGGCGGGGTTCGGAAAGGATTGTGGTCGTTCCCGCGGCGCGGCGACGGGTCGGACGGGCGCGCGGCCGAGAAGTGTGATTACAGAAATTCCCGCACGTCGGAGTACCACATGTCGTGGTGGTCGAGTTCGCCGAGCGCCTCGGCCACGTCGACCGCGAGGACGTGCCAGCAGCGCTCGCCCTCGTCGGGGTCGAGGTTGTACTGGGAGTCCTTGCAGGTACAGCCGCGGTCTTCGACCACGTACTCGTCGTCGTAGCCGACGACCACGTCGAAGTCGCGGTAGCGCTTCACCCGTCGCTCGGAGACGGCCTCGATGGCCGTGACGCCCCGGTCGCCGTGGGCGTCGACGATGGCCTGCACGATCTGCGGCGAGAGCCGCCCGGCCGCTTCGAGGGCCGCTCGCCAGTCGTCGGCCGAATCCACGCCCCCGATTTCGTCGGTGGCGGTGAAAACGCATTCGATGCCGCGGGGGAGGACGCCCGCCACAGCCGCGGCGCACAATCGCATCGCAACCGGTTTCCGCCCGCGCGGGCGACTGCGGGTATGCACGTGAGCGAGGGAGGCGTCGAAATCGAGGTTCCCGACGCCCGCGACGGGGCGTCAGCGGGGACCGGCGACGATGTCTTCTACAACCCCACACAGGAGTTGAACCGGGACATCACCGCGGCCGTCCTCCGCGCCTTCCGCGAGCGCGAACCCCGCGCCGAGAGCTACCTCGACGCGATGGCCGCCTCGGGAATCCGGGGCGTCCGCGCCGCCGCCGAGGGTTACGACGTGACCTGCGCCGACCTCGACACCGACGCCGTCGAACTCGCCCAGTCGAACCTCGACCGCGCCGGCAACGGCGGCGAGGCGGTCCACCGAAACGCCAACGCCCTCATGTACGACTCCGTCTTCGACGTGGTCGACCTCGACCCCTTCGGCACGCCGATGCCCTTCGCCGACCCCGCCTTCGCCAACACTCGCGACCTCGTCTGCATCACCGCTACGGACACCGCCCCGCTGTGCGGCGCACACCAGAAAAGCGGCATCCGGAAGTACGGCTGTCTCCCGCAGAACACCGACTACCACCCCGAGATGGGCCTTCGGACGCTCCTCGGCGCGATGGTCCGCACCGCCGCCCGCTACGACAAGGCCGCCGTCCCGGTTCTCTCGCACGCGACGCGCCACTACGCGCGGGCGTACCTCGAACTCGACGAGCGGGCGACGAAGGCCGACGAACTCCTCGAATCGACCGGCTTCGTCTACCACTGCGAGGACTGCCTCCACCGCGAGGCCGAGCACTCGCTCATCGCCCACCCGCCCGAAGCGTGCGCCAACTGCGGTTCCACCCGCATTCTCGAAGCCGGCCCCATCTGGCTCGGCCCCGTCTCCGAACCGGCGTTCGCCGAGGCCGTCCGCGACGAGGTGACGGAGGATTTCGGCACCGCGAAACGCGCCCGCAAACTCCTCGACACGCTGGCGGTCGAACTCGACACGCCGACTCACTTCGACCAGCACCGCCTCTGTAAGCTCTGGGGGCGCTCGGCCTCGAAGATGGAGACCTTCCTCGAAACGCTCCGCGACGCCGGCTACGACGCCACTCCCGCGCACTACCACGGCACCGCGTTCAAGACCGACGCGACGGTCGCGGAGATACGCGAGGCGACCGCCGCGCTCGACCCCGAAGCCTGAGCGACGGGTGCTCGTAACCGGCTCACGCCGCCGCGTCGGCGGGTAGCTTCTTTGTCTCCCGTGTCGTTTTGGTGATACGTGAGCGCCAAGATTCGAACCGTCGTTCCCGTCGCGCGGGCCGTCGTCGACACGATTCGGGAGAAGGAAATCTCGTTTCTCGCGGCCAGCATCTCGTACTACGCGCTCGTCTCGCTGATTCCGCTTCTCGTGCTCGGCGTCGTCGTCGCCACCGCGGTCGGCGGCGCGGAGTTGCAGGCGCAGCTCCAGACGCTCGTCGAACGGTACCTCGTCCCGACCGGGCAGGACCTCGTCGAGGAGGCCCTCACGGACCGAGCCGGACAGGGTAGCGTCGGAGCGGTGAGCCTCGCGCTGACGGTCTGGGGCGCGCTGAAGCTCTTTCGCGGCCTCGACATCGCGTTTTCGCGCATCTACGGCTCCGAGGCCGGCGGTCTCCTCGACCAACTTCGAGACGGCACCATCGCCCTCGCCAGCATCGGCGTCGGCACCATCGGCGTCGCGGTGCTGACCGCGCTGCTCGGCCTCCTCGACGTGCCGTTCCTCCAACTGCTCTCGCCGCTCCTGTTGCTGCTCACGCTCTGTGCGGCGTTCTTCCCGCTGTACTACGTCTTCCCCGACGCCGACCTCTCGCCGCGGCAGGTCGTTCCGGGAACCGTCTTCGCGGCCGTCGGCTGGACCGTTCTCGGAATCGGGTTCGGGGTGTACGCGTCGGTGGCCGGCGCGTCGGTCGCGGGCGCGCTCGGGACGCTCCTGTTGCTCGTGACGTGGTTCTACTTCTCGGGGCTCATCCTGCTTTCGGGCGCGGTCGTCAACGCGGTCCTCGCGGGGGTCGGCGGCGACGCGCTGCCCGCGGAACCGCGTGACCCGCCGGGGGGACCGCCCGGAGTGGACCGGCAGGTACAACATACGGGAGGCCGACATGACGCTCGTACGGATATGAGCGACGACCGAGGTGACACCGATGGGCCGCGGACGGAGGACGCCGGCGACGCGGAGACCGGCGCGTCCGTCTCCCCGCGCGGCGCTCCCGACATCGAGGAGCTGGAATCGCAGGTCGAGGAACTCCGCGCCGACCTCGACGCGTTCGAGGACGACGTGACGGACCGGACGGTCGAAAAGCCCAAGCTCGAAGCCGAGTTGAAGCGCTACGTCCGCCGTCGGATGCGCCGCGGCAAGGCTCGCGGTTGGGGACCCTACCTCGTGCTCGGCTACGGCGTCGTCCTCACGCTCGGCGCGTTCTACTACCTCCAGTCGGACCTCATCGCGGTCGTCGCCATGCTCATCATCTTCCTGTCGACGCTCGGGCTCTACGTCCTGTTCGTCATCTTCGGCATCGGCCTGAACGCGCTCGGCCTCCCCGGCCGCGCCGTCGACGCGGTCCGCGAACGCCGCGGCTGAGATGTTCCGGTCTGCACTCGCGCTTCAGACTCGCGGGTTCGGCGAGCTAGCGCTCGCGGACGCGCCGGATGCGCTCGTCTTCCTGTTCGGTCTCGTCACCCAACTCGGCGACCAGTGGTTCTTCTTCGTCGCGTTCACGTCGCTGTACTGGCTCTGTCGCCCACGAATCACGGCCCGTCCACGGCGAACCGCGGCCGCCTTCGTCGGCCTCGCGCTCGGGTCGCTGGCGCTCGTCACCGCGCTGAAAGTCGGCTTCGCCCTGCCGCGACCGCCGACCGCGGCCGTCGCCGATGCCCCCGCGTGGCCGTCGCCGCTCTCGGACCTGTTCGTGTCGTTTACCACCGACGACGGCTTCGGCTTCCCGAGCGGCCACGCCCTCGGGACGACCGTCGTCTACGGGGCCGCGGTCTCGCTTCTCGACGTGTGGAACCGCCGCCGCCGGCTCGTCGCCGCGGCGGTCGTCGTCGCCACCGTCTCGCTCTCGCGGATTTTCCTCGGCGTCCACTACGGCGTCGACATCGTCGTCGGCGTCCTCCTCGGCCTGGTCTTTCTGAAGACGGTCTTTTCGGTCGCCGCCGCGGACGACCCCGACGCGGCCGGCCACCTCGAGCCGGCGCGGCTGTTCGCTATCGCGGCCGGCCTGAGCGTTCTCGCGCTCGCGGTGGTGTTCGCCACGGGCGTCCCCGGACACACGGAAAACGCCGCGGCGGCCCTCGGCGGGTCGCTCGGCGGCCTCGTCGGCTGGGCGCGACTCGCCGACCACGAGTCGCTGCCGACGCTGTCGCCGCCGGTGGCGCTCGTCGCATTCCTCGGCGCGGGCGGCCTCTGGGTCGGCGTCGACGTGGCCGACGCCTCGGTCCCGGTGACGGTGTTCGCCACCGGGGCGGTGGTCGCGTTCATCCTCGTCGCGCCGAAGTTACAGGGCCGAATCGGGCTCGGCGACGGGGCGACCCAGCGCGCCGACTGACTCGGGCGACGCCGACGGCCGACGCGAGGCTGGCGCTTCCCTTTTCGGACTGCACCGGTTCCGCGACCGCTCACAACCCAACGAGCTTCGCGAGTCCGGTCGCGACTCGGCCACCGCGGCAACGACGGCTCGCGTTCGGTCTCGGCGCGGCGCTGCCGCTCTCCGGCGAGCGGTCGCAAAAGAAAAATCGGTGTGAGGCGTGCGCGACGGTTAGAACGTCTCGAGGTACCGGTCGAGTTCCCACTGGGAGACCGAGACGAGGTAGTCCTTGAACTCGGAGCGCTTGGCTTCGACGAACTTCTCGTAGACGTGGTCGCCCAGGGCCTCCTGGATGACTTCGTCCTCTTCGAGGGCGTCGACGGCAGCACCGAGGTCCTTCGGGAGCGTCTCGATGCCGTATTCTTCGCGCTTTTCCTCGTCGAACTCGTAGATGTTCTCGCGGACCGGGTCGGGGCACTCGAGACCTTTCTCGATGCCATCGAGACCGGCGTGGAGGAGCGCGGCGAGCGCGAGGTACGGGTTACAGGACGGGTCGGGGAAGCGGGCCTCGATGCGCGAGGCGGCCGGCGTGCGGGCGGCCGGCTTGCGGATGAGCGCCGAGCGGTTGCGGTCGGACCACGCGATGTAGACCGGCGCTTCGTAGCCGGGGACGAGGCGCTTGTAGGAGTTCACCGTCGGGTCACACACTGCCGTCACGGCAGGCGCGTGGTCGAGGATACCCGCAGTGAACTGCTTCGCAGTCTCGCTCAGGTCGAACTCGTCGTCGCCGTCGTGGAACGCGTTCTCGCCGTCCTGGAACAGCGAGATGTGCGTGTGCATACCCGAGCCGTTGATGCGGGCGATGGGCTTGGGCATGAACGTCGCGTGGAGGTCGTGTTCGGCCGCGATGGCGCGAACGACGGACCGGAAGGTTGCGACGTTGTCGNCCCGAGCCGTTGATGCGGGCGATGGGCTTGGGCATGAACGTCGCGTGGAGGTCGTGTTCGGCCGCGATGGCGCGAACGACGGACCGGAAGGTTGCGACGTTGTCGGCCGTCGAGAGGGCGTCGTCGTACGTGAAGTTGATCTCGTGCTGGCCCTCGGCGACCTCGTGGTGCGAGGCTTCGATGTCGAAGCCCATGCTCTCGAGTCCGTAGATGATGTCGCGGCGCACGTCGGACGCGAGGTCCTTCGGCGCGAGGTCGAAGTAGCCGCCGGCGTCGTTCGTGACGGTCGTCGCGCGGCCGTCTTCGTCTTCTTCGAACAGGAAGAACTCCGGTTCGGGGGCAGCGTTCACGTCGTAGCCCATCTCTTCTGCGCGCTTGATAGCGCGCTTGAGGACGCCACGCGGGTCGCCGCTGAACGGCTCGCCGGTGGAGGTGTTGAAGACGTCACAGATGAGGCGCGCGGCGGCGCTGTTTTCCTTCTTCCGCCACGGGAGGACGGCGAACGTGGACGGGTCGGGTTCGAGGCGCATGTCGGACTCCTGGATGCGCACGAAGCCGTCGATGGAGGAACCGTCGAAATAGATGCCTTCGGTGAACGCCTTTTCGGCCTGTGAGGCCGGGATGGAGACGTTTTTGACCGTTCCGAGAATGTCGGTGAACTGGAGTCGGAGGAAGTCGACATTCTTCTCTTCGATCTCGTCGATGACTGCCTGTGCCTCGTCGCTCAGGCCGCCGTCGGTGAGTGCGTTGTCTTCCGTCATTTTCCTGAACACGCGATTCGAACACCCGCACTATAAAGACCTTTCCGCTTAATGCAATTCCCCGCACCTCGCCACAGAATTGGATATTCGTAAAATTCTAATCCCCCGGGACGGTGTGTAGATGTAATGACGTACGAAAACCTCGACGCGAAGCTCATCAACGCACTCCTCGGCGACGGCCGGGCGAGCCTGCGAAGCCTCGCCGAAGAACTCGACGTGTCGGTCACGACCGTCTCGAATCACCTGCGAGACCTCGAAGACGAAGGCGTCATCGAGGGCTACACCCCCCGCGTCAACTACGACGCGCTCGGCTACGACGTAACCGCCGTCATTCAGCTCAAAGTCGAGGGCTCTGCGCTCCCCGAAATCACGGAGCGCCTCCGCGCCGAAAAACAGATGATTTCGGTGTACGAGGTCACCGGCGACTACGACATCATCGCCATCGGCAAGTTCCGTGACACCGACGGCATGAACACGCAGATCAAGAAACTGCTCACGGACGCGGACATCCGCGAGTCCAACACCTCGGTCGTGCTCAACGCCGTCACCGAAAACGAGCAGTTCGAACTCGACCTCGACCAGTAACGCCGTCAGACGATTCGCGTTTTCACGTCTCGCATCTCCGACTTGCAGTAGGGACACCGATACCTCGTGTCGAAGCCGTCGGGCGTCGTTTTCGTCGTGGTCTCTATCTCGTGGACCGCCACGTCGCGTCCACACTCTCGGCACTGGACCGCTGGCATCGGTTCGTGTTCATCGACTATTCGAAATAAACCTACTGGGGTCTGTGTATTGTTGTCACACGTCTGTCTATAGACGGAAGGGCACCGCTTCGACTGGAGAACCCGCGGACTTCGGTCGAGACAGACCGAATCTGTCCCCGCGTCTCGGTGCCGATTTCGGCGACTGTTCGAAGGCTCCCGTTTCGACTGGAAAATCCGACGACGACGAGCGATTCTCCGGCCGATAAACCGGAGACGAAATGTTGCGAGTTGTCCGCGAACAGGACGGTGCGCGGTCGACCCGGTCAGAACTCGTCTTCGAAGACGAACGTGCCGTTCCGCTGGACGACCTCGCCGTCGACCTCGATGACCGACTCCTCGGACATGTCGACGATCATGTCGACGTGCTCGGCGCTCTCGTTGAGTTCGTTGTCCGCGCCGACCGTCTCGGGGTACGCCGAGCCGACGGCCATGTGGACGGTGTCGCCCATCTTCTCGTCGAACAGCATGTTGTAGGTGAACTGGTCGATGCTGCGGTTCATGCCGATACCGAGTTCGCCGAGGTAGCGCGCGCCCTCGTCGGTGTCGAACACGCCGTCTAAGACCTCCTCGTTCCCCTCGGCGGAGTAGTCGACGACCTCGCCGTCCTCGAAGCGGACGCGGACGCCGGAGACCTCGCGGCCCTGTCGGTACAGCGGCAGGTCGAAGTAGACCTCGCCGTTCACGGAGTCCTTCACTGGCGCGGTGAACACTTCGCCGCCGGGGAGGTTGTGCTCGGCCGTGTCGTTGATGGCCGTGTTGCCGGCGATGCTCATCGTCACGTCGGTCTCGTCGCCCGACTTGATGCGGACCTCGTCGCCGTCGTTGAGGATGTCGACTAACTGCTGTTGGAGTTCGCCCTGCGCGTCCCAGTCGAGGGTGACGGCGTCGTAGACGAAGTTCTCGTAAGCCTCTGTGCTCATGCCGGCGAGCTGGGCGCTCCCTTTCGCGGGGTACTGGGTGAGACACCAGCGCTTCGAGAGCATCTCGCCTTGCACGGGCTTGTACGCCCGCTTGTACGCGGCGTTCGTCTCCGGCGGCACGTCGCTCTGCTCGGTGGCGTTCGTCTCGCCGCGGACGCGGATGATGACGTCCGTCTCCTCGTAGAGCGCCAGCACGTGCTCGGGCGTCTCGTAGTCGTCGTCGCCGGCGCGGAGGAACGCGCGGGTAAAGCGCGGGTTCGCGTCCATCGCGACGACGTTCGCGCCGCGGTCGCCGAGCAGTTCGTGGACGGCCGTGACGAGGTCCTCGGCCACCGAGGGCGCGGAGATGACGACGTTGTCGCCGGCCTCGACGCTCGTGGAGTGGTCGACGATGGTCTGTGCGTGCTCGCGGATGCGCGGGTCCATACCGCGTCGTGTGTGTCCCCGGGGCAAACACCTTTCGAAGCGCAAATATTGCGCCGGCGGACGGGGAACGCCACGCGGACCACCGTTTATTTCTCCGTCGGCGCGGTCTCTCCGCGCATGATAGACCTCCGAAGCGACACCGTCACGCTCCCGTCCGACGAGATGCGCGAGGCCGCCCGGGACGCCGACGTCGGCGACGACGTGTACGGCGACGACCCGACCGTGAACGAACTCGAAGCGCGCGCCGCCGAGTTGGTCGGCAAGGAGGCCGCGCTGTTCGTGCCGTCGGGGACGATGGGCAACCAAATCGCCGCCCGCGTCCACGCCGACCCCGGTCAGGAGGCGCTCGTGGACGCGAAGGCACACGTCTACAAGTGGGAGGTCGGCGGCTTCGCCCAACTGTCGGGGCTGCAGGTCCGCGCCTACGACGCCGGCGAGCGCGCCGCGCCGACGCCCGAGCAGGTCCGCGACCACGCCCGCGAGGAGTCGCTGCACGTCGCCGGCACGGGCGTCCTGTGCCTCGAAAACACCCACAACGCCCGCGGCGGCGTCGCGGTTCCGAAAGCCGACGTCGACGCCGCGGCCGACGCCGCCCGCGACCTCGGGATTCCGGTTCACCTCGACGGCGCGCGCCTGTTCAACGCCTGCGTCGCCCTCGACGAGGACCCGAAGGCGATGGTCGAGGGCGTCGATACGGTGATGTTCTGTCTCTCGAAGGGGCTCGGTGCACCCGTTGGCTCGATGCTCGCCGGTTCCGAGGCGTTCATCGAGGACGCCGTCCGCGTCAGAAAGCAGTTCGGCGGCGGCATGCGACAGGCCGGTCTCATCGCCGCGCCGGGGCTCGTCGCGCTCGACAATATCGACCGCCTCGCCGACGACCACGAGAACGCCCGCGTCCTCGCCGAGGGTCTCGACGCCGTCGCCGGCCTGTCGGTGCCGACGCCCGATACGAACATCGTCGTCGTCGACTCCGCGGGCGCGGGGCTGACGGCCGAGGAGTTTGTGAGTCTGTGTGAGGGCGTGGATATCCTCGGCGGCACGTTCGGCGAGTATCACACCCGGTTCACGACGAACCTGAACGTCTCGCAGGAGGACGTGGAGACGGCGGTCGAACTCGTCGCCGACGCGGTCGAGTCGCGATAAGGAGCCTCAGCCAGTCGCGAGCGCGACGACGAACCACAGCACGCCACCGAGGGCAAGTGCGACACCCATCGCCTTCCCCAGCCGCCGTTGGAGTACCTCCGCCTTCGCTGGTGCCTCCGTCCACTCCCGGGGCGAAACCAGGCTCCTCGCGGACATCGGTCGCCTGTACAGGTAGCCGCCGGCGGCGACGAACATGACCGAGGGAACGACCTGTGCGGGGTCCATCTACAGTTCGGGTTCGATGTAGACGAAGTGGACCCGTTCGTCGGCCGCCTTGAGTTCGGTCTCGATTTCGCTGATGTGGTCGTCTATCTCCTCGGTGTCGAGTTCGGGGTCGAAGCTCACGTCGAGGGCGACGAGGAGTTTCTCGGGGCCGACGTAGCTCGCGCGGAAGTGGTCGATGTGGACGACCCGCGGGTCGTTTTTAACGATGTTGCGGAGGGCCTGTTCTTCGTCCATGGGGACGCTCTCGCCGATGAGGAGGCGCTTGTTCTCCCACGCGAGCGCGATTGCGAAGCCCATGAGCAGTATCCCGATGAGGAGCGCCGCACCGGCGTCGAACAGCTCGTTACCCGTGAGTTCGGTGAGGCCGATGCCGACGAGCGCGAGCATCGCGCCGACGAGGGCGACGGTGTCCTCCGTGAACGCCGTGAGCGTCGTCACGTCGCTCGTCTCCCGGAACGCCTCCACGAGACCGCTCCACTCGTACTCCTCCATCTGCCGGCGGAGTTCGGCGTTCGCCTTCAGGAACGCGTAGCTCTCGAAGGCGATTGCGCCGAGGAGGATGGCGACGTTGATCAACACGGGCTCGATTTCGAAGCCGAGCAAGAAGAGCGCCTCTCCGCCACCGCCGTGGCCGGGGTGCATCAGGGCGTCGTAGCCGTGCTTGGCCGACTCCCAACCGGCGATACCGAACAGCATCACGGAGACGAGAAACGAGTAGAAGAACTGTGATTTCCCGTAGCCGAAGGGGTGCGACTGCGTCTCGTCGCGCTTGCTGTCGCGGATGCCGATGAGGAGGAACACCTGGTTACCGGTGTCGGAGATGGAGTGATACGTTTCGGAGAGCATGGAGGGACTCCCGGTCGCGAGATAGCCGAGGAACTTGAGAATCGCAATCGCCCCGTTCGCGAAGAGCGCGGCGACGACGACGGACGTACTGCCTGCCATATCGTGGGCCACTCCCCCCGCTCGGATAGAGCTACCGACGAGGAACCGGGACACCGCTCGCCGACCGCGGCGGCGACGCCGACACCGACGCCGCAGCCGGTAGGTTTCAATCCCTCCGGCGCTTACCCCGGCGCATGCTCGTTGTCGTCTCCGACACCCACAGCACGGACGGCCATCGACTGACGAACCGAACCCTCGACGCGGTCCGCGAGGCGGACCTCGTCGTCCACGCGGGCGACTTCATGCGCGAGTCCGTCCTCGACGCGTTCATCGACGAGGCCGACGCCTTCCTCGCGGTCTACGGCAACAACGACGGCTCCGAGATTCGCGACCGGATTCCAGTCGCGCGAAACGTCACCTACGGCGGCGTCGAGTTCGCGGTGACTCACACCCGACGCGGCGGGAACACCGCGCTTTCGATGTTCGGCCGCGAGCGCGGGGCCGACGCGGTCATCTTCGGCCACAGCCACCGGCCGGGCTTCGACGGCACCGGGCCGATTCCGCTCCTCAACCCGGGGAGTCACGCCCAACCGCGAGGCAACCGCAAGGCGCACGCGGAACTGGAGGAACTGCCGGACGGCGGGCTCCGCGGGCGACTCGTCACCGTCGACGGCGACACCTTCGAGACGTTCCGTATCGTCCCTGACGAGTAATACAGTGGGGTCCGGCGGAGGGCCGGAAGAATCAGCGGGAACAGGCCGGGAAGCCTGTTGGGGACAGTCCGAGGCCACGCGAGACGACGGGGTGAGGGGCAGGGGCACGGATGGCAGTCCCGTCGCCGTTGGGGGGCCACGCGCGACCTCGTACTCACTCCTACGGGTGACGGTATCAAATACGCACCGTAAGCTCAAACAACCGTTTTAGTCACGCAGCACGCCCACCGCGACCCACGCGAGAAGCACGGTCAGCCCCCCGAGGAAGAACAGCGTCCCCGGCGAGAGCGACCCGATAGTCTCGGCGAGCCCCCCCGACCCGCTCGTGAACTGCGCCGCGGTCTCCGTGACCGTCTGTGCGGCCGTCGTGTCCGGAACCGCCGTCGGCGTCGGCGTCGCGGTCGCGGTCTCCGCGACGGTCTGCGTGGCTTCCGTCGCCGTCCGCGTCGTCTCGGCCGCGGTCCGGGTCGCCTCCGCGGTCTGCGTCGTCGAATCCGCCGTCGTGGTCGCCTCGGCGATGCTGAACCCGCCGCCGCCGTCGGTCGTCGTCGTCGCGGTCTCAGTCGCCGTCTGCGTCGTCGAATCCGCTGTCGTGGTCGCCTCGGTCGCCGTCGTCGTCGTGGCCGAATCGGCCTGATAGGTCGCGTTGAGATCGCCTCCCGACCCGCCGCTTTGGCCGGCTTCGGAACCGCCAGCGCCGTCCGCACCGCCGGCCGAGGTACCGAAGCCGAACGGGAGCACCGACCCGGTTCGAGCGAGCCGATTTACCACGGCCGCGCCGATGCCGAGGACGCCGACGCCGCCGATGAGGCGCGTGAGCGCGCCTTTCAGTCCCTTCGTCTCGTCCTCGCGCCCGGCGACGACGACGAGCGCCCGGTCCGCGGGGGTGTACACCTTCATCTCGCGACCCTTCTCGGAGTACCTCGTGTCCGCGACCTCGATGAGGCCCGCTTCCGAGAGGTTCCCGAGGTGGTACTGGACGTTCTGGAGGGACGTGTCGACCTCGGTGGCGAGGTCGGAGGGCGTCGCCGGCGACTCGTGGAGCGACGCGAGGACCGACCGGGCGGTCGACGAGGAGATAGCTCCGAGCAGGTCGTCCGCCTCGTCGCTGTCGAGGCCGATAACCTTGGGATCTCGGTCGTCCCGGTTGTCGTCCGGGTCGCCCGGGCTGGAGGGGATGAGGTCGGCCATCAAATCGGCGTTACTCGCGTTTTCCCATGAGTGTTCGTATTCTTTCACGACCCGTCGCCGAAATTGCTATACCTCGTGCCCGCCGAACCCATCCACATGACCGACCCTTTGGTCGTAGACGGCCTCGTCGACTTTCTCGCGGGGGATCCCGTGTTCGTCGGGCTGCTCGTCGCGTTGTTGCTCTTCGTCTTCTTCGGGTATCTCCTCGTCCGTCGGACGCTCCTCGGCCTGAGCGAGGGGTACGACGAGGCGCGCCGCCGCTGATGGACGGGACAACAGCCGACGCCGACGACCGCCGAGGTGTCGCCCCGTGGTAGCCGCCGCGACGCTCGCCACGTTCGTCGTCGCCGCCCTCGCCAGCCTGTTCATGGCGTGGGCCATCGGCGCGGGGTCGTCGGGTTCGACGCCCTTTGCGCCCGCGGTCGGAGCCAACGCCATCTCGGTGATGCGCGCGGGCTTCATCGTCGGCCTGCTCGGGTTCGCCGGAGCGTTCCTGCAGGGCGCCAACGTCACCAACGCCGTCGGCACCGAACTCATCGGCGGCGTCACGCTGACCGCGGGGGCCGCGGTCGTCGCGCTCATCACCGCGGCGGTGCTCGTCGCGCTCGGCGTCTTCGCCGGCTACCCAATCGCCACCGCCTTCACCGTCACCGGCGCGGTCGTCGGCGTCGGCCTCGCAATGGGCGGCGACCCCGCGTGGGCGAAGTACCAGCAAATCGTTTCGCTGTGGGTGCTCACCCCCTTCGTCGGCGGCGGGGCGTCGTACGCGACCGCCCGACTCCTCCGCGCCGACGGCGTCTCCGAGCAGTGGACCGTCCCTGCGCTCGCCGGAATCGTCGGGCTACTCGTCGCCAACATGGAGTTCGCGGGGCTGGGCGGCGCGGCGGGCTCGGCCTCGGTCGCCCGGGCCGCTGCAGTCGAGGCGGCCGGCCTCGTCGGCCTCGGCGAGACGGTCTGGTTCGTCGCCGCCTCCCTTTTCGTCGCGCTCGTCGCGGCCGCGGTCGTCGGTCGCTGGGTGACGACCGACAAGACCCGCGGTCAGCGGCGATTCCTGCTCGTCCTCGGCGGCCTCGTGGCCTTCTCGGCGGGCGGCAGTCAGGTCGGCCTCGCTATCGGGCCGCTCGTTCCCCTGCTGGACGTGGTCGCGGTCCCGCTCCCGGCGCTCCTCGTCGGCGGCGGAGTGGGTCTCCTCGCTGGGTCGTGGACCGGTGCGCCGCGCATGATTAAGGCGCTCGCGCAGGACTACTCCTCGCTCGGGCCGCGGCGCTCCATCGCGGCGATGATTCCCTCGTTCGCTATCGCCCAGACCGCCGTCGCCCTCGGCGTTCCCGTGTCGTTCAACGAGATCATCGTCAGCGCCATCATCGGCTCCGGCTACGCCGCCGGCGGGTCGGGCGTCTCCCGGCGGAAGATGCTGTACACGGTCCTCGCGTGGGTCGGTTCGCTCGCGCTCGCGTTCGGGCTGGGCTACGGCGTCTTTACGCTCGTGTCGAGCGTACTCGGTCTGTGAACGTTCGTGGATTCCGCGTCGCGCTCGCCACCCTCGTTTCTGCCCTCTGGGCCGTCTTCGGCGTCTACCACGTCGCGATGGCGGTCGTGACCGGCATCTCGCTCCGCGGGTTCGCCTTCGGAGCCGTCGGACTCGGCGCGTTCGCGCTGGCGATTCGCTTCCGCGGGCGGGCGCGACGCCTCGGCGACGGCACCGCCGACGTGACCGGATTGGCGTTCCTCGCGTTGGCGTCGCTGGCGCTCGTGGTTCTCTCGTTTACGCTGCTCGGGTGAGTCGCGTCGACGACGGTTCGAAAACGAGTTCGGTCGAGGTCGGGACGAATTGGGCTCGGTCGGGTCGGACCGGTCAGGTGTCGGGCTCGACTTCCGCTTCCTCGTCGCCGCCGTTCTCGTCGTCGCCGTTGCCGTCGGCGGCTTCGATGCCTGAGTTGGTTCGGATGCGCGCTTTCATGATGCGCGTGTTGTCGACCTGCTCGATGCGGATGACGATGTCGTTGTAGCTGATTTCCTCGCCTTCCTCGACGAGACGACCGGCGCGGTTGAAGATGAAGCCGGCGAGCGTCTCGAACTCCTCGCCCTCGGGGAGTTCGATGTCGAGCATCTCGTTGACCTCGTCGATGTTGACCTCGCCGCGGACGAGGTAGGTGTTCTCGTCGACCGACTCGAACGGCTCTTCCTCGTCGCCTTCGAGGATGTCGCCGACGATTTCCTCGACCATGTCTTCGAGGGTGATGAGCCCCTCCGTGGTCCCGAACTCGTCGATGACGACGACCATCTGCATCCGCGTATCTTGCATCTCGGCCATGAGTTCGTCGACGTTCTTCGACTCGGGCACGTGGAGCGTCGGCGAGACGATGTCGGCGATGCCGACGCCGCGTTCGCCGTAGTACTTCTCGCGGACGAGGTTCCGGATGTTGACGATACCGATGATGTTGTCGAGGTTACCGTCGTACACGGGGACTCGCTCGTGGTCGGCCTGCACGCACGTCTCGATGGCCTCGTCGATGGTTGCGTCCTTCGGGACGGCGGTCATGTCGAGGCGCGGGGTCATGACCTCCTTCGCGATCGTCGAATTGAACCGGAAGATGCGGTCGAGCATCTCGCGTTCTTCCTCCTCGATGACGCCCTCGCGCTCGCCTGTCTCGATGAGGTTCTGAATCTCGTCGCGGGTGACGTAGGTCGTCTCGATGGCGGTCTGACCGCCGGTGACCTTGTTGATGACGCGGGTCAGGTAGTCGAAGAAGACGACGAGCGGGAGCAACAGCAGCTCGGCGTATTTCAGGGGCCGCGCGATGCGGAGGGACCACGACTCGGTGTTTTCGACCGCGTAGGACTTCGGCGCGCTCTCGCCGAACAGCAGGACGATCGCCGTAATCCCGAACGTCGCGATTGCGACCGCCTCTCCCTGTTGGAAGCCGACGAAGACGAGCAGCCCGGTCGATATCGAAGACATCGCGATGTTCGCGATGTTGTTTCCGACCAGAATGGTCACGAGAAGCCGGTGCGGGTCGTCCTTGAGCGCTTTCACCCGCTCCGCGCCCGGTACACCGTCTTCGACCATCGAGTCGACGCGGTGTTTTGCGAGCGAGAACATCGCAATCTCGGACGAGGAGAAGAACGCCGAGAGGCCGATCAGGACGATGATTCCGATCACGCCGAGGACCGTTATCGTCGTGTCGTCCAGCGGAATGTTCGAGACCTGTGCGGCCGCGAGTGTCGTGGCTGGTGGTAACTGTAGCGGCGGCAAACCCATGTAACTACACTGTCTTGCGCGGGACCGGAATTAAGAGTTGCCCTCGATCCCCTCTCGGTCGGCGTCTCGTCCGCCCTCGCTGGTCCGGTCGGCGAACCGACGGCGAACCGATATTGCGGCGCGGATGCCCGCGAGCGAAGGGCTTAGGCGACGCTCTTCCCAACAGCCGCCCATGGCAGACGAGCAACCGGCGATTACGCTGTACCGACTGCAGGCGTGCCCGTACTGCGAGCGGGTCGTCCGCACGCTCGACGACCAGGGCCTCGCCTACCAGTCGCGGTTCGTCGAGCCGATGCATTCCGACCGGAACGTCGTCAAGCGCGTCTCGGGCAAGCGCTCGGTCCCGGCCATCGTGGACGACAACACCGGCGTCACGATGTCCGAGTCGGCGAACATCGTCGAGTACCTCGAAAACACCTACGGGGAGGGTGCCTGATGGTCGACTTCGACGTCGTCGACCTCCCCGACCACGACGCGCCGGCGACGGGCGACACCGCCCCGGACTTCACCCGCCCGCTCGTCAACGACGAGTTCTGGGAGGACGCGTCCCTCTCGGACCTCACCGACGACGGCCCCGTCCTCCTCGTGTTCCACACGATGGCGGGCGCGTTCCCGGCGACGTACGTCTGGAACGAACTCCGCGACCGCGGCGTCCCGGAGGACGTGCAGGCGGTCGGCGTCTCAATCTCGTCGCCCTACGAGCACAAGGCGTTCCTCGAAGAACGCGACGTGGACGCCCGACTGTTCTCTGACCCCGCGGCCGACGTCGCGGCCGACTACGACCTCGAACACGACCTCGACGGGATGGCCGGCGTCACCGAACACCGCCCCGCCGTGTTCCTCCTCGACGAGGAGCGGACGGTCCAGTACCGCTGGGTCGCCGCCGAGTGGCCGGATTTCCCGGACTACGAGGAACTCGCTGACGCGCTCGCCGGCCTGTAAGTCCCGCCGCTCGAAGCGACGCACGCGGGCCGAGCCCTCGGCCCCGCCCGTACCGACCCGCGTGCCCCGCACGGAATCGCCGTTTCGTCACGCTTTTTCGCCCGTTGCCCGTCCGTTCGTCCATGAGCGACGACGACGTACAGCGTGCCGCCGCCTCCATCCGCCGCGGCGAGGCGGTCGTCTACCCGACCGAGACGGTCTACGGCATGGGCGCGGACGCGACGAACGCCGACGCGGTCGAACGCGTCTTCGACATCAAGGGCCGCGACCGAGACAAACCGCTTTCCGCCGGCTTCCCCGACGTGGACGCCGCGCTGGAGCACGTCGTCGCCGACGACCGCGAGGAGGCGTTTATGCGCCGGTTCCTCCCCGGGCCGGTGACGGTCGTCGTGGAACGACGCGACAGTCTGCCGGACGCACTCGTCGCCGGGAAAGAGCGCGTCGGCGTCCGCGTCCCCGACCACGAACTCGCGCTCGCCCTCTTTCGCGCGTCCGGGACGCCCGTCACCGCGACCAGCGCCAACCGCTCCGGTACCGGGAGCATCACGCACCCCTCGCAGCTCTCCGACGAGATTCGGGAGGCGGTCGCCGTCGTTCTCGACGGCGGGACGACGCCCGGCACCGAGAGCACCGTCGTCGACCCCGGCCGCGGCGTCGTCCACCGCCGCGGCGCGATGGCCGACGACATCGAGGCGTGGTTAGACGAACACGCCGCCGACGCGTAGCCCGACGGGCGTGCCAACGAGGCGACGCGTAGCAGGCGGCGTCGCCGCCGCGGCGACGAGCCTAACCTCACCGGCTGAGCCCCACCTCACCGACCGAGTAGCGACGCCAACGACCACGTTTTCACGCCGCACCGCTCCCGGTAGGCGCACGACTCGCACTTCGCGGAGTTCCGCAACCGCGACGGGACGAAGTCGAGGTCGCGGGCGATGCGGAGCGCCCGGCGGTAGGCCGCCTTGTTCCCCGTGGTGAGCCTGACCGTCCGCACGACGCCGACCGCCGGATACTCGACCAGCGCCCGCGGTATCGATGTTTCGCGCTCCCACGCGAGCGCCTTCGCCAGCGCGACGGCCCGGACGCGCTGGGGTTCCCAGACGCCGCGCTCGGGCGGTTCGCCCGGCGAGACGAGTGAAGGAACGGGCGGCTGGTCGTCGCCGGGCGACCGCACGAGTTTGTGCGCGATGCCGCGGCAGTCTTTCCCCGCGAGGAACACGTCACGGGCGACGGGGTCGGTGAGGGCGCCCCAGTCGTCGCGCTCGCGGAGTCGAGCGAGGTTCTCGCGGTACGCCGACGCCGACACCGAAATCGGACGCGCCGCGAGTTCGTCGCCGGGAGCGTCGAGCAGGTCGGGATACTCGAAGGCGAGCGAGCGAACCTCGCGGACCGCGGGCGGCGGCGCTCGGTCGTCGTCGCGGCGGGCGTAGTAGAGTTGTCGCGGACAGTACGCGGCGCGGGCGAGGTCGGACGCGGCGACGAGGGAGGACACGGGACGGGCTGGCTCCGTTATCAGATAAGAAGGTTCGCGCGAGCGCGCCGCAGCGGCGGCGGGGCCGAACACCCGCACGCGTCGTCCGACTCGCCGCCGTGCGTGAATTAATACGGCCGCGCCCCTTGGCATACTGACATGGCATCGACCGCCGCCGGCTCGTGGCTCCGGATGACGCGTCCCGAACTCGCCGTGTTCGTCTCCGGGGTCACGAGCATGGGTTTGGAGATTCTCGCCGGTCGGATGGTCGCCCCCGAGTTCGGCAGCAGCATCTACACGTGGGGAAGCATCATCGGCGTCTTCCTCGCGGCGCTGAGTCTCGGCTACCACCGCGGCGGGCAGCGGGCCGCAGAGGCCTCGAACGGCGCTCTCGTCCGCGTTTTCATCGGCACCGCGGCGTACATCGCGGGCGTCATCCTCCTCGGCGACCTGTTCATCCAGTCGACGACGAGCCTCCCTCTCCCGAGCCGATTCGCGTCGCTCCCGGCGATTACGCTCCTGTTCGGGCCGCCGACGTACTTCCTCGGCTTCATCAGCCCCTACGCGGCCGAACTCTCCGGGCGGTCCGACGTGGGCGCGGCGTCGGGCCACGTCTACGCCGTCGGCACCGTCGGCAGCATCATCGGCGCGTTCGCTACCACGTACTTTCTCATCCCCTCTCTGAGCGTCACCAACATCGGGCTCGTCTTCGGACTCATCTCGGTCGTGACGGCGCTCGCGCTCGCCCGCCCCGACATCGGCCGCGACGAGGCGGTCTGGAGCGTCGGTATCGCCGCCGTCCTCGTCCTCGCGTCTCTGACCGGCGGCATCGGCCTCGACTCCCGCGGAGCCACCGTCTACCACACCCAGACCGCCTACCAAGAGCTTCGCGTCGCCGACGCGGGCGGGACGCGGACGCTCTACCTCGACGGCCAGCCCCACAGCGCGATGGACCTCGACGACCCGACGCGGCACGTCTTCGACTACACCTCGTACTTCCACGTCCCCTTCCTCTTGTCCGACGACATCGACCGCGTGTTGTTCGTCGGCGGCGGCGGGTTCACCGGCCCGCGCGTGTTCTTGGAGAAGTACCCGAACGTGACGGTCGACGTGGTCGAACTCGACCCCGAAGTCGTCTCCGTCGCCGAGGAGTACTTCGGCGTCGAGGAGTCGCCGCGGCTCAACGTCCACACGATGGACGGCCGGCAGTACCTCCGGGAGACGAACCGGACGTACGACCTCATCGTCCTCGACGCCTACCGGAAGGACAAGGTCCCGTTCCAACTGACGACCCAGGAGTTCATGCAGCTCACCGCGGACCGCCTCGACGAGGACGGCGTCCTGTTCGCCAACGTCATCTCCGCGCCGAGCGGCCCGGCTTCGCAGTTCTACCGCGCGGAGTACAAGACGATGCGGTCGGTCTACCCGCGGGTGTACAGCTTCCCCACCGCGGGGAGCGTCGTCGTCCAGAACATCGAGGTCGTGGCGACGAAAGACGAGACGCTCGTGACGGCCGAGGAGCTACAGGCGCGCAACCAGCGCCGCGACATCGGCATCGACCTCGCGGCCGAACTCACGTCCTACCGGAACGACGAACCTACCGGCGACGTGCCGCTTCTCACCGACGACCGCGCGCCCGTCGACAGTCTCCTGGACCCGATGGTCGGTCAGCGCTACGTCGTCCAGCGGACGAACGAGACCGAACAACGCGAGGCCGACAGGAACGCAACCACTCGGGGTGCAGTTACCGGTACGGCCGTGAGGGCGGCGTAAGCGATGGTTCACGACAGAATCCACGCGAGGGAACCGACCCACGACCGCGATCGCTGGACCGAGGGCGTCGTCGAGTCGGTCGCCGAACGCGACGGTCACTGGGTGGTCCGCGCGCGCCCGGCCCGGAACGGACGCGAGGGAGACGATTCAGTCGAACTGGTCGTCACCCTCGCGGTCCGCGACCTGTTTCTCCGCCGGCTCGATGTCGCCGCCGGCGAGTCGCCCGTCGGCTGTCGGTTCTGGTACCGAAAGAAGCGACGGTAACTCCGCGGCCGCGACCGCAAACTCGACCCGAGGGCCTGAAACACGGGTCGGCCGGGGGTCGATGCCGGTTAGTTCGTCGTTTCGAGGGCTTTTTGATACATACGCGGCCCGGCGACGGCGGCCGTTCCGAGCACCATGAGCGAGGCACCGACGCCGAGGCGCTGCCCCGGGGCGACCGCGGACGCGACCACGCCGGTCACGACCGCGAGACCGGCGAGGAACATGACCCCGCCGAGGACATCGAGCGGCTGGATTGACATCTCTGTCGAGAGATTCCTCGCTCGTCTCAAAAGTCTTCTCGCCGTCGTCCTGCGATTCTCCGACGGTTGTCACTCTTTGGCTCATCACGTTGTTCTTCGCACAAAGAGTGGGACCGCCCGGATTTGAACCGGGGTCACGGGCACCCAAGGCCCGAAGTATACCAGGCTAACCCACGGTCCCGCACATACGACTCTCCCCGTCGCGGAGTAAAGGGTTTCGTTCCGCCCCGTCAGGTCAGGGGGAAGAAGTACGCGACGCCGAGCGTCGTCACGACCCCGAGGAGCAACTGTAGCGGGCCGCCGACGCGGATGTAGTCCGTGAACTTGTAGCCGCCGGGGCCGTAGACGAACAGGTTCGTCTGGTAGCCGACGGGGGTCATGAAGGCCGTCGACGCCGCGAACATGACCGCGAGGACGAACGAGAACGGGTCGGCTCCGAGGGTCGTCGCGGCCTCGATGGCGACGGGAATCATGAGCACGACGCTCGCGTTGTTCGAGATGACGTTCGTCAGGAGCGCCGTCACGAAGTAGAACACGCCGAGGACCGCGATAAGGGGGAGGTAGTCGCCGGTCATCACGACCAGTTCGGCGAGGAGTTCGGCGGCCCCGGAGTTCTCCATCGCGATGCCGAGCGGGATGACGCCCGCGAGGAGGAAGATCACGTCCCACTGAACGGCGTCGTACAACTCGGTCGGCCGGAGACACTTCGTGGCGACCATGGCGAGCGCGCCGAGGAGCGCGGCGACGACGATGGGGAGAAAGTCGAGCGCGGCGAGCGCGACGACGCCGGCGACGATGCCGACGGCGACCGGAATCTTCGATTCGCGGTAGTCGTGGCGCTCGATTTCCTGGGCGACGATGAAGTTGCGGTTGTTGTCGAGACGTTCGATGCTCTCGACGGTCGCCTGCACGAGCAGCGTGTCGCCGACGCGGAGCGGGAGGTTGTCCATCCGCCGGCGGATGAGTTCGCCGCCGCGACGGAGCGCGAGCACGGTCGCGTCGTACCGCTGTCTGAAACTCGCCGAGGCGAGCGACTCGCCGACCAGCGCCGACCCCGGTGCGACGACGACCTCGACGAGGTTCTGGCCGCGGTCGGCGAGTTCGAGTTCGTCTTCGGTGACGGTCGCCGGCACGAGGTCGAGTCCCTCCACGTCGAGCAGTTCGACGAGCGTGTTGCGGTCGGTCCGGAGGGTGAACACGTCGCCCGGCTGAATCTCCTTCGGGCCGAGCGGTTCGAGGAAGACGCTCTCGCCGCGGATGAGTTGGAGGAGGTCCACGTCGAACTCGGTCTCGACGAGCGCCCGCTGGACCTGCTGGCCGACGAGCGGGGAGTCCTCGCGGACGACGACCTCGGTCAGGTACTCCGCCATCTCGAACTCCTCTGTCAGGTCGCGCCGGGGCTCGATTCGCGCCGGCGTGAGCCGCCGGCCGATTGTCATGAGGTAGACGACGCCGACGACCATGACCACCGCACCGAGCGCGGTGAACTCGAACATCGTGAAGGGCGCTTCGCCCGTGATGCGCGAGTAGACGTCGCTGGCGAGGATGTTGGTCGAGGTCCCGATGAGCGTCAGCATGCCGCCGAACATCGAGGCGTACGACAGCGGTAAGAGGAGCTTCGAGGGCGAGGTCCGCCCGCGTTCTGCGAGGTCGGTCACCATCGGCAACAGGATGGCGACCGCGGCGGTGTTGTTGATGAACCCGGAGATGGGGCCGACGAGGCCGACCGTCGCGCCGAGTTGTCGCAGTTCGCTATCGCCGGTGAACGTCGATATCTTCGCGCCCAGTAGCTGAATGATGCCGGTCCGCTGGACGCCCTCGCTGAGGATGAACATCGCGAGGACGGTCAGCGTCGCCGTGTTGGCGAACCCCGAGAGGGCGTCGCCGGGGTAGGATTCGAAGAGAACGATGGGCGCGCCGAGCATCCCCGCCGAGGCGAGCGCCTCCGAGGCGGGTTGAATCAGCATCAACGACACCATCACGCCGATTGCCGTCACGTCGACCGGCACGGGTTCGGTCGCGAAAAACGCCAGCGCGACGAGGATGACGGCGAAGACGACGAGGATGTCCGGCGTTATCGCTACCACGCGGTCACCGACGCGTCGGCGGCCAAAAAGCGTGCGGGATTCGGAATATCCGCCCCCGCTGAAGGCGTCCGGACGCTACCGGCCTTCCTCGTCGAGTTCGAGGTCGGCGACGATTTCGTACGGCGACGACCCCTTCCGGATACCGTCGAGGATGGCGAAGGCCTCTCTCGGCGAGAGGAACTGCCGCGTCACGGCGAGCCCGAGCGGCGTCGGGTCGAGGCCGTCGATGAAGCCCCACTCCAAGAGCTTCCCCACCGCGTGGGTCGTCGGCACCTCGCCGAGCATCCGGCTGTTGAGCGCCTTCGCCTTCTTGCCGGCGACGACGATGTTCGCCAGCGTCTCTTCGACCGCCGAGGACTGGTCGTACACCGTCCGGACCTCCTCCATCTCGCCTTTGAGGAGTTTGAACGCGACCTCGTCTTCGGTCATCTCCATCGTGTTGTGATAGCTCGCGTCGGGTTCGACGAGCAGGTAGACGACGCCCTTGTCGTGGTAGTCGGGGCGGCCGGCGCGGCCGAGCATCTGGCTGAACTCCTGGACGGAGAGCCACTCGATGCCCATCGCCAGCGTGTCGAAGATGACCTGCGACGCCGGGAAGTCGACCCCGGCGGCGAGCGCGGCGGTCGTCACGACGGCCGCGAGGTCCTGATTGGCGAACTGTCGCTCCACCCGCTTTCGCTGGCCGTAGTCCAAGCCGGCGTGGTACGCCGCGGCGTTGTAGTCCATCTTCCGGGCGATTTCGTGGCACCGCCGCCGCGAGTTGGTGAAGATGATGGTCTGGCCGCGGTAGCCCTTCGAGGACTTCGAGTCGAACGCCTGCCGCACGAGGCGGTTTTCGATTCGCGGCTTTTCCTGCCCGTCGGCGAAGGTGACGTGGCGCTCGATGGGGACGGGGCGGTCCTCGTACTCGACGAGGTTGGCCCGGAGGGTCTGTGCGAGCCACTTCGGGTTGCCGACGGTCGCAGAGAGGTAAATCCACTGCGCGCCGCCGTAGCTCTCGCGGCGCTTCGCGCGGGCCTCGCAGTAGTGTTTCAGGCGGGCTATCATCCCGTCGAGGCGGTGGCCGCGCTCTTCTTCTTTCAGGGTGTGGACCTCGTCGATGACGACCGTGCCGATGTCGCCGAGGTCCTTGCCCGTCCGGAGCGCGTGGTCGATGCCCTCGTAGGTGCCGACGATGACGTCGGCGTTCGGGTCGAATCGGTTGCCGTCGTCGTTGATTCGGCTCGCGCCGACGCGGATGGTCACCTTGCCGAGGTGGCCGTAGCGCTCCTTGAAGTCCTCGTGCTTCTGGTTCGCGAGCGCGACCAGCGGGACGAGAAACAGCATCTTCCCGTCGTCGTTCAGCATCCGGTTGATGCCGGCGAGCTCGCCGACGAGCGTCTTCCCGGTCGCCGTCGCGCTCACGACGAGCTGGTCGTCGCCGTCGAGCAGCCCGTTGTCGATGGCGAGGCTCTGGACGGGAAGCAGGGTGTCGAAGCGCTCGGTCAGCATCGACTTCAGGTTCGGGTGGAGGTCGAGCGTCTCCGTCTCGACCAGCTCCACGTCCTCGGTCGTCGCGCTGATGGTGTCGAACTTCGTCAGGTCGGGGTCTAACTCACCCTGCAGTAAGTTCGTGATGCGGGTCAGGTCGCCCGTCTCGTAGAGCAGTTCCTCCAGGCGCTCTTGGGCGGCCTGCGTGAGCCCGCCCGCGAAGGAGAGTTCGCCCTCCAGTTCTTGGACGGCGCAGTCGCGACAGATGTGCTCGTGTTCGGCCTTGATGGCCGTGTCGTCGGTGATGGGCGAGTACCGGCCGTTGACGGCGCAGCGGCGGCAGGTCCGCACCGTCAGCGCCTCCAACTGGTAGCCGTCGAGCATCTCTTTCAGCTCGTCGCGGCCGTCTTTCGGCGTCTGCTGAGAGATGCGGATGCGGGCGGCCGACCGGGCGAGTTCGACGAACTGACTCGGGTCGCGCGGCGAGTCGTCTCCCTTCCGAGTCACCAGAAAGCGCAGGGGTCGAGGCCCCGCGTTCGTCTCTTTGAGTTCGAGCTTGCCGCGGAGCACCCGCTTTCCGTCCCGGCGGGCGACGACGAGGTAGTCGTCTCCCGTCTGGTGGAGAAAGAGCGTGTCGACGCGGGTGACCTGTTTAGACACGGTGCCTGCTACGGCGACGTGGTATTTCAGCGATTCGCCTGCGAACGCTCAGGCTCGATAGCGACCCGCATGCGGCTTCGTACTCTGGCCGCCGCGGCCGCCGCGTCCTCGTCCACGCTCAGACGTCGGCGTCGTCGGCGAGTTCGATGGCGTCGTCGCCGTTGGGGACCGCACAGAGGAACGACCCCTCTCCGTCGGACTCGTTTCGGTACCAGTGGACGACGCCGGCGGGAATCAAAAGCGAGTCGCCGGCTTCGACCTCGTACTCCTCGTCGCCGATGCCGACGACGTACCGACCCGAGAGGACGTACTGCTCGTGTTCGACCTCGTTGGTGTGTTTCGGCACCGTCGCGCCGGGGTCCAGGACGAACCGCCGGATTGCAAAGTTCGGCGCGCCGTCGGCCTCGGAGACGAGGACGCCCTTCGACATCCCGTCGGCCGCGCCGACCCGCTCGTACTCGATGTCCGCGCCCCGCTTGACCACCGGCTCCGGTCGGGAATCACTCATATCTCCCCGTCGATTGCCCGCCTGCGTAAGCATTTCCCCGTCTCTTCGCCCTGACTGCTTAAGGCCCCTCCGGGGTTACTACGGGTATGCGAGGAATCCGCATCGGTAGCGCCTTCGGCATCCCGATAAAGCTGGACCTCACGTTCCTCATCGTTCTCCCGCTTTTCGCGTGGCTCATCGGCTCGGACGTGACGAATCTCGCGCTCGTCGTCAACGACCTCTTCGGCTCGAACATCGACGGCGTGGCCATCTCCGCGGGGTCGATGCAGTGGATACTCGGAAGCGCGGCCGCCATCGGGCTGTTCGCCGGCGTCCTGCTGCACGAGTTCGGCCACTCGCTCGTCGCCATGCGCTACGGCTACGAAATCGAGTCCATCACGCTCTGGCTCTTCGGCGGCGTCGCCCGGTTCAAGGAGATTCCCGAGGACTGGAAACAGGAGTTCACCATCGCCGTCGCCGGCCCGCTCGTCTCGGTCGCCATCGGCGTCGTCTCCTACGCCGGCTTCCTCTTGCTCCCCGAGTCGCAGGCCCCCGCGCAGTTCGTCCTCGGCTACCTCGCGCTGGTGAACGTCTCGCTCGCCGTGTTCAACATGCTCCCCGGCTTCCCGATGGACGGCGGCCGCGTCCTCCGGGCGCTCCTCGCGCGGAACCGCCCGCACGCGAAAGCGACGCAGATGGCCGCCGAGGTCGGCAAGGTGTTCGCGTTCCTCCTCGGCCTGTTCGGCCTCTTTTTCAACCTGTTTCTCGTCGCGCTCGCCTTCTTCATCTACATGGGCGCGTCCGGTGAGGCCCAACAGACCGTCCTCAAGGCGACGTTCCAGGACGTGGTCGTCCGCGACATCATGACCAGTCGCGAAAACCTCGACGTGGTCGACGAGAGGACCTCAGTCGCGGAACTCCTCGAACGCATGTTCGTCGAGCGCCACACGGGCTACCCGGTCCTCAGAAACGGCAACCTCGTCGGCATGGTCACCCTCGACGACGCCCGCGGCGTCAAGGAGGTCGAACGCGACGCCTTCCGCGTCGACGACATCATGAGCGACGAACTAACGACCATCACCCCCGACGCCGACGCGATGGACGCCATCGCGCTCATGCAGGAACGCGGCGTGGGTCGCCTCCCGGTCGTCGACGAGACGGGTGACCTCGTCGGCCTCGTCTCCCGGTCGGACCTCGTCACCGCCTTCAACATCATCCGCAGTCGCGGCTCGCTCGACGCCATGCCCCGGTCAGACGCTGGACTCGCCCAACTCCGCTGATTCGCCGACCGGCTCTCAGTTCTCGGGAGCGTCGCTCCCCGCTCTCTCCTCGCGCGCCGCCGTCACTGCCGCCTCGCTATCGTAGAGGTCGACCGTCGCGTTCGCCCGGAACCACGCCACGGCCTCGTCGAGCACCGCCGGGTCGCCGCCGGTGAGTTTGATTCGGGTCGGCCCGCCGCTGTTGGGGTAACTACCGACGCCCACGCCGAAGCGCTCGGCGACGACGCCGAGTTCGCGGGCGACGGCCCCCTCCGGCGCGTCGGCGTAGCACTCCCGCGACTCCACGTCGCCCGCGAACCGCTCGGCGATGCCCTCGAACATCGGCTTCATCTCGTCGGGGATGCCCGGCAGGACGTAGACGTTCCCCGCCCGACAGCCGGGTGCGAGGCCCTCCTCGTTCGGGAGCACCTCGGCGTCGGCGGGCATCGACGCGTACCACTCCGGTTCGAGGTCGAAGTCGATGTCCGGCCGGCGTTCGAGAATCGCCGCGATGGTCGATTCGACCTGCGTTTCGGCCTCGTCGTTGACGACGAACGCCCGGTCGAGGCCGGCCGCGACGGCTTCCATCGTGATGTCGTCCGGCGTCCCGCCGAGGCCGCCGGTGACGAGGACTGCGTCGAAGGCGGCCGCCCAGTCGGCGACCGTCTCGGCGATGACCTCGTGGTCGTCGGGGACCGTCTGAATCCGCGCCACCGTCGCCCCGCCCTCGGTGAGTCGCCGGGCCAACCACGTCGCGTTCGTGTTCTCGATGTCCCCCGCGAGCAGTTCGTTGCCGACGGTGAGGATGGCGGCCTGCATGGCCGGGTCGTAGGACCCCCGATAGAAAGACGTGCTCGTTTCCGGCGTTCCCTTCGGGTTGTCGGCGACGGCCGCGCTATCGACGGTTCGTGGCGGCTCGCGCTCGGTAGTTCGAGCGCGGAAAAGCGAGGTGGACCGGCGACGACCTGCGGAACCGGCCGGTCAGCCCGTCGGTACCGTTGGGCCGACGGGCGCTTCGTTGTCCTCCGGGTCGCCGCGGTTGAGTATCGCGTCGCGGATGCGGTCGAACACCGAGTTGTCCGCGCGGAGTTGGGTTCTCATCCCAAGTGGTATGTTTGTTCATGACACACTTGGGTCTGGTGGGAGTCCCAATCGGGGGTGTTGTCAGTCTTGGTACGAGAATTGAACGCCGTGAGGCTCCACCTCACGTATTCACGCTCGTTTCACTCGCGTGAACCTCGGTCGCTTCGTTCGCTCTCGTTCACTTCGCTCTCTGGTTCAATTCTCTCGGTTCGACTTCGCACATTCTCGTGAGTTCTCGCGGTGCTCGCTGACGCGAGCACACGCTCGAAAGAGTGAGAATGTGAAGAAGGTCCAGGTGCGAGAATTGAACCTCGTTCGCAACAAGTTGCTCACTGGTTCAATCTCGCAGCCATACCTCACCGTAAATTTCGAGACGGGCTCGCACACGCGACGCGGTGCTCACCGGTCGAAATTTAGAGAAGAGGTCCAGGTGCGAGAATTGAACCCGCGTCTCAGCCTCCACAAGGCTGAAGGATAGTCCACTACCCCAACCCGGACACGCTGCAATCCTTCCTAATCCGCTACGACTAAAATACGTTACGCTACGGTCCCGGAATGACAGTACGTAACAGAGCTCACCCACGTCGACGACGCCGCGCCGGCGAGCGGGACGCTTTTGCCGCGGAGGCCCGAAGCTGCGGGTAGCAGTGGCTATCACGGACAAGATCTATCTCAAAAATCACCGCCAGATCGTCTCGCAACTGGATACGAACATCCCCAAGCGCGTCTTCAGCGGTGCGACCCTCGAAATCCTCTACTCCGGCGAGGGGCTCGCCAAGGTGGACGACGCCACCCGCGACCGCCTGCTCGACTTCGCGCAGGACTTCCTCGACTGCGAAAATTCGGACGACATCTACACCGGCTACCCCGAACGCCAGTTCATCGAGTACCTGCTCGAACTCCGCGCGCAGGGGCTCGGCCCCGACGCCATCGTGGACGTGATGAGCGACGACTACATGGTGTACGCCTACCCCGGCGACGTGCTCTCGTTCCTCGACGACGCGGTCCGGACGCTCGAATCGGTCGAGGCGCTCGCGGACGTGGAAGGGGACAGAGAGATGCAGGACGACGCACGACGGGCGAAGCAGGACCTCGTCGGTCCTCGCTGAATCGGACCCGCTACCGCGAATCGACAACAGCGCAGAGAGCGCCGGCGGTCGGCCGGCTTAGCCGAGGCGGAACGACGGCTCGTCGCCCGTGTCGAGGTCCTCCAGTTGGATGACCTCTTCGACGTCGTCGTGGTCGTTTTCGACCTGCTCGCGCAGGTAGTTCACGTAGCCCTTGTGCTCTTCGAGCTGCTCGCGGAGGTGTTCGGCCTCCAGTTCGAGGCGCTCGTGCTCGCGGATGAAGCTCTTGGGAACCTCGACGGTCGGGGGGAACGACTCGTCTTCGCCCTCGCGCAACTTCTCCAGTTCGTGCTTGGGGACGACCTGCACCTGACCGTCGTGGGCAACTAACGTGTCCACGTAGTCGCGGAAGACGGCGGACAGGGAGATGTCCCGCTCTTCGGCTATCTCCCGAAGGGTCTCGAACGCGTCTTCGTTGACGCGAAACGAGATGGTCTTGTTCTTGTTGCCCATGATATTCGTCGGTCCGTGGTGAGGCCACTTAATGGTTCGTCAGACGAGGGGTCTCGGGCGTCGCGATTCGTCGCAAAAAGGGGCGTGTGACGGTGGAAATCGGCCGTCAGTCGGGGTTGGATACGTTCGGTGGGTTCGGCGACCGGTGCGCGTCCCGCTGACGCGCCGGGTCGCGGCCGGGGCGTTCGCTTACGCGCTCAGCTCGTCGGCCTGTTCGAGGCTTTCGAGCGCGGCGATGGCGGCGCGCTTGTACTCCTCGGGGTCGAGGTCGTAGTGCTCGCGGGCCATCCGCGCGTACTCGTTGCCCTCGTCGTCGAACGCCGCGATGCGGTCGAGCGTCTTGTCCGCGGTCTCGGTCACCCAGCGGTCGCGCGTGGCCGCGTCGACCTCGGTGATGGACTCGGGTCGGACGGAGACGTTGATGCTGCCGTCGTCGGTCTCGTACGTCCGCGGCTTGCCGACGACCGCGACGTAGGCGGGCGCGTCGAGGTCGCGCAGCGCGCTGGCGGCCTCGGGCTGGTACTGGCCGGCGTAGACGAAGAACGTCCCCGTCGGGTCGACGATGCGACCCCGCCAGTACTCGTTGTCCTCGCCGACGTCTTCCTTCTCGGTCAGCGTGCCGACGAGGAAGACGCGGTTCGCGCTCTCTCCCGTCGGAAGCAGCAGGTAGACGGGCGCGCGCTCGTCGTCGGACTCCTTGAACGTGTAACCGGCGTCGTTGAACTCCTGTGCGAAGACGCGCCGGGCGACCTCTCGGGTGGGGATTTCGTTGGAACTCATTTACATCGACCTCGCTTTGATGAGCAGCTCTTCTGCGTCCGCTGGCTCGCTCAGCCGCTCGACTTCGTTGGCGAGCACGTACCGACCCAGCGTCGGGCCGGTGACGCGGTAGTAGAACCCCACGAGGTCACCGCGCATCTCCTCTTCGACGATGGTGGTGTCGAGGGCGTCCATGGCCATCTGCTTCGCCTCGTCCAGTTCGATACCGGTCAACTCCTCGGTCATCTCACGGTTGAAGATGACTTCGTGGACCTCGTCGCCGTCGTCGACGACGGCCTTGATGCGGAGGTCGAACTCGCCTTCGACGCTGCCGTGTTCGGAACAGCGCCCGTTCTGGAGGACGCGCGTGCAGCCCTCCTCGGGACAGCGCTTGATGAGGCCGCTCCCGGACTGGATGTCCACGAGCGCGCCCTCGACGCTGGTCGAGTCGTCGCCGACTTCGATCTCCTCGTCGAGTTCGGTGATGCTCGTCGTCCGGTTGAGCTTCACGGAGAAGTTGCCCTGGTACTCGTCGGTGACGACGTTGCCGAGCGCGTACGATTTCCCTTCTTCGAGTTCGGGGAGTTCGGACGTGGTGAACGAGACGAACTTCATCCGCCCGGAGTCGTCGCCGAGCAGGCCGACCTGCGCGATGGACTCGCTCCGGGGTTCCCAGAGTTCGACGACCTTCGCGCGCACGTCGACCCACTGCTCGTCTTCGTCGATGTCGTTGAGCAGGGTCTGTTCGTTTCCGCCGGAGCCGCCGGCGAGCTCGTCGCGCTCGATACCGGCCTCGTCGAGGTAACTGTTGACGACGCTCCGCCGCGCTTCGTCGACGGGGACGCGGTACTCGGTGACGAGGCTCTCTAATCGTTCTTCGACTTCGTCCGCGGACACGTCTAGGTGGTCCGAGAACTGGTCGGCTATCTCAGCCGCATGGGTTCGCAAATCAGTCATGGTCTACCTCGCCTCCACCTTGGTTTCCATTGGGAGGCATACTGACCTTGGATGCGTACTCATATAAAAAGTTGCAAACGGCGCAGTGAAAGTGAACGTCGCGGCCGAGAGCGCGCCAGAACCGCCGCACCGAGCGAGGAATTGATAGCCTCGGGGCACGCACTCGACAGCATGGACGACCGCCTCGAAAGCATCATCCGCAGCGCCGCCCGCACCGCCGGCAAGCGCTACGAAGAGGCCAAACGCGCCTATCGAGACGGTCGGGACCCGTCTCCGACGCACTCCCTCCCGCGGGACGCCGAGGGTCGCGCGAAAATCGTCTGCCGCCGCCACGCCGAGCGCCGCGCCGTCGCCGTCGACGCGAAGGGCCGTCCCGCCTGCTTCGACCCCGACCACCCCGACTGTCAGGGCTGTGTCGAGGACATTCGCGAGGGGATGGTCGAGACGTGGTAGGCGACGTGGTTGGAGACGTGGTACGGTTTTGAGGCTGTAGCGCCACCCTCCGACATGGACCGACCACTCGTCGCGCTCGTCCTCGCCGGCGGCACCGGCACCCGCCTGTACCCCGCGAGCCGGAGCGACCGGCCCAAACAGTTCCTCCCGCTCGGCGGCGACCGCTCCCTCCTCACCGAGACCGTCGCCCGCGCCGACTTCGCCGACCACGTCGTCGTCTCGACGCGGCCCGCGTTCGCGGACGACATCCCCGACCACGCGCCCGACGCCGAGGTCGTGGTCGAGCCCGCGGCCAAGGACACCGGCCCGGCGCTCGTCTACGCGACCCACCGAATCGCCGAGTTGTACGACGACCCGGTCGTCGTCGTCCTGCCGAGCGACCACCACGTCGGCGACGGCTTCGCCGAGGCGATGACCCGCGGCGCGCGCGTCGCCGCCGACACCGGTGCGCTCGTCGCCTTCGGCGTCGACCCGACCCGTCCGGACACCGGCTACGGCTACATCGAACCCGGCGCGGACCGCGGCGACTACCGCGACCTCGCCGCGTTCCACGAGAAACCGGACGCCGAGACGGCCGCCCGCTACGTCGACGAGGGCTACCTCTGGAACGCCGGGATGTTCGCGTGGACGCCCGACGCGCTGTTTGCCGCCGTCCGCGACTCGCCGCTCGCGCCCCTCCTCGACGCCCTCGACGACGGCGACACCGACGCCGGCTTCGAGGCGGTCGAGGGCGTCAGCATCGACTACGCGGTGATGGAACGCGCCGCGGACGCGGCGGTCGTGCCGGTCCACTTCGAGTGGGACGACCTCGGCTCGTGGGACGCCCTCGAACGAATCGTCGACGCCGACGAAGACGGCAACGTCGCGCTCGGTGACGACCCGGTGTTCGTCGATGCCGCGGACAACGTCGTCGCCACCGACGGCGCGAACGTCTCGCTCGTCGGCGTCTCCGACCTCGCGGTCGTCGCGTGGGGCGACCGCGTGCTCGTCGTGCCGAAAGAACAAGCGCAGAAAGTGCGCGACGCGGTCTCTATCCTCCGCGACCGCGACGCGTTCTGAGACGGGTCGAGCGCCGCGTCAGGCGCTCCGCAGTCGCCCGCCGTCGACCGGCACGCACGCCCCGGTGACGAAGCTCGCGCGGTCGCTGGCGAGGAACGCGACCACGTCGCCGAGTTCGCGCGGGTCGCCGACGCGACCCAGCGGAATCCCGTCGGACCACGAGTCGAGACCCTCCTCGTAGGTCTCGTGGTCGCCGCGCTCGACGGCCGCCTCGACCAGTTCCTCGATGCGACTCGTCTCGTGTGCGCCCGGCAGCACCGCGTTCACCCGCACGCCCGGCGCGAGTTCGCGCGACAGCGACTTCACGAGGCCGATGACGCCGCGGCGGACCGCGTTCGAGAGGATGAGGTCGTCGATGACCTCCCTGACCGACGTGGAGGTGATGCAGGTAATCGTCCCCGCGTCGCTCGCTTCGAGGTGCGGCCGGGCCGCCCGGACGGTCCAGACGGCGCTCATGACGAGCATGTCGAACGCGCCGTACCACTCCTGTTCGGTCAGGTCGGCGAACCCGCCCGGGGGCACGCCCCCGGCCGAGGTGACGACGTGGTCGACGCCGCCGAACTCCTCGACGGCCGCCTCGACCAGCGACTCGACCTCCCGTTTGCTCGTGATGTCGGTCTCGACGCCGAGCACGTCGCCGTCGAGGTCACTCAGTTCCGATTCGGTCGCCGCGAGGCGCTCGGGGTCGCGCCCGCAGACGACGACGTTCGCTCCTTCGTCGGCCAGCGCCGCGGCGCTCGCGCGCCCGAGGCCGGCCGAACTCGCCGTGACGACGACCGTGTCGCCGTCGAGTCCGAGTTCCATGCGCGGGCTGACGACCGCCGCGAGCAAAAGCGTGGGCCTCGCGGCACGTCGTGGGGTGAACCGAGGTCGCCGGCTGTGAGAGCGATTCCAGCGCGGGCGCGCGGTCAGATTCCGTCAGCGTGCCGACGGACCCGGACGCGCCCGTCGCTCGTGACCCCGACGAACAGCTGTTCTTTGATTTCCCGCCCCTCGACCGCGTCGCCGGCCGCGTCGGAGACGATTTTCATCAGGTCCGGCGCGGTCTGGTTCACCTTCACGCCCGCCTCGTCGCAGGCGTCGTACACCTGCTTGGGCACGTCGTAGAGGTCGCTTCCGGCGGGGACCTCCACGCGGACCGGCGCGGTGAGCGCGTCGACGAACGTCACCGTCTCGCGGGCCTTCTCGACGTTGGCGCGGGCGCTGGCTTCGATACTGGAGACGTTCGCCCGCGAGGTGCCGAGGGAGTCGGCGATAGTCGACTGGCGGACGTCCCGCTCGCGCAGCGCGAGCACCTCCGCTTGCCTCCGGGTGAGGACGCTCGTCTCCGGGTCGAACCCGGCTCTATCGAGGAGTTCGTCTACGTCGGGGACCGTCTCGTCGTCGCGTCCGGCGTCGCTCATACCACGGGGTAGGTCTCGGGGGTGAAAAAAGATACAGCAGGCTGACTGTCCACGGGACGCCGCCGACGAGTCGGCGTTATTCGCCCCAGAAGTTGTCTCGGCTCCCGAGCGCCTCGGGGCGCTTCGGGCCGTCGCGACCGCTCGATTTGGACTTGGATTCGGTGTCGGCTCCGGTCGCCTCGCCCGTCTCGCCCGTCTCGCCCGCCTCGCTGTCTTCGGCTTCGGGGTCCAGCGGCAGGCGCTCAACGATTTTCTTCGCGCGGGCGTGGCTCCCCTTCACCCGGTCGATGCGGACGATGGCGCGCGCATCCGGAAGCAGTCCGTCGACGAAGACGATGAAACCGTCTTCGGTCCGACCGACTCCCGCACCGCTCTCGTGGATGTCCTCGACGGTGACGATAACCTCCTCGCCCGGCTTGACGGGCTGCTGTTTGAGCTCGTAGATGGGGCGCTCGTAGTGGTCGCACCACTCCGCGCCGCCCCGGTCGCCGTAGTACTGGCACCCCATGCCCGCGATTCGTTCTGAGAAGCTCGGGCAGTCGTCCGCGAGTGGACAGTCGGACATGCGGGGAGGTACACTAGGGGCACTCTAAACGCTTGCGGGTAGCCCGCCGCCCGCCGAAACGCTTTCCGTCGCTCGCCCGAACCCCGCGGTATGGCAGAACGCGTCCCCGAGTTCGCACTCCTCATCGGCGTCTTCCTCGGCCTGTCTGCGACCGTCTCCGCGGCGGTCCTCTCGGGGACGCTGTTTCGCCCGCTCCTCTTCGGTGCCGTCGTCTGCTACCCCTTCGCCGCCTTCGGCGTCCTCCGGTCTGACGACCCCTCCGAGGCGCTCCCTCCGCGAGTCGTCCTCGGCCTCGGCGCGGCCATCGGGCTGTTGACCGCGACGACGGCCGTCTTCGAACGGGCGACGGTCGAACCGCTCGATGGCGTGTTCGCCGCGGTGGTGGTCTCACTTCCGCCCGTCGCCTACGCGGTCCGGTTCGGCGCGGACGTGAACCCCCTTTCCCCGGTCCAGTCGCTCGTCTGTTGTGCGGTCGTCGGCGCGGCGTTCCTCGCGGTCGCGCCCCGCCTCGGGACGGTGAGCGCGCTCCTCGGGTTCGTCCTCGGGCTTTCGGGAGCGCTCTACGCCGACGCCCGCGGGTTCCGGCCGACGCACCGTCAACAGCGCGTCGGTATCGCCTCAGGCGCGCTCGTCGGCGTATCGGTCGCGGGTGCCGGCGTCGCGATGCGTCTCCCGCTCGGACCGACGACGGCCGCGGCCGCGGCGCTCGCGCTCACGCCGAGTCTGTTCGTCGCGCTCACGAGAACCCGGACGCGGCGGCACCACCGCTTTCGGTCGTGATGGCACCGTGACAGTTCGGAGGAAACAGAGGGAAACTCAGGCCAGTGGCGTCCGCTCGACGACAGTCCCGGTCCCACCTTTTTCCGGAGTTCGCTCACGCTCACTCCGCAAAAATCTGGACCAAAAACGGTGACACTCAGGCCAGCGGCGTCCGCTCGACGACCGTGCCGGTCCCACCTTTTTCCGGAGTTCGCTGGCGCTCACTCCGCAAAAATCTGGACCAAAAACGCCCGAATTCAGGCCAGTGGCGTCCGCTCGACGACCGTCCCGTCGTAGGTCGGGTACTGCTCGACGATTTCGCCGTCGTCCACGTCGCCGTCTTCTATCATCTCTTCGAGGAGCCACCACGCGACCTCGACGTGGTTCGACTTGATGCTGTAGAACTCGTCGGGGACGCCGAGTTCGATGAAGCGCTCGGCGGGCGTGTAGGTCTTGCCGTAGACGAGCGTGCCGTCGTCCGTCACCTCGTCGAACGGCCGGCGGAGGTTGCGGGCCATGCGCTTCAGGCGGTTTCGGTGCTGGGCGGCGTCCTTGAACACGGAGGTACAGAAGTAGACGCGCTCGTGGTCGCCCATCTCGTCGAGGATGGCCTCCTTCGAGCCGTCGACCGCCGACATGTGGCCGTCCTGCAGTTCGTAGCCCTTCTCCTGCATCCGGCGGTAGTTACCGTCGGACATCTCGAACTCGTTGATGTTGCAGAACTCCGCGGCCCCCTCGTCGAGGAAGTCGAGGAACTCCCGTTCCGCGCGGATGCCCGGAATCTCGAACGCCGGGGTGAGGCCCTCCTCGCGGGCGATGTAGAGGATGTCCTCCCACTCGGTGCCGTGCATGTCGCCCCAGAGTTCGAGCGGCGGGTGGAAGCGAATCTCGTCGAGGCCGGCCTCGGCGAGGCGCCGCATGTTCTCGCGGCCGCCCGTGATACCCGTATAGAGGTGGATGTGGTGGTCCTCGCCGAACTCGTCTTTGAGAAGCGAGATGTAGCGGCAGGTCTTGTCGAGCGCCTCCTGGGGTTCGCCGCCGGTGATGGACGAGCCGAGCGCGTCCATGCGTTTCGCCTCCTCGATGACGTCCGCGTCGGACTCGACTTTCCGCTCGTTGGCATACACGTCGGTGACGTTCTTGCGATTCTCGCCGAGCGGGCAGTAGAAACAATCGCGCTGGTCGCAGTACCCGTAGACGAACAGCACCATCTTACCGCCCATGGCGCACTGTTCGCATCCCTTCGAGATCATTCGATTACGGAACCGTACTTGGCGCATCGTCAAAAGGCGTCCGACTTTGCCCTGGAACCTTCCCCCTCGCCGGTAGGGTTATTGTTGTATATGACTGACAATACAGCATGTCTCTCGGTTCCGTCGTCCGCGCTGAGGGTCAGGTCCGGGTCCTCATCGTCGACGACGACCCCGAGACCGCGGCAGACACGGTTTCGGTACTCGACGGATGCGACAGTCTCGACGTCGCGGCGGTCGACGACCCGACCGCGGCGCTCGACGCGCACGCCGAGTCGCCGTTCGACTGTATCGTCACCGAGTTCGAGTTCGACGGCACCGCCGGTCTCGACACGCTCCTTCGCGTCCGCGAGTCGCCGAACCCGCCGCCGGTGATTCTGTTCACCCGACTCGACTCCGAGGACGTGGTCCACGAGGCGTTCGCCGCCGGCGTCGCCGACGTGGTGGACAAGCGATCGACCGACGTGAAGCTCGCGGTACTCGCCCACCGTATCTCGAACGCGGTCGTCGCGGCTCGCCAGTCGGCCGAACTCGACGAGCTGTACGCGTGGCTCCGGGTCATCGCCGAGCAGTCGCTCGTCGGCCTGTACGTGATACGCGACGGCCGAATCGAGTTCGTCAACGAGTACCTCTCGAACCTGCTCGGCTACGACACCGACGAGGTGGTCGGTCGTCCCATCACCGACTTCATCGTCGAGGAGGACCGCGCCATCGTCGACGAGAGCCTGAGAAACAGAGACCACGGCAGCGTCGAATCGATGTCGTACACCGTCCGCGTCAGCGACCGCACCGGCGAGTTGACCACGCTGGAAATCACCGGCCAGCGGGCGGCTGTCGACGGTGAGCCGGTCGTCGTCGGCACCGCCATGGACGTCACGGCCCGGCTGGAGTCCGAACGGCTCCTCAGGCGCTCCGAGCGCCTCACCAGACAGATCATCTCGTCGCTCCCGGACATGGTGTTCATCTCGGAGCCGACCGAGCTCGACGTCGTCTACATCAACGACCAGTTCGAGAGCGTCTGGGGGCGAGACGTGTCGCTCCTCTACGAGAACCCGCATTCGTTCCTCGAACTCGTCCACGTCGACGACCGCGACCAACTGCGGCGAGCCATCGACGAGATGTTCGTCGACATCCGAGACGGTGCCGTCGACGAGCAGTACGAGTTCGAGTTCCGGTTCATCCCCGAGGGGAGCGAAACCATCCGTTGGGCGAACGCCCGCGCGGTCCCGCTCCTCGACGAGAACGGCGACGTGACAAACATCCTCGGCGTGATGTCCGACCTGACGGAGCGCATCAGCCACGAGCGCGAACTCGCCCAGCAGAACGCCCGGCTCGACGCCTTCGCCCGCGTCCTCTCACACGACATCCGCGGACCGTTGTCGGTCGCGCAGGGCCGGCTCGAACTCGCCCGCGACCTCGCTGACGACAGCCACCTCGACCACGTCGAACGCGCCCACCGGCGCATCACCGACGTGGTCGAAGACGTGCTCTCTCTCGCCCGCGACGGGCGTTCCGTCCTCGACGCGGAGGAAGTCTCGCTGGCGGACGCCGCGGCAACCGCGTGGGAGATGTGCTCGCCGAACGCCGGCCACGTGCGCTGTGAGGTCGGCGAACTTCCGGTGGTCGAAGCCGACGAGAGCCGGGCGACGCGGCTCTTCGAGAACCTGTTTCGGAACGCGCTCCAGCACGGCCGAAGCGACCGTGACGACGCGTCCACCGCGAGCGACGACTCGGAGCTCGTGATTCGCGTCGGTGCCCTCCCGTCGCACCGCGGCTTCTTCGTCGAGGACAACGGGCCCGGCATCCCGGCGTCGATTCGCGACCACGTCTTCGACTCTGGGTTTTCCACCAAAGACGGCGACGGAAACGGCCTCGGACTCGGTATCGTCCGGCAGATTGTCGACTCCCACGGCTGGATAATTCGGGTCGCCAACGGCGGGTCCGGGGCGCGCTTCGAGGTGCTTTTCGACCCCGTCGGCGAGGCCGGCGCGACCGACTGACCGGGGCGAACCGAAGGGGACGACGACCGCGCCCCGGCGACCGCCCGTCCGCTCCACGAGACCGACCGACCGCGCCACCGCGGCCGCGCCCCCGAAAGCAGATATATCCCCGTGGCATAGGAGTCAACGATGCTCTTGGTCCTCTGTGTCGACCTCGACGACGACCTCGGCCGCAAGACGGGTCTCTCGACGCCCGTCGTCGGCCGACAGCGCGTCGAGGACGCCGCGGTGGCGCTGGCCACCGCGGACCCGGAGGACTCCGACGTGAACGTCCTCTTTCAGGGCATTCAGGTCCACGACGAACTCCTCGAATCGGAAGACGAGGAGGTCGAGGTCGCGGCGGTCACCGGGTTGGAAGGAAGCGACGTGAAAGCGAACCGCGCCATCGGCGACGAGATTGACACCGTCCTCGCGAGCCTCTCGACCGGCGAGCCCGTCCACGCCATCGTCATCACCGACGGCGCACAGGACGAGTCGGTCCTGCCGGTCATCCGCTCTCGCGTCCCCATCGACGGGGTCCGTCGGGTCGTCGTCAGACAGGCCCAGAACCTCGAATCGATGTACTACACGATGAAGCAGGTGCTCGCCGACCCCGAGACTCGTGGGACCATCCTCGTCCCGCTCGGCATCCTGCTTCTCATCTACCCCTTCGTCACCATCGCCAGCTTCTTCGACGTGCCCGGCGCGGTCGTTCTCGGCCTCATCTCGGCGCTCCTCGGCCTGTACACGCTGTTCCGCGGGCTCGGCCTCGAATCCGCCGTCGACGAGGCGGCCAACCGGGCGCGAAACGTCCTCTACGCCGGTCGCGTCACCATCATCACCTACGTCGCCGCCGCGGCGCTCCTCGTCGTCGGCGGCGTCCGCGGGGTCGAACTCCTCGAAACCGTCTCCGACAGCGTCGGCGGCGACCCCGCCCCGGGACTCATCCTCGCGACGCTCGTCCACGGCGCGGTCGAGTGGTTCGCCGCCGCCGGTATCACGAGCAGCCTCGGGCAGGTGACAGACGAGTACCTCCACGACCGGTTCAAGTGGCGCTACCTCAACGCGCCGTTCTACGTGTTCGCCATCGCCATCGTGCTCTACGCGCTCTCCGGCTTCTTCCTCCCCGAGGGCGTCGTCGGTGTCCAGAAGTTCTACCTCCCCGGCCTCGCCGTCGCGCTCACGGTCGGCACGCTCCTCGGTGTGCTGAGCACGCTCACGTTCGCGGTGGCGGAGTCGCGCTATCCGACCGGCTCGGACGGCGACGGCGAGCAACCGGCGTAATCAGTCGCGGGCGGCCTCGCCGCTCGGCGTTTTCTGTCGGTTTTTAGCGTCGTCGGTGCCGAACTCGAAGTCGCCTCGTCAGCTCTCGCGGACGATGACGAACTCCGCGAGGTCGCGGAGATACTCCAGCGGCTCAGAGTCCTCGACGCCCGAGGAGTCGAGGGCCGAAAGCGCTTCGTCGGCCTGCTGTCGGGCCCGGCGGTTCGCTTCCTCGGGGGTCAGGTCCGTCACCTGTACGAGCGACGGCCGACCCATCTCGGCGTCCTGTCCCGTCGGCTTGCCGAGTTCCTCGGCGTCGGCCGTGGCGTCCAGCACGTCGTCGCGAATCTGGAAGGCGACGCCGACGCGGGCCGCGTAGTCGCCGAACGCCTCGACGACGTGGGCGTCGCCGCCGGCGGCGACAGCGCCGAGTTCGGCGGCGGCGCGGAACAGCGCCCCCGTCTTGCGGTGGGCGAGTTGCATGTACTCGGCTTCGTTGGACGGGACCGCGACGAGTTCGGTCGCCTCGCCCTCGCCGAGTTCGACCATCGATTCGGCGACGATGCGGGTGGCGCGGTCGGACGACGAGAGGAGGGCGAACGCCTCGCCGAGCAGGCCGTCGGAGGCGATGATTGCCGGGCCGTAGCCGTACTCGGCCCACGCGCTGGGCGTGCCGCGGCGGATGTCGGACCGGTCGATGATGTCGTCGACGACGAGCGAGGCGTTGTGGACGAGTTCGACGCCGACCGCGAAGTCGACGGCGTCCTCGGGGGTGCCACCGACGGCCTCGCAGGCGAGGATGGTCACGGCGGGGCGGACGCGCTTGCCCCCCGCGAGAGCGACGTGGTCGAGTTGGTCGGCGAGTTCCGACGGCTCGACCGCCGAGACGACCTCCTCGAGGCGGTCGTTTACCATCGTGACCCGGCGCTCCAGGTATTCCATTGTCGGTTCGTAGGGTTGGGTAGGGAAGTACGTACCGGATTTGGAGAAACCGCGCGACTGGGGTGCGGCGGTAGTCGGAGAACACCTGATTGGGAGACGCCTGCCCGAACTGTTCGATGAGTTCCGGAACCACGTGCGACAGCCTTTTTCCGGACGCTCACCGGTTCGCGTCCGCAAAAATCTGGACCAAAAACGGATGACGTTTACTCGAACTGTTCGATGAGTTCCGGAACTACCTCGAAGAGGTCGCCGACGATGCCGTAGTCGGCGATGTCGAAGATGGGCGCGTCGGGGTCGGTGTTGATGGCGACGATGTTCTCGGCACCCTTCATCCCGGCGACGTGCTGGACGGCGCCGGAGATGCCGATTGCGATGTAGAACTTCGGCGTGACGACCTTCCCGGACTGGCCGACCTGTCGGTCCTTCGGGAGCCAGCCGTTGTCGACGATGGGCCGCGACGACGAGAGCGTCGCGCCGAGCGCGTCGGCGAGTTCCTGCACGAGTTCGATGTTCTCTTCTTCTTCGATGCCGCGGCCGACGGAGACGAGCACGTCGGCGTCGGTGATGTCCACGTCGCCGCTGCCGGCTTCCTCGAAGCCGGTCACGCGCGAGCGCACGCGAGACTCGTCAAGGTCGAACGAGAAGGCCTCGACGGTGGGTTCGCCCGGCTCCTCGGCGGCGTCCCACTCGCCGGGGCGGACGGTGACCGCGGCGCGGTCGGCGTCGACCTCGACGGTCGATTCGACCTTCGAGGCGTACATCTCGCGGGTGACGACGAGGCCGCCGTCGTTCTGTAGGCCGATGGCGTCGGTCACGAGCGGGAGGTCGAGGCGTTCTGCGACCGCGGGGGCGTAGTCGAGACCGTTGACCGTGTTGCCCATGAGGACGTACGTGGGGTCGAGCTCCTCGGAGAGGGCCTCGACGGCCTGCACGTACACGTCGTGGTTGAATTCGTCGCCCTCGGCGACGGTGTGAATCGCGTCCACGCCGGCGAGCGAGAGCGCCTCGGCGAAGGCGTCCACGTCGCCGCCGATGACCGCGAGGTGGAGGTCGCCGCCGGTGTCGCCGACGAGGTCGGCGCCGGCCGTCACGAGTTCGAACGACACGTCGCGGAGGCTTCCGCGGCGGTGCTCGACGACGGCGAGCACGTCGCTCATTGCGCGCCCACCCCCTTCTCGCGGAGGACGGTCGCAAGGTCGGCGGCCTGCTCCCCGGCGTCACCCTCGAAGTAGGTCGCGTCGGACTCGGTCTCCGGCTCGTACACGTCGGTCAGGACGAGGTCGGACTCGACCGCCGCGGCGTCGAGGCCGAGGTCGGAGAGCGCGAGCGGCTTGATCTCCTTCGACTGGGCCTGCCGAATCCCGCGCAGGCTCGCGTAGCGGGGCTCGTTGATACCGGTCTGGATGGTGAGGACCGCGGGCAGGTCGACCTCGGTGAGCTCCTCCACGCCGCCTTCGAGTTCGCGGCGGACGTTCGCCACGCCGCCGTCGGCGTCGAGGTCGAGCGCGTTCACGACCGCGGCCCACTCGAAGTCGATCGCCGAGGCGAGCGAGACGCCGGTCGCGCCGAAGCTGTCGTCGTTCGCCTGCACGCCCGTCAGGACGAGGTCGGGGCCTTCCTCCTCGACGACCGCCGAGAGCAGGCGCGTCTTCGCGCCCACGTCGAGCAGGTCCACGCCGTCGAGCGCGTCGTCCCACACGCGGACCGCGCGGTCGACACCCTTGGCGAGCGCCATGCGGATGGTCTCTTCGGACCGCTCGGGGCCGATGGTGACGGCGACGACCTCCACGTCGTCGTCGCTCTCCTCGGCGATTTGGACGGCTTCCTCGACCGCGTACTCGTCCCACTCGTTGAGGTCGTAGTCGAGGTACTGGTCCGCCACGCGGAGCCCGTCGAGCTCGAAGTCCTCTTCGACCTCGGCGACCTCCTTGACGGTTACGAGAACTTTCATCAACGTTCACTACCGACCGGGGAGAATAAACGTTTTCGCACCGCGGTCGTCGGCGACGCCGTCCCCCGATTACTCCTCGTCTTCGTCCTCGTCGGGGAGCGAGATGAGGTTCTCGCGGCCGAGGCGCAGTTTCTCGACGCGCTCCTCGTCGGCCATCGCCGACAGGAGCTGCGAGACTTTGGCGTCGGACCAGCCGGTCTCCTTGACGATGTTCGCCTGCTTCATCCGCCCGCCGCTCCGTTCCAAGAGGAGTTCGACCCGCTCTTCGTCCGAGAGTAAGTCGAGGTCGATATCGTCGGGCGCTTCGCCTGCTTCGCCGTCGTCGTCAACCTCTTCGTCGGTGCCGAGTTCGTCGGCCGGCTCCGGCGTCGGCTCCTGACGCCGCGTGGGCGTCGATGCCGACGGTTTGGCCGTGGCCGCGTCGCCCGGCCGCCGCCGGGTGAACAGGACGACTCCCGCCACGAGCACCAAGAAGACGATGGCACCGCCACCGACGAGCGTCCACGGAATGGCTCCGTCAGACCCTGTGGAAACGTAACTCACGCTTAGTTGCTCGGTCGACTCGAACGTCCGCGGCCCCTCGGCGACGACGGCGTTGTTCTCCAGCGGGATGTCCGTGTCACTGACGGCGTAGCCCGGGGGCGTCTGAATCGTGAGGTTCTGGTTCGACTGCAGCGAGGTGACCCACGTCTCGCCGCCACCGGCCGAGAAGGCGTCACCGACGCGCAGCCCTTCGTCGGTCTGTTCCGCGAAGTTCGTCCAGGTGAACCTCAACACGAGGACGCCGGTCCCGTTTTCGACGTACCCCGTCGTCGTCGCGTTCTGGACGGTCATCGACCGACCGGTCTGCTCGGCGGCCGTCTGGCTGACACGCTGAAAGAAGGCGGCGTCGGGGCCGACATCGGTGGTTCCCTGCTCGTACTCCTGTGCGAACTCTTCGAACGCCGCGGTCTCGTTTCGCGTCTCGAGCTCGTAGCGCATCTCGATGCGCCAGTCCGCCGAGCGGTCGTCGCGAACTCGAATCGATATCTCCGTCCGCGGCGACCGTTCGAGACTCGTCTGCTGGGTGACGAGCGGTGCGCGGCCGAGGGCGGTGGGCGCTTGCGAGCGAGAGTCGGAACCGAAAACGTCGACTCCGGAATCGTCGACTGCCGCGTCAACGCCGTGAGCGCCAAGCGCAGTCATATCTGTGGCCGCCGCCGGGACTGCGACGCCGGAGACGATGGTGAGGAGGGCAACGATGAGGGCGGCGCTCCGCATACGTAAATCCGTTTCATCCGGCGATGAAAACGCTTTCCATCGACTCAACAGCGTCATACGTCGCCGACGTGCGCTCTCGAGGCTTCGCCGTGCCGACGCCGCCAAGAGGGTCATTTTAGTACCGGCACCGTGTACCCTCACGGCGATGAAGGCCCTCCCGCTCGTCGTCGTCATGCTCTTGGTGGCGTCGCCGGTTCTCGGCGCGGTCGGTCCCGCGGACGGCTCGGCCCAAGCGACGGCTCTCGACGAGCCGGCCCCCGCACAGGTCCAGTCGCCGTCCAACGAGACGATTCACGTCCTCGATATCCCGTCGTCGCAACTGGTTCGAGCGACCGTCGAGCCCGCCCATGTCGACCTCGGCCCGTCCCTCGGCTTCGCCGGCCTCGATACCAGCGGCGAGGTTCAATCGCGCGCGTCGATCGAGCGTATCGAGTCCGCGGGTGACGACAGCACCCGCCAACAGCTCATTCTCGACGAGATAAACAGCATCGAGCAGCGCGCGATTGCGCTGCAAAGCGCACAGCGCTCCGCAATCGAACGGTTCAACGCGGGGGAGCTTACCGCGCGCGAACTCCTCGTCGAACTCGCGCGAATCGACGCCGAGGCCCGCGGCCTCAACGAGCGACGCGTCGCCCTCCGGGAACTCGCCACCGAGACGTCGGACTTCTCTATCAACTCCGGCCGGCTCGCGGCGCTCGAACGCGAACTCGACACGTTCACCGGTCCCGTCCGAAAGTACGCCGTCTTGGTCATGACCGGGGAGTCCGATACCGCGCGGTTCTCTGTCCGAACGAGCGAGACGGGCGTCGTCCTCGGCGTCGTAGCCGACGGAGAGTACGTCCGCGAGGCCTACCGTGCCGGGCTTCGCAACCGCGACCAGAGCACGGTCTCCTACGAGGAGGCGCTCGACATCGTCGCGGAGAGCTACCCCACCATCTACTCGAGCCGCGCCGCGCAGAACGGGACCAACGTCATCAGCGCCGGTGACAGCCACCGCGTGCGAATCAACTACGACCGCGGCCAGTTGACTGCCTACGTTGACGCCGGGAGCGGGCGGGTGTTCAAGGAGTCGCAGACCCGCCCACTCGGTTCGATTGCGACCGGGGCCGTCGCGACCGAGGTCAAAGACGGCCTCGCGCTCACTGTCGACCGGACCTACCCCGGGGGGCCGCTCCGAATCCAGCTGAACGAAAGCGGGAGCGACGACCCGGTAGACGCGAACGTCACCATCGGACTCGAAGCCAGCCAAGAGAGCACGCTTCTCGGCCACACCGGCACCGACGGGACGCTCTGGACCGTCTCGCCGTCGTCCCCCTACACCATTACGGTGATTAAGGGCAACTCGGCGGTCGTGCTCACCACTTCACCGACGCCGATGCCCGACCTCGTCATGAACACGACCGCGGAGGCGAACGACAGCGCCGCGATGATCACCTCGACGCCGACCGAGTCGACGAGTTCCGCGTCGGTCGGTTCGGAGGGCGCACCGCCCGGTCCGCCGGCGGTCATCTGACCGGAGCTTCTTATCCCATGACGGGGCCACCCCGTCTCGATGTCTCGTCAGTTCCGCCGCTCGACTCGCGGCTCGTCCGTGCTCCTCGGGAGCGTGCTCCTCATCGGTCTCGTGGTCGTCGTCGCGGCCGCCGTCGGCGCGGTGGCGTTCGACGCGGCCGAGTCCTCGCCGACACCGACCCGACCGACAGCGCTGTCGCTCGCGGTCTCGGGCGACACGCTGTCGCTGACCCACGAGGGTGGCGCGCCACTCGACGTGAAGTCACTCGCGATTCGCATCTCCGTGGGCGGAGAGCCGCTCGCCTACCAACCGCCCGTGCCGTTCTTCTCGGCCAGCGGGTTCCGTCCCGGACCGACCGGTCCGTTCAACGCCGCGGCCGACTCCCGGTGGACCGCGGGCGAGACGGCGACGCTCGAACTCGCGGGGACGAACGACCCGGACATCGAACCTGGCGCGACGGTAACCGTCCGCGTCTTCGACGGAGAGACGCCGGTCGCGGCGCTCGAAGCGAGCGCGTCGTGAGTCGGCGGTGACGAAAACGAGCGTCCGAGTCGAACGCGGCGGTCGCGGTTTATTCCTCTGGTGCGCGCGCGATGGTCACGATGGCCCGCGGACTGCCGGGCTGGCGCTGGAGGATGTGGTGTTCGATGTCGACGAAGCCCGCGGCCTCGAACATTCGGTCGGCCTCCTCCTCGTCGTAGAACAGCATGATGGCGTCCGCCAACTTCTGGAAGACGCCGGATTTCGGGTCGTCGGGACCGACGACGAGGACTTTGCTCCCCGGCTTCACCACGCGTCGGAACTCCTCGAGCGCGGTGACCGGGTTCGGCCAGTACTCGATGGAGCCGGACGACCAGATGACGTCGAAGGAGTCGTCGGCGAAGGGGAGCCGCTCTGCGTCCCCGCGATAGAACCTGACCTCGTCGTTCTTGCCGAACTTCTCCCACGCCTTCTGCATCTGGTGGATACTCTGGTCGAGGCCGTGGACGTCGTCGGTGTAGCGGAGCAGTCCCTCGGTTCCGAAGCCGGTGCCACAGCCCACGTCGAGGACGCGGTCGCCCTGCTGGATGTCGAGCATCTCCAGCGCCTCGTCGCGCATCTCCTCGTTCCAGATGAACGGGTTCACCCGGTCGTACACCTTCGAGAGGTACTTGTAGAACAGGCGGGCCCGCGCTTTGTTTTCGAGGACTCCCATCGCGCAGGGATTAGGACTCACCGATGATAACGGTGCGGATTCGCCGCGCCGGTCGGCGTTCTCGGGGGTAAATCGCCGCGTTCCCCGAGCGTCTGTCACAGACTTTCCGCAAACACCTTATACAGCGCTTGTGCAACGTTCCTGTGATACGAGTATGCCGAGACAAGAGGTTCTCGAACGAATCAAAACGGCCGAGCAGGAGGCCGACGACATCGTTGAAGAGGCCGAGGCCAAACGTGAGGAGCTCGTCGCGGAGGCGCGTCGCGAAGCCGATGAGATTCGCTCCGAGGCCGAAGAAGAGGCCGCAGAGCTCGAATCCGAGCGTCTACAGGAGGGACGCGCGGACATAGAGTCGGAGCGGGAACGCATCCTCGAAGAAGGCGAGGACGCCCGCGACGAACTGGTTGCCGAGGCGGAAGACCACATCGACGACGCGGTCGAATTCGCCATCGGCCAATTCGAGGAGGCGGTTGATGCTCAGACCTGAGCAGATGAGCAAGGTCTCGGTGACCGGTTCCAAGGGCGTCATGCCCGAGGTCATCGAGGCTGTCCACGACCTCCGACTGCTGCACGTCACCGAATACGACGGCTCGTGGCAGGAGGAGTTCGGATTCGAGACGGGGTCGCCCATCGAAGGCGCCGAGAGCGCGTCCGACAAGCTCGTCACCGTCCGCTCGCTCAAGAGCATCCTCGGGGTCGAAGACACCGACACCGGCCGGCAGCGCATCGTCCCCGACGACGCGCTCGGCGAGCCCCTCGAAGAGATTCGAGCCGAGGTCAACGAACTGGACGACCGCCGCTCAGAGCTCGAAAACGAGCTCCGCGCGGTGGACGAAGAAATCGACGCGATGGAGCCGTTCGTCGACCTCGGGCTCGACCTCGACCTGCTTTCGGGGTACGAGACGCTGCAGGTCGTCGTCGGACAGGGGAAGGTCGAACCCGTCGAGCGCGCCGTCGTCGACGCCGACGACATCAACGCGTACGAGATCTTCTCGGGCGAGCGAACGCACGCCATCTTCGGCCGCGCGGTCGACGGTGCCGACGAGATGGCGCTCGCCGACGCGCTCGTCGGCGTCGAGTTCGCCACGCTCGAAGTCCCGGATGCCTCGGGAAGCCCCGAAGAGCACATCCGCAATCTCGAACAGCAGAAGCGCGAAATCGAGTCGAAGCTCGAAACCGTCGAGTCCGAGCTTCACGACATCGCCGTCGAGGAGGGAGAGTTCCTCCTCGCCGCCGAAGAGCGCCTCGCAATCGACGTCCAGAAGACGGAAGCGCCGCTTTCGTTCGCGACGACGGAGAACGCCTTCGTCGCCGAGGGCTGGATTCCGACCGAGCGCTACAACACGTTCGCGAGCACGCTCAAAGACGAGATCGGCGAGCACGTCGCCGTCGAGGAGCTCGAACGCGCCGAGTTCTCGCGTGACGGGCACGACCACGCGCGCGAGGATGTCGCCGAGAGTGGTGGCACGGTCGCCGCCACCGACGGCGGGACCGTCTCGATGTCCAGCGACGACCCGCCGGTCGTCCAGAAGAACAGCGGCGCAGTCAAGCCGTTCGAAATCCTCGTTCAGGCGGTCAATCGCCCGAGCTACTACGAGTTCGACCCGACCATCATCCTGTTCCTGACGTTCCCGACGTTCTTCGGGTTCATGATCGGTGACCTCGGGTACGGTGTCATCTACACCGCCATCGGCTTCTTCCTCTACTCGAAGTTCGATGACGGCGCGATTAAGAGCATGGGTGGCGTCACCATCGCCGCGGGGCTGTTCACGACGTTGTTCGGCATCCTCTACGGCGAGATATTCGGCTTCCACCTCATCACCGAGTACTTCTGGGAAGGCGTGCTCGGGATGTCGCACCCGCCCATCGAGAAGGGACTATCGCCGGCCACCTCTGAGTGGGCCCTCGGTTGGCTCACCGTGAGCGTCGCCGTCGGTATCTTCCACGTCAACGTGGGGTACATCCTCGACTTCTTCGAGAACTACGAACTCCACGGCGCGAAGGACGCAGTCCTCGAAAGCGGTTCGTGGATCCTCATGCTGAACGGCCTGTGGATCTGGATCTTCAGCGACGCGCTCGGTGGCGTGCCGCCGGAGTTCCTGTTCACCACGTTCGCGGCTGACGGGCTCATTCCGCTCGGCTTCTCCGGCTTCTCGTTCATCGTCGGCTGGGCCGGCTTCGGGATGTACATCCTCGGCGCGGTGCTGCTCGGGATGGCCGAACTGGCCGAACTCGTCGAGTTCGCCGCCCCGCTTTCGAACGTCCTGTCGTACACGCGTCTCGGCGCGGTTCTCATCGCGAAGGCGTCGATGGCGTTCGCCGTCAACCTGCTCGTCTTCGGCGTGTACGTCGACGACCACGGCGGCTGGCACTTCGGCCTCGGCGGGATGCCCGACGCCGCCGCCGTGTCGGCGCTCGGCGCGGGTGAAACGCTGAGTTACCACGGCTACGAAGTGACCGAAGTCCTGTTCGGCGGCATCTTCCACACGGGTGCCGCGGGCGTCGTGGGCGGACTGCTCGTCCTCGTCGTCGGTCACCTGGTCGTCCTCGCGCTCGGCGTCACGAGCGCCGGCCTGCAGGCCGTGCGTCTCGAGTACGTCGAGTTCTTCAACAAATTCTTCGAGGGCGGCGGCCGCGAGTACAACCCGTTCGGGTACGACCGCGAGTTCACGACCGAAGACTAACTCTCACCGACGATTCTTTTTTGAGTTTTGTCCGCTGGGAGCGACTGCTTTTGCAATGACGACGATTCCGCCGTCGTAGACAGACCGCTCCAGACGTTTTGGGAACCTTTATGATACGGCTGACGCCACATGCAGACGTTCGGAGACGACAATCCGGTACTCAGGAACACACAATGATTGAAGCACTTGAACCCCTCATGACTGCACTGCAGAATGAAACCGCTTCCTCGCCTGCGATCACCGAAGGCGCTGCAGCGGCCCTTTCCGTCGGTATCGCCGCCTTCGCCGCGGGCTACGCGGAGCGTGGCATCGGTTCCGCTGCGATGGGAGCCATCGCGGAAGACGAGGACCTCTTCGTTAACGGGCTGGTCCTTACGGTTCTCCCCGAGACCCTCGTTATCCTCGCACTGGTCGTTGTCTTCGCGGCCTAAGCACCCCCTCTCTTTCCCATTATGAGTTTGGACAACGTCGTTGAGGACATCCGAGACGAAGCCCGCGCACGCGCAGAGGACATCAGGCAGGACGGCCAGGAACAGGCAGACGAAATCGTCGCCGAGGCCGAGGCCGACGCCGAAGAACTCCTCGAATCGCGGAAGGCGGACGTCGAGCAACAACTCGAACGGGAGCGCGAACAGGCGCTCTCCAGCGCGAAGCTCGAAGCCAAGCAGGCTCGACTCAGCGCCCGTCGTGACGTGCTCCAGCGCGTCCGCGAGCAGGTCGAAAGCGAGCTCGCCGAGCTGGAAGGCGACCGTCGCGAAGAGCTCACCCGCTCGCTGCTCGACGCGGCGTCGGTCGAGTTCGAAGACGAAGACGAAGTCTCCGTCTACGGCCGCGCCGACGACGAGGACCTGCTTTCGAGCATCCTCGAAGACTACGACGGCTACGAGTTCGCCGGCGAGCGCGACTGCCTCGGTGGCGTCGTGGTCGAGGGCTCGAACTCGCGCGTCCGGGTGAACAACACCTTCGACTCGGTCCTCGACACAGTCTGGGAGGACAATCTGAAGGAAGTGAGTGCGCGACTGTTCGACGACCAATGAGCACTACAGGCGGCTCGAATCCCGAATACGTCATCGCTCGCGTTCGAGCGCGACGTAGTGCCCTGTTCGGCGACGAGGAGTACCGCAAACTGGTCCGCATGGGGCCGGCCGAAATCGCTCGGTTCATGGAGGAATCGGAGTACGAAACCGAGGTCAACGCGCTCGGCAGCCGTTTTTCGGGCGTCGACCTCATCGAGTACGCGCTGAACCAGAATCTGGCGAAGCAGTTCAACGATATCCTCGACTGGGCAGACGGCCGCCTCTACGACCTCATCGCGCGGTACCTCCGTAAGTTCGACGCGTGGAACGTGAAGACGATCATCCGCGGCATCTACTCCGGCGCGTCCCGCGACGAGGTCGAATCCGACCTCATTCGCGCCGGCGAGTTCGACGACCGCCTCCTCTCGCGACTGCTCGACGCAGACGAGATAGAGGAGATCGTCAACCTCCTCTCCGGCACTATCTTCGGAGACGGCCTCGCGGCCGCCTACGAGGAGTTCGAGGAAGTCGGCGTCCTCGTTCCGCTGGAGAACGCGGTCGACCGCGCCTTCTACGAGCAGCTGCTCGAGGGTCTGGTCGTCGGCGAAGAGGCGAAGAAGTACCGCGAGTTCCTCGAAGCCGAAATCGACTTCCGAAACGCCCGCAACGCGCTCCGCATCGCTCGCAGCGGTGCCGACCTCGACCCTGTCGACTACTTCATCGAGGGCGGCACGCTGTTCCGCGCGTCGGAGCTCGCGTCGCTGGCGACCAGCCCGGACGAGCTGGTGTCGAAGATTCGTGACAGCCGGTACGGCGACCGCCTCTCGACGGCCCTTTCGGACCTCGAGGAGGCCGACAGCCTCATCGGCTTCGAGCGCGCCCTCGACGCGGCGCTCTTGGAGTACGCGGACACGCTCGGTTACGTGTTCCCGCTTTCTGTCACGCCAATCGTCTCGTACATCCTCGCCAAGGAGCGCGAGGTCGACAACATCCGGGCCATCGCCCGCGGCCGCGAGGCCGGGCTGGACCCCGATGCAATAGAAGAGGAGCTGGTCATCCTATGAGCCAGGAAATCGCAGTTATCGGCAGTCCGGACTTCACCACGGGCTTTCGGCTTGCGGGCGTCCGCAAGTTCGAGAACGTCCCGGACGAAGCGAAGGACGACGAACTCGACGAAGCCGTGACGCGAACGCTGGAGGACGAGGACGTCGGCATCATCGTGATGCACGAAGACGACCTCGACCACCTCTCGCGTAACGCCCGGCAGTCGGTCGAGCGCAGCATCGAGCCGACGCTCGTGACGCTCGGCGGTTCCGGCGGCGCGAGCGGCCTCCGTGACCAGATCAAGAGAGCAATCGGTATCGATCTGATGGACGAATAACCAAACATGAGTCAGGCAACACAAGATTCCGTTCGCGAGGACGGTGTCATCGCAAGCGTGAGTGGTCCGGTCGTGACCGCCCGTGGCCTCGACGCCCGCATGAACGACGTCGTCTACGTCGGCGACGAAGGCCTAATGGGCGAGGTCATCGAAATCGAGGGCGACCTCACGACTATTCAGGTGTACGAAGAGACCTCCGGTGTCGGTCCCAGCGAACCCGTCGAGAGTACGGGCGAACCGCTGACCGTCGACCTCGGTCCGGGGATGATGGACGCCATCTACGACGGCGTGCAGCGTCCCCTGGACGTGCTGGAGTCGAAGATGAACTCGGCGTTCCTCGACCGCGGTGTCGACGCGCCGGGTATCGACCTCGAAAAGAAGTGGGAGTTCGAACCCACCGTCTCCGAGGGCGACGAGGTCGCCTCCGGCGACGTCGTGGGGACGGTCCCCGAGACCGTGACCATCGAACACAAGGTCATGGTCCCGCCGGACTTCGAGGGCGGCGAAGTCGTCGCCATCGAGGAAGGCGAGTTCTCCGTCACCGAGACGGTCGCCGAACTCGACAACGGCGAAGAGATTACGATGCACCAGGAGTGGCCGGTGCGTCAGGCGCGTCCCGCCGCGGAGAAGAAGACCCCGCGCGAACCGCTCGTCTCGGGGCAGCGCATCCTCGACGGCCTGTTCCCCATCGCGAAGGGCGGAACGGCCGCGATTCCGGGTCCGTTCGGGTCCGGGAAGACGGTCACCCAGCACCAGCTCGCCAAGTGGGCCGACGCGGACATCGTCGTCTATGTCGGCTGCGGCGAGCGCGGTAACGAGATGACCGAGGTTATCGAGGACTTCCCGGAACTCGACGACCCGAAGACCGGCAACCCGCTCATGGCTCGGACGTGCCTCATCGCGAACACGTCCAACATGCCCGTGGCGGCCCGCGAGTCCTGTATCTACACCGGCATCACCATCGCGGAGTACTACCGCGACATGGGATACGACGTCGCGCTGATGGCCGACTCCACCTCCCGGTGGGCCGAGGCCATGCGCGAGATCTCCTCGCGTCTCGAGGAGATGCCCGGCGAAGAGGGGTACCCCGCGTACCTCGCCGCGCGTCTCTCCGAGTTCTACGAGCGCGCCGGCTACTTCACGACCGTCAACGGCGAGGAAGGTTCCGTCTCCGTCATCGGCGCGGTTTCGCCGCCGGGCGGCGACTTCTCCGAGCCGGTCACGCAGAACACCCTGCGTATCGTGAAGACGTTCTGGGCGCTCGACGCGGACCTCGCAGAGCGCCGTCACTTCCCGGCGATTAACTGGAACGAGTCGTACTCGCTCTACCAAGAGCAGCTCGACCCGTGGTTCGTCGAGAACGTCGAGGACGACTGGGCCGAAGAGCGCCAGTGGGCCGTCGACGTGCTCGACGAGGAGAACGAACTGCAGGAAATCGTTCAGCTCGTCGGTAAGGACGCCCTGCCGGAGGACCAGCAGCTGACCCTCGAAATCGCTCGCTACCTCCGCGAGGCGTACCTCCAGCAGAACGCGTTCCACCCGACGGACACGTACTGTTCCCCCGAGAAGACGTACGGTATCCTCACCGCCATCCACGCGTTCAACGACGAGGCGTTCAAGGCGCTCGAAGCCGGCGTCCCCGTCGAAGAGATTCAGGCCATCGAGGCGGCTCCCCGGCTGAACCGCATCGGTGTGCAGGAAGACTGGGAGGCGTACATCGAGGACCTCAAAGCAGAAATCACCGAGCAGCTCCGCGAGCTGTACTGAGACCATGAAGGAATACCAGACTATCACCGAAATCAGCGGCCCGCTGGTGTTCGCCGAGGTCGACGAGCCGATCGGTTACGACGAAATCGTCGAAATCGAGACGCCCCAAGGCGAAACCAAGCGCGGACAGGTTCTCGAATCCTCCGAGGGCCTCGTCGCGATTCAGGTGTTCGAAGGCACGAGCGGTATCGACAGGAACGCGTCCGTCAGGTTCCTCGGCGAGACCCTCAAGATGCCCGTGACCGAGGACCTCCTCGGGCGCGTGCTCGACGGGTCCGGCCAGCCAATCGACGGTGGCCCCGAAATCGTTCCCGACGAGCGTCGGGACATCGTCGGCGCGGCAATCAACCCCTACTCCCGCGAGTACCCCGAGGAGTTCATCCAGACCGGCGTCTCCGCCATCGACGGCATGAACACCCTCGTCCGCGGTCAGAAGCTCCCGATCTTCTCCGCGTCGGGGCTTCCCCACAACAACCTCGCGCTCCAGATCGCCCGTCAGGCGACGGTGCCCGAGGACGAAGAAAGCGGCGAAGAGTCCGAGTTCGCAGTGGTCTTCGGCGCGATGGGTATCACGCAGGAAGAGGCGAACGAGTTCATGGAGGACTTCGAGCGCACGGGCGCACTCGAGCGCTCCGTCGTCTTCACGAACCTCGCGGACGACCCTGCAGTCGAGCGGACGGTCACGCCGCGTCTCGCGCTGACGACCGCCGAGTACCTCGCGTTCGACAAGGACTACCACGTCCTCGTCATCCTGACCGACATGACCAACTACTGCGAGGCGCTCCGCGAGATCGGTGCGGCTCGCGAAGAGGTTCCCGGTCGCCGTGGCTACCCGGGTTACATGTACACCGACCTTGCACAGCTCTACGAGCGTGCAGGTCGCATCCAGGGTCGCGACGGCTCTGTCACGCAGATTCCCATCCTCACGATGCCGGGTGACGACGACACGCACCCGATTCCGGACCTGACCGGCTACATCACCGAGGGTCAGATCTACATCGACCGCGACCTCAACTCGCAGGGTATCCGCCCGCCGATCAACCCGCTTCCGTCCCTGTCGCGTCTCATGGACGACGGTATCGGTGAGGGCCTCACCCGCGAGGACCACGCCGACGTGTCCGACCAGATGTACGCGGCGTACGCGGAGGGTGAAGACCTGCGCGACCTCGTGAACATCGTCGGTCGCGAGGCGCTGTCCGAGCGCGACAACAAGTACCTCGACTTCGCCGAGCGCTTCGAAGCCGAGTTCGTCAACCAGGGCTTCGACACGGACCGGTCCATCGAGGAAACCCTCGACATCGGCTGGGACCTCCTGTCGATGCTCCCGAAGTCCGAGCTCAACCGTATCGACGAGGAGCTCATCGAGGACTACTACCACGAAGACGCCGAGTCGGTCGAAGCGGAAGCCTAGACCGCGACGAACGCCGCGTTCGTCCCTCGGTTCGATTCTCCTCTTCTATTCGCGCCCCGAGCCGTGCGACCGCACGCCCGCCGCGAGAACTTCCTTATGGCTCGGCGACCACACCCCCGTATGGACGCCACTTCGTCTCGCGCGCACGTCCTCGCGGTCGTCGGCCCCGCCGTCGACCGGGGGCGACTCTTAGACGCGCTCTCGCCGCTTTCGGTGTCGCTCGCCGCGTCCGTCGATGCGGTGAGCCGGCGCGCCGAGGACGAACGGGTCGACTGCGTCGTGCTTGCGACCGACCGACTCGCGGACGTTGAAGCGGTCCACGGCGCGCTCGCGGTCCCGCTGGTCGTCGTCGTCCCGACCGACGGCGACCTCTCGGCGGCGGCCGCCCGCGACGCCGGCGCGGCCGACGTGGTACCGGTCGTCGACTCGAACCTCTTCGAGCGGCTTCCCGAACGGGTCGAAAGCGTCGTCGCGTGGCGTCGCCGCGGCGCGACGGCCGCGAGCAAGATAACCGAGGACCTGAAGGAACAGGCGATAGACGAGGCACCGGTCGGCATCACCGTCGCCGACTGCTCGCTTCCCGACCGACCGCTCGTCTACGTCAACGAGGCGTTTGAGGCGATGACCGGCTACTCGGCCGACGCGGCGCTGGGGCGGAACTGCCGATACCTTCAGGGACCGAACACCGACCCCGAGCGGGTCGCCGAACTCCGCCGCGCCATCGAGGCCGAAGAGTCGGCGTCGGTCGAACTGCTGAACTACCGCGCGAACGGCGAGACGTTCTGGAACCGGGTCGACGTCGCGCCGTTGAGCGGGCCGGATGGCGAGGTGACCCACTACGTCGGCTTCCAGACCGACATCACGGAGCGCGTGCGCGCGGAGACGGCCGCCGAGCGGTACGCCGAGAGAGTCGACGAAGAGCGCGAGCGTCTCCAGACGCTCGTCGAGCACATCGAGGGCTTGTTGGCGGACGTAACGAGCGCGCTCGTCCGCGCGGAGAGCAGACAGGAACTCGAAGCCGCCGTCTGCGACCGAGTCACCGCCGCCGGGTCGTTCACCTGCGCGTGGGTCGGCCGCTGCGACCTCGCACCGGCGGTCATCGTCCCGAACGAGCGGGCCGGAGCCGACACCGAATTCCTCGACGGCCTCGAAATCGACCGGTCCAACCCCGACGACCCCACCGCTCGCGCCGCGGAGACGCGGACCGTCCAGTCGGCGACTGTCGGTGACGGGAGCGTCTCCGCGGAGACGCTCGTCCCGTTCGACTCGGTCATCGCGGTTCCGTTGGCCCACCGCGGGACGCTCTACGGCGTCTTGACCGTCTACACCGACGCCGCGGAACTCGACGACCAGGTTCGGGTGGTCTTCGGGACGCTCGGTCGGGCGGTCGGCGCGGCCATCGACGCTTTCGAGAGCCGGCGGTCCCTGCTGTCCGACGAGCGGCTCGAACTCGAAATCGAGGTGCGCGACGAGACGCAACCGCTGGTCCGACTCGCCGCCGCGGGGGACTGCAAACTCTCGTACCGCGGTTCGGCCCAACACGACGACGGGACCGTGAGTCTGTTCGTCTCGACGGACCCCGCGACGGAGTTCGACGAGGTCGACACCGCGCTCGACGGCCTTCGGAGCGTCGACGTCCTCCCTCGCGGTGACGACGCCGAACTCTACGAACTCACCTTCGCCGACGGGTCGCTCGTCCACCTCGTCGCCGACGCGGGCGGGCGACTCGTCGACCTCGAAGTAGACCGCCTCGGCTGTCGGCTTACGGTCGTCGTCCCCGACCGCGTAGCGGGGCGGGCGCTCCTCGACGACTTCAAGTCGGTCGCGGCGAACGCCGAACTCCGATCCGTGACGAACCGGTCCGAACCGCCGGAGGCGCGCCGCGAGTTCGTCGCGAGCGTCAACGACGACCTGACCGACCGCCAGCAGTCGGCCCTCCAACTCGCCTACCTCGGCGGGTATTTCGAGTGGCCGCACGCCGTCACCGGCGACGAACTCGCGGAGACGATGGGTGTCTCGCGGGCGACGTTTCACCAGCACCTGCACGCGGCGGAGCGAAAACTCATCTCTCGGTTTTTCGATGGAGAACCGTACTAGCGGGGATATCCGGCGTTTCGATAGCCGCTCGATGTCTACCGGCCTCGGTACCCCGACATCAGCACCCGTGACGACCCACGAACTGAATCGCGGTCTCGACCCACAGACGTGACGTCTCCCCGTCACGACGGAGTTCGGGCGGTCCGGCCGGCCAGACAGTAAAAGATTAACACCCCAGGCGAACAACCCCCGCCAACGATGGCCGAAGACGTCAAGCCGACCCGCAAGAACTTGATGGCGATCGAAGATCGCATCGAACTCTCCGAGCGGGGCCACGACACGCTCGAACAGAAGCGTGACGGGCTCATCATGGAGTTCATGGATATCCTCGACCAGGCCCAGGACGTGCGGGCCAACCTCAATCAGGACTACGAGCGCGCGCAGAACAAAATCAACATGGCCCGCGCCATGGAGGGCGACGTGGCCGTCCGCGGCGCGGCCGCCGCGCTGAAGGAGTACCCCGAAATCACGACGCAGTCCAAGAACATCATGGGCGTCGTCGTTCCGCAGATCGAGTCCTCGCGTGTGAAAAAGAGCCTCGATCAGCGCGGCTACGGGCTGCTCGGCTCCTCGGCCCGCATCGACGAGGCCGCCGACGCCTACGAGGAACTCCTCGAATCCATCATCCTCGCCGCGGAGGTCGAGACGGCGATGAGGAAGATGCTCGAGGAAATCGAGACGACGAAGCGCCGCGTCAACGCGCTCGAGTTCAAACTCCTGCCGGAACTCTACGAGAACCAGGAGTACATCGAGCAGAAGCTCGAAGAACAGGAACGCGAGGAGATCTTCCGCCTGAAGAAGATCAAGGCGAAGAAGGAAGAAGAAGAGAAGGAAGAACGCGCCGCCAAGGAAGCCGCCGCCGAAGCGGAAGCGGCGACCGCGGCCGACTGAGGCCGACCGCGCGCGACCGTTCTCTCTCCAGTTCTCTCTCGGTCGGGTCTCCGACCGTTTTTCACCGTCTCGGCGCGTAGAGACTGCTATGTCCTGTCCCGACTGCGACGGTGAAATCGCCGTCTTCGCAGTGCCCGAACCGCTCGAGTCTCACGCGCCCGAAGCGGCGCTGACCGTCGGGTTGTGTGCCGGTTGCCTCCGACTTCACCCGGCGGAGACGGCGCCGACCGGCGGCGACTCGCGCCCGCTCGCGGACGTGCTCCCCGAGGGCGACGCGGGCGCTTCGGTCGCGCTCCTCGTCGGCATGCTCGACTCGCTGGCGCTCAACCGCGCCGGCATCGTCGACTGCGTCGAGTTCGCCGAACGGTCTGGCATCGACGTGCATCTCACGCTCGACCGACTCCAGCGGGAGGCGACCGACCCTCACTTCGACGTCGCCCGTCGGCAGGCGCAGTTGGACGCGTTCCTCTGAGCGCCGCCGCTCCGTGCTGTCTGACAGCGTGGCGCGCGAAGACGCCGAGGAGGAGTCGCTTAGACGCCGGTGGAGTACCGGAGAATGCCGGCGATACCGCCGAACGCGTCGTAGAGCTGTTCGCCTTTCTCGAAGTCCGTGCTGATGAACTTCGTCTCGGTGCCGCGCTGGTCGGCGAGGTCCATGAGCCACTCGATGACGTCCTCGCGCTCTTTCAGCTCGGCTTCCGAGCCGCCTTCGCACTCGTGGGTCGGCGTGTTGTGACGGTGGTCGACGAGTTCGTACTCCTCTTGGCCGTCGCAGTCGTAGATGGCGATGTCCTTCCGCAGGTCCTCGGAGATGAGGAGACGGTCGACAGAGCCCATCACGAGGTTCTTCCGGGTCGCCTCGAACCCGTATGTGGACTCGTTGCCGCGGTGGAGCTTCTCGAAGAACTCCTCCATCTGCCTTTTGTCCTTCATGACCTCCTGGTCGGCCAGCGCGTCCTGGCCGGCGTCGACGAGGTCGTAGAGGCCGGACTCGTCGGTGTAGGCTACGTCGAACTTCCCGACGACGAGGTCCTGCAGTTCGTGGTGGAGGTAGTCGCCGTCGAGGAACTCGTCTTTCGTCGGCGAGGGGCCGCCCACGAGGATGCCGTCCATCTCGTGTCGCTTGGGGACGAACAGGTCGTTGGCCATGCCGGCGACCTCCTGATAGAAGTTGTCGATGGCTTCGAGGCGGAGGCGGGCGAAACGCTGGGCGGACTGACCACCTTTGCGCTGCTTACCGGGGACGAGCGACGAGGCGCTCTTGACCGGCTCGACGCGCTTGCCCTTGAGCCAGCCGACGTTGGCCTCGCGGCGGTCGAGGACGATGAGCCCGAACAGGCCCTTGTCCATGAGCATGTCCTCGAGCGGCCCGGTGAGGAAGTTCGAGTCGCAGTGGTACCGGAACGACTGAATCGGCTCCGGCGGGCTCTCCAGCACCTTCGTGACCATGTCCGTCTGGCCGCCGCCGGAGTTGACCGCTCCGGAGAACATGACGATACCGCGGTCCGGTGGGAAGGTGTCGTAGTACCGGAGTCGGTCCTTGATGCTCGTCAGGGCGTCTTGGACGTTCGTTCGCGTCTGCTTCGATTTGATGTTAGACGCTTCGCTGTGCTCCGTGATGACGTGTTCGACCACGTCGGAAATCTGCTTGTCTTCGGGGATGTAGATGGTGACGAGCTGCGTTCCTGACCCTTCGTACTCTCGCAGGTCCTCGATGACCTTCTTGAATTCGTACTTTCGGCGGTCCTCGCTCGCCTCCTCGGCGTCGCTACTCATCACTCCACCTAGTCCCTCCAGCGGCTAAGTAACCTTTGACTGGTCACGTTCCGCGGTATCCTGCCGCACGAGCCGCCCTACGACCCGACTTCGAGACGAGCGCGGTCGGAGAACATTTATGTGGCTGTCACGGGTGGACTTCGACGTTGGAATTATGGCCCGGGTGTACGCAGTTGCCAGCGCGAAAGGCGGGGTTGGAAAGACGACGACCACGGCCAACCTCGGGACGACGCTCGCGATGGCCGGTCACGATGTCGTCGTCGTCGACGGTGACCTCGGGATGCCGAACCTCGCCGGCGCGCTCGGCGTCGACCCGGACGGGGCGACGCTTCACGACGTATTGACAGGCGAGGCGGCGGTCGAGGCGGCCGTCTACGAGGGACCGGCGGGACTCTCGGTGCTCCCCGGCTCGAACGCCCTCGAAGCGTTCGCGACGGCGAACGCGAAGGAACTCGAACCGGTCGTCTCGGCGCTCGAAGCGAGCTACGATATCGTCATCATCGACACCGGCGCGGGGCTGAGCGACGACACCTTCGTCCCGTTGAAGCTCGCCGACGAGGTCGTCTTGGTCTCGACGACCGAGCGCGAGTCGCTCGGCGACACTGAAAAGACCCGACAGCTCGCAGAGCGAATCGGCGCCGACGTGGTCGGCGTCGTCCTCACGCGCGTCAACCAGTCGAACCCGAACGCCGACGTGGTCGCCTCGCTCCTCGACGCCGGCGTCATCGCCGTCGTCCCCGAGGACCCGGCCATCCGCGAGGCGCTCAGCACGCAGATTCCGGTCGTCGCCCGCTCGCCCGACAGCATCGCGGCCGCGGGCTACCGCGCCCTCGCCGAAGCGCTCACCGGCAAGCCGGTGCCGATTCCGGACGACGCGGTCGACTCGGCCGACTCCGAGGCCGCGGCGGACGAGTCGGACACGGAACCCGAACCGGCGGCCACCGCGGAATCCGCTTCCGACGCGGCCAGCGACGACGACGCGGTCGACGGCGAAGCAGCCACGCCGGAGGCGAGTGAGCACACGTCGGTCGTTCAGGTCGACGCGGACCCCGCAGCGGAGTCCGACCCGGAATCGGAACCCGACGTCGAAGCCGAGACCACTGATATGGGCCCAGAGCCGGCGGTCGAGGACACTGACGCCGACCCCGAACCGGACGACGACCTCGCGGCGTCGATTCCGTTTTCCGGTGGCTCCGCTGAAGCGTCGGACGACTCCGCCGAACCCGACGTGGACCCCGCCGAGGACGCGGGCGAACCGGCGGTCGAAACGGATGCAGTCGCCGACCCGATGGATGGTGACGACTCCGCCGAACCCGACGGTGTCGTCGAAGCCCCAGACGTTGGTGCGGCCGCCGTCGAAGCCGGTGATGACGACGCGCCGGCCGACCCGCTGGCGGCCGACACGTCCGACGACTCGATGGTCGCAGACCCCGAACCGGTCGGCGACGAGGAACCGGAGAGTGACCCGCTGGCGGCGGACCTCGAAGCGGTCACTCGCGGCACCTCGACCGCCGACCATGAGGCCGCCCTGGATGTCGACGCCGACGCCGGTGCGACGGGCACGGACCCGCTCGCTGAAGGGACCGTCGAAGCAGAGTCGGTCGGCGACCTGTCGCCCGGTTCACCGTCCGACGACCCCGCCGAGGTTCCCGAGACGCCGGCGGACGATGCTGACCCGGTGACTGAGGGTTCCGAATCTGAGGATTCCGAATCCGCGGAGTCCGTCCCTACGGATTTCGACCCCGACGCCGAGGAGACGGACGCGCACGGCGCGGACGAACCTCTCGTTGCCGAGGCTGAGCCGAGCACCGCCGACACTGGTGCTGACGCCGACGCCGACGCCGACGCCGACGAATCGCCCGAAGCCGGCGGCGACGAGGAGGGCGTCTACACCACTTCGCTCGTCGAGGAGGTCGAGTCGTTCGACGACGACGAGCGCGACGAGAAGAAAAAGGGATTCTTCAGTCGTTTCCTCGGCTAAACGGGAAGGCCTTTTACTCGCGTCTGCGGAAAGCCCTCTATGGCAGACTCTGAGTCCGTTCCCTTCTGGTGGATAGTCCTGTTTCTCGTCCTCGCGCTCGGCAGCGGTGCCGCCGTCGTCTTCTCGGTCGGCGGGTCGCTCATCTCGGGGGCCGCGGTACTCCCGCTTTTCTTCTGAACCGCCGGAAAAAGCCGTCTCCGAAGAACTCGCTCAGCCCGCGGTCACATCGACTCGGGCGCTTCCACGCCCACGATAGCGAGTGCGTTCGCCACCGCGTTCCGCGAGGCCTCAACGAGCGCGAGGCGGGCCGCGCCGACCTCCTCGTCGGCGTCGAGCACGGGGCACTCGCGGTAGAAGGTGTTGAACACCTCGGCGAGCTCGCGGGCGAACGTCGCCACGGTGTGGGGTTCGAGGTCGTCGGCCGCGGCCTCGACGACGGCGGGGAACCGCGCGATGGTCGCCAGCAGGTCGCGCTCGGCGTCGGTCGTCAGCACGGTCGGGTCGACCTCGCTCGCGTCGAGGCCGGCGGCGGCCGCCTCGTCGGCGATGCCGCAACAGCGCGCGTGGACGTACTGGATGTACGGCGCGGACTGCGCCTCGAAGTTGAGCGCCTGGTCCCACTCGAAGGTGATGGTCTTCGTGGGCTGTTTGGAGACGATGTCGTAGCGGACCGCGCCGATGCCGACCTGCCGGGCGATGCGGTCGATGTCGGCCTCGCCGAGGTCGTCGTCGCGAGTGCGGCCTTCGAGGCGGGTCTCGACCTCGTCGCGGGCGCGGTCGATGGCCTCGTCGAGGAGGTCGTCGAGCATGACGCCCGTCCCCTTGCGGGTGGACATCGTCTCGCCGCCGGGGAGGTTGACCCACGAGTAGATGACGTTCTCCAGTTTGTCCACGTCGTTGCCGAGGATGTCCAGCGCGGCGCGGAGCTGTCCGGACTGGAGCTTGTGGTCCTCGCCGAGGACGGTCACGGCGCGGTCGTAGTTGTCGAACTTCCACTCGTGGTGAGCGAGGTCACGCGTCGTGTACAGCGAGGTGTCGTCCGACCGGAGGAACACGAGGTTCTTCTCGAAGCCGTAGTCCTCGAGTTCGAGTTGCCACGCGTCTTCCTCGTAGACGGCGTGGTCGGTCTCCTTGAGGCGCTCGGCGAGGTCGCGGGTGCTCCCGTCGAACATGAACCGCGTCTCCTTGACGAACTCGTCGAACTCCGCGGGGAGGCGTTCGAGACACTCGCGCATGCCGCCGAGCACCTGGTCGACCACGGTCTCGACGCGGGCGTAGGTCTCCTCGTCGCCCTCCTCGATGCCCTGGAGAATCTCGGTGATTTCCGCTTCCGCCTGCTCGACTTCCTCGGGGTCGGCCTCTTCGAGGAACGCGTTGCCCTTGCGGTAGTAGCGAACGAGGTCGTACTCGACGCGCTCGCGCGCGGGTTCGCTGTCGAGCTCCGCTTCGTCGAACGTCTCGTAGGCCCACGTGAAGACGGCCATCTGGCGGCCGGCGTCGTTCACGTAGTAGTGGCGGTCGACGTCGTTGCCGGCGAAGTCGAGCAGGTTGGCGACGGCGTCGCCGATGACCGGGTTACGGGTGCGACCGACGTGGACCGGGCCGGTCGGGTTCGCGCTCGTGTGCTCGACGACGACGCTGTCGCCGGTCGCGGGCAGGCGACCGTACTCCTCGTCGGCCGCGGCGGCTTCGAGGGTGTCGTCGTAGTAGGCGTCGGAGACGTGGAAGTTGACGTACGGGCCCTGCGTGTCGACCGCGGCGAGGTAGTCGTAGCCCTCGACGGAGAGTTCGTCTGCGATGTCGACGGCGATCTTCGGCGGCGGCGCGCCGACGACCCCGGCGAGTCTGAAGGCGACGCTGGAGGCGAGCGTCGCGGGTACGTCCTCCGGCGGTTCCTCGACCCCGAGGTCGTCGGTGGGAAGGTCGAGCGACGAGAGCGCCGCAGAGAGCGCCGTCTCGACCTCCTCACGGAACTGTCTGAACATGTACGCGGATTCTCGATAGGCGGCTAAAGGCCTTTCCGAACCGTTCGAGCGACCGCGCGCCGCATCGAACGGTGACGCTCGTTTCCCCGGTTGACGGGGTAGTCTTCCCGCCGCTCGCTCCGATACCTTACCAGTTAGGTAATAGTGGTATATCGTAAGCGGACGACATTCAAATCACGGGCGGCGACCCGCCGCTCTCACCACCCCACCCATGAGTCAATGCAACCACTGCGATGCGTTCGTGTCGAACAACTTCGTCCGCGTCTTCGGCGACGAGGACGGCAACGTGTACGCGTGTCCCAGTTGCTCGGCGAACGCGGGTATCTCACAGGTCAGCACCGAGCGGCGAGCGTCGTCTCCCTGAGGACGCGATTCGGTCGCTGGCCCGACGGCCCGGAACGCGTGGCATCGCACACTCACCGCCACTCCCCATCACACCCACACTCTCCACCACCACACACCCACACCGTCACACCGACCCAGCGGCCGGTGCCGCTCTCGTCGAACCGAGAGACTTGACCGCGCGTCCGCCGAACACGCCCTTCTCGACGCGGTAGACTGACCGACGGACTTACCCGTTCGCGATTGGAACTGTCGCGTATCCACGGCGGTCGCGTCCACCGGTCGTTCCTTCTCTGACTATCTCACTATTGGAACGCATCTCACTTACGATATGCTTATGGGGAGCGCGTTCGAAGCGAGAGGTATGTCAGAATCGGCAGTCGCCGCGGCGGTCGGGTACGACGAGTTGGCCACGCTCAAACTCGTCGCGCTCGACGGCGGGCGCTCCGGCCCGGTCAAGCTCTCCTGTTCCGGCGTCGCGAACCGACTCGACGTGTCGAACCAGACGGCCTCTCGTCGCCTCCAGCGCCTCGAAGAAGCCGACTTCGTCGACCGCGAGGTCGTCGCCGACGGCCAGTGGATAACCATCACCGACGCGGGGGAGTCCGCGCTCAGACAGGAGTACGCCGACTACCGACGCATCTTCGAGACGCCCTCGGTTGTCGTCCTCGACGGCGAGGTCACCGGCGGGATGGGCGAGGGTCGCCACTACATCTCGCTTTCGGGCTACATGGAGCAGTTCAGAGACCGGCTCGGCTACGAGCCGTTCCCCGGCACGCTGAACGTCCGCCTCGACGACGACGCGGTCCGCGCTCGCGCCGGCATGACCGCCCTCGACGCGGTCCCGATAGACGGCTGGGAAGACGACGAACGCACCTTCGGCCCGGCGACGTGTTACGCCGCCTCCGTCGCGGTCGGCGACGAGTCCTACGAACCGGTCCACATCATCGTCCCCGAGCGAACCCACCACGACGAGTCGCAACTGGAGATAATCGCGCCCGATAAGCTCCGCGACGAACTCGACCTCGACGACGACGACGAGGTCACGGTCCGCGTCGAGGAGGCGGATTACGAATGAGCCGCACCGCCGAGTCGACCGGCGACTTCGACGCCGTCTCGCGCGTTCTCGACGCCTTCCGCGCCGGCGAACCGGTGCTCGTCCACGACTTCGACGACCGCGAGGGGGAGACCGACCTCGTCTACCCCGCGGGCGCGGTCCGTCCGGCCGACGTGGCCCGGATGCGCAACGACGCCGGCGGCCTCGTCTGCGTCGCCCTCCCGAACGACGTGTCAGAATCCCTCGGCCTCCCGTTCATGGACGACGTGCTCGACCACCCGGCCGCGTCGTCTCACGACCTCGCCTACGACTCTCGGTCGTCGTTTTCGTTCACGGTGAACCACCGCGACTCGTTTACGGGCATCACCGACCGCGACCGCGCGATGACCATCTCTCGACTCGCACCCGTCGCCGAGGCCGCCCGCGCCGGCGAGTACGACGCCGACGACTTCGGCGGCGAGTTCCGTGCGCCCGGCCACGTCCACCTGCTCCGCGGCGCGCCGAACCTGCTTTCTGACCGGCAGGGCCACACTGAACTCGGCCTCGCGATGGCCGACGAGGCGGGTATCCCGCCGGCGGTCGTCGTCTGCGAGATGCTCGACGACGAGACCGGCGCGGCCCTCTCGAAGGACGCCGCCCGCGACTACGCCGACCGACACGGCTTCGCCTTCGTCGACGGCGACGGCCTCATCGACGAACTCGTCTGAGCGATCGAGGGGGTCCGCCCCGATTTACCTTCTCACGCGCGCCCGTCGCGCCACGACCACGTCGGTTCCCAGCCGAGCAGTCGCTTTGCCTTCTCGGTCGAAACGAGCGCCTCGTGGTCCGAAAGCGGCGCTCTGACCTCCGCGCCGGGGTAGACCTCGCGGGCGACTGTCTCTGACTCGACGGTCGTCGAGGTGTCGGCGGCCGCGGCCCAGAACACCTCGTGGCCCGCGAAGTCGGCTTCGAGCGCCCGGCGGACGAGCCGCGCGGCGTCCTCTCTGCCGAGGTACGAAAAGAGCGTGTTGCGCGCGGTGTGGAAGTGCCCGGCGTCCCGCAGTCCCGACAGCGAGCGGTCGGCCTCGGCGAAGGTCCGGCGGGCCTCTTCTTCACTCGGCATCCACGGGAATCGGAGGCTGGCGACCGTCTCGGGTGCGTCGTCGCGGCGGACGACCCCCGCGGCGGTCTGCTCGGCGACGTACTTCCCGAGGCCGTAGGGGTTCGAGGGCGTCGCGCGGTGGGTCTCGTCGACCGGGAGGAAGTCGATTCGAGCGGGGTCGGGTTCGAAGCTCCCGCCGATGGCGCTCATGCTGGAGGCGGCGACCACGCGGTCGATGCCGAGCGCGGCGGCGACTTCGAGGACGACGTAGGTCGACTGGACGTTGCTCTCGAAGACGCGGTGGCCGGGGTCGTTCGTCGGCGTCGAGATGGTTCCGAGATGGACGACTGCGTCGGCGTCGACGTCGCTGAGCGCCGCGGTGAGGTCGCCCGGGTCGAGCGCGCTCACGCGGTAGTCGTGGTCCGCGAGCGACGACTCGCTGTGCCGCGAGCAGTTCGTGACGGTGTAGCCGCTCGCGCGGAGGTGGGCGACGACGGTCGGCCCGAGGTTTCCGGTCCCGCCCGTGACGGCGACGGATTCGAGGCTCATACCCCGTCATGGCGGCCCGCGGACAAAACCGCGGGGGACGCGGTGGTCGGGTCGTCATGATTTTAGAGGGGGGCCACCGAAGGCCACTACATGGGATTTGACGAGATGGATGTCTCGACGATTTGGCAGAGTGGAGAGTACAAGGACTGGGAGGACGCGACGGTGCACGTCCTCACCCACGGACTCCACTACGGGACGGGCGTCTTCGAGGGCGTTCGCGCCTACGACACCGACCGCGGCCCGGCCATCTTCCGTTGGGAGGAACACCTCGAACGGCTCTATCAGTCCGCGAAGCCCTACGACATGGAGATTCCGTACACGCGCGAGGAACTCACCGAGGCGACGCTGGAGGTCATCCGCCGCAACGACCTCGACGGCGGATACATCCGCCCCATCGCCTTCTACGGCTACGACTCGCTCGGCGTCAGCCCCAAGGACAACCCGACTGAGGTCGCCATCGCGGCGTGGCCGTGGGGGACCTACCTCGGCGAGGACGCGCTCGAAAACGGCGTCGACGTGATGGTCTCGTCGTGGCGCAAGCACGCCTCCAGCCAGATTCCGACGAACGCGAAGACGACCGGGCTCTACGTGAACTCCATGCTCGCGGGCGAGGAAGCCCGCCGCAACGGCTACGTCGAAGCCATCGTCCTGAACAAGGAGGGCAACGTCGCAGAGGGTCCCGGCGAGAACATCTTCATGGTCCGCGACGGGAAGCTCTACACCCCCGGGCTCTCCCAGAGCATCCTCGACGGCATCACCCGCGACACCGTCATTACGCTCGCCCGCGAGCGCGGCTACGAGGTCGACGACAGCGCGACCATCAGCCGCGGCGAACTCAACACGGCCGACGAGCTGTTCTTCACCGGCAGCGCCGCCGAAGTGACTCCCATCCGCAAGGTCGACAACGTCGTCATCGGCGAGGGCACTCGCGGCCCGGTCACGGAGGAGCTGCAGTCCGCCTTCTTCGACCTCGTGGAGCGCCGCACCGACGACCACGAAGAGTGGTTCACCTACGTCGACGAGCAGTAGACGCCCGCGAAAACGAGCTCCCTTTTCACGTCACTGTACCGCCACGGCCCGATAGCGACGACCGCCGCCGCCGAATCCTTACTCGTTGCTGGGGACTCGCCCGTCGCCGGACTCTTCGGTCACTTCGATGTTGAACTCGTCCACGTGGTCCTGTTCTGCGAACCCGGCCGAGAGGACGCGCGTGAGGGCCTCTTCGACCTTCTCGCCGGTCTCTTCGATGTCTTCGGGGTCGACTTCCATCACGAACCCGGTGGTGATGTTCGGCGCGGTCGGCATGAAGACGATCTCCTTGCCGTCTTTGGTCGTCTTCCCGGTCTTGAACGCGGTCATGCGGATGCCCGGCCACGTTTCGAGACGGACCGGCTTCTGGAGGTCTTCGGTACCAGTGAGGGCGGTTTCGACCGCGAGCTTAGAAGCGTTGTAGATAACGCGAACGAGCGGGACCTTGTTCATGGCGGCGTCGAGGCCGGATTCGAGCAGGCGACCGGCCGTCGTCCGCATCAGGTAGCCGACTGAGAGGACCAACAACAGGAAGATGATGATGGCGACGAAGAACCCGAACACCTCCGAGAGGTAGGTGTACGGCTCCGGAAACTCCAACAGGCGGTCAACTCCCGGTATGCGGACGATTGCGCCGTACAGAATGGAGAGGACGTACAGGATGACGATGAGCGGAACGAGGACCACGAGGCCGCTGGCGAAGTCGCGTCTCCACGAGGACATTGATATCGGGTACGTGAACCCGCGGGCATAAGGGGATTTCTAGTGCGGGACGGGGGCGTACCCGCACCCCATCGCTCTCTCAGACGCCGACGACCGCCCGGAGTGCGAACAGGGCGTTTTCCTTGCGCTCGCGGACCCGGCGGTAGAAGTACGAGACCCACTTGTCGCCGTAGGGCGCGTACTGCCATACTTCGACGCCCTCGGCGGCGAGTTCGCGCTGGGCGTCCTCGCGCACGCCCATGAGCATCTGCACCTCGTAGTCGCGGTCGTACTCCGCGCCGAGGTCCCGGGCGTAGGCTATCATCTCGGGGTCGTGGCTGCCGACCGCGATGCCGCCGTCGTACTCCCGAAACAGGTACGCGAGGAGCTCCTTGTACGCCTCGTTGACCGCCGATTTCTGCTTGTGGGCGACCGCGGCGGGTTCGTCGTACGCGCCCTTGACGAGGCGAATCTTCCCCGGCACGTCGGCGAGGCGTTCGAGGTCTTCGGGGGTGCGCTTGAGGTTCGCCTGCACGCACAGCCCCATCCCGCCGTCGAACTCGCGGGCGAGTTCCTCGAAGGCGTCGAGGGTCACGTCTGTCGTCTCGTGGTCCTCCATGTCGCACCACAGGAAGACGCCGTGTTCGTCCGCCGCCTCGGCGATGTGCCGGTAGTTCTCTTCGAACACGTGGTCGCCCGCGTCGAGACCGATTTGGGAGGGCTTGACCGACACGCAGGCGTCGATGCCGGCCGAGGCGATGTCCTCGACGAGGCTGACGTACGCCGCCGCGTCCTCGTCCGCGGGGCCGCGCTCCGCGTAGTGCTCCCCGAGGAGGTTGAGGATGACCGCCACGCCGTCGTCGTTCATCCGTCGGGCGTGGTCGAGCGCTCCCGCCGCGGACTCCCCCGCGACGAACCTGCTCGCGATGGGCGGAATCATAACGAACGATTACGACCCTCAGCTATTGAGGGTTATCATCGGTTCGGACGCGAAATCGAACGACTCCGGCGCTTCGAACGGCGACGAACCGTCGGAACTTACATTCTTCGCCGCCGACGGGTCGGTATGGTCGTCTCTCTCGTCGCCACCGCCTTCTGGGCGATGTTGCCCGCGTACGTGCCGAACAACGCCGCCGTCCTCGCGGGCGGTGGCCGCCCCATCGACGGCGGGCGCACGTGGGGCGGTCGGCGCGTCCTCGGGGACGGAAAGACGTGGCGCGGCACCGCCGCCGGGACGCTGGCCGGGACGCTCCTCGCCGTCGTCCTCAACGCCGCCGCGCCCGCGGTCTCGGGCGCGCTCGGCGTCTTGCTCCCGACGTTCCCGCTCGCCGCCGGGTTCGGCCTCGCGCTCGGCGCGATGCTCGGCGACATCGGCGCGTCGTTCCTCAAGCGTCGGTCGGGCCGGGAGCGCGGTGCCGCCTTCCCCGGTCTCGACCAGCTCGACTTCGTCGTCGGCGCGCTCGTCCTCGCGCTCGTCGCTGCACCCGGCTGGTTCTCGGCGACGTTCACCCTGCCCGTGCTCGCGGTCGTGCTCGTGATGACGCCCGTGCTCCACGTCGTCACCAACGTCGGCGCGTACCTGCTCGGGCTGAAAAACGAGCCGTGGTAGGCGGTCGAGCGTCCGCGCGACGGGTCGCCGACCGACGCGCACAAGGCGACAAGGCCGGTCCCTCGGTCGCTCGCGCCGCCGTCCCTTCGGTCCCCGCTCGTTCCTGTTACGAAGCCGATATCACCGCGAGACACCGCGATTAACTCGGCATAATTCGAGTCAAACGTCCCGTACTGCGCTGGACGGACGCCGCGGTTCAAGTCCCTCCGACGGTTGCGACTCGGCCAGATGAAGACAGAACGGATCTCACTCATCGTCGGTGGACTCGTGGCCGTCCTCGCGGCCGTCGGGACGGCCGCGCCGTGGCTCGCACCCGGCGGGGTCGACTGGACCGCCGCGGGCGAACTGCTGGTCGTCGGAACGACGGCGCTTTTCACTCTCACGGCCCTCGTCTGGGTCGTCCTCACCTACGTCGTCGGCGCGGGCTACGAGCCCCCGGCCCCGGAGTACGGCCCCGACGAGATTCAGGTCCGCATCCTCACCGTCGACGCCGAGTCGATCGTCCAATCGACCGTCGACTCGCTTCCGGCGTCGTTCGACGAGGTCCACGTCGTCGCCGAGACCGACATCGACGTCGCGGGCGCAGCGGTCCACGCCGTCCCCGACGAGTTCGACTGCGACGCCGTCCGGAAGGGTCGCGCAATCGAGTGGGCGCGGCGGAACCTCGAAACCGACCGCGAGTACGTCCTCTACCTGGACGAGGACAGCCTGCTGGAGTCGTTCGACGGGCTTCCCGGCTCCGACGTGGTCCAACTGCGCGAACGGCCGCGTCGGACCGACTCGCTGTTCTCCTACCTCGCCGACGTCTACCGGATGGGCGTCCAGATAGAACAGCGCGCCTTCGCGCGCCTCTCGATTCCGCTGTTCGCGTGGGGCGGCGGTATCGCCGTCCGCCGAGAGGTCGAAGAGGCGGTCACGTGGGACCGCGAGACGCTCGTCGAGGACACCGCGTTCGTCTGGGCGGCCGCACAGGAACTCGACGACTTCACCTTCGACCTCGCGACGGCGACCTGCGCCAACGAGGCCCCGCCGTCGCTCACCGAGATTCTCCAACAGCGCCGCCGCTGGGCCGCCGGCAATCTCGACGCCGCGACGGCGCTCCCGGTTCACTACCAGCTTCTCACTCGCGTCCGCAACTACGCGTGGGCGCTCTCGCCGGTGGTCACGGTCGTCGCCGTCCCCCTGTCGGTCCTCGGCGTCGGCCTCGTCGCCAGCGGCCTGTTCGCGCTCGCGTCGCTCGCGCTCGGCGCGCTCACGGCGTTCTGGTACCTCCGGGGTGTGGTCTACTACGGCCGCGACAAGTTCTCGTGGGCGCTCGCGGTCCCGCTCGCGCCGGTCGTCACCGTCGTCCACTCGATGGGGACGGTCGCGGGAATCCTCGACCCGCCCCGCGACTTCCGCGTGACGAAGAAGACCGGGAAGTAGGGGTTCGCCTCGATTGCCGCGGTAGCGTGGGTCGGCGCGACCGAACCGCCCCGAACCGTCCCGCTTAAGCGCCTCCCTGAACCCTCTCGAAACAAGATGGCGAACGCAGCACTCATCGAGGCGCTTCGAGCCGCCGACGCGGTCCAGTTCGGCGAGTTCGAACTCTCCCACGGCGGCACGTCGAGCTACTACGTGGACAAGTACCTCTTCGAGACCGACCCCCGGTGTCTGAAGCTCATCGCCGAGGCGTTCGCGGAGCGCGTCGCGGACGACGACAAACTGGCTGGCGTCGCGCTCGGTGCGGTCCCGCTCGTGGCCGCGACCGCGGTCGAGACGAACAAGCCGTACGTCATCGCCCGCAAGAAGGCGAAGGAGTACGGGACGGCCAAGCGCATCGAGGGCGCGCTCGACGAGGGCGAGGAGGTCGTCGTCCTCGAAGACATCGCGACGACCGGCCAGAGCGCCGTCGACGCCGTGGAGGCGCTCCGCGAGGCCGGCGCGGTCGTCGACCGCGTCATCGTCGTCGTGGACCGACAGGAGGGCGCAGCGGAGCTGTTAGCCGAACACGACATCGAACTGGAGTCGCTTCTCACCGCCGAGGACCTGCTGGCTGACGCCGACCGCTAATACACGCTTGTGACTAATTCACTCGGAATCGGCAATCGAAGTATTCATTTTTGTGCAAGTACGAAGGCGGAGGCATGAACAGAGCAGAGAAGGCCGCACTCCAGTTGCAGGCTGTCTCCGTGCTCCGGATGCTCAAAGAGACCCGGACGTACGACGAGCTGGCCGAACTCACGGGACTGCCGGCCGGCGACCTCAACCGCTACGTCAACGGGCACGTCCTGCCCGGAGTCGAACGCGCCCGGGAGGTCGTCGAGGGCGTCGGCCGCGACGCGCTCGCCGACGAACTCGAAGCCCGCGTCCGATTCGACGACGAGGGCTACGTCGACAACTCCGGCGTCGTCTTCGACCAGTCGTTCCTCGACCTCGTCGCGCCCGTCGCGGCGAACACGCTGAACCTCGAACGCCCCGACGTGATTCTGACCGCGGCGACCGACGGCATCACCCTCGGCGCGGCGATGGCGAGCTACTTCGGCGCGCGCCTCGCGTACGCGAAGAAGTCGAAAGAGACCGCCGTCGAGGACTTCATCGAGTCGCGCCAGCGCCTCGCGTCCGGTATCGAACTCACCTACTACCTCCCCGCCAGCGCCATCGACGACGGCGAGCGCGTCCTCGTCGTCGACGACCTCATCCGCTCGGGCGAGACACAGGAACTCCTCTTGGACATCGCGCTGCAGGCCGACGCCGACATCGCCGGCGTCTTCGCGCTCATCGCCGTCGGCGACGAGGGGACGAACCGCGCCCGCGAACTCACCGACGCCCCGGTCGGCGCGCTGAGCAGTTTCGACTGAGGCTCCCCCGCGGCCGCTCGAATAAACGGCTCTAAACTCGTTAGCCAACTTACAAATGGTGGGAAAATAGGCACTTATGTGCCGTTCTCTCACGCTGAATGGGCTGTTTAACTCGCGTTCGTGGATAATTCTGCCCGGGAGGATGGTAATGCTTATGTGTGCAATCGTGGGTATGCTTAGTCGTGCATCATGGGGCTCTCTGAAACCCTCGCAAACTACTTCGACGTGCATAAACACGGGTCCACGGTCAGGACCGAGATTCTCGCGGGCATCACGACGTTCCTCACGATGTCGTACATCGTCGTGGTCAACCCGTCGCTTCTCACAGACCAACCGTACATCGAGGGCGTCGACGGCATCGCCATCGCCGGGTACACGCCGGGCGAGGTCCAGTCCATGCTCGCTGTCGTCACCATCCTCGCGGCCGCCATCGCGACCACGGTCATGGCGTTCTACGCCAACCGACCCTTCGCGCAAGCGCCGGGCCTCGGCCTGAACGCCTTCTTCGCGTTCACCGTCGTCGGCGCGTTAGGCGTCCCGTGGCAGACGGCGCTCGCGGCCGTCTTCGTCGAGGGAATCATCTTCATCGCGCTCACCGCCGTCGGCGCGCGGGAAGCCATCATCAAGGTGTTCCCCGAACCGGTCAAGATGGCCGTCGGGACCGGTATCGGACTGTTCTTGGCGATTATCGGCTTACAGGCGATGGGCATCGTCGTCAACGATAACTCGACGCTCATCACGATGGGTGACCTCGCGTCGAACCCCGTCGCCATCGTCTCCATCGTCGGCCTGTTCTTGACGTTCGCGCTCTACGCGGCGAACGTTCCCGGTTCCATCATCATCGGCATCGTCGGCACGTCGCTTCTCGGCTGGGGCCTCACCGTCTCGGGTCTCGTCTCGTCCGAGGCCGGCCTCGTCGTCGGCACCTCGGCCGCAACCTACGACATCACGCCGCTCGCCGGCGCGTTCATCTCCGGCTTCGGCAACGTCGAGGCGTTCAGCTTCGCGCTTATCGTCATCACGTTCTTCTTCGTCGACTTCTTCGACACCGCCGGCACGCTCGTCGGCGTCGGGCAGGCCGGGGGCTTCCTCGACGACAACGGCGACCTCCCCGACATCGACAAGCCGCTCATGGCCGACGCGGTCGGTACCACGGCTGGCGCGATGCTCGGGACCTCGACGGTCACGACCTACATCGAGTCCGCCACCGGCGTCGAAGAGGGCGGTCGCACGGGCCTCACCGCGCTCGTCGTCGCCCTCCTGTTCCTCGGCTCGCTCGCCATCGTCCCGCTCGCGACGGCCATCCCGCAGTACGCCTCTCACATCGCGCTCGTCGTCATCGGCGTCGTGATGCTCCGCAACGTCGTCGACATCGCGTGGGACGACATCACGTTCACCATCCCCGCCGGCATGACCATCCTCGTCATGCCCTTCACGTACTCCATCGCCTACGGCATCGCGGCGGGTATCGTCTCGTACCCGCTCGTGAAGGTCGCCGCCGGCGAGTACGACGAGGTCAGCGTCGGGCAGTGGACGCTCGCAGCCGCGTTCGTCCTCTACTTCGTCATCCGTACCTCCGGGATGCTGCAAGCGCAGGTCTGAGACGCCGATCCGCGACCGCTCGATTCCCCCGCAGGCGTGCGTTTCTCTCCGATGCGTCCGCGACACACACCACCGCCGCGTTTTTCCGCTCGGACTCCATACCTCCGAGCGATGTCTCAACTCGTCCTCTACGAACTGCAGGGCTGTCCGTACTGCGCGAAGGTGAAGAACAAGCTCGCCGAACTCGACCTCGAATACGAGTCGCGGATGGTTCCCAGCGCCCACGCCGAGCGCACGGAAGTCGAAGCGGTAAGCGGGCAGACCGGCGTCCCCGTCCTCGTCGACGAGGAACACGGCGTCGAGGGGATGCCCGAGAGCGACGATATCGTCGACTACCTCGAAGAGACCTACGGCTCGGCGGCGTAACCCCCTCCCCTTTCGCGGCGGCCGTCGGGCTCCCGCTTACTGTTCTCGTTTTCGACCGCACGCGGTCTCGTAGCTCGCGCGGAGCGCGTCCGAGAGTTCGGCGATTCGGCTCGGCTCGATATCGACCGTCGCCCACGACCCGACGATTCGACCGTTCGCCTCGAACGGCAGGACGCGGTGTCGTTTCGCGACCGCCGCTCGCGACTCGGCCGACAGCGACGTGAGCGAGAGCCCCTGCTCCGAGACGACGGCGAAGAGCGTCCCGTTCGCCCGAAACGACGGGCAGCCGAAAAGCGCCGTCCGCTCGACCGCCGGCCACGACGCGGCCTCGCGCCACACCGCGGCCGCGAGCGTTTCGACGGCGGCCGGCGACTCCTCACTCGTCCCCGCACCCTCGGTTGTCCTCTTCGATTTCGACATCACAGTCGCTACGCTGTCGAGGAGAATAACGGTAGTCGCTCGGAGGCGAGCACCCGACCCCGCCGGTTAGCTCTCTGCGGGGTCGCGGGTCCGCTCTCGAATCAGGTCGCGAATCTCGTCGGGGTCGTCGATGGCGGCGAGTTCCTCGCAGCTGACGATGCCGGTTCCGTCGACCGACTCGCGTTTCTGTTGTTCCTCGACGAAGTAGACCGAGCGCGTCCGCGTGATTTCGCCGAGCGAAGACATGATTTGGGCGCGCTTTTCGGCGCTTCTGGTGAACGACGAGTGGCCCGTGAGAACGTTCGTCTCCTTCTTTCGTCCGGCGTCCTCGCTGACGGCCTTGAACGGTGCGCGGGCGGTCGGGTGGACGGTGAAGCCGGCGCGCGTCAACACCGACAGAACGTGTTCGTCGTCGGGGTCCACGTCGGGGTCTTCGGGAGTCGGCTCGGCGTCGCGCACGTCCTCCGCGCCCGTGAGCACGTCGACCGGGCTCGAGAAGGGACGATCGAACAGCTCTTCGAGGTGAATCGCCACTTCGATGCTCGCGTTCATGCCGTTTTCGTACTTCGAGACGGTGCGCCGCGAAACGCCGAGCTCGGTCGCGAGCTGTCCGAGGCTCCACCCGCGTTCTTGCCGCTCTTCGGCGAGCACGTCGCCGTCGAGGCTCACGTACAGACCGCCGGGGGCGGCGTAGATGAGCGGGGGAACCTCTTCGACGAACAGGTCCATGGCGGTGTCGGGGTTCAACACCGGCACGCCGTGACGGAAGTAGACGACTCCGGGTTTGAGGTCCTCGTCTCGGGTCCGAAGCCCGACGACCAACGGCGTGGCGTCGAGGTACGAGCCGAGGCGTCGCATCTCGGAGCCGGTGACGCCGTCGAACGCGTCGATGTTCCCCAGTATCTTGAGGAGCAACAGGTCCTCACCTCTCCGGGCGGCGAGGTCGAAGCTCTTCGGCCGGATGGCGATGCGGTCGCTCACGACGAAGCCCGCGTCTTGGAGCATCGCGGCGACATTACCAACCAGCGCTGACCGGGACATAGGGGGCAATAAGCGATTCGGCCCATAAAGCGTTTTCCCCGGTATCGACGCCCTCGCCGACGTGTATCCCTTCTCGATGCCGCATTTATATAGCCGCGACCGACCCGAAAGGCGTTACTGCGCCCTCCGGCAATCTCCGCCGATGACCGTCATCGGCCTCGACGACACCGACTCCCGCACCCTCGGGATGTGTACGACCTACCTGGCGACGCTCGTCGCCGAGGCAGTCGAGGCCCGCGGCGGGACCGTCGAGCGGCGACTCCTCGTCCGGCTGAACCCGGCGGTCGAGCACAAGACCCGCGGGAACGCGGCGCTGGCGCTTCACGCCGACCTCCCCGCGGGCGCGGCGCTCGACGTCGCCCGCGACGAGCTCGACCGCTGGGCCGTCCTCGACGACGACCGAACCAGTCCGGGCCTCGTCGTCGCGCCGGGGTCGCCCGACACGGTTTCGACCGCCGTCGCCGACTTCGCCCGCGACGCCGTCCGCGACTTCCACGACCTCGACGCCGCGGTCAACCTCGCCGAGCGCTCCGGGTTTCTGACCGAGGGTTGGCACGGCGGGCGGGGGCGCATCGGCGCGCTCGCGGCCGTCGGCGCGTGGGCCGCCTTCGACGAGTGGACCTACGAACACATCTCCTACCGCGAGTTCCACCGCTGCGGGACGCCCCGCGAGGTCGACTTCGACTCCGTCTTCGACGCCGCGGACGCGGCGTACCCCGACGCGTGGGACACCGTGGACCGCGAGGAGGGCGAGGCCGTCTGCGTGCCGAACGCGCCGGGACCGATTCTCCACGGCATCCGGGGCGACGACGCCGACACCGTCCGCGAGGTCGCCGCCGCCATCGCCTCCGAGCCCGTCGACCGCTCGGCGACGTTCCTCACGAATCAGGGGACCGACGCGCACCTCCGCGACGGCGTCGTCTCGGACCTCCGCGACGGCCGCGCCTACCGGGTCGCCGGCACCGTCGCCTCCGACCCGGAGACGCGCGCCGGCGGCCACGTCTTTTTCGACCTCGAAGCGGGCGGCGCTTCGGTTCCCGTCGCCGCCTTCGAACCGACGAAGCGCTTCCGGAACCGGGTGCGGGCGCTCCGTGTCGGCGACGCCCTCACCGCCTGCGGCGAGGTCGGAGACGGGACGCTCAAACTGGAGAAGTTCGCGGTCCGCGACCTCGTGCACACGGAGCCCGCGACGCCCGTCTGTCCCGACTGCGGGCGGACGATGAAAAGCGCCGGGCGGAATCAGGGCTACCGGTGTCGCGACTGCGGGACCGACGCGCCCGGTAAAGTCGAGCGGGCGGTCGACCGCGACCTCGAACTCGGCTGGTACGAGGTGCCGCCCTGCGCCCGCCGACACATCGCCAAACCGCTCGTTCGCGGCGGCTTCGACGCGGCGACGCACCCCGAACGCTGAGCCCGCGGCTCGCAGCCGTCCACCTCAGTCTTGGACGACCAGCACGTTCGTGTTCTCGCGGCGGTCGACGAAGGAGCCCCCCGCGGGCGGTTTCACGTCCACGACGAGCGTTCCGTCCTCGCGGTTCGCGCCGAGTTCGGCGTCGACGCGAACGGTCGCTGAACCCCCGTCTCCCGTCTTCGCCGTCGCCACGCCGTCGATTTCCGCGGTTCCGGACTTGACGATGACCGTCGCGCCCTCGACGGGGTCCCCCTCGTGGTCGACGACGGTGAAATCGAGCGTCTGTGCGCCGGGACCGACCACGTCGGGCGTCGGCTTTACGTCGAGCTCCGAGGTGGCGAGTCCCTGCACTCCCGAGAGCATGTTGAGCATGACGCTCATGCTGGCGACGCCGACCACGAGAGCGACGACGAGGCGGACCGGGAGCCCTTCGATGGCGCGCGTGTCTGACCGAAACGTATCGAGCATGGACCGTCTGGCCGCGGGTTCGTATATAAACTCTCGTCCGGAGGTTCAAGTCGCATCGCGGGACCAGTCCGCGCCATGCACACCATCGGCCGCGACTCGGACGAAGATGGTCCTGTCTGCCGGTTCGGGAACTACCGCGCCCGCGACGGGAGCGACGGCGCGGCCGTCGGCCTCGACGTGAACCGCCCGCACGCGGCGGTCGTCGTCGGCAAGCGCGGAAGCGGGAAATCCCACACGCTCGGCGTCGTCGCCGAGGGCCTGGCGCGCGCCGCGGGCGTCGCGCCGGTCGTCATCGACCCGATGGGCGTCTTCGACGGCCTCGAAGCGTCACCGATAGACGGGACGGTCCACGACGCGCCGAGCGTTCGGGCCGACGCGCTCCCGCCGAGCGCGTGGCCGGACCTGCTCGGTCTCGACCCGACCGCCCCCGCGGGGTCGCTCGTGTGGCGACTCGCGGCCGAGGAAGACTCGCTGTTGGCGATGCGCGGGGCGGTCGACGACGCCGACGCCGCGCCCGAGACGCGCAGAGCCGCGGCGAACCACCTCGCGCTCGCCGACTCGTGGGACGTGTTCCACCCCGACGGGCTCGACCCGAGGTCGCTCTGCGGTCCCGCGCCCGACGTGCTCGACCTCTCCGGACTGGACGAGACTCCCGCGAGCGCCGTCGTCCGCGTCGTCGCCCGCGGCCTCTACGACGCCCGCGTCGCGGACGCTGTCTCCCGCATCCCGTGGATGCTTCTCGACGAGGCCCACGCGTTCGTCGGCGGGCTCGCAGACTCCGCGCTTCGGACACTTCTCACGCGCGGGCGAGCACCCGGCGTCGGCGTCGTTCTCGCGACCCAGCGGCCCTCCGCGCTCCCCGAGGTCGCCGTCTCGCAGGCTGACCTCCGGGTCATCCACCGACTCACCGCCGGTCCCGACGTGTCGGCGATTTCGGCCGCAGACCCGACGTACTTCGACGAATCGCTCCGCGCTCGGCTCCCGCGGGAACGCGGCTGCGCCCTCGTCGTCGACGACACCGCGGAGACGGTCCACGACGTGCGGGTCCGTCCCCGAGAGACGCCGGACGGGGGCGCGACGCCGCGGGCGGTTCCCGAGCGTGACGGTTCCGAAACCGTGGAGTAGTCTGCCCGGAGAAGAGCCGTATGGACCGCTCGGAACTGGCGTTAGTCGCCCTCGGTGGATTCGCCGGTGCGATACTGCGCTACGGCGTCTCCGTCGCGATTCCCGGCGCGGGCGGCACCCTCGCCGTGAACGTCCTCGGGGGCTTCGTCCTCGGGACGTTCATCACGTCGGTCTCCTCTCGCCGGGCGCAGTTGTTCTTCGGGACCGGGCTGCTCTCGTCGTTCACGACGTACAGCACGTTCGCCGTCCAGACCGCGTCGCTGTCGCCGGCGGGCGGCGCGCTCAACGTCGGCGCGAACTACGCGCTCGGTTTCGCCGCCGCAGCACTCGGACTCGCGTTCGGAGGACGACGATGAGTCTCTCGCTTCTCCCGGCGGTCCTCGTCGGCGTCGGTGGGATGGCCGGCGCGGTCTCTCGGCACACCGTCGACCAGCGAATCGTCGGCAAGTGGAGCACCGTCACCGTCAACGTCCTCGGAAGCGTCGCGCTGGGTTTTCTCGTCTCCGCGCCCGTCGGCGATGCGGCGGTGACGCTCGCCGGAACCGGATTCTGCGGGGCCTTCACGACCTTCTCGTCGTTCGCGGTCGGCGTCGCCGAACTCGTTGACGCGGGTGAGTACGACACGGCGGCTCGGTATGCGTTCGGGACGCTCGTGGCGGCGTTGGTCGGCGTGGCAATTGGCGGGGCTGTGGGCGGGATGGTCGGGTGAGTCCGGCGCTCACCGCACGTCACCGCTCGCCCGATTCGACGGCCGCCTCGCGCTCGTCGAGGAACTGTTTGGTACCCCGCTTGACGATGAACGGGAAGCGGCGGGCGAGGTACAGCCCGATTCTGGTCGTCAGGTCGGCGGTGATGACGAGACGGGTAGATTCGATTTTGTCGGCGAACTTCCGCCCCACGTCTTCGGGGTCACTCATCATCGACGACGGGAGCCCGAGTCGGGCCGCCGACCGGGTGGCGGTGTAAGGCGGGTGCATCACCGAACAGGAGACGTTCTCGCGTTGCAGTTCCATCCGAAGCGAACGGGTGAACGCCTCGATTGCGCCCTTCGTCGACGCGTACCCAGATAGTCCCGGCGTGCCGACGAGCCCGACGCCGGAGCTCACGTTGTGGATGTGCCCCGAGTTTCGGGCCCGCATGTGGGGCAGGACGGCCCGTATCATTCGAAGGTAGCCGAAGTAGTTCACCTCGAACTCCTCGCGCGTGTCGTCGAGCGTTCGGTCGTCGAACAAGCCGAAGTTGAATATCGCTGCGTTGTTGAGGAGGATGTCGATGTGTCCCCACTCGTCCAGGAGTCCAGCCACCGCCGCCTCCACGTCGTCGTCGTTCGTCACGTCGCACTCGTAGACGCGGATGCGGTCGGGGTACGTCTCCCGAAGCGGGCGAAGGCTGTCCACGTTGATATCGACCCCGGCGACCCGATAGCCCTTCTTCAGGAGCGCCCTCAGCGTGTGGTAGCCGATACCTTCGTTCGCGCCGGTCACGACGACGACCCGCCCGTCGGTTGTGCTGTTCACGATACTGTACAGACGTCACGCGAGAATATGGCGGTAGTGACGTCCCTCACGGCGCTCGGCGAGTAATTCGTCGAAAAGCACGCCTGTCGTCGCTTACAGATTTCACTCGCTCTCGCTCGGCGACGAGACACCTCGCTGGAGGAGTTGAAATCAGAGAAGCGCCCGAGGCGGGATTTGAACCGTACCGACGTCGCTCGTTTCACTCGCTCGTCGTCGGGTTCAATCCCTTTTGGGGTATTCACGAGAATCACGGCCGCGCCGAGACGAGACTCGGCGCTCAGCGAGTAATTCATCGAAAAGTACGCCCGAGGCGGGATTTGAACCCGCGTCACGACCGTGACAGGGTCGTATGATGGGCCACTACACCACCCGGGCTTACTGAAGTGAGTTTGCGGTACGGAGAGCGCCCGAGGCGGGATTTGAACCCGCGTCACGACCGTGACAGGGTCGTATGATGGGCCACTACACCACCCGGGCCCTCCGTCTGCACTCATCCGTAGCCGAGGTTTATAGATAAGACTTACCATCTGGGTTGCCCTTGGCCCGCGGTACCGCGATTCTTGCCCCGAAGACATTTATATCGCGATACCCCATGCCAACACGTGACGATTCGCGCATCTCCGGTGCGTGACCTCCGATAGCGTTGCCTTTCTTCGACGCAGTTGGCAAGTGTTAAATGGGTGCGTCCCAAAATCAGCCGTAGTATCCCGTGACAGCTTCTTCCAGCACCCAGCAGCACCATACATGGTAGACGTAAGCCAACACAAACTGGTTCCGGAACACACGAAACTCGACGACGAGGCCGTCGAGGACGTGTTACAGGAGTATAACGTCGAGAAGACGAACCTCCCGAAGATCAAGCTGAAGGACCCGGCGCTCCCCGAGGACGCAGAGCCCGGCGACGTCATCAAGATCGTTCGGAACTCTCGAACGACAGACAAAGCAGTCGTATACCGACTGGTGATCGAATGAACCGACAAGCGCGACGCGAGGTCTCTCGCAAGTACTTCTCCGAAGAACGGCTCGCTGAACACCACTTCCGCTCGTTCAACGCGTTCCTCGAACGCGGCATGATGGACGTCGTCGAAGAGAAGGCGACCATCGAGACCGACATCGGCGACAAGGAGGGCGAGGAACCCGTCTACGTCGAACTCGGTGGCGTCCGCGTGGAGACGCCCCGCGTCCGCGAGGCCGACGGCTCCGAGGAACTGCTCTTCCCGCAGGAAGCCCGCCTGCGCAACATCACCTACTCCGCCCCCGTGTTCATGGAGATGTCCATCGTCCGCGGCGGCGAAGAAGAAGAGGAGGTCGTCGTCGACACCGCCGAGACGAAGGTCGGCCGGATGCCCATCATGGTCGGCTCCTCGAAGTGTAACATCGCGGAACTCTCCGACGAGGACCTCGTCGAAATCGGCGAGGACCCCGTCGACCCCGGTGGCTACTTCATCGTCAACGGCTCCGAGCGCGTGCTCATGACCTCGGAGGACCTGGCGCCGAACAAGATTCTCGCCGAGTACGACACGAAGTACGGCGACGAGATTCAGGTCGCAAAGACGTTCAGCCAGCGCCGCGGTTACCGCGCGCTCGTGCTCTGCGAGCGCAACCGCGAGGGGCTCCTCGAAGTGTCGTTCCCGTCCGTCTCCGGGAGCGTCAACTTCGTCACGCTCGTCCGCGCGCTCGGCCTCGAATCCGACGAGGAGATCGTCCACCGCGTCTCCGACGACCCGGAGATTGTGAAGTTCATGCTCGAGAACCTCGAGGAGGCCGAAGTGCAGACCCAAGAGCAGGCCATCGAGGCGCTCGGCAAGCGCGTCGCCGGCGGCCAGGGCAAGAACTACCAGCTCAAGCGCGCCAACTACGTCATCGACCGCTACCTGCTCCCGCACCTCCACGAGGAGGGCGCGGAAGAAGAGGAAGTGCGCATGAACAAGGCGTACTACCTCTGTCGCATGGCCGAGGCGTGTTTCGAACTCGCGCTGCAGCGCCGCGACTCCGACGACAAGGACCACTACGCCAACAAGCGCCTGAAGGTCTCCGGCGACCTCATGAAGGACCTCTTCCGGACGGCGCTCAACAAGCTGGCACGCGACGTGAAGTACCAGCTCGAGCGCGCTAACATGCGGAACCGGAACCTGACGGTCAACACCGTCGTCCGGTCCGACGTGCTCACAGAGCGGCTCGAACACCCCATCGCGACGGGTAACTGGGTCGGCGGCCGCTCCGGCGTCTCCCAGCTCGTCGACCGCACCGACTACATGGGTGTGCTGTCGCACCTTCGCCGCCTCCGCAGTCCGCTGTCCCGGTCGCAGCCGCACTTCGAGGCGCGCGACCTGCACGCGACCCAGTGGGGTCGCATCTGTCCCTCCGAGACTCCCGAGGGACCGAACTGTGGACTGGTGAAGAACTTCGCGCAGGCGATGGAGCTCTCCCAGAACGTCGAAGACGAACAGTCGCTGAAACGAGAACTCGCGTCGATGGGTGTCGAGGGTATCCCCGGCATCGACAGCGTCGACGCCACACCCGCGGACGACTAACATGGCTCAGGCACAGCGAGAAGCGAAAGTATACGTCAACGGTAGTCTCGTCGGGACCCACCCGGACCCCAACCAACTCGCGGCACAGATTCGAGAGGCGCGCCGCCGCGGCGACGTGAGCCAGATGGTGAACGTCTCCGTCAAAGAGCGCACCCGCGAAGTCATCATCAACGCCGACGCGGGCCGCGCCCGCCGTCCGCTCATCGTCGTCGAAGACGGCGAGCCGCTCCTCGACGACGACCACGTCGAGGCGCTCGACAACAACGACCTCGACTTCGACGACCTCGTCGAGCGCGGACTCGTCGAGTTCATCGACGCCGAGGAGGAAGAAGACATCTACGTCGCGGTCGACGAGGACGAACTCAACGAGGACCACACGCACCTCGAAATCGACCCGCAGCTCATCTTCGGCATTGGTGCCGGGATGATTCCGTACCCGGAACACAACGCTTCGCCCCGCATTACGATGGGTGCAGGGATGATGAAGCAGTCGCTCGGGCTGCCCGCGGCGAACTACCGCATCCGCCCGGACACCCGTCAGCACCTCATGCACTACCCGCAGCTCTCGATGGTCAAAACGCAGACCACGGAGCAGATCGGGTTCGACGAGCGACCCGCGGCCCAGAACTTCGTCGTGGCCGTCATGTCCTACGAGGGCTTCAACATCGAGGACGCGCTCGTCATGAACAAGGGCTCCGTCGAACGCGCCCTCGCCCGCTCGCACTTCTTCCGCACCTACGAGGGCGAAGAGCGCCGCTACCCCGGCGGTCAGGAAGACCGCTTCGAGATTCCGTCGCAGGACGTGCGCGGCGCGCGCGGTGAAGACGCGTACTCGCACCTCGACGAGGACGGCCTCGTCAACCCCGAGACGGTCGTCGACGAGAACTCCGTGCTGCTCGGCAAGACCTCGCCGCCGCGGTTCCTCGAGGAACCCGACGACATGGCGGGTCTCTCGCCGCAGAAGCGCCGCGAGACCTCCGTCACGATGCGCTCGGGCGAATCCGGCGTCGTGGACACGGTCACGCTCATGGAGGGCGAAGACGGCTCGAAGCTCGCCAAGGTGTCCGTCCGCGACCAGCGCGTTCCGGAACTCGGCGACAAGTTCGCGTCCCGTCACGGACAGAAGGGCGTCGTGGGCCACCTGGCACCCCAGGAGGACATGCCGTTCACCGCCGACGGCGTCGTTCCCGACCTCGTCCTTAACCCGCACGCCCTGCCGTCGCGCATGACGGTCGGCCACGTGCTGGAGATGCTCGGCGGCAAGGTCGGTGCGCTCGAAGGCCGCCGCGTCGACGGTACCGCCTTCCAGGGCGAAAACGAAGAGGAGCTCCGCTCGGCGCTCGAAGAGCGCGGCTTCATGTCCTCCGGCAAGGAGGTCATGTACTCCGGCGTCACCGGCGAGAAGATCGAGGCCGAAATCTTCGTCGGCATCATCTTCTACCACAAGCTGTACCACATGGTGAGCAACAAGCTGCACGCCCGCTCGCGCGGTCCCGTGCAGGTACTCACCCGCCAGCCGACGGAGGGGCGCGCCCGCGAGGGTGGCCTCCGTCTCGGGGAGATGGAGCGCGACACCGTCATCGGCCACGGTGCCGCGATGGTGCTCCAGGAGCGCCTGCTCGACTCCTCCGACAAGGAGCAGGTCTACATCTCCGCCGACACCGGCATGGTCGCCGTCGAAGACCGCGACCAGCGCCGCATCTACGACCCCGTCACCGGTGACGAGGACAACATCCACGAAATCGACATCAGCTACGCGTTCAAGCTGCTCTTAGACGAGATGGTCGCACTCGGCGTTCGCCCGCGAATCGAGCTCAAGGACGCGGTCTAACCACTCATGTCAATTCAGACACCCAAAGAAATCGGCAGCATCCAGTTCGGGTTGATGGACCCGGAGACGTACCGAGACATGTCCGCGACGAAGGTCATTACCGCGGACACCTACGACGACGACGGCTACCCAATCGACATGGGTCTCATGGACCCGCGGCTGGGCGTCATCGACCCCGGGCTGCAGTGCCGCACCTGCGGCCAGCACTCCGGGTCGTGTAACGGGCACTTCGGCCACATCGAACTGGCCGCGCCCGTCATCCACGTCGGCTTCACGAAGCTCATCCGCCGCCTGCTCCGCTCGACGTGTCGCGAGTGCGGTCGCCTCTCGCTCACGCAGGAGGAGGCCGACGAGTACCGCGACAAGCTCGGTCGCACGAAGGAACTCGGCGACGACTGGAGCGACGTGATGAAGTCGGCGGTTCGGCAGGCCCGCAAGGCCCACCGCTGTCCCCACTGCGGCTCGCCGCAGCACGACATCAAACACGAGAAGCCGACGACCTACTACGAAGTCCAGAACGTGCTCGCCGGGGACTACTCCGAGCGCATCGCCGAAGCGATGCAGCCGGACCCCGACGACGAGGACGACGAGGGCGTCGACCCCGTCACCCTCGCTAACGAGACCGGCCTCGACGCCGAGCGCGTCAACCAGGTGCTCGCCGGCGAGTTCCGCCCGGTCGGCGACGACCGCAAAGCGCTCGAAAAGGCGCTCGACCTCGACCTCACGGAAGAGGACATGAACAAGCTGATGCCCTCGGACATCCGCGACTGGTTCGAGGACATCCCGGACGAGGACCTCATCACGCTCGGCATCGACCCCGACCGGTCGCGCCCCGAGTGGATGATTCTGACCGTCCTCCCCGTCCCGCCGGTCACGGCGCGTCCCTCCATCACGCTGGACAACGGCCAGCGCTCCGAGGACGACCTGACCCACAAGCTCGTGGACATCATCCGCATCAACCAGCGGTTCATGGAGAACCGCGAGGCGGGTGCCCCGCAGCTGATTATCGAGGACCTGTGGGAGCTGCTTCAGTACCACGTCACCACGTTCATCGACAACGAGATTTCGGGCACGCCGCCGGCGCGGCACCGCTCCGGCCGCCCGCTGAAGACGCTCAGCCAGCGCCTGAAGGGTAAGGAGGGTCGCTTCCGCGGCTCCCTGTCCGGCAAGCGCGTCAACTTCTCGGCCCGTACCGTCATCTCGCCGGACCCGACCCTGTCGCTCAACGAGGTCGGCGTCCCGGACCGCGTCGCGTCCGAGATGACCCAGACGATGAACGTCACCGAGCGCAACATCGACGAGGCTCGCCAGTACGTCCGTAACGGACCCGAGAGCCACCCCGGCGCGAACTACGTCCGCCGTCCGGACGGCCGCCGCCTGAAGGTGACCGAAAAGAACTGCGAGGAACTCGCGGAGAAGGTCGAACTCGGCTGGGAGGTCAACCGCCACCTCGTCGACGGCGACATCGTCATCTTCAACCGACAGCCGTCGCTGCACCGGATGTCCATCATGGCGCACGAAGTCGTCGTGATGCCGTACAAGACGTTCCGCCTGAACACCGTCGTCTGTCCGCCGTACAACGCCGACTTCGACGGCGACGAGATGAACATGCACGCCCTCCAGAACGAGGAGGCCCGTGCCGAGGCGCGCGTCCTCATGCGCGTCCAAGAGCAGATTCTCTCGCCGCGCTTCGGTGAGAACATCATCGGCGCGATTCAGGACCACATCTCGGGCACCTACCTGCTCACCCACGACAACCCCGAGTTCGTCGAGACGCAGGCGCTCGACCTGCTCCGCGCGACGCGCGTGGACACGCTCCCCGAGCCCGCGGGCGAAAACGAGGACGGCCAGTCCTACTGGACCGGCCAGCAGATCTTCTCCGAACTCCTGCCCGACGACCTGAACATGGAGTTCACCTCGAAGGTCGGCGACACGGTCACCATCGAGGACGGCCAGCTCACTCAGGGTACCATCGACGAGGACGCCGTCGGCGCGTTCGGTGGCGAAATCGTCGACGCCCTCGCCAAGGACTACTCGAAGACGCGCTCGCGCATCTTCATCAACGAGATTGCCTCGCTCGCGATGCGCGCCATCATGCACTTCGGGCTGTCTATCGGTATCGACGACGAGTCCATCCCGGACGAGGCGACGGCGCAGGTCGACGAGGCCATCGACGCCGCCTACGACAAGATTCAGGAACTCATCGAAATCTACGAGGCGGGCGAGCTCGAGTCCCTGCCGGGCCGCTCCGTCGACGAGACGCTGGAGATGAAGATCATGCAGCGCCTCGGCAAGGCGCGTGACTCCGCCGGTGAAATCGCGGAGGACCACTTCGAGGAGGACAACCCCGCGGTCGTGATGTCGAAGTCCGGCGCGCGTGCGTCCATGCTCAACCTGACCCAGATGGCCGGCTGTGTCGGCCAGCAGGCGGTTCGGGGCGAGCGCATCAACCGCGGCTACGAGGGTCGCACCCTGAGCCACTACCAGAAAGGCGACCTCTCGGCCGAGGCCCACGGCTTCGTCGAGAACTCCTACCGCGCCGGCCTCACGCCGCGTGAGTTCTTCTTCCACGCGATGGGTGGCCGCGAAGGGCTGGTCGACACGGCAGTCCGGACCTCGAAGTCCGGCTACCTGCAGCGTCGGCTCATCAACGCCCTCTCCGAACTCGAAGCGCAGTACGACGGCTCCGTCCGCGACACGTCGGGGACCATCGTTCAGTTCGAGTTCGGCGAAGACGGCACGAGCCCGGTGAAGGTCTCGTCCGACGACGAGACGCCGATCGACGTCGAGAACATCGCCGACCGAATCCTCACCTCGGAGTTCAGCTCCGCCGAGGAGAAGGAACGCTTCCTCGGCGAGCGCGAACCGCCGACCAACCTCTCCGAGCACGCCGAACCGCGTGTCGACGCCCGTGCGGGGGTCGAATCCGATGACTGAACACGACGCAACCGCCGACTACGAGTTCGTCGACGACGCCATCGTCGACGTCGTCGAGTCCAAAGAGCTGTCTCGACGCCTGAAGGACCGAATCTACCAGACCATCGAAGAGCGCGAGGGCGTCTCGTTCGAACAGGCCGGCGAAATCGCGCAGGCCGTCGAGGCGCGCTACCTCGACACCCGCGTCGACCCGCTCGACCCCGTCGGGACGGTCTCGGCGCAGTCCATCGGTGAGCCGGGGACGCAGATGACGATGAACACGTTCCACTACGCGGGCGTCGCCGAAATCGACGTCACGCAGGGACTGCCGCGCCTCATCGAACTGGTGGACGCGCGGAAGCCCCCCGACACGCCGATGATGACCGTGTACCTCGAAGACGAGTACGCGAACAACCGCGAACTCGCCCACCAGGTCGTCTGGAACATCGAGTCCACGAAGATTCTGGCGCTCGGCGACATCTCGACGAACGTCGCCGACATGGTCGTCCAGATCAACCTCAACGACGAGACGCTTCTCGAACGCTGGCCGACCTACGACGACGAGGGCGTCGTCGCGAGCGAAATCGCGGAGACCATCGAGGACGCGCTCGGTATCAAGACTCGCCGCGAGGGGACGCTCATCGAGTTCGGCCCCGAGAGCCCGAGCTACCGCCGGCTCCTCCAACTCGTCGAGGAACTGCGCGACATCGTGTTCAAGGGCATCGAGGAGGTCTCCCGCGTCGTCATCCGCAAGGAGAACAACGAGGACACCGACGAAGAGGAGTTCGTCCTCTACACCGAGGGTTCGGCGTTCGGCGACGCGCTCGCCATCGAGGGCGTCGACGCCTCCCGGAGCACCTCGAACAACATCCACGAGGTGCACAAGCAGCTCGGCATCGAGGCCGCCCGCGAGGCCATCATCGACGAGACGATGAACACGCTCCGCGAGCAGGGTCTCGACGACGTGAACATCCGCCACCTGATGCTCGTCGCGGACATCATGACGAACGACGGGACCATCGAGTCCATCGGCCGTCACGGTATCTCCGGGTCGAAGGACTCCGTCCTCGCCCGCGCCGCGTTCGAGGTCACGGTCAACCACCTGCTCGACGCCGCCATCCACGGCGAGGAAGACGACCTCGACGGCGTCATCGAGAACGTCATCGTCGGCAAGCCGATTGCGATCGGCACCGGCGACGTGGACCTCCGCATGGGCTCGCTCGACGTCGAGGACGCGGACGCCAACGCGGCACCCGAACCGTCTGACGACTGACGATGAAAGTTACGCTGTCGGATACGGCCCGGCGCTTCATCGCCCTCTTCGAGGAGGAGACGGAGGCGACCGCCCACGACTGCCTCGTGTTCGAGGACCGGGTCGTCTTCCTCGTCGCCGCGGGCGACATGGCGACGGCCATCGGCCCCGGCGGGCGGACCGTCCAGTCGGTCGAGCGGCAACTCGGTCGGTCGGTCGAGCTGGTCGAGGACGCCGACACGCCGGAGGCGTTCGTCGCGAGCGCGCTCGCGCCGGCGGCCGTCCGACACGTGACTCTCTCGCGGCAGAACGACACCGTCGCGTACGTCGAGGTCGCCGAAGCCGACCGCGGCGTCGCCATCGGCGCGAGCGGGAAGACCATCGACACCGCGCGCGAGCTGGCGCGTCGTCACTACGACATCGACGACATCCAGTTGACGTAGGGCGGCGGCCGACCCGACCACACGTTTTTGTCCCCACCGAACGGCGAGCTACGCATGTCGCCGATACGACAGTCGGTCGGGCTCGCGGTCGGACAACTCGACCCGACGGGATTCGCCGAGTACGAGGAGCTCGCGAGCGTGACCGTGGGGTTCGCCGCCGCGGCGGTCGTGGTCTATCTGGTCGGTCGGCTTCTCGTCGTCCCGGGCGTGACGAGGCTCGTCAGCGCCCGGAACCGGAACAACCCGACGTTGCAGTCGGCGACGGAGACCTACGCGCACGCGTTCGTCATCGCGCTCGCAACGCTCGCGGGCGTCGTCGGCGCGGGCTACGCGTCGGTGCTGACCGACACCGCGCTCATCGTCGCGGCGCTGACGCTCGTCGTCGGCGTCGCCGGGCAGGAGGTCATCGGCGCGCTCATCAGCGGCCTCTTTCTCGTGGCCGACCCGGACTTCAACGTCGGCGACTGGATATCGTGGCCCGGCGGCGAGGGCGTCGTCGAGGCGGTCGACTTCCGGGTCACGCGCGTGCGGACGGTCAACAACGAGACCATCTCCGTGCCGAACACGGAACTCACGACGAACGCGCTCACCCGCCCGTACGGCCGAGAGCGGTACCGCATCACCGAGCGCGTCGCGTACGCCGACGACACGGAGTTGGCGCTCCGCGAACTCGTCGAGACCGCGCGGGAGGACGACCGCGTGCTCGACGACCCGGAGCCGACCGCGCGCATCCTCGAGTTCGCCGGGAGTTCGATCGGTCTGCAGGCGGAGTTCTGGGTCGAATCGCCGATGGACGTGAGCCTCGTCGACGTTCGCTCGCAGTACCGGCGTCGAGTCAAGCGGCGGTTCGACGAGGAGGGGCTGACGCTGGGGCCGGCGTCGGGCCGGGAGGTCAGCGGCCGCCTCGACGTGGACCTCGTCGGGGAGCGCGGCGGCGAGTGACCCGGTCAGACGGGCGCGTCACCCCGCGTGCGTGTCGTTCGCATGGGTGGACGAAACGACACCATCTCCGGGCGGTTTAGTCCCTCTTCGCCGCGGAGGGGGCGTCGTTCGAATCGGAGAAACGACCTCAGATTCCTCCTTAGGGGTCGCTAATCGCTCCTGAAGCCGTCTCACCGGATTCGAAAAGGGAGGCTTAAGTAGCTCCATCTGGAACTGTTGTTCACTATGGCGAACGGCAAATACGCCGCGCGCAAGCTCAAGCAGGACCGGCAGAAGCGCCGCTGGTCCGACTCTGAGTACGCGCGCCGTGAGCGCGGTCTCGGCAAGAAGTCCGACCCGCTCGAGGGTGCTCCGCAGGGTCGCGGCATCGTCCTCGAGAAGGTCGGTATCGAAGCGAAGCAGCCGAACTCGGCGATTCGGAAATGCGTCCGTGTTCAGCTCATCAAGAACGGAAAGCAGGTCACCGCCTTCTGTCCCGGTGACGGCGCGATTTCGTTCATCGACGAACACGACGAAGTCACCATCGCCGGTATCGGCGGCGCGAAGGGTCGCGCGATGGGCGACCTTTCGGGTGTCAACTACAAGGTCGAGAAGGTCAACGGCGTCTCGATGATCGAACTCGTCCGCGGGAACGCTGAAAAGCCGGTGCGCTAACCATGTCGGAAAGCGACGCACCCGAGCCCGAGTCCCCCGCGAGCAGCGAGGAAGCAAAGGAGAACGCGCTTCTGTTCGGCGTCTGGGACGTCTCCGAAATGGAGTACACCGACCCCAGCATGAGCCGGTACATCAAGGCGACGCCCATCGCCCACACGATGGGTCGTCACGCCTCGAAGCAGTTCCAGAAGTCCGAAATCAGCATCGTCGAGCGGCTCATCAACCGCCTGATGCAGACCGAGGACAACACGGGACACAAGCAGAAGACGAGCAAAATCGTCAAGGAAGCGTTCGAAATCGTCAACGAGCGCACCGAGGAGAACCCCGTGCAGGTGCTCATCCGCGCGGTCGAGAACGCCGGCCCCCGCGAGGAGACCGTCCGACTCAAGTACGGCGGTATCTCGGTCCCGCAGGCCGTCGACGTCGCCCCGCAGCGCCGCGTCGACGAGGCGCTGAAGTTCATCGCGCAGGGCACGCTCAGCGGCTCCTACAAGACGACGACCACCGCCGCCGAGGCGCTCGCACAGCAGCTCGTCGGTGCGGCCGACTACGACGTCCAGACGTACGCTATCTCCCAGAAAGAGGAGAAAGAGCGCGTCGCCGAAGCAGCCCGGTAATCTCTCCACTCTCTTTCGTTTTTCACCGCGCCGAGTGACGACGCCGTCCGGTCGGGCCGGTGGGACCCACGCCGTCCGTCTGACGCCTCGCGGCCGGTACGTAGCGCTCAGTCGGCGGCCATCTCCGGGTTGACGACGTAGTGTTTCACCACGTCGACGAGCGTCCGGCGGTACTCGCTTTTCGAGGGGTCGTCGGCGAGCGTTCGGAAGTGCTCTTTGAACGTCTCGAGAGACACCGACGGCGCGTCGTCGCCCGCGGCGTGGGCGAGGTCGTACAGCCGGTGGTCGGACTCGACGAGGTCGTGTCGCTCCACGAGCGCGAGGGCGAACGCGGCGTTCACGGCCGTGATTTCGGGGTCCGAACCCGAGGTGACGAGTCGGGAGCCGGGGCGGCCGGACGCCTGCGGTCGGTCGGCGAGCGCCGCCGCCAGTTGCGACTCGAGGAACTGGACGAGCTTGTCCGCGGGCGCGACAGACAGCGTCAGGTCGTCGGCGTAGATGTCCTTGCAGTGGTTAGCGATTTGATAGCAGTGCGCGAGCTTTCGGCGCTCGACGGTGCGCCCCGCGAGCGCGAGAAAGACCGCCTCGCGCGTGGACTGGTAGTGCGAGACGTGGCCCTCTTCGTTTCGGGCCATGTGTGAGAGCTCGTGGAGCGCGAGTTCGCGGGCCATCGCGCTGGTGGCGGCCTGCCGGGAGATGTTGAGGACGTGGTGGTCCTGATAGTGGCCGGCCCACGTGCGGGAGTCGGGATCATCGCGAACGCGCACGTACACGGGGTACGAAAGCTCGAACTCGGTTTCGAACAGGTCGGCGGCGCTCAAGAACGGGTCTGCCGGTGCGCCCCCGACGACTCGGAGGTCCATTCGACTTGAGAAATGTTATCAATCAACATGACTCTTACGCCGAGTGGGCGACGAGATCCGCGTCCGGCGGACAGTCTCGCCTATCGTGACAAAAATGCTCATACCCCGGCGGTAGGGCGGCTGAAAATGGGAAATCCGCTCGGCAAAAACACTACTCTTTTGACCCTCCTGCCGGTAGACCCCTGTATAATGGGCCGACGAAAGAAGATCGTCCAGGAATGTGAGAAACTGATGGACAAGCCGGAGCAGATCCGGAACATCGCCATCGCCGCTCACGTCGACCACGGTAAGACGACCCTCTCCGACAACCTCCTCGCGGGTGCGGGCATGATCTCTGACGAGACTGCCGGCCAGCAGCTCGCGATGGACACGAAGGAAGACGAACAGGAACGCGGCATCACCATCGACGCCGCAAACGTCTCGATGACCCACGAATGGGAAGGCGAGAACCACCTCATCAACCTCATCGACACGCCGGGCCACGTCGACTTCGGTGGCGACGTGACGCGCGCGATGCGCGCCGTCGACGGTGCGCTCGTCGTCGTCGACGCCGTCGAGGGTGCCATGCCGCAGACCGAGACGGTCCTGCGTCAGGCGCTCCGCGAGGGCGTCAAGCCGGCGCTTTTCATCAACAAGGTCGACCGCCTCATCAACGAGCTGCAGGAAGGTCCCGAGGAGATGCAGAAGCGCCTCGTCGACGTCATCTCTGACGTCAACGAGCTCATCCGCGGGATGACCGAGGAGAAGGACTACGACTGGACGGTCTCCGTCGAAGACGGGACTGTCGCCTTCGGGTCCGCCCTCTACAAGTGGGGTGTCTCCATGCCGTCGATGGAGGAGACCGGTATCTCCTTCGGCGACATCATGGAACTCGAGCGCGGTGGCGACCGTCAGGAACTCCACGAGCGCACGCCGCTTTCGGACGTCGTTCTCGACATGGTCGCGGAGCACTTCCCCGACCCCCTCGACGCCCAGCCCCGTCGTATCCCGACGGTCTGGCGCGGTGACTCCGAGTCCGACCTCGCGCGCCAGATGCGCGAAGTCGACGACGACGGCGAAGTCGTCTTCATGGCGACCGACATCTCGATGGACCCCCACGCGGGCGAAATCGCGACGGGTCGCCTCTTCTCCGGTACCATCCGCAAGGGTCAGGAGCTCTACGTCTCCGGGACCGCGGGCAAGAACCGCGTCCAGTCCGTCGGTGTCTTCATGGGCGGCGAGCGCGAGGAACTCGACCGCGGTGTCCCCGCAGGGAACATCGCGGCCGTCACGGGTCTCCGTGACGCCATCGCCGGTTCCACCGTCTCCTCCGTCGAGATGACGCCGTTCGAGTCCATCGAGCACATCTCCGAGCCTGTCATCACGAAGTCCGTCGAGGCAGAGCGCATGGACGACCTGCCGAAGCTCATCCAGACGCTCCAGCAGGTCGCGAAGGAAGACCCGACCATCCGCATCGAGATTAACGAGGACACGGGCGAGCACCTCATCTCCGGTCAGGGCGAGCTCCACCTCGAAGTCATCACCCAGCGCATCCGCGACAACCAGGGCATCCCGGTCCGCACCGGTGAGCCGATTGTCGTCTACCGCGAGCAGGTCCAGGGCAAGTCCCACGAGGTCGAGGGCGTCTCCCCGAACCGCCACAACAAGTTCTACATCACGGCGGAACCCCTCTCGCAGGACATCGTCGACTCCATCAAGCTCGGCGAAATCTCGATGGACATGCCCGAACTGGAGCGCCGCGAGGCCCTCCAGGAAGCCGGCATGGACAAGGACACGTCCCAGAACGTCGAACACATCCACGGGACGAACATCCTCATCGACGACACGAAGGGTATCCAGCACCTCAACGAGACGATGGAACTCGTCATCGAGGGTCTCGAAGAGGCGCTCGACGACGGTCCGCTCGCCGCGGAGCCCGTTCAGGGAACGCTCCTACGCCTCCACGACGCGCGACTCCACGAGGACACCATCCACCGCGGTCCCGCCCAGGTCATCCCTGCGACGCGTGACGCGGTCCACCGCTCGCTCATCGCGGGTCAGGTGAAGCTCCTCGAACCCATCCAGAACGTCCGCATCGACGTCGCCTCCGAATACATGGGCTCGGCCTCCGGCGAGATTCAGGGTCGCCGCGGCCGCGTCGACGACATGTACCAGGAAGGTGACCTCATGGTCATCGAGGGCATCGCGCCCGTCGAAGAGATGATCGGCTTCTCGTCGGACATCCGTTCGGCCACGGAAGGTCGCGCCTCCTGGAACACGGAGAACGCCGGCTTCCGCGTGCTCTCGGACAACCTCCAGCGCGAGAAGATCATGGAGATCCGCGAGCGCAAGGGCATGAAGCTCGAGCTCTCGCAGGCTATCGACTACATCTAAGCGCGAGCCTTCGCGCCTTCTTTCGTTTTTTCACCCGGGCAGCGATGGCCCCGGTCCGTCGGCCCGCCGCCGTGCCGCGCCCGACGGCCTTCCCGCGTCGTCCTCCGGTGGCCGAGACCGTCTCCGAGCGCTCTGTCGCGGTCGACCTCCCCGTGACACATGCCAGCACGCTGTCGACGTCGGCAAACCGTGTCGGCTGCGAAGGCTTATACCACGTGGCCGAATCACGGATACGTATGCGTAAGGGTACGTCTCTCGACTCCTGGCGCGACGACGCGAAACCACGACCGAACCGCGCGTCGCGGACAACAGCGTCGGGACGGCCCACGGGGGTGGGGCGATGAGCGCACAGGACCTCGACGGCGGGAGCGACGCCGAGACCGACGGGAGCGGCGAGATGCCGAAACCGCACACGATTCGGCTCGAACTCGTCGACGAGCCCGGACAGCTTTTGGCCGCGCTCAAGCCCATCTCCGACAACGGCGGTAACTTGCTTTCCATCTTCCACGAGCGCGGGAGCCTGACTCCTCGGGGGCACATCCCCGTGGAGGTCGACCTCGAGTGCCCGCCCGACCGCTTCGAGCGAATCGTCGAGGCGCTCCGCGACGCCGGCGTCAACGTCATCCGCGCCGGCGCGGAGCACTTCGGCGAGGAGGTAATGGTCATCCTCGTCGGCGACATCGTCGATTCCGACCTCTCGGACACGCTCCACCGCATCGAGTCCTCGGCGGACGCGACGTTACAGGACCTGTCGCTGTCCGCCCGCGAGGGGACTAACGAGGCGTCGAGCGCACGACTCCGGCTCGCGGTCCGCTCCGGCCGCGTCGACGAGACGCTGTCGGTCGTTCGCGACCTCGCCGCCGAGAAGGGACTGCACGTCGTCGAGCCGCTCGCGGAGGGGTCCCAATGAGCCTCAGACTCGCCGTGCTCGGTGCGGGCGCGGTCGGTGGCTCGGTTCTCGACCTCGCGGGCGACTACGGCCACGACGTCGTCGCGTTCGCGGACTCGTCTTCCTCCGCGGTCGACCCCGCCGGACTCGACCCGAGCGCGGTCCACGACCGCAAGGAACGCGACGGCGTGGTCGGGGAAGCGGACCCCGGTGCGGTGTTCGACGCCGACTACGACGTGTTGGTGGAGGCGACGCCGACGACGCTGGGCGACGCCGAGCCCGGGTTCTCGCACGTCGAGCGGGCGCTGGCCGACGACCGGCACGTCGTGCTCGCGAACAAAGGGCCCGTGGCTGAACGGTACGCCGACCTGCGCGCGCTCGAAGCCGAAAGCGAGGGAACCGTCCAGTTCGAGGCCGCCGTCGGCGGCGCGATTCCCGTCCTCTCGACCATCTCGGACCTCGGCGCGCCCCACGTGACCGCCGCTCGCGGCGTGCTGAACGGGACGGCGAACTTCATCCTCTCGCGGATGGCCGCCGAGGGACTCGACTACGAGCACGTGCTCGCGGAGGCCCAGGACCTCGGCGTCGCCGAGGCGGACCCGACGTTCGACGTCGACGGCATCGACGCCGCGCTGAAGTTCGTCATCCTCGCGAACGTCCTCTCCGACGGCGAGACCGAGTACGCGCTCGACGACGCCGAGGTCGAGGGCATCCGCAACGTTCCGGGGACGGCGCTCGACCTCGCCGCCGAGGACGGTCGGACAGTCCGCCTCATCGGCGAGGCGACCGCCGACGGGGTCCGCGTCGCCCCGCGGCTGATTCCGCAAGGCTCCGCGCTGTCGGTCACGGGCACGCAGAATATCGTCCAGTTGGAGACCAAACACGCGGGCCAACTGAATATCAGCGGCCGCGGGGCGGGCGGTCCGGAAACGGCGACCGCCGTCCTGTCCGACGTTTCACGCCTCGAATAGCGGCACAGGCGGCCCCTATCCCTGTTTCTTTCGACTGTCGGTATCTACCGGATACGCCGTTTCCGGGACCGTGGTATGGTTCCGCAAATCGCAGTACGGCGGTTAGACGGCTCGTAGCGCGTATCGAAATCGTTTTAGGGGTTTCAGCAAAAACATTCCCCACAGAGCGCCTTAGCGCGTGAACACACCAATGAGCGACAAACCCCACCAGAATCTGGCCATCATCGGCCACGTCGACCACGGTAAGAGTACGCTCGTCGGCCGACTCCTGTTCGAGACCGGCTCCGTCCCGGAGCACGTCATCGAGCAGCACCGAGAGGAAGCCGAGGAGAAGGGCAAGGGCGGATTCGAATTCGCCTACGTCATGGACAACCTCGCCGAAGAGCGCGAGCGCGGTGTCACCATCGACATCGCCCACCAGGAGTTCGACACGGACGAGTTCTACTTCACCATCGTCGACTGTCCTGGCCACCGCGACTTCGTCAAGAACATGATCACCGGTGCCTCGCAGGCTGACAACGCGGTCCTCGTCGTCGCCGCCGACGACGGTGTCGCGCCTCAGACCCGCGAGCACGTCTTCCTCGCCCGCACCCTGGGCATCGGCGAACTCATCATCGCGGTCAACAAGATGGACGTCGTCGACTACAGCGAAGACAAGTACAAGGACGTCAAGGAGCAGGTCAACAAGCTCCTCAAGCAGGTCCGCTTCAACTCCGACGACGCGACCTACGTCCCGATTTCGGCCTTCGAGGGCGACAACATCGCCGAGCGCTCCGACAACACGTCGTGGTACGACGGCGACATCCTCCTCGAAGCGCTCAACAACCTGCCGGCACCGCAGCCGCCGACGGACGCGCCGCTGCGCCTGCCCATCCAGGACGTCTACACCATCTCCGGCATCGGTACGGTCCCGGTCGGCCGTATCGAGACGGGTACCCTCAACCCCGGCGACAACGTGAGCTTCCAGCCCTCTGACGTCGGCGGCGAGGTCAAGACCGTCGAGATGCACCACGAGGAAGTCGACCAGGCCGGACCTGGCGACAACGTTGGTTTCAACGTTCGTGGCGTCGGCAAGGACGACATCCGCCGCGGCGACGTCTGTGGCCCGGCTGACGACCCGCCGAAGGTCGCCGAGACGTTCAAGGCGCAGGTCGTCGTCATGCAGCACCCCTCGGTCATCACCGCTGGCTACACGCCGGTCTTCCACGCCCACACGGCGCAGGTCGCGTGTACCATCGAGTCGATCGACCAGAAGCTCGACCCCGCGTCGGGCGAGGTTGCTGAGGAGAACCCGGACTTCATCAAGTCCGGCGACGCCGCCATCGTGACCGTCCGTCCGCAGAAGCCGCTCAGCATCGAGCCGTCCTCCGAGATTCCGGAGCTCGGCAGCTTCGCTGTCCGTGACATGGGTCAGACCATCGCGGCCGGCAAAGTGCTCGAAGTCAACGAGCGATAACGATGCAACAGGCACGCGTTCGGCTCGCCGGCACGAGTCCGGAAGACCTCGACGATATCTGCGACGACGTCCGCGAGATCGCGAACAAGACGGGCGTCAACCTCAGCGGGCCGATCCCGCTGCCCACGAAGACGCTCGAAGTCCCCGCCCGCAAATCGCCTGACGGCGAGGGGACGGCAACGTGGGAGCACTGGGAGATGCGCGTCCACAAGCGTCTCATCGACCTCGACGCTGACGAACGCGCTCTGCGCCAGCTGATGCGCGTTCAGGTTCCGAACGACGTCAGCATCGAGATCGTCCTCGAAGACTAACGACGGCGCTGTCCGGACTTCCGGACCGCCCGTTCGTGACGGCCCGCCCGTCACACTCGCGGCTGTCGAGGCGCGCGTCCGGAGGACTCTGCCTCCGAGCTGACTTTCAGCGCTAAGGCGCGTGTCATCTCACTTCCGTTCGACACGCGAGCAGACGCCCGTAGAATCACCCGACGGAACGGGATGCTATCGCATGCCCGGCCGCGGACAAAACATAGGGTATAAGTGTATCCCACGACTCCGTGGGAATGAGGGCTCGTAGATCAGTGGCAGATCGCTTCCTTCGCAAGGAAGAGGCCCGGGGTTCAAATCCCCGCGAGTCCATCCACGTTTTCACAACGTTTCTAAGGCCCGCAAGACGCCTCTCTTGCGGTCTCACGCTGTAACGTTCATCGGCCAGCGGCTGAACAAAACACCGGTTTCATCGAGAGTTCCTACTCACTCCGAATCCACCCCGTTCACGTCGGGCGATTTTCGGGAGGGAATCCCGGCATGATACCCCTCGTAATACAGCTACGAGGCCGAACCCCCCGAACCGACTCCCCGTCCGCTCTGACACAAGAGTTTCACTAACTACGCGTCAAAAGCGACCAATGTTCGAGACACCGGCGTCGGTACAGGGGTATGGTCCGGTCGTCGCACTCTTCTGGGCCTACGTTCTCATCGCACTCGGGGTTACGCTGGGGATTCGTCAGCTCGGGCTCCCGGATGAAACGACGCTGTACGTCTTTCTCGGAGTCGGACTTGTCCTCCTCAAACCGTTCGTCCCGCTGTTCAAGCGGTACTCTCCGTAGCTATCGACTACCGAACGTTCACTTCCGCCGAATCCTACACTTTCACCCCGCTCATGGCGGACCCTCTTATCGTCTCGCTCCGAGGCCGTCGGTATGGAAACACGACGAGGCGAACCCCCGTCGGACCCGACGGCCCTCTTTCGAGCCATCGTCTCGAAGCTCCGCGAGACGCGCCGCGGAGTCCACCAGCATCGGATGGCGCAGGCGCTCCTTCAGAAGGACGCCAACGGCTCGCGGCTGGTCGGACTCGACGAGGACACCGAGCGGGCGGTCTTTTTCAACCCCGCGTCGCGGACGCTCGAACTGATACCGTTCGACCGTGAGGGGACTCACGAGGAGCGCGCGGCGGTGCTGTCGCGTCGGTTGAGCGACCCGTCGTCGTGGGTCGAGGCTAACGCCGCGGGGCTGTCGTGGGTCCACCCGCACTTCCGGTGGGCCTGCGGGTTGGACGACGCCGGAGGAAGATGAGCCACCACTCGTGCGTCGCGTCCGACCGTGACCGGTGTCCGACCGTGAAGAATTATACGCACGCCGCGCGCACAACACGTCCATGAACGACGAGGAACTCGACGAACTCCGGTCGTCGCTCACGCCCTACGAGTCGAGCGGCGGCGTCACCACCTACCAGAACACCGTCTCTATCGCCTGTCCGGCCTGTGAGAAACCGTTCGACGACTTGGTCGTCTGCGAAAACGACTACAACAGTCTCGAACTGAGCATGATGCTCGACCTCTGTGTGACTCAGCACGACGGCGACGTGCTCCTGTTCACGCACAAACAAGAGGAGTAACGCAGCCGGCGGCGGTGAGCGCCTTTCGGTCGCTTCGGCACATCGCTGACTGAGCCTATGGTCTCGCGTTCGCCTCGCCGGCCGCGGGCGGCGGGGTCGTCCGCCCGGTTATTCGCGCGGCGGGAGGCCGTTTTCGTCGATGACCTCGCCGTCGTCGTCGACGGTAACGATGCCGCGGTTGTTGACCGCGTAGGGGTCCAAGCCGACTTCTTGGAGGAACTGCTTGTAGAGCCGCTCGGCCGTCTCGGCGTCCTTCTGACGGTCGGAGGCGCGGTCGCAGAGCTCGACGAGGTCTTCGGGCACGTCGTTTTCGTGGACGATCCAGTGGTTGATGAGGTCCGACAGCCGCCGGATGGGCGAGGTGAAGTGGCCGTAGATGTCGAAGTTGAGCGCGTAGTGGCCGCCGAAGGGGTCGTTCATGTACTTCGCGCGGGGCATGACCTTCAGCACGGCGCGCTGAATCTTGTTGAGCGTGCGGGAGTTCGCGCTCTCTAAGGCGTCGTTGACGGCCTTCCGCGGCTCGTCCCACGACGTGGACTTGATGCTCACGCCGTCGAGTTCGGTGATTTCGCGGAGCGCCTTGTCCCACTGGTCGGGAGTCGGCTGCGGGTGGACGCGGTACATCGCCTCGACGCCGCGGTTCCACATGAGTTCGTGCGTGACGGCCTTGTTCGCCTTCAGCATGCACTCCTCGATGATGGTGTGGGCGCGGTCGCGGCTCGGGTTGAGAACGAGCGAGCCGTCTTCCTTGCGCTGTTCGTGGAGTTGGTCCGCGAGGTCGAAGACCAGCGCGTTCTCGTCGTGGAGGGGGAGGTCGGGGTCTTCCAGCCGGTTTTCACACTGCGTGTAGGTGAGCCGTTCGTTGGAGTGGATAACGGACTTGTAGATGTCGATAGACTCGAACGAGAGCGTGTCCTTCTTGATCTCCATCTCGACGGTGTGGGCGAGGCGGTCCTCTTCGGGGACGAGAGAACAGACCGTCTCGGCCAGCGCCGGCGGGAGCATGTGGATGGTGTAGGCGGGGAGGTAGACGGTGTTCCCGCGCTTGACGGCCTCGGCCCACATCTCCGAACCGGGGTGGACGTAGTGGGTCACGTCGGCGATGTGGACCCACAGCGTGTACGTCTCCTCGTTCTCGCGGATGCTCAGGGCGTCGTCGAAGTCCTGGGCGTCGACGGGGTCTGTCGTCCACGTCGTGAGGTCTCGGAGGTCCTTGCGGTGTTCGAGCTCGTCTTCGATCTCCTCGTGGACGCCGTCGGTGCGCGCACGCGCCTCCGAGAGGACTTCCGGCGGGAACTTGTCTCGAATCTCGAACTCCTCGAACAGGTCCTCGCGCTTGTTCTGGAGGTGTCGCGCGAGTTCGGCGTCTATCTCCACCGGTCCTTGCCCTTCGGCGGTCCCGGCGTACGCCTGCGCGTCGTCTGACATAGCCCCGACTAGACGGGGCAGGGAGAAATGAGTGTCGGGCACGAGCCGCGACGAGAGGGAAACGACGTCGCTCGTGAGCACGCTCGCGCGCGCCCCGGCGGCGGGCCAAGGAAAGCGACCTCAGCGACCGCGCTCGCCGGGGGATTCGTACCGCTCTTTGACCGCGTCGAAGTAGCGAAGCAGGAACTCCTCGTTGGTGATGCCGTGTTCTTCGATGTCGATGAGGAGGCCTTCGAGCTCCCCGCGGGGCTGGTGACAGAGCCCTCGATAACAGGACTTACAGAGGTGTTCGAACCGCTTGCCGTGCCGTTCCCAGCGGTTCCCCTCTTTGTCGTACTCGCGCGCCGCCGACCGGAGGACCGCGTCACCGCATGCGATGCACACGACACGTTTCCGGTCCCGGTTCGTCCGGGAGCGCCACATATCGTTGGAGTGGACCCAATCGTACTTAGCAGTTTATCCTGTCACAGTCTGACGCGCGTCAGACGCCGACGTGGTTCGGGTTGCTTCGGATTGCTTCGGGTTGGTTTTGGGTTAGCTCGGGTCGACTCGCGTTCGACCGGCCGCCGGGGTCGTCGCCGACCACTCGATGCGGAGCGGTCGATTTATCGGCCGTGAGCGTCCACGACCCGGTATGAAGGTCAAGTCTCGCCACCACCTCCGAAGCGACGAAATCGACGCCCTGTGTGATTCCATCGAATCGTCCCTCGGCGTCGCCCTCGACGGCGACGCGTTCGAGGCGGTCGAGTTCGCCGACGCCGACTACGAGGTCGTCCTCGTCGACGGCGAGCCGGCGGTCATGTACGTCGACGACCAGCCGTTTCTCACGGTCAAGGGCGCGAACCAGCTCCCGCCGACGACGAACGTCGTCACGGTCGACGCGGGCGCGGTCTCGTTCGTCTCCAGCGGGGCCGACGTGATGCGCCCCGGCATCACCGAGGCGGACGACACCATCGAGGCTGGCGACCTCGTCGTCATCGCCGAGGAGACCCACGGCAAGGTGCTCGCCGTGGGTCGCGCGCTCGAAGACGGGGCGGACCTCGTCGGCGACTCCGGCAAGGTCGTCGAGTCAATCCACCACGTCGGCGACGACCTCTTCGAGTTCTCCGTCTGAGCCGACTGTTTCTTTGCCCCGGCGCGCGCGGCTCTCGGCCACGTCGGCTACTCTTCGGCGTACTTCTCCAGCGCCGCCTCGTATCCCTCTCGCGCCATCGAAAACGTCTCCCGAAGGTCGCGAAGCGGCGTCTCCGTCGCGTCGACCCGGAGGTCGTTGTAGTACGGCTCCATCTCGCGGTCCTCGGTCGTGGTCACGACGACGGCCGCGCTCTGGACGTCGAGGTCGTCGCGCTTGTCGCCGCCCGCGGCGTGTCCCGCGCCGAGCGCGTCGATGAGTCGCTTCGCGAGCGGCTCGTCGCCGTCGACGCTTCGCTCGTAGGCGTCGGCGGCGGCTTCGACGACTTCCGCGCCCGTGAGCAGGTTGCCAGCGACGGTGTAGTCGTCGCCTTCGCGGTGGCCCGCCCAGCCGAGACAGTCGTCGCCGGTGAAGGCGAACGTCCCCTCGGAGCCGACGCCGTGGAGCTGTCGCTCCGACCGGCCGTCGTCGGCGTTCAACAGCGCCTGTAGGGCGTCGTCGACGGCGAGGCCGTCTTCGAGGTAGTCCATGCCCTTCTCCCCGAGTTCGACGTTCGTCAGCGCCTGTGTCGCGACCGCGCCGTGTTCACTTGCAAACGGACAGAGGGCCCCGACGCCCGGCAGGCGGGTCGTCACGGCGACGCCGAAGCGGTGCTGGTCGTCGCCGCCGTCGTCGACGTACGACTCGCGGACGCAGATGCTGAAGGTCATCGTGTTCGTCTGCTCCCGCGCGCCGCGAGGTAAAAACACCCGGCGAAACGACGCGGACGGCGCGCGCGTCGGACGTCCGCCGGCGTCGTCGCCTCCCGCGGCACCACCCTCCTGTGGCCGTACTGCCGTCGATTCGTCCCGCCTCAGCGCTCAGACATGTCTGAAGAGAGACAATCGTCTGACGTAAGAACTAACCCCGTTGTGGCCTCTCTACGTCCTATGGGTATCATGAGTAAGATTCTCGGTGGTGGTGGTTCCCGAACGACCGAGGACTACGTCGAACTCGACCTCGACGACTTCGACACCGCTCGCGGCGACGCCGGCCTCTCGGTTCACATCGCCGAAATCGGCGGCCAGCAGGACGTTATCGCCATCAAAGACGCCGTCTACGACGGCAATCTGGTCATCGCGGACATCCCCCGCCACACGACCTCCGACAACACGATGGAACACATCATCGACGACCTCCGGCAGGTCGCGCGCGAGGTAGACGGCGACATCGTCCAGAAGGGCGACGACCAAATCGTCATCACGCCGACGGGCATCTCCATCTCGCGGCAGAAGCTCAACGGCTGACGCCGGCGGACGACACCGCGCACGCTCCGATTTCTCCCGAGTCGCCGACGCGAGCGATGCGGCTCGAACGGCCCGAACCGATGCCTATTCGGTCCTCTCGTTCCTAGAGTCGTCCGAATGAGCAAGGACTACATCGAGGTTCGCGGTGCCGAAGAGCACAACCTCAAGAACCTCGACGTTCGCATCCCCCGCGAGACGTTTACCGTCGTCACCGGCCTGTCGGGGTCAGGCAAGTCCTCCCTCGCGTTCGACACCGTCTACGCGGAGGGTCAGCGGCGGTACATCGAGTCGCTTTCGGCCTACGCGCGGAACTTCCTCGGCCAGATGGACAAGCCGAAAGTCGAGGCCGTCGAGGGCCTCTCGCCCGCCATCTCCATCGACCAGAAGAACGGGGCCAACAACCCCCGGTCGACCGTCGGGACCGTCACCGAACTCCACGACTACCTCCGCCTCCTGTACGCCCGCGTCGGCACCCAGTACGACCCCATCACGGGCGAGAAGGTCGGCGAGCAGTCCGCACAGGACATGGTCGACCAGATTCTCGAACTCCCCGAGGGCACCCGAGCGAAGGTCGTCGCGCCGGTCGTCCGCGACCAGAAAGGCGAGTTCAAGGACCTGTTTTCGGACCTCGTCTCCGAGGGCTACGCCCGCGTCGAGGTCGACGGCGAGGAGTTCGACCTCTCGTTCGAGACGCCCGAACTCGACAAGAACTACGACCACACCATCGACGTGGTCGTCGACCGCGTGAAGGTCGCGCCCGAGGCGCGCTCGCGCATCGCCGACTCCGTCGAGACCGCGCTCGACGAGGCCGGCGGCGTCCTCAAACTCATCGTCCCCGACCCGCCCGAGGACCTCCCCTTCGCCTCCAACACCCGTTCGACCGGGTCGCTCGCGGGCGAGGGCGACGACCGCCTCGTCGTCGAGTTCTCCGAGGAACTCGGTAACCCGAACTCGTCGTTCCGTTTTTCGGAAATCGAGACGCGGTCGTTCTCGTTCAACAGCCCCCACGGGGCCTGCCCGGAGTGCGAGGGCCTCGGCAAGGCGAAGGAGGTCGACCCCGACCTCGTCGTCACCGAGCCGTCGAAGCCGCTCAAGCACGTCTTCGAGCCGTGGAGCTACAACCGGACGTACTACCGCCGCCAGCTCGACAACGTCGCCGACCACTTCGGCGTCAGCGTGGACACCCCGTTCGAGGAGCTTTCGGACGAGGTGCAGGACGCCTTCCTGTTCGGCACCACCGAGGACGTGGTGTTCGAGTGGACGACGAAAAACGGCACGCGCCACAAGGAACACCCCTTCGAGGGCGTCGTCGGCAACCTCGAACGCCGCCACGTCGAGACCGACTCCGACCGGACGCGGGACCACATCGAGGAGTTCATGGCCGTCACGACCTGCCCCGACTGCGACGGCTCGCGGCTCAAAGAGCAATCCCGCCACGTCCGCGTCGGCGGCACGACGCTCCCCGAGGTCAACCGCATGACCATCGCGGGCGCGCTCGAACACTTCGAGGGCCTCGAAGCCGACCTCTCGGAGCGCGACCGCACCATCGCACAGGAGATTCTCAAGGAGATTCGCGCCCGCCTCGGCTTCATGACCGAGGTCGGCCTCGAATACCTCACCTTGGACCGCGAGGCCGCCACGCTCTCGGGCGGCGAGTCCCAGCGTATCCGCCTCGCCACGCAGGTCGGCTCCGGCCTCGTGGGCGTTCTCTACGTCCTCGACGAGCCGTCTATCGGCCTCCACCAGCGCGACAACGACAAACTGCTCAACACGCTCGAAGGCCTCCGCGACCTCGGTAACACGCTCATCGTCGTCGAACACGACGAGGAGACGATGCGCCGGGCCGACGAAATCATCGACATGGGGCCCGGCCCGGGCAAGCGCGGCGGCGAGGTCGTCGCGCAGGGCGATTTCGACGATATCGTCGCGGCCGACGACTCCATCACGGCCGACTACCTCTCGGGCCGCAAGGACATCGACGTGCCCGACGCGCGGCGCGAGGGCGACGGCGAACTCGTCGTCCGCGGCGCGCGCCAACACAACCTCGACGACCTCGACGTGCCGCTTCCCCTCGGGACGTTCACCGCCATCACCGGCGTCTCGGGGTCGGGTAAGTCCACCCTGATGCACGAGATTCTCTACAAGGGACTCGCCCGGCGGATGAACGACAACACCTCCGTCGACCCCGGCGAGCACGACGCCATCGAGGGCTACGACGAAATCGAGACCGTCCGGCTCATCGACCAGTCGCCCATCGGTCGCACCCCGCGGTCGAACCCGGCGACGTACACCGGCGTCTTCGACTACGTCCGCGAACTGTTCGCCGAGACGAAGCTCTCGAAACAGCGCGGCTACGAGAAGGGCCGGTTCTCCTTCAACGTCAAGGGCGGCCGCTGTGAGGCCTGCAAGGGACAGGGCAACGTCAAAATCGAGATGAACTTCCTCTCCGACGTGTACGTGCCCTGCGAGGAGTGTAACGGCGCGCGCTACAACGCCGAGACGCTCGACGTGACGTACAAGGACAAGACCATCGCCGACGTGCTCGACATGGAGGTCGACGAGGCGCTCGACTTTTTCGAGGCGAACTCGCAGATTCGCCGCCGCCTCCAACTGCTCCACGACGTGGGCCTCGGCTACATGCAACTCGGCCAGCCGTCGACCACGCTCTCCGGCGGCGAGGCACAGCGCGTCAAACTCGCCGAGGAACTCGGCAAGAAGCAGACCGGCGACACGCTCTACCTGCTCGACGAGCCGACGACCGGTCTCCACAAGGAAGACGAGCGGAAGCTCATCGAGGTGCTCCAGCGCCTCGTCGACAACGGCAACACCGTCCTCGTGGTCGAACACGAACTCGACCTCGTGAAGAACGCCGACCACATCGTCGACCTCGGCCCCGAGGGCGGCGCGGGCGGCGGCACGGTCGTCGCCAGCGGCACCCCCGAGGAGGTCGCCGAGAACCCCGACTCCCACACGGGTCGGTACCTCCGCGACTACCTCCCCGACGTGGACGAGGAGGGGCCGCGCTCGGACCGCCGCAACCCCGCGAAAGTGGCGAACGACGACTGAACGCGCGCCGACTTTTCTTCAGCGCCGACGGTGCTCTCAGCGACGCTGATACCACCAGTAGCCGACGCCCGCGAGCGCGAGGACCACGACGAGCGCCGGGAAGAAGGGGAACGTCGTCGCCGGTTCGACCACCTCGACGGCGACCCGCTGGGTGCCCGTCGAGAGCTGTCTGCCGGCGTCGTCCTCGTAGCTCACGTCGACGCCGACGACCTGCGTCTTCGGGACGGCGTCGCCGCTCACTTCGAGGTCGAAGACGACGAGGCGCGTCTCGCCGGCGTCGAGTCGCGGGACGAACGCGACGGCGTCCTCGCTCGAAAGCGGCTCCTCGGCGACGAGCCTGACCGTCACGTCGGTCTGCGGCGTCGCCTCGGTGTTCGTCACCGCGAGGACGAGCCGGCCGGTCGAATCCACCTCGAACGTCGCGTTCCGCGGTTCGACCGCGACGGCGGGGTCGCCGGTGCTCACCGCCGCGAGCACGTCGGTCCGGTCGGCCGCGCGCAGTTCGTCGCCCGGCGGCCGGTACTCGACGACGAATGGGAGTCGACGCGTCCCCGGCGTCGTGCCCGCGGCGAGGCCGATGGCGTACTCGAACTCGGCGACCTCGCCGGGCGCGAGCGTGCCGACGGTCACGTCGAGGTCCGTCGGCGTCAGCGCCGGGTCGTCGGATTCGAGGCGGAGCACCACGTCTCGGGCCTCGCCCTCGCCGACGTTCTCGACGGTGCCGACGACGCGGCCGACACCGCCGACTCTGAGCGTGCTCTCTTCGACCGTCACGGCGAACGCCGGGCCGGCTCCGGGGTCGAGACCGGCGACCAGTGACTGGACCTTCCGGTCGCCGCCGGGGTTGCGGAACGAGACGGCCACGTCGAGCGAGTAGGGCCGGTCGAGCGCGTCGTCGGCGACGCGGGCGCGGAAGCTCACGCGCCTCGTCTCGCCGGGTTCCCACGCGCCGACGTAGGCCTCCGCGGCGGGCGCGCCGGCCCCGAACGTCACTTCGGAGTCGGCGGACGCCACGCCGACGGTCGTCGCCGAGGCGGTCGCGTCGCCGACGTTCACGAGTTCGAGCGTCAGCGTGCCGGTGTCGCCGACGGCGACCGCGGCGTCCACGTCCGCGAGTTCGAAGTCGGCCCCGCGGGTCGGGCGCACCCCGGCGACGAACGACCGCGAAGTCCGCGTTTGGCCGTCCTCGTCGCGGTAGGTCACGGTCAGGTCCACCGAGTAGTTGCGGACGATGGCGTCGTCGGCGACGCGGGCGCGGAAGCTCACGCGCTCTGTCGCGCCTTCCTCCCACTCGCCGACGAACGTCTCCGCGGAGGCGACGCCGCTTCCGAACGTTATCTCCGGGTCGGTCGAGGTGACCGTCACCGTCGCGTCCGCGGCCCCGACGGGCCCGACGTTCTCGATGTCGACCGCGACGGTCCCGCTGTCACCGACCGCGAGGGCGGCGTCGACCGTCCGGACCGCGAACGCGGGTCTGCGCTCGACGACCACTTCGAGGTCCCGCTTGATGGTCCGACTCCGGTGGGTCGTCCGGACCGTCTCGCCGTCCACGTACACCGAGGCGGTGTAGTCGTAGGTGAACGTGACGGGGAGTTCGTAGGTACCGGGCCGCGCGCCCTCGGCGACGCGGAGGCGGAGCGACGCCGGCCCGGAGACGCCCTCGGGGACGGTCCCGACGGGAATCTCACCGCTGACGACGGTGATGGGGCCGTTCGACTCGCCGCGGATGGTCAGCGCGCGGGCCGTCTGGACGAGCGCCTCGTACTCCTCGGGGCCGTCGTTGGTGACCGTCCCGCTGTTGACGACGAACACCTCGACCGCGGCCTCGGTACCGGCGACGAGTCGGTTCTCCGGCGCGATAATCGAGAGGTCGGGACTTCCGGTCACTCGGCTGGCGGCCGCGGCGCTCCCGGTTGCGCCGGCGAGGGCGGACAGGACCAGTAGCGTGGCGAGGAGCGCCGCGCTCGCCCGCCGGGTACGACGAGTCATGGTGAAGGGACCGGCGGGCGAGCCCGCTTCAGTCGCGCTAGATACGCGGCATGTAAGCTTAACAACACGCTCGGCTCTCAATCGGTGGTAACGTCACGCAAGGGATACGTCCGGAGCGCGCCTACGTGTGGGTATGTCCGTCCCCGCCATCGACATCGACGGCCTCACCAAGTTCTACGGGGACGTTCGCGGGGTCGAGGAGCTCTCGATTTCCGTCTCGGAGGGCGAGCTGTTCGGCTTCCTCGGCCCCAACGGCGCGGGGAAGTCAACGACGATTCGCCTGCTTCTCGGCCTGCTCAAACCGACCGACGGTACGGCGAGCATCCTCGGGTTTCCGGTGGACGACCGCGCGGCCTTCCTCGACGTGCTCTCGCGCGTCGGCCACATCCCCGGCGACCCGCGGTTCTACGACGACGTGACCGGCCGCAAGACCCTCGACTACTTCGCCGGACTCTCCGGCGACGCCCGCCGCGACGAACTCCTCGACCGCTTTCCGGTGCCGCTCGACCGGCCGGTCCGGGCCTACTCCCGCGGCAACCGGCAGAAACTCGCCATCGTGCAGGCGTTCATGCACGACCCGCGGGTGGTCGTGATGGACGAGCCGACCTCGGGGTTGGACCCGCTCGTCCAACAGGAGTTCTACGAGTTCCTCCGCGAGGAGCGCGCCCGCGGGGGGACGGTGTTCTTGTCGACGCACATCCTCGGGGAGGTCCGCGAGGTCTGCGACCGCGTCGCCATCATCCGAAACGGTCGGCTCGTCGCCGTCGAGGACATCGACGACCTGCTCGCCCGGAGCGGGAAGGTCGTCACGGTCCAGTCGCCCGACTCCATCGACCTCGCCGACTTCGACTTTCCGGAGACCATCGACGCCCGCATCGAGCCCGACGGCTCCCTCCGACTCGTCACCTCGGGCAACTACGACGCGCTCGTGGACGCCCTCGACGGCTACCGAATCGACGACCTCGAAGTCCGCGAGACGGCCATCGAGGACGTGTTCATGCACTTCTACGACGAGGGTGACGGCGGAGAAGACGGCGTTGACGTCGGCGACAGCGCCGCCACCGACGACGGGGGCGACGCCGAGGACCCGTCGCCCGCCGACGCCGAGGAGTCCGCGAATGCGTGAACTCGACATCGCGTCCTTCGAATTCGCCCGGCGACGGCGCGGGCTCGTCATCGTCTGCGTGCTCCTCGTAGCGACCGCGGGGCTCACCATCGCCGTCTTCCCGTCGTTCGGCGAGTCCGACATCGACTTCGCCGAACTGCTGGAGTCGTACCCCGAGGAGTTTCAGGCGGCCTTCGTCGGGAGCGTCACCGACTTCTCGTCGCTCGAAGGCTACCTCGTGGTCGAACTCTACCAACTCGTCTGGCTCCTCATCGTCGGGAGTTACTTCGCCTACGCCGCGGGGTCGCTCGTCGCCGGCGAGGTCGACCGACAGTCGGTCGAACTCGTCCTCGTCCGGCCCGTCTCGCGCACCCGGTTCGTCGTCGGTAAGTTCCTCGCGATGCTCCCGGCGGTCGCCGTCGTCGACCTCGCACTCCTCGCGGCCGTCGTCGTCGGCGCGGGCCTCATCGACGAGGAGATTCACCTCACTCGCCTCCTCGCGGTCCACGCCGTCGGCGGCCTCTACCTCGTCGCCTGCGTCGCGGTCGGCCTCCTCGCGTCGGCGTTCTTCGGGCGCGTCCGCCGGGCGCAGGGTGCGGCCATCGGCGTCGTCTTCGGGACGTTCCTCCTCGACTCCCTGACCGTCGACACCGACTACGAGTTCCTCGGAGCCCTGTCGCTCACGCGCTACCTCGACCCCGGCGAACTCCTCGTCGCCGGCGACGTGGACTGGGGTGGCATCGCCGTGCTCGTCGCCGTGACGTGCGTCCTCGTCGTCCTCGCGGCCGAGGTGTTCGAGCGTCGCGACCTGTCGTAATCGTCGTTCTGCTCTCGGTCACCCGCGGCCCGCGCGACCGGCGCGAGCCACGCCCCGCGCCCGCTTTTTCACCGTCGAGCCCCTCTGTCCCCCATGCACCTCTACGCCGCCGCGAACGGCGCGGTCCTCTCGGTCTCGGGGTCGCCCGACGACTCGACCGCCCGTCGGAGACTCGCCGACCACCGCATCGAGTGCGTCGCGGCCGACCCGCGCGCGCCGGACCGGGCGTTCTGCGGGACCTTCGACGCCGGCGTCTTCCGAACGACCGACGGCGGGGCGTCGTGGCACGCGGTCGGCACCGACGCGCTCCCCGAGTCGGTGACGAGCCTCGCCGTCTCGCCGGCCGACCCGGACGTGGTCTACGCCGGTACCGAGCCCTCGGCAGTCTTCCGTTCTCCCGACGGCGGCGACACGTGGGCCGAACTCGCGTCGCTTTCGGACCTCGATTCGGCGTCGTCGTGGGCGTTTCCGCCCCGCCCGCACACCCACCACGTCCGCTGGATAGAACCGGACCCGACCGACCCCGACCGGCTGTTCGTCGCGGTCGAAGCCGGGGCGCTCGTCCGCTCGCTCGACGGCGGGGAGACGTGGCAAGACCGCGTGCCGTCGAGCAAGCGAGACACGCACTCGATGGCGACGCACCCCGACCGACCGGGTCGCGTCTGGGTCGCCGCGGGCGACGGCTACGCCGAGACCGACGACGCGGGCGAGACGTGGACGACGCCGACCGCGGGGCTGGGCCACGGCTACTGCTGGAGCGTCGTCGTCGACCCCGCGGACCCGGACTCGGTGCTTCTGACGGCCGCCTCCGGGCCGATGCGCGCCCACCGGGTCGAGTCGGCGGCGGCGTACCTCTACCGCCGGGCGGACTCGTCGGAGGGCGGTGGTGAGTCGTGGGAACGCCTCGACGAGACCGGACTGCCGACCGGGCCGGGCGCGACGCGAGGGATTCTTGCCGCCGGTCTGTCCGGCGGCGAGTGCTACGCCGCGAACGACCGCGGCCTCTACCGGACGACCGACTTCGGCGACTCGTGGGACCGAATCGAGGTCCCGTGGGACGGGACACGACGGACTGCGGCGGGGCTGGCGGTCGTCGAGTAGCCGGGCGGTTTTTCCTCCGAGACGTCCCCTCGTCCGAAGCGAGAAGATTCATGGGTCGGCGCGGCAACGGCCAAGCATGTACGATTTCGCCGTCGTCGGCGTCGGTCCCGCCGGCGCGCGGTTCGCCCGCCGCGCGGCCGACGCGGGCTACGACGTGCTCGCGCTGGAGAAAGGCGAGGTCGGGACGCCCCTCGCGTGCTCCGGGCACGTCAGCACCGACATCTGGGAGTACGTCCCCGACGAGGCGCGCGACCGCCTGTTTCAGAACCGTATCTACGGGGCGAACTTCCGCGTCGGCGGCCCGAACTCCAAGGCATACCCGTTCTACAAGCAAAGCGAGGTCTCGAACGTCATCGACCGCGTCGAACTCGACCGCACCCTCGCCGACTGCGCCCGCGACGCCGGCGCTGACGTGCGCGAGGGCCACACCGTCACCGCCGTCGAGGAACTCGACGACCGGGTCCGACTGACCGTGAGCGTGGCCGGTGAGGCCGGTACCGTCCGGTTCGAGGCGAAGATGGTCGCCGGGTGCGACGGCCCGACCTCGCGGGTCCGCCGAGCGCTCGACCTCCCCGAACCGTCGGAGACGCTCCACGGCGTCCTCGCGTTCGACCCTGACCCGGACGACGGCGACTTCGTCGACGTGCACCTCACGGTCCCGCGCTTTTTCGCGTGGCGCATCCCCCGCGGCGACGCCGGCGTCGAGTACGGCCTCGCGGCCCCGCCGGGCGCTGAGGTCAACGAAATGTTCGACGCGCTCACGAACACCTACGACGTGGAGACGGAGCACTTCTGTTCGGGTGCCATCCCCATCGGCCCGCCGGACCGGACGACCACTCGTCGGGCGTTCCTCGTCGGGGACGCGGCCGCCCAGACCAAACCGTTCACCGGCGGCGGCATCCTCTACGGGATGACCGCGGCCGACATCGCCGCCGCGACCATCGACCCCGACGACCCCGAGACGCTGTCGGCCTACGAGGACACGTGGCGCGACGAACTCTCCCGGGAGATTCGGCTGGGCCACCTCGTGCGCCGGTGTTACTCTTTCCCCGAGTGGCTCCAGCGGGTCGGTCTCCGGTCGCTGTCGGGGGAAATCGGCGTCCACATGGACAAGCCGAGCTCGTTCTTCTCGCGCGAACACCTGAAGAAACTGCTCTGAAAGGGCCGGGAGCGCCGAAACGCTCCGCTCCTATTTCTCGCCCGGATACGTCGGGAGCCGCGCCGACACCGCGCTCCCCTCGACGAACGGGAGCGACTCGCGGGTCGCGCCGACGCGGTCGTCACCGACCGCGACTTCGAGGTCGTCGGCGTCGAGGCCGTAGTCCACGAGCGCGAAGCCGATGGGTGATTCGAGCATCGGGCTCTCGACGGCGCGGGTGACGGTCCCGACCGGGTCGCCGTCCGCGGAGACCTCGGCGCCCGCGTCGGGGAGGTCGTCGGCGCGGAAGCCGACGAGTCGGCGCGAGGGCCGCCCGCGGTTTTCGACCTTCGAGACGACCTCTTGGCCGACGAAACAGCCCTTGTCGAAGTCGAGCGCGTTGCGGACGCCGACGACGTTCGGGAGGTTGCCGCGGAGTTCCGACTCGAAGAGCGGCGTGCCGGCCTCGGCGGTGAGGCTGTCCCACGTCTGGTAGCCGACGGGGACCGAGGGGTTGCCGTAGAACAGCAGCGCGTCGAGCACGTCTTCGGCGTCCTTCGCGCGGCAGATGACGTCGTAGCCCTCCTCACCGGTCGGGTTGTCGGAGGCGACGACCGTGACGCCGAGTTCGCCGCCGATAGAGCCGCGGACGAAGGAGAGCTCCGGTTCGGGCGCGCCCGCCCCCGAGAGGATGCTCGCCACCTTCTCGGTGGACTGCGGGCCGTGGACGCCGAAGACGCCGAACTCGTCGGACGCGTCGCGGAGTTTGACGCGCTGGAGGAACGTCTTCGAGCGCCACTCTTCGACGAGCGGTTCGGCGCGGTCCCGCGGGGTGAAAATCAGCAGTCGCTCGCCCGCGTTGTAGACGTACATCTCCGTCTCGATGCGGCCGTCGGGGTCTAAAAGTAGGGCGTAGACGCCCTCGCCGTCCTCGTCCGGGACGGTGTTGGTCACCGCGTTGTCGACGTAATCGACCCGGTCTTCGCCCTCGACGACGACGACGCCGTAGCCGTGTTCGATGACGCCGACGCCGTTTCTGACGGCGCGGTGGGTCCGCTCGGGGCGGCCGTAGTGGCTCACGACCTCGATTCCGCCGCGCGTCTCGAACGTCGCACCGTGTGCCTCGTGGATGTCGGCGACGAGTGTCATTACCCCCCGTTTCGCCTTCGGCGCGTAAAACCCTCCCACTCCCGGACGACTCGCCCGGCTTTCGGTCGGCGGTCCGCCGGCGACGGCCGCGGGCGGACCGGACAGTCAAAACGAGTCCGTTCTCCGCGCTGGCTCGCTCAGAGCCCGAACCGCTCGCGGAGTCTCTCGAACAACGACGCGTCCTCTTCGACGGCTTCGCTCGGGTCCGGAACGACGCGCTCGTCGGCGTGGATGAGCACCCCCGTGTCGGCCTCCTCGACCACGATGAGGCCCTCGTCTTTCAGCGCCGACAGCGCCTCTTCGATGGTGTCGATGTCGGCGTCCACGGCGGCACGGAGTTCGAACACCGTCATCCCCTCGTCGTGGCGGTCGACGAGCGCGTCGAGCACCGCGACCTCGATGTCGCGGCGGTTCCGGAACTCCCGCCTCGCTCTCATAGCGGGTACATCGTTCGCCTCCTGTTTACTTGTACCGCCCGTCTGACGGACGTCCGACAGGCAGGGGGTACCTTTTTGTTTCCGAACCCCGGAATCCTCGCGTAATGGGACTTACTTGCCGTCTTCTCGGGCACTCCTACGGAGACCCCGAGACGGAACGGGAGCGAGAGGAACGCGGCGACGAGGTGGTCGTCTCGATTCGGGAGATACAGGTCTGTTCGCGGTGCGGACACGAACAGGTCATGAGCGAGAACAAGGAGGTCACGGCCATCCGAACGCCCGAGGAGGTCGGGATGACGGAGGGCGAAGTCGAGACCGCGGCCGCGGGGTTCGAACCGGCGAACCCGCAGCCCGGCGTCTCCGACAGCGAGGACGCCGCCATCGAGACGGCTCCGGACGCGGAGACGCAGGCCGAGGTCGACGACGCCGCTGCGGACGCCGACGCCGGCGCGGACCCCGCGGCGCAACAGCCGGCCGAGACCGCGAACGCCGCCGACGCCCAGCCCGCAGACGGGCCGGACGCGGCTGACGACGCCGGGAGCGTCGACGCCCCACCGGTGACCGACGACGGCATCATCCTCGACGACGACGAGGAGCAGTCGGCCACCCGCGACCGGACGCAGTGGCCCGACGAGGTCGACGAGGTCGAGACCGACGACCCGACGCCGCCGGCCGACGGCGACGACGCGGAGTTCATCGACGCGGACGCCGAGGCGGGCGTCGGAGCCGACGCCGAAGCGGAGCCCGAACAGGCACAGACCCGCGAACGCGGGGCGTGGCCCGACGCGCCGGGCGACGACGAGGGATGGAACGCTCAGCCCGACGACGGCGAGCCCGTCTCGGTCTCGTTCGGCGGCGGACTGGCCCCGGAGGGCAACAGCTCGCCGAGCCAGCAGTCGAACGGTCAGTACGTCGAGGCGGAGGAAGACGACTTCGTCCGCGCCGACGAGTCGAACGTCGGAAACGAGGCCCCCGACGACGCCGTCGAGTACTACTGTCCGAACTGCGGTCACGCCCGCGGCGCGTCCTCGTCGTCGATGCGGGCCGGCGACATCTGCCCCGAGTGTAAAAAGGGCTACATCGCCGAGCGGGAATCCTGACCGCGGCACGCCCTCGCAGGCGTCGCAGAGTCGCGAAACAGGTAAACCATCCCCTGTCGAAAAGGCGTCCATGAAGGAGTACAAGATGCGTCGTGGGGAGACGCTCGAAGAGCGAATTCCGGACATGAAAGCGACGGTCGAAGACTACTTCGGCCCCATCACGGACACCGAGGAGTTCAAAGGAAGCGACCTCTACGTCGTCGGCGAGCCCAAGAACCCCGTGTTCACCCGCATCGTCGCCGGTGCGGTCAAGTACTGCGGCAAAAAGGACAAGCTCGCGGTCAACTTCGAGGAGGCCGACCCGGCCGACCTCGCTCCCGAAGACCTCGAAGCCGCGGGCGAGGCCGTCAGCGCGAAGAACGACTTCCTCCTCGAGGCGACGGGCCGCGACGCGAAGTCCCGCCGCGACTCGATGAAGCGCGCGGTCGAAGACGACGCGCCCGACGTCTGAGCCGTCCGACGCGGTCTGGTTTTTCTCGCACACTCACCCGCCGAGCGGTGGTGCCGCCAGCGAAACGTACATATTGCTACCGCGTGACACTCCCGCTGTCAGCGACTGCGAAACCGCCGAACACGAATTTTTATTTCGATTCTGAGTAAAAATCCCCGGCACGATTAAGTGACGTCGGGGCGAACGGGCTGGTATGGCTATCGAAACTATCTTGCTCGCGGTCGGCGCGGGCGACGCCGATCGAATCGACAGACTCGCCGAGGAGACAATCGACGTGGCCGGACCGACCGGCGCGACGGTCGTCATCGGACACGTTTTCACGAGAGACGAGTACGACGAGGCGCTCGACAACCTCGATTTCGACATCACGGCCGAGGAGGTCTCTGCGGACGACGTGGCCCGACGACACGCCATCGTCCGAGAGCTCACGCGGCGCTTCGACGACGCGGACATCGACTACGTCGTCCACGGCCGAGTCGGCCGCCACGGCGAGAAGCTCGTCGAACTCGCGGGCGAGGTCGACGCCGACCGCCTCGTCGTCGGCGGTCGAAAGCGCTCGCCGACCGGCAAGGCCGTCTTCGGCAGCGTCGCACAGGAGGTCATGCTCGAATCGCCGTGTCCCGTGACGTTCGTCCGCGCGGACACCAAGTGACGACTCGCGGCGGCACGGTCGCCGGAACGACCGGTTTCGCAGGCAACTACATATCTTAGCGCGCCGTCAGCTCCCGCATGGACCACTCCATCGATTACCGCCCGTCGTTCGCCCTCCTCACCGTCTCGCTCGACGAGGGCGAGTCGCTCCGGTCGGAGGCCGGCGCGATGGTCAGCTACTCCGACGGCATCGACATCGAGACGAACGCGAAAGGCGGCCTCTTCGGGTCGCTCAAACGGAGCGTCCTCGGCGGCGAGTCGTTCTTCCAGAACACGTTCAGCGCGCGGCAGGCGGGCGAGGTATCCTTTGCGCCCCCGCTTCCGGGCGACATCGTCCACCACCGCCTCGAAGACGAGACGCTCTACGTGCAGTCCGGGTCGTACATCGCCTCGGACCCCGCGCTCGACCTCGACACCTCCTTCGGCGGCGCGAAGACTTTCTTCGGGAGCGAGGGGCTGTTCCTGCTCAAACTGACCGGCACCGGCGACAGTTTCCTGTCGAGCTACGGGGCCATCCACGAGGTCGAACTCGGCGAGGGCGAGCGTTACACGGTCGATACCGGCCACATCGTCGCCTTCGACGAGACGACGAGCTTCTCGGTCGAGCGCGTCGGCGGCCTGAAGTCCACGCTGTTCAGCGGCGAGGGGCTCGTCTGTACGTTCACCGGCCCGGGAACCGTCTGGATGCAGTCGCGCAGCATGGAGTCGTTCCTCTCGTGGCTCATCCCCAAACTCCCGACCAACAACTCCGCGTAGGCGGTGGCCGCCGACTTACATCGCGGCGAGTAAATCTACCGAGAATCCCGCTTAGTTAAGTGGAGGGCGCATCGCTATGGGAACGATGGCGTACTACGTGGGCGTCGACCTGGGGGCGACGAACGTCCGTTCCGTGGTGGGCGACGACGATGGAACTATCCTCGGAGAGGCCCGTGACAACACTCCGCGCGGCCCGACCGGAATCGCGATCACCGAGGCGGTCCTCGGCGTCGTCCGCGAGGCGTGTGCCGAGGCGGGTATCGACCCGAGCGACGCGGTCGCGGCCGGCATCGGTGCTATCGGCCCGCTCGACCTGGCCGAGGGCGCGGTCGAGAACCCGGCGAACCTACCGGACACCATCGACCGCATCCCGCTGACCGGTCCCCTCTCGGTGCTCTTGGAGACGGACGAGGTGTACCTGCACAACGACACGAACGCCGGGGTCATCGGCGAGCGGTTCCACTCCGACCGCAACCCCGACGACATGGTGTATCTCACTATCTCCTCGGGTATCGGCGCGGGCGTCTGCGTCGATGGGCACGTCCTCGCCGGGTGGGACGGAAACGCCGGCGAGGTCGGTCACCTGACGCTCGACCCGAACGGCTTCATGACGTGCGGGTGCGGACACAACGGTCACTGGGAGGGCTACTGCTCGGGGAACAACATCCCGAAGTACGCCCGCGAACTCCACGAGGAGGACCCGGTCGACACCGAACTTCCCGTGTCGGACCCCGATTTCTCCGCGGTCGACGTGTTCGAACACGCCGGCGAGGACGAGTTCGCCGACCACATCATCAACCAACTGGGCCACTGGAACGCGATGGGCGTCGCCAACATCGTCCACGCGTACGCGCCGCTCATCATCTACGTCGGCGGCGCGGTCGCGCTCAACAATCCGGACCTCGTGTTAGAGCCCATCCGCGAGCAGATGAGCGAGATGGTCATGTCGAACATCCCCGAGATTCAGCTGACGACGCTCGGCGACGAGGTCGTGGTCGAGGGGGCGTTGGCGAGCGCGATGACCGGCGGAACTGGCGACCGCTCGCGGCTGTGAGGCCGCGAGGATTCGCGGGTTTCGGCGCAGGTGGCACCGGTGACAGGTCTCGACTGTAACGCGGTGCTTAGTTTCCCACCCCGAGTTATCTCGATTGATACTCGGTGGCGCAATGTTATAACCCCGGTCGAGAAACGCGATGGTGTGCACCCGACGACGCCGAGTCGCTCGGCGCGCCGGTCGGCGCGTTCCCGTTCTCGTCGAACCGAACGGTGCACGGGCGTTCCACCGGAAGCCTAGAACGGGACTGGTCGACAACCCCCACCACCATCGTCGACCGACCGACGCCGAGGGGGTATCCACACCCACCCACCCACCCATCCCCATCGGCGTCGCTTCAGTTCTCACGCAACCCAGTGCAGACTGAGCGGTCCCCGCTTTCCCCCGGTCCCCAGGCCTTCCCGCTACCCAAGGACCTCCGTCCGATTTTTCTCCTCGGCACTCTCAGACTCACCGTGGACCGCCGCCAGTTCCTCCGCTCCATCGGCGTGAGCGCGGTCGCCGCCACGACCGTCTCCGTCGCCGGTTCCCGCCCCATCACCGCCCATCCCGGTCCCTTCGAGCCGCTGGGTCGCATCGATATCGACGGCGCGAAAGAGGCCGTGGTCTCCGCCGACGGCCAGACCGTCTTCGTCGCCGCGACCAGCGGCTACGCTGTCGTCGACATCGCCGCGCCCGACCACCCCGAACTCCTCGCCGAGCGCCGCGACCCGCTTTCCGACCGCGAGGACGGTCCCTTCCGCGGCATCTACGACGTGAAGCTCGACGGGGACACGCTCCTCGTCGTCGGCCCGGCCAACCCGATTCCGGGCGCGCCGGCGGGCGTCCTCGTCGTCGACGTGTCCGACCCCGCGACCCCCGAGGAAATCGCGTTCCACGAGACGGAGTTCCCCATTCACAACTGCTTCGCCGCCGACGGGCGGGCGTACCTCACCGCCAACGACGGCGACCGGAACCCGCTGGTCGTTCTCGACACCGACACCGGCGACGAACTCGGCCGCTGGTCGGTCGTCTCCGCGGACGACCGCTGGGCCGACGTACCCGCCTCGGTCCGGTCCGTCCACGACGTGTGGGTCCGCGAGGGCGTCGCGCACGTCGCCCTCTGGGACGCCGGGACGTGGCTCGTCGACCTCTCGGACCCCGCGTCGCCGTCGGTCCTCGGGTCGGTCTCGCCCGGCGACCCCGAGGAGCTGTCGGGGTTGGGTGCCCGCGACCGCCGCCGCGAGGGGCGGACGCCGCCCGGCAACCACCACTACGTCGCCACCGACGACTCCGGCGACCTCCTCGGCGTCGGCATTGAGTCGTGGGCCGTCGAAGTCGAACGCGACGACGGGACGACCGACCTCGTCGGCGGGCCGAGCGGCGTCGAACTCTGGGACGTGTCGGACCCCGCGACCCCGGAACGGCTCTCGACTATCGAGCCGCCGGCCAGTCCGGACCCGACGGTCGGCGGCGTCTGGACCACGGCGCACAACTTCGACTTCCGCGACGACCGGCTCTACACCTCGTGGTACCGCGGCGGCGTCAAACGCCACGACGTGTCGGACCCGACCGACCCCGTCGAACTCGCGTGGTGGCGCGACCCCGAGCGCGCGAGCTTCTGGACCGCGCGGTACGCCTACCCCTTCGCCGACGAGGGCGTGTTCGTCGCGTCGAGTTGGGGCGTCGGCGACGCGTCGCCCGCGCTCTACACGTTCCCCGACCACGCCGGCGACCAGCGCGACCCGCCGACGCTCGGTCCCGAGACGACCACCGAATCGCTCGTCAACACGCCGACGCCGACGCCGACCGAGACGACTGCGCCCGAAGCCGGAGGCGAGTCGTCGGAATCGACATCGACGACCGACGCGCCGGGGTTCGGACTCGGTGTCGGCGCGGCGGCCCTCGGCGTCGCCGGCTGGCTGGCCCGTCGTCACCGGCGGCGCGACTGAGGGCGGCGCGACCGCGGGCGACCGGCTCCGACGCCCGATGCGCCGATTCACTGGCTTCCGTGGTTCCCCCGCCGAATCTATCACGAACGACCGAGACAGCCTTTCTCTCGCCGGCCGGCGCGTTGGGAGAACCGTTTCATTCTAATCCGTGGGGCTCGAAGCGTCGGGGTATGAGCGACGAGTCGGAGAGCCTCAAAGAGCGCGTCGAGACGTGGATGGTCGGCCAGATGCCCATCATCCAGATGCACGGCGGCAACAGCGTCGTGCGCAAGGCCGATGCGGAATCGGGGGAAGTCGTCGTCGAACTCGGGGGCGCGTGCGCCGGGTGCGGCATCTCGAACATCACCGCCCAGAACATCCAGTCGGACCTCATCATGACGTTCGACGAGATTACCGACGTGCAGGTCAAGGTCCCCAGTTCCGGCGACCACGGCAGCAGCACCGTCGAGGGCGGCCGCGGCGGCGAACTGCAGTACGGCGACGAGGGGCCGGGTCACTTCTAACCCACCTTTTTTCACGGGGTCCTCGGCAACTTCGTTGCCTCGAACCCCGCCAAAAAATCTGGACCAAAAAAGGCGGCTACTCCCTCCGGTCGTAGCCGTACGGTTCCCTCCAACACTCGCACCCTGTTCCGCGGTTCTCAGTACGTATTTTCGACGACTCCCGCCACCACGACGTCTGAGTCCTCCCCGGCAACGACGACTGACCGTCTTCCGGAGTTGCGACGCCTACCCCGACAGCGCCGACTCCAGACTCGACGCCACCGACCGCGCCTTCTCGGCCAGTTCCTCGGAGATGTGGCCGGCCTCGACGGCCTCGTCGAGTTCGTCGTCGTCGACCCGCTCGACCGTCCCGTCGGCGTGTTTCACCACGTCCACGTGGAGGTCGACGTACCGAATCTGGTCGGGGAAGCACTCGACGGGCGTGCAGATGTTGACGTAGGTCCCCTTGACACCGCCGTCGGCGTCGCGATACACCGTCGGGTACCACCAGCGCCCCTCGCGGAACTTCGTGACCGCCACGTCCCCGGACTCGCGGTCGACGCCGAGGGCGTCGTAGGTACCGCCGCCGGTCATGCCGCGCCGGAGCTCCACCGTTCCCTCGGCGTCGCGGTCCGTCACCTCGCCGGAGCCGAGCGTGATGAGCCGACCGTCCGGCTTCCCGTGGCCGATTTCCACGTCGTCGCCTTCCAGCGGGCCGAACTGCGCGGTCACCACGTCGAAGGGGAACTCGCCGTCGCCGACCGACTCGCAGAGCGACTCCGCGAGGTCGACGCCGGCGGAGGCCTTCGGCGAGGCGGCCTTCGTCCGGTGGTGGCCGGGCATCGTCGTCTCGACGGCCCGGCGCTGGGCGTCGAGTTCGAACCGGGTCTCGCGGCCGAACCAGACCCACGTCGTCGCGGTGGGAGCCGCGACCGCCCGCGGGGCGTCGACGGGTTCGGAGAGCGCGTCGTCGAGTTCCGCGGCCACCTCGGCGGCCCGGTCGAGCGCGTCGTTCAGGGCGCTCATGTCGGCGTCGACGGCGTCGCGGTGCCAGCGGATTCCCCAGCCCTCGGGCGGGTCACCGCCGAGCAGGTCCGCCATTCCCGCCAGTTCGCGGGCGGCGGCCTCGTCGCGGGTGTCGACGCGGACGCCCTCCGAATCGGGGTCGAGCGTCGCCAGCCCCGCGACGGCGCGGATGTCGCCGGTCAGTTCGGCGCGGCGGGAGGTCCACGGCGGGGCCGACTCGGCGACCTGCACGCGAACCTCGTCGCCGACGTCCACGCGGCCGTCGATGTCGCCGTACGACAGGTAGCCCTCGGTCTCGCCGAGGTCGCAGACCGCGCCGCCGCCGAGGGTGTCGGTCACGCGGGCGTCGAACACCGCGCCGGTCGGCGCGGGGTCGTCCCACGCGAAGGTGTCGATGCCGAGCTCGGTGAGTCGCTCTGTGGCCGTCGCGACCGCCTCGGTCGCGCCGCTCGCGCCGACGCCCTGTCGGTTCCGCGTCGTCTCGACCGACACGTCGTGGTCCGACGAGTCGAACTCGGCGTCGAAGCGCTCCCGAATCGGGCCGGACGCCTGCACCACGTCGTGACCGTCGTCGAGGAAGATGCCCGTGAGCGCGGTGGCGTAGATGCCGCGGACGCGGACTCTCATAGCTCGTCGGCGTCGCGGGCGAAGGTGACGCGAGCGTCGACCGTCGGGCCGAGCGTCAGTTCGATTTTCTCCTCGGTGAGCACGCGGCCGCCCTCGATGGGGACGCCCCACGAGTCGAACTTGAGGTAGCCGCGGAGGTCTGCACCGTGGGTGTAGAGGTCGACGTGGTCGACGGCGTGTTCCTGCACGTCACTCGCGCTGTGGGCCATCTCCATGTCCGAGTAGACCGTGCCGCCGTCGCCGAAGAACGCGGCGATGGCGTCTGCGTCCGATTCGACTGCGTCGCTCACGAGGTCCGACGCGGCCCGGAGATCGTCGGTGTCGAGGCCGACCTCGCGGAGCGCCGCCTGTTCGCGGGGGTCGAAGTGCATACCCGCCCTTCGGAGCGGAGGCATTAACGTCGTACGGTCGGCAGTCGGTCGCTGGGCCGGACGAACGGTCGTCGGCCAGTCGGTCATCGGTTACTCGGTCGCCGGTCACCCGACTATTGACCGTTCGGCCGGTCGGTCGCGGGATGCCGTGGCCGAAGCTATTACCAGATGCGATACCCTTTATCCCACGTGATGGACCAGCAGGACCCAGTCGAGCAGGCGTCCGACGGCTCGGACGACCTCTACGACATCGCCACGTGGGAGGAACGAACCTCGGTTGACGGGCTCGCGGTCGCGCTCTACCGGGTGCTGGTCGCGTCGACCCGCGCGGTGGTCGTCCTCGCCGCGCTGCTCATCCTCGTCGGTATCGGCGGTCTCTCGGCGCTCACGGACCCGCAGGTCGGCGCGCTCACCCTGCTTTCGGCACTTCCGGCGCTCGCGCTCGCGGGCTACGTCTACTACTCCGACGTGACCCAAAACGAGCCGCTATCGATGCTCGTGGTGACGTTCCTCCTCGGCGTCCTCACGGCCACGTTCGCCGCGATTCTCAACTCGCTTCTGAGCAACGTCGGTCAGACTATCGCGGCCGAGTTCCAGCTGTCTATCGGCTTCCTCGGCAGTATCGTGTTCTACTTCCTCGTGGTCGGTCCGGTCGAAGAGACCGTCAAGCTCCTCGCGGTCAGGTTGTACGCCTACTCCCACGACAGTTTCAACGCCGTCATCGACGGCGCGGTCTACGGCGCGATGGCCGGTCTCGGCTTCGCAACCATCGAAAACGCCCTGTACATCACTCGGAACCTCACCTCGTCGGGACTCGATGTCGGGTCCGGCGGCGTCGGTATCATCGCCGCCGGCGGGACGATTACCGCGGTCCGAGCGCTCGCCGGTCCGGGTCACGTCATCTACTCGGCCATCGCCGGCTACTACCTCGGTCTCGCCAAGTTCAACAAGGAACACGCCGGGCCCATCGTCATCAAGGGCCTCATCCTCGCGGCGCTCGTCCACGCGACGTACAACTCGACGGTCGGCCTCGGCTCGTCCGTCATCGCGGGGATAACCGGCATCGGCGGTCTCGCGGCCTTCCTCGTCTACGTCATCATCTACGACGGCATCTTCGGGCTCTACCTCATCGGGAAGCTCCGCAGCTACAGTCAGGCCTACCACAGCGCTCACGCGCCCGGGCCGAGCGCGGCGTCGTTCGCGTCGGAGCAGACCGAGTTCGAGGACTGAGTCGGCGACGGCGCGGGAACGTACGAAACGAAAGAACCGGCCGCCCTACTCGGCGACCAACCGCTCGGCGTAGCCGTCGAGCATCGACTCGACGTACTTCGCCACCACATCGACCTCGACGTGAATCGGGTCGCCGACCTCCTTTTCGGAGAGCGTCGTCAGGTCGTAGGTCGTCGGGATGATGGCCACGGCGAAGGAGTCCTCGCGGCGGTCGGCCACGGTGAGGCTGATGCCGTCGAGACACACCGAGCCCTTCTGGACGACGTAGCTTGCCAGCGGCTCTGGGAGGTCGAACTCGAAGAACCAGTCGTCGCCGACGCGCTCGACGTTCGTGACCGTCGTCGTGCCGTCGACGTGGCCCTGGACGATGTGGCCGTCGAAGCGGTCGTCGGCCGCGAGGGCGCGTTCGAGATTGACGCGGTCGCCCTCGCCCACGTCGCCGAGGTAGGTCTTCTCGACGGTCTCCGCCGCGAGGAACACCTCGAACCAGTCGTCGCCGAACGCCTCGACGGTCAGACAGACGCCCGAGACCGCGATTGACTGGCCGTGGTGGAGGTCGTCGAACGCGAGATCGGTGCGGATGCGGAGGCGGCGACCGCCGTCGGTGTCGGCCACGTCGACGATTTCGCCCGGCCCCTCCACGATTCCCGTGAACATACCCGCGGCTTCGGACGGGTGAACTTAATGCCTATCGTTTCCGTTCTCTATCACGTTTCTGTGACACTCTCGCCCATACAATTTTACGCTCGTCGTCCGGAGAGTCGGTATGGACGTTCTGGCCCGACTGCGGAGCAGTTTCGTCACCGGTCTCATTCTCGTCACCCCGCTGGCCGTGACCGTGTTCGTCCTCCAGTTCGCGTTCAATCGAATCACTGCCGCGCTCCGTCCGGTCGTCCGTCAGGTGTCGCCATTCCTCGCCGAGGCGCTCAACTACTCCGGCGACATCGTCTTCATCTCGCAGGTGCTGTCGGCGCTCATCATCGCGGTGGCCGTCTCACTTCTCGGCTACCTCGCGTCGATGAGTCTCGGACAGCGGCTCTTCGGGAGCTTCGAGCGCGGTGTTCGGCTCCTCCCGCTCGTCCGCACCATCTACTTCGGCGTCCGGCAGGTCTCCGAATCGCTCACGGAACCGACCGCCGGCTACGACCGCGTGGTGTTGGTCGAGTACCCGCGCGAGGGGCTGTTCTCCATCGGCTTCGTCACCAACGAGGCTCCCCCGTCGGTCTCGGCGGTGTCCGACGACGAACTCTTTACCGTGTTCGTCCCGCACAGCCCGAACCCGACCGCCGGGGCGCTCATCATGGTCTCGCCCGACGAGATTCGCGAACTCGACATGCCGGTCCGCCGGGGTCTCCGACTGCTCGTCACCACGGGCCTGAGCGTCGACGACCCCGAGACGCTCCCGTCGGGTCCCGCGGGCTACGACCCGTCGAACGGTGACGGCGTCCGCGACGGCGTCCGGTCGGAGTCGGAGCAGCGACGGAACGCGGGCGAGACGCAAAAGCGAGCCGAGTGAGTCGCCGCGGCGGCCTCACAGTCCCCAGATGAGGACGATTCCGGCAGTCGTGACGACCGTGAGTAACAGTTGGAGCGGCGCGCCGACGCGGAGGTAGTCGGTAAAGCGGTAGCCGCCGGGGCCGTACACCATCAGGTTCGTCTGGTAGCCGATGGGCGTCATGAACGCCGTGCTTCCGCCGAAGGTGACCGCGATGGCGAAGCCGAAGGGGTCGGCGCCGAGGCCGAACGCGGTGTCGACGGCGACCGGCAACAGGAGGACGACGCTCGCGACCGGCGTGATGACGTTCGCCAACAGGCCCGTGAGCAGGTAGAACGCGGCGAGCACGACGATGACGGGGAGGTAGGTCGCCGCGACGCCAACGTACTCCGAGAGCAGCGTGACGCCGCCGGTCAGTTGGAGCGCCCGACCGAGCGGGATGACGCCCGCGAGCAGGAAGATGACGTTCCAGCTCACCGCGTCGTAGGCGTCGCTCGCCGACAGACAGCCGAGCGAGACCATCGCGGCGACCCCGCCGAGCGCGGCGATGGCGATGGGGACGACGCCGATCGCGGCCAGTCCGATGACCGCCGCGACGACGGCGAACGCGCGGAGCGCCGTGGGTGACGGTTCGCCGTTGTCCTCGATGAGTTCGTCGGCGACCTCGCTCGTCACGACGAAGTCGCCGCTGTCCCGGAGGTACCGCGCCGTCTCGTTCGTCGTCTGGAGGAGCAGCGAGTCGCCGACCTGGAGGTCCACGTCTCGGAAGTGCTCGCGGATGAGGTCGCCGCCGCGCCGCCGGACCGCGAGCACGGCCGCGTCGTACCGCTCGCGGAGCTGCGCCCCGCCGATGGTCTCGCCGACGAGTCCGGACTCGCGGGGGACGACGAGTTCGACGAGCGCCACGCGGTCGGGGCGGTCGAGTTCGGCGTCGGTGACCGACGCGCGCGGGAGGAACCGCAGGTCCGCGAGGTCGCAGAAGCGCCGAATCGTCGCCGGGTCGCCCCGGATGGTCAGGATGTCCCGCGACTCGACCTCGCGGTCGGAGTCGGCGGCGATGAAGTGCTCGCCGCCGCGGAGCACGTCGAGGATGTCGACGTTGAGGTCGCGGTAGGTGTCGTCGGAAACCTCGCCCGCCGGGATGCCGACGAGCGGCGACCGCGCGGGGACGAGCACGCGGGCGAGAAACGGCTCGACGCCGTAGTTGCCGGTTCGGTTCCCGGGCTCGATTCGCTCGGGCAGGAGCCGCGGCGCGACCGTCAGCAGGTAGCCCGCGCCGACGACGAACACCACCGCGCCGAGGGGGGTGAACGTGAACATCGAAAACGGCGGCAACCCGGTCGCCTCGGCGTAGGCCTCGCTGGCGACGAGGTTCGTCGCCGTCCCGACGAGCGTGAGCGTGCCGCCGAGCATCGAGGCGTAGGAAAGCGGGATGAGGAGCTTCGACGGCGAGATGTTCGCCTGGTCGGCGAGGTCCGAAACCATCGGGACGAACACGGCCACGACCGGCGTGTTGTTGACGACGCCCGCGATGGGACCCGTGAGCCCGACGACCGCGGCGAGCAGTCGGCCCTCGCTCCCGTTCGTAAAGGAGGCGACCGCGTCGCCGAGGACGCGAATCGCGCCGGTCTGTCGAATCCCCTCGCTGAGGGCGTACATCGAGAGGATGGTGATGGTCGCGGCGCTCGAAAACCCCGACAGCCCCGTCTGGAGGTCGACCCCGGTCCACGGTTCGAGCACGACGAGCGCGACGATGACGCCGATTGCCGTCACGTCCGGCGGGGCCGCCTCCGTCACGAAAAGCGCCATCGTGACGACGACGAGACCGAAGACGACGAGCATCCCGGACGTGATGGCGACCATGCGGGCAGTCGATTCGGAGGCGGCTTAATGCTACCCCGCGAGAGTGTCGGCCGCAGCGACGGGTCGTTTGGCTCCGACCGTCGCCCGACGCCCCCGTTCGCTGCCGGTCGCGACGCTTTTAGTTGCCCGCGGAGTACCCTCGGGCGATGCGACTCGGAATCTTGGAGATGGTCGGTCTCGCGGCGACCCTCATCTTCGCCATCCCCGTCGGCGGCTTCGGACTCACGCTCCTCGCCGACGGCCAGACCGTCTTCGGCGGCGCGATGCTCCTTCTCGCGGTGCTGATGGTCGCGCTCCCGAAGTTCCTCACCATGCCGCAGGACATCCCCTCGCTCGCGGCCGAGAAAGTCATCGGCGGCGTGGCAAAAGACCCGGACGAAGAGGAGTAACTACCAGCGACTCGGGTCGAGACCGGTCGGCGCGTCGCCGAGCAGTCGCGGCCCGTCTTCGCCGACGACCAGCACGTCCGTCAGTTCGACTCGCCCGTGGTCCGGGTGCGTGACCGCGGACCGGACCCGCAGGACGTTGCCGGCGACGAGCTCTCTGTCGCCGTCGAGCGGCGGGTCCTCGCGGGCCGCGAGTCCGATGCCGCCGCCCACGTCTCTCGTCACCTCGTCGGCCATCGAGAAGCCGAACGCGGCGGTCTCCGCGCGGAGTTCGCTCCCGAGGAAGCCGGCGTCGTCGCCGGGGTCGGCCTCGACCAGACTGACCTTTCTGGCGGCGTCGCAGGCGACGTGCGCCCGGCGCTCCCACCCGCCGTCGGGGTCGACGACGAACGTTCGGGCCAGCGCGCCGCGGTAGCCCGTCGGGCCGCGCGGGCCGACCGAGACGACTATCGGCTCGCCCGGTCGGAGTTCCACCGGTTCGTTCCCGCCGCCTCGGGTTCCCGCCCGGACCGTCGTCGCGCCCGTGTAATCGACGCCCTCGGCCGCGAGCGTCGCGTTCACCTGTCGGCGGAGTCGCTCGCTCGACAGCGGCGCATCGTCCCAAGAGAGGACGGCTTCGCCATCGTCGCCGCGGTCGTTGCCCACGGAGCCGCCGTCGCGGTCGTCGGCCGCTTCGACCGTCGCCGCCGACAGTATCGCGGCCGCGCGACCGACGCCGCGGGTCGCCGCGCGCTGGGCGGCCTCGATGGCGTCGCGCTCGGCGTCGTCTTTCACCGCACGGGCGTCTTCGACCGCCGCGGTCGACGCGAGGTCGTAGCCCGCCGCTTCGAGGTGGAGCGCGGCGTCGTGCGGAATCGTCCGGGGTGCGAGGACGGTCCCTTCGGAAGCGGCGTGTTCCGCGAGGACGGCCGCGGCGGCCCTCCCTGGGAGCCTGTCGTCGACGCGGACCGAGGCGACCGGGAGCGACGGCGGTTCGACGGTCGAGGGGACTCGGAGATGCGTCTCGCCGTCGACGCGGACGAACACGAGGTCGCAGTCGAAGGCCCGACCCGTGAGGTAGCGACTCGTCGGGTCGGGGGCGCGGCAGACGGCGACGAAGCCGACGGTGTCTCGCTCGTCGACGGCAGCGTCGATGGCGTCGCCGCCGCGAGGTCTCCCTCGCACGGGACGTTACGCCTCGGGTTCGGGCGCGGGCGGTTCCTGCGCGTCGTCGACGAGCTCCTGTGCGGGGTCCTCGCGAATCTCGTTGTGGAGGAGGACGCTGATGGGGAGCGTCGGCGCGCCGGTGACGAGGTTTTCGAGGACGATGAGGCGCTCTCGGGCGCGGGACATCCCGACGTAGAAGACGCGGCGCTCGTTGTCGGTGATGAGCGGGACGGGGCTCGTCGTCGCGGTGAACTCCTCGATACCGCGGGCTTCGAGCTCCTCGTCGGAGACGGAGGCGGCCATCTGCTCGACGACCTTCTCGGTCAGGTCGGTCGCCATGAACACGTGGTCGGCCTCGCGACCCTTCGCGGAGTGGATGGTGCCGACGCGGACGCGGCTGGGGTCCATCCCCTCGTAGTCGCCGCCGAAGTACGCGTTGACGGACTTGCGCTGGAAGCTCGTCACCTTGCGCACCATGTCGCTTGCGGACGCGCTGTCGGGGGCGAACGGCGCGAAGTTCTTGATCTCCTTCGGCGTGAACTCGATGTTCGTGATGTCGTCGACGCCGGCTTCCTCCTGTCTGTCGTCGATGGCGTCGAAGAGGTCGTCGCGGTCGTTGGTGCCGAACGCGGAGTCCTGAAGCATGTCGGCGAGCCGGCGGGCCTCCAGCCCGTCGACGGGCTCTTCGGCCTCCAGCGCCTCGACCGCGCGGACGTACTGCGTGAGCCGGTCGGTCCACATGCGCTGGTCGGTCAGCGTCGAGAAGGGGATGCCCGACGGTAGGAACTCGTCGATGAACTGGAACATCTGGTAGCGCGCGCGGAACAGCACCATCACGGTGCCCTCGTCTTTCTCGACGGTGTAGCGGACGTTCCGGGCGAGTTCGAGCATCGACGGGCTCTCGACGGCCTCGACCGCGCCGCCTTCCTTGCGGGGCTTGAGGTCTTTTTCCTGTCGCTTGTCGATGTGGCGAATCTCCCGGTTGACGACGTTGAGGACGTTCGACGGGAGGCGGTAGGAGTTCGGGAGAATCTCGTCGTTGTCGCGTTCGGCGTCGAGAAGCAGGTTCGGGTCCGCACCCTGCCACGCGTAGACGACCTGGTCGTCGTCGCCGGCGATGAGGACGCCCCGCATGTGGGGCTTCCACTCCTCGTACACGTCGTACTGGAGGGTCGTGATGTCCTGGAACTCGTCGATGACGAGGTAGTCGACGTTGGGGACGAGCGCGCGCTGCTTGACGCGTTCGAGCATGTCAGCGAATCCGACCAGCCCGTTTTCGCCCTTGTAGGCGCGCCACGCGCGGATGGCCTCGGGGATGTCGATGCGGTCGTCGTCGGAGGGCCACGTCGGCGTGTACTTGTTTCCTTCCTGCGCGTTCGGGTCGACCTCAGGCGGGAGGCGGACCTCTTCGACGTTCCACTGGAACGGCACGTCGTACCAGTCGGAGACGTCGCGGCGGGTGCGCTGGAGCCACTGGCTCGTGGCGATGACCTTGTTCCCGATGGTGGTCGAGCGGGCGGTCCGACGGCCCGCGCCGCCGTACTCGTCTTCGAACTCGACGCCGTACTCCTCGCAGAACTCCTGTTTGTCGTTCTCGCCGACCACGTCGTTCCGCGAGAGGCTCAAGAGTTCGTACGCCTTCGCGTGCATCGTCGAGACGTTCCCCTTCAGCGACCGCGGGTTGATGTCGAGTCGCTCCGCGAGCCGGTCGCGGACCTCGGCCGCCGCGGCTCGGGTGTAAGAGACAACGAGAATGTCGCGGATGGTGACGCCGTCTTGTTCGAGAATCTCCTCGACCTTGTCGAGCAAGGCCGTGGTCTTCCCGCTTCCCGGGCCGCCGAACAGCCGGGTGACGGTCACGTCGGATTCGCTCATTGTGCACGTTCACGGCCTTATCGGTGATAAGCGACGTGCTTCTGACGAGGGCGAACGCGCCCGGAGCAGTCGTACTCGCCGGGCGTTCGCGGACGGCTCACCGAACGGGTGAGAAACCGTCGAGAACAGGTGCTTGTGGCTTGGTCAGTTCGGACGCGTCAGGCCTCCGGCACCCACCCGCAGACGGAGCAGGTCGCCGCGCCCATGTCGTGCAGAGCCCCGCAGTCGGGACACTGCAGCTTGTTATAGGATCGGTCCCAGCGTACCGGTTCTGTCTCGTGACCGCGGTCGGTCAAGAACTGGTCGAACAAGTCGTCACTGGGTGCTGAGGCCATACGTGGTATGATATGGCATACCCCTATTTAGTTCCTGCGACGACTCCGAAGCGTCGAAAATCGGGGGACTGCGGCGGACTGTCAGTCTCGCCTACAGGTCGTACAGCGACCCGTACTTCGACTCCACGTAGTCGAGGAACGCGTCGGCGGCGAAATCTTCACCGGTGGCCCGTTTCACGAGGTCGTTGGTCTCGTAGCGGCGGCCGTGCTGGTGGACGTTCTCGCGGAGCCACTCGCGGAGGTCGCCGAACTCGCCGTCGGCCAGTTTCCCGTCGAGGTCGTCGATGTCCTCCTCGGCGGCCGAAAACAGCTGGGCGGCCATGATGGAGCCGAGCGAGTAGGTCGGGAAGTAGCCGAAGTTCCCGTACGCCCAGTGGATGTCCTGCAGACAGCCCTCGGAATCGGTGTCCGGGCGGATGCCGAGGTACTCCTCGTACTTGTCGTTCCACGCCTCCGGCACGTCCTCGACGGCGAGGTCGCCGGCGATGAGTTCGCGTTCGAGTTCGAACCGGATGACGATGTGCAGGTGGTAGGTCAGTTCGTCCGCCTCGACGCGGATGAGGTTGTCGTCGTACACCTGATTGGCGGCCTCGTAGGCCTCCTCGACCGTCGCGTCGACCTCCGGGAACCGGTCTTCGAGCGTGGGCAGGAAGTGCCGCCAGAAGGCCCGCGAGCGCCCGACGTGGTTCTCCCAGAGCCGCGACTGCGACTCGTGGACTGAGAGGTTGCGGTTCTCACCGAGCGGCGTCGCGTAGTGTTCGTCCGGCAGGCCGAGCGTGTACAGCGCGTGGCCGAACTCGTGGACGGTCGAGAACAGCGACCCGAGCACGTCGGACTCGTCGTAGCGGGTCGTCACGCGGGCGTCGAACTGCGTCCCCGACGAGAACGGGTGCGGGGCGGTGTCGAGGCGGCCGCGCTCCCACGGGTAGCCGAGCGTCGAGAGCGCGTCGCGGACGAGCGTCTCCTGGTCTTCCTCGGGGAACTCGCCCTCGAAGGCGTCCACCGCGAGGTCGACGTCGGACTCGCGGATGTCCTCTATCATCGGGACGAGCACCTCGCGCACCTCGGCGAGAATCTCCTCGGCCTGTTCGAGGGGCAGACACGGCTCGTAGTCCTCGAACAGCACCTCGTAGGGGTCGCGGTCGGGGTCGATGTGCTCGGCGTACTGCCGCTTCAGTTCGACGTGCTTCTCCAGATGCGGCGCGAACGTCTCGAAGTCGTCTTCGGCCTTCGCCTGCTTCCACGCCGGGATGGCCTCCGAGGACGCCGCGGAAATCTTCTCGACGAGGTCGTTCGGCACGCGGGCCGCCCGCTCGTAGTCGCGGCGGAGTTCGCGCAGCACGTCGGCCTGCTCGTCGGTCGGGTCGTCGGCCTCGGCCGAGTCGAGGAGTTCTCCGAACTCGTCGTCGGTCAGGAGTTCGTGGCTCAGCGCCGACAGCGCCGACATCTGCTGGGAGCGCGCGGGCGTCCCCTCGTCGGGCATCATGACCTGCTGGTCCCACGAGAGGATGCCGCCGGCGTTCTCGACGTTGGCGATTCGCTTGTACTTCTGGAGAAGCTGGTCGTACGCCGACTCCGAGTCGGACTCTGCGGAGGATTGCGCCATAGTACGAATGGTGGTCTCGGAGGCGTATTAAATCGCAGGAGCCGGTTATCCGTGGTGGGCTTTTGATACGCGGTTGTCGCTTGTCGCTCCGTCCCCGAGGATACCGGAATCGCCCCCGCCGCCGTAACAGCCGCGGTCGATACCACCGCGAAAGCCCCCGCGAGCGACGACTCCCGCGGCGACGCGCGCTCCTCGGCCTCCGGCCTGCGGTGCTCACGCCGCCGGGGTTCGCCCTCGCTCGCGGCCCCTTTCAGTCCCGCCCGGTGGTTTGTCGGGAGTCGTCGCGGGTGGTGTGTTCAGGCGTCGTCGCGGGGGGTTTTGACCGCTCTCACCAGTCTTCCACGAGGCCACGGTACGTCTCGTAACACCGCGCCAGCACGTCGAGCGACACGCTCTCGTTTTTCGTGTGCGCCTCGCCCGGCTCCGAGGGGCCGTAGACGACGCAGGTCGTCCCGGCCTGCGCCAGCCATCCGGCGTCGGTCGCGTGGGGCTTCGTCGTCTGCTCCGGCTCCGCGTCGCTGCGGGCCTCGTGAACCGACCGGGCGGCGTCGAGGACGCGCTCGGCGAAGTCGGCGTCGTCGCACGCCATCGGCGGGAGGTCCTGTTCGACGACCCACTCGACGCCCTCGAGTTCCGCCGTCCGCGCGAGGTCGGCGAAGCCGCCGGGGACGGTCCGCTCGTCGATGGTCACTTCACAGCGGTCCGGGATGACGTTCCACGCGCTCCCGCCGTCGATTTCGGTGACGGCGATGCTCCCCGAGACGGGGTGGCCGAGGACCTCGGCGTCCGGCACCGAGAGGTCGCGGACCACGTCCACGGCGTCGGTCGCGCGGTAGACGGCGTTCTCGCCGCGCTCGGGTTCGCTGGCGTGGCAGGCGGTCCCCGACGCGACGAGGGTGCTCGCCCGGCGGCCGCGGTGGGCGACCACCACGTCGGTCCGGTCGGGACCGGTGTAGTTCGTCGACCCCTCGGCGACGACGGCGTAGTCGAGTTCGAAGCCGTCGTCGAGGGCGGCGCGGACGCCTTCCCCGCCGATTTCCTCGCCGACGAACGAGGCGAAGACGACCTCAGAATCGACCTCGGCGGTGGCGTCGCGGAAGGCGAGCATCGAGGCCGCGACGGCCCCTTTCATGTCCGCCGAGCCGCGGCCGTAGAGTCGGCCGTCGCGGGTCTCGACCACGTAGTCGCCGTCGTCCGTCGTCTGTCGGTCGGCCGGCGGGACCACGTCGTGGTGGCCGACGAGCGCGAGCGATTCGCCGACGCCGGGGTTGACGCGGGCGACGACGTTCCCCGCGTCGTCTCTGGTCACGTCGGCGTCGGTCTCCTCGCGGAGCCACGATTCGATGCGGTCGCCGACGGCGGTCTCGTCTTCGTGGCTCGGCACCGACACGAGGGCCGCCGTGAGGTCGCGGAGTTCGTCCATGCGGGCCCGTCGAGGGGTCGCTCCAAAAGCGTGTGGCGTCCGGCAGTCCGCGCGTGGGCCCGCCGCAGCCGAGGACGACTGTCGCCACGCGGCACCCGCCGTTATCAATATTCGAGAATGCACGGCCCGGCTTATTGTGCGTTCCCTGCACGTCCGAGTATGCGACTCGTCTCGACGTACGAACGGTTGCTCTGGGGAAGCATGGACGCGCTTGGAATCTCGGACTCGGTCGAGAGAAAGGTCGTCGCAGCCGTTGCCATCCAGTTTGCGGTCTCTCTCGCACAGGCCGCGCTCCCGTGGGTCGCGACCGGCGCGCTCCGACTCGAACTCTCGGCGCTCTTCCTGTTCGGTGCCGGCCTCGCGTTCGTCAACACGATTATCATCACGCGAAAAGACATCGTCTCGCCTATCGAGTCCATCTCGTCGGCGGCCGCGGGCGTCGCGGCGGGCGACCTCTCGGCCCGGCCCCCAGACGTGACCGGGAACGACGAGGTGGCTCGGCTTGCCGACGACTTCGCCGCGATGCACGACCACCTCTGTATCGTCGCCTCGCAGGCGGGCGCGCTCGCCGACCAGCGGTTCGACGACCCGGCGCTCGACGAGGACTTACCGGGCGAGTTCGGCGACGCGCTCGACCGGATGCAGCGCGACCTCGCCGACTACACGCGTAACCTCCAGCACCTCGTGGAAGCGTTCGCCGAGGCGACCTCGCGGGCGCAGGCGGGAGACCTCACCGTCACCATCGACACCGACGACTGGGGCGTCGACGACGAGCGATACGAGGAGGTCGCGGCGACCTACAACGACCTCGTCCGCACCCTCTCGTCGACCATCGGCGAGGTGCAGTCGTTCGCGCAGGCGGTGTCGGAGATGAGTTCGACCGCCCGCGAGCACGTCCGCCGGGCCGACGCCGCCAGCGAGGAAGTCGCCGCTTCGGTCACCGAAATCTCCGACGGCGCGGGGGCGCAGACCGAGCACCTCCAGACCGTCTCCGACGAACTCAACACGCTCTCGGCGACCGTCGAGGAGATAGCCGCCTCCGCGGACGAGGTCGCCACCACCGCCGAGACGGCCTCCGAGCGCGGCGAGGTCGGCCGGGACGCGGCGACCGAGGCGATGCGGGAGCTGGACACCGTGGAGGCTCGCATCGACCGCACCGCCGACGCCGTCGCCGAACTCACGGAGAGTATCGAGGAGATAGACGAAATCGCGGCGTTCATCGAGCACGTGGGGTCCCAGACCGACCTGCTCGCCATCAACGCGGCCATCGAGGCCGCCCACGCGGGCGAGGCCGGCGACGGCTTCGGCGTCGTCGCTCAGGAGGTCAAGTCGCTCGCCGAGGAGACTCGCGACTCGGCCGACGAGGTGTCCGGCCTCATCGCCGACATCACCGACCACTCCGAGGAGACGCTCGCCGACGTGCGGGAGATGAACCGGCAGGTCGCCGACAGCCTGGAGACCGTCACCGAGGCCATCGGCGAGTTCGAGAGCATCGTGGACATGGTGACGGACATCGACGCCAGCGTGGCCGAGGTGAGCGCCGCGACCGACCAGCAGGCCACGTCGGCGGCGGATATCGCCGCCCGCGTCGACGACGTTGCCAACATCTCCGAGGAGACTTCCGGTCAGTCGCGGACCGTCGTCGAGACGGCACAGGAACAGTCCACGTCCATCGGTGACCTCGCGGACCAGACCGAGGTGCTGTCGTCGCGGGCGGCCGACCTCGACGGCCTCGTCGGGTCGTTCGAAGTCATCGGCGGGAAGCGAGCGGTCGCGCCCGGCGACGACTGAATCGAAGTCGAGAGCCGCGGTCCCACCCGCCGCCCCGTCGGCGGTGTCACCGCTTTTATCTACAACCTTATCCGTCACCCGCCCAAACCCACGCGCATGAAGATAGTGCCGGACACGAGCGCGGTCATCGACGGTCGCGTGTCCGAGCGAGTCGACGACGGCACCTACGAGGGTGCCGACGTACTCGTCCCCGAGGCGGTCGTCAGCGAACTCGAATCGCAGGCCAACGACGGCCGTGACACGGGCTGGGAGGGCCTCTCCGAACTCCAGCGTCTCGCGGAATTCGCCGACGACGGCGTCATCGACCTCAAGTACGTCGGTCGCCGCCCGAGTTCCGGCGAGACGAAGGGTGCCGGCGAGGGCGACATCGACGCGCTCATCCGCGACATCGCCACCGAGCGGTCGGCGACGCTCCTGACGAGCGACGTGGTGCAGGCCGAAGTGGCGAAGGCGAAGGGCGTCTCGGTCGAGTACGTCGAGGCCGCGGTCCGCGGCTCCGGCGGGCTCATCATCGAGCGCTTCTTCGACGACCAGACGATGTCGGTCCACCTCAAGACCGGCACCCGCCCGAAGGCCAAACGCGGCGCGGTCGGCGAGATGCACTACCAGCCCATCGCCGACGAGCCGACCGACGAGGCGACGATGAAGGAGTGGGCGGACGACATCATCAACTCCGCCCGCGCCGCCACCGACGGCTTCGTCGAACTCTCCGAGCCGGGCATGGACATCGTCCAGTTCCGCGACTACCGCATCGCGGTCGCTCGCCCGCCGTTCGCCGACGGCATCGAAATCACCGCCGTCCGGCCCATCGTCAAGACGGAACTCGACGACTACGAGTTCGCCGACGAACTCCGCGACCGACTCGCCGAGCGCCAGCGCGGCGTCCTCATCGCGGGGGCGCCCGGTGCCGGGAAGTCCACGTTCGCGCAGGCGGTCGCCGAGTTCCTCAACGACAGCGACTACGCGGTCAAGACGATGGAAAAGCCCCGCGACCTGCAGGTCGGCCCGGACATCACCCAGTACACCGCCCTCGGCGGCGACATGGCGAAGACGGCCGACTCCCTGCTGCTCGTGCGCCCGGACTACACCATCTACGACGAGGTCAGAAAGACCGAGGACTTCTCGGTGTTCTCCGACATGCGCCTCGCGGGCGTCGGCATGGTCGGCGTCGTCCACGCCACCCGCGCCATCGACGCGCTCCAGCGCCTCGTCGGCCGGGTCGAACTCGGCATGATTCCGCAGGTCGTCGACACCGTCGTCTACATCGAGGACGGCGAGGTCCACACGGTGTACGACGTGAGCACCGAGGTCAAGGTGCCCGAGGGCCTCTTCGCGGAGGACCTCGCCCGCCCGGTCATCCAGATTCGGGACTTCGAGACCGGCACGCCGAAGTACGAGATTTACACGTTCAACCGGCAGGTCGTCACCGTCCCGCTCGGCGAGGGCGGAGAAGAGAAAGAAAGCGGCGTCTCCCGGCTGGCGAAACAGGAGATCGAACGCGAGATTCGCTCTATCGCCCGCGGCCACGTCGACGTCGACCTGAAGGGCCAGAACCGCGCGGTCGTCTACGTCGAGGAAGACGACATCTCCTACGTCATCGGGAAGGGCGGCGGCCGCATCTCGGACGTCGAAGACCGCCTCGGTATCGATATCGACGTGCGGACCCACGACGAAAAGCCCTCGTCGTCGGGACAGCGCGCGGGCGCGAACGCCGGCGGTCAGTCCGGTGCGTCCGGTTCCGGCGGCGGGACCGGCGAGGGCGTCGTCGTGACGCCCGAGGTCACCTCGCGGCACGTCATCGTCCGGATGGACGGCCACGTCGGCGAGACCGTCGAGGTCCGCGCGGACGACGAATACCTGTTCACGGCGACGGTCGGCCGCGGCGGGGACATTCAGGTCTCGCGCGGTAGCGCCATCGCCGAGGAACTGGAGAACGCTATCGATAGAAAACAGCAGATTACGGTCGTTCCGGCCTAGGAGAACGGCCGAATCGTCGTTTTCGTCGTCTGTCGGTCGTTTTCGACCGGGGCGACGCGTCGCAACTGGTCTCTTCCGACACCGACTGCGAAGCGTGCGGTGGTTCCGCGGCGGTTCTAGTTACTCGGCGCAGCAGGCCTTTTCCTTGCCGCCGTCGGCTTTGGCCTGCGCCTGCTGCGGCGCGAGATCGGTCAACTGATAGAGGTTCTGTCGGGCGTCGGCGAAGTAGACGTCCTCGTCGACGATACCGATTCCCTCCAGTCGTTCGAGCGCGTAGCGAACGGTTCGCGCCGAGAGCATCGACTCTTCGACGATGCCTTTCTGGGTGAGCGGACCGTTGTATTCGAGCACTTTGAAAACGAGCTTCGCACTCGGTGGGAGGTCGTCGAGACTCTCCTCTTCTGTTCCAGCCATCGTTACGAATCGAAACGCGCTACCAGCATAAACCTTGTTGGCCCGCGACCGGCCGACAACGCTTTATCCGCGCGGCGGCCGCAGGAACGAACGCCTTTTGACGCCGGATATCGCAGAGGAACACATGGCCACGGAAACGCAGACCGGTCTCTCCAGTCATATTCGTGGAGTGACGGTCACGACACTCGCCTGCCTCGCCGGCATCGCCGCCGCGGTGCTCTCCGGGGCTGTGGTGGGGACGAGTCCCGAGGCCGCGACCAATCAGTTGGCCGTGGGTATCCTCGGGGCGTTCGTCCTCGTCCAGTTCCCGGTGCTTCGCGTCGTCGGCATCGATGTCAACGGGTTCGGCGTGAAGGACTACCTCTACGTGGTGTTCATGACCTTCGCGCTCTGGTTCATCACGTTCGCCATCCTCCTGACTTCGGGTGTTCAGATCTAACGATGGCCGACGATAGTATCGCCGTCGTCGACTTAGACCGGTGTTCCCCCGACCGCTGTAGCTACGAGTGCTCGAACTTCTGTCCGCCGAACCGGACGGGTAAAGAGTGCATCACGCTCCGCGGCGAGGACGCCGAGCAGGGCGGTCCCGACCAGGTGCGCATCTCCGAGGAGATCTGCCTCGGTGAGACCTGCGGTATCTGCGTCGAGAAGTGCCCCTTCGATGCAATCGAAATCATCAACCTCCCCTCGGAACTCGACGAGGACCCGACCCACCGCTACGGCGAGAACGCCTTCTCGCTGTACGGCCTTCCGGTCCCCGAGTCCGGCTCGGTCACGGGTATCCTCGGACCGAACGGTATCGGGAAGACCACGGCCGTCCGCGCCCTCGCGGGCGAAATGGTCCCCAACCTCGGCAACTACGACGAGGAACCGACGTGGGAGGCCGTCCTCGACCGCTTCCGCGGGACCGAACTCCAGAACTACGTCGAACAGGTTCGAGACGGCGAGGTCTCCATCGCGCGCAAGCCGCAGTACGTCGACCAGATTCCCAAGCAGTTCGACGGCTCTGCCCGCGACCTCTTGGAGGCGACCGACGAGCGCGGCGCGCTCGACTCCTACATCGACCGCCTCGACATCGGCCCGGTCGTCGACAACGACATCGAGACGCTCTCCGGCGGCGAGCTTCAGCGGGTCGCCCTCGCGGCGACGCTCGCCCGCGACCGCGACTTCTACTTCCTCGACGAGATTTCGCCGTACCTCGACATCGGCCAGCGCGTCACCGCCGCGCGGCTCATCCGCGAACTCGCGGAGGAAGAAGACCGCGCGGTGCTCGTGGTCGAACACGACCTCGCCATCCTCGACCTGCTCGCCGACACGCTCCACGTCGCCTACGGTGAGCCCGGCGCGTACGGTGTCATCACCGACCCCAAGTCGGTCAGAAACGGCATCAACGAGTACCTGAAGGGGTATCTCTCGAACGAGAACATGCGCATCCGTCCGGAGGCAATCACCTTCGAGGAGCACGCGCCGCGCGAGACGACGAAGGCCGAACCCCTCGTCGAGTACCCCGAACTCGCCAAGTCCTACGGCGACGGCGAGTTCTCCCTCGACGTCGAGGCCGGCACCATCTACAACGGCGAAGTGCTCGGCATCGTCGGCCCCAACGGCATCGGGAAGTCGACGCTCGCACAGCTCTTTACGGGCGACCTGACGCCCGACGTGGGCGAACTCGACTTCGCGCTCGACATCTCGTACAAGCCGCAGTACATCGAAATCGACCAGCCGATGCGGGTCGACGCGTTCCTCTCGTCCATCACCGACCAGTTCGGTTCGTCGTACTGGAACACCGAAATCGCGAACCCGCTCCAGCTCAACCGCATCATGGAGCGCAACCTCACCGACCTCTCCGGCGGCGAGCGCCAGCGCGTCGCCATCGCGGCGTGTCTCTCACAGAACGCCGACCTCTACCTGCTTGACGAGCCGTCGGCCCACCTCGACGTGGAACAGCGCGTGCAGGCCACCTCGGCCATCCGCCGCTACGCCGAGAACCACGACGCGACGGTCATGGTCATCGACCACGACATCTACATGATGGACCTGCTCGCCGACCGCCTGATGGTGTTCGACGGCGAGCCGTCCATCGAGGGCCACGCCTCGAAGCCCCAGGAGATGCGCGACGGCATGAACGACTTCCTGTCGGACCTCGACATCACGTTCCGCCGCGACGAGCGCACCCAGCGCCCGCGCATCAACAAGCCCGACTCGCAACTCGACCGCGAGCAGAAGCGCGCCGGCGAGTACTACTACGCCGAATAGCGACCCGTTCGCTCGCGTTTCCACCCCCCGTTTCTCCGTTCTTCGCTCCCTCCCCCTCGGTTACACCTCGCGCCGCGAGTGACTCCGATGTTACTACGGGCGTTTTCACGGTCACGCTCGAAGACGGAGATATGACGACTCAACCTTCATCAGATGGCTCGCTCACGGACGACACCCACCTCGGCCGGGTCGCGCTCCGCGTCGGCTCGCTCGACCGCGTCGTCCCGTTCTACCGCGACGTGGTCGGCCTCGCGGTCGAGCGCGAACGCGACGGTTCGCGGGCGGTCCTCTCGGCCGGCGAGATTCCCGTCGTCGTCCTCGACGAGGACTCCGACGCCCCGGAGCGCGGTCGCCGGGAGGCCGGGCTGTTCCACCTCGCGGTTCGCGTGCCCGACCGAGGCGCGCTCGGCGACGTGCTCTCCCGCGCCAGAACCCGCGCAACCGAGGCCGGCGCGACCTTCTCCGGCGCGTCCGACCACCTCGTCAGCGAGGCGCTGTACTTCCGCGACCCGGAGGGCAACGGCGTCGAGGTCTACTACGACCGGCCCCGCGAGGAGTGGCCGTGGACCGACGACCGCCGAGTGTCGATGGACACGCTCGCGCTCGACCTCGGGTCGCTCGCCGACGACGCCGCCGGCGAGGACCGCGCGCCCGACGGCACCGACCTCGGACACGTCCACCTCGAAGTCACGAACGTCTCCCGTTCGCGGGACTTCTACGTCGACGCGCTCGGCATGCGCGTCCGCGACGAGGGTTACCCCAGCGCGTCGTTCGTCGCCGCCGGCGAGTACCACCACCACGTCGGCCTGAACAGTTGGAACACCCGAAGCGCCCCCGCCGGTGAGGGCCGCGGCATCGAGTGGTTCGAAGTCGTCGTCCCCGACGCCGCGACACTCGACGCGGTCCGGGAGTCGCTGGCCGACGGTGGCCACGGGTTCGACGACGGCGGGTTCGACGGGGACGAATCCGGGGACGGCGACGCGGCCGGCGCGACCGACTCGCTCGTCGTCTCCGACCCCGATGAAATCCAAATCCGCGTCGTTCACGGCGGCTGACGGGTCGATTCGGCCGAACGAATCGTTTTGTCGCTAGTCGCCCAACGGGCGGGTAATGATATCGAGTGATTCGAGCGAGCGCCGCCGCGGGCTCACCCTCCGAAGCCCGGCGTTCGACGACGGAAGCCCGATACCCCGCACCCACGGCTACGCGACCGAAAACGAGAGCCCACCGCTCCGAATCGGCGGCGTTCCCCCCGGGACCGCCTCGCTCGCCCTCGTGATGGACGACCCCGACGCGGTGAAACCCGCGGGCAAGGTGTGGGACCACTGGCTGGTCTGGAACATCGACCCCGAGACCGACGCCATCGAGGCGGGCGAGACGCCGCCGGGCGCGGTCGAGGGAACCAACAGCTACGGCGAACGGGACTACGGCGGCCCGAACCCGCCGGACGGCGAGCACACTTATCGGTTCCTGTTGTACGCGCTCGACACCTCCCTCGACCTCGACGCCGGTGCGACGAAAGCCGACCTGAAACGCGCCATCGCGGGACACGTCACCGCCGAGACGCAACTGACCGGGAAATACGCGCCCTGAGGCTGCCGAAGCCGGTTCTTCCGGTCAGCGGCCGCCGTCTGACTCGACGACCGCGCCCGTCCCCGTCCCCGTCCCCGTCCCCGGACCTGCGCCAGCGCCCGACCCCGCGCCGCGGTCGCCGTCTTCGCCCGCCCGAAGCGACACGTCGTAGCCGAAGGCACGAATCACGCCGAGGTTCGTCCGCACGTGGTCCGTGACGGCGGGAATCCGTACGCGACCCCCGGCGAGCGCGACCCAGACGAGCAGTTGGTCGGCCATGTGGCGGTCAACCGGCGCGTCGCCGCCGAGCCAGTCGAGAAGCGAGTCGGCCGCCCGCGACCCGACCGTCTCGGCCGGCGTGCCGCGCTCGCCGTAGGCGTCGAAGCCGGCGACGAGCGACGCGGAGCCGTCGCCGCCTCTCTCGTCTTCTCCGCCCCGAGCGACGACGACCACGGCCGAACCGGGCGAGTCGCTCTCGACCGACGAGACCGACGACCGAATCGGGAGGTCGACGCCCGCCTCGGCGAGCGCGTCGCGGACGCCCTCGACCTGTCGCTCGGCCACCGCGGCGTCAGCGAGCGACTCGCTCGCGACCGAGTAGACTCGAAGTTCGTCGGGCTCCGCGCGGCGAGTCAGTTCGACCGGTGTCGGCTCGGCCGGTTCGATGCGGAGCGAAAGCGTGCCCCCGCCGGCCGGGTAGAAGCCGCGACGAGGCACCGAGACGCCGAACTCGACGCCGAACGCCGAACACAGCGGACGCTTCGCGTACCGGAGGTAGTCCGCAGGCGGCGACCACCGAACGTCGGTGCCGCCGGTGACGGTGAGCGAGAGCGGGTCGTCGAGAGCGACGGCCGCGGGGAGCAGCGTCTCGCAGACGAGCGTCGCGCTCCCGGCGGTGCCGACGGCCGCCTCGACCGGGTCGGCTCGGACGTTGCGGGGGGAAAAGCGGAGCGTCGACGACCCGACCTCGTCGCCGGCGACGTCGGCGTTCGAGACGGCCGCGGCGACGGAGACGCAGGCGACGTGCTGGGCCTTCAGCCCGGGCGTCGAGCGGTTCCCGCGGACGTTCGTCATCTCGAACGGCTCGCCGGTCACGACCGAGAGGGCGAGGGCGGTCCTGAGGGGCTGTCCGCCGCCCTCCCGCCCGTCGAGTCGGCGCATTCAGCGGACGACGGTGACGGGGCAGGACGCCCGCTCGACCAGTTCCTTGGCGACGCTCCCGACCAGCCCCTCGTAGCGTTTCGAGAGGCCGCGGTGGCCGACGAAGATGCCCTCGGCACCTGACTCGTCGGCGTAGGTCGGAATCGCCTCGACGGGGTCGCCGTAGAGGAGTTCCGTGGTCGCTTCGACGCCCGCGTCGGCGGCGCGTTCGGCGGCCGCTTGTATGACGTGTTCGGCGCGCGATTCCGCGTCTTCGAGGCTCTCGGCGACGATTCGGTCGCCGGTTCTGGCGACCCCCGCGACGGGTTCCTCGCCGCCTTCGACGAGGACCTGCGGTTCGACCGCGTGGACGATGGTGACCGTCGCACCCAGCGGTTCGAGCATCGTGAGCGCGTGGTCGAGCGCTCTATCGGCGGCCGCAGAGCCGTCTACTGCAACGACGAAGTTCATACCTGAATACAGGTGCCGAGACGAGAAAAAGGGTGAGACGGCGCTCGCGTTCGGAGAACTAGTGGACGAGCCGACTGCAGGTGCCGCAGAGGTTCTCTTCTTTCACGTCCACCTCGCGGACCGTCGGCGAGAAGGACATGACGCACTTGTTGTTGTCGCAGTGCTCGAGGCCGAGGGTGTGGCCGATTTCGTGGACGACCTCCTTTCGCACGCGGTCGGACAGCACCTCGTCGGCGGGCTTGTTCGTGATGCCGCCGTCCGTGGAGGTCTGGAGGCGGTACGTGGAGATGACGGAGCCGTTGCCGTTGAGGTACGCGAGGCCGAAGACGTAGTTTCGGCGGCGGTAGTAGAGGTCCTTTTCCGTGATGCCGATGTTCTTCTCGCCGCGACCGATGCGGCTCGCCAGCTCGATGAACTGCTCGGCCCGGTACTGGTTTCGGCTCCGGTCGAACGCGCCCTCGGGAATCGCCTGATTCGAGTGCACGGTCACGTCGCAGTCGTAGACGGAGCGGAGTCCGGCGGATGCCTCCCGCTTGACGGCCGCAGAAATATCCCCGATAGGCACGATATCGACGAGCATGCGAGGGATTAAGCGGGGACGCTTCATAAATATCCCGACGTGAAAAAATCGCTGCGCGACGCGCTCGTCGCACGGTTGTCGGGGTACGACCGCGCGGTCGAAGTCGGGGTCGGCCGGGAGCCGTCGGTGGCGGCTGCCCTCGCCGACCGCGGGGTCGACGTGGTCGCCGTCGACGTACACGAGTTCCCCGTCCCCGAGGGTGTCTCGTTCGTCCGCGACGACGTGTTCGCCCGCGCCGACGCCCCCGACCTCGGTCCCTACGCCGACGCCGGCGTCGTCTACGCTCTGAACGTCCCCGTCGAACTTCACCGGCCCGCCGCGGAGGTCGCCCGCCGCGCCGACGCCGACTTCCTGTTCACCACGCTCGGCTACGACGAACCCTCAATTCCGGTCGCCCGCGAGACGCTTCCGGGCGACACGCTGTACGTCGCCGAGCGCGGACGGCGGGGCCAGCGCGCCCGGGGGGACTAGCCCGCCCGGCCCCAAGAGTAAGGCACTTGCCCGCTCGCCGCGCGGTTCCGGTATGCACGCGGACGCTGTCGTCTTCGATATCGACGGAGTGCTCGTCGACGTCGCCGACTCCTACCGGCGCGCCATCGTCGAATCAGTGGACCGACACTACGGCACGACCATCTCCCGCGACGAGGTCCAACTGTTCAAGGACGCCGGCGGCTTCAACAACGACTGGGAACTGACGTACGCGGCGGCGCTGTACGTCCTCGCCGCCCGCGAGACCGACCTGTCGGTCGCCGAGTTCACCGACGACATCGAGGCCCGCGGCGGCGGCCTCGACGCCGCCGAGGCGACCGTCGAAGCCCTGTTTTCCGACCCGAGCGTCGTCTTCGACGAGTGGGACCCCGAGGCGCTCCGCGAGACGTTTCAGGCGCTCTATCTCGGAAGCGACCGCTACCGCGACCTCGAAGGCGGCGACCCGCCGTTCGAGGCCCCGGGCTACATCCACGACGAACCCGTGCTCCTCCGTCAGGAGACGCTCGACGCCCTCGGCGACCGCGAACTCGGCGTCGTCACCGGCCGGCCCAGCGCGGAGGCCGACATCGCGCTCGACCGCGTCGCCCTCGATGTGGCCGACGACCACCGGTTCACGATGGACGACTGGGAGGAGGGAAAGCCCCACCCGGCCGCGCTCGTGACGGTCGCGGAGCGCCTCGGAGCCGAGTCGGTCGTCTTCGTCGGCGACACCCTCGACGACGTGAAGACGGCGCTGAACGCCGACGCCGCTGACCCCGACCGCGTCTACTACGGCGTCGGCGTCCTCTCGGGCGGCCTGACCGGCGACGACGGCCGACAGAAGTTCTCCGAAATCGGCGCGGCCGCCGTCGTCGAGGACGTGAACGAAGTTCCGGACCTCCTCGACTGATGGCTCCGACGCTGACTCCGACTCCCGTTTCGCCGCCGGAGGGCCGCTGATGGGACACCTCCGCGCCTTCGTCGTCACGCTGCTCGCGCTCGACGCGCTCGTGGTCGTCGTCGGGACGTACCTCCTCCCGCCGGACCCGTTCACGCAGTTGTTCCTCGTCGGGCCGCTGTTGCTGTTGGCTCCGGTGGTCGCGTGGTGGCTCGTCTACCGCGACGGCTTCGAGCGGGTACAGGCGCTCGTCGAGTCCGACGACGACGCCTGACGCCTCAGCCGGACCGGCTCCCGAACCGCGCGCCGAGGTCGTCGACCAGCCTGACGGCGATGTACACCGGAAGCACCCATACCAGCGCGATACAGAAGACACCGAGCGCGGTTCCGAGAACCCCGTCGATACCCGGCGCAGTCTGCATGAAAATCAGCACGACGAACCACAGCGTCAGCGCCTGAACGTACCTCGGTTCGTTCACGCTTTCGTGGCAGTTTTTTGAACTCATAGCGCTTTCTCCTCGCGGACACAGGCAGAACCGACCGGTCGCACAACCCTTTAGGTCGGCTCGGTCCGGAGGTGTGAGTATGCGAATCGCACTCCTCGGTGGGACCGGCGACATCGGCGAGGGCCTCGCCCTCCGCTGGGCCTACCACACCGACCACGAGGTCATCGTCGGGTCGCGCGACCCCGACAAGGCCCGCGCGAAGGCCGACGAGTACGAGACCGAACTCTCAAGCCGCGGCCGCGACGTGAAGGTAAACGGCTTTACGAACGAGATGGCCGCCGACCGCGCCTCCGTGGTCGTCCTCGCCGTGCCGCCGTACCACGTCTCCGACACCGTCGAGGCCGTCGCCGACTCCCTGTCCGAGGGAGACGTGCTCGTCACGCCCGCCGCGGGCATCAAGCGCGACGACGACGGCTTCCACTACCACCCGCCGAAAGCAGGGAGCGTGACGGCGCTCGTCGCCGACGCGGCCCCCGACGACGTGCCGGTGGTCGGCGCGTTCCACAACCTCGCGGCCGGTCGACTGGCCGACCTCGACGCCGACCTCGGCATCGACACGCTGCTCGTCGCCGACGACGAGGACGCAAAGGAGACCGTGCGCCTGCTCGCCGAGGGCATCGACGGCCTCCGCGCGCTCGACGGCGGCGGCCTCGCCAACGCCGCCGAAATCGAAGCGGTGACGCCGCTTCTCATCAACGTCGCACAGAACAACGACGGGATGCACGACCTCGGCATCGAGTTCAAGTAGCGGCGTCCGACCCGCACCCGGCGCGATTTCTCACGACAGTTCAGACCGCGGCACCGTCGCCGCCTCCCCGTAGAGCGTCCGCGCCACGAGCAGTCCGACGACGACGACGAGCGCGACGCAGGCGAGGTACTCGACGCGGAAGCCGACCACTTCGGCCAGCGGGACGGCCACGAGCGGGCCGAGCGTCGACCCCGAGTCGCCGAAGACGTTGTAGACGCCGCCGAGTTTGCCCACGTCGTCGGCCGGGCTGAGGTCGCCGAGATAGGCTAACAGCGGCGGGTTCGACCCGCCGACGCCGATGCCGATGAGCGCCACGCCCGCGAGCGTCGAGGGGAGCGTCGGCACGAGCGCCAACAGCGCGAACCCGGACGCGAGGACGCCCAGCGCGGGCAGCGTCAGCGCCGCGCGGTTCGACAGACGGTCGGAGTACCGCCCGACGACGAGCGTCGTGACGCTCGACGCGACGACGCCGACGGCCATCACGACGCCGCTGACGCCGGCCCCGGAGAGCCCGCCGAGCGAGATATCGTTCGCCGTCGCGTACAGCACGGCCGTCGAGAGGAGGACGCCCGCAAACAGGAAGCGGACGGCGAAGTTGACGGTGCCGACGGTGAAGATGCGGATGTCGGAGCCGACCAGTCGCGGCACGTCGCGGAGCGAACTCGCCGCCGTCACGTCGGTCTTCACGTCCGGGAGGACGGAGATGGCGACGAGGGCGGCGAACAGGCCCGCACAGCCCGCGACGGCGAACGCGGTGGCGTAGCCGAACGCGTCGGTGACGAGGCCGCCGACGACGAGGCCCGCGGGGAACCCGAGGCTCTGGCCGCCGCGCATGTAGCCGACCCACTTCCCGCGGTTTTCGCCCGAGGTGACGTGCGTGATGGTGCTGAACGCGCCGACGAAGACGAACGCCGAGCCGACGCCCCAGCAGGCCCGCGACAGGAGGAAGATAGTCGCGCTGTCGAGCGGAATCGGGCCGGGATTTAGCCCGAGGACGTAGCCGAACGGCGACAGCCCCTGCACGACGAACCCGGCTATCATCGGCCGGCGCGTCCCCATCCGGTCGAGTATCTGCCCGGCGGGCGTGTTCACGACTAGTCGGGTGAACCGGTTCGCCGAGAGGATGAGACCGACCACGAACGGCGTGATGCCGATGATGGGACCGAGCGTCGGCAGCGTCGGGAAGGCGACGCCCGCGCCGACGCCGCCGAAGAAGACGCCCGCGATGAGGCTCCCGGCGACGAACTCGACTGACGGCTCGTCGCCGCCGAACAGCCGACTCACGCGGCCGACCCTCGGGAGACGGTCGCGGCGCGGTGGGGCGTGAGATGCGCGGGAGCGAACTGGCGGACGCGGGTTCGGGAGACGTGCATCGAGAGAGTGCGCTATCGTGGATGCACGCTCTTGGTGCTTTGCAATCGGGCCGTCTCGTCCGGGAACTGCGGGCGGCGAGCGGCGAATGGCGGCGGCGTCGCAATCGCGGTCGCGGTCAACCGTCTCAGAAGCGGTTTTTCAGCTCTTCGCGCAGGTCGTCGAGCGAGGCGTCCTTCATCGACAGCAGGACGAGCAGGTGGTAGACGAGGTCGGCGCTCTCGTAGAGCAGTTCCTCGCGGTCGTCGTCCTTGGCCGCGAGGATGGTCTCCGTCATCTCCTCGCCGAGCTTTTCGAGGACGTAGTTCTCGCCTTTCTCGTGGGTAAACAGCGTCGTCGTGTAGGAGTCCTCGGGGAGTTCCGCCTTGCGCGACTCGATAGTCGCAAAGAGTTCGTCTAAGACCTCCTCGGTCGGGGTGTCGGCGTCCATGGTCGCACGACGGGCGGGCGCGGAAAAAGACCCTCTGGTTCCGGTGACCGGCGGCACCCCCGTCGGGGAGTCCGCGCCGCCGGTCGAGCGCTCCGCTCAGGCGTCGACTTCGACCGCCAGTTCGTCGAAGAACGCGAGGTCGTGGATACGGCTGTCGGGCGTCAGTTCGGGGTGGAACGAGGTGCCGACGACGGGGCCGTCGCGGACGGCGACCGGGTTGCCGTCCCACTCGGCGAGCACCTCCACGCCGTCGCCGACCTCGTCGATGAGGGGTGCGCGGATGAACACCGCGGGGAACGGCGAGTCGAGGCCGGCCACGTCCAGCGGGGCCTCGAAGCTGTCGACCTGCCGGCCGAAGGCGTTGCGGTCGACCGTCACGTCGAGGAGGTCGAGCGTGGTCACGCGGTCGTCCTTGGCGTCGCGGGAGGCGACGATGAGGCCGGCGCAGGTGGCGAGGACGGGTTTCCCGGCGTCGACGTGGGCGCGAATCTCGTTGGCGATGCCCTCGCGTTCGAGAAGCCGGGAGATGGTCGTGGACTCGCCGCCCGGCATGAGTAACACGTCGCAGTCGGGGACGAGGCCGTCGCTTCGAATCTCGACGATTTCGGCGTCGACGCCGTGGGCCGCGGCGGCCCGCTCGACGGCGTCGGCGTGCTCGGACACGTCGCCCTGCACGGCGACGACGCCGGCGCGTAGCGTAGTCATGGAGGGG
>NZ_AOLG01000009.1 GCF_000336815.1 Haloferax prahovense DSM 18310
TCAGAGATGTGTATAAGAGACAGGAATCGCGTTGCGGTCCTCCGCGTCGAAGTAGCGGACGAGGCCCGCGCTCGACATCAGACCGCCGCTGTTCTGGCCCTTGCTCATGTTCCACCGTCCGTGCGTCCGCCGCGTAAACGTTTCGGCTCGCGCTCGGAACGCGTCTCGACGCGGCCGAAAAATCGCGCTCATCGGACGAGTCCGCTCGCGGCCGTCTTGGGGGTCGACGGGTCGGAATCCGTTTTGGATGACCGGAAGCACAACCGGAGAGGTGCGGGCCCATGAGTAATCCTTATGCGCGGGGGCAGGCAAGTTGCGTCGGGATACGATGACTGTTCGACTCTTGGACTTCTACGCGGACTGGTGCGGCCCTTGTAAGACGCAGGACCCGATTCTCGACGACCTCGAGGGCGACTACGAGAACGTCGAGTTCGTCAAGGTCGACGTCGACGAGGAACAGGACGTTGCCAACCAGTATCAGGTTCGCTCGCTCCCGACGCTCATCGTCGAGAACGACGACGGCATCGTCGACCGCTTCGTCGGCGTCACCCAGCGGGACGACATCGAATCGGCGCTGAGCCAGGCCGGCGCGTAAGCGCGCCGCGGACCGCCGCGTTTTCCGACCTATCCAGATGGCCGCCGAGAGCCCCGCGAGCGCCGGCGGTGTGTCTCGCAAGCGTTATACGACCGGCGGGGGGACTCGTATGCATGGCTAGTGACGCTGCGACGAAGCGGACGCTCGAGAAGCAGATCTGCATGCGGTGCAACGCGCGCAACCCCCAGAAGGCAAAGCAGTGCCGCAAGTGCGGCTACAAGCACCTTCGACCCAAGTCGAAGGAACGCCGCGCCGCGTAAGCCCGCACGCTTCTCTCTCAGGCGTCTCGCCGATACAGTTCGACCAGCACCGCGAGCAGTGCGAGCTGGACGAGCTTGTCCACGATGCCGCCGATTCCGAAGATATTCGGCCAGTTCAGTGCGACGTAGAGGACCACCTGTCCGACGGTGAAGGGGATGCCGAGCAACACCACCCGCGAGCGGAGGCGCTCGTCGCCGCGCAGGACGCCGACGATGCCGGCGGCGAAGCCCGCCGCGGCCCCGATGAACGCGATGCCGAGCGGATCGGCGAGGTTCGCGGCCAGCGCGCCCGCCCCGAGGACGAGGTGAATCACGCCGGTCACGGCCGCGAGGCCGACGCCGACGTAGTGCAGTCGCGTCAGGTCGCCGCCCGCGCCCCCGGTCGTGTCGGTCGCCATCTCAGGCCTCCGGGTATTTCGGTTTGCGGCGCTCCGCGCGTTCGAGCGCGCGTTCGAGCGCGTCGCGGACGGTGTCGCCCCCGATCTCGTTCTCGAAGGGGTCGCCGTGGCCGGCGTACAGCGCCTCGACGGTCGACGGGAGGCGGTCGAGGAGCGTGTGCAGGCTGCTGATGAGGCGCTCGCGGGACTGTCCCGGCATGTCGGTGCGACCGAAACTGCCGTCGTCGAACGCACCGTCGTTGTAGACGAACACGTCGCCGGAAAACAGCGACCGCCCGCTCACGAGCGAGACGTGGTCGTCGGCGTGACCCGGCGTGTAGATGACCTCGAACGTCTCGTCACCCATCTCGACGTGGTCGCCGTCTTCGAGTTCGTGCGTTCGAAGCGGGTGGTCGGCGTAGGCGTACACGTCCGGGGCGAACCGCTCGACCACCGCGTCGAGTTCGCCCACGTGGTCCGAGTGCTGGTGGGTGACGACCACTGCGTCGAGGTCGTCGGTGTGCTCGGCGACGACCTCCTCGACGCCGGGCATCGTTCCGGCGTCGACGAGGACGGTTCGCGCGCCGAGGACGAGGTAGGCGTTGCAGGTGAAGGTCTCGGCGTCGGCGGTGACTGGGATGACTTCCATACCTCCGCGTACGCGCCCGAACGGAAAAAGTCGGACGGGTGAGACGTTCCCCGCGACACCGCAACTCGCCCTCAAACGTCGAACTCGCGCGACAAATCCTTTTTGGGGGTCGGTCGTGTACGTATGACTGTATGGGATTTGGGAGCTACGACGAGTCCGAACAAGGAGACCAGAACGTCGACTTCGACGAGGAAGACGGCGTCACGACGAGCGAGGAGAAACACGAGGGCGAGGTCGATTTCGAAATCGGCGCGTCCAACGACGAACTCCTCGACCGGCTCCAGGAGATTAAAGACGAGTGAAGCCTGGGTCTCGCGCCCTCGGGGTCGCGGAATCTTTCCCCGGGGCGGCGCGCGCACCCACAGACGACGTTGACGACGCTCATTTTTCGACAGACCCGTCTCCGGAGAGCGTCCTCTGCGGCGCGGTCGTCCGCGCCGACCGGGTCGTCGACGGTCTCGCCTTCGAGACGTGCACCGTCGGCGGCGACGACGCGACCGACGCCATCGCCTCGCTGTACGCCTCGCTCGGCCGCGAAGACGTGCGCTACCTGCTCGTCTCCGGCATCGCCCCGGCGTGGTTCAACCTCGTCGACGTCGAGCGCCTCGCCGCGGACCTCGACCGCCCGGTGGTCTCGGTCTCCTTCGAGGAGAGCGAGGGGCTCGAACCCGCGCTCGCCGAGCAGTTCTCGGGCGCGGCGCTCGACCGACGACTCGCCACGTACCGCGCGGCCCCGCCCCGCCGCCCGCTCGATGTGAACGGGGAGACGGTGTTCGTCCGGGCCGCCGGCTGCGACGACGACGAGGCCGCGCGGGTCGTCCGCGGGTTCACCCCGACCGGCGGCCGTCCCGAACCGATTCGCGTGGCCCGGATGGCCGCCCGAGCGGCGCGACGCTTCGCCGGGGATTAAGCCGTCCCCGCCCTCGAACCGAGTATGGAACACATGGAGGGCCTCTGCGTGACGGGTTGCGAGCAGTGCCCCGAACTCGTCGACTCGCGGAGTCGCATCGTCAACGGGGTCGGCCCCGACGACGCCGACCTGCTCTTCCTCGGCGAAGCGCCGGGCGCGAAGGAAGACGAGGGCGGCGAGCCGTTCGTGGGTCGCTCCGGCTCCGTGCTTGACGACGCGCTCCGCGAGGCCGGCCTCGCCCGCGCCGACGTTCGCATCACCAACTGCGTGCGGTGCCGCCCGCCGGACAACCGCGACCCGACGAGCGACGAACTGTCGAACTGTCGGGGCTATCTCGCCCGCGAACTCGAACTCGTCGACCCCGAGCTAATCGTCACGCTCGGGAAAGTGCCATCGCAGCACCTGCTCGACCGCGGCGTCGCCATCACGAGCGAGTCCGGGTCGGTCGTGGACGCCCGCGTCGGCGACGCCTCTTACCGCGTCCTCCTCTCTGTCCATCCGGCGGCGACGCTCTACGACCGGAGCCAGCGTGAGGGCTTCTTCGAGACCATCGCGCGCGCCGCCGACCTCTCGGGACTCTCCGACTCCTCGGACGGACAGGCCAGCCTCGGCGACTTCTGAGCCCGCGAGAGCGCCCGTCCACCCCGACGTTCAGGCCGAGGCGTCGTTGACTTCGATTCGCTCGCCCGCCGGTTCTTCGGGCCGTTCCGCCCGCTTTTCGGCGCGGGCGTGTTCTCTGAGGTGCGCGCCCGCGTCGAGCGCGGTTTTGACGACGACCATGACGACGAGCGCCGCGGCGGGCGCGCCCGAGGCGGCGACGAGGAACGCGCCGAGGATGATGGTCAGGTGGAGGACGATGACCCGGCGGTAGGGTTCGGACATCTGCGTGCCGGGCGAGACGCTCCGGTACTCCTCGCGGCCGACGAAGTTGGCGGCGAACGACCCGCCGTGGCTGAGGACCGTCGCACCCGCCGCGAGAAGGACCGCGCCGAGCGGGACGCCGCCGACCGCGCCGGCCGCCCCGCCCGCGAAGGCGTCGAACGACCAGACGAACACGCCGTGGACGACCCAGAAAATCCCGTAGTGCATGGCGAAAAAGCCCGCGATGGGGACGTTCGTGGGGTAGAAGTGAAAGCCGTCGCGGGGCGATTCGGGCGGCGAGAGGTCCACCCGCCGACCGTTGATGGTGGCGTTGATGCTCGACCCGCCGTCGCCGCGGCCGCTGGCGGCGAGAATCTTGGGGACGTTCAGGAGACCGACGACGCCGCTTTCGAGCCAGTAAGCGACGAGCAGCGCCTTCAGGCTCCAGTCGAACCAGACGACGCCGACGAGGGGGACGAGGTTCGCGGCCACGAGCGCGGCGAGGGCGACGGGCGAGGCGGCGAGACGCGACCCCGAAGCGGCGGAGTGCGGCGGCGAGGGAACGGAACGCGGCGACGACGGCATGGGCTACGCTGTGAGACGCGGGGAACCGATAAAAACCGTACCGCGGAGCGGACCAGAACTCAATCGAGCTCGGAACATCATGTCTGTGGCACCAACTCTCAAATGGTGGGACTATCACACTACAAAACAAATTCACATTTCTCAAATATCTATAGCACTACTCTGAATGTAGCCCAATAGTACTCTCCCCAGCTACGATTGACAGACTCGTCAGTTCCCATCGAACCGGATTATCTTTGTGTTTTCCGTCGTCGTAGACTTGCCATAATTTGTCCTGGTTTGGTTCCACTAGCAACCTCATCTTGCCGCCTCGGGGACCATCCATCTCAACGCGTGTTTTTGTCCCTTCGGTGGTTGACATTTGGTTGAACCCCACGACTGTAAACGGCTGTTTCATCGATTTGCGACCAGTTGACGTAAATACGACTTTATCATCGACCTGCAATCGATCTATTAAACTTCTGAGGCTGTCGTTAGATGATGAGAAGTCCCTTAGCACTCTCGTCGTATTCTCTGACTGGTCTCGTTTTTCTCTGATTCGCTTCGCGTATTCGTCTACCGTGGACCTCTTGAGATCCAATCTGTCAGCGATATCTGCATGTGAACTAGTCCCTGCTTGTTTCAAGAGTAGTACCTCAGCTTCCCGCTTAGAGAGGTTAGTCCTCTCCGTGATCTGTTCGGCCTCCTTTCTCCTCTCTTCTGAGAGATCCATGGCTACACTATTTGTAGTGTATAAGATAATACTTCGGGTGTTGATTCTCTATCCTACTTTAAGACCGAAGCGGCAGGCCGCGGATGCCTACTCCCAGATGGAGCGGGCCATCCGCTGGGGGAACTCGATGACGAGTTTGAGGACGCTCATACCCTCTTCTTCTTCGCCGCGGATGTACGAGCGAACGCGCTGGCTCACGAACTCGACGGAGACGACGAGTACGAAGATGACGAGAATCGTCGCCATCATGTTCGTGTACTTGAACAGGCTCCGCTGGGTCTGCAGGACGTAGCCGATACCGCCGCCGCCGATGAGCCCCATCGTGACGGCGATGCGCGTGTTGATTTCGAGGATGTACATCGTCCACGCGATGAAGGGCGTAAAGACCTGCGAGAGCATCCCGAAGACGACGGTCTGCCGGCGGTTCGCGCCGGTCGACTCGATGGCCTCTATCGGTCCGTCTTCGACCTCTTCGAGCGCGTCGGTAAACAGGCGGCCGAGGTTGCCCATCGTGTCGGTCCCGATGGCGAGCGTCGCCGTGAACGGCGAGACGCCGCCGAGCGGGATGTAGATGAGCGCCCAGACGAGCGCCGGGATGGCGCGGATGACGCTCATCGTGCCGCGGAAGATGAAGTTGAACGGGTAGGGCGTCACGCGCTCGGAGCCGAGGACGCCGAGGAGGAGCGCGCCGGGGATGCCGAGGACGGTTCCGGCGAAGCCCATCGCCAGCGTGACGATGGCCGCGCCGAACAGGTCCCGCTCCTGGATGAACTGCCAGTAGGAGCCGAAGTCGACGAACGGGAGACCGAACAGCGTCGTCCGCGGGAAGAAGTCCCCGAGCGCCTCCTGGAACTCGGGCCAGTAGTAGAGGATTTCCGCGACCGAGAAGCCGACCTCCGAGAGCGCCTCGAAGAAGAAGAAGCCGAAGACGACCGAGATGGCGAACGCCATTCCCCACTTGATGCGCTTCGTGAGGGTGAGGTCTCGGAGCGCGCGGTCGAGCGTCCCCGACCGGGCTTCGGTGCCGCCGTCGGTTCGCGCGTCGCGGGGTCGGTCCTCGCCGTTTCGCGAGCCCCCGTCTGAGGCCGCGTCGCCGCCGTTCATGCGCTCACCTCGGTCCCCTCGCGGATGTCCGCGGTCTGGACGTCGCCGTAGATGCGGTCGATGACGTCGACGGTCAGGTCCTCGCGGTAGCCGTCGAAGACGAGTTCTCCGTCGCGGAGCGCGAGGAACCGCTCGCCGAACTCGCGGGCGAGGTTCACTTGGTGGAGGCTCGCGAGCGTCGAGAGGTCGCGCTCCGCAGCCGCGCTCCGGATGTACCCCATCACCGTCTCGGCGCTGGCGGGGTCGAGGCTGGCGACGGGTTCGTCGGCCAAAAGCAGGTTCGGCCCCTGGACGAGCGCGCGGGCGATGCCGACGCGCTGTTGCTGGCCGCCGCTCATGCTCCGGGTCCGCTGGTTCGCTTGGTCGAGCAGTCCGACCGTCTCCAGCGCGCGGAGCGCCTCGAACTTGTCTTCCTCCGCGTGCCAGCCGACGAGACTACGGAAGAACGAGGTGCGGTTGAGCGCGCCGGTCAGCGCGTTGCCGTAGGCGCTGAGTTGTCCCAGCACGTAGTGTTGCTGGAAGATCATGGCCACGTCGTCGCGCGGGCCTTTGACCGGCTCGCCGTCGATTCGAATCTCGCCGGACGTCGGGTTCGTCAGGCCGTTCAGACAGCGAAGGAGCGTGGACTTTCCCGCCCCCGACTGCCCGAGGAGCACGGCGAACTCGCCGTCCTCGATGGTGAAAGAGACGTCGTCCAACGCCCGGACGTCGCCGAACGCTTTCGTGAGGTTACGTACTTCGATGGTACTCATAGTGTGTGGGCGGACTTCCCGCGTCTACGGTTCGTGGGCGCGGCACCGCCAAAATGATACTGCAATGGAATTGTTCGTGAGCTGATTACTGTCCGAGAGAGATTCCGAGCGTGTCGATGACGTTCTGAATCGGCTGGTAGTCCTCGACGGTCCCCGGCTCGACGCCGGTGAACCAGAGCTGTTGGTCCTCGCCGAGGTCCTCGTTGATGAGGTCGTCCTGCGTGACGCTCGTGAGCGCGTCCGTCATCGACGACTTCATCTCCGACTCCAGTTCGGAACGCACGATTATCGGCGCGCGGGGGATGGGGTCAGAGACCGCGAGCAGTTGGAGTTCGGGGTCCGCGGTTCCGAGGTCGCCGTCGTTCTCGGCGGAGGTGTCGAGGAACTGCTGGGGGAATTGGTCTTCCGGGACGTGCGGCGCGGTCGAGAACGCACCCGTGCCGGCGGCGACGACCTCGTCGCGGTTGACGAGCGTCTCGCGGGCGGTCGCGTGGTCGGACCACTGTCCGGTGAAGTCGGCGGGCTCGCCGTCGGGGGCGTTGCCCGTGTCGAGGCCGGCCTGATTCAACATGTACAGCGGAAACAGCGACCCGCTCGTCGAGAGGCGGTCGGCGAACGCGATGGTCTCGCCTTCGAGGTCGGTGAGTTCCTCGATACCGCTGTCGGGCGTCGTCGTCATGATGGAGAAGTACTTCGCCGCGCCGTAGGCCACGCGGATACCCATGACCTCGGTGACGTCCTCGTTGCCGCCCTGAATGGCGATGGTCGGCGAGGAGTCGGCGAGGTCGGCCTGCCCGGATTTGAACGCCTGGTACACCGCGGCGTAGTCCGCGGCGACCGACGACTCGACGGTCACGCCCGTCTCGGACTCGAGGTACTCGAACAGCGGTTGATACTGCTGTTGGATGTCGACGTCCGATTCGGACGGCGTGAGGAGGAAGTTGACCGAGTCCGACCCACCCGTGACGCTGCCGATACACCCGCTCAACCCCGAAACACCGAGCGCACCGAGCGCGCCGGTCTGCTTGAGGAAACTCCGTCGGGAAGACATGTGATTCGTCAGAACACTCAGACACACTGAGGTTAAATCTTCCTATTCTTTCTCCGTATAGATACATAGATATAAAGTCATATTGCGTACTCTGTGAGTAAACATAGAACAGTCGGGCGATTTTGTGATGCCGGGTCGGTCCCGCGGTCATCGGGCGACCGTCGCCGCGACGGAAACTCACTTGCCTCCCGGTCTCGCACGTGTACGCATGAGCACGACACAGTCGCCCGAAGAGACCCTCGCCGACGTGGTGATGGTCGACTACGGGCTCGGAAACCTCCGGAGCGCCATGCGCGGGCTCGAACGCGCGGGGGCGAACGTCGTCGTCTCCGACGACCCGGCCGACTTCGACGACGCCGACGGCATCGTCCTCCCCGGCGTCGGCGCGTTCTCCGAGGGGATGGAGAACGCCGGCCCCTTCCGCGAACCGCTCGCCGAGGCCGCCGCCGACGGGACGCCCATCTTCGGTATCTGTCTCGGGATGCAGATGCTGCTTACCTCCTCCGAGGAGGCCGACCACGCGGGCGAGGGCGAAGTCGAGGGGCTTGACTTCATCCCCGGTCGCAACGTCCGCTTCGACGAGGGACAGAAGGTCCCGCACATGGGCTGGAACGAACTCAACGTCCGGCGCGACCACCCGCTCGTCGAGGGCGTCGACGGCGAGTACGCCTACTTCGTCCACTCGTACTACGCCGACCCCGACGACGAGGACGCGGTCGTCGCCTCGACCGACTACGGCGTGGAGTTCCCCGCGGTCGTCGCCAACGAGGAGGGAACCGTCTTCGGCACGCAGTTCCACCCCGAGAAGTCCGGCGAGACCGGGCTGACCATCCTCCGAAACTTCGTCGAGTTCTGCGCGGAGCGATAGGCCGAATCTGCCTGCCCCGACGGTCTTTTGTCGCCGCTTCGTGAAGGGGGTGGCATGCAGGCAGTCACGCTCGGCCCGGCGGGCACGTACTCCCATCGCGCCGCCCGCGCGGTCGCCGACGACGTCGCCTTCCGAGAATCGGTCACTTCTATCGTCCAAGCGGTCGCCGACGGGTCGTTCGAGCGCGGCGTCGTTCCCATCGAAAACAGCATCGAAGGGAGCGTCACCGAGAGCCTCGACGCCGTGGCGAACTCGGATGTGAGCGTCGTCCAGGAGATCGTCACGCCCATCCGCCACGCGCTGTTGGCCCAGAGCGCGAACTTCGACGTCGTCGCCAGCCACTCGCAGGCGCTCGCGCAGTGTCGGTCCTACCTCGAAGAGAACTACCCCGACGCGAAGCTCGAAGCCGTCGCCAGCACGGCCCGCGGCGTCGAACGCGCCCGCGCGGACCCGTCGGTCGCGGGCATCGGTCACCCCGACAACGTGGGTGACGACCTCGAAATCATCGCCGAGGACATCCAGGACCAGTCGTCGAACGCGACGCGGTTCCTCGTCATCGCGCCCGAGTCCGCCCGCTCGGACGCCGGCGGCAAGAGTTCGCTCGTCGTCTACCCCAACGCCAACTACCCCGGTCTCCTCTTGGAACTGCTCGAAGCGTTCGCCGAACGCGACATCAACCTCTCGCGCATCGAGTCGCGCCCGAGCGGCAACCGCCTCGGCGACTACCTGTTCCACATCGACGCCGACGCCGGCCTCTACGAAGAACGGATGCAGGAGGCGCTCGAAGAGGTCGAGGGCATCGCCCGCAACGGCTGGGTTCGCGTCCTCGGGTCGTACGACACGCGGCACGTGCTGTACTGAACACCCGCGGCCCGCGTTCCGCGGTCCGGCCGGACGCTCTCGATATGTGGGTCTGAGCACATCTTTCTTTGCCGTCGGCGACGTACTCGGACGCGTATGCAGCGAAACCCGTTCGACGAGATAGAAGACCTGTTCGACCGGATGGGCCGGTCGTTCGAGGAGTCTGGTATCGGTCGGTTCCAAGATATCTCCCTCGACGTCGTCGACGACGACGAGGCCATCGAGGTCGTCGCCGACCTCCCCGGCTTCGAGAAGGACGACCTCGACGTGAGCGTCAGCGGGCGGCGACTCACCATCGCGGCCGACCACGAGGAATCGTCGGAGGTCGACGACGACCAGTACGTCCGCCGCGAGCGGAGCCAGCGGTCCGTCTCCCGGACGATTACGCTCCCAGCCAAGGTCGTCCGCGACGAGGTGACGGCGTCGTACAAAAACGGCGTCCTGACCGTGGCGCTCCCGAAGGCCGAACCCGCGGGCGACGACTCCACGCAGATCGACATCGAGTGATGCGGCTCATCTTTTGAATGCGGATGTTTCGGGGGCTGTAGCGTGCGAACTGCTATCCACGTTCCGGAAACGATTATCTCCTCAGACGGCGTCCATATGCCTCGGTGAAAACACACATGATGCGACGTACCAACCCCTTCGACGACTTCGAGGAACTGTTCGAACGAATGTCCCGCCAGTTCGACGAGATGGGACGGCAGTTCGACCGCTCGGGCATGATGGCGCAGGTCCGCCACGAGATGGCCATCGACGTCACCGACCACGACGGCGAAATCGTCGTCACCATCGACCTCCCGGGCTACGAGAAAGAAGACATCTCCCTGTCGGTCGCCAACCGCACGCTGACGGTCGACGCGACGCGCGAACTCGACGAGGAACGCGCCGACGGCGAGTATCTCCGCCGCGAGCGCCGCCACGAGTCCGCCCGTCGCACGATTCGCCTCCCCGAGTCGGTCGACGAGGACGGCGCGTCCGCCGGCTACCACAACGGCGTCCTGACGGTCACCCTCCCCAAGCGCGACGTCGAACCCGACGACTCCCGCCGCATCGACATCGACTGAGCCGGCGTCGCCGCCCGCGATAGTCCCCGACGCGCTGCCCGCGACAGGCTCTCTCTTGGCGGTCGTTCGCCGCTTTCGCTTCTTTGCCCGCCCGCCCGTCGGCGCGTTGCGGTCGCGATTTGCGTCGTCAGTTCTGTACTGGTCTCGATTCTGGCGAAACGAGGTCCCGACGCCGTTTCTCGGCCAGTCTCTCCCGTTCGTCTCGTGCCATCGTGTGGCAACATCTGCCGCAATCAGACAGCCACACAAGTCGAGTATAGGAGTTATTTTAGGCCGGGGTACCACTACCACGGATATGGACTACGACCCGCAGGAACTCGAAGCGCGTTGGCGGGAGCGCTGGTCCGAGACCGGCCGATACGAGGCCGACCCGGACGCAGACGCCGACGACGCGACGTTCGTGACGGTGCCCTATCCGTACCCCAGCGGCGGGATGCACATCGGGCACGCGCGGACGTACACCGTTCCCGACGTGTACGCTCGCTACCGACGACAGCAGGGCGACAACGTCCTGTTTCCCATCGCGTGGCACGTCACCGGAACCCCCATCATCGGCGCGGTCGAGCGCCTGAAAAACCGCGAGGAGAAACAGCTCTCGGTTCTGACCGACACCTACAACGTCCCCGAGGACACGCTTTCGGACCTCGAATCGCCCATGGGCTGGGCGCGGTACTTCATCGAGGAACACTACAAGAAGGGGATGCAGTCGCTCGGTCTGTCGGTTGACTGGCGGCGCGAGTTCACCACGAACAACGAGCGCTACTCGAAGTTCGTCGAGTGGCAGTACCGGACGCTCCGCGAGCGCGGGCGACTGGAGAAGGGCCTTCACCCCGTCAAGTTCTGTACGAACGAGGAACAGCCGGTCACGACCCACGACCTGCTCGAAGGCGAGAACGCGGAGTTCCAGGAATACACGCTGGTCCGCTTCGGCTGGGAGCGAGCCGGCGGCGACGTGGTCGTCCCGATGGCGACCCTGCGCCCAGAGACGGTCCGCGGCGTGACGAACGCCTACATCGACCCCGAGGCGACCTACGTGGTCGCCGAGGTCGACGGCGAGACGTGGTTCGTCTCCGAGTACGCGGCCGACAAACTCGAATATCAGGCCCGCGACGTGGAGATTCTCGAAACCGTCGAGGGTGCCGAACTCGTCGGCCAGACGGTCGAAAACCCCGTCACCGGCGACGACGTGCTCGTCCTGCCGGCCGACTTCGTCGACGCCGACAACGCGACGGGCGTCGTCATGTCCGTCCCGGCCCACAGCCCCGACGACTACGTGGCGCTGCAGGAGGCCAAGGCCGACGCCGACTACCTCGAATCGTTCGGCATCGACCCCGCCGACGTGGCCGACATCGAACCGATTCCGATTCTCGACATCGACTCCGAGGACGACACGTACGGCGAGATTCCCGCGAAGTCGGCCGTCGAGAACCGCGGAATCGAATCCTCTGACGACCCGGCCCTCGAAAAGGCGACGAAGGACCTCTACAACAAGGAGTTCCACGCGGGTCGCCTCAAGGAGTTCTACGGCGACTACGCCGGCGGCCTCGTCGAAGAGGTCCGCGACGACTACAAGGCCGACGGCATCGAGGCCGGCCAGTTCGACGTGATGCAGGAGTTCTCCGAGGAGGTCGTCTGCCGCTGTGGCGGCGACGTCGTCGTCGCCGAACAGGACACGTGGTTCCTCTCGTACGACGACGAGGACTGGAAGCGACTCGCCCACGACGTGGCCGACGGGCTGGACGCCATCCCCGAGAACACCCGTGACGAGTACCACCACACCATCGACTGGCTCAACGGGTGGCCGTGTATCCGCAACTACGGCCTCGGCACCCGCCTGCCGTGGGACGACCAGTTCGTCATCGAGCCCCTCTCGGACTCGACCATCTACATGGCGTACTACACTATCGCCCACCGCCTGCAGGAGATTCCGACCGAGGAACTCACGCAGGACTTCTTCGACGCGCTGTTCTACGGGGCCGACGCGGTCGACGACGCCCCCGAGAAAGCGCTCGAACTGCGCGAGGAGTGGGACTACTGGTACCCCGTCGACTACCGGTTCTCCGGTAACGACCTCATCACGAACCACCTGACGTTCTACCAGTTCCACCACGGCGAACTGTTCGACGAGCCGCAGTGGCCCCAGGGAATCGTCATCATGGGCATGGGCCTGCTCGAAGGCCAGAAGATGTCGTCCTCGAAGGGTCACGTCGTCCTCCCCGGCGAGGCCATCGGCGAGTACGGCGCGGACACCGTCCGCTTCTTCCTGCTCAACTCCGCGGAGCCGTGGCAGGACTACGACTGGCGCGACGACCTCGTCGGCTCGGTTCACGACCAGCTCGAACGGTTCTGGAACCGCGCGCAGGAGATTATCGCCGACCCCGGACCGGACGAGCGGCCCGAACTGGAGACGGTCGACCGCTGGCTCCTGTCGAAGCTGCAGGACACCGTCCGCGACGTGACGACCGGGATGGACGAGTCCGAGACGCGCTCGGCCAGTCAGGCGGCGTTCTACAACTTCGAGGAGTCGCTGCGGTGGTACCGCCGCCGGACCGACCTCGACCGCCCCGCGGCGAAGTGGACGCTCCGGACGGTCCTCGAAACCCGCCTGCGCCTGCTCGCGCCGTTCATCCCGTTCATGACGAACGAGCTGCACGAGCAGTTGACCGGCACGCCCGCCGAGGACGCGCCGTGGCCCGAACCGGACGCCGAGTTCGAAGACGAGTCGGTCGAACTCGAAGAGCGACAGGTCGAACGCCTGACCGAGGACGTGCGCGACATCATCGACGTGACCGACTCCGACCCCGACACCATCCGGGTCTACGTCGCCGCCGACTGGAAGCGCGACGTGTTCGAGACGGTCGTCGACAACGGCGACAACGTCGGCGCAATCATGGGACAGGTCATGCAGGACCCCGACCTCCGCGAGAAGGGCAACGACGTGAATGACCTCGTGCAGGACCTCGTCGACCAGACCCGCGGGCGCGACAAATCGACGCTCCGCGCGCAGCTCGAACTGGACGAGGCCGGCACCTACGAGCGCGCCGCCGACTTCCTCGCTCGCGAGTTCGACGCCGACGTCGAGGTGTTCGCCGAGGACGACCCCGACATCGTCGACCCCGCCGACCGCGCCTCGAAAGCGATTCCGTTCCGCCCCGCGGTCCACCTCGAATAGCCGGGCGCGCCGCGGCACGACCGAATTCTATTTTTCAGCGCTGATATGCAGCTACGAGCACTGCTAAAAACGCCCACTGAGCCGAGTATCTGGGCGCTCCCCTAGATTTACGGTATCACATACGATAATTAACACATGCTGTGCGAGGCATGCGAAGTCGAGATGTATCGCGTGGACGACGAAAAGCGGACCGACCTCGAAGACAGGCGGACCTACGAGTGCCCCGACTGCGGCGCGACCGAAGAGCGGGCGAAGTACCGACATTGGTGAGGTCGACCCCGCGGTCCGGCGTTCGGTTTATCGTCTCGCCGAACTAACACTATTTCATGAGCGAAGACGACTCGCTGAGCCTCGCACAGAAGGCCTACCACACCGTTACGCCGGGGACTCGACCGCGGGCGAACAGCGAGATGGACTCCATCGGGTGGACGATGTTTCTCATCCTCGTCGTCCTGATGGTTCCGTTCTTGCCCTTCATCGCCATCGTCTACGTGCTCTCGAAGGTGTTCGGCTACCTCAACGCACAGCGAGGGCCGAGCCCGTAGCACGGGGCGTCGGACCGCAAAAGAGAACGGTGAATGCCAGCAGCGTCGGGTCGGGCGACCTTACTCGGCGAGACCGAGGAGGTCGAACGCGTAGCCGTTGTCGTTCTCGAACGCGTGCTCGTAGGCGACGTGGGCCGCCGCGACGTCCTGAATCGCGAGCCCCGTCGAGTCGAAGACGCTGATGCCGTCGGCGTCGGTGCGGCCGTCGAGGTTCCCGAGGACGATGTCGCCGATTGCGCCGTAGATGTCGTCGTCGGTGAGGACGCCCTGATTGTACGGGACGTTGATTTCGCCGGAGTGGGTGGTCTGGGCGTGGTCGTCGATGACGAGCTTGGCGTCCAAGAGCACCTCGTCTGCGAGTTCGTGTTTGCCCTCGGCGTCGGCACCCATCGCGTTGATGTGGGTGTGGTCGCCGACCGCGTCGCGCGGGACGATGGGCGACTCGACGGGCGTCACGGTCGACAGCACGTCACAGCCGGCGGCCTCCTCGATGGAGCCCGCGCGGATGTCGAACTGGTCTTCGAAGGCGTCGATGAAGTCGGCGACGCGCTCCTCGTCGAGGTCGGAGACGACGACTTCCTCGATGTCGCGGACCTCGCTGATGGCGCGAAGCTGCGTGTACGACTGGACGCCCGCGCCGATGATGCCCATCGAGGAGGCGTCCTCGACGGCGAGGTAGTCGGTGGCGACGGCCGCGGCCGCGCCGGTGCGGAGCATCGTGAGCTCCGTCCCGTCGAGGAGCGCCAGCGGGAAGGCGTTCTCGGGGTCGGAGTAAATCATCGTGCCCATGACCGTGGGCAGGTCGTACTTGTCGCCGTTGTCGGGGTGGACGTTGACCCACTTGATGCCCGCGGCGTCCCAGTCGCCCGCGTCCAGGTAGGCGGGCATCGACCGGAAGTCGCCGTTGTACTGCGGCAGGTCGATGTAGGACTTCGGCGGCATCTGGGCGTCGCCGGACTCGTAGGCGGCGAAGGCGTCCTCGATGGCCGAGATGAGCTCCGGCATCTGGACGTTCTCGTGAACGTCGTCCTTGTTCAACAGCAGCGTCTTGCGCATAGAGACACGTTGCCGTACCTGCTACTTAGTTCGTTCCATTTCTGAACACAACTGCAAGTGTAACTTGGAAAGTGAGATAATTATCCAACTTCTAAGCAGTCGGTGGCGCCACGTGGTCGGCGCTCGTCCGCCCGTTGGGGAGCGGTGCAATGACGCTCGTCGGTTGGTCTCCGCCGCGTGCCGTCGTTCGAACGGTCCAGCCGCGGCTCATCGGAGGTTCGACAGCCGTCTTCGTCAAAAAGTGAGAGATTCGTCGCGCGGTTCAGGCGTCGGGTGATGGGGGTGTGAAGTCGTTAGCCGATCTTCACATCGCGCCGCCCATACCGCCCATGCCGCCCATGCCACCCATGCCGCCGGGTGCGCCGCCCTCTTCGTCGTCGTCGCCGCCGGTGGAGAGGTCACCGGCCGCGATGATGTCGTCTATCTTGAGGACGAGGTTCGCGGCTTCGGAGGCGGAGGCGACGGCCTGCTCTTTCGCGTGAGCCGTCTCGACGACGCCCGCGTCGAACGCGTCTTCGACCTCGCCGGTGAAGACGTTCAGACCGGCGCGGACCTGACCTTCTTCGTGGGCCGCGCGGAGGTCGACGAGCGTGTCGATGGAGTCGAGACCGGCGTTCTCCGCGAGGACGCGCGGGACGAGTTCGAGCGCGTCGGCGAACGCCTCGACCGCGAGCTGCTCGCGGCCGGAGACGGAATCGGCGTAGTTGCGGAGGCGCGAGGCGAGTTCGACCTCGATAGCGCCGCCGCCGGCGAGCACCCGACCGTCGGCGACCGTCGACGCGACGACGTCGAGGGCGTCCTGAACGCCGCGTTCGAGTTCGTCGACGACGTGGTCGGTGGAGCCGCGGAGCAGGAGCGTGACGCCGTGGACGTCGTCGCCGATGCCCTCGACGTAGAACAGCTCGTCGGCCTCGTCGCGGCGGATGGAGGCGCGACCGAGGTCGGCGGCCTCGATGGAGTCGAGGTCGGAGACGACCGCCGCACCGGTGATGTTCTTGAGGAAGCGGATGTCGGACTTCTTCGTCCGGCGGACCGCGAGGATGCCCTGCTTTGCGAGGTAGTGCTGTGCGAGGTCGTCGATGCCCTTCTGGCAGAAGACCACGTCAGCGCCGGAGTCGACGATCTGGTCGACCTTCGCCTTCAGCTGAGCCTCCTCCTGGTCGAGGAACTTCTGGAGCTGGTCGGGGCTCTCGATGGAGACGTTCGTGTCGATGTCGGTCTCCTCGACCTCGACGGGCTCGTTGAGCAGCAGCACGTCGGCCTCGTCGAACTGGACCGGCATGTCGTCGTGGACGGGGTCCTTGTCGATGACGGCACCGGTGAGGAGCTCGGACTCGGACGCCGAGCGACCGGTCTGCGTCTCGATGGAGATGTTCTCGAGGTCGACGACGTGGGAGCCATCGTTGGCTTCGACGGTGACCTGTCGGACGGCGCGGACGATGAGGTCCGCGAGAAGCTCCTTGTTGAGCTCGGAGCTCTTGCCCGTCATGGAGGTCTCAGCGACCTTCTTCAGGAGTTCCTCGTCGTCGGGGTCGACGCGCTCTGCGATGTCGTCGATCTCCTCGCGCGCCTTCTCGGAGGCGAGGTTGAAGCCGCGGATGATGGCCGTCGGGTGGATGTCCTGTTCGAGGAGGTCCTCGGCGTTCTTCAGAAGTTCACCCGCGATGGCGACCGCCGTCGTCGTTCCGTCGCCGGCTTCGTCCTCCTGCGTCTCGGCGACCTCGACGATCATCTCGGCCGTCGGGTTGTCGATGTCCATCTCCTTGAGGATGGTGACACCGTCGTTCGTGATGGTGACGTCGCCCATCGAGTCGACGAGCATCTTGTCCATCCCCTTCGGGCCGAGTGTGGAACGTACCGCCTCGGCGACTGCTCGTGCGGCGCGGATGTTGTACGCCTGCGCGTCGCGGTCCTTGACGCGCTGTGCATCCTCGCCCATGATGATCATCGGCTGACCCTGCTGCATTCGCTGGCTCATAGACAGGCCTTGATTGTTTGTGATTCTATAAAAAGGCTTCGCCGACGAATCGAGCACTGAACTCCGCGCGTTCGCCGCGTTATCCCGGTTACCGTGCGACAGATGCGTCCTCTCGGGTGTTCGGGGATTTACTGTGGTACGTCATTTCACACCACAATTCTGTCCCGGCCGAGCCTCTTTATACGCTATTCTTCGACCGGCTCTTTCCAGTGGACCGTCACCGTTCCGACGGCGAACGCGTCGTCGCCGCCGTCGTCGCGGACGACTCGGATGGTGTTCGAGCCCTCGACGAGGCTCGCGCCGGTCACGGTGTCGACCCAGTACTGCCAGCCGTCGCTCGGCGGGATGTCGAACCCCGAAAGCGAGTCGCCGTTGATTCGAATCTCGTGGCCGTACTCGCCCACGTCGAACGCCTGGATACCGAGGTACGGCTCTCGCGGGTCGTCGGTCGGGACGTCGAACTCGAACGTCGCCGTCTCGTTTCCGGCGTCGTCCGCCCAGTCGAGGTCCAGCGTCTCTCCTTCGGGGTGGAGGTGCGACCCGATAAACACGGTCGCGTAGTTCGCGCGGTGGTGCACGCTCACACATTCTGCTGCGCCGGATAAAAATTCGCGTGGTCGGCGGTCGCGCCGTCAGTCGTCGTCGGGGAGTTCGTCCGCGAGGAACTCGCCGTCGGTGTCGTCGTTCGCGGCGTCGAGCGGGGGCTCGTCGTCGTCTCCGTCTAACACCGATAACTCTCGTTCGTACAGCCGCTCGGTGAGCTGGGTCCGCTTGTTGAGGCCCTTCTTCTCGCGGCCGGTCTTGGTGTCAGGCATTGTCAATCGTGGTAACGTATCCCATGGGGATGAATGTTTTGTCCGAACAGTTGATACGGTCGCTTCTGTGGCGGTGCCGTAGGTTGGGTCTGTGGTAGTGCCTCGGGTCGCGTCGAACTGGGGGTGCCCTGCCAGTTTCGACGTAAGTGGTCCTTGGCGGGCGGGGCGATAGACTTCGGCGACGGTTCTCGTCGGCCGGCGATTGAGAGAGAAGCTATGTGCTTCGGGCGCGAACGGCGGGGGTTTGGGTTGGTGTTTTCGGCGGGGGTTTGGGTCGCAGATGTGGCTTTGCAGAGAAGCGCCAGAAGAGGGATTTAAATCTCAGTCACTCCGCTCACTCTGTTCGCTTCGCTCCCCGGTTCAAATCCTCAGAGGCGTTCTCCCGAACTCGCAGTCCGCAGCGCGACGAGACGCGCTGCTACGTGAGTTGAGTTCGGAAGAAGCGCCAGGAGAGGGATTTGACCCCCCGATCCCAGAGGGAACACGCTTTCCAGGCGTGCGCCTTACCGCTCGGCCATCCTGGCTTACAACGCAACGTTCCCGCCTGGATAATTTAAGCCCTTCCTTTCCGTTCGAGTCGCGGTTCGATGACGTATGTCACGGACCCAACGGCGACGCCGGACGCGACCGCCACCGCGGCGACCGCCCCGAACGACACGTCGATGCCGAGTCCGAGGAGGACCGCGCCCTGCGCGAGGACGCCCACGAGGAGGAGGCTCGCTGCGCCCCACGCGAGCGCGGACCGGACGCGGCGGGCCACGTTACTCCTCGTCGACGACGGCGACGGCCTCGATTTCGACGCCGACGCCCTTCGGCAGGTTGCCGACCTCGACCGCCGAGCGGGCCGGCGGCTCCTCGTCGAAGTAGGTCGCGTACGTCTCGTTCATCTCCTCGAAGTCGTCGATGTCGGCGAGGAACACCGTCGTCTTCAGCACGTCGCTCGCGTCCGCGCCGGCCTCCGCGAGGATGGCCATCACGTTGTCGAGCGACTGCGTCGTCTGCGTCGCGATGTCCTCGTCGTCGAGGAGTTCACCGTCCGGCGTCAGCGGAATCTGCCCCGCCGTGTAGAGCAGCGAGCCGTTGGTCGTCGCCTGACTGTACGCACCGACCGCGGCCGGCGCTTCGTCGGTCTCGATGACGCGCTTCATACGCGGTGGATTTCGCCACGACGTGATAAAATAGGGTGGAACGACCGGGTCCGCGGCGGGGCGAGCCGGTCGCAGCCCGTCAGTTAGACCGACTTCCCGGAGAGGCTGATGCCGGTCGTGAGGACGCCCGAAGCGAACAACAGTCCCATCCCGAGGGCGGTGACCACGTCGCCGTCTTGGAGTGCGAACCCCGCGACGGCGACGCTGACGGCGACCAGTCCGAGGCCGAGGAGGGTCAGCGGTTTCGTGAGCGATTCGGTGGTTGGGGTTGTGTTGGGGAGCGTAGCCATGGGTGGATTGGTTGTGGGGGAAGGGTCGATTGCAGTCGGTCAGGAGTACGATTCGCCGGTTTCGATTGGCCCGCTGAACGTCGAGTAGAGGATGCCGAAGTAGGCGAACACGAGCGGCAACAACAGCGCCGACGCGACGCTCATAATGTTCAGCGGGAGCACCGAGACGATGGCGTCCGCGACGGTCAATCCGGTCGCGGGGTCGGCCAAGGGGAACATGAGCGTCGCCACGAGCGCGACGAACGCGAACACGAGGACCGGCACGGTCGCGAACGCGAGCGTGTAGCGCCCGTCGCGGAGCGCGAGCAGGTAGCCCGCCGCGGCAGCGAGGCTGACGACGACGAGCGCCAGCGGAATCGGCGCGAGGACGCCGAGGTCGGGGCGGACGGCGACGAGGTAGCCGAGCGTGACGACGACGAGCGCGAGGTAGGCGGCCATCGCGCGCGGGCCGTAGTCGGCCACGTCGCGCTGGAGGCTCCCGCGGGTCTTCATGGCGAGGAAGCCGACGCCGGCGACGACGGTGAGCGCGACGACGGCGAGGCCGACGACGACGCCGGGCAGCGACAGGAGCGACTCGACGCCGAGGAGCCAGTGGGCGGCGAACACGCCGAGGAGGAACGGCGCGCTCACGCTGCCGACGACGAATGCCCGACCCCACCACGTCTGCCACGCCTCGTCGTGGCGCTGTTCGTACATCTCGGGGGCGAGCCCGCGGAGGATGAGCGCCCCGAGGATGGCGAACATGAGCAGGTAGTGGCGGCTGAAGAGGTTCGCGTACACCGCCGGGAACGCGGCGAACAGCGCGCCACCGAAGACGACGAGCCACACCTCGTTGCCGTCCCAGAAGGGGCCGATGGCGGCGAGCAGCGTCTCGCGCTCCTCGTCGTCGTCGCGGGTCGCGAAGATGGCCCCGACGCCGAAGTCGAAACCGTCGAGGAACAGGAACATCCCGAGGATGAAGAAGACGAGCCCGAACCACAGCTCCTGCAGCGGCAGGCCGAAGAGCGGGTCGGTGGCGAACGCGCCGTAGTCAGTCATCGCCGGTCACCCCCGCGGGGGAAGCGGTCTCCGCGCCCGCCGCCGTCTCGTCGACGCTCGGCGGTCCCTCGCGGATGATGCGGCGAATCACGTAGGTGTAGAGCGCGAGCAGGCCGGAGTACACGACCGCGAAGCCAACGAGCGTGAGCGTCGCCTCGAAGCCGGTGAGCCCCGGTGAGACGCCGTCTGCCGTCTTGAGGACGCCCTGGATGACCCACGGCTGTCGGCCCACCTCGGTGACTATCCAGCCGACCTCGACGGCGAAGATGCCGAGGAGCGACGACCCGACGAACGCCTTGTGCAACAGGTCGTCGTCGTACAGGTCGTCGGTCCACCAGCGGTAGGCCGCCCAGAAGGCCAACAGGATGAACCAGAAGCCGGCGGCGACCATGAGCCGGAACGACCAGAAGACGATTGCGACCGGCGGGGCCTCCGTGTCGAACTCGTTCAAGCCGGTGATTTCGGCTTGGGGGTCACCCCCGCTCGCCAGCCACGACGCCCCGCCGGGAATCCCGATGCCGAGCAGTTCCTTGGCGCGCGGGTCGGTGATGTGTTCGAGGCTCGTCGGGATGGCGAAGATGTACTCCGGGACGTAGCTGTCGGTCTCCCAGACGGCCTCCATGGCGGCGAACTTCTGCGGCTGGGTCTCGTAGACGTGTCGGCCGTAGGCGTCGCCGTGAATCGCCTGAAACGGTGCGGTCACGAGCAGGACGACGAGCGCGATTTTGAGCGTCTTCCGCCAGAAGCGCGCGCCCTCGCGGTCGTCGTCGGCGTCGATGCCGCGCTGCCAGACGTGGTACGCCGCGACGCCGGCCATGAACAGCGCGACCGACAGCACCGCGGCGTTCTGCATGTGGACGAACATCCACGGGAACCGCGGGTTGGCGTACGCCGCGATGGGGTCGACGAGCGAGACGACGAGCTGGCCGCTTTCGCGCGCGAGTTCGTATCCTCGCGGCGTCTGCATCCAGGAGTTGGCGACGAGAATCCACACCGCCGAGAGCCACGTACCGAGGCCGACGGCGACGGCCGAAACCATGTACAGGGCGTCCGAGACCTTCTCGCGGCCGAAGACGAACACCCCGAGGAACGTCGCTTCGAGCATGAACGCCATCATCCCCTCGGTGGCGAGCGGGCCGCCGAACAGCTCGCCGGCCGCCGTCGAGAACGCCGCGAAGTTCGTCCCGAACTCGAACTCGAGGACGATGCCGGTCACGGTGCCGACGACGAACGAGACGGCGAAAATCTTCGTCCAGAACCGCCTGAGCTGTTCGTACACGGGGTCGTCGGTTCGGATATCCTTCCACGTGAAGTAGATGAGGAAGGGCGCGAGGCCCATGCTCATCACCGGGAAGATGATGTGGACGATGGTCGTAAGCGCGAACTGCAGCCGACTGGCGATGACTGGGTCGAGCATGGTTGGGTGCGGGGTCGCTGGCGCCGAGGCGAACCGGGAAGCGGGGACTTCCTTGTTAAAGGCCTTCGTATTGGGGGAGAGTCAATCCCCGCATGCTTCCCACGAACTGAAAATCATCGTAGGCGGGGTCTCCCGCCCGAATTCGACATAATCGTCCGGGTAAAAAAGTGGCGTTCGTCGGATTCCACGAATCGACGAAGATATGTCCGGACAGTTCGGATTTAGAACATGAACCTCCTGTGGCAGGCCGGGTACGCCGGAGCCGTGGTTCTCGGCGTCGCGTACCTCGTTTTCCCCGCGCGAGTCCACGCGTTCGGGTTCGAGTTCCTCCGCCGCTCGCCCTCGGAGGAGTCCCGCGAGTCCGACGCTCCCGTCTGGCTCTCCCGCGGCATCGGTGCGCTCCTCGTGTTTATCGGTGTCACTGGACTCGTCTGAGCGGCCGGCCTCGAACCCGGTTCCCGACCGCTCTCGGCGACGCGGTCAGTCGAGGACTTCCACGTCGTAGCCCGCGTCGCGGAGCTCTCCGAGGAGCGAATCGACGTGGTCGGGCCCGCGCATTTCGAGGTCGATTTCCACTTCCGTCGCGTTCAGCGCGATTTTCCGGGAGGTGCGGTCGTGCCTGACGGCGTAGATGTTCGCCTTCTCCGCGGCGATGATTTCGATGAGCTGTTCGAGCGAGCCGGGGCGGTCCTTCAGTTCGGTCCGAATCTTGAGGTACCGACCCGTCTCGACGAGGCCGCGCATCACCACGGTCGTCAGCGTGTTCATGTCGATGTTGCCGCCGCACAGCGCGGGGACGACGACCTCGCCCTCCTCGTAGTCGAACTTCTGGAAGACGAGCGCCGCGAGCGCGACGGCCCCCGCGCCCTCGACCAGCGTCTTCGAGCGTTCGAGCAGGTAGGTCAGCGCCACGGCGATTTCCTCGTCGGAGACGGTGACGACCTCGTCGACGCGCTCGCGGATGACCTCGAAGGGCTTGTCGCCGATTCTGCGGACGGCGATGCCGTCGGCGATGGTGTCCACCTCGTCGATGGTCTGAATCGACCCCTTGTTCAACGAGTCCGCGGCGCTGGAGGCCTGCTCGGCCTGCACGCCGATGACGCGGACGTCGGGGAACTGCGCTTTGATGGCCGTCGAGATGCCGGAGATGAGGCCGCCGCCGCCGATGGGGACGACCACGGTGTCGAGGTCGGGGCAGTCCTCCGCGATTTCGAGACCGATAGTTCCCTGTCCGGCCATGACGTACTCGTCGTCGAAGGCGTGGACGTAGGTTCGGCCCTCGTCCGCCTCGATTTCGTGGGCCTTGGCCTGCGCCTCGTCGTAGTCGTTGCCGTAGAGGACCACGTCGCCCCCGTAGCGCTCGGTGGCTTTCACCTTCGAAATCGGCGCGTACTCCGGCATGACGATTTTCGAGTTCACGCCCGCTCGCGACGCCGCGAGCGCGACGCCCTGCGCGTGGTTGCCGGCGCTCGCGGTCACGACGCCCGCGTCTTTCTCCTCGTCGGAGAGCGTGGTGATGCGGTTCGTCGCCCCGCGAATCTTGAACGACCCCGTGCGCTGGGAGTTCTCCAGTTTCAGGTACACCTCTGCACCCGTCATCTCCGAGAAGGTGTGCGAGTACTCCAGCGGTGTCCATCGGGCGACCGCTTCGACGCGCTCGCGGGCGGCGCGTACGTCGTCAAGCGTGAGCATGGTCAGAAATCGCCCGTGTCTGTGTTTAATCGTTCGGGAACTCGTCCGTACCAGGGCCGTGATGTCAACCCTCATGGTCGTCGGTTGAGGACTCGGATTCGGCTCCGTCAACGCGCGCCGTCGCCGTCGCTCGTCGGTCGGGAAAGGGGAAAGGGGGAATGCACGCGTGTGACGTGCAACTGTCTTTCTGGTCCCCGTGCATATAAACGTCCCCCACCCGGAGTGAAAGTGAAAACGCACGACAGCGGCGACCCATCGCTCGCGTATGACACTCGTCATTCGGGCGTCGCATCGAGAGTGCCCGACGGGACCGCCGCTTCCGATACTGTCAACTGCGCGAGGTCCGTGGCCTCGGCATGAACCTCGGCCGCCTCCGGCGGGTCTGGAAGCGCATCTTCTCGCTCGCCTGGCCGGTGATGGCCGAGCAGACCGCCCAGACGGCGATGCGGACCGTGGACGTGGCCGTCACCGCCGCGCTCTCTCCCGCCGCGGTCGTCGCTATCGGCCTCGCCGACCTCTACGCTCGGTTTCCCCTCCGAATCGGTCTCGGACTCGGCGGCGGCGCAATCGCGCTCTCCAGTCAGGACACGGGGAGCGGCGCGGACGCCAACCGGAGTGAGGCCATCTCGACGGCGCTCCTCCTCGCGTTCCTCGCTGGCATCCCGTTCCTGATTTTCGGGTTCACGCTGGGTGAGGCCGCCATCGGCGCGTTCCCTGCGAGCGACAGGGCGGTCGCCTTGGGCACGACGTATCTCGCGGTCATCTTCGCCACCTCGCCCGCCCGGTTGGTCTCGCTCGTCGGCTCGCGGTCGCTTCAGGGCGTCGGCGACACCCGGACGCCGATGCTGGTCAACGTCTTCGCCAACGTCGTCAACATCGGTCTGTCGGTCGGTCTCGGCTTCGGCCTCGTCGGCCTGCCCGCGCTCGGCGTGCTGGGTGTCGGACTCGCGACCTCGACCGCCAACGTCCTCTCGGCGGGACTGCTCCTCGCCGCGCTCGCCCGGCCCGCGTCGCCGACCTCGCTGGTTCGGCCCCGCGACCGGACGGTCGCCAGCCAACTCGTGCGTATCGCCACCCCGCGGGTCGGCGAGGGCCTCGCCGCCGAACTCGCCGAGTTCCCGTTCAACGCCCTGCTCCTCGGCTTCGGCGACGCCGTCAACGCCGGCTTCCAAATCGGCCGCCGGGTCTACCAGCAGGTCGCCAGCCCGCTGGCGCGCGGCTACAACGTCGCCGCCAGCGTCCTCGTCGGGCAGGCGCTCGGAGCGGGCGACAGCGAGACCGCGCGGTATCAAGGCGGGGCGGTGGCGCTCCTGTCGGTCGTCACGGTCGGCGGTATCGGGCTCTTCCTCGCGGCGTTCACGGAGCCCATCGTCGGCCTCGTCGGCTCCGGCGGCGGCGCGGACCTCGAGTGGGCCGTGAAGTTCGCCGTCGCCTACGGCCTCGCCGCGCCGGGACTGGCGCTCTTCGTCGGTCTCTCCGGGTCGCTGCAGGGCGCGGGCGCGACGCGAATCCCCTTCGTCGCTCGACTGACCGGGGTGTTCGGCTTCTTCGTCGGCGCGTCCTACCTGCTCGTCGAGGTGTTCGACTACGGCCCGCTCGGCGCACGCATCGGCATCGTCCTGTCGTTCACGTGGATGGGGCTGTTCGCGCTCGTCGCGTTCTACTACGCCGACTGGGCGGGCCACGCCGACTCGCTCATGGTCGAACGCGGAAGCGTCGGCGTCGACGACGTGGGCGAAGACGACTGACCGTGAGACGGAGCCGGCGACGCGGAACGGCGCGGAGAACGCGGAAGCGAGGAACGGGGCGACCGCGGGGGACGACGCGTCGCTCCGGGAGACGGGGAACGGGAAAAAGTCGCGTGCGACTCGTTGACTCGCTGCCTATCGCTCGTCGACCGACGGGAAGTCGAGACCCTTCTCGCCAGTGTAGCGGGCGCGGGGCCGGATGAGGCGGTTGTCCTCGTACTGTTCGAGGACGTGCGCAATCCAGCCGCCGGCGCGCGAGACGGCGAAGATGGGAGTGTAGAGGTCGATGGGGATGCCCATCTGGTAGTACGTCGACGCGGAGTAGAAGTCCACGTTCGGCGCGAGGCCCTTCTCCTCGCCGATGTACTCCTCGATGGCGACCGACATCTCGTACCACTTCATGTCGCCGGCGGCCTCGCCGAGCGCCTCGGACTTCGCGCCGAGAATCTTCGCGCGGGGGTCCTTGACGTCGTAGACGCGGTGGCCGAACCCGGCGACGCGCTCGCCGCGGTCGAGGGCGTCTTTGACCCACTCGGTCGGGTCCATGTCGCTGTCGTCGACGTCCTTCAGCATCCGCATGACGTTCGCGTTCGCGCCGCCGTGGAGCGACCCCGAGAGCGTGCCGATTGCGGACGTGACTGCGCTGTAGAGGTCAGAGAGCGTCGAGGACGTGACCATCGCGGAGAAGGTCGAGGCGTTCAGTCCGTGGTCGGCGTGGAGCACGAGCGCCATGTCGAACGTCTCGGCGAGCACCTCGTTCGGCTCCTCGCCGTTGAGCATGTAGAGGAAGTTCGCCGCGTGATTCAGGCTCTCGTCGGGTTCGACGTAGTCGTCGCCGCGACGGAAGCGGGCGTAGGCCGCGAGCACCGACGGCATCTTCGCCGTGATGCGCTTTGCCTTCTCGAGGTTGACCTCGCGGTCGGTCACGTCCTCGAAGTCGGCGTTTTCGTCGTACGCCGACATCGCCGAGACGAGCGTTCGGAGCGCCGCCATCGGCGACTCGTCCTGTTCGGCGAGTTCGCGTGCCACGTCGAGGACGCCGTCGTCGAGGTCGCGGTGGGCCGCGAGCTCGTCGGAGAACGCGTCGAGTTCCTCGCCCGTCGGAAGCGCTCCGTGCCACAGGAGATAGAGTACTTCCTCGTAACTTGCGTCCCGTGCGAGGTCTTCGATGTCGTAACCGCAGTAAACGAGTTGTCCCGCGTCGCCGTCGATGAAGCTGAGTTTCGATTCGGTGACCAGCACACCTTCCAGCCCCCGCTTCAGTTCGCCTGACATACCCAGAACGTTGCCTACCATATCAAAAAAGCGTTATCGTTTTCACTCATATGTTATCGACCGCCATACACATACAACGGCAGCCCCGTCTGCCGATTTCGTGGGAAGTCGGTGTCTAAAATAGTGTTCGACAATTGTCGTTATTTTCGGTCCCCTTATACGGGGGCTCCCGAGAGCGCCGCGCGCGCCGTTCTGGCGACCCACGAAGTCATATGCGCCGGCGACGTAGTTCTCTCGAACTACGGTGGCACCACTACTCCTGGCAAGCCTTTTGCCGTCCCGTCGTGAAGGCGGGCGCATGAATCCGGAGGACATCGAGTACGAGCCTGTCAGCGTCAAGGCCGTCCTCGCCGAGATGAAAGACACCGCGGAGTTACTCATCGACCTCTCGTACTCCGCCGTCCTCCACGGCAACGAGGACCTCGCGGCCGAGGTTCTCGACCTCGAAGAGCGGATGGACATCCTCCAACTACAGGCGCGCATGAGCCTGATGATGGCCGCCCGCAGCCCCGAAGACGCGGAGGAACTCGCTCCCGTCCTCGGCGTCGTCGGCGCGGCGGAGAAGATTTCGGACGCCGCGGGCGACATCGCCAAGGTCGTCATCGAGGACATCGGCCTCCCGGACGCCATCCGCGCGGCGCTTCCGGAGGCGGTCGAGACGACGATTCGGTGCGAACTCACCGACGAGTCGCCGTACGCGGGTCGCACGCTCGGCGACATCAACATGGAGACCGAGACGGGCGTCCGCGTCGTCGCCATCCACCGCGCCGGCGAGTGGGTGACGAACCCCGACCACGAGACCGCGCTCCGCGCCGACGACGTGCTCCTCCTCCGCGGCCGCGACGACGGCCTTCAGACCGTCCACGAGGCCGCCACGGGCCTCCGATACGACCCGCCGGACGTGCCGGAGTCGACCATCGAGGACCTCGAACGCGCCGTCGACTCCATCGTCCTGATGAAAGACATGAGCGAACTCGCGGTCGACCTCGCCTACGGCGCGGTGCTGTTCGACAGCGAGGGCGTCGCCGAGGAGGTCGAGGAGCTCGAAGCCGAGGTGGACGCGCTCAAGTCCCGGTTCGAGGCGTGGACGCTCCGCGCGGCGAGCCGCGTCGAAGACCCCGTCTCGCTCCGCGGACTCGTCCAACTCGCGGGCGCGACCGAGATGATTTCCGACGCCGCGCTCGAAATCGCCGAGGGCGTCCTCCGCGGCATCGACGCCCACCCGGTCGTCGCCGCCGCGGTCAAGGAGTCCGACGAGGTCATCATCCGCCTGCGGGTCGCCCCCCGGAGCGACCTCGCGGAGGCGACCCTCGGCGACCGGCGCGTCAAGACCGAGACGGGGATGCGCGTCATCGCGGTCCGCCGGGCCGGCGGCCGCGAGTGGGTCGTCTCGCCGGGGTCGGAAACGCGGCTCCACGGCGGCGACCTCATCATCGCGAAAGGGACCAGAGCCGGCGCGGAGCGACTGGGCGAACTCGTCGGCGACGAGCGCGAGTTCGACGAGTAGGCCGAGGACGAACTGTCGGAACCGACCGAACTGACGGCTCAGAGCGTTTTACTCAGTCGATACGCCGAGACGAGCGTGAGCACTGTCGCGACGAGCAGCGCCGTCGCGGAGGCGAGGACGAACGCGAGGATGAGGAACCAGCCCTCGGGGCCGAGTATCGGATACTCGCGGGTGCCGGCGAACGGGCCGAACAGTTCGAGGACCCGAAAGAGGTAGGCGACGACGGCCAACGCGAGGCCGACGGCCGCCCCGATAGCGGCGTTTCGTGGCACGTCCAGCGCCTGTACCAGTCCCCCCGTCGGCGGCCGTTCGGGAACGTCGTCTGTCACGGTCGCCGGTAGCGGCCGCGAGACCATAGCGGCAACGCTTTCCTCGGGGGGTCAGCGGACCGAACCCCTAAAGGGAGGCGGGTCCGAGGTTGGCGATATGATTACCTTGGGAACGGCGAGTGCGGCCCCCGGGGAGATGGACGTGGGCCGTCTCGAAGTCGGCGAGTCCCGCGACGGCGGGAGCGTCGGCCTACCCGTCGCCGTCATCAACGGCGCGTCGTCGGGCAAGACGCTCTACATGCAGGCGGCCTCGGACGGAGACGAACTCAACGGCGTCGGCGTCATCCAGCGGGTCGTCCCGCAGCTCGACCCCGCGGAGATTTCCGGCACGATTCTCGTCGTCGGCATCGTCAACTACCACGCCTTTCAGGTCGCACAGCACCGCAACCCGATAGACGACACGAAGATGAACCGGGCGTACCCCGGCGACGAGCGCGGCACCTCCTCGGAGCGCACCGCGGCCGCGACGTTCGCCGCCGCCCGCGACGCCGACCTCATCGTCGACCTCCACCAAGGCTCGACGAGCCAGATGATAGACGAGGTCCGCGTCCGCTGCGGCCGTCACCACCGGATGCACGCCAAGTGCCTCCGACTCGCCAAGACGTTCGGCTGCGGCTACGTCCTCGACCAGAAGGGCCCCGACGGCCAGCTCGCCCGCGCCGGCCCGGACGCCGGCATCCCGACTATCGACCCCGAACTCGGCGGCTGTGTCGGCTGGGACGAAGAGAGCATCGAGAAGGGCGTCCGCGGCGTCTACAACGTCCTCCGCGGCTACGACTTCCTCGACGGCGACGTGGAGCTCGAAGCCCAGACCCGCGCCCGCGGCTTCGACCAGTACGGTTCGCCGGTCGGCGGCCTCGTCCGGTTCAAGCGCGACCTCGGCGAGCGGGTCTCCGCCGGCGACGTGGTGTTCGAAGTGACGGACGTGTTCGGGAAGCTCAAAGCCCGCGTCACCGCCGACCACGACGGCATCTTCTGGCGGGCGCGCCGCCTCCCGCAGGTCGCCTCCGGCGAGTACGTCTGCTCGGTCGGCATCGACCTCGACACGTACTGACTGCTGGCTTACTTCACCCGAACCACCTCACACCCACCCTACACCCACCCCACACCCACCTCACTTCCCATGACGACATCACACGACCTCCCCGCTCGGCTCCGGCTCGCGTGCGACGCCTGCGGCGAGACGTACGACGCGTGGCGCTGGCGCTGCACCTGCGGCGAGCCGCTGGACTTCGCGTCCGACCCGACGCCGTCGGCGGCCGCCCCCGGCGACGCCGACCTCGACTACCGCGACGGGCTCTGGGCGTTCGACGAGTTCCTTCCGACCGAGCCGCACGCGACCCTCGGCGAGGGGATGACGCCCCTCGTCGACGCCGCCGAGTGGGAGGCCTCGTTCAAACTGGAGTACGTCTTTCCCTCCGGCTCGTTCAAGGACCGCGGCGCGACGACGATGCTCTCTCTCGCCGCCGAACTCGGCGTCGAGCGCGTCGTCGAGGACTCGTCGGGCAACGCGGGGGCCGCCGTCGCGACCTACGCCGCCCGCGCCGGCATCGACGCCGAAATCTACGTGCCCGCGTCGGTCAAGCCCTCGAAGGTCCGCGCCATCGAGCGCGCCGGCGCCAAACCGGTCCGCATCGAAGGCACTCGACAGGACGTGACCGACGCCTGCGTCGAGGCCGTCGAGGCCGACGACGCGTGGTACGCGAGCCACGCGTGGAACCCCGCCTTCTTCTCGGGGACGGCCACCGTCGCCTACGAAATCGCCGCCCAGCGCGACTGGTCGGTTCCCGACGCGGTCGTCACGCCGCTCGGCCACGGGACGCTCTTCCTCGGCGCGTACCGCGGCTTCCGTGCGCTCTACGAGGCGGGCTGGACCGACCGGATGCCCGAACTGTACGGCGCGCAGGCCGCCGGCTACTCGCCCATCGCCGACGCCCGCCACCACACGCCCGACGAGACGAACGACGTGGCCGACGGCATCCAGATTCTCGACCCCGTCCGCGAGGCCGAGATTCACGAGGCGCTCGACGACACCGGCGGTGACGCCATCGCGCTCTCGTCCGACGCGGTCGAAGACGAACTCGACAGGCTCCATCGCCACGGCTTCTACACGGAACCGACCTGCGCCGTCGCGCCTGCGGCGCTCCGCGAACTGCGGCTCTCGGGCGTCCTCGACCGCGACGCCGACGTGGTCGTACCGCTCACCGGAAGCGGACTCAAATCGTGAATCCGCTCAGAACACAGCTAACGTAGCGTCGCTCACGACCGAAGCCAGTCGAACAGCGACCACCCGCGCCCCGCTTTTTCGTCTCTCTCTCCGTCCCCGCCGCCGCGTCTCCGGGCTTCGAGGTCGCGTCGTCGCTCGCGCTCCGCGTCGAGCTCGTCGCGGAGTCGCTGGTTCTCGTCGACAGCCTCGTCGAGCCGCGCCCGGAGCTCGCTGAAGCGGTCGAACGCTTCGCGCTCGCCGACCGGCGACGCGGTGGTCGGCGGCAATCCCCGCGGTTCACTCCCCGGGTCGTCGGACTGTCCGTCGAGCGCGCTGTCGGACCGGCTGTCACCCCGTCGGTCCTCGTCCGTGGGCGTCGCCGCGGGCCGAACCGCGCTCGACCAGCCGGACGGGTCGTAGAACTCGCTCGTCTCTCGAATCGCGCGGTGGACCGTCTTCGCGCCGTAGGTCGACCCGTCCGCGTGCGCCACCTCGTCCCACTTCGGCCGAAAGAGCCCGCAGTCCCGAAACAGGCGGCACATCTGGCGCGCGTCGCCGGCCGTCCAGAACGCGAGAATCGAACACAGCGCCGCGTCAGCCTCGTCGCGGTCGTCGTAGCCGCTCGTGTCTCCCCGCCACAGATGGGTGAACTTCACGCCGTTCACGGCGGTCGAAGCGCGGTCGATAACCTCGTCGTCCGCGAGGTCGTTGCTCGGGCCGCTCACCTCGTCGAGACGTGCGTCGACGGGCGTTTCGGGCGAATCCGGAGCGACCGACTCGACCGCCGGGGTCGGCGAGGGTTCCGGGTCGGCTTCGAAGTACGCGCCGTGAATCGCCGCGAGCACGTCGCTCCGCTCGGCAATCGCCGCGGACGTGCCCTCGAGACGGTCGCCGGTCACGGGGAAAAAGCCCGCACCGTCCGAGAGTTCGAGGTTCCCGGTTCGGCCGCCCCCCGACGGAAGCGTCCCGCGGACGAGGACGCGATACCCCGTCCCCGAGGGCGTTACCTCCGTGCGGGAGTCGAGGCGGTCGACGAGTTCCCACGCCCAGCGCTCGGTCGCGCCGGTCTCGCTGTCGCGGCACTCGCCGATGTCGACGACGACGAACGGGTCGTCGTCGGTGAAAACGTACCCGACCCCGTCGGTGGGGCCGTCCCGCGCGGACGCGAGCGCTTCGTCGAACGTCGTCCACGTCGACGGGTCGGTCACCGACGCGGGCCCGCCGGTCGCGTCCTTCAGAACCGTCGTTTCCGCTCCACTGCGCGTCTGTGTTCGCCACCCGACCCAGTTGGCCCGTTCGAGGAGGTCGTCCGGGAGCTGTTCCCGCGTCGGGAGTGGTGGCGTCATCGCTACTCCTGGTCTCGGGAGGGGCGAGAAAGGTGTTTCCCGCGGGATATCTGTTTTGATAATTAGGTCTGGCTGCGAGGCGTCCGCTTGCGTGGTTCACACATCGAAACACGGGGCGACACTCGCGGCCCACTCGAAAATGATTATTGCGCGCGGGGCTTGCCCGCGGATTCGGTCTCGGTCGTCTTCGCGCCCTCGTAGGTGTTGAAGCCCAGCAGGTCGTTCAGCGGGCACTTCTGGGTGACCGCCGTGGTCGCGAGGACAGCCCCGACGAGGAGCGCCGCAACCGCGACGACGAGTCCGAGGGTTCCGGCCGCGATGGTCAGGAAGCCCGCGAGGCTCCCCGCCCCGACGACGATGAGCACCGGTCCGAGGACGGCGCGCGCGATACGGTCGTAGCCGCCGACGTTCTTTTCCATGGTTAATTCACCGGCTCTAACTACGCGCTCCGTAGCTAAATCGTAGGTTGGTGATTCCCGCGTCCGGAGAAGCGTGACTGTCGCGCCGGCCGACGCGTCGGAGCGTCCCGCTTTCGCCTCACTCTACCCGCGACCGCCCCAGTCTATCCAGTCTTGTTCCCAGCCGTGGCCGGCGTGCCAGCCCCGGCCCTCGTACTCGGGGTCCTCGCGTCGCGTCCGGTTTCTGACGATGCTCCCCGTCTGCTCGCCGTCCACGAGCAGCGGTTTGAACGACAGCGGGCCGAACGATTCGGCCACCTCGCCGTCCTCGACGGCGACGAGCGTCTGCTCGCCGACGCCTTTCGGCATGACGAGTCGGCCGTCGTCGGCGAGTTGCGCGAGGAGTCGCGCGGGCGGGCGGACCGCCGAGGCCTCGACGAGGATGCGGTCGAAGGGCGCGTAGTCGGCCAGCCCCTCCGCGCCGTCGCGGCAGTCCACGAGGACGCCGCCGTAGCCGGCGCGCTGGAGATTCTCGCGCGCCTCGTAGACGAGCGAGCGCGTGATGTCGACCGCGTGGACGTGAGCGTCGCCGACGATTTCGGCGAGGACCGCGGCGGTGTAGCCGACGCCCGCGCCGACGACGAGCACCTCGTCGTCCGGCTGGGGGTCGAGCGCGGAGAGGAGGCGCGCGACCGTCGTCGGCGCGAGGATGGTCGTGTTCGTGTCGCGGTGCTCGGTCGGGCGGTTCTGATACGGCGAGTCGGTGACGAACTCGTGTCGCGGGACGCTGCGCATGGCGATGGAGACGGCCTCCGGGAGCGACTCCAGCGAGTGCTCCAGGCCGTCGACCATGTCGTCGCGCAGCACCGAGTTGTCCATAGCCGAACTCGGAGGTCGGTCCTAATCAACCGCACGCTCGCCGACGACCGCCTGCATGTCGGTCCCCGGCACGTCTCGGACCGTACAGCCGCCGAATCCGGCCGATTCGACCCACGAGCGAACCGTCGGCTCGTCGTGGAGGTCGCCGCGACCGGTGGCGAGCGCGTCCACCGCCCGCCCCGCGGTCGCCTCGGTCGGACAGCGCCCGTGGAGACTATCGACGAACACCGCCGCACCGCCGGGTTCGAGGGCGTCGTGCGCGCCAGCGACGAGCGCTCGTGCGCCGTCCGGGTCGCGCCCGGCGAAGGCGTCGCCGGCGAAGACGAGGCCGAATCCCGACGCCGGCGGGTCGGTCGGGTCGCCCGCGACGAGGTCCACGCCGGCGCGCGAGAGGAGCGGTCGGACGACCTCAACGGTGTCCGCGTCGTCGACGAGCGTCACGTCGCGGCCGCGGGCGACGAACTCGCGGGCGAAGACGCCCGACGCGCCGCCGAGGTCGAGGACGCGCGTCGCGTCGGGGGCCTCGCGGACCGCGGCGGTCACGCAGGCGCGGACGACCGACTCCTCGGCGGCGTCGTGCGCGCCGAGCCGGTTCCGAAGCCAGTCGTCCGGGAACGCGGGCGACTCCCCGCACGCCATCGTCTCCGGGAGGTCGGCGGAGAGCGAAAAGCGGTCGAGCGCGTGCGGGAGGCGACCGATGGAGCGAACGTCGCGCTTGGCGAGGAAGCCGAGCGCGCGGTTGGTTATCTCGTACTCGTCGCCGACGCGTTTGATGAAGCCCATCGCGGCCAGCGCCTCGACGGTGATGCGGGCGGCTCGGGGGTCGATACCGGCGGTCTCGGCCACGGCCTCGGCGGTGCCGGCGCTCGTCGTGAGCGCGTCGATGACCCCGCTCTCGCGGGCGGCCCATAGGAGCGCGAGCGATTCGACCGACGACTGCGACCGGTCGCGGGTAGGCATGGTCGCACCGACGGGTCGGGAGACAAAAGGTCGTGTGTTGGGCGGGCGGAACGGCTCGTCGGCGGGTCGGAGTGACTCGGTTCCGTCTTACCAGACCGACCACGCGGTCGAGGTCTGGTCGCGGGCGTAGACGCGTTTCGCGTCCTTCGCGTACACCATGTCGCCGGGGTGGTCGAGCTTGCCGTGGCGGTACTCCGGGGCGTCCGAGCGGACGACGAGGCCTTCGATTTCGACCTCCTCGTCGCCGAACGCCTCCGTCTCGCCGACGACGAACTCGTAGTCGCCGGGGACGTTGACGGTGACGCTGCGGGTGTCCTCGCGCTTGCCGTCCTTCGGGTGGATGGTGACGTTGACCGCGACGTTGTCGACGACGCGGGTCCAGACGGTCTTCACGTCCGCGACTTCGGCCTCGTCGGCACGCTGTTCGGGGCCGACTTCGATGCCCGTGATGCGCACGAGCTGAATCGCCTCGGGCGTGTCGACGATGAACTCGTCGCCGACCTCGATGGTCGTGCCGACCGGCACGGGCACTTCGGTCGAGACGGAGTCGCCGTCCTGCGAGACCACGACGTTCATCTCGGTTTCGTCGGGAATCTCGACTTTCTCCTTGTGGACGTGGCTGCATTCGGTACACCGGACGGTCGAGTGACCGCCGGGCTTCAGCACCTCGTGAACGGTGGGTTCGTCGGGCGAACACGTCGGACAGGAGAGGGGGACGCGCTCGCCGGCGTCGGGTAGGCTCATACGGGTCGCTAGCCCATCAGGCCGTAAAAAGCCGCCTTTCTCCGTTTCGGCGTGAGAGTCGGTGGCAGGACGCCCGTTCGGCGAACCGAACGGCCGGCCGCGGTCGCGGCGCGAACCCGCTCAGGGCTGCGGCAGGTCGACTTCCTCGCCGTCGGCGTACACCGTCGGCTCGCGGATGATGCCGTCGAGGTGGAGCGGCGCGTCGGTGTCGCCGCCGATGCCGGCGTCGTCGCCGATGGCGATGTGGACCGTGCCCGCGGCCTTCTCGTCGAGCAGGACGGAGCCGACGAGGTCGGTCACGCCGACGTTGGTTCCGATGCCGATTTCGGCGAGGTTGTAGGCGTCCCGACCGACTTCCTCTGCGGCGGCCTCGACCTGCTCGCGAATGTCGTCGTCGGAAATCTCGGTGACGTAGCCGTCTTCGACCTCGAAGCGGAGTTCCTGTCCCTCGTCGAGGAGGCCGTGGGGCATCATCGTCCCGTCGACGACGTAGGTGCCCGTCGCGGACGCGGGGCTGAGGAAGATTTCGCCCGCGGGGAGGTTCGAAAACGAGCCGGCGTCTGCGATTGCGCCGGTGTCGGCGAGCCACTCGCGGTCGCCGCGGACGAACGTGATGTCCGTGCCCTTCTCGGTCGTGACGCGGAGTTCGTCGGCGTCGCCGACGGCGTCGAGCATCGCCGCGCTGTGGTCGTAGATGGCGTCGTAGTCGGCGTCGAGGCCGGTGACGAACACTTCCTCGGTGATACCCGGAAGCGTCGCGCCGCGAGCGCCGGCGTCGCAGGCGTCGCCGCGGGCGCGGGTGTGGCTCAGGCTCTTCGTCGTCGGCGCGAGGAAGGCGTCACAGGACCGCATCGCGGCGGCGACCGGCGCGGGCGGCTCCTCGCCGTGTTGGTTGCCCGGCGGGTAGCGGACGATTGTGGCGTCGTCGGTCACCTCGCTGGCGACCTCGTAGAGCGCCTCGCCGATGCGCTCGCGTTTGTCGTCGGTGACGACGACGAGCGACTCGTCGGGCTGGAGGTCGAGACACTGGCGGACCGCCGTCTCGCTGGCGGCGCGGAGGTCTGCGTCGGATTCGGGCATGGGGGAACCTGCGCCGGCGGCGCTGTTAGGCGTTCCCATCTGCCCCCTCGCGTTCGGTTCCCGCCCCGCCGCCCCGAATCGGCGGTTTCACTCGCCTCGGAGGTAATCGAGGGACTCACTCGCCCGAGAGTTAATTTCTAAGTATTAACCATCGAAATAACTATAGTCGGGCCCGGTCGTTTGTCACCCATGATACGAGTGGGTGTCAACGGCTACGGCACAATCGGAAAGCGCGTCGCCGACGCGGTCGATGCGCAGCCCGACATGGAACTCATCGGCGTGGCCAAGACCCAGCCCAACTTCGAAGCGCACACCGCGGGCGAACGCGGCTACCCGATGTACGCCGCGATTCCCGAACGCTCGCCGCTGTTCTCCGAGGCCGGCGTCGACCTCGCCGGCGAGGTGGACGAACTGGTTGCCAAGGCGGACATCATCGTCGACTGCACGCCGTCGGGCATCGGCGCAGAGAACCGCGAACTGTACGAGACGCACCACACGCCCGCCATCTTCCAGGGCGGCGAAGACGCCGACGTGGCCGACGTGAGCTTCAACGCGCGGGCCAACTTCGACGCCGCCCGCGACGCCGACTACGTCCGCGTCGTCTCCTGTAACACGACCGGTCTCTCGCGCATCATCGCGCCGCTCGAAGCCGAGTACGGCGTCGAGAAGGTCCGGGCGACGCTCGTCCGCCGCGGCGGCGACCCCGGTCAGAACTCCCGCGGGCCGATAAACGACATTCTCCCGAACCCCATCAAGATTCCCTCGCACCACGGCCCCGACGTGAAGACCATCTTCCCGGACCTCGAAATCGACACGCTCGGGCTGAAGGTCCCGGCGACGCTGATGCACGTCCACGCGCTCAACGTCACGCTCGAAGACGACGTGACCGGCGCGCACGTCCGACAACTGCTCGAAGGCGAGAACCGCGTCTACGTCATCCCGGAGGGGATGGGCATCGACGGCGCGGGCAAGCTCATGGACTTCGCGCTCGACGCGGGCCGCCCGCGCGGCGACATGTGGGAGAACTGCGTGTGGGGCGAGTCCATCGGCGTCAACGGCCGCGACCTCTATCTGTTCCAGGCCATCCACCAGCAGTCCGACGTGATTCCCGAGAACGTCGACGCTATCCGCGCGATGTTCGACACCGAAGACCAGCAGACGAGCATGGAACTCACGGACCAGACGCTCGGTATCGGTATCTCCGGTAGTCCGTCCGGATTCGCTGAGCAGGCGCGCGCGGAGTTCGCCGACGACTAGTCGCGGATCGACTGCTCAGTTCGGTGGGGTGCGGTTCGGTTTGGTACGGCTCGGTGCGGTCGCGGCTTTTCCACCCACTCGGCTCCTTGGAATCCTTAGCGGGTGGTGTATTCTGACTCTGTCCGGTCAGTACAGAGTCCGTATTGTTCAGGTTGATGTTGTCTGCCGTATATTGTGGATTAGCATCCCGACCGTGAGGAGAAACATTACGAGGAGAGAAACCTCGTAAAGTGTATCTGGTGTGGACAATCCCTCATTCATGGACCACAGAAGAATCCAGACAATACATAATGCAACGAGAGAGATTGCCTCTTTCCAGCGTTTTAATCCACTAACGAGTTCTATGTATTGGCACAGTTCTTGGATACTCATAACTACTCGCTCCCCCGCCGATACTACCCCGCTGCGTGACGGTCACTACGCGCTCTCTACTGAGCGGCTGTTTCACACAACAAACCGCTAATAATAGGCGTTGAACGGGCCGCCCACTCGCTTGACGCTCAGAGCGACCGCGACGCCACGTTCCCGGTGTCGAGGTCCACGACGGCGACGTGGAACTCGTCGTCCGCGCCGGGAATCGGCAGGCCGCCGGGGTTGATGTGCGTCGTCGCCCCGCGGTGTTCGACCACGCTCTCGTGGGTGTGGCCGCGCAGGACGAAATCGTACGTTTCGGACTCGACGAGCGCGTCGACCAGTCCGGCCTCGGTGCCGTGGTAGACCGCTATCTCTTGGCCGCCGAGCGTCAGGTGTGCGAAGTCACCGTGGTAGGTGCCGAACGATTCCACCGCCTCGCGGAGCGCCCACTCGCCGTCGTTGTTGCCGCGGACGGCGTGGAAGTCGAAGTCCGCGTCGAACGGCGCGGCCGAGAAGGGCGCGACGATGTCGCCGCAGTGGACGACCGCGTCCACGCCCTCAGATTCGAAGTGCGAGACCGCGGCTTCGACGTAATCGAGGTTGTCGTGCGTGTCGGAGACGACGCCGAGTTTCATGCGCGTCGGTTCGGCGGCGTCGGCTATCAACGTTGGGTGACACTTATGGCCCGCGCGGTCCCCGTTCGGGGCGTGTCAGAACGAGACGGCACCGACGGCGACGCGAGCGAGACTGACGGCTCCGCCGAGACCGCCGACGACGCCGGGGCAGTCGGGTTGCCGGCGCTCAGCGTGACGCTCGGTGGCGGAACGAACGTCGCCGTCGGCGCGGCGATGGCGGGCTACGCGGCGTTCAGCGCCGGGTGGACGCTGGCGGTTCGCGCCTCGGGAAGTTTCCCCGACGACAACGCCGTCGGCGGACTCCTCACGCTGTTGGTCTTCGCGGGCGGCGTCGCGATTCTCGTCGATGGCGCGGCTGGCGTGTTCGCCGAGAAGAGAGACGGGTGACGCTACGCGGCTTCAGTCCTGCGTCAGCGCCTCGACGCCGGCGAGCGGCGCGCCGGTCAGCGCGCGGATGTACGCGCCGCCGGCGATGGAGACGTGGCCGAAGTCGTCCTCGTCCATGCCGTACATCTCGATGGCGCGGGAGGTGTCGCCGCCGCCGACGACGGAGAAGCAGTCGGTCTCGGCGATGGCGCGGAGGACGCCGGTCGTGCCGACCGCGAAGCGCTCGTCTTCGAACAGGCCGAGCGCGCCCTTCACGAAGACGGCCTCGGAGTCGCGGATGATGGGGTCGTACTCGTCGACCGTCATCGAGCCAACGTCGAGGTAGGCGCGGTCCTTCTCCGTGATGTTGGCGACCGCGATTTCGCCGCGGTCGTCGGTCTCGTCCTCGTAGGCGAGGTCGACGGCGAGCTTAATCTGGTCGCCGCGCTCGTCGAGCAGCGACTCGATGGTCTCGCGATTGGCCTCCCACTGGTCGTCGAAGAAGTCCATGCCCTCGAGGTCGAAGCCAACGTCGTTGCCGGCGGCGCGGAGGAACAGTTCGCCGGCGATGCCGCCTAAGAGGAACTGGTCGACCTTGTCGCCGAGGTTGTTCATGACGTCGATGACGTCAGTGGCCTTCGTCCCGCCGACGACCATCGTCACCTGTCCGTCGAACTCGCGGGTGGCGATGGAGGAGTTCGCCTCGTACTCGGTCTGCATCACGCGGCCCGCGTAGGCGGGGAGCACGAGCGGGAAGCCGACCAGCGAAGCGTGCGAGCGGTGGGCCGCCGAGTAGGCGTCGTTGACGTAGGCGTCGACGTGCTCGGCGAGGGTTCGGACGAACTCGGTGTCGGCCTTGACCTCGGGGTCCTCCTCGGGGAGTTCCTCGTCGCACATCCGCGTGTTTTCGAGGAGAAGCACCTCGCCGGCTTCGAGCGCGTCGATGGCGGCGATGGCCGCGTCGCCGTACGTGTCGGGGACGAATCCCACGTCGCGGTCGATGTGGCTCGCGAGGATGTCGGCGTGCTGTTCGAGCGAGACGAAGTCGTCGTCGCCGGGACGGCCCTGGTGGGCCATGAGGACGACGCGGTGGCCGGCCTCGGCGAGTTCGCGGACGGTCTCCGCGTGGCGGTCGAACCGTCGGTTGTCTTGGACCTCGCCGTCTTCGACCGGCGAATTGAGGTCGAGTCGGACGAGTACGCGCTGCTCCGGGTCGAGGTCATCGAGGGTCTTGAACATCGGGTGGAAGAACGTAGAGGAATTACTTAGTGGTGGGTAAGTCGCGCTGAAAGGGCGGGCGATTCGTGGGGGCGTCTACTGGTGGGTGACGAAGTGGGCGACGTCGAGCATCCGGTTGGAGAAGCCGTACTCGTTGTCGTACCACGTCAGTATCTTGTAGAGGCCGCCGTCGTTGACCTGGTTGGTCGTGTTGAGGTCGACGGTGCTGGAGAACGGCAGGCCGAGGATGTCACGCGAGGTGACTTCGTCGTCCGTGTAGCCGAGGACGCCCGCGAGCGGGCCGGAGTCGGCCGCGGCGCGGAAGGCGTCGTTGATCTCCTCGACGGAGGGCTTGTCTTCGAGGCGGACGACGAGCTCGGTGAGCGAGCCGTTCGGCACGGGGACGCGAATCGCCATGCCGTCGAGCTTGCCGTCGAGCTGGGGCAGAATCTCGGTGGCCGCCTGCGCCGCGCCGGTCGTCGTCGGGACGATGTTCTCGGCGGCGGCGCGCCCGCGGCGCTGCTTCGCGTGGGGGCTGTCGATGAGGTTCTGGCTGCCCGTATAGGCGTGGACGGTCGTCAGGAGACCGTTCTCGATGCCGAACTTCTCGTCGAGCACCTTCGCGACTGGCGTGACGGAGTTGGTCGTACAGGAGGCGTTCGAGACGATGTCCTCGCCGTCGTACTCGTCGTGGTTGACGCCGTAGACGATCTGCTTGACCGGCTCGTCGCCCTTCGGCGGCGCGGAGATGACGACCTTGTCCGCGCCCGCTTCGAGGTGTGCGGAGGCGTCTTCCTTCGTGCGGAAGATGCCCGTACATTCGAGCGCCACGTCCACGTCGAGTTCGCCCCACGGAAGCTCCGCGGGGGACTGGACGTTGTAGAGGCTCACCGAGGTGCCGCCGATGGACAGCGAATCGCCGTCGCGCTCGACGCCGTCGAGTCGGCCCATGACGGAGTCGTACTTCGCGAGGTACGCCATGTCGTCGAAGTCCATGACGTCGTTGATGGCGACCAGTTCGACCTTCGGGTTGTCGAGGACGGCACGGAAGATGTTTCGGCCGATGCGGCCGAAGCCGTTGAGTGCCACCCGCACCACGTCCGATTCATCCACGTTCTCGCCCGCGCTGAGGTAGGATTTTTCACTCATGTTCGAGTAGTATCCGTATTGATATGCCGGGCGCAAGAGTATATCTGTTTCGGTAAATCCGACTGAATCGAACGTTACCTTTCATCAGCAATCAATATTGACACAGAAACAAACACAACCAATCAGACACGGACGAGAATTGACACGCCCGAACGGGGACGCACTGTCTGTCCGTAGACGGTCGCTCGCGGCCGAATACTGGCGATTCGCTGCCAGGTGACTGTCACAGGCAGAAACGTTTTATCCTCCGATTTCATAGCGGCCCCCATGGTCAGAGACGACCGCGACGACCCGTTCGACAACATCTTCGACGAAATCGAACGGATGATGAACGACATGACCGGAGGCGACGCCGGATTCGCCTCCGAGACCCACATCGACGTGTACGATGAGGGCTCTACACTCCGACTCGTCGCGGACCTCCCGGGCGTCGACAAAGACGCTATCGACCTCAAGTGCGACGGTGAGACGCTGACTATCAGCGCCGCCGGTGACCGCCGCGAGTACGACGAACGCATCCGCCTCCCGGCCCGCGTCGACGAGCACTCCGCATCGGCCACCTTCAACAACGGCGTCCTGCAGGTCACGTTCGACCGCGCCGAGGACTCCGCCGCAATCGACGTCGAGTAGCGACTCGACTTCGCGCGGCCCGCTCAGGACTTCTTTGCGACCCGCTCGACGAGCGCCGCCAGTCGGTCGAAAAAGCCGTCGTCGTACTTCGCGTCGTCGTCGATGGTCGGCCGGGCGTTCGTCTCCGAGACGACGACCCGGCCGTCGGATTCCAGCAGGTCAACCCCGAGATAGCGGATGCCCAACTCGTCGGCGACCGCTTCGGCGAGGTCGCGGTGTCGCTTCGGGAGGTCCGCCCCGACCGCCTCCGCGCCCCGGTGGACGTTGTGCTTCCAGCGCCCGCCGTCGCGCGCGCCCTCCGTCAGTCGGCGCTCCACCGCGCCGACCACCTCGCCGTCGAGCACCATCGCTCGGTAATCGCGGGCGTCCGGCAGCCACTCCTGAATCAGGAACGACTTGTCGCCGGTCGCCCGGAAGTCGTGGACGAGGCTCAGCACGTCCGCGTGCCCCGAAAGCGAGTCCGGGTCGTGGGCCTTGGCGATGCCGACGCCCCGCGTCGTGGAGTTCGGCTTGACGACGACCGGATAGTCGAGACCCGCGGACTCGACGGCGTCGAGCAGGTCGGACTCGTCGGCCGGGTTGGAGACGTAGACGCTCCGCGGAACCGGCACCCCGGCGCGTTCGAGCGTCGCGATAACGCCCGCCTTGTTCCGCGAGGTGAGCACGTCTTCGCGCGTGTTCACCCACGGGATGTCGTGTCTGGCGGTGACGACGCCGCCTTCCATCGGACGCGAGGGGTAGACGAAGCCGGCGTCGAACGACCCGGCCGGCGGCGTCGAGAGGTCGAGTGCGAACCCCTCGGCGGGGAGGTGACCCACGTCGATGCCGCGGTCGCCGAGCGGGCCGCGCATTCGCTCGAACGTCTCGCTGGAGGTGGTGACCGCCAACCGAAGCATACGCTACGAGGTGACGTCCCGGGGGAAAAATGATGGGTTCGAGGCGAGGCGCGTTCCGAACACGCGCCGGCGCGAGGTCGCGAACTTACGCGACGAGCAGCTCTTCGCCGCGCTCGACGACGATGCGGCACGGCGGCGACATCTTGTTGTACGCGCGGCGGAAGGCGTCCTTCGCGGTCGCGGCGTCCTCGACGTCGCAGTAGATGGTGAACACCGTCTCGCCCTTGGGGATGCGAGCGGCGGTCCCGACGACCTTCCCGAACGACTGGCGCATCCCGTCGGAGACACGGTCCGCACCCGCACCGGTCGCCTGCTTGTTCTCGCGGATGACGTGGTGCGGGAACTTGCGCAGAATCATCTTGTACTGCTTTTCGCCCGCGTGCTTGAGCATGAGGCGGTTGGCAGACAGACGCGCGGATTCGAGCGAACCGTGGCGAATCTGCACTTCCTCTTCGACCTTCAGGCTGATCTGGACGGGGTAGTCCTCGGGGTCGGCCTGCAGGTCGCCCATGTTGTGCTGTGCGATCTTCGAACCGGGGATACCCGTGATGTACTCGCGTCGGGTGTACGCCGGGTTCGTAATCTCCCGGTACATAGAGGCGGGTTTGTCTGACATGGTTACTTGTGAAACCGAAGGGTCAGGCGGGCTAAAAACGCTTCGAAGCTTCATTCGCCCGCCGCGGTCGTGTCAGGGGCTCGCACGTCGGTTCGCCGCGATGGGCCACCGAACCGCATTCGAGTCCCACCGGTCCCCGGCGGCGGGCGAGTCGACCCCTCGACCGGGAGACACGCTTATGCGCCGCCGTCGCTACGGTTCGGACCATGTTGCTCGTCTGCGACTGCATGGCTGCGGACGGCCCCGCGTACTTCACCGACGCGCTCGCCGACCTCGCCCTCGACGGCCGCGAGGGGACCGTTCACTCGCTCCCCAACGACGGCCTCCCGACGCTCTCGAACGTCGACGCCGTCGTGCTCACCGGGAGCACCGCGGGCGTCTACGAGGCCGACGAGCGCCCGTGGCTCGCCGACGCTCGCCTGCTCGCCCGCGACCTCGTCGCCCGCGAACTGCCCACGCTCGGTGTCTGTTTCGGCCACCAACTCGTCAACGACGCGCTCGGCGGCACCGTCGAGGCCGGCGACCAGCGCCGCGGCATCGCCGACGTTGACCTCGGCGACGACCCCCTATTCGATGGCGTCTCCGGGCGCATTCCGATGGTCCACGGCGACTACGTCGTCGCCCCCGGCGACCGCATGGAGACCGTCGCCTCCGCGGACTACTACGACCACCTCGCGACGCGCCACGAGGACGCGCCCGTCTGGACGGTCCAGTACCACCCCGAGTTCACGGCCGACCTCCTCGACCGCATCGCCGACGACTTCGGCTGGCCCGACGGTGGCGCCGACCGCGACTTCGACGACGTGACGGCCGCTCGGACCGTCGAGAACTTCGTCGCCGCCGCCGGTCTGGACTGATTTAGGCCTCGTCGCCGGCCGCGCCGTCTTCTTCCGCTTCGGCCCCGTCTGAACCGCTGTTTTCGCCGTCGTCCTCCTCGACCGGAGGTTCGCCCGTCTCGGGGTCGAGCGCGACGAACTCCAGCCCCTCGCGGTCGAGCATGTCCGCCGCTCGCTCGGTCACCGAGGGAGCGACAAGGACGCCGCGAACCGGCTCGTCGTCGCCGAACTCCCGGTGGAGCGCGTCCACGTACCGTCGGAGCTGACTCGCCGCCGAGGGGCCGACGCGCCGGCGCTTCAACTCCACGACGACCGGGACGCCGTCGGCGTCCTCGCCGAAGATGTCGATTGCGCCCGCGTCGCTCTGCCGCTCGGTCTCGAGCGGCTCGAAGCCCGGTTCGAGGATGTCGGGGTCCGAGAGGATGTGCTGCCGCAGGTCCTCCTCGCTGCCGACCAGTTCGAGGTCGCTGCGGTCGTTCACGGCGTAGGCCGAACACTGCTCGACGCGCTCGAAGTGCACGTCGAGTCGCTCGTCGGGGCTCGTGCGCGTGCTCCGGACCCGAAGCCGGCCGTCGCGGACGCTCGCGGAGTGGGTACACCCCGGCGGTTGCCAGTTGACGGGCGTCCGTTTCTCGTCCGTGTGGACCAGAATCGAGCCGTCCGGCTTCAGGACGACGAGCCGGTCGCCGGGGCCGAGTTCGCTCGTCGCGCGGCCGTCGTAGTCGACCGTGCACCGACCGAACACGGTCACCATGTCGCCGCGCTCGAAGGCGGCTTCGAGGTGGACGAGGGCGTCGCGGTGCGTCGGCCGGTGGAGTGTGTTCACCGTCATCCGGGTGTCGTCCCGCGGTTCGTCGTCGCCGGGGATAAGCCCCGCGTCGCGCGTCGGGGTCGAGCGAGCGAGCGCCGCGGCGGCCACTCGTCGGTCGCTGGTCGCCGGTCTCCGGGTCGCTGGCAGGCTTATGTCATCTCCGTGCGTATATCTCCCATGGCCCCTGACTTCGCCGAACACAACCGAATCGAGATGCCGTCGGAGGAGATAGACCGCCTGCTCCGCGAGGAGGGCGTCGGCGTCCTCTCGCTCGCCGACGACGGCGTCGCCTACGGGATTCCCCTCTCGTTCGGCTACGACGCCGACCGGGGACGACTCTACTTCGTCTTCCTCCGCCCCGGCGAGTCCTCGAAGAAGGCCGACTTCGCCGAGCGGACCGCCCGCGCGAGCTTCGCCGTCTGGAACGCCCCCTCGCGGGACGAGTGGGAGAGCGTCGTCGTCGACGGCGAACTCCGCCGGGTCGACGACGGCGACTGGGACCGCGTCCACGACGTGCTCGAAGACAACGCGTGGTATCCGACTCTGTTTTCGGAGACGGAGCCGATGCAGGACATCCTCGGGTGGGAGCTTCGTATCGACTCCCGGTCCGGTCTCCAGCGCCGGGCGTGAGCGTCCCACCCGCTGATTCTCGGTCGCGAGCGCGTGCGCGCCGGTATCGTTATCGAAGGCGGGACCGTCTGGACGGCCAACCCATGCGACGGACGACGTTCGAGGAGGGAAGAAAGCTCGCGGCCGCGGTGCGGACGCCGAATCCGTCGCTCTCCGGTGTCGCCCGCGACGCGACCGAGGAGGTTCTCGAACTCGTCGACGCGCCGTTCCGGGACGTGGCCGACGCCCACGAGCGGCTGTCGGCGCTCGAATCGCTCCTGTACGAGCGCGGCGACCGCCGCGCCGCCTTCCTGACCATCTACGTCCGCGTCACCGCCGAGGTCGACCGCGGACTCGGCGGCGGCGAGTTCACCGACCCCGAGTGGGTCGCCGACTACCTCGTTACCTTCGCGGACCACTACCGCCGGGCGTTCCGCGCCTTCGAGCGCGGCGACCACGACGACGTGCCCGACCCGTGGCAACTCTCCTTCGAGACGGCGCTCGCCGGGGAGTCGCTCGTGGTGCAGGACGTGTTGCTCGGCGTCAACGCGCACGTGAACTACGACCTCGCGCTGGCGCTCCACGAGGTCGGCATCGACCCCGACCGCCCCGCGAAGTACGACGACCACCGCCGCATCAACCGGGTCCTCCGCCGCCTCGTCGACGAGGAACAGGACCTCATCGCCGAGCGGTACGCCGACGGCGTCGCCGACATCGACGAGTCGCTGGGTCGGCTGGACGAGGCGCTGTCGTTTTTCACGCTCCGCGAGGGGCGGCGGAACGCGTGGCGCGGCGCGGTCGCGCTGACCGACGGCCGGTTCCGCCCGGTCGAGCGCGCTGTCTACTGGTACCTGCGGAGCCTCACGATGGGCGCGGGCCACTTCATCCTCGCGCCGAGTTCGAACCCCGCGGTGCGCCGCAGACTGGCTCAACTCGAAGCCGGAGACGGGTCGAGTACTTAAACCACCCCGGATAGCGCGGGCGGAGATACCTCCCGTTGTCCGTCGTCTATCGAAGTATGAACTCCTCTTCCGCTTTCGCCGCCCGTGGTGCATCGACGCTCGACCTGACCCGGCCCCAGCAGGTCGCCGCGGAGCCGTCGGCCGTCCTCTCTGCGCTCAGCGACGGCGACAGCCGGCGAATCCTCGCCGCCTGCGACGGGGCCCCGCGGACCGCGCAGGAGTGCGCCGAACTCTGCGACGTGCCGCTGTCGACGGTCTACCGGAAACTCGACCTGCTCACCGAGGCGTCGCTCCTCGACGAGCGACTGCGGATTCAGACCGCGACGCACCACCCGCGGGAGTTCGCGACCACCTTCGACACGCTCTCGGTTTCGTTCGACGACGCCGGCGTGTCGCTCGCGTTCCGGCAGGTCGCCACCGACGGCGGCGAAGACGGCGAGGAGGGGCGGTCGCGATGACGGCGACGCTCGCATCGCCGGAGGTGGACTGATGAGCGCCACGTCGCCGACGGACGACTACGAGTTCACGTGCTCGCAGTGCGGTGAGCGGTTCGCCGTCAACGACGGGATGCGTGCGGCGGTCCTCGAACGCGGCTGTCCCATCTGCGGGAGTCCGACCTCGACCGAGGCGTTCGCTCCATGTTCCGCGTGAGGTTCCATTCTTCTCTGTGCCCGGTTGGGACGTTCGCTCCACCGCGCCCCGGGCGTTCGAAAAACAGTAGGCTACATATACGTGTGCCACGCGTACTACGAACCACATGAGCGACAGCGCGGACTACACATTCGTCTGCCCGGAGTGTGCGGAGTCCATGCTGGTCAACGACTCCATGCGCGACGCCCTCCTCGAAAACGGCTGTGTCATCTGCAGCGCCGCGCTCACGCCGGACGCCTTCTCGACCGCCTGAGCGACTCGCGCCTGCGACCGACCCCGCCGATATCGCCCGGTTGGTGTCTCTCGGACACCGCCGAGAAGTAACAGTAATTACGTCGGCCGCGAGTCTGGTGGTACGAACCGATGTCTCTGGACCAACAGACCGAACTCTCGCCCGACGAGATACGCGAGGTCCTGTCCCGTCACGAGACGGGCGTCCTCTCGCTCGCGAAGGCGGACGAACCATACGCGATTCCAATCTCCTACGGCTACGACGGCGAGAGCGGTCGCTTCTATCTCCGTCTCGTCTCCACGCCCGAAAGCGAAAAGCGGCAGTTCCTCACGTCGTCCCCGCGGGCCCGACTCGTCGTCCACGAGTCGAACGACGGGAGCTACCGGAGCATCATCGCCGAGGGGACGCTCGAACGCGTCGACCCCGACGAGCTGACCGTCGAACGCATCGTCCAGTACGGTAAGGCCAAGCGACCGCTGTTCGAAATCTGGGGCGAGACGAAGCGCGACCTCGACATCCAACTGTTCGAACTCGACCCCGAGACGCTGGGCGGCCGGGCGGTCGAACTGGACGTCGCGGAGTCCGACCAGTAATGTCCGTGGTCGTCGCGTCCCGCGGCGAACACCGAGTCGCCCGCGCGTAACACGATGCCCGCCGGTATTCGCGCCACGGTCGAATTCGACTCGCCGTCGGTCTGTCCCGTCGCCTCGGTCGCTCACTCGACGGACTCCGTCGTCGATTCCGTCTCGACCAGCGTCGTCTCTACCCCGGGCGACGTCAGCGTCTCCGAGTTCGTCGTCGAGGCCGACGACCCTCCGGAGGCGTCCGCGCTCGAACCCATCTTCTCCTACGGCTCGAAGCACCTCTACCGCTACACCCACGACGGGAGCGCCGGCTGTCCGTGCGAGTGCCTCGGCGAGTTCGGCTGTCCGGTCGACCGCTACTTCGCCCAGCGCGGCAGTCTGACGCTCGTCTTCCACGCCGCCGACTACGAACAGTTGCAGGCCGTCATCGGCGAGCTTCGCGACCGCTTTCCCGGACTCGACATCAAGCGCCTCGTGCGCTCGCCCACCGGCGACGCCCCCGGCGACAGCGTCTTCGTCGACCGCGGGAAGCTCACGGCCCGTCAGCTCGAAGTCCTCCAGACGGCCTACGACATGGGCTACTTCGAGCGCCCGCGCGGAGCCAATGCGACCGAGGTCGCGGCCGAACTCGACATCAACCAATCGACGTTCTCGGAACACCTCGCCGCCGCCCTGACGAAACTGCTCGGCGACGTCCTCGAAGAGGGGTAGCGATTTCGCCGCCGCGGTCGGCGGCGGGGGGAGGGGATGGAGGTATATAAACGTCCCACGCTATCGTGGTTGTCCGTTGGTCCCGGTCCGCCGACTCTACAGAAGTATGAGTCAGGCTTCGCTCCCCTTCGCCGTTCGCTCCCCGACCGCCTCGTCCGAACCCCGCGTCGTCGACGACCACGCCGCCGTCGACGCGCTCTTTTCGCTTCTCGAAGACGACGACTGCCGATGCATCCTCGACGCGACCGACGGCGTCGCCCGCTCGGCGAGCGAACTCTCGGAGGCGTGCGACCTCCCGCTCTCGACGACGTACCGAAAACTCGACCCGCTCGTGGACGCCGGCCTCCTCTCGAAGCGCCTGCGCGTTTCCCGGTCCGGCAGCCACACCGCCGAGTACGAACGCACCGTCGACGACGTGACCGTCTCCGTCACCCCGTCGGGGGTCGAGGTCCGCGTCTCGCACCGCGACGTGGCGACGTCGGCGTCGGTGACGGTCTGAGCGGCGCACTCGCGCTTTCGTTCGCCGGCTTCGCCGCCGGCCGCGTCGAATCGGCCGCGAGTCACTGCGCCTACTTAAGATTCTACTCGTCGTATGGTTGTCGTGTATTCCAACCGTATTCCCGTCCTGATTGTCGCGGTTCTCGTGCTCCTCGCCGGCTGTACCGGCGGCGCGGACGTTGTGCCGGGCGCCCAGACCGACGACATCGACGAGCCCGATGGGGGCGGCGACAGCGCGGACTCCGACGCGAGCGGAACCGACGACTTCGAGTTGAGCGACCCCGAGCGTGTCCTCCGCGACGCCGGGAGTTTCACCGTCAGTTGGTCGTACACCGGCGTCGACGCGAACGGCGTCGAGACCGAAGTCACCCGCGAGTTCTACGCCGACCTCGAAGCCGAGCGGTCGTACAGTCGAACGACCTCGGCGACCGACGGCCAGCCCGACTCGGGAGCCGTCGAGCAGTACGTCGCCGACGGCGTGACGTACGTCCGGATTGGCGACGGCGCCGAGGCCACGTACACCTCGTACGAGGGGTCGATGGAGGTTCTCGCCACCGCCATCGCGCTCTCGCAGGCTCGCGCGTACGGCGCTGACGACGACCTGACGTTCGCCGGCACCGAGACGTTCGACGGGGTGTCGGTCGAGCGCTACGAGCTATCGACCGCGAGCGAGGCGCTGATTCTCGCCGGGTCGGCCGCGGCGCAGGGCGACCCCGGGAATCTGGAGGTTACGAACTTCGAGTACGCCGTCCTCGTCGACGAAGACGGCCTCTCGCGCCACGAATCGTGGGCGTTCTCGGGGCGGATGGACGACGGCACCGAGGTACGCGGCTCGTGGGAGTACTCGCTTACGGGCGTCGGTTCGACGACCGTCGACGAACCCGCGTGGCTCGACGAGGCGCGGGCGTAAGCGGAGCTTTGACTCTCACTCTCGGTCTGAAAATGGGTGGTTCTCCCGGATTTGAACCTCACTCGCAAATCGGAGATTTGCTCGCTGGTTCAAATCAGTCCGGCGTCGTTTCTTCGATTCTTCGCTCCGCTCAGAATCTCAGAATATGCCGCCTCCCGGATTTGAACCGGGGACAGCTCGATCTTCAGTCGAGTGCTCTCCCAGTCTGAGCTAAGGCGGCGCGATTCGACAGACGCGCAGGAGCGAAAAAACCATTTCGAATTGCGACGCTACGAGTCGCCGTACTCCGACTGCTCCCATCCCGTCACGTCGCTCGGAATGAGTTCGCCGTTGACGTGCCACTCGCGCGGGCGGAACGAGATACCGAGCAGGGTCGCGTAGAACCCGGCGACGAAGGCGACGACGATGTTTCCGGGGACGCCGCCGACGCCGGCGCTCCCGACGAGCGTCGCCCCGTCCGTGTACGCCGTGAGCTGGATGACCCACGCGACGAGCATCACGACGAACAGCGGGAGGTACACCCGTCGGAGCCGGTGGGAAAGCGCCTCCTCGAAGGGTATCTTCATGTTCGGCGTACGGTAGTCCTCCCCGAGTTTCTCCCGCCAGTCCTCGTCGAGGACGCCGCCGTCCGGGTCGAGCGCGTACGCCCAGACGTTCTGCTGAATCATCCGGACCCGAGAGCGCCAGATGTCGTACGCGCGGAAGCGCCGCGCCTCGATACAGAGGAAGATACTCAGCGTCACTACCCCGAGGAGGATGATGTAGTGCGGGTGCGTTTGTGCGGAAAACGACCACGTCAGAATCCCGGCCATCAGCGTAATCGCCCAGTTACTGGTCCGGTCGAGCCGCTCGCGCCACGACTTCATCCGGTGTATTTCGCCCCGGTAAAGGTGTGCAAACGACGAGCCAGGGCCCATCGTCTCGTCGAAGACGCCCGCGCCGATATGGGAGTCGTCTATTCCCGCGGGAGGTTCCAGCTCCCCGTCGTCGGACATTGTTGTTCGTTTGATGCACAACTACGAGAGGATAAGAGCCTTCTGGGTTCGACAGGTTCGTGACGCCCGGTCGGGACTGCGTCTACTCGAGGCGGGGGGTCCTACAGCACAGCCTCACGGCTCAGGGGTGCGTAAAAAAACTCTCAGAAATCGATTCGTCTGTCTGCTGAATTCGGAAACCGAATTACAGGCGCGTGACGTTCGTCGCGCGCGGGCCCTTGGGGGCCTGCTCGATGTCGAACTCCACTTCCTGACCCTCTTCGAGGTCCGGACCGCCAACATCTTCCATGTGGAAGAACACGTCGTCGTCCGCGTCGTCAGTAGAGATGAAACCGTAGCCGCCAGTGTCGTTGAAGAAGTCGACCTTACCTTTCGCCATTGCAACTGTACAACGACCCTGCGGACGGATAACCCTTCCGCATGTCTGTGACTCAGTCACCCGGTCGCCGAAACGCCGTCGCTCGCGGTCGTGAAAAACGGAGGAAAGTTCGTCAGTTTGTGAATGTACTGCGGTGAACGGAAGCCTGCTTAGAGGCGGGTGACGTTCGTCGCGCGCGGGCCCTTGGGGGCCTGCTCGATGTCGAATTCGATTTCCTGACCCTCTTCGAGGTCCGGACCGCCAACATCTTCCATGTGGAAGAACACGTCGTCGTCCGCGTCGTCAGTAGAGATGAAACCGTAGCCGCCAGTGTCGTTGAAGAAGTCGACCTTACCTTTCGCCATTGCCTTTGCATCCAGCGACCTCACGCGTATAAGTCTTCTGAAGAACGCCGCAGGTCTCTGTGGTGCTGTGTGTTCGAGTCTACGGGTCTGAGCCGCTGAACTCGGGCGTTGTTCCGATTGGTCGTTGAGAACTCGACTGCCGCCTTCCGAATTTGAACCTCACTCGCTCGCTCACTTTGTTCGCGTCGCTCGCTGGTTCAGAATCCGGGAGGCGACATTTTCACTGCTCACGACTCGGTTGCAACGCTCTCTCGGTAGTTCGCAGGAAAATGCCGCCTCCCGGATTTGAACCGGGGACAGCTCGATCTTCAGTCGAGTGCTCTCCCAGTCTGAGCTAAGGCGGCTCGCACTCTTCCGAAGCCGGACCGCATCAAAAAGACTTTCGAATCGCCCGTCGGCGCTGGGTCAGCGGTGCCGGCCGCCCGTCGCGCTCGCCCGCGCCCGCTCCGTCCGCGACCGAATTCCCTTGAGCATCTTCCGCTCCATGGCGAACTGGACCGGCTCGACGACCAAGCGGTTCATCGCGCGCCCGCGGAGCGTCTCCGACCGGCCGCGGTATCTGATGATCAACCGCGTCGCGCCGGGAGCCACCTCGTGCAACGCGAACGTCCATACCGCCGCGCTCTCACCGGTCTCCCAGCCCGGCGCACTCAACACGAGCGTCCGCTCGGGTTCGACCAGCGCGACCCGGAACGACGGCGCGCCCGAGCCCGGCGGGCCGAGTCGTATCTCGTCGCCCACGTCGAGCCGCTGGTGTTGCGGGAGGATTTGGTCCGCGTTGTGAATCTGCAGGCCGAACAGGTTCTCCAATCGCTCGTAGCTGTAGAAGCCGCCGCGGTCCTGCCCTAACTGGACGAGCCACGGCCAGACCGCCCGCGCGGGGGCCGCAATCGTAATCGCCCGCGTCGAGGTGACGTCCGCGTCGCCGACGAAGTCGTCGCCGGGGAGCCAGCCCGTCGCCTCGTCGTCGGTGGTCCCCCAGCGCCTGTGCCACGGTCGAACCGCGAGGAGGTACGTCCCGACGACGCCGATTCCCGCGAGACCGAGTGCCCGGATGAGTCGTCTCGTGCCCATTGCCTTCACCGTTCGTTCGCCCTTCGTGAGGGGGTGAGATAACCCTACCTCCGGGGTTCCGCGACCCACGCGACCGCGACCCAGAGCGCCCCACCCACGACCGCACCGAGGAGGTTCGCCCCCGCATCGGCGACGCCGAACGACCGGTACGGCAGCACCGCCTGCACGAGTTCGATACCCGTCCCGAACGCGGCGGCGACGACGACGGCTCCAACGACTTCTTTGCGTTCCCTGGCGCGCACCGCGGACGCGAAGACGAGCCCGAGACCAGCGTACCCGGCCGCGTGGACCCACTTATCGAGGCCGACGAGTCCGAGCGGACCCATCGGTGCGAGACTCCCCGGCGGCGTCGGAACGATTGATGCCACGAGGACGACGAGCGCGTAGCCGAGCGCGACGGCCGCCCGCCGAGGGGTCTCACGGAGCCGCGCGACTGTGTTCACTACTCGGTTGTGGGTTCGTGTTGGGCTAAAAGGGTTCGCGTCCTCGTGGCTCTGAGCGCTATCACACAGAACTAAATGGTCCGTAGATCAACACTTCCGGGACGACTGTGTCACAGATGCTCCCCCGCTGGTTCACCTCCAAATCGTTCGCAGTACAGCTCATCATCCTCGCGTTAGTCTTCGACCCGCTCGGGTTCGTCGGCGGCTACCTCCTCGCCCCGTCGCTGGGTGTCGAACCGCTCCTCGGTGGTGCGTACGGCCTCGTCGCCGCCAGCGTCCCGATGTCGCTTTTGGTGATGCAACGGAGCGCGTGAGTCGGCTCGGGCGGATTCGAACCGGACCGAGACTCGCTGCGCTCGTCTCGTAGGGTTCAACCGCCCTCGCGGCAGAAAATCACGCTCGCTGCGCTCACGGATTTCATGGGCTCGGGCGGATTCGAACCTCGGTCGCAACTCTGCGAGTTGCTCCCTGATTCGAATCCTTGTCGCCCACTCAGCCGACACAGACTCCTCGCTACGCTCGTCGTACTGTGTCGTCAGAAGTGGGCTCGGGCGGATTCGAACCACCGACCTCAGCCTTGTAAAGGCCGCGTCATAACCAACTAGACCACGAGCCCTGCATCTCAATCGAACCGGTTCGCGCTCATAACGGTTTTCGTTTCGACCGGTCCCCGGAACCCTTAGACCCGCGGCGACCGTCACGTCCGGCAATGACCTCCCGCGCGCGAACCGCGCTGCTCGTCGTCGCCGTCGTCGTCGCGGTCGCGAGCGTCGCGTACCTCACCAACCCCGCGGTCGTCCCCGGCTCGACCGACGACTACGAACGGACCACGCTCACCGTCGTCGACGACGAGACCGGAGAGACGCTGGCGACCGTGGACGCCCGCGTCGCCGACACCCGCGCCAAGCGCTTTACCGGCCTGAGCGACACCGAGTCGCTCGCCGAAAACGAGGGGATGTGGTTCGTCCACGACTCGTCTGGCACCTACGCCTACGTGATGCGCGACATGGACTTCCCGCTGGACATCGTCTTTGTCGCCGAAAACGGCACCATCACGCGCATCCACCACGCCGAACTCGACCCCGAGGGAACGAGCGAGTCCGACCTCACCCGCTACCGCGGAACCGGGAAGTACGTCCTCGAACTCCCGTACGGGTACACGAACGAGACCGGCATCGATGCGGGAGACCGGGTCGAAGCCGAGTAGATGCGAAACACCCGAAGGGCCGGCGACCGTTGATCCCACTATGACAGCACACGTCGCGGCGCTCTCGGAACTCGAAGGCTGGCGCGCCGAGGGGTTCGCCGCACGAGTCCACTATCGCGGGGCGGACGACGCCTACAGCATCGAGTACTACGAACCGTCCGACTGCGTCCTCTACTGGAAGGTAAAAGGCGACGGCGAGGTCGCGGTTCCCGTCAGTCGCGACACGGTCCCAGACCCGCTTCGCGAGCGCGTCCGGCAGGACCTCGTCGAGGCGGGCATCGACCCCGACGTCGAAGACCGAGTGGTCTGAGCGCCCTGGACGCACCCGACTCGGCCCCGCCGGTCGGAGTTGCAGTACGTCACGAATGCTGATACGTAGTTGGTATGTATCTCACAATATCTGTATTTGTCCCGACGTGTTGTAGTTGAGAGGGTGTCATGTCAACTCGACTCACGAGGAGAGGGGCGCTTCGCGGACTGGGTCTCGCCGCGCTTCCGGCGCTCGCGCCGGGTGTGTTGCAACTGAGAACCGGCGAGGAGGTGCTTTCGGGATGTGCGAGCGTCACCGAACCGGGTCGGTACTACCTCGATGGCAACCTCGACTGTCTGGAGGTTCTCGCCGACGACGTCCGAATCGACGGCCGGGGACACGCCGTCGTCGGCGAGACGACGATTTCGGGCAGTCGCGTCTCGATAGCCGACATCGTGCTGACGAAGGGCGGTCGAATCACCGATTCGAGCCGGGTGTCGATAGCGGACTCGCAAGTCGTTGGCCATCCGGACGATTGGAGGCCACAGTTCGTCGTCGCGGACTCGTCACGCTGTGCGGTGACGAACACGAGCTTCTTCACGCCGAGCGTCAGGGGCGTGGTTCTCGACCGCGTAGTGCGAACCCGGTTCGAGTCGTGTACGCTCATCAGTCCGGTCGTGCTCACGCTCACGGATTCGCACCGAAACGAGTTCGTCGACTGTGAGTTCAGAACCGACACGCTTCAGGTCTCTCTGTATGGGAGCACGCAAAACAGCTTCCAACGAAACCTCGTCGACGGAGAGGGCCCCGGCTTCCGACTCCGCGACAGCCATCGAAACCGCTTCGTCGAAAACGAGGTCCGCATCATCATCGCCGGGTTCGAACTCGCTGGAAGCGACCGCAACGTAATTCGTAAGAACGTCGTGACGACCGGCCTCCTTGCCCACGGCGTCACGCTGGACGACTCTCATCGCAACCGACTCGTCCAGAACGACCTCTGCGGCGTCAGCCAACAACCGGTCGTCGAATCCGGCGGCTCGACCGGGAATACGGTCCAGAACGCCTCGTGTTAATCTACCGGCGGGCCGCTCCCCCACCCGAGTACTTTACTGCGAGCGCCCCCTGAACCGTTGTCGTGCCCCCTGATATCGACGACGACGACCCGTTCGAGGACCAACGAGCGCGGGTCGATAACCCGATGCGGCGGCTGTTCGCCGAGTACGGCCGCGAGAACACCTTCGAGTTCGTCGTGGGCGTCCTCGCGAGCGTCGCCGCCCGCGTGCTCGACCTCATGCCGCCGGTCATCCTCGGCCTCGCCATCGACGCCATCATCCGGCAGGACAAGTCCTTCGCGGCCGGTTTTCCCGTCCTCCCCGAGGCGTGGATAGCGCCGTACGTCCCCGCGACCAGAGACGGTCAGTTCTTCTTTGCCGTCGGCATCATCGTGTTCAGTTTCACCGCCGGCGCGCTGTTCCACTGGCTCCGAAACTGGGGCTGGAACGCCTACGCCCAGCAGATTCAACACGACGTCCGGACCGACACCTACGACCGGATGCAACTGCTCAACATGGACTTCTTCGCCGACAAGCAGACCGGCGAGATGATGTCCATCCTCTCGAACGACGTGAACCGGCTCGAACGGTTCCTCAACGACGGGATGAACTCGTTTTTCCGCCTCTCCGTGATGGTCGTCGCCATCGCGGTGGTTCTCATGTCGTACAACTGGCAGCTCGCCCTCGTCGCCCTGTTGCCGGTCCCGCTCATCGCGCTGTTCACGTGGAAGTTCGTCGATATCATCCAGCCGAAGTACGCCGACGTGCGCTCGTCGGTCGGCAAACTCAACTCCCGGTTGGAGAACAACCTCGGCGGCATCCAAGTCATCAAGACGTTCAACGCCGAACCCCACGAGTCCGACCGCGTCGACGGCGTCTCGATGGACTACTTCGACGCCAACTGGGACGCCATCAACACCCGCATCAAGTTCTTCCCCGCGCTCCGAATCCTCGCGGGCATCGGCTTCACCCTCACCTTCGTCGTCGGCGGCCTGTGGGTCATCAACGGACAGGGTCCCGGTCCCTTCACCGGCGACCTCGCGGTCGGCGAGTTCGTCACTTTCATCCTGCTCACCCAGCAGTTCGTCTGGCCGCTCGCCCAGTTCGGGCAGATTATCAACATGTACCAGCGTGCCCACGCCTCCAGCGCCCGTATCTTCGGCCTGATGGACGAGCCCGCGCGGCTGGCCGAACAGCCCGACGCGCCCGACCTCGCCGTCTCCGAAGGCCGCGTCGAGTACGACGACGTGACCTTCGGCTACGGCGACGGCGAGACCATCGTCGAGGACATATCCTTCGAGGTCGACGGCGGCGAGACGCTCGCGCTCGTCGGCCCCACGGGCGCCGGGAAATCGACGATTCTCAAGCTCCTGATGCGCATGTACGACCCCGACGAGGGGCACGTCAACATCGACGGCCAAGACGTGCGCGACGTGACCATCTCCAGTCTCCGGGAGTCCATCGCCTACGTCAGCCAGGAGACGTTCCTGTTCTACGGGACCGTCCGCGACAACATCACCTACGGCACGTTCGACGCCGACGACGAGGCGGTCGTCGCGGCCGCGAAAGCCGCCGAGGCTCACGAGTTCATCTCGAACCTCCCCGAGGGGTACGACACCAAGGTCGGCGAGCGCGGCGTGAAGCTCTCCGGCGGCCAGCGCCAGCGCGTCTCCATCGCCCGCGCCATCCTGAAGGACCCGGACATCCTCGTCCTCGACGAGGCGACCTCGGACGTTGACACCGAGACGGAGATGCTCATCCAGCGCTCGCTGGACGAACTCACGGCCGACCGGACGACGTTCAGTATCGCCCACCGCCTGTCGACTATCAAGGACGCGGAGCAAATCGTCGTCCTCGAAGACGGGCGCATCGTCGAGCGCGGGGCGCACGACGACCTCCTATCCGAAGACGGTCTCTACGCCCATCTCTGGGGGGTTCAGGCGGGCGAAATCGACCAACTCCCCGACGAGTTCGTCGAGCGCGCCGCCCGCCGGCAGGCCGAGGTCGACGCCGGCGACGACTGAGGCTTCGCGTACCACTAAGGAGGGGGCAAACACTTCTTTCGGCATGCGACTCTCCGAAGCTACTTGGACCGAGGTCGCTGACCTCGACGGCGACCTCGCGCTCCTCCCGGTCGGAAGCACGGAACAGCACGGCCCGCACGCGCCGCTCGGCACCGACGCGCTCAACGCCGAATCGGTCGCCGAGGTCGGTGCCGACGCGTTCGACGGCGAGGTCGTCGTCGGCCCGACTATCCCGGTCGGCGTCGCCGAGGAACACCGCGCCTTCGACGGCACGCTCTGGGTCTCGCCGGACACCTTCCGCGCGTACGTCCGCGAGACTATCGAATCGCTCGCCCACCACGGCTTCGACCGCGTCGTCGTCGTCAACGGCCACGGCGGTAACATCGACGCGCTCGCGGAGCTCTGCCGGCGCGTCTCGCGGACGGGCGACGTCTACGCGGTCGCTTTCACGTGGTTCGACGCCGTCGGCGACCACTCCTCGGACATGGGCCACGGCGGCCCGCTAGAAACCGCCTTACTCCGCCACACGCACCCCGAACTGGTCCGTGAGGACCGAATCGACGAGGCCCGCGATGGAGGTGCCGACCGCTGGGGCGAGTGGGTCTCGGGCGTCAACCTGGCCCACGACTCCGACGAGTTCACCGACAACGGGGTCGTCGGCGACCCAGCCGAGGGCGACGCCGAACGCGGCGCGGAACTGGAATCGCTCGCGGCCGAGGCGCTCGCGTCGCTCCTCGACGCGGTCGAGCGCCGGCAACTCGACTGAACGGCCCGCGAACCGGCTGACGTTTGGCGGGTTACTCCCCGTCTTCTTCGTCCTCGTCGTCGGCCGCTGCCGCCTCCGCCGCGTCGGTGAGCGCGCCGCGGAGCTGCGGCATCGTGTTGGTGAGTTCCCCGACGAGTTCGTGGGCCTCCTCGACCATCTCGATGAGTTCTTCGAGCTCTTCGATGGCTTCTTCGAGGTCCTCGGGGTCGTCGAACGCCTCGGCGCGCTGGCCGATGACGTACCACTTCTTGGCCTGTCGGACGTGTTCGGCCGCACCCTCGACGTTGAGCGAGGAGCGAAGGCCGTTGAGGACGCCGAGGACGTTGTCGGCGTCGGCCTCCCACACGTCGTCCGGGTCGGGAAGCACCGACCGGGCCTCGCCGAGGTGTTCCTCGACGTCGGTGCGCATCTCCGCCGCCGCCTCTCCGAACAGGTCGTCGTCGTCGAGCGTGCTTTGACTCATGCCCACACGTTCGGCGCGCGGGGGTTTAAAAACGACCCCGAAAGTGAAAGTGAAATCGAACGACTCCGCGCTCGTCGCGGGTGGATTCTCAGTCCACGTCGCCGAGGTAGACCGCGTCGTGTCCGTCGCCCATCTCGTCGGGGCCGACGTCCCGAAGTCGGTCGCCGAGCGGGCCGGGGAAGAACCGGACCTCGCCGAGTTCGTCGAGGGGGAGCCACCGCACGCCCACCTGAACCGAATCTCGCTCTGTCGGGTCGTCCGGGTCCTCGCTCACTCGTTCGCACCAGAAGAAGTGGTCCACTTGGTGGCCGTCGTCGCCTCTGTCGTCGTAGTGCGTCGAGGGAACGAAGTCCCTGACGAACGCGAGCGACCCGACGGCGACTTCGTAGCCTGTCTCCTCGTACACTTCCCGGCGGACCGTCTCCGCGAGCGACTCACCGCGCTGTTGGCCGCCGCCGGGTGCGACGTACCAGTCCTCGCCGTCGGTACGGTACCGAATCGTGAGGAGTTCGCCGTCGCGGACGACGAGTCCGCGGGCGGCGCTTCGCGGCCGGCTCATTCGACCGACACGAGCTCCATCAGCGGGTAGCCGTCTTCCATCTCCATGCGCGTCCGGACGCGAACGCCCTCGTAGTCGATTTCCATCTCGACCTCCATGAACCGGCCCGTGAGTTCCGTGTAGTCGGCGGCCGACTCGGCGAGTTCGGCTTCCAGCGCCCCGTCGAGGATGTGCACGGAGACCGACTCGCAGTACGGTTGGTTCTCGATGGCCTCGGCCATGGCCCGTTCGAGGCTCCGGGCGCTGTCGGGCGAGACCGGCGTCCCGGCGAACTGGTGGTAGAGCGTTCCGAACTTGATGCCCGCCTCGAAGCAGGCCGTCTGCGGGTCTGTGACCATGCCCGGAACTCCGTCGCCCTCGGGTAAAGTTCGGCGGTTTGAGGGGTCGCGCGAGCGCGAACCGGTCCTTACTTAGCCTCTCTTGTTAGAACTTACACCGAATGGACCAGCCGGTTTTGCTGACGGGGGCTGGCGGGCGCGTCGGCCAGGCGATACTAGGGCACATCGGCGACGCCTACGACTGGCGGCTGCTGGACCGCGAGCCACTCTCCGACGAGAAGATACCCGACTCGGTCGACCCCACGGAGGTGTACGTCGCCGACGTCACCGACGAGACCGCCGTGCGAAACGCCATGGACGGCGCCGAGGCCGTCATCCACCTCGCGGGCGACCCGCGTCCCGAAGCGCCGTGGGACAGCGTCCTGCGGAACAACATCGACGGCACCCAACAGATGTTCGACGCCGCCGTCGACGCGGGCGTCGAGAAGTTCGCGTTCGCCTCCTCGAACCACGCCGTCGGCGCGTACGAGACGATGGACCGGACCCCGGACATGTACCGTCCGCACCACGAGTTCCGACTCGACGGGACCGAACTCCCGCGTCCGAGTAACCTCTACGGCGTGAGCAAGGCGGCCGGCGAGACGCTCGGCCGGTACTACCACGACCACCACGACATCTCGGTCGTGAACGTCCGCATCGGCAACCTCACCCAGCACCACCCGCCGAAGGAGTACGAGCGCGGCCAGGCGATGTGGCTGTCGTACCGCGACTGTGCGCACCTCTTCGAGTGCTGTATCGAGGCCGACTACGACTACGAAATCGTCTACGGTATCTCCGACAACGACCGGAAGTACTACTCCATCGACCGCGCCCGCGCGGTGCTCGGCTACGACCCGCAGGACAACTCCGCCGAGTTCACCTTCAAGGGCGAACCGCTGGACGAGGCCTGATTGCGTCGTCGGAACCCCGATTTTCGGCCCCGTTGAACGCCGATTCTTCAGATGAGTCGTCGTGTGAAACAGCCGGTCAGGAGGCGTGCGAACGTGACGGGAGAATATTTATAGAAATTCGACACGATGGTGTGCGTAATGTCGTCACCCGGTTCCAATGCGGAGGGAGCAGGAGTTTCGCTCCGCAACGCGGTTTTACTCCTCTGCTCCCTGTTCGTCTTTCACCTCGGGAGGGGATGGGCGCGGGGACTCGTCGAAGGGGACTATCTGCTAGGTATCGTCGGCTTGCTCATCGCCCTCGCCCCGGTCGTCTGGCTACTGCTCGTCATTCGAGAGGCGTATTTCTGAAACGATATCGTCACCAACGACGTTCGACAGACCTCTCTTTTTCTCACTCGAACAGGCCGCTCACGTCGTCTTCGCGCCGCCGCCGACGGCGGACGTGCTCACCCAATCGCTGAAACACCAACCCGCGCTGGGCCTCGTTTCGCACGAAGTCGAACACCATCGCGGTGAACTGCGTCTGCGTCCCGTCGGCGACCTCGTCGCGGGCGTACGCGACCGCGTCGGCGACGACATCCTCGTCGTAGCCGTCGAGTTCTTCCGCGAGCGTCTCGGCCGCGACGGCGACCGCGTCGAAATCGAGGTCGTCGTAGGTGACGACTCCCCCGTCGAGTCGGAGCGCGAGCGGGTCGGCGGCGACGGCGGGGTCGGCTTCGAGTCGTGCGAGAAACGTCCGAACGCCGGCGAGGTCGACGCCGCGGTAGTCGTCGCCGAGGCCGTCGAGGTACTCCCGCGCGCTCCGGGCGAGGCCGACCGCGCCCGAGTCGTTGCCGTCGCGGGCGTGATGGACCGCCGCGGTGAACTGGATGAGGCCGTGGAGGAACCGCTCGTCGTCGCCCCCGCGGTCGAGCGAGAGCCACGTCGCCTCCCACGCGCCGTGGGCCGCCCGGTACGCGCCCGCGTTGTAGATGGCGACGCCTGCGCGAAGCGAATCGTCCATGCGAACCGTTCGCCGTCCACGAGTAAAGATTTCGCGAAGAGCGGGCTCTCCCGCCGCAGGCCTTGCATACTTATGCCTCTCGAGAACATATGTGGTATGATAGCATATGAATGCCCTCGAAACCCTCGTCCGAGGTGTCGTACGATGACCCAGTCCCCGGTTTGTATCCGCTGCGGTGAGCAGTACCTGTTCACGCGGGCGTACAAAGGCAACTACTGTCGGGACTGCCACGGGTCGTGGGCCACCAAGCCCCGGTCCGAGGAGACGCCTCGCCCCCGTCCACAGCGGCCGCGCACGACCTCGTCGGTCCGCCGCCGCGAGGACGACGAGCGGTCGCCCGGCCTCGAACCGCCCTACGACGAGGCGTAAGCTCGTTTTTCCGGCCAGACTGCCGAGTGCGCTCGGGGGTCCGGGTTCGGTTTCGTCAACCGCTACGTTCGTACCCGCGACGGGTAGGCTCCCGTTAGCGACGGTTAGGGGACGCGTTCGCCCCGCGGATTGACCCGACCGGTGACTCTATACGCCGCCCGGACGAGCGCTATCGAAATGTCGTCCGAGTCGATTACCGTCCATCTCGTCGGGGACTCTACCATGGCCGATAAGGATGTGAACGAGCGTCCCGAAACCGGCTGGGGAATGCCCTTCGCCGACCGCTTCGACGACGCCGTCGCGGTGGCGAATCACGCCCGAAACGGCCGGAGCACCCGCACGTTTCTGGAGGAGGGTCGCTGGCGTCCCGTCGTCCGGCAGTTGACCGAGACCGACTACGTGTTCGTCCAGTTCGGCCACAACGACGAGGTGCCGTCGAAGGAACAGCACACGACCGAGGAGGCGTTCGTCGACAACCTCCGGAAGTTCGTCGGCGAGACGCGCGAGCAGGGGGCGACGCCCGTGTTGCTCACCTCCATCGCGCGCCGTCACTTCGACGACGACGGCGTCCCGAAGGACACCCACCACGAGTACGCCGACCTGACGAGAGCCGTCGCGCGCGACCGCGACGTGCCGTTTATCGACATGGACGAGCGAACGCGGTCGCTCTTAGAGGAACTCGGCCCCGCGGATTCGACGGCGCTCTACAACCATCTGGAGCCGGGCGAACACCCGAACTATCCCGATGGAATCGCCGACGACACGCACTTCAGCGAACACGGAGCGCGCCGCATGGCCGACCTAGTGCTCGACGGGGTCGAAGAAGTGGACCTCGGACTGGCCGCCCACGTCGAGTTCTGACGTGCGCTGAACCCGGTCGCGGCGAAGTCATTCCCCGTTCAGGTTTCCGTACGGAGAACGTGGACTGACCCGAGAGAACAGAAGGCTCTCGAAGGTTAGTTCCCAGAGAGAAACGTCCTGACGGAGATTTGAACTCCGGTCCCTGGCTCCGCAAGCCAGGAGGATAGTCCACTACCCTATCAGGACTGTCTTGCTGCATTCTTCGGTACTCGACGGTTACTTAAGACGGTTACGATGTGAACTCCCAGTGAACCGCGGGACCACGGCACGAGGCTGGCGTCGAACGCCGGGCACGGAACCCGGTCTCCGGCGTGAACGACGACCGTTTCTCACGCCGTCTCCGGCGCGTTTCCGCCGCCGCGGCGACCGTGCGTACCGCACGCAAAGGACTTTTTCGCCGGCGAGCCTAGCCTCGTGTGTGAATCGACGCGCGCTCCTCCTCGGAACCGCCGGACTGTGTGCCTCGCTCGCGGGGTGCGCGAGCGGCGACGACGCGGCGGAGCAGTCGGCGGCGAGCACCGAGACCGGAACCGCGTCGCCGACGCCGACGGAGGCCCCCCGCCGTCCGCGACTCGTCGGGCGCTCGTTCACGCCCGTCCGCGCCGACGCCTGTCCGGCCGACGGGGCGCTCGCGACCGAGACCGAGACCGGGTTCTCGGTCGTCGGCTGTGTCTCGGGGGCGACCGAGTGTACCATCGCCCGACTCGCGCGGGCCGACTACGACGCCGACGCGGACACGGCCACGCTCGTCGTCGAGGCCGTCGAGCGGACCGACGTGAAGAACTGCGCCGAATCGCCGGTCGCCCGCGGCTACGAGGCGACGCTCAGGTTCGAAAGCGGCCTCCCCGGTCGGGCGGTCGTCGTCCACGACGACGCCGACGGTCGCCGCGAGGTCGCCCGCGTCGACGCGGACGCCTGACGGTCCGAAGGTTCAAATCCGAGGCCGCGGCCACCCCCGCTATGTCGTTCGATTCGCGCGGCCGGTTCGGCGGTCCAATCCGGAGGAAAACAACGCTTAAGCGCCGCCCTTCCCTGTTCGTCCATAGTATGAGTACGACGTTTGGTCTGCCGCGACGCGCGCGCTTCGTTCCGGGAGGTGACGCCTGATGGGCGTCATTCGGGAGGTCTACGACGACCTCGACACCGATGTCGAGTTCGAGAAGTTCGAGGCGGCGGTCAACGACAAGGTCGAACAGATGGGCGGCCTCGCCGACGAGGAGACGGCGGCGATGCTCATCGCCCACGAACTGCGCGACGAGGAGGTCAACGGCATCGCCGACATCGAACCGGGCATGGAGGACGTGAAATTCCTCGCCAAGGTCGTCAGCATCGGCGAGGTCCGGACGTTCGAACGCGACGGCGAGGACGAAGACGGGCGGGTCGTCAACATCGAGGTCGCCGACGAGACCGGCCGCATCCGCGTCTCGCTGTGGGACGAGATGGCCGCCGGCGCGAAGGAGAACCTCGAAGTCGGAACCGTCCTCCGCATCGGCGGTCGCCCGAAAGACGGCTACAACGGCGTCGAGGTCAGCGCGAGCAAGGTCGAAGAGGACCTCGACGCCGAGGTCGACGTGCAGGTGCTCGACACCTACCGCGTCGAAGACCTCGCGCTCGGCCTCTCGGACGTGAACCTCGAGGGCAAGATTCTCGACACCGGAACCGTCCGGACGTTCGACCGCGACGACGGCACCGAGGGCCGCGTCTCGAACCTCTCCGTCGGCGACCCGACCGGTCGCGTCCGCGTCACGCTCTGGGACGAGCGGGCGGACCTCGCCGAGGAACTCGAGACCGGCCAGTCGGTCGAGGTCGTCGACGGCTACGTCCGCGAGCGCGACGGCTCGCTCGAACTCCACGTCGGCTCCCGCGGCGCGGTCGAAGTCATCGACGAGGACATCGAGTACGTCCCCGAGACGACCGACATCGGCACGCTCGAACTCGGCCAGACGGTCGACATCGCCGGCGGCGTCATCGAGGCGGACGGCAAGCGCACCTTCGACCGCGACGACGGTTCCGAGGGACAGGTCCGCAACATCCGCGTCAAGGACGGCACCGGCGACATCCGGGTCGCCCTCTGGGGCGAGAAGGCCGACGCCGACGTCGACCTCGCGGACTACGTCGTCATCACCGACGTGGAGATAAAAGAGGGCTGGCAGGAGGACCTCGAAGCCTCCGCGGGCTGGCGGTCGTCCGTCACCGTGATGGACGAGGCCCCCGAGGGTGCGGCCGGCACCGACGCCGGCGGTTCGGCACCGACGCCGCCGAGCGATCAGGGCCTCGGCGCGTTCTCCGGTGACGGTTCGTCCGGTGGATCGTCCGGGTCGTCCGACGACACGTCCGCCGCGGACGGCGGGACCTCCTCGGACGCGGCTGCGACGGGGTCCGCCGGCGAGTCGGTCGAGTTCACCGGGACGGTCGTGCAGGCCGGGACGCCGGTCATCCTCGACGACGGCACGGAGACCAAGACCGTCGACACCGACGCCGACCTCGGCCTCGGCGACGAGGTGACGGTCTCCGGCACGGAGACCGACGGCCGCATCAGCGCCGAGACGGTCGAGGTCCACACCGGCGCACAGCGGTAACGACGAGGACGCGACGAAACGACGGCGCTGCGAAGCGGCGAATCGACGGCAGTCGCACACCGCCCCGCCGTCGGCGGGCCATCGAATCCCACTCATCGTTCGTCCGGTTTTGCGGGTTCTCACAGCGAAATTTCACCGCTCGGGAGCGCTGCGTGCGATAAAATACAGAAGGGGCCGCGACGGAAAGGATTATACGCCGCACGGACCCGATATGTGGGTATGAGTGTCGAGCTACCGTTCGCCCCGGTAGACGCGATTATCCGGCAGAACGCAGGTGAGTTGCGAGTGAGCGCCGGCGCCGCCGAGGCGCTCGCCCGCCGGATTCAGGACCACGGCGCCGAACTCGCGATAGACGCCGCCGACCGGGCGACGGCGGACGGTCGCAAGACGTTGATGGCCGAGGACTTCGGCGTCCAGCAGGTCGTCAACCGCGACGAACTCCTCCTCCCTATCGCCCCCATCGACCGCATCGCCCGCCTCCGAATCGACGACCGCTACCGCGTCGCGATGGACGCTCGAATCGCCCTGGCCGATATCCTCGAAGACTACGCCGTCAACGTGGCGGGCGCCGCCGTCAAACTCGCCCACCACGCCGACCGACGGACAGTCCAATCCGAGGACATCGAGACCTACTTCTCCCTCTTCGAATAATGCAATTCGGCTACAGCGAAACGTGTCTCGACCACGACACCGGGCCGCGGCACCCCGAGACGGCCGACCGACTCCGCGCGATACGACGCGGGCTGGCGAAGCGCCACGGCGTCGAGTACGTCGATGCGCCCCCCGCCGAGAAATCGACCGTCGCGGCCGTCCACGAAGACGGCTACGTCGACGAGTTCCACGACTTCTGTCGCGACGGCGGCGGTAACTGGGACCCCGACACCGTCGCCGTCGAGGCGTCGTGGGACGCCGCGCTCACCTCCGCCGGTCTCGCGGAGTGGGCCGCCCGGGCCGCCCTCGACGGCGACGACGGCCGCGACACGCCGTTCTCGCTCGGCCGCCCCCCGGGCCACCACGCCGTCGAGGACGACGCCATGGGCTTTTGTTTCTTCAACAACGCCGCCGTCGCCGCGCAGGCGGTCATCGACGACGGCCTCGCCGAGCGCGTCGCCATCTTCGACTGGGACGTCCACCACGGCAACGGTACGCAGGACATCTTCTACGACCGCGGCGACGTGTTCTACACGTCCATCCACGAGGACGGCCTCTACCCCGGCACGGGCGAGGTCGAAGAGACCGGCGAGGGTGACGGCGAGGAGACGACTCTCAACGTGCCGCTCCACGCCGGCGCGGGCGACGCCGACTACGTCTACTCGTTCGACGAGGCGGTCGCCCCCGCAGTCGAGCGGTTCGACCCCGACCTGTTCATCGTGAGCGCCGGCTTCGACGCCCACCGCCACGACCCCATCTCGCGGATGCGCGTCTCGACCGAGGGCTACGCGATGCTCACCGAGTGCGTCCAGGACCTCTGTGAGGCGACCGACGCCGCCATCGCCTTCGTCCTCGAAGGCGGCTACGGCCTCGACACGCTCTCCGAGGGCGTCGCGACCGTCCACGAGACGTTCGACGGTCGCATCGCGATGGACCCCGAGGAAGACCCCGACGAGAAGAACGTCGAGCTAGTCGACGACGTGCGCGCCGCTCACGGTCTCGGCGCGAAGTAACGACCCAACTCGGCGCCGAACGACTCGGCGAGCGCGGCCACGTCGTCGCCGACGAGCACGTCGTAGCCGTCCTCCCCGAGCGTCGATTTCACGTGTTTTCCGAGCGCCACGTCGAACAGCGCGTCGCTTTCGAGGAAGTCGGTCGCCGAGGTGAACTCCCGCTCCCGCTCGACCACGTAGCGGTCGCCGTCGAGGAACGGTCCGTAGTGGTCGTCGCCGTCCTCGTACGCGCCGTAAAACCCCTCGGCGTGGCGGCGGACGTGGACCGGCGGCCCCTCGTGGCGCTCGACCGCGGGACGCTCGGCCACGGAGAGTTCCGCGAAGAGGACGGCGTCGCCCTCGTCGGCGTCGGCGGCGAACGTCGCGCGCCGGAACACGTCGAAGCCGCGCCTGTCGAGGCCGTCGGCGACGCCGGTCAGCGACTTTCTCAGCTGCGGGTAGAGCTGGTCGTCCACGAGGTCCGGGCAGTCGAAGACGACGGCGACGGCCGTGGTCCCGCGGCGGTCGAGGTGACCCCGAACGCCGTCGGCGTCGAGCGCCGGCGGGTCGGGCCGGAAGAACAGCGATTCGCGCGGCTCAGCGAGCAGGTCGCGGGCGTAGTGCTGAAGCCGGGCGACGTTCTCAGCCGAGCAGACCGCGGCGACGTTCCGCTCGTGGTCGGTCGGGTCGATGACGACGAGCGGGTCCGAGAAACGCCGCGTTCCGTGGTTTTCCGGGTCGAAATCGACTTGCGGGCTCCAGTCGGCGGCCGCCCGAAGCAGCGGCTCGAAGCCGCCGTGTTCGACCACGAGGAGTTCGGCGAGATAGCCGGAGAAGCCCTCGGTGCGGAGGTCGCTCCCGTACGCGCCGATTCCCTTCAGGAACCGTTTGAAGACGCGCACGTCGGCCGCGAGGTCGTCGTCGAGGCGTTCGGTCAGGTAGGCGTTGTGAAAGGGTGTCCGGTCGACCGCCGAGCGGATGTCGGAGGCGGTGGGTACGTCGTAACAGGGGACGAGGTCCACGTCGAAGCCGTCGTAGTCGCCTTTCACGTAGGGGTGTTCGGCGTACTCCTCGTGGCCGTCGGGGAGGACGGCGTGGCCGACTTCGAGGCCGTACGTTTCGAGCTCTTCGCGGTCGAGGTCGGCCGGGAAGCGCACGAACAGGTCGATGTCGCGGTCGCCCGAGAGCCACGTGCCGCGGGCGGTGCTGCCGACTTGGAGCGCGTCGGCGTCCACCGGCAGGTCCGCGAGGGCGTCGTGGACGCGGGATTCGAGGGCCGACGCGGCCTCCGCGAGCGCCCGACGCTCCGCCTCGTCGGGGTCGATGCGCTCGCGGACCGCGGCGACGACCGCGTCGAGGTCCGAGTTCGTCATGCCCGCTGGTTTCCCGCGGGCGGGCGAAAGCGTGACGGTGCTCCCCCGACCGCGTCAGGCGGTGGCATCCGCCAGCCGTCGGGTAAAAACGAAAGCCCTATCAAGAAACATCGAATACGAGAGAGTGCAGACGAAAGCCGCCGTAGCTCAGTTGGTAGAGCACCTCGCTGTTAACGAGGTTGTCCCAGGTTCGAGTCCTGGCGGTGGCGCTTCTCCGTTTCTCGCGCCGGTGAGCGGTTCGTCTCCGATTCGCCGGCGGCGGCTTCTGATAAGACATAAGAGGGACGACGGGAAAGAATCGACCGAGGGCCCTTAGCTCAGTCTGGTCAGAGCGCTCGGCTCATAACCGGGTGGTCATGGGTTCGAACCCCATAGGGCCCATACGTTCTTCATACGGAATCGAGCCCATAGTGTATCCTCCGTTGCTGTGCGATATCGGCGCTCAGTCGGGTATTCGAGACGCGAGCGTTCGACCCGACAGATTGGATTCGAACACGTTTCTTGATGGACTCTACCGCAGTCTCGCAGTCGGTAGCGCCGACGGTTGGAACGCGCGTTCCGACCCCCACGAGACACCGCGCCGACCGCTCAGAACAATCATAACGAATATGATAGCTCGTGGGCGGTCCTCTCCAACGACCGGACTCCACGCCCCGTCCCGTGCGTCCATCTCACACGCATCATTCGTCGTTTTAGAAGCAATCAGGCGATTCCGGAAAACGATGTTTTAGGCCACACGAAAAATTGTTTGTTCTCGGATAAGTATTAAGTGGCCTCAGCCCCAACTACTGATTGTAATGAGCACGCAGAAGTCAGTCCTCAAGGAAGCAGGCAGCGTCGGCGACAACCCCGTTCGGCTCGACACCGAAAAGGCCGAACAGATAATCGAAGCGCTGAACACCGACCTCGCGGACGCCTACGTCCTCTACCACCAGCTCCACAAGCACCACTGGAACGTCGAGGGAGCTGAGCACCTCCGCATCCACGAGTTCCTCCAGGAGGCCTACGAGGAAGTCGAGGCGGCCGCGGACGAAATCGCAGAGCGCCTCCAGTCCATCGGCGGCGTCCCCCACGCCAGCATGCCCGCGCTGAGCGAGGCCGCGACCGTCGAACCCGAAGACGAGGACGTCTACGACATCCGCACGTCGCTCTCGAACGACCTCGAGATGTACGGCGACATCATCGAGAGCTACCGCGAACACATCGAACTCGCCGCGGGTCTCGGCGACCACGCGACGGCGCACATGCTCCGCGAGCAGCTCATCGAAATCGAAGAACACGCCCACGTCATCGACCACTACCTCGAAGACGACACGCTCGTCCAGTAGGCACCGCCGCCGACGCGTCGGAGGACGACGCCCCCGTTCCGACGTTTCCGACGTTCGACGCTTTTTGTTGCGACAGCTGCCAGCGCTGTTCAGCTACTGCGCTCGTCAGGTCCACACTCCGCGCAACCCAGGTCGAACGGAGTTACCGCGTCACGTCGACGGTCACGTCGCTCGAAATCCAGCCATCGCTGTTGCCCGACTCCATGAACACCGACTTCCCCGGCCCGCCCTTGCAGACGGATATCTCGGGGGAGTCGGGTCGGTCCGGTTCCGACGCGGATTCAGCGTTCGACTGCGTACCAGCGGCCATTACGAGGGTTTAGGGAAACCTAAAACAAAAAGGGTGCGGTTCTGCGGCGGTATTTGCGTGGCATTTGTTGTCAATTGTCAGTATCGGGCGACTTTACCGCGACGTGTTCAGCTCGCGGGGCTGTCGGGAGAGGGTTGCGACGCCGATTCGGCCGCCTCGCCCGCCTCGGTCGCTTCGCCGCGGTTGTCGCCCCCGCGGAGCAGCGTCGCTGCGAGCCGTTCGGCAACCGTCGGACTGACGTTTCCGACCAGTTGCATCGCCTCGTCTTCGTGGTCGTCGACGCCGAGCACGTCCCGACAGAACCGCGAGAGGATTCGGTAGGTGTCGTAGAGCTCTCCGGCGGCGTCGCGGCCCTCGTCGGTGAGCGTCGCGCCCTCGTAGGGCTCGTAGCGAACGAGCCCCTTCGCGTCGAGGTTCTGGAGGCGCTCCGTCGCCGCGGGCGGCGAGCGGTCGAGCGCGTCGGCGACGTAGCCCGGCGAAATCGGCGTCTCCTCGTCGTCCTCCCGCTCGGCGATGTACAGCGTGAGGAGGTACTGCGGCGCGCCGATCATACGCGCCGGACGAGGTGGTCGCGAACGGCCCGCTGGCAATCCACGCAGACGCCCGCCGCGCGGGTCGCGGCCGTCAAGACCGGGTAGTCGGTCGCGCGGTCCTCGTAGAGATACTCAGCGAGAAACCGGTGGTCGATTTCGACCGACGCGGTGTGGCGGGTCGCCCCGTCGAGATGCCGCTGTCGCTCGTGAACGAGCCGGTCACACGCTTCCCGGTGGTCGGCGAGCGTCTCGTGACGCCGCTGGAGTCCCTCGAACCCCAGTTCCGAAAGCGGCGTCGCGTCCGCCCGCCCCAGCCAGTTCTCGCACTCGTCCAGCACGGCGAGCGCAGCCCGGAGTGACCGTTCCTCGGCGTCGAGCGCCCGGCGCATCCCGTCGAGTCCCCGTTGCCGGTCCGTCGCCGCCGACACGACCGCCTCCTTGACCGCCGGTGTGAACCGCCCCCCGGCGTCGGGGGAGAGCGCCGTCGCGACCTCCGGGCCGAACTCCTCGCGAATCGTCACCGCGAGCGGTTCGGACCCGTTCACGTCGGAGACGCTGTGTGGTCGTATCGTCTCCGCGAATAGCTCGCGGACCCGCCGTCGCCCCGGGCCAGCGCCGGCGTCTCGTCGCGTCGTCGCGGGTATCGATGTGGTCCCGCAGGCGGTCGCTCGGGCGGTCCCGCTCGGTGGACGCTCCGGCCGTGCGGCGAGCTTTCGAACGCGCCGCTCGAACCGCTCGACTGCCCGCCGCTTCGCCAGCACCTGTTCGCGCTCGCGTTCGACGCGGTCCAGCGCGTCCCTGACGCCCGCGGTGCGCTCAGCGTTCATCTCAGTCTCCCTGCGAGGGCGCCGTCGACGCGGTTGCCTCGGAATCCGCTCTGGTCATATCATTTAGGGCAACCTAAAACAACATAGTGTCTTCGGTTTTTAGGCTGTCCTAAATGAGGGTAACACGGGAGCGCCCGCGCGTCGAGCGTCAGGCGGTCACTCGTCGGTCGCGTCCGGCCGTTTACCCTCCGGAACGCCCCAGCCGAGTTCGGTGAGCGACGCCACGCAGACCGCCGCGACCACGACGTGCATCAGCATCAGCACGAGAACGCCCGGTACCGTCGCTCCGGGGTCGACGTACAGGAGTCCGAGGTCGGGTGCGAAAGACACCACGAGCACCGCTACGGCGACCCTGAAGAACGTCCGGTCCGTGTCCGCGACACGGCCCGCGAGCAGCCCGTAGACGAGCGTCGCCGCGACCGCGCCGGCGGCCGAGAGGAACACGACCGGCGGGTACGAAAGCGGCGCGAACGGTTCGACGAGGCCCGTTTCGAGGACGAGCGTCAAGAGGAGCGCGTTCGTGACGGTCGCGACCGCCGCGGTCGCCGCTCCGCGACGCATGAGGTCTGTCCACGTCGGGCGGACCGCCGGTGTCACGGTTGCCATGCCACAACATAGCACTCCACGGCTGATGAATCTACGCGTCTTCGGCGGTTCGTGATTCTCGGCGAGTCCGACGCGTGGGTCGAAGGCGGCCGGTCGCCGCCCCGACTCAGTTCACCGGCGCAGCGTCCTGATTCAGTTCTCGGTCAGGAGCCGACGGAGTACGTAGTGGAGGATACCGCCGTTTTCGACGTACGTCACCGCGGCGGGCGTGCCGACCTGCGCGGTCACGTCGAACTCGATTTCGGTTCCGTCGTTCTTCGTGGCGACCACGGTCAGTTCGTCGTTGACTTCGAGGCCGTCGTCGAGGCCGCGGATGTCGAACTGTTCGGAGCCGTCGAGGCCGAGCGACTCCCACGAGTCGCCGTCTTCGAACTGGAGCGGGAGGACGCCCATGCCGACGAGGTTGTCCCGGTAGATACGCTCGTAGCTCTCGGCGATGGTCGCGCGCACGCCGAGGAGGTCCGTGCCCTTCGCCGCCCAGTCGCGGCTGGAACCGGTCCCGAACTCGACGCCCGAGAGGACGACGAGCGGGGTTTCCTCCCCGCGGTAGCGCTGGCTCGCCTCGAAGACGGTCGTCTCCTCGCCCGTCGGGTGGTGAACCGTGTAGCCGCCCTCCACGTCGTCGAGCATCTGGTTCTCGATGCGGACGTTGGCGAACGTCCCGCGCATCATCACCTCGTGGTTCCCGCGGCGGGAGCCGTAGGTGTTGAAGTCCACGGGGTCGACGCCGTGGTCCATGAGCCACTGGCCGGCCGGGAGCTTCGACCCGAACGGCCCGGCGGGGCTGATGTGGTCGGTCGTCACCGTGTCGCCGAGCGTCAGGAGACAGCGGGCGTCCTCGATGTCGGAGACGCCGGGTTTCTCCAGCGGGAAGTCCGTGAAGAACGGCGGCTCGCGGATGTAGGTCGACTCGTCGTCCCAGTCGTACACGTCCCCGGTCGGCGCTTCGAGCGCCTCCCAGCGCTCGTCGCCCTCGAACACCTCGGCGTACTTCTCGCGGAACATCGACGGGTCGACGCTGTCGTGGATGGTCTCTCGAATCTCGTCGGCGTCCGGCCAGATGTCGGCGAGGTAGACGGCGTTGCCCTCGTCGTCGGTACCGAGCGGGTCGGTCTCGAGGTCGATGTCCATCCGGCCGGCGAGGCCGTAGGCGACGACGAGCGGCGGGCTGGCGAGGTAGTTCGCGCGAATCTTCGGGTGGATGCGCGCCTCGAAGTTGCGGTTGCCGCTGAGGACGCTCGTCGTCCACAGCCCGTGTTCGTCGATGGCGTTCTCGATGGGTTCCGGAAGCGGGCCGGCGTTGCCGATGCAGGTCGTACAGCCGTAGCCGACCACGTCGTAGCCGAGCGCTTCGAGGTGCGGGAGCAGGTCGGCTTTCTTCAGGTACTCCGTGACGACGCGGCTCCCCGGCGCGAGGCTCGTCTTGACGTACTCGGGCACGTCGAGACCCCTCTCCAGCGCGTTGCGCGCGAGGAGGCCCGCGGCGACCATGACAGACGGGTTCGAGGTGTTCGTACAGGACGTGATGGCGCTGACGACGACGCTCCCGTGGCCGATTTCGACCGTCTCGCCGCCGAGGTCGACTTCGACGCGTTTGGTCAGTTCCCCGAGGTCGGGCTCTTCGGGGGCCGTCTCTGGCGTCTCGGTCAGCGTCCCGCCGTCGCCCGCGAGTTCGCCGTCGGGGTCGCCCCCGCCCCCGCCCTCGCCGAGCCAGCGGACGATGGCCTCCTCGTCCACGTCGTCGACGGTGTCTTCGAACTCGCCGTAGAGGAGTTCGCGGAAGTGGGCCTTCATGTCGCCCATGGCGACGCGGTCCTGCGGGCGCTTCGGCCCGGCGAGACTCGGCTCGACGGCGGAGAGGTCCACGTCGACCGTCTCCGTGTACTCGGGGTGTTGCTCGCCGAAGAGGCCCTGCGCGTCGAGGTACTCGCGGACGAGTTCGATGTGTTCGGGCTCGCGGCCCGTGAGTTCGAGGTAGTCCAGCGTCGCCTCGTCGACCGGGAAGACGCTGATGGTCGACCCCTGTTCGGGGGCCATGTTGGAGATGGTCGCCCGGTCGGGGACCGAGAGGTTCCCCACGCCGGGGCCGAAGAACTCGACGAACCGGTCGACGACGCCGACCTCGCGGAGCTGTTCGGTGACGTGCAACACGAGGTCGGTCGCGGTCGCGCCTTCGGGGAGTTCGCCCTCGAGTTTGACTCCGACGACCTCGGGGAGCTTCATCGTGATGGGCTGGCCGAGCATCGCCGCCTCGGCCTCGATGCCGCCGACGCCCCAGCCGACGACGCCGATGCCGCCTATCATCGGCGTGTGGCTGTCGGTGCCGACGAGCGTGTCGGGGAGGAGCCAGCGGTCGCCGCGCCACTCGCGGTCGTGGACGACGCGCCCGAGGTGTTCGAGGTTCACCTGGTGGACGATGCCCGTCCCCGGCGGGACGACGCTGAAGTTGTCGAAGGCGTTCTGCGCCCACTTGAGCGCCTTGTAGCGCTCGGCGTTGCGCTCGTACTCCAGTTCGACGTTCTTCTCGTAGGCGTCGGGCGAGCCGAAGAAGTCCACCTGCACGCTGTGGTCGATGACGAGGTCACAGGGGACTTCGGGTTCGACGAGTTTCGGGTCCTTCCCGGCGCGGTCGGCGGCCGACCGGAGCGCCGCGAGATCGACGACCGCGGGCACGCCCGTCAGGTCCTGTAGCACCACGCGAGACGGCGTGAACGGGACTTCGACGTTCGGCACGTCCGGCTCCCACGAGGCGGCGTTCCGCACGTCCTCCTCGGTGACGATGTCGCCGTCGACGTTTCGCAGCACGGACTCAAGCAGGATGCGGATGCTCACCGGCAGTCGGTCGAGTTCGCAGAGCCCCTGTTCTTCCAGAACGGTCAGGTCCGCCATCTTGTACGTGGTTCCGTCGTGTTCGAACTCACGGACGGCGTCCAGCGTATCTGCGTCGCTCATAGTCGACCGGTAGGGTCTCCGCGGGCTTGAATGCGGGACTCGTTCTCACGGCGTCGGAATCGAGGCGAACGGAGCTCCAGAGCGGCGATATCCGGGGCTCTGGCGGCCTGCCACCGGCTCACGGGGGTCTGGGTCGCGACTTCCCCAGTTCGCCCGCGACGATGACGCCGCCGTGTTCGAGAAGCGAGTACGAACAGTCCCAGCAGCAGTACCGCAGGTCGTGGCCGCGGGCGACGACCACGTCGGCGCGCTCGCCGCAGCGATAACAGGGCCGGTGGTCCGCCGGGTGGATGACGCGCATCGGCCTCGGATTACTCCTCGGGGACGCCGGCGACCCCGACGAACTCGTTGACCTCGTCTTGGACGTACCGGCGGACGCGTTCGCAGTAGTCCCACAGGAGGTCGTTGAACTGCTCGCGCTCCGGTTCGGTCAGGCTCTCCCCGCCCCGCGACCACGACGAGGGAATCTCCGGGTGGCGGGTGCAGACGACCGAAATCGGGTGATTCTTCGGATGTCCCATGACGACCGCGTACTCGTCCGTCCCCCAGAGTCCGTCGCCGCCGTCGCCCGCGAGCTCCGCGTCCACCTCGTCGAGAAGCTGCCGCTCCTCGGCGGTGACGGCAGCGTCGTCGCCGGCGAACAGCTCGCGGTAGGCCCGGTCGCGGGCCGTGTAGGTCCACCCGTCGAGTCGCTCGCGCGCCTGTCGGAGGAGTCGTCTGTCAGCTTCCATGAGTCTCCAAAGGGGCGCCGAGGCCATAGGCGTACGCCCGCCCCGTCCGAGCGACCGGAGCGCGAACCGTACGGCTCGCCCTCGTCGCTGAACCCGTGGCCGTCGGTCGCTGCTGCTGACGAAACACCTATTGAACTCACGGCTCTCGAACGAGTATGTCCACCCCCGACGACAGCACCGGGAACGGCGGTGACGACCCCATCTCCGTCCTCTACGTCGGCCGGGACCCGGAGTTCGTCGCCCTCGTCGCGACGGCGCTCGAACGCGAGTCCGACCGGCTCGATGTCCGGGGCGAGACCGCCGTCATCGACGGTATCTCCGTCGTCGAGGACGACGGCGTCGACTGCGTCGTCTCGGAGTACCACCTCCGGGACGGCGACGGCCTCGACCTCCTCACCGCCGTTCGCGCCCGCTCGTCCGACCTGCCGTTCATCCTCTACACCGCCCACGGCGACGAGGCGGTGGCGAGCCGCGCGATTTCGCTCGGCGTTAGCGACTACGTCCGGCGGACCGCCGGCGACGAGGACTTCCACCTCCTCGCGAGCCGCGTGTTCAACGCGGTGTCGCAGTACCGCGTCCAGGAGCGACTCACCGAGTCCGACGCGCACCTCGCGACCGTCTACGGCCGCGTCACCGACGGCATCTTCGCGTTAGACGACGACTGGACCGTCAGCTACTGGAACGACGCGATGGCCGAGCGAACCGGCGTTCCGGCCGCGGAGGCCCTCAACCGAGACTTCCGCGAGCTCTTCCCCGAGGTCGGCTCCGAGATTCACGGGGCGCTCGAAGCCGCGATGGCGTCGGGAGCCACGACGCGACTCGACACCCGAATCGACGCCTTCGACGTTCGCGTCTCGGCGCGAATCTACCCCGACGACAGCGGGGTGAGCGTCTTCATCCGCGAGGTCGCCTCCGATGCCGCAGCCGCGGCGGACAGAGCCGGCACCGACGATGCGAGCCTCGACGCCGGGGAAGTCGCGGACCAGTGCGACTCCGGAGCCGGACCGAGCGCGAGGACGCGTCTCCCGGGGAGAGACGCCGCCGAGCGCGAGCGGCTCGAACGGGCGCTTCGCGACCTTCAGTCAGTCGCCCGCGAACTCCTCCGCGTCGAGACGAGCGAGGCGGTCGCGGCCGTCGCCGTCGACGCCGTCCGCGACGTGGTCGGCTGGCCCATCTCGGGCGTGTGGTTCCACGACCCCGACGACGACGCGCTCGTCCCGGTCGCGCAGTCCGACGCCGCCCGGCAGGTGTTCGGCGAGTCGCCCACTCTCCACCGGGACGGCGAGGAGACGCTCATCTGGGAGGCGTTCGACGCCAACGAGGTGCGGGTGTACGAGCGAACCGTCGGCGGGTCGGAGGTGCAGCACCCCGACTCGTCCATCGAGTCGGAGGTCCACGTCCCGCTCGGCGAGTACGGCGTCCTCCTCACCGGCGACACCCGTCAGGGGGCGTTCACCGACGTCGACGTCGAACTCCTCCAACTGCTCGCGTCCACCGTCTCGTCGGCCGTCGAACGGGCGAAGCGCGAACAGACGCTCCGCGACCGCGAGGCCGAACTCGCGGCGGCGAACGAGCGCCTCGACGAGTTCGTCTCCGTGGTCGCACACGACCTCCGAAACCCGCTTTCGGTCGCCAAGGGCTACCTCGAAATCGCGGCCGACACCGGCGACCCGGAGCACTTCGAAAAGATAGAGACGGCGCTCGAACGGATGAACGCCCTCATCAGCGACCTGCTTACGCTCGCTCGACAGGGCTCGCCGGTCACGGAGTTCGAGGCGGTCGACCTCCGGTCGAAGGTCACCCACGCGTGGAGCTTCGTCGCCACCGAGGACGCCCGTCTCGAACCGCTCGACCTCGGCGTGGTCCGCGCCGACACGGGCAGGCTCCTCCAACTGTTCGAGAACCTGTTTCGCAATGCTGTAGAACATGGTTCTACAGGCAACCGGAGTTCGTCCGGTGATGCCGTCGAGCACGGCGGCGCGGCCGCGACCGTGACCGTCGGCCGACTCGACGACGATGCGGGCTTCTACGTCGAAGACGACGGCGACGGCATCCCCGAGTCGCTCCGCGAGCGGGTGTTCGAACACGGGTACACGACCGACCGAACCGGGACGGGGTTCGGGTTGGCTATCGTCGAAAACATCGCCGAGGCCCACGGCTGGTCGGTCACGCTCACCGACGGCACCGACGGCGGCGCGCGCTTCGAGTTCCGCGGCGTCGAGTGGGTGCACCCCGCCGACGCCGAGTGACGGCGCTCACTCCCGCGCCGCGGTCAGTTTCTCCCTGAGCCGGCCGGCGTCGACGCGGAACTTGAACGCCGGTCGGTCGTCCACGTAGACGTACGGCACTCGCTCCCCGTACTTCTCGCTGAGTTCGTCGTCGGTATCGACGTTCACGAGGTCGATATCGACCGGAACGTCCGTCTCGTCTGCGACCTCGCGGACGGTCGCTTCGGCCTCGTCGCAGAGGTCACACTCCGTGCGCGTGTAGATGACGACGGGAACGGGGTCGCTCATCGCCCGATGTCGTCGCCGCGGCCTGTTGAGTCTTCTCGTCGGGCTCGTTCTGTGTGGCATGCATCTGTTCCGAGCAATCGCCCTCGACGACTCGTGAACTCGCCGAGGAGGCTCCGAACCGTCGTTCTGACAGGCCTCGCTTCGCCGGACGCCTCTTCGCTGGCGAACGAGCCGAGCGGTTCCTGACGACCCGCAGGCGCGGGGCCGTTGGCGGCGACCGCATCGTAATCCCCGGTGATGCGTGCGAGAAATTCGTGTCTCCGACCCACGACTCCTCGATTCGCGTCGGGCGCAGAACATGTCACTGATGTACCTTTTGGCCGATTGGCAGTCGAAATAGAGCCGCAATTCGGGCGTTAGAGGGAGATAACGGCCTTGCTTTCTGCCGATACTCGTTATTCCGGACGGCGATTCCGGAGGCGAACTGTTAATATAGAAGAAGCGACCAGTCACAAATCGATCGAATCCTCGTATGGCGACAACATCCGAACCCGGACTCTCCGAGACGCGAATTCACGAGGTACTGAGTAACGACCGCCGTCGGATGGCCATCGAGTTCCTCCAAGACGGTGACCTGACCCTCCGCGAACTCTCGGAGCGCATCGCGGAAGCGGAGACCGGGGAGTCGCCGCCGCCGCGGAACATCCGCCAGAGCGCCTACGTCTCGCTGCAACAGACTCACATCCCCAAACTCGCCGAACTGGACATCGTGAACTACGACGACGAGTCGAAGGTCGTCTCGCTGGCCGAGGCGGGCGACGTGACGGTTTACATGGAGGTCGTCCCCGAGGGCGAACTCTCGTGGAGCGAGTACTACGCCGCGCTCGCCGCGCTCGGCATCGTCCTCATGATCGCCGTTGCTGTCGGCGTCCCGGTCATCTCGGGCGTCGGCGCGCCCGGTCTCGGCTCGCTCGTCTTCGCCGTTCTCGGCGGCTCCGCGGTCTACCAGCGCTGGACCCAAGAGAACTAACGCTTCGTCGCCCCGCTCTTCTGTCGAGTCAGTCAGTTCAGTCGAACTCGCCGCCGGCCGCACGCCGGCCGCTCGCCGCCCGGACACGACGGCGTCGGCGACGACTGACGACGGTGGCATTTAGTCCGTTCCGCCACGACTCGGCGTATGCGCGACCCGTCCGACCCGAACGGACCGCCGACGGTCTGCGACGAGTGCGGCGCGAGACACTCGTTTCGGCGGCGGTTCGTCACCGGCGGCGGCTGGCGAACCGTCTACCGATGTTCGGAGTGTGGTTCCCGCGCGCCGAGCGACGCCGACCCCGAGTGACCGAGTGCGACTCGGGAGCGGCCGGCGACGACCCGCGGCGCGTCAGCAGTAGGTGTCGCGCATCGTCCGCGCGAACAGTCCGTCTCGGTCGAGCGCGATGGCGACGAGGACGAACTCCTCGTCGAGGGGGCGCAAGACGAACACCTCGCGGGGCGCGTCGGGCACGTCGGTCTCGTCGTCGAGGCGGTCCAAAAGCGGGTCTACGGGGACGACCCCGTCGCCGAACTCGTCGAACAGGTCACGCGCGCCGGGCTGTTTCGCGAAGACGTAGAGCACGGCGTTCGGGTCGCCGTCGGTGCCGTAGGTGACGCGCGAGCCGATGGCCTCGCCGTCGCCGGTCGCGTGCCACGTCTCGCGGGCGGCCTCGAACAGCCCCGTCGCGGCACCGACGAACCGAAAGCGGGTCCGGTCGCGGACCGACACGTCTGCAAAGTGCGGGTCGCCGTCGTCCCACGTCAGCGTCGCCTCGATTTCGTTTCCGGGTTCGAGCGCCGAGACGCGCTCTGCGAGGTCGCCGTTGTAGCCGGTCTGTGGCACGTAGGTCGGTGAGTAGGCGTCGTCGGCGTCGGTCTCGACGGCCGGGTCGGCCCAGTCGACGCGCTCCTCGGGGAGTTCGAGCAAGAGGAGTTCGTCTCCGTCGCGCGGACTGCGATAGACCCGGAACCGGCCGGTCGTCGTGACCTCCATGTCGGCGGCTACTGGACGGACGGAAATACGCCTGCCGGTCGCCGGGCGACCCTACCGCGAGATGCCGTCGCCCTCGTCGGCGACGACGCGCTCGACGTCTTCGGGGTTGACGACCGCGATGTCGCCGTCGACGGTCCGCTTGAGCGACGCCGTCGCCGACGCCCACCGCAGCGACTCGGCCACGCTCCCGCCGTCGAGGTGCTTGGCGAGATAGCCGCCGACGAAGGCGTCGCCGGTCCCGATGGCGTCGCGGGTCTCAGCCTCGTAGACGCCCTGTTCGGACACCGCTCCGCCGGAGACGGCGAGCGACCCCTTCTCGCCGCGAGTGACGACGACGGTCTCGATACCGTAGTCCTCGGCGAGCCCGCGGGCGACGGACTCGGCGTCGCCGTCGCGCCCGAGGACGGTCGCCGCGTCGCGCTCGGCGGCGAACAGCAGGTCGACGGAGCCGAGCAGGTCTCGGTAGCCCTCGGCCGCCTCCTCGGGCGACCAGAGCTTCGTCCGGTAGTTCAGGTCGAAGGCGGTCGTCGTCCCGGCGTCCTGCGCCGCATCGAGCACGTCGGCCGTGGTCTCGCGGAGCGTCTCGGAGAGCGCGGGGGTGATGCCGCTCGTGTAGCACACCTCGGCGTCGCGGACGGCGTCGAGGTCGGTTTCGCCCGTCTCCAGCGTCGTCACGGCCGCGTCGGCGCGGTCGTAGACGACGTTCGTCGGGCGCGGCGACGCCCCGTGTTCGAGGTAGTAGACGCCCTGTCGGGCGTCGTCGGTCCAGACGACGCCGTCGGTGTCGACGCCGTGGCTCCGGAGTTCGCCGACGATTCGCCGGCCGAGCGGCGAGTCCGGGAGCTTCGAGAACCACGCTGCGTCCCCTCCGAGTCGGGTGGCGGCGACGGCGACGTTCGACTCCGCGCCGCCCGCCTGCACTTCGAGTTCGCGGGTGGTCTCGAGTCGCTCGCCACGCGGCGGCGACAGCCGAAGCATCGTCTCGCCGAAGGTCACGAGTGCTGTCATGGAAGGCCGTTCGCGGGCGCGATATAAACCTCCGGCGTTGCCGTCGAATGACACGCCTGCGGTCGATTCGTTCGCCCCCGCGTGCCGGCTCACGCGGCGGTCAATCGCCGGACGAGGTAGATGAACGCGATGGGGATGCTCAGAAACGGAATCGCCACGAGGTAGTACACGGGGGAGGGAACCCAGTCGCTCTCGCGGGCGAGGTCCAGCCGGTCGACGTGGAGCGCCAGCGGGCCGACGACCACGGCGGCCGCCGTCCCGTAGAGCCGAATCGCCTGCCCGGCCGCGTCGGCCCACGGCGGCACGCTCGGCCCCGTCGCCGCCGTGAAGAGATACGAGACGACGAGCGCCAGCGGCCCGAAGCAGATGCCCAGAAAGACCAGCGGATTCATCGCCTCCACCGTCTCGGTGCCCCGACTTGAATCCTCGCCGATGCTATCGGTTCCGAGAATCGGAGGTCGGGTCGCGGATAGCGGCGGGCAACGCGACCGACCCGCGCCGGCTACTCCTCGCGTCGTCGCCCGCCGTGGCCGGGGTAGTCGCGCTCGAAGCGCGAGGTGATTTCGTCGCGGTCGAACTCGATGATGACCGGGCGACCGTGGGGGCAGGCGTAGGGGTTCTCGCAGTCGTCGAGCGCGGCGAGCAGGTCGAGCACGGAGCCCTCCCGGAGCGACGTGTTGCCCGTAATCGAGGGGTAACACGCGAGGTCCGACAGCAGTTCGTCGGCGACGGCGTCGACGGTCTTCCGGCCGCCGTCGGCCTCCTCGCGGACGAACGCCGTCAGCGCGTCGCGGAGCAGTCCGGGGTCGAGCGCGGCGTCGAACACCGCCGGCACGGTGCGGACCGAGACGGTCCGCTCGCCGGTCCGCCCGGCGTGGAATCCCACCTGCGCCAGCGCCTCGCGGTACTCCTCGAACAGCGCCGCCTCGCGCGCCGTGAGTTCGAGTTCGACCGGTTCGGCCAGCGCCTGCGTCGGCGTATCGCCTTCGACCTCGCCCTTCAGGCGCTCGTAGTTCACGCGCTCGTCGGCGGCGTGCTGGTCGACGAGCACCAACCCCTCGTCGGTCTCGGCGACGATGTAGGTGTCCGCGAGTTGGCCGATGATTCGCATCGACGGGAGCGAGTCGAACTCGGGTGAGAGGTCCGCCTCCTCCCCGGAGAGGTCGCGCTGGGTCGTCGGCGCGGCGATTCGCGAGGGGCGACGTGGCGGGGTTTCGCTGTCCGACTCGGACTCCGATTCGGGGTCGTCGGACGGCCTCGTTGCCTGTGTCGCCTCCGGTTCAGTCTCGTCGGTCGAAAGCGACGACTGCTCGGTCGTCTCCGGTCCCGGCGCGAGGTCGTATTCGCGGGGCGGCGTCGGCGGCGCAGACGCCGGCGTCGAGGCCGAAGTCGAACCGGACGAACCCCCCGAACCCTCGGGCGTCTCGGCGGACGCATCGGCGTCGCCGTCAGCCGGATTCTCGGCGTCGACGCCCGACCCTCGTTCAGTTGCAGTCGTGGTGTCTGGTCCGGCATCGTCGGCCGCGACCGCGTCCGGGTTCGACTGTGCATCCGACTCGCGGGCCTCCCGCGCCGACTGCACGTCCCGCGCGGACGGGGGGTCCGCGTCGTCGTCTGTTTCGCCGCCCGTCTCCGATTCCCGGGCGTCGTGGGGGTCCATCGACGCCGCGTCGTCGTCCGTCGAACCGGGTTGGATGGCCGCCTCGTCGGCTTTCGACCGGCCTCGCGGGGCCGACGACCGGACGAGGCCGTGATTCAGCAGGGCGTCTTCGACCGCATCGGTCACGTCGCGCTTGACGCCGGCCTCGTCGTCCCAGCGGACCTCCATCTTCCGCGGGTGGACGTTCACGTCCACGGCGTCGGGCGCGACCTCGACGAACAGCACCGCGAAGGGGTAGCGGTCGGCGTCGAGTTGGCCGCCGTAGGCGTCGAGGACGGCCTCGCGGAGCACGCGGTCGGTGACGTAGCGGTCGTTGACGAACGTCGAGAGGTAGTCGCGGGTGCTTCGGGTTGTCTCGGGGTGGCTCACGAGCCCCGAGACGGAGACGCCGGGGGCGTCGCGGTCGACCGGAACCATCGACTCCGCGACCTCGCGGCCGTACACCGAGAGCACGGTCGACTGGAGGTCGCCGCGGCCCTCGGTGGCGAACACCTCGCGGTCGTCGTGTTCGAGCGAGACGGCCACGTCGGGGTTGGCGAGGGCGTAGTGGGTGACGACCGCGTTGACGTGGTCGAACTCGGTCGCCGTCGTCTTGAGGAACTTCCGTCGCGCGGGCGTGTTGTAAAACAGGTCGTCGACCTCGACGACCGTCCCCTCGGGACAGCCGGCCGGCCGAATCGACTCGACCTCGCCGCCCTCGTACTTCAGCTCCGTGCCCACGTCGCCGCCGCGGGGCTTCGACCGGATGGTCAGCCGCGACACCGCGCCGATGGTGTGGAGCGCCTCGCCGCGGAAGCCGAGGGTGCCGACGCCGGCTTCGAGGTCCTCGATATCGCCGATTTTGCTCGTCGTGTGCTCGCGGACGGCGAGTTCGAGGTCCTCCTCGCTCATGCCGACGCCGTCGTCGCGGATGCGGACGCCCTCCACGCCGCCGGCGTCGACGGCCACGGAGATGCGCGTCGCGTCCGCGTCGAGGCTGTTTTCGAACAACTCCTTGACGACCGAGGCGGGCCGTTCGACCACCTCGCCGGCGGCGATGCGCTGGATGGTCTTCTCGTCGAGCTGTTTGATGTCGCTCATTCGCCGTCACCGCCGTCCAGCTTCGACTGCCACGCCTGCACCTTCGCCATCAGGTCCAGCGGCGACGTGTCGTTCACGTCGGTCGCCCGGAGTTCGTCGAGGACGGCTTCGGTTTCCGGGTCCGGCGCGGCCCCGGACTCGGTCTCTGTCTCGGCGTCGGCCGCCTCGGCGCTCGCCCCGGCGAGCGCCCCGGCCGACCCGTTGCCCGTTGCGCCGTTCGCGGGCGCACCGGAGCCCGTCGAATCGTCGGCGGAGTCGCCGCCCTCCGCGACTTTCATCTGTCCGCTTCCCACGTCGAAGACGGCCTGTACGGGTTCCGAGGTTCCGGACCCCCTCGCCTCGATGGCCTTCTCCTCGCGGAGCCGGTCGAGCACGTCGGCGGCGCGGTCGACGACCGGGCGCGGAACCCCCGCCAAATCGGCGACGTGAATCCCGTAGCTCCGGTCGGTCGGGCCGTCGACGACGGTCCTGAGGAAGGTCACGTCGCCGTCGCGCTCGTCGGCCGCGACGTGGACGTTGGCGACGCGGTCGAGGTGGTCCGCGAGGGTCGTCAGCTCGTGGTAGTGCGTGGCGAAGAGCGTCTTGGCCCGTATCTCATTATGCAGGTACTCGGTGGCCGCCCACGCGATGGAGATGCCGTCGTAGGTGGCGGTTCCGCGGCCCACCTCGTCGAGGATGACGAGCGAGTCCTCGGTGGCCGAGTGGAGGATGTTCGAGAGTTCCTGCATCTCGACCATGAACGTCGAGCGACCCTGCGCGAGTTCGTCCAGCGCGCCGACGCGGGTGTAGATGCCGTCGACGACGCCGACGGTCGCCGAGCGCGCGGGCACGAAGCTCCCCACCTGCGCGAGGAGCGTGATGAGCGCCGCCTGCCGCATGTACGTCGATTTGCCCGACATGTTCGGCCCGGTGACGATGAGGAAGCCGCGCTCGTCGTCCATGCGGAGGTCGTTCGGGACGAAGTCGGTCGTCGTCTCCACGACCGGGTGGCGACCGGCCTCGATGTCGAGCGCCCCGGCGTCCGTGAGTTCGGGTCGGGTCCACCCGTTGCCGGCGGCGTGGGTCGCAAGCGACGCCAGCGCGTCCACCTCGGCGATGGTTCGACCCACGTCCTGCAGGAGTTCGGCGCGCCGGGCCACGCGCTCGCGGAGTTCTTCGAACAGTTCGTACTCGAGGTCGCCGCGGGCCTCTTCGAGCCGGAGAATCTCGCGTTCTTTCTCCTCTAACTCCTCGGTGACGAAGCGCTTCGAGTTCTTGAGCGTCTTTATCTGCCGGTAGTGGTCGGGGACCTGGTCGGCGACCGACTTGCCGACCTGGATGTAGTAGCCGTCGGTCTTGTTGCGGTCGACGGTGACGTGCGAGAGGCCGTGGTCCCGCTTTTCGCGGTCGGCGAGCGTGTCGAGCCACGACTTCGCCGACTCGTGGCGCTCGATGAGGTCGTCGAGTTCGTCGTCGTAGCCCTGCTGGAACAGCCCGCCCTGCGTGACCGTCTTCGGCGGGTCCTCGGCGAGCGCGTCGGCGAGGTCGGCTCGGAGGTCGGCCGCGGCGTCCCGGTCCGGCCGCGAGACGACTTCCGCGAGCGGGGAGTCCGCGAGTTCGGTCCCCTCGATGGCGTCGGCGAGCGCGGGAAGCACAGAGAGGGTGTCCCGAACCGAGAGCAAGTCGGACGCGCCGGCGCTCCCGGACGCCGACCGGGAGGCGAGTCGTTCGAGGTCGTACGCCCCGTCGAGTACCTCGCGAACGCGCTCGCGGGCGAGGGCGGCCGAGGCGAGCGACTGCACGGCGTCGAGTCGGCGGGCGAGTTCGTCGCGGTCGCGCCGCGGGCGGGTCAGCCACTCGCGGAGGAGGCGGCCGCCGGGAGAGGTGACGGTGTGGTCTATCGTGTCGAACAGCGACCCCGAGCGGTCGCCGTGCATCGTCTCGGTGAGTTCGAGGTTGCGCTGGGTGGTCGCGTCGAGTTCGAGTAGGTCCGAAGGGTGGTAGACCTGCAGGCGCGTCATCGACCGGAGGACGCCCGCGCCCGTCTCCTCGACGTAGGCGAGGACGCCGCCGGCGGCGCGGGTCGCGAGGTCGGAGTCGAGACCGACGCTGTCGACCGTGGACGCGCCGAACTGCTCGCGGACGGCGTGGCGGGCGCGACCCGGCGCGAACGCCTCGGTGGAGAAAAGCGAGAAGGAGGCGTCCGTGGCCTCGCGCAGGCGAGAGAGCGTCTCGTCGTCGCCGCGCAGTTCCGGGCCGGGGAGGACTTCGACGGGGGCGAAGCGGTAGAGTTCGGCCGCGGCGTCGTCGACGGTCGCGGCCTCGGTGACGAGGAACTGGCCGGTGGTGATGTCGGCGAACGCGAGGCCGACGCCGTCGCCGTCGGTCACGACGGCCGCGAGGAACTGCGCGTCGGCGCGGGAGGTTTCGAGAAGCGTCCCCGGCGTGACAACGCGCTTGATTTCTCGGCGAAGGTCGCCGGACTCGGTCTCGTACTGGTCGGCGACGGCGACCCGGTAGCCGCGCTCGACGAGCGCCTTGAGGTAGGGCGTCAGGTCGTTCAGCGGCACGCCCGCCATCGGGTACGACGACCCGTGCGAGGACTTCTGGGAGACCTTGAGGTCGAGTTCGCGGCCGACCGTCTCGGCGTCGTCGGCGAAGAACTCGTAGAAGTCGCCGCACTGCATGGCGAGCAGGTCGGCGTCGGTCTCCTCTTTCAGCGAGAGGAACTGTCCGACGATTCCCTGAGTAGTCATGTCCGCACGTGGGTGGGCCGGCGGATAAAACGCTACGATGCCCCAGTCGTGAGGGAGTGCGAGCGTCCCGAAACTGACCCCTCGTCGCGACGACTCGCTCGGATGTTGCGTGGTAGCACATCCATATTTCGTGTTCGATGTTGGACAGCCGTCCCAAAAATACAGCGTATGATAATCGGCGGCCCAAAATTATATACGGGAGTTGTCTCGGAAAATCTGTGACAGCAAGGTACGACAGACGGACGTTTCTCCGCACCGCCGCCGGCGCGGTGGGGCTCGGCTCGCTGTCCGGGTGCGTGGGGACGTTCGGAACGGAGTCCGGGGAGCCCGTTCGATTCGGGGCGATGTTGCCCGTCAGCGGGTCGCTGGAGCAGGTGGGAACGCACGGCAAGCGCGCCGCCGAGCAGGCGGTCGAAGACATCAACCGCGCGGGCGGCGTGCTCGGGCGGCCGGTCGAACTGACCACCGTGGACACGGAGGGGTCCGCGTCGGTCGCAACCGACGGCTACGCCTCGCTGGCCGACGCGGGCGTCGTCGGCTTCGTCGGCGGCCTCGTCAGCGACGTGTCGCTCGCGCTCGCCCCCGAGGCGGCCGACGACGCCGTCATGGAGATGAGCCCGGCGAGCACGAACCCGCGGCTCTCGGAGGCCGGGCGCGCCGACGGTCGGAAGTTCTTCGGCCGCACCGTCCCGAGCGACAGCCTGCAGGCGACCGCGATGGCGAAGATTCTCGACGCGCCGCAGTACGCCGACGCCGACCGGGTCGCCGTACTCACCGTCGACGGGGCCTTCGGTTCCGACCTCGGCACCGCACTCGGCGACCAACTCGACGCGGAGGTCGTCACCGAGGTCAGCTACGACCCGACCGCGGACGACTTCGGCGGCGTCGTCGACGAGGTGTTCGCCGACTCGCCCGACGCGGTCGGCTTCGTCAGCGTCCCCGGGCAGGAGGGGGGCGTCCTCGACGCCTACGGCGCGTCCGACTACGAGGCCCCGTGGGTCTTCTCGGCGGGCCTGTTCGACGGCGAGATTCCGCCCTATTACGAGGGCTTCTACAGCGCCTCGCTGTCGTCGGTTCGGACTGACGGCTACTTTCACCTCTCCCAGCGGCTCTCCGACATCGCGCCGCTGCAACCCTACGCGGCGAACGCCTACGACGCCCTGTTCCTCATGGCGACCGCGGCGGAGTACGCGGGCGAGGCGTCGGGTCCGGCCATCGCAGACGCCCTGCAGACCGTCTCGGGCGGAACCGGACACACCGTCTCGGTCGGCGAGTTCGACCGGGTTCGAACGCTCGTCGACGCCGGCCGCGAACTGAACTATCAGGGCGCGTCGAGCGGGGTCGACCTCACGGAGGCGCTCGAACCGCTGAGTTCGTACCTCGTCGAGCGGGTCCACAACGGCTCGGTCGAGCAGGTCGAACTCCTCCAGCGCCAGTTCTTCGAGTCCGGAGGTGACCAATGAACCCGTTTTCGCGGCTGACGAGCCTCCTCGAACGGGCGCTTCCGAACGTGATTCGCCGCCGCTACGCGGCGAAGTTCGGGGTCGTGCTCCTCCTCATCGCGCTCGTCATGGGCGGCGCGGGCGCGTACATCCACTTCGACACCAAGTCGGTCGTCGAGTCGCAGACCGAGTCGCAGATTCGCGGCGCGGCGGCGACGGAGGCCAAGTCGGTCTCCGACTGGGTGACCTCGAAGGAGTCCACCGTCTCGTTCCTCGCCGAGTCGCTCGCGGACCAACCGGCTGGTACTCCGCCCGCCGACCACCAGCGGTGGCTCGAAGGGAAGCTCATCCAACTCTCCGGTGACGTCCGTTCGCTCCACTACGTCGACGCCGACACCGGCGCGGTCGTCGCGAGCACGACCGACAGCGCGACCGGGCAGTCGCTCGACTCGCTGTCCGCGCCGTGGGCCGACGACGCCGCGTCGCTGTCGTCGGGCCAGTCCGTGACCGTCACCGAGCCGTACGAGTCCGGCGGCGAGCCGGTCGTCGCGTTCGCCGCGCCCGTCTCCGGGGCCAACGGCGCAATCGTCCTGACGGCGTCGCTCCAAGCGGGCCCCCACCAGTTCGAATCGCCCTACGCGACCGGTGACACCAAGGTCGTCTCCGAGTCGGGAACCATCCTCTTCGACAACCGGAAGGCGTCTATCCTCGACCAGTACGCGGCCGCCGACGGCTCGTCCATCGAGGCCATCGACGCGGCGCTGTCCGGGCAGACCGGCTACGAGGTCGTCTCCGCCCGCACGGGCATGGAGTCCGGCGAGTACGCGATGGCGTACGCGCCCATCACCGGAACCGACTGGGTGCTCACCTACCACGTGCCGGCCGACCGGGCGTTCGCGCTCCAGTCGCAGGTGACGACGAACGTGATGCTCCTCGTCGCGTTCGGCGTCGGCGCGCTGTTCCTCGTCGGCGCGACCATGGGCCGCGGCACCGCGCGGTCCCTCTCGGTCGTCGCTCGCAACGCCGACGACATCGCCAACGGCGAGGTCGACGGCGACCTCCCGAACACCGTCCGAATCGACGAGATGGGGCGGCTGTACGACTCCTTCGAGTCGATGCAGTCGTACCTCACGACCGTCGCCGGGCAGGCCGAGGCGCTCGCCGACAAGCGCTTCGACGACCCCGTCCTCGACGAGGACATCCCGGGGTCGTTCGGCGAGTCGATGGGCCAGACGCACACGGAACTCGAAGCCCTCATCACCGAACTCGAAGCGAAGGCCGCCGAGTTCAGCGAGACGATGGCGGACGCCGCCGACGGCAATCTCACGCGCCGGATGTCGGAGGACGCCGACAACGACGCGATGAACGAGATGGCGCGGTCGTTCAACGACATGGCCGACGAGCTCGAAGCGACCGTCGCGGAGGTCGTCGCGTTCGCCGAGACCGTCGCCGCGGCCAGCCAGGAGGTCACCGCGAGCTCCCAGGAGATAGAGCGCGCGAGCCGACAGGTCAGCGAGTCCACGCAGGTCATGGCCGAGGGCGCGCACGAACAGCGCGAGAACCTCCGGCAGACGACGAGCGAGACGAGCAACCTCTCTGCGACCATCGAGGAGGTCGCCTCCTCGGCGAGCGAGCTCGAACGGACCGCCCAGCACACCCTCGAAGCGAGCGAGGACGGCCACGAGGCGGCCGCCAACGCCATCGACACCATCGAGACCGTCGAGACGCAGACCCGCCGGACGGTCGACCGCATCGAGGACCTCGAAGGCGACATGGCCGAAATCGGCGACATCGTCGAACTCATCACCGACATCGCGGAGCAGACGAACATCCTCGCGCTCAACGCGAACATCGAGGCCGCCCGCGCCGGCGAGGCCGGCGAGGGCTTCTCGGTCGTTGCAAACGAGGTCAAGGAACTCGCCGGCGAGACCAAGGCCTCGGCCGAGGAAATCGAGGCGACCATCGAGGAGGTCCAAGCGAAGTCCGCGGCGTCCGTCTCCGAGATGCGCGAGACGCGCGACGCCGTCGACTCCGGCGTCGACGCGGTCCAGACCGCCCGCGACTCGCTCGACACTATCGTCGAGAACGTCCGCGAGACGACCGACGGCGTCGACGAAATCAGCCGGACCACGGACGAGCAGGCCGCCTCGACCGAGGAGGTCGCGTCGATGATGGACCGCGTCTCCGATATCAGCGACGAGACCGCCGAGCGCGCCGAGTCGGTCGCGGCCGCGGCCGAAGAACAGACCGCCTCGCTCAGCGAGGTCTCCGACGGCGCGGACCGTCTCGCTACCCAGTCCGAGCAGCTGATGTCGCTCGTCTCCGAGTTCACCGTCGACTACGACGCTGCGGACCGCGACGGCGCGTTCGCCGACTCCGACGCCGCGTCGACCGCCGAACTCGACGCCCCGGCGACCGACGGCGGCCTCGACGGCGACCGCCCCGGCGACCTCGACTGACGACGTGACCGCCACGACCGCCCCGCTGGAGCGCGGTTTCGCGGCGGTCTGAACCGCTAGTCCCCGTTCGGTCCTCTCCAGTCCCCCACTCGGCCCTTCCCGATTCCCCGTTCGGCCCTCTTTGGTTCCCCCGTTCGGCTCTCCCACGCACCGACCGCTTTCTTCGACCGTTCCGTTTTCCACACCCGGGTCCACCAGGAGATACCGCTTTTGTACCAGTCGAATCTCAGATATGATAATTCAGAGCGTAGCGTTATACCGGCAATCCGCGTGAGGTGGACGTATGGACCTGCTTTCGCGACTCGCGGCGCTGGTCCCGGGGGTCGGGGCTCGGACGCGGACCGACGGTGGCGCACAGGCGGACGAACGAGGGACGGTCGCGCTGGCGGCGGAGCGACTGGACACGGGTGCTCTGCTCGACGGCGTGGGGATGCCGGTGTTCGTCCTCGACGCCGACGGCCACGTCATCTCGTGGAACGACCCGATTACGAAGCTCACGGGCGTCCCCGCCGCGGAGGCGCTCGGGTCGGAACACGTGAGCGAACTGTTCTACCCGGACGGCCGGCGGGCGAAGACGCTCGCCGACAAGGTGCTCGACGACCCGCGGAGCGCCGACGTGGTCCACGGGCTCGACGTGGTCGACGAGGGTAGCCGGCTCTACCGCGACACCAGTACCATGACCGACCGACACGGCGCGGACCGCCACATCGCTTTCACCGCCCAACCGCTGTTCGAGGGCGACGAACTGGTCGGCGTCGTCGAGGCGGTCCACGACCGGACCGACGCCGTGGAGAAACAGCGGGCGTCCGAGGCGCTCGTCGACGAGGTCTCGACCACCATCGGGAGCCTCACGGCAGGCGACCTCTCGGCCCGCGCGTCCTTCGCGGACGACCGTGGCGTCCTCAACGACGAGACGCTGGCGGTCGTCTCGGACCTCAACGAGATGGCGACCCGGTTCGACCGCCTCGCCAGCGAAGTCGACGCCACGACCGCCGACCTCGGCGGCGCGATTCAGCGGGCCGCGACCGCCGCGACCGACATCGAGTCGCAGGTCACGGAGCAGGCGGACCTCCTCTCGACGGGGTCCGAGGAGATGCAGGAGCTATCGGCCAGCATGGAGGAGATAGCGGCCACCTCCGACGAGGTCGCGTCGGCGGCGAACCAGGCCCGCGCGGCCGCCGAAAACGGGCAGGAGGCCGGCCAGAGCATCCGGAGCGCGACCGACCAGGTCATCGACATCTCCGACGAACTGCTCGACAGCGTGACCGAACTCCAACAGCGCATGGTCGTCATCGAGGAGGTCGTCGAGGTCATCGCGGAGGTCGCAGACCGGACGAACCTGCTCGCGCTCAACGCGAACATCGAGGCCGCCCGCGCGGGCGAAGCGGGCGAGGGCTTCTCGGTCGTCGCCGACGAGGTCAAACAGCTCGCGAACCAGACCCACGAGCACACGGAGGAAATCGCCGACAGCATCGCCGAGATTCAAGAGCAGGCCGACGAGACGGTGCTGGCCTCCGAGCAGTCCCACGAGCAGATTCAGGTCGCCTCCGGCGAAATCGAGGACGTGCTCGCCTCGCTCTCCGAAATCGCGGACGCCGCGGACTCCGCTGCCAACGGCGTCACCGAGGTCGCCCGCGCGACCGACTCGCAGGCGACGAACATCGAGGAGGTCACGACCACGATTCAGGTGGCCCAAGAGCACGCGACCGCCGCCGAGGCGTCGACGACCGACATCACCGACGCGACGGCCGACCAGACGGTCGCGCTCGACGCGCTCGCCGACCGGGTGGACGCCCTCGTCGGCGGCGACGCGGCGGCGGTCGAGGAACTGGACGCGATGGACTTCGACGAAGTGGTCGACGGCGCGGACGCCGACTCGATTCGCGCGGCGACCGACGGCGGCTCTGCGGACGAGTTCGGCGGGTTCCAGTTCGACCGGTAGCGCGACCGACTCGGGGCGTTCGACGACGCCGCGTTGGAGTTCTCTTCTCAGTCGAGACTGATTGCGCAGCTCTCGACGTAATCGATGTCCTCGATGGAGTCGACGCCGCCCTCGCCGCAGACGGGGCAGTCCGGGTTCTTCCGGTACGGGACCGTCTCGAACGTCATATCCATGGCGTCGTAAAACAGGAGCCGGCCGTCGAGCACCTCGCCCTCGTCGAGGAGGATTTTCATCGCTTCCGTCGCCTGAATACAGCCGACCGTGCCGGGGAGAACACCGAGGACGCCGGTCGTCGCGCAGTCGGGGACGGTCCCCGGTTCGGGCGCTTCGGCGAACAGACATCGGTAACACGGCCCCTCGGGGACGAGCGTCGTCGCCTGCCCCTCGAACTTGTATATCGCGCCGTGGACCAGCGGGATTCCCTCGAAGCGACAGACGTCGTTGAGGAGGTAGCGCGTCGGGAAGTTGTCCGAGGCGTCGACCACCACGTCCGCGCTCGCGACGACCTCGTGGACGTTCGACTTGTCCACGCGGGCCTCGACCGGCTCGACCGACACGTCGGGGTTGAGCCCGCGGACGAACGCGGCGGCGCTCTCGGCTTTGGCCACCCCTACGTCGTCGTCGCGGTGGATGACCTGTCGCTGGAGGTTGCTCCGCTCGACCACGTCGTCGTCGACGACGACGAGTTCGCCGACGCCGACCGCCGCGAGGTACTCGATGGCCGGCGCGCCCAACCCGCCCGCGCCGACGACGACGACCCGCGCCGAGAGCAGTCGCTCTTGGCCCTCCGGGCCGACCTCGTCCATGATGATGTGCCGCGAGTAGCGGTCCAACTGGGTGGCGTCGAGTGAGAGCGTCATATCCCGAGGTTGGCGTCGACCCCGAATAAAGCCGCGGCACGGGCGCGCCCCGTTCCTCGACGCTCAGACCGCCGTCTCCGACGACGGCATCGCCGGAAGCGACGCGCCTTTGACGCTCCGCCCGTCACGTCGGGTATGGTCGCCGAGACGACGCCCGACGAACTACGCGAGAGACTGGCCGACGACGAAGACATCGCCGTCGTCGACATCCGAGACCCCTCGTCGTACGCGTCCGGACACATCCCCGATTCGGAGAACCTCCCGGCGGCGACGCTCGGGCCCGAGGTGTTCGACCGCGAGTGGCCCGCCGAGGTCGTCGTCTCGTGTTACGTCGGCAAGAGTTCGAAGCAGGTCGCCTCGGTGCTGGACGACAACGTCGACGCCGACGTGTCCAGCCTCCGCGGCGGCTTCGACGCGTGGGACGGCGCGGTCGAAGACGGGTCCGAGGGCGAGGCGGACCTCGGACCCACGTCGCCGTTCTGAGTCGCCGACGGATTTTCACGACGGCTCATCTCGACTCGCAGAGCGACGCCCGAATCTACGCCCCGGGAACCGTGACGGGCGACCCCCGCCGCCGGTTCCGGTTTTGGAGGTAGAAGACGAAGACGGCGAGACCGCCGAGCACCGGCAGGAGGACGAACGCGACGAAGAACCCGACGGCCCACATGTCCGCCGTGTCCATCGCGCGGCGCTTCGCGTCCCGGTATATCCACGCCGCCCCGAGGACCGCGGCGGCGAGGAGCAGCGGCCCGCTGATTTCGATACTGACCATGCAGTCGCGTCAGTAGTTCTGACCGACCGAAATAAGCGTACGGGCCGTCGATTCCGACGGAGACGAAGCCGCTGCTCGGCGGTGGATAAAGAGAGAAGATTGGCGCGGTGCGCGGGGCGTTACTTGCCGCGGCCGTTGCCGGCGCGGATGGACGGACGGATGTGCTCCGTGCCCTTGCCGCGGTTCTGGAGACCGCGGTTCTTCTTGCCCGCGTTGGTGAGACCGCGGAAGGCGCGGCCGTCGTGGGTGTTGTCGCAGATCCAGTTGAGGTCGTCGTCGTTCTGGATGGCCGGGTGCTCGGGGTCGACGAGGATGACTTCCTGCCACTTCTGGGAGCCGTCCTGTCCGACGCCGTAGGAGTTCAGCACGCGCAGGTTGGGGTGCTTGCGAGAGGCACGCTCCTCCGCGATGCGCGGGATGGACTTGCGGCGGCCGATGCGGTTGACGCCCTGGCGCTTCGTGCGGCGGCCGGCCTTGTGGCGCTGTTTGCGCGCGCCGCCCTTGCGGACGGAGACGCGGACCACGACGATGCCCTGCTTGGCTTTGTAGCCGAGCTCACGGGCCTTGTCGAGGCGGGTGGGGCGCTCGATGCGCTCGATAGCGCCCTGCTCGCGCCACTCCTGTTTTCGCTGCCACTGGAGTTCGGCCAGCTTGCCTTCCTTCGGGGTCTTCCACGCTTCCTTGATGTGGGAATAGAAGCTTCGTGCCATTGTATATCACCGCGGGCGCTTGCGATTCAGTCCGTCGGGGAACTCCCCTGAGACCACATTTCGTCCCGTTCGTGACGGGTGCCCTCTGGCGTGCCCGCATTGCCAGCGAGTTGGCGGAACTACCAACAGGGGAGGGTTAAGGACTTCGGATTGGGAACTGGCATGCGGTAGTGACACACGCGGTTCTCGTGGCTGTTGAAGGGGAATCAGCTGTTGCCCTTCCATACCGTCGAGGCGTCGTGGCGACCCTCACAGGAACACATATGCTACCACACATCAATATTCGCGGTGGAGAAGGGTCATGACCGACGCAGATACGCGGGGGATGGAGACGATAGACGCGGGACCGATGCTCCCCGGCGGGAGTGCCACCGAGTTCGCGGACGCATACGTCGAACTGTGGAACACCCGGAACTACGCCGCAATTCCGCGGCTGGTCTCGGAGTCGTTCGTGATGTACGACCCGGCCGCCCCGGCGGAGGGAATTCCCGGACCGAAGCGCGAGGTCCACGGGCGCGACGGTCTCCGACAGTTCGTCGAGGGAGTGACGACCGGCTATCCAGATTTCGAGATTACGGTCCTCGAACTGCTCGCCGGCGACGGCGTCGTGATGTACGAAGCCCGGTTGACGGGAACGCACGACGGCCCCCTCGACGGTCTCCCGCCGACCGGCCGGACGATTGACATTCGGGTCGTCTCGGTGCTCCGTCTCGACGGGGACTACATCAGCGAACACCGCGCGTACTTCGACATGCGAGAAGTGGCGGAACAACTCGGACTGACGTTCCCCACGGTGATTCGACAGGTACCGAGGCTCGTCGCCGGAAAGCTCCGCGGCGGGCTGTGAGACCGGTCGCTCTCACGGCGCGTTGGTACCAGCCGAATCGACGACCGGTGAAAAAAATCCGAGCGAGTCGCCGCGTTTAGCCTTCCATCCCACCGAACGACAGGCCACCTTCGATGTAGCGCTGTGCGAATAGGTAGATGAGCATAATCGGAGCGGCGAACGTCAGCGCGAACGCCGAGAACCGGGCCCACGGGATGGAGTACCGGCCGACGAGCGAGTACAGTCCGACGGGAAGGGTGTAGTTGTCCGTCGAAAGCAGCGTCTGGGCGACGACGAACTCGGTCCATCCGGTGAGGAAGGTGAAGATGAACACCGTCGCCAGCCCCGCCTTCGACAGGGGGAGGATGATTTCGGTGACGATTTTCCACGACGGCGCGCCGTCCATCATCGCGGCCTCCTCGTAGGAGACGGGAATCCCGTCCATGTACGTCTTCAGCAGCCACGTGTTGAACGGGACCGCGGTGGCGGCGTAGTACGCCGACAGCGCGAGCTTGCTGTCGTTGAACCCGAACTGGACGAACAGGGCGTACAGCGCGATGAGGAGCGCGACGCCAAGCCCGCCGCCGATTTGGGTGAACAGCACGTAGCCGTACAGCACCTTCGAGCGCCCGATGAACTGCCGGCGCGACAGCGCGTACGCGCTGGGGACGATGAGACACATCGCCAGTATCACCGTCGGAATCGCCACGGTGAGGCTGTTCGCGAAGAACCGTTTGAACTCGGAGGTCTCGGTGACCCCGTACTGCGACACGTCGAGGAACGTCAGTTCGGGCGTCTGCAGGAACACCTCGTAGCCGCCGAGGCCGAGGCTGATGCGGTAGCTCGGGACGATGAGGTCGCCGATGACCCACAGGAACGGCTCGATGGTCGGGTCGGCCGGCCACAGGCGAATCCCGCTCGACGAGTACAGCGACGCGCCGGTGCCCGAGAAGGCCCCGACGGCGACCCAGTACAGCGGGAACAACAGGAGCGCGACGACGACCGCGGCACCGAGGGTGATGCCGGCGGTCTTCAGCACCGTCGCGGGGCTGACGCGCCCCTCGCGGATGCCTTCGAGGGTGTACTTGGCGTCCTTGACCGACTCGACGGGAGCCATCGCGGCGGTCCGCGCGTCGTCGGCGAGCTCGGCCGCGATGTCGGAGATGACGCTCATGCGTCGTCCACCCCGTCGGCGAGCTGTCCCTTCTTGACGTTCAGCATCATGAAGACGCCGATGACGGCCACGGCGACGAGCATGATCGCCGCGCCCTCACCGTACTTCTGGAAGCGGAACGCCTCGCGGTAGCCGTAGACGATGAGCAGTTCGTTCGTCCGCGACGGCCCGCCCTGATTGAACACGTACGGGATGAGGAACTGCTGGAACGACGCCGCGGCCGTGAGAATCGAGGCGAACAGCACGGGGCGCTTGATAGAGGGAAGCGTCACGTGCAGGAAGCGGGCGAAGAAGCCCGCGCCGTCTATCATCGCCGCCTCGTGGAGCTCCTCGGAAACGTCCTGCAGGGCGCTCACGGTGATGATGACCATGAATGGGTACGCCAGCCACGCCTCGGTGACGTTGTAGGCGAGGAAAGCCATCCAGCGCTCGGAGAGCCAGGCGATGGAGTCGAGGCCGGCCATCCGGAGGAACTGGTTGGCGAGGCCGAACTCGGCCGAACTGAAGATGCCGCGCCAGATGGTGATGGTGAAGATGCCCGGCAGGCCGAGGGGGATGATGATGAGCGCGCGCATGAACCGCTTGCCGCGGACGCGCTCGCCGGTCACCACGAGACCGATGCCGAGGCCGACGAGCACCTTGAGCGCGACCGACGTGGCGACGAACAGCCACGTCACGCCCATCGAATTCCAGAACTGACCGTCCGAGAGGACCGTCACGTAGTTGGCGAGGCCGACCCACTGCTCTTTGCCCTGGAACAGCGTGGCCGGCTCCGCGTTGGTGAACGAGAGATACACCAGGTACAGGACGGGAAAGAGCATGAACGCGAGGAAGACGAACAGCCCCGGCAGTACCAACAGCAAGGGCAGGTCGTCCTTGCTCACGACCGGGCTGTCCGCGACGCGCTCGACGGCGCTGTCGACGACGCTCATCGTCCTTACTCCCAGTTAGACCGGATGTTTTCTTCGGCCTTCGTGAACGCGGGTTCGAGTTCCGCGTCGCCGTTTTTCACGCTGTTGAAGGCGTCTTCGAGCGGCCCCCACACGTCGCCCATGTTCGGGTGCGTCGGGATGGGCGTGCCGAGCGAGACGGACTCCGAGAAGCCCTGGACGGCCTCGGGGAGGTCGCTGCTCGTGGCGAGTTCCTTGTGGACCGGGATGTAGCCGAACTCCTCGGCGTTCGCCGAGAGCACGTCGGTGTTCGTCGTGTACCACTCGGCGAACGCGCGGGACGCCGCCGCCGTCGCCTCGTCGCCCTCCAGCGTCGAGGTGAAATAGAGCTGCTTGACCGTCGTGTACGGCTTGGGCTCGGCGTCGCCCTCGGGCGAGGGGAGCCGGGCGATGCCGGCGTCGATGTCGTTGGAGCGAACGTCGCCGAGGAACCACGGCCCGTTGATGGCGAAGGGCACGTTGCCCTCGAGGAAGACGGCCGCCTGCGGGTCGTAGCCCGTGTCCTTCGGCTGGTACGGGACGAAGTTGTCGAGGATGAACTGGAACCCGTCGAGGGTCGCCTCGTTCGACAGGCCGAGTTCGACGTTCGACTCGTCGAAGTAGTAGCCGCCGAAGGCGTGCGCCCACGCGCTCATGAAGTAGGCGTTCAGCGGGTAGCTGACGCCGTACATCCCGTTTTCGGGGTCGTGGTACTCCTCCATGATGGCTTTCATGTCGGCGATGGTCTCGGGCGCTTCGTCCACCATCTCCTTGTTGTAGATGAGGCCGACGGTCTCGGCCGCGTAGGGGAGCGCGACGGTCGCGCCGTCGAACTGGACCGCCTCCTGTGCGGGGCGGGTGTAGACCGAGAGGTCAACGTCCAGCTGGTCGCTCTGGTCCGAGAGGAAGCCGTTCTGGTAGTACTCGCCGGTCCAGTCGTGGGCCCAGTCGAACATGCCCGCGCCCTGCCCGGCGGGGATGGCGGAGGTCGTCTTCTTCCGGAGGTCGGCGATTTCGGCGGGGTTGGCCGTGTGGGCCGTCTCCGAGGTGAACGTCTCGGCGTTGGCTTCGAGCGCCTTCTTCTCGGCTTCCGCGCGCTGGTGCCAGAGCGTGAACGTCCCGCTCGGGCCCGCAGACTCGGTCTCCGCTCCCGCGGTGGTCTCTTCGCCACCGTCGTCGCCCTCCGCACCGCTCTGTTCGGGCGTCTGCGTCGAATCGGTCTCCGACACGCCCACGCACCCTGCGAGTGCGCCGACGGCCGTCGTGCCTGCCAGTTGCTTCAGGATTGTGCGGCGGTTCATTGGCATAACGAATCTATGATGAACTATGTGTTCATATATTTAATAGTTCGGAATGACGGCCGCATTCGCGGAGAAAATTGCCACTCCAGTGGTCGGGTGCGATTCACCATATCGGGTAGAGAGGCCCTCTGAATGCCAAAAACAAGTGATAAAATATAATACGAACTATTGCATCACAAATTCAGAAAATAGGAAAACGATTATGGACGATGGGGCTAGACAGAGAGTAATGGCACGTCTCACGCTCGAAGCGCTTCGCAAGGAGTACGACCGGGGTCGCGTCGTCGCCGTCGAGGACCTCTCGCTCGACGTCGAGGACGGCGAGTTCATCACCGTCGTCGGCCCGTCAGGCTGCGGGAAGTCGACGACGCTCCGCATGGTCGCGGGGCTGGAATCGCCCTCCGGCGGCACGATTCGAATCGGCGGCGAGGACGTCACGGACCAGCACGCCCGCAAGCGCGACGTGGCGATGGTGTTCCAGAACTACGCGCTGTACCCGCACAAGACCGTCATGCAGAACATGGCGTTCGGCCTGCGGATGAGCACCGACCTCTCGAAGGACGAGCGCCGCGAGCGCGTCCGCGAGACGGCGGCGATGATGGGCATCGAGAACCTCCTCGACGACAAGCCCGACGAGCTGTCCGGCGGGCAGAAACAGCGGGTCGCGCTCGGCCGCGCCATCGTCCGCGAACCCGACGTGTTCCTCTTCGACGAGCCGCTTTCGAACCTCGACGCGAAGCTCCGCACCACGATGCGGACCGAGATTCAGCGCCTCCAGAACGAGCTCGGCATCACCTCGCTGTACGTCACGCACGACCAGGAGGAGGCGATGACGATGGGCGACAAAATCGTCATCCTCAACGACGGAAAGCTCCAGCAGGTCGGCCGCCCGAAGGACGTGTACGAGAACCCCGCCAACGAGTTCGTCGGCGGCTTCGTCGGTTCGCCCTCGATGAACTTTCTCGACGTGTCGGTCGAACGCGAGGGCGACCGCCTCGTCCTCGTCGGCGACGGTCCCTTCTCCTACCGCCTGTCCGAGTCGTTCTCGGCGACGCTCCGCGAGGCCACCGACGCGGCCGACCTCCGCGTCGGCGTCCGCCCGGAGGACGTGGTGACGGCCTCGTCCGGCGAGAACGTCGTCGACTCGACCGTCGGCGTCGTCGAGCCCATCGGCTCGGACAACTACCTCCACCTTGACATCGGCCCCGACTTCATCGCCCGCGTCGACTCGGACATCGAACCCGAGACGGGCGAGACGGTCGGCGTCACCTTCGACGAGTCGGACCTCCACGTCTTCCACCCGCGGACCGGCGAGTCGCTCCTCTACCGCGAGTCTAAGCGGCGCGCGGCCCCGACGCAGCAGGCGTGAAGAAGTAGTTCGCTGTTTTCTCGCGGCGATCCCGCGCTGTTCGACAGCCGCGTCGCCGCCGACTTACTCCCCGTCGAAGGCGTCGTCGGCGCGGAGCGTCGCCAGCGTCGCCAGCCGGAGCGCGTGCGGCCAGCCGAGCGGCGTCGCGCTGTCGGGCGTGCCGTCGTCGAAGAACTGCTCCGCGAGGTAGCCCTCGTCGGTGCACAGCGGGCCGTCGGGGAGGACGAGGGCGAGAAGTGCCCGGCCCTCGTCGGCGAACTCCTCAGCCCGGTCGTCGCCGTGTTCGGCCAGCAGGGCGGCGAGTTCGACGCCGGCGTTCGCGCCCCACGCGGTCGAGACGGTCCAAATCTTCTCGGAGGACTGCTCGCGCATCCGCCAGTCGTCGCCCTCGAAGCGGACGAGTCCCTTCACGTCGCTGTCGTCGGGGTCGTGCCAGAGCCCGTCGAAGACGGACTCGACGTGGCGGACGAGCCGGTCCAGCCGGTCGTCGTCGACAGTTTCGAGTCGGTCGTAGGTCCGGTGGGCCGACGCGAGCGCGAGCGCGGCGGAGTCGTAGCGGTCGTCGAGTTCGCCGTCGGCGACGCGGAGGGCGTAACAGCCGCGGCCCTCGCTCCAGAGGTGGTCGATGCCCTCGTACACCTCCCGGGCGCGCGCTGCGGCGCGGTCGGTCAGCGCCGAGTCGAGGTCAGACAGCGCGAGTTCGGCGTAGGCTTCGAGAAACGTCGCCGCGGTGTGGCTGAACCGGCCGGTCATGTTCTCCCACGCGTTCTGGCAGTCGACCGGGAGGCCGTCGTCGCCGAGGGTGTCGTCGAGGCTGTCGAGGGCGCTCGCGAGCGTCTCTTCGATGTCGGCGCGGAGGTCGTCGTCGGCACAGCGGTCGTGGTAGGCCGCGAGGAAGGCGATGACGCTCCCGGTCTGGTCGGCCTGATAGTCCGCGTCGTCGCCGGATTCGAGGCGCGCGTTCGCCCAGCCGGGCGCGAGCGAGCCGTCGAAGGGCCAGACGCGGTGGGGCCACGAGCCGTCCTCGCGCTGGGTGCGGCAGTAGGCGCGGGCGCTCCGCTCGTGCCACGCGCCGAGGCCGAGGTCGAGCCGCTCGTCGGACTCGAAGAGGAACGTCGAGATTTCGGCGTCGTCGCGGAACCACGTGTAGCCGTAGCCGCCCGAGTAGGCGTAGTAGGGGTCGAAGTCGGGGCCGGCGATACGGAGACCGAGTGCGCCCGAAAGCAGCGAGAGCACGCGAATGTCGTCGTGCATCGCCGCCGATTCGGGGTGGTCGGGGACCGCGCCTTCGACCTGTCCTGCGGTGCGCTCGCGGAGGTCGTCGAGGTCGCGGGCGACGAGGTCGCGGACGCGGTCCAGCGCGTTCTCGCGGTCCGTCTCGGTGTCGTCGGTGAGCAGGTGGCCGACGGCGGCCGCGCCCGCCTCGAACGGGACCGTCCCGACGACCGCGCCGCTCAGTTGGCCCTCCTCGTAGCAGTCGTCGGTGCGGGGTCGCGGCAGTTCGACCTCGCCCTCCGAGAGCAGTTCGTCGAAGCCCTCGGGCACGCGCCCCTCGACGTGTTCGAACCCCGGCGACGACGCGAGGAAGTCGTGTTCCTCGGCGTGGTAGGCCTCGACGGCGTCGCCGTGGGTCAGTTGCCCGACGAGCGTGTCGCGACCGTCCGGCTGGAAGTGGACGAAGGCGACGAGCTCCACGTCGGCGTCGGTCTCGAACCGGCTGACGTGGCCGTCGCCGACCCCCAGGTCGTACTGCGTCACGCCGCCGTGGGGCGTCTCGTGTTCGGTGACGACGAGCGCGCCGTCGCCCGCGTACGACTGGCTCGCGCCCTCGTCGAACCAGTGGACGCCGGTCTCGTCGCCGACGGGGCGGACGCCGAACCGGGAGCGCTCGACGCCCCAGAGCCCGGACAGCGGGTAGCCGAAGTCGCGGAGCGAGCCGTCGGTCTCGACGTGGACTAATCGGCTTTCGAGACCCGAAAACAGGCCGCTCGTCGTCCGTCGCTCGCCCGGGAACCGAGTCGGGTGGTCTGCGTGCCGCTTGTAGTCGGCCAGCGCGTCGCGTAGTTGCATTGCTGAGTCGTGGGACCCCCGCAGATAATAATCTTGGTGTAATGTTCCTTCAAACTTTCATGCCGTTTCGAAACGGTAAGGGCCCCCCTCCCCGGAGAGGTGGTATGCATCACCCCGGTCCGCCGCGAGTCACGACGATCGGCCGCCCCGTCGAACTTGCCCCGAGAGCCCCGAACGGCGGCGAAACGTACCGCTGGCGCGTTCTCGACGCGCCCGAAGAGAGCGCCGTCGCGGTCGGCTCCGGGCCGGTCGTCCACCTCGCCCCCGACGTTCCCGGCACGTACCGTCTCGAACTCGACGCGCCCGACGGCCGCCACGAACAGACCGTTCGCGCCTTCCCCGACGACCGCCGCCCGGCGACGATGGCGGTCCCCGCGGCCGACCTCGAACCCGCGTCACCCGACGAGGTGTCCGTCATCGGCCCGTTCAACGACCGCCTCGTCGGCCGCGACCGCCCGCGCCGCGTCGGCGACGACTACGCCCTCGACGTGGCGCTCCCGCCGGGCACACACCCGTTCGGATTCGCCCCGCACGATAACCTCGCGGAGCAGGTCCGCGGCGACGTCGAAGTCCCCGGACCGGGCCGCCCGAGGGTTCGACTCGACACGCGGGCCGAACAGGCGGGCAGCGACGAACTGGTCGTCGTCGCGGACGCGGAACCCGCGCCCGACGCCGGGTCGGCGACGCTCGCCGTCGAGTTCTTGTTCGACGGCCGCGACCCGCTCGAACCGGGCGACTGCGAGGTCGATGGCGACAGCCTGCGCGTCCCGGTCGAAACGCTCCGCGAGTTCGACTCGTCGGAGCCGGTCCGCGTCCACGCCGTCGCGGTTCAGACGACGACCGAGTCGGGAGAGTCGTCCGTCCGGCACTCGGTTCTCGACACGCTGGTCGTGAACCCCGGGGGTGCGGGCGACGAAACCGGTTCCGGCCTCGCTGGCCTCGCCGTCTCGCGCCCCGGCGGCGCGCCCGAATGGGCGCACCACGCGACCGTCTACGAGGTGTTCGTCCGGTCGTTCGTCGGCGAGACGCCCGACCCGACGTTCGACGAGCTCGCCCGGCGAGTTCCCTACCTCGAATCGCTCGGCGTCGACTGCCTGTGGCTCACGCCGATACTGGAGAGCCACACGACCCACGGCTACCACGTCACCGACTACTTCGAGACCGCCTCGGACCTCGGCACGCGCGGCGACTTCGAGGCGCTCGTCGACCGCTGTCACGACGCCGGCATCCGCGTCGTCTTCGACCTCGTCATCAACCACACGTCGCGGGACCACCCGGCGTTCCAGTTCCACTCGACCGGCGTCCCCGGCTACGAGGACCACTACGCCCGCGTCCCCGAGCGCGAGGACCCCTCCGAGGTCGACTGGGGCGGCCCCGGCGCGGCGGAACACTACTTCAACTGGACGCGCATCCCGAACCTCGACTACGACTCGCCCGCGGTCCGGTCGTGGATGCTCGACGTGGTTTCCGAGTGGGCCGCCGTCGTCGACGGCTTCCGCTGCGACGTCGCGTGGGGCGTCCCCCACGGCTTCTGGAAGGAGGTCCGCGACCGGGTGAAAGCCGACGACCCCGACTTCCTGCTCCTCGACGAGACCATCCCGCGGGACCCCGCGTACCACGAGACCGAGTTCGACGCCCACTACGACACGACGTTGTACGGGGCGCTCCGCGACGTCGGCGCGGGCGAGAAGCCGGCGACGGCCGTCCTCGACGCCGTCGCCGACGCCCGCTGGCACGGCTTCCCCGACGACGCCGTGCAACTCCGGTACATCGAGAATCACGACGAGGAGCGCTACCGGAGCGAAGTCGGTGAGGACGCGCTCCGGGCGGCCGCGGCCGCGACGTTCACACTCCCCGGCGCGCCGATGATGTACTACGGGCAGGAGACCGGCGTCGAAGCCCAGCGCGGGACGATGCGCTGGTACGACGCCGACACCGACCTCGTGGAGTTCCACCGGCGGCTCTCCCGTCTCCGCGACGCCCACGAAGTGCTCCGCGTCGGCGACGTCGAACCCGTCCCCGCCAGCGTTGCTCCCGCCGGAAACGGCGGCGTCGAGTCCGACCGCGTGGTCGCGTTCGCCCGCGACGACGGTACCGACCGACTCGTCGTCGTCCTGAACTTCGCCGGAGCGCCGACGACCGTCGAACTCGGCGCGGAAGTCGAGGGGACCGACCTCCTGACGGGCGAGCGAGTCGACGCTGGCGGCGCGGCCGGGGGCGACGGGGGCGCTCGCGTCACCGTCGCCGACGCAGTCGTCCTCCGCGCCGCCGGCGATTCGAGCCATTAAGTATCATGGTCGATGACAGTCCGAGCATGGACGACCGGGAACTCGCCGACCTCCTCGAGCAGTTCGGGCTCTCAGAGAAGGTCGTCGACACGTACCTGACGCTGCTCGAACTCGGGGAGGCGAAGGCGAGCCAGATCGCCGACGCGGCGGGCGTCTCCAAGCGCTACGTCTACAGCGTGAGCAAGGAACTGGAATCGCGTGGGTTCGTGGAGGTCAACGACCACGTCGTGCCGACCACGATTCGGCCGCTGCCGCCGATGGAGGTCATCGAGTCGCTCTCCGAGAGCGTCGAGTCCATGCGCCCCGCGCTGGAGGAGCGCTACACGGCCACCGCCCGCGACCAAGAGCGCTTCGAGGTCATCAAGTCCCGCGTGACGGTGCTCAAGCGCATCGGCGAACTCGTCGGCCGCGCCGAGTCCGAAATCACGCTGTCGCTCCCCTACGACGTGCTCGACGAGGTCGAAGACGAACTTCGGGCCGCCCGCGAGCGCGGCGTGCTCGTCTCGCTCGTCGTCAGCGGGGTCGAACCGCACGACGACCTCGCGCTCGACGGCGTGGCCTCGCTGGTGCGCGTCTGGCACGAACTCATGCCCACGATGCTCACCGTCGACTCGCGAGCGGGGCTCATCTCCCCCGGTGAGATGGTCGCCCGGTCGAACTCCGAGTCGCAGGCCATCGTCTTCGCCCAACCGCACCTCGGCCCGGTCATCGTCGGCTCTTTCTTCGGGAACTACTGGCCGATGGCGGCCGAGGCGTACACGACCGAACCCGACCCGCTCCCGGCGATGTACCACAACTTCCGTCACGCCGTCCTCCAAGCGGCGCTCTGCGACCGCGCGGGCATCGACCTCGACGTGAGCGTCAGCGGGCGGATGGTCCACACCGACGGCCCGACCGAACTCCACGGCCGCGTGGTCGATATCCGACAGGGCCTCCTCGAACCCGCGAACAACTCCTTCCCGGTCGAGAACGCCTTCGTCGTCGAGACGGACGAGGGGACCTACAGCATCGGCGGACAGGGCGCGTTCGTCGAAGACTTCGAGGCCGACGCCGTCGAGTTCACGGCGGTCGAGTAGCCTCCCCGAGTCCGTTCCTGTTCTTCCGAGACCGCCCACATCGGCGGCCATGTGGGACGTTCGCAGGCCCGCCACCGAACTATTACGTGGGTCTCTCGTTGGACGCCCATGGACCGCGACGGAGCCCGCCGCCTCGCCGCGCGGACGCTCGCCGTCATCCGCGAGAAGAACGTCACGGTGACGGCCGCGAGTCTCGCGTACTACGCGTTCAACTCGCTCGTCCCGCTGACGCTCCTGCTTTTCGTCCTCGTCACGACGTCCGGTCGGGTCGAAGCCCTGCTCCCCACGTTCGAACTGCTCGTCGGCGTCGACCTCTCGCAGTTCGAATCGACGCTCAGGGCGGTGAGTGGGAACTCTGCCGGGCGATTACGCGCTGCGGTGCTCGCCCTCGGTATCTTTCTCTGGAGCTCGCTCCGGCTGTTTCGCGGGATGGACAGCGTCTTCAGCGAGGTGTACGGCACGCGGAAAGCGGTATCGGCGCTCAGGCGATTCCTCAACAGCGTCCTCGTCATGGCGACGGTCGCGGTCGGCGTCGGCGTCATCGCCGCCGCCGGTCTCGTCGTCTCCTTCCGCGTGACACAACTGCTGTGGTCGGTCGTCGCGCCGGTCGTCCTATGGGCGTTGCTCACCGTGCTGTTCGTTCCGATGTACGCGCTGTTTCCGGGCGTCGACGTCTCTCCGCTGGAACCGGTTCCGGGGGCGGCGCTCGCGGCGCTCGGGTGGACGGCGTCGCTCCAGGCGCTTCGCCTCTACTTCGGCGTCTCTCAGAGCATCGAACTCTACGGTGCCGCGGGCGGGGTCTTGCTCATCCTGACGTGGCTGTACGTCGGCTCGCTGGCCCTGCTCGTCGGCGTCGTCGTCAACGCGGTGCTGGCGAACCGGGTCGATGCCGACGCTGACTGGTATCCCGGCGACGAGGCGACGGGTGACGAGCGACGCTAACGGGGGCGCGCCGTCCGAAAAAGCGTTCAGTCGTCCTACAGGAGGAACGTGACGACAGCCAGCACGAGGAAGATGACGACGAGGATACGCGCGACTTTCATCGAGAGCCCCGCGATTCCACGGAAGCCGGCGAGCCCGGCGACCAGTGCCAAGACGAGGAACACGACCGCGTAGTGGAGGAACCCGCCGCCACCCTGCAGCGGCGTGAGCACGGCGACTCCGAGCCCCGAGAGCGTCATCGTCCGGCGGTGGGCCACGCGCCCCCGCGTTTCACCTCCCGTACGTGTGCGACGGGTTTCGGCGGCTTCGGAGCGCGAGCGTCTCCGGCTCCGGTCTCATCGGCGTGAACTGTGTCTCTCATCGCGGTCGTGATTTCCTCCCGCACACAATGAGACCGGTCCCTGCATTGGCAAGGTTCGGCCCACCTCGGGGGCGTGCTTCGCCGACGCCGACTCCGACTTAGCGACGGTTCACCGCTTCGGCGGCGAGTTGCACCGCGAATCCGGCGCTACTCCACCGGAGCGAGAACACACCGCCAGCCACCAACAGAGCTCCCTGTTTGGTTCGCCCCTTCGCCAGCGCGCTGGCTCCCGCGACGACCGAGGGTACCGCGCTCAGCGTTCTCGTCCACTTCGAGCCGAGCAGTTGGCGTCCAATCACGTTCTGAACGAGTATCCGAAGCAATGTGACCGGCCGGCTTGCGTGTGCCTCGGGACCTCCGCGGGCGATGGCCGCCCGCAGACAAATGTACCACGCTCGCCTACCCACCGCTATGGCAACTATCGTACGGGGCGCGATTCCGTCCGAAGAATTCGCGTTAGGTCACACGCTCTCCGCGCTCCCGGACGTCGAAATCGAGTGCGAGCGTATCATCGAGAGCGGTGACCAAACCGTGATGCCTCTGGTGTGGATTCGTCACGCCGACCGCTCGGACATCGACGACGCCCTTCGAGAAGACCCGTCGGTCGACGAAGTCACCTGTCTCTCGGAGTTCGACGACGAGTTCCTCTACCGGATGGCGTGGGTCGACCACGTTCACCTGCTCCTGCAGATGATCACGAACTCTCACGCGACGATTCTCGACGCGTACGGCTGGGGCGACGAGTGGCAGTTCCGCGTACTCTACCCGGCTCGCGACGACTTCGCGCGGACACACGACTTCGCGGCCGAACACGGGCTGAGATTCGAAGTCGAGTCGATTCGAGAGATGGACGCCGAACCGGCCGGACGGTACGGTCTCACCGAAAGCCAGTTCGAGGCGCTCGTGACGGCGGCCCGAGAGGGCTACTTCGAAGTGCCCCGGCGAATCTCGCTCTCCGAACTGGCCGACAAGATGGGTGTCTCTCACCAGTCGCTCTCCGAGCGAATCAGGCGGGGAACAGATGCGCTCGTCGAAGACTCCTTGCTCATCGGGTCGGTCCCGGACGACTTCCGGGACTGAGACGCCGGATTCGGGATTTCATATCGCAGTATGTGATTTATTTCTCCCATCGAGCGGTCTCCCAGCGAACGAGACCGGTAGCTGACGCTCGTCACGGGTGAAACGCGGGGTCGCTGAAAACCGGCGTGGCCGAGCGAACGGCCGTCAGGCGTAGGTAGTGACGCTCTCGAACTCGTTTTCGGCGATGGCGGCCGCCAGCGCGTCGATATCAACTTCATCGGGCATCTCGGCGGGGTACTTGCGGCGGAAGTAGCCGACGATGTTCTTCGCGTCGCGCGCGAGGAGTTCGCGGGCGTTGTCGTGGTCGGTCGGGACGGCCTGCGGCCAGTCGAAGACCGTGATGCCGCGCTCGCCGACCGCGACGTTGTACTCGGACATGTCGGCGTGGACGTAGCCGGCCTCGTAGGCCTCGGCCATCTCGGAGAGAATCAGGTCGAGGACACCCGTCACCTGCTCGGATTCGAGTTTCGCCTTGGCGAGTTCGACGCCGTCGAGTTTCGCCATGATAATCGCGTGGCGGTTATGGTCGACGGGGCGCGGGACCGACACCTGCGGAAAGAGGGTTTCGAGCGCCTCGTACTCGCGTTCGGCCGCCTTGCGGGCGGTGTAGAGCCACGAGACGTGGTGGTTCTCGGAGGTGTAGTCGCGCTCGCGGCGCACCTCGCGGAAGTTGGTGTACCCCTCGCGGTGGAACTTGAGCGCGAGCGGCTTGAACGACTGCACCTCGAACACGTCGCTTTCTTTGCCGACGCCGAGGGGCGCGCCGAACCCCTGAATGGTGTCTCGCTGGGCGAACGTCCGGAGGGCGAGCGCGTCGTACCCCTCGACCGTGAGCTTGTACCCCTCGTACTGGATGGTCTTGCGCTCGATGAGCTCGCGGGTCATACAGCGGTCGATGCGGTAGTCGACCTCTTCGGCGGTCAGCCCCGAGTTCTTCGGGAGCTTCTCCCGGTTGACCCACTCGCTGAAGCGCATGCCCTGCTCGACGCCCGAGAGGAGGTAGAAGTCCTCGGGCTCGAGTTCGGCCATGACGCCGGCGACGTTCCGTACCATGCACGTCCGTCCGTCGGCGAGGCGTAAAAGGCCCGCGAGTCGGCGAATGTCGCCCGCGATAAATCACGTGTGACGATACAAAATCTGGAAGACGGCTCACGCAGTTTCGGAGGGTGGTGTGAGTGTTGGGGTCTCGCGTCGGAACTGAACGGAGAAGTTGCTACGTATCGGTGTCCTACCTATCCGGTACGGTTAGTAGCCCCGTGGAAACGCTAGAGGGATATCTGCTCACCGTCTTCGGGGACGAGGACGTTTTCGGTCTCCGTTCGCAGTTCCTCACGAGAGAGCAGACAGTGATTGATGGCTTCCATATGGACAACTGCCACGGTCGCACCCGTGGCCTCTCGGACAGCCGCGACGTCCTCGACGCCCATCGTGATTGGTTCGCCCTGGTCGAACTGTGCTTCCCCACCGTTGACGACGACCAGCTCAGGTTCGAACCGGTCGAGCGTTCCTTTTACTGGGTCGTACCAGATGGTGTCCCCGGCGATGTACAGCGCTTTCTCGCCCTCGAAGACGAATCCGGAGACAGGACCCATCCCCTCGGCAAGTTCGTCGTGGCCGTGCTGGCCCGGTGTCCGGTGAATCGTCACCCCGCCGAACGATGTCTCATCCTCGACGGATCGCACGTCGGTGAAGCCTTCGTCACTGAACGCGGCTGCGTCCTCTGGCTGGCAGAACAGCGGCACGTCCGCATCGAGTTCCTCTCTGGCTGCCTCGTCCCAGTGGTCGGGGTGGCGGTGCGTAACGACCACGGCGTCGTAGTCAAGCTCGACGTCCGGGAGCGGCACCAACGGATTTCGCTTCTGGTTCGCCGTCGTGAGGAACTCAGGTACCCCCGGACTGTCCGTCACCGTCGGCATCTCGCCCTGCGGCGTGAACATGGGGTCAACGAGGAACGTGGTGTCACCGACCGTCGCAAGTACCGTCGCGTTTCGCACGAGTCGTACGCTAATCTCAGAGTCGCTTGTCATGCACTCCTTGCTTGGGGAGTTGGCTGGTTACGATTTATTCTGAAATATTCCAACTCCCTCGATTCGAGCGTGGTGGCAACTACTCGATGAATTCAACGTCTCCGAGGTCGAGGGACGTGTCGATATCGACGGTCATCGAGTCGGCGGCGAACTGTTCGGCAAGCCACGCCTCGGCCCGGTTGAGTCGGTACTGGAGCGTGGAACTCGGCACGCCGATCTCCTCGGCGATCTCGCTAACCGAGGCCTCTCGGGGTTCTTCGTAGTAGCCGTGAGTGAGCGCGGCTTCCAGTGCTGTCTTTTGTGCTGTCGTAAGGTCGTGTTGTGTCCGTCCATCTTCGAGCAGGCAGGGAGGTTCGCCGAGTCGTTCGACCGTCAGCGAAAGTCCGTCGCGGAGATTCGCTCGAATGTCGTCGTGTAAGGCTCCGAGCGAGCCGTCGACGAGGAGGTGCCAGTGGAACTGGTCGCCGTGGCGTTCCGACCGCATTATCACTCCTTCACCGAGGTGGTTCGCGGCGGCGATCGGGAGTGACCGTGGGCCGTCGCCTTCCCGCCGGAGCGAGTAGATTTTCCGTGATTCCGGGTTCGACGAGAGAATCTGGCACCTGTACTCGGTGACCGGTGCGCCGCACATGCCGACCAAACTCGAATCCCGGGCAGCCGGTTCGAGGCGCTTGTCGTACTCGCCGAGGGCGGACGGTGTGCCGACGATTTTCTCGACGCCCCATACTGCCTCGCTCGTCGCTTGTACCTGCATTGATCGTGCGTACAAATCGGGGTACTCGATGAAGGCATCCATCAATGAGTCGGCCCCTCGCTCGTACTCGATGGTGAAAACGACCTCGCGCATCACGAGATGATTTCGCTCAGTTCGGATAACCACTCTGACTGCCCCCCGGCTGCAGAAACGCTCTCCTGACTGTTACAGGCCCACTGCCGATTCAATCGACGAAACCGCGCGAAACGTCACTATCTCCCGCCCCCGAGGCTGTGGACTCAGGCCGCGTCGAGGTGGAACTCGACGACCGCGCCCTCGCCCTCTTCGGTCGGCGGGAGGCGGAGTTCGCCGCCGTAGGCCTCCACAATCCACTTCGAGAGCCAGAGCCCCAGCCCGTTGCCGTGGGCGAGGTCGCTCTCTTCGACGTTCTGCTCGATGAGTTCGCGCTGGTGGTCGGGGATGCCCGGCCCGTCGTCCGCGATTCGCACGACGACCTCGCTTCCGACGCGCTCGTACGCGACTTCGACCGTCGGAGCCGGGCCGGCGTGTTCGAGCGCGTTCTCGACGACCTCGCGGAAGGCGATTTTCAGCTTCTTCCCGCTGACGACCGCCGCGGGGCCGTCGCCGCTGATGGTGATGGTCGCCTCAGGGTTGGCCGCCGAGCGGTCGTCGACGAGCGATTCGAGGAGCGCGCGGAGGTCGACCGTCTCGCCCTCGGGTTCGCTGTCGACGAGTTGGGTGACGGTCTTGACCTGGTCGCTCATCGTTCCGAGGTCGTCACCGGTCGCTTTCAGGCGCTCGCCGATGTGGACGATCTCGTCGTCGCCGCCGTCGGTCGCGAGTTGGTCGCCCCAGCCGAGGAGCAACTGCGCGGTGTGCCGGAGATTGTGGCGGACGAGTCGGTTGATGACTGCCGACCGCTTGTACTGCTCCGATAGCTCGCGGGTCCGAATCCGGCGCACGTCGTTGAGGCCGATGAGGACGTGCGCGACGGCGCTCACGCCGACGACCACGGCGGCGCTGAAAAGCGGTTCGCTGACCGTCCCGCCCGCAGCCTGCTGGTAGCTCCCGATGAGCGCGAGGACGAACACGGTGACGACGACGCCGAGGAGGTTCCAGCCGGCGACGCGGGCGACATGGACGGTTTTGAGGTCGCTTCGATAGACGACGGGGCCGACGGCGACGAAGAGCACCGAGATGATGAGGCCGAAGGCCGCGACGACGAGCCCCGCGAGGTCGGATGCGACCGAGGCGACGCTGGTTGAGACGATGGCGAACAGGGCCAGCCCGGTGAGGCTGAGCGACCCCGCGCCGACGAGACGAGAGACGTTCACGGTTCGTTGACTCTCGTGAGTGTAATAACGCTTCTCTGAAACGAGTTGTCACTCGACGTTGACACGGTACGGAAGTCCCTCGGGGTCGAAGACGCCGTCGGCGTCGCACTGCGCAGAGACCGGGCCAACCGTCGCCTCGCTGTCGGTCGGATACCACGCGCGGCCGACCGGCGAGACGACGAAGCGGGCGTCTCGGCCGCCGACGAACACGAGGTCACCGCCCTCGAACGACTCCAGCGGCTCGATGCCGAGGGCCTCGGTCATCGACGCCACGAACTCCTCGACGTTCGGGACCGCCATCCCGACCTCGGTCGCGCCGCGGAGGTCGGTCGCCGGGTCGAACTCGCCCGTGGCGTCGCCGTCGTAGCAGACGTACTCGATGACGTTGCCCTCGGGGTCCTCGAAGTAGACGGAGTCGCAGCCGAGGAAGTCGAACCGGACGCTCGGCCCCTCGTCGGTGTCGAGCACGTCAACGCCTGCGCGCTCGTCTAACCACGCGACCACGGAGTCGACCGCGGCGGAGACGGTGAAGGCGAGGTGGCCGGGGTCGGTGTCGCCGAGTTCGAACCACAGGGTCGTCTCTCCGGCGGTCGCAGAGCGTTGTGACCCGGTGACCGGCGCGAACCCGAGCGTCTCGACGTAGAACTCACACAGCGAGATGGGGTCAGTCGCGGCGAGAGCGACGCGGTTGAACTTCATGGTCACACCTCGCCGCGGCGCGGTTTAATCGAATCGCTCGTGTCGGCCGCGTCGGCGGTCGGTCGCCGGCTTGTGGCCGTCGCGGCGAGACCGGATGGCTCGCGACCGAGCGTCGAAATCGCTTTCTCCCGCATGGACGAAGCCGACGTATGAACGACTCGCAGGGGTCGATTGCCGACCGCGAGTGGCGTGTGATTCGCGAGGAGGTCCGACCGGGGCCGATGCAGATGGCGCTCGACGAGGTCGCGGGCGAGACGGCCGCCGCGGGCGGCCCTCGGACTGTCCGCGTCTACTCGTGGGAGCCGAGTTGCCTCTCGCTCGGCTACGGACAGGACCCCGAGACCGTCGATTGGGACTACTGCGAACGCGAGGGAATCGACGTGACCCGCCGGCAGACCGGCGGCGGCGGCATCTACCACGACCGCCACGGCGACGTGGCCTACTCCATCGCCGCGCCGAAATCGGAGTTGCCGGGCGACCTCATGGACTGCTATCACCTCCTGTGCGAGCCGATTCTCGACGCGATTCGCGCGGTCGGCGTGGACGTGGACTTCGTCGACGACGACGTGCCCGTCATCTGGCATCCTGCCTGCTACCTGCGGGCGCTCCACCCCGCCCACGACATGGTCGCCGCAGGCCGGAAAGTCGCGGGCAACGCCCAGTACCGCCGCCGCGATGCCGTCGTCCAGCACGGCTCTCTCACCTACTCGGTGGACGCCGAGACCCACCTCGACGTGTTCGAGGGCCACGACGTGACGCCCGAGGCGTTCTGCGAGCGCGTCGTCGGAATCGACGAACTCGGCGATGCCTCCCGCGAGGAGTTCGTCGCGGCGCTCACCGAATCGCTCTCGGGATTCGCCGACGCCGACGAGGGTTCGTGGACCGACGACGAACTCGACCGGGCGCGCGCGAAGGTCGACGAGAAGTACCGCGCTGACGACTGGGTACGCCGTCGTCCGGGGTCGCGGTGAGCGGTCGAGAACTGGGCGACTGAGAACAGAGCGGCCGAACACAGGGTGGTCGAGAACCGTGCGCCGAGTCGTGCGGCCGACCTCGACTCAGAAGCCGAACGTCTCCGGTTCGTCGAGGTCGAGAGCTTCGGTGACGCCCTCGTAGACCTCCGTCAGGGGCGGCACGTCGCGGGTGGGGTCGAGCCAGTGATCGCCCAGCCAGCGGTAGCGGACGGTCAGGTTCTCGTCGATGAGGAAACACGAGCGTCGGGAGCGCTTCGAGACGCCGAAGGTCCGGTAGACGACGTCGAACGCCGCGGCGAGTTCGAGGTCGGTGTCGGCGTACAGCGGGAACAGCAGGCCGTACCGGTCGATAAAGCGGCGGTGCATCCCGACGCCCGACTTGCTCGACCCGACGACGCGGACCGCGTTCCCGCTCGTGAACCAGTCGAAGTCGCGGAGGGCGCACCACTCCTCGGTGCAGTCGGGGCTGAAGTCGGCGGTGTAGAAACAGAGGAGGACGGGCTTGTCGGCGACGAGGTCCGAGAGGCTGCGCTCGCTCACGTCCCCGTCAGGCGCGACGAGCGTCTGCGCCACGTCGGGGGCCGTCGTCCCGACGGAAAGTCCAGTCATGTGACGTGATTCGCCGCGTGAACGATAGCCGTTCTGTCTTCGCCCGACTCCGCCGACTCCGAAGTCCCTTTGTTCGGGTACGCCGTCGGACTCTGCATGCACGTCGGCGCACACGTCTCGATGTCCAGTTCGAAGGTCTCTTCCGACGACGAGACCCCACCGCACGGTAACGTCGCCAACGCCGTCTTCCGGCAGGTCGCCTTCGGCGGCAACTGCGGGCAGATTTTCACCACCTCGCCGCAGGTGTGGCGCGACCCCGACATCTCCGACGAGGAGGCCGAACTGTTCCGCGAGGAGACCGCCGACGAACTGTCGGGGCCGTGGGTCATCCACTCGTCGTACCTCGTCAACCTCTGTACGCCCAAAGACGGCCTCCGACAGAAGTCGCTGGACTCGATGCAGACGGAGGTCGATATGGCCGACAAACTCGGCATCGAGTACGTGAACGTCCACCTCGGAGCCCACACCGGCGCGGGTGAACAGCAGGGCCTCGACAACGCCATCTCCGTCCTCGACGACCTCGACATCCCCGACGGCGTCACCGTCCTCATCGAGTCCGACGCGGGGTCGGGCACGAAGATGGGCGACGACTTCGCCCACCTCGGCTACGTCCTCGAGGAGTCCGAACAGGACCTCGACGTCTGTCTCGACACGGCCCACGCGTTCGCCGCGGGCTACGACCTCTCGACGGCGGCGGGCGTCGACGAGACGTTCGAGGAACTCGACGCCGAGGTCGGTCTGGAGCACCTCAAGTGCGTCCACCTCAACGACTCGAAACACGAGTGCGGGACGAACAAGGACGAACACGCCCTCATCGGCGAGGGACTCATCGGCGAGGAGGGCATGCGCGCGTTCATCAACCACGACGCCATCGTCGACAACGACGTGCCGCTCGTCTTGGAGACGCCCACCGAGGACGGCAAGGGCTTCGCGTGGAACATCGACCGCGTCCGCGAACTCCGCGCAGACGCGGAGTGAGCGTTCAGGCGGCGGGCCGCTGAGCCCCCGTATCGACTGTTTCGACTGTTTTTTGGGTCGCCGCGCCCGACACCGCGTGTGCGACGTTTCTCGGAATCGTACCTCCGGCGGACGCGAGCGGGTATGTGGGACGACTCCCGCGCGGCCCTCGCCGACCTCGACCTCGGCGGCCGGGCCCGCATCCTCGACGTGGGCTGCGGGACCGGCGAGTTCACGCGCGTCCTCGCGGAGGCCTCGGAGGCCCGCGTCGTCGGCGTCGATGCCGACACTGACTTGCTTTCTGTCGCCAGCGACCGCGACAGCGATATCGAGGCGGTCGCCGGCGACGCGACTCGGCTTCCCTTCGCCGCCGACAGCTTCGATTTGGTCGTCTGTCAGGCGCTCCTCGTGAACCTCCCCGACCCGACGGCCGCGCTCGCGGAGTTCGCCCGCGTCTCGTCGGACCTCGTGGCGACGGTCGAACCCGACAACGCCGCCGTCGGCGTCGATTCGACCGTCGAGGCCGAGGCGGCACTGGACCGCCGCGTCAGAGACGCCTTCCGCGACGGCGTGGCGACCGACGTGGCGCTCGGCAACCGCGTCCGCGGGCTGTTCGACGACGCCGGCCTCTCGGTCGTCGGGACTCGCCGGTACCACCACCGGAAACTGACCGAACCGCCGTACGACGAACACGATGTTCGGAGCGCGGCCAAGAAAGCGACCGGCGAGGGGCTGGACCGCCACGAGGCCGACCTCCGCCGCGGGCTCGACGGTGACTCGTACGAGTCCGTCCGCCGGAAGTGGCGGGAGATGGGGCGCGAAGTCGTCCAGCAGATTCGAGACGAGGAGTACCGCCGGGCCGAGGTCGTCCCGTTCGACGTGACGACGGGCCGGGTGTAGTCGGGTCGGAGTCGCGACCGATTCAACGCGACCCGGCTCGACGGCCGAAAAAGCGGTTATCTGTTCAGTAGCCGACCGCGAGCTGTTCGTGGACCGCGTCGCCACTCTCCAGTTCGTCCGCGAACGCGATTGCGAAGTCCTCCATGGAGATGCGGCTCTCGCCGTCTTCGTCGGCGACGAGTTCGCCGAGCGCGGTCCGGAACTCGCCGGTTCGATCGCCGGGTTCGATGAACGCCGCGGGCGCGACGTAGGTCCACCGCAGGTCGTCGGCGTCTTCCAGTAGGCCGTACGCTTCGATGGCGGCGCTGGCGACTGGCTTCCACTCGTCGGGGAACTCCGGCGAGTCGATGAGCCGCGTGTCGGGGCCGACGTTCAGGATGCCCGCGCCGCCGGTCCAGACGAGGCGGTCGACCGAGGCGCGGCGCATCCCGTCGACCACGGCGTCGAGCATCTCGACGAGGACCTCGGGCGACTCGTCGTCGCTCGGGCCGAGCGCGGAGACGACCGCGTCGTGGCCCGCGGCGAGTCGCGCGATTTGGTCGGCGTCGGTCGCGTCGCCGGCGACCGCCGAGAAGTCGGGGTCGTCGACGCCGTCGACCGCGCCGCTTCGGGAGACGCCGGTCACCGCGTGGCCGCGGTTCAGGAGTTCGTTGGCGATTCGGGTGCCGATTCGTCCGCTCGCACCGAGGAGAAGTACGTTCATGATGGCGTGATATAGTGTCGTGAGTCGTGTTCGTCGTCCGGCTCGTCGCGACGATGCGGTCACATCGTCATACTTGGTCAAAGAGAGTGAGTTTAATATAGCTAAGCGAACCTCGGTGTGAGTAGGTCACGCCGATGTCACCGCACCAGAACCTCGAAACGAAGTACGAACAGTGTCCGGTCATCAAGACGCTCGAAGAAATCGGGTCGCGGTGGCGGATGACGGTCATCCACGTGCTGCGCGAGGGCGACCTCCGGTTCAACGAACTCAAGCGCGCGAGCGGCGCGAACTCCCAGACGCTCTCGCGCGTGTTGGACGACCTCCAAGAGCTAGGGTACGTCGAGCGGGAGGTCGAAGATGGCAGTCCAATCGCGGTGTACTACTCGCTCACCCAGAAGGGCGAGGAGCTGCTTCCGGCGTTCGACGACATCTCCGAGTGGGGAGAAAAATGGATGTCAGAGGACGGCGGCGCGGGGTCGTAGCCGGGTTCGACCGGTAGTTAGCCGAGGAACAGGTCGACGAAGTTCCCGCTCGACTGACCGCGGTAGAGCTCGGAGTAGCCGCAGTTCGCACACGAGACGACGGTGAACTGGCGGTTCTGGATATCGAACATCTTCGAGAGACCGGTGCCGGAGGTCGCGATGGAGTCGATTTCGGTCTCGGAGTGGCCACACTTCGGGCAGCCGTCGCGGTCGGCACTTGGTGGAGGGCTCATGTTGAGTAGTTGAACTACGCCAGTGAAAAAACCACCTCCAAAACGATTTCCTGTTCCGCGCCCGCGAGTACGCACATGCCCGCCGGTGGTCTCGTGTTCTTCCTCTTCGTCCTCCTCAGCATCGCCGCCGCAGTCGCCCTCTACGCCGCGATTCAAGGCGAGACGAGCGACTTACCGACGATGAGCCGCGAGGAGGCGGAGCGCCGCGCCCGCGACGAGGGGATGCGGTACAACGAAAAACACGGTCGAGGGACCGACCGCCGCCCGAACGAGGGCGACCGGGATGACGGCTCTGGCTGGGGCTCCGAGCGCACCGGCGACCGCGGCCGCGACGACACCCGCGACTGGTAGCCGGTCGGCCCGGCTCGGCTCCGCCCTCAGACCACGTCGCCGCGGACCGACGTGCCGGTCTGCTCGGCCCGGTAGGCTCGCATCGCCTCGACGGCCGTCTCGGCCTCGTCGCCTTCCAGTCCGAGCATCTCCAGCGCGCCCGAGAGCGTCGGGAAGGCGAACTCGCTGTTTCGGAGCTTCGACATCGCGTCGGGCGAGCGCTGACCGTCGGCGTAGAGGCAGACGCCGCGGGGGTCGAGAATCTGCTCGTAGGCCTCGCGGGCGACTGCGCCCTTCAGCCGCTGGGTGACGTTGTCCTCGAACGAGGCGTTGCACACTTCGAGGTGGACCGGTTCGTCGTCGTCGGGGAGCAGGTGAGCGGCGAGACATTTCTCGGGGGCCGCGTAGCCGTTCGAGTTGGCTCGCAACAGGTCGGGGTGCTCGCGCGCCCACTCGGCGCGGACGCTCTTGCCGACGCCCTTCACGCCGTGGGACCGCTCGAACGCCTCGGCCGCGTCGGGGTCGCCGCGGAGGAGGATGTCTTTCGTCACGTACACGTCGAGTCGGTCGAGGGGGTCGAGGCCGAGCGCCACGTCGCCGTAGACCCACACCTCGCGGACCGGGACGGGGAGCGTCTCGGACTCGACGGCGTCGACGACGGCGTCGACTCGGTCGAGGGCGGCGTCTCTGTCCATCGACTGTCCGTGGGGTTCGGAGGGTCAAACCGGTTGCGACCGCGTCCGACGGAGACGTCGGTCGAGCGAGCGACGCCCGCCCCGAGGCGAAACCCGTATCCCTCCCGCCGGGCAAGCGACCGGCAATGGAGTGCGACAAGTGCGGCCGCGACGCGGTGATGCACGCGGCCTACTCCGGGGCCCACCTCTGCGAAGACCACTTTTGCGCCTCGGTCGAGAAACGCGTGCGCCGCCGCATTCGCGAGGACAACATGCTGCCCCGCGACGCCAGCCCGGAGAACCCTCAGACGTGGGTTATCGGACTCTCCGGCGGCAAGGACAGCGTCGTCCTCACACACATCCTCGACGACACGTTCGGGCGCGACCCCCGCATCGAACTCGTCGCCCTCACCATCCACGAGGGCATCGAGGGCTACCGCGACAAGTCCGTCGACGCCTGCGTCGAACTCGCGGAAGACCTCGACATCCACCACGAACTGGTCACCTACGAAGACGAGTTCGGCGTCCAGATGGACGACGTGGTCGAAAAGGACCCCGAGAACATGGCCGCCTGCGCCTACTGCGGGGTGTTCCGTCGCGACCTGCTCGAACGCTTCGCCGACGAGCTCGGGGCGGACAAACTGCTCACGGGACACAACCTCGACGACGAGGCGCAGACGGCGCTCATGAACTTCTTCGAGGGCGACCTCAAGCAGGTCGCAAAGCACTTCGACGCCAGCATCGGCGACTTCGAAAAGCGCCGCGACGCCGGCGAGTTCATCCCGCGGGCCAAGCCGTTGCGCGACGTGCCCGAAAAGGAAGTCGCGCTCTACGCCCACCTGAAGGACCTCCCGGCGCACATCACCGAGTGCCCCCACTCCTCGGAGGCCTACCGCGGCGAGATTCAGCAGTTGCTGTTGAAACTCGAAGAGAACCACCCCGGTACCCGTCACTCCATCATGGCCGGCTACGAGGAGTTGGCCGAACTGACCGCCCGCGAGTACCGCGGCGAGGGCCGCGTCGACCTCAACGACTGCGAGCGCTGCGGGTCGAAGACCGCCGGCGACGTCTGTCGGAAGTGCCGGCTCATCGAGTCCATAGAAGCGGTCTGAGCGGTCCGGAACGCCGGTTTTTCGTCGTGTCTTACGAGTCGGACAGTCAGACAGCGACGGGTGAGGTCACACCGACCGAGCCGTCGTCGACACTCACGGTCGGAGAACCGCGTCAGCGAAAAAGAACCCACGAGTGTACCCGACGGGCGCGGCGGCGTCCGCACGGGTCAGACAGGGCGTTACCGGATGACGTCGAGACCGTTGTTCTTCTCGACTTCGTCGCGGCCGCCGTCGGACCACGTGCCGCTCTGCGCCGTCTGGGCTCGTTCCGAGCTATCGAACTCCGAGCTTGAACCCGAGTGCTGTTGTTGCTGCGACTCGCGCGACTGGATGCTCTGACGCGACTTATCGGCCTGCTTCTGCGTCGTCGGGCCGAGGACCTGCGCGGACTGGACGCCCGTCATGATGGCCATGACGCGGACTTTCCCCTTGTACTCGTCCTGAATGCGAGCGCCCCAGATGACGTTCGCGGCGGCTTCCAGCCGTTCGGTGATGTTGCTCGCGATTCCCTCGGCCTCCTTCAGCGTGAGGTCGGGGCCGCCCGTGATGTGGACGAGACCGCCGGACGCACCGCGGTAGTCCACGTCGAGAAGCGGGTGGTTCATCGCGTCGTTGACCACTTCTTGGGTCTTGTTCTTGTCCTGGGTCTCGCCGACGAGCATCACCGCGACGCCGCCCTGATTCATGATGGTCGACATGTCGGCGTAGTCGAGGTTGATGAGCGACGGTTGGGTAATCGTCTCCGAGATGCCCTTGACAGTCTCGGCGATAATCTGGTCCATGACCGAGAACGCCTTGCCGATGGGCAGGTTCGGGACGTAATCGAGGAGGCGGTTGTTGTCCAGCACGATGATGGAGTCGGCCTCGTTGCGGAGGTTTTCGAGTCCCTCCTCGGCCTTGACCGTGCGGGCGCGCTCGACGTTGAACGGGGTCGAGACCATGCCCACGACGATTGCGCCCTGCTCCTTTGCGATTTTCGCGACGACGGGGGCCGCACCGGTTCCGGTGCCACCGCCCATCCCTGCGGTGACGAACACGAGGTCGGCGTCGCCGAGCACGTCTTTGATCGTGCCCTGTGCCATCTCGGTCGCGCGCTCACCCATCGACGGGTCACCACCGGCGCCGAGACCCTGCGTCAGGGACTTCCCGACGAGGATTTTCGTGTCCGCTTCGATCATCTTCAGGTGCTGCTTGTCGGTGTTGATGGCGACCGTGTCGGCCCCCTCGACACCGATGTTGTACAGGCGGTTGATGGTGTTGTTGCCGGCACCACCAGCGCCGACGATGACGATTCGCGGGTCACCGAACTGGTCGTCGCTGTCTTCGAGCGACGACTGCGTCTTGCGCTCGGCCTCGTCCCGTTCCATCGCCTCGCGAACGATATCCTGCATAATTACACCTTTGCCCAGCCGCGCTTGCTGGTAGATTCGCGCTGTCGCTTGTCAGTAGTCTGTTCGTTGAGCATATCGCGAACGGCGGAACGGATGGCTTCGGATCGGTTCGGGAACTCTCCCGTCTCGACCATCCGCTCGACCTCCTCGATTTGCTGCTTCGGAATTCGTAGTGTCACACGCTCCATGTTTACATTCCCCCGGTAAGACGGCGCGCCGCACTCGTGTGCGAGTGTCTTACACCCGAAAACCGACGGACGACGCCGGGATACGGGCCGCCGTCGGGTGGCTGTAAGACAACCGTCTTACGCGATAATCACCACAGAGGGATAGAATATAAATGTAACGGCGATTGTAAGACGGCGCTGAATATCCCGTATAGGGCGCTTTAATCGCCGGTTATGCTCATTCCAGAACGTCGGCTGCGGGCGTCCGGCGACCGCAGTCGGGGCAGAACGCCCAGTCGGAACGGAGTTCGTCGCCGCACTCGCAGAACACGCGATGAGAGGTTTTCTCGCCGCAGTTCGGGCAGTACACGTGGTCCTGCCCCACGGATTCGCCACATTGGCCACAGTTCATCTCGGGAGAGTCCGCCTCCGGAGCGTCCAGTTCGCCCCGTGTCTTACGAACCGTATTCGGGGTTTCTTCCCGGTCTGCACCCGCGTTTACGCGTGATTCGCCGTTCGAACCATCGACGTTGATGTTGACGTTCAGGTCCGAGGGTGTCGGACGCTCGGACTCGCGGGCCGCCGCCACTTCCTCGACGAGCGTCGGGAGTCGTTCGTCGAGCCGCTCGTCGACGAGTTCCTCGACCCGCGCCGAGAGCGCGCCGTCGAGGCCGTCGGTGTCGGACGTATCGTCGTCCGCGGCGTCGTCACGTTCCAAGTCGTCGAGGTACTGGCGGAGCGCCTCGCGCATCACCTCGCTTTTCGAGGTGTCGAGGCGGTCCAAGCGCTCGACGAGGGCGTCGTCGGCGCGGAACGTGATTTTACTCATTACTCCGGGATTATCTCGGCAGCACATCAATGTTCGCACGTGTCTGACACACAGCACACGCGGCGGCGAGAATGATAATGGTTAAACGCATCGACCGGATAGCAATCGGTGACCGCTCTTAGCTCAGCCTGGCAGAGCAGCCGACTGTAGATCGGCTTGTCCCCCGTTCAAATCGGGGAGAGCGGACTGAACTTCAACNCAGCCTGGCAGAGCAGCCGACTGTAGATCGGCTTGTCCCCCGTTCAAATCGGGGAGAGCGGACTGAACTTCAACACCCGCGAGCGCAGCGAGCGGTGTTGAATGTGACGGACTTCTCGACCCGATTTGAGCAGCGAGCAACGCAACGTGTTGCGAGTGAGTTCATATCGGAGAGAGCGGTCAGATTCTGCCCTCGTCCGAACCTTCACGAACAATCGGCGTATATCTCGCCGCGACCCCGTCATTTACTGCCGTCTGTCCGAAATCGGACGCCATGGATTCTCGACCGCTCGGTACGACTGGATTCGACGTCTCTGAGGTCGCACTGGGTACGTGGCAACTCGGCGGTAGCTGGGGCCCGGTGACCGACGAAGAGGCGTACGACGCCATCGAAGCCGCGCTGGACGCGGGCATCAACTTCCTCGACACCGCCGACGTGTACGGCGACGGCGACAGCGAACGTCGAATCGGCGACGTACTCGCCGACCGCGATGACGACGTCACCGTCGCCACCAAGGCGGGGCGACGACTCGACCCCCACGAGGCGGACGGCTACAACCGCGAGAACCTCGAACGGTTCGTGGACCGAAGCCGGGACAACCTCCGCGTGGACTCGCTGGACCTCGTCCAACTCCACTGCCCGCCGCGAGACGTGTACTACCAGCCGGAGGTGTTCGACGCGCTCTCGGACCTCCGCGACGCCGGGAAGATAGACCACTACGGCGTGAGCGTCGAGAAGGTCGAAGACGCCCTCAAGGCCATCGAGTACGACGGTGTGGAGACGGTACAGATAATCTTCAATCCGCTCCGACAGCGACCCGCCGAGCTGTTCTTCCGGGAGGCGAAGCGCCGGAACGTCGGCGTCATCGTCCGCGTCCCGCTCGCGTCGGGCCTACTCACGGGCGCGCTCTCCGAAGACGCCGAGTTCGGCGAGGACGACCACCGGAACTACAACCGAAACGGCGAGGCGTTCGACGTGGGCGAGACGTTCGCCGGAATCCCGTTCGAAGACGGCCTCGCCGCCGCGGACTCGATACAGGAGGTCGTTCCCGAGGGCGTCTCGCTCGCGCAGTTCACGCTCCGTTGGATTCTCTCGTTCGACGCCGTGAGCACCATCATCCCCGGGTCGAAGACGCCGGCGCACATCCGCGACAACGTCGCCGCGGCGTCGCTCCCGCCGCTGTCGGCAGCCCAGTTCGAACGTGTCGAAGAAGCGTACGACTCGTACGCGCGCGAGCACGTTCACCATCGCTGGTGAGGTGCTCCCCAGTAGCGGCTATCGGTGCGTGACAGCCGATTAGCTCTCGAAGACGTCCTCGTAGTCGTTGCGGATGAAGTACCGGGCTCAATTTCCGTCGGTCCGGTCGTCCCGGTCTCCAGCGTCTCGGAGAGAGCGACGTCGTCGCCGGCGGTGTCGTTGGACTCCTCACCCGGCGATATCGTTCGTCTGCATCTGCAGTTCGGCAGCGGCGGGCGTCTCTGACGCCCTCCCGCAGAAGATACTTATCCGCCAACACGTTCGGTCCCAGTAGTGCCCTCCCGCAAGATGCTCCTCCTCGCAGTCGCTGTTGGAGTCGCGCTCATCGGCGGGTCCGTTGCGCTCGACGCGACGACCCCCGACAGGACGTACACCTACGAGGTGAGAGAGCTGTCTGCCTCCGCCGAGGGCGCCGCAGCGGTGGTCGTAGACGACACCACGGTCGACCCGTCGGGGCCGTCGGCGGCGTTCATCGCCAGCGACGGTCCCGGTGACCGACCGGAACGGGCGGCGCTCCGCGAGGCGGCAAACGGGTCTCGGACGAAAGCAGCGCTCCCCGGGTCGCTCGTCGACCACCGGTATGCCGTCGTCGGGACTAGCGGCACCATCTCAGACGTGAGTGAGGTCTACCGCCTCCACGAATACGAGGAAGGCGGGACAGTACGAGTTACCGCCGAGCGAGTCACATTACACGCGTTCTACGACGAACTCGCGGGTTCCGCCGCCACCCCTCGACTACGTGAACTCGTTCGAACGGGGGAACTCACCACACACGAACGCCTGACCACCGTTCTCGTCGCGCACGACGGGCGGTACTTCCACGTGACCCAACCACCGCTGTCAACCCGATACGCGGGTATGAGCACTGACCTCCACGACGCGGGGTACTTGCTCGGGAGTGGTATCGTGCTCCTCGCTGGGGGGTGGTACGTCCTCGAACGGTGGGGGCGACGCATCCGTGGGGACGGTCCCGAGGGTCGTCGCTGACGGCCAGCGAGAAACTCGATTGGTCTCCGCAGCTGAACCCCCGCTTCGCTATATTCAAGTACAGTTTCGCCAATGAAATTCTAGTGGCAGTCACGTTCGACCTCTTCGGTACGCTCGTCGACGCCGAGTACCCGTCAGACCCCGGCGCGGCGGTCGCAGACGCGCTCCGCGAGTACGGCGTCGCCGTCCCCGACGACTGGGATGACGCCTACCGCGAGGTCCACATCGACGCGCCCGAGGGCGCGGAGGTCCCGCTTCCGGCCCACGTCGCCGCGGCGCTTCGCTCTCGGGGCGTCGCCTCGCCGGATAACGCCGCTCGGCGGGCGGTCATCACGGCGTTCGACCCCGAGGTGACCACCCGTCCCGGCGCGGTCGAGGCGGTCGCGGCTGCCCGCGAGGCCGGCGCGGTCGGCCTCCTCTCGAACTGTTCGGTTCCCGAACTCGTCGCGCGGACGCTCATCCGCTCGGACCTCGACCGGCGCGGCTTCGACGACATCACGACGAGCGTCGCCTGCGGCTGGCGGAAACCTCACCCGCAAGCGTTCGAGGCGGCCGCTCGCGGCCTCGGCGTCGAGGCGACCGAGGTAGTCCACGTCGGCGACGATCCGGACTCCGACGGCGGCGTCGAGGGCGTCGGCGGCCGGTTCGTGAACCTCCGGGAGACGACGCTCGAATCGGTCGCGGCGAGGCTACGCACCGGGGAGGACCCGTGCCCGTGACCGCCGCGGCCGCCGTCGTCGCCGCCGCGGCGCTGGACCGAGGGTTCGCCGAACCGCCGGCGCGCATCCACCCTGTCGCGCTGTTCGGACGACTCGTCTCCCCCGTCGACCGCGAGTGGGCCCGTCCGACGCTCGTCGGCGCGGTCGCGGCCGTCGCGCTCCCGGCTCTCGCCGCGGGCGTCGCCGCGGGCTCGACGTGGGGTGCGACGCTCGTCTCGCCGTGGCTCGGCGCGGCCGTCGCCGCGCTCGCGCTGTTTTCGACCACGAGCCTTCGCATGTTGCTCGACGCGGCGGAGACGGTCGTCTCGGCCACGGCGGACGAGTCCGACCTCGACGCCGCCCGGGACGAACTCCGGGCGCTGGCCGGGCGCGACCCGTCGTCGCTCTCGGCGGCCGACATCCGGAGCGCCGCCGTCGAGAGCGCCGCGGAGAACCTCGCCGACGGGCTCGTCGCCCCGTTGCTCGCGTTTACGCTCCTCGCGCCCGCGTCGCTCCCGCTCGCGGTCGGCGCGGCCGCGTGGGTGAAAGGCGTCAACACGCTCGACTCGATGCTCGGCTACCGACACAAGCCGGTCGGTCGCGTTCCGGCCCGCCTCGACGACGCGGTGATGTGGCTCCCGGCGCGCGTCTCGGCCGTCTTACTGGCCGTCGTCGCCGGCGCGCCGGCCACGGTGGCCCGGGTCGGCGAGCTGGCGCGCCGCCCGTCGTCGCCCAACTCGGGGTGGCCGATGGCGACCCTCGCGGTCCTGCTGGAAACGCGACTCGAAAAGCCCGGCCACTACCTGCTCGACGGGGGTCCCGAGGCACCCGACGCGGCGACGGCCGCGCGGGGCGTCCGACTCGTCTCGCGGGCGGGCCTCGCCGCGTTCGCCGTCGCGGGGGTGGTCGCGTGGTTCTGACCGCGCTCCGCGGCGCGCTCGGCTTCCTCACCCGCCTCCCCGTCGGCGGCGACGAGTCGAACTGGGACGCCTTCAGGCGCGCGCCCGTGGCGTTTCCGCTCGTCGGCTACGTCGTCGGCGCGCTCGCCGCGCTCCCGCTGTTGCTCCCGCTGCCGATTCCGACCGCGGCCGCGCTGTACCTCGTGACGCTGTACCTCGTGACCGGCGTCACCCACGCCGACGGCCTCGCGGACCTCGGCGACGCCGCGGTCGTCCACGGCGACGCCGGCCGGCGGCTGTCGGTCCTGAAGGACTCTCAGACGGGGGTCGGCGGTCTGCTCGCGTTCGGCCTGACGCTCGTCGTCCTCGCGCTCGGCGCGTTCGGACTCGCAGGCGCGGGTGGTCGCGTCGGCCTCACGGCCGCCGTCGCAATCGCGCTCGCCGCCGAGGTCGGCGCGAAAGCCGGTATGGCGACGCTGGTCTGTCTCGGCGCGCCCGCCCACGAGGGGCTCGGATCGGCGCTCGTCGGCGAGAACAGTCCCTCGGGGCTGCTCGCCGTCGCCGTGGCCTGTCTCCCGGTCGTCGCGCTCGCGCCGGTCACGGGCGGTCCCGCGGTCGTCGCGGCGCTCTGCTGTGGACCGGTCGTCGCGCTCCTCGTCCGCTCGTGGGGTCGCGCCCGACTCGGCGGCGTCTCGGGCGACCTGCTCGGCGCGACGAACGAACTGGCCCGCGCCGCGGCCGTCCACGTGGGGGTGGTGGTATGGACGCTCTCGTGATGTGCGGCGGCCGCGGCACCCGCCTCGACGCGCCGGTCGAAAAGCCGCTCGTGGAAATCTGCGGGCGGCCCATGCTCGACCGAGTCGCCGCGGCGCTCCGCGATTCGAGCGTCGAGACCGTCCGCGCGGTCACCTCGCCGCACACGCCGAACACCCGCGACCGCGCCGCCGACCTCGGTCTCGACCCCATCGAGGCCCCCGGCGACGGCTACGTCTCCGACCTCGGATTCGCGCTGGCCCGCGTCTCTCGACCAGCCGTCACCGTCGTCTCCGACCTGCCGCTCGTAGCTCCCGAACACGTCGACGCCGTCGTCGCGGCCGCCGATGGCGGGGCCGCCACCGCGTGCGTCCCCGTCGAACTGAAGCGAGAACTCGGCGCCAGCGTCGACGACGCGCTCGTCTTCGACTACGAGGGGACCGCCGTCTGCCCGACCGGACTGGGCGTCGTCGGCCCCGCGGACGCAGCTGCCGAGACCGACGCCGAGACGAACGCCGGCACCGGCGCCGACACCAACACCGACGCAGACACAGACACCGATTCGACCATGTACCTCTCCACAGACACCAAACTCGCACTCAACGTGAACCGCCCGACAGACATCGCGCTCGCGGAGGACCGATGCGAGTAGTCCTCGTCGCCGGCACGACCGAGACGGCGAAGATTCCCGGTATCAGCGCCGCCGGCGCGGACCCCTCGCTCGTCGGCCACACGCCGAGCGCCGACGCCGAAATCATCGAGTACGGCGAGCCCGTCCGCTCGCCGGTGACGCCGATCAGCCCGACCGGCTGTCCGACGCCCGCGGCCGTCACCCGCGCCGTCAAGCAACTCACCGGATTCGACGTGCTCACCGTGGACGCCGGTCTCGCCAAGCCGAGCGCCGCACCGACCATCGACGTGGGGGCGCGACCCGGCCGCGACATCCGTGAGAGCGAACCGGTCCCGACCGCGCCCGGCGCGTTCGAGGCGGCCCGGCGGATGGGCCTCGCGCTCCCCGAAGACGAACTCGTCATCGGCGAGACCGTCCCCGGCGGGACGACCACCGCGCTCGCGGTGTTCCGCGCGCTCGGCGAGGAGTTCCCCGTCTCGTCGTCGCTCCCGGACAACCCGACGAGCCTGAAGGAAGAGGTCGTCGACGAGGCGTTCGAAGCCAGCGACGTCGAACCCGGCTTCGCGGCCCACAAGCCCCGGCGCGCCGCCCGCTACCTCGGCGACCCGGTGCTTCCGGTCGTTGCCGGACTCACCGTCGGCGCGCTCGAAAACGGTATCGACGTGACGCTCGGCGGCGGGACGCAACTGCTCGCGGCCGCCGCGCTCGCCCGCCACGCCGGCGCGAACGGCGACCTGACCCTCGCCACCACTTCGTACCTCGCCGACGACGTGCCCGAGTTGGCCGCCGCCGCCGAGGCGCTCGACCTCGAGTTGACCGTCACCGACCCCGGCTTCGAGACGCACCCGCTGGACCGCTACGCCGCGGGCGAGGCCAAGGAGGGCGCGGGGATGGGCGGCGCGCTCATGCTCGCCGACCGGATGGGCGTCCTCGACGACGTGGAGTCGGCCACGCTCGACGTGCTCTCGACGTTGGACCCCGAGGCCGTCGAGACCACGGCGGCCGACGCCGATACCGACGATGGACCCTGAGTCCGTCCGGGCGGGGAGCCGCGTCCCCCACGGCGGGACCACCGACCCGACCGTCCTCGACTTCAGCGCGAACACCAACCCCGAGCGGCCCGCGGGCGTCGAGGCGGTGTACCGCGAGGCGTTCGACGCTTCGACCCGCTACCCCGACGACGACTACGGCGACTTCCGGGCGGCCGCCGGCGACTACGTCGGCTGTGTCCCCGACGCGGTCGTGCCGACCGCGGGCGGCCTCGAAGCCCTGCGGCTCGCGTTCGAGGTGACGCTGTCGCCCGGCGACACCGCGCTCGTCCCCCAACCGAGTTTCGGGGAGTACGACCGCGAGATTCGCCTGCAGGGCGCGGAGCCGGTTCCCGTCGCCCACGACGAACTCCTCGACGCCGACCCCGCGGGCCACGCGGTCGCGGTCGTCTGCACGCCGAACAACCCGACGGGCGAACTCGCGCCCGCCGCCGACCTCCGGGCGTTCGCGGCGCGCTGCCGCGAGGCCGACACGGTCCTCGTCGTCGACGAGGCGTTCCTCGATTTCACCGACGAGCCGAGCCTCGCGGGAGAACCCGGCGTCGTCGTCGCCCGGTCGCTGACGAAGATGTTCGGCCTGCCGGGCATCCGCGCCGGGTTCGCCGTCGCCACCGACGACCTCAGCGACCGACTCGCCGTGGCCCGACGAGCGTGGTCGCTCTCGACGCCCGCGGCCGCCGTCGGCACGCACTGCATGGACGACGCAGAGTTCGTCTCGCGCACGCGAGAGCGCGTCGCGGACGAGCGCGAACGACTCCGCGAGACGCTGTCCGAGGCCTTCGACGTGTACCCGTCGGACGCGCCGTTTCTCCTCTTCGACGTCGGCGACCGCGACGTCGACGCGATGGTCGAGACCGCCCGCGACCGCGGCGTCGCCGTCCGGGACGCGACGACGTTTCCGACGCTCGACTCGCACGTCCGCGTCGCGGTGAAACGCCCCGACGAGAACGACGAACTGCTCCGGGCGCTCGCCGCCGTCGCCGACGATGTTTGAGGCGACGCGCCGCGACGGCGTCTGTCGGCTGAGCCGTCCGGACACGCGCTGGCTCTCGACGGGCTACGCCGGCGGCGAGTCGCGGGCCGACGCCGCGTTCAACGTCACCGTCCCCGAGGGCTGGCCCGAGACGGACCTCGACGCGTACGTCGAACGTCGACTCTCGTCTGCCGGCTTCGACGAGCGCGGCCCGACGCTCCTGACGGGCGTGGGGCAGGAACACGCCCGACGCGCCCGGTTCGGCCCGGTCGGGGTCGTCGCCACTGCGGGCGTGTCGAACCCGGCGGAACTCCCGATAGACGGCGACCCGAGCGAATGGGACGACGAGTCCGACACGGCTGACGTGACGGCCGGCGGCGACGGCGGTGACCCGACAGGCACGGTCAACGTCTTCGTCGGGACGACGCGGTCGCTGGAGCCGGGTGCGCTCGCGAACCTCGTCGCCGTGGCCGCCGAGGCGAAGGCGGCGACGCTCCTCGACCGCTGCGGCGCGCCGGGGACGACGACCGACGCCGTGGTCGCCGCGTGCGACCCCACGGGCGACCCGGTGACGTTCTCGGGGAGCGCGACCGAGGTCGGCAACGCCGCGCGGGTCTGCGTCCGCGACGCGGTGCTCGCGAGCCTCGACTCGCGGTACGACGACGACCCGATTCCCCGGGGCGTCGACGAGGCGAGTTACGGCGTCGTCGCCGACGACCGCGCGACCGTCTCTCCGATTTGAGAACCACCGAAAAAACGGCTCGTGGGGTGTGGAATCCACGGTGGTAGCTAAATGGTTCCCGTAGAAGCCTTGATTATAGTCGGTGGCTAGCACGTTGGTATGGATCCCGGTTCCGTTCCCGATGTCGACCACGTTACCCACGGCGGGACCGCCGACCACTCCCTCGTCGATTTCAGCACCGGGTCGAACCCGGAGCGGCCAGCGGGCATCGCCGGCGTCTACGAGTCGGCGCTCTCCACCTCGCGGCGATACTCGCTGGACGACTACTCTCGGTTTCGCGTCGCGGCCGCGGAGTTCGTGGGCTGTCACCCCGAGGAGGTCGTCCCCGCGGCGGGCGTCATCGAGGCGATGCGACTCGCCGTCGGAGTGACAGTCTCGCCGGGCGACAGCGTGGCGCTCCCGGCCCCGTGCTGCGGCGAGTACGCCCGCGAAATCCGGCTCCAAGGCGGCGAGCCGGTCCACGTTCCCCACGACCGACTGCTCGAGACCGTCGACCCCGACGAGCACGCGGCGGTGATTCTCAGCTACCCCGCGAACCCGCTCGGGACGGCCTACCCGCGAGACGAGCTTCGGGCGTTCATCGACGACTGCCGCCGGGTCGACACGCCCGTCATCGTCGACGAGTCGTACCTCGGTTTCACGCGCCTCCCGAGCACGGCCGGCCTCGACGGCGTCATCGCCCTCCACTCGGTGACGAACGTCTTCGGCGTCCCCTCGCTCCGCGCGGGGTTCGCGGCCGCGACGGGTGACCTGGGCGACCGGCTCTCGCGGGCGCGGTGTACGTGGGTGTTGTCGGCCCCCGCGGTGGAGGTCGCGACGTTCTGTCTCAAACAGGACGCCTTCCTCGAAGCCACGCGGGACCGGGTCGAACGGGAGCGCCCGCGGGTGGTCGCGGGCTTGGACCGACTCGGGTACGAACCGCACCCGGCCGACAGCACGCTCGTCTTGTTCCGCGCCGACGACGTCGACCGCGTTCTTCACGAGACCCGGCGTCGCGGCTTCGCCGTCCGCGACGCCCGCGACTACCAGCGGCTCGACTCGCACGTCAGAATCAACGTCCGCCGCCCGGACGAAAACGACCGCCTGCTCGCCGCGCTCGCCGAGGCGGCCTGAGTCGCCGCGGTCGCGTCTCGCTTTCGACTCATCGAACGACCGCTGGCGGGTCTCGGTCTCGGTTTCGGTCTCGCTTTCTCTCCGTCGGGGCCGCGGAACTCGTTCACCGACCGTCTCGCTGACCGCCGAGTCACCGATTCAGATAGACGATGAACGCGATGGTGAGGAGAGTCGCGTACACCGCGAACGTCGAGTCGTCGACGACGAAAGCGAACGATTGGATGACGATTCGGAACATCGCTGGTCGTTCTACACCATTATGGCCTCACTATTAATGCTTGTCACCGTTTAACACGATGTTCGTCGGCGCGCGTCCACAGCCGTTCCGAACACTTATGCGAAATCACCGGACACGTGGGGGCATGGTCGAGGCGTTCGCCGTCGCCAGCGGGAAGGGCGGCACGGGGAAGACGACGAGTACGCTCGCGCTGGGGATGGCGCTCGCCGAGGACTACGACGTGACCGTCATCGACGCGGACACGGGCATGGCAAACCTGCTGTTCCACGCCGGGTTGGACGACGCCGACGTGACGCTCCACGACTTACTCGTCGACGAGCGCGACGCCGCGGTGTCCGACGCGGTCTACGAGCGGTTCGGCATGTCGGTCGTCCCCTGCGGGACGAGTCTCGCGGCGTTCGAGGCCGCGGACCCCGGTCGCCTCCGGGACGTGGTCGCCGAACTCGCCGCCGACGCGGACGTGCTCCTCCTTGATTCGCCCGCCGCGCTCGGCTCGAAGAGCGCGGTGCTTCCGGTCGTCCTCGCGGACCGCATCGTCGTCGTCCTCCAGCCCACCGTGCCGTCGTTGTCCGACGGGCTGAAAGTCCAGGAGTACGCTCACTCCTACGGCACCGACACGGCGGGCGTGGTGTTCAACCGCGTGCGACCCGACGAGAACGTCGACAAAATCGCCGAGCAGGCCGGCCGCTACTTCGGAGGGCAGACGCTCGCCTCGGTTCCCGAGAGTGACGCGGTCCGGGCGGCCCGCCGCGAGGGGAAACCCCTCCTTGCGCACGCCCCCGAGGACCCGGCCGCGGACGCCTTCCGCGAGGCGGCCGCCCGACTCGACGTGCGCGACGGCGACGGCCGCGACGTAGCAGAGCGGTTCAAGAGCGCCGTCGTCCCCGAGCGGATATGAGAATCCCGCGGGGCGAACTCCGCCGGTCGCGCGTCGTCGACGACGCCGCGGCGGTCCTTCGGGCGGTGCTCGACGAGGAACTGACCGGCTACGTCGTCTTCGAGCCGCAAGACGCGCTCCTCCTCGGCGAGACCACCAGCGGCGTCGTCACGTTCGAAGACGGGATTCCCGTGCTCGCCTACGACACGGAGCGCGAGGTCGGCGGCCGCGACGGCTTGGAGGGGTTCGCCGTCACCGGCCCGACCCGCGCCGCGGTCCACGCCGTCGACACCGCGGCCCTCGCGGACGCCCACGAGGTCGAGGCGTTCCGCATCCCGCCGGGCGATCCGGCCCGCGTCCTCGCCGGCGACGAGCGGTTGGCAGAACAGACCGTCGACGCCGCCCCCGCCGCCCGCCGCGACGAGGGCCGCGACCAGAGCGCGGTCGAAGCGTTCCTCGCCGACGCCGACGCAATCGAGGAGATTCGGTCCGAGGCCCGCGAGGAGGCTCGCGCGAGGGCGTCGGAGTGGGGACTCGACGACGTGCTGGCGGACGACGCGCGCGACTCGGCCGCGATAGAACCCGGGACAGACAGCCGCTAACACGCTTCCCGAGGGCTGAGAACCGCCGACTGGTGTTATCGACCGCGTGCACGTCTGTACGGCTATGTCCGCAGAGAAACCCCAACAACTCACCTTCGACGTCAGCGCCCGCGCGGACTCCCCGACCGAGACCCGCGTCTCCACCCGCGGCTTCGAGTTCGTCGTCGACGAGCCCGAATCGCTCGGTGGGGCGAACGCCGGGCCGAACCCCGTCGAGTACGTCCTCGGGGCGCTCGCCGGCTGTCTGAACGTCACGGGGCACGTGGTCGCCCGCGAGATGGACCTCGACGTACGAGACCTCGAAATCTCCATCGAGGGCGACCTGAACCCCGCGAAGTTCATCGGCAAGCGCGACGACGGCCGCGCCGGCTACGAGGAGATTCGCGTCGCGGTCACCGCCGACGTGGACGCCGACGAAGAGACCATCGACGCGTGGCTCGCCGCCGTGGAATCGCGCTGCCCGGTCAGCGACAACCTGACCAACGCGACGCCGCTCGCGCTCTCGTTCGACCGACGGTAGGTGTCGTCCTCGCCTCGCCCACACGGGGATAGAGCCAAACCGCCGTCGTCCGTAGTTCTCCTGTGACCGTTCTGCGTCTCCTTCGACTCCGCCGGCCCGCCGACTTCGCGGACTGGTACCGAATCGGTGCCGAGTACGTCCACGACGTGGCCGCAGGCATGGGGCTCCGCGTCGGCGATTTCGAGTCGCGGGTGGTCCGCGCGACGGACGCCATGCGGGCGGGGCGGACCGACCTCCCACCGGACCTCGCCCGTTCTGTCGCCGCCGACCTGCTGGCCGACGCGGTGTTCTGCGACCCGTTCTGTCAGTGGATGCCGCTGTGGTACGAACTCGGCCTCGCGGCCCCCTGTGCCTACGCCGACTTCCGGCTTCGGCGGGTCGCCGAGCGCTACGCCGACGACCTCCCGCACCTGTCGGTGCCACGGTTTTCCCGCCCGGACGACGTGTACGTCGACGGTCGCCCCGCGACGGCGTACGTCGACGGCTTCGCCGAGCGGTTCGTCCTCGCCGACGCGATTCTCCATCTAGAGTGGTTCACCTACGTCGCCCGCGAGTCGGGCATCTTCGTCCCGCCGCTGTTGGTCGAGCGGACCCGCGAGCAGACCGTCGCCTACTACACCGGCCGGCGGACCGAACTCGACCCCGACGTGCGGACCTTCCAGCGACTGCTGTTTTCGGACGACGAGTGGGTCCGTCGCATCGCCGACGTGTACGACCTCGACAGCGTCCTGTTCGACTACTGGGAGCGAATCCTCGCACAGGAACGCCGCCGGCTCTCGGCGTTCGACGGCTGACTCGCCGGTCGCCGAGGGGTGATTGCTGTCCACACGTCGCATATGACACTTGAAAAATGTTTTAACCGAGGACGTTGTAGGCGTCTACTGCAGGTACATACCTGCACTTGGGTTGCGTATACAGGGGAGTTTTTCCCCAGTGTCCGTGGAGTGCGGGCGGGTGCCCGGTCGCCCGTACTTCCTTCTCAGTCGCTGAGCGGCGCGTCCGTCGCACAAAAAGTATCGGTCTCTGTTCAGGTCACGCCTCAGGTAGTTCGACAGCGCCGAGTTGCGTGAGCATGCCGAGCATGTCCGGTTGGACCCACCGCTCGACTATCATGTCGTCTTCGATACGGCTGAACACCATGTTGCCGACCTCGACCGTCTTCCCGGTGGGTTCGATGCCCATGAACGCGCCGTCGTGCGTCCCGCGGAGCGTGACGCGCATGGCGACCGTGTCGCCCTCCGTAATCGCGTCTTCGACCGTGGCCGAGAAATCCGAAAAGGACTCTCGGAGCCCCGAAATCTGCGCTTTGAGTTCGTCGCGCCCCTGAACCTCTCCGAGCGGGCTGTGGTCGAGGATGTCCTCGGCACAAATCTCGTCGATGAGCCCGATGTTCCCCTCGCTCGCGACTTCCTCCGGGAAGCGTCGGGCGATTCGCTCGTTCCCCGTCGGCGTCGGTGTCGGTGTGCTTGCTGATGCCATTCTGAATTTCCCCTCTCGTATCCGTCCGCGTGCGGCCGCGTTCTCGCTCGCCGCCGGCGGTGGATACGACTGTATCTACGCTGTGTGGTCTGTTAACTATTGTTTGTTTAGAATCGTGTAGTTCGGGGAGATAGTTATGTTTATAACATACACAAACGGTGGTGTGGATAATCTGAGAACTAATCCGATAAGATATACTCGAACACTATCTTCTGAAATATTCTGATAGCTATTGAGAATCAGTTGAATAGCTACTAATATGTGTCGATCATCGAATACTATCTCAGAAATCGCTCGTGGCCGGTGCTGTCTCGATGAAGAGTATTGTATGATATTTGCGTTCTACCTCGGACCCAATCGTCGCCTCGGTGCGGTAATCTTTGTAGCGAACCTGAGTACATTTCGGGCCGACGCGCGTACGGCGAACCCTCAGTGATGACTCTCTCACAGCAGGCGGGACGACGGCCGCGTCCGCGGTCGGCGTCCGAGCCGTTCGAACGCAATACGTATATGGGTGTGCTCGCTCGACTCCCGACAATGAACGACACGTTGGTACGGTGTTGTACGGATGAGTGAGGTGCACAACGACGTCCAAGCGTACACGCTCCGGCTCGAACTCGTCGACGAACCCGGCGAACTCCTGCGCTCGCTGCAGCCCATCGCCGAACACGGAGGGAACCTCCTCTCGATTTTCCACGAGCGCGGCAACGTCACCCCGCGCGGTTACATCCCGGTGGAGGTCGATATTGAGGCGACTCCCGACCGCTTCGACAACATCGTCGAGGGCCTGAGCGACGCCGGCATCAACGTCATTCAGGCCGGAACCGAGCGCTACAGCGAGCGCCTGACCATCATCCTCTCGGGTCACCTCATCGAGACGGACCTCTCCGACACGCTGACGCAGATCGAGGCGACGCGGAACGCGACGGTCACCGACATCTCGCTGTCCGCGCCCGCCGGCTCCATCGACGTCTCCAGCGCCCGCTTCCAGTTGGCCGCCGCGTCGGGGGCGACTGAAGAGGTCCTCGCCGCGATGCGAGAAATCGCCGACGAAAAGGACCTGCAACTCGTCGAGCCGCTGACCGTGGGGGGTCGCGCGTGAGGCTCTGTGTCCTCGGCGCCGGTGCGGTCGGGAGTGCCGTCGTCGAACTGGCCGCGGAGCACGGCCACGTCGTGACCGCGTTCGCGGACTCCGAGAGCGCCGCCGTCGACGCCGACGGCCTCGACGCCGACGCGGTGCGCTCGAAGAAACGAGACGACGGCGTGGTCGGCGAGGCGGACCCCGGTGCGGTGTTCGACGCAGACTACGACGTGTTGGTGGAGGCGACGCCGACGACGCTGGGCGACGCCGAGCCCGGGTTCTCGCACGTCGAGCGGGCGCTGGCCGACGACCGGCACGTCGTGCTCGCGAACAAAGGGCCCGTGGCTGAACGGTACGCCGACCTGCGCGCGCTCGAAGCCGAAAGCGAGGGAATCGTCCGATTCGGCGCGACCGTCGGCGGCGCGCTTCCCATCCTCTCGACTATCGAGGACGTGGGTCCGTCGCGGGTGTCGGCGGTTTACGGCGTGCTGAACGGGACGGCGAACTTCATCCTCTCGCGGATGGCCGCCGAGGGACTCGACTACGAGCACGTGCTCGCGGAGGCCCAGGACCTCGGCGTCGCCGAGGCGGACCCGACGTTCGACGTCGACGGGACGGACACGGCCCTCAAGGGTGTCATCGTCGCCAACGTCCTCTCCGACGGTGAGACGGAGTTCACGCTCGATGACGCCGAAGTCGAGGGGATTCAGGAGCTCTCGGGGAGTATGCTCGACCTGGCACAGGAAGACGGCCAGACGATTCGACTCATCGTCGAGGTCGCGGACGGCGCGGTCCGTGTCGGCCCGCGACTGGTACCTGAAAACGGGGCTGTCGCCCCGTCAGGGACGGAAAACGCCGTTCAAATCGAAGCCGACTACTGCGGTCGACTGGGTATCACCGGCCGAGGCGCCGGCGGTCCCGAGACGGCGAGCGCGGTGCTGACAGACGTCGAGCGACTCGCCGACTGACGTCGAGCGACGAGTTCGCGGCGAAAAGAGATGAAACGAGTCTGTTGACGGCGGACGGCCCTCGGGTTTTCCGGCGTCAGTCCGAGAGCGTCAGTTCCTTCGGCACCGACACTTCGCTCCGGAGCGTGTCGATGACCTGCCCGTCGACGCGCTCGTTTTTCGTGAGTTCGATGAGCGAAGCGAGCTTTTCGAGCGGAATCTGCCCGGGTGCGTAGTCGTTGTCGTCCGCGAGCAGGGGCGCGTATCCGAGCTTCGACCCGTAGAGGTGGCCGATGACCCGCGTGTGGCTCCCGATTTCGCCCATGGAGATGCCGGCCACGTCGATGCCGCGGTTGGTCGCGTCGTTGACGGCCTCGAGGAGGGTGAGCGTGTCACCTTGGTTCTGGGGGAAGACCGCCACCTTCGCGATGTCGCCGAACTCCGCGCACTGTTCGATGATGGCGTCGAGGACCTCGCGGTCGGGCGTCTCGTCGAAGTCGTGGTGCGAGATGATGAGCTGGACGTCGTTCTCGCGGAACTCGTGGGCCAACCACCCTTTGGCGCGAACGGTCTCGAGTTCGATGTCGACGAACTCCACGGCGTCGAATCGAGATGCGGAAAAGAGGTCGTCCAGCCGTCCGGCGTCGCTGGCCTTTCCTCCGAACCAGCGAGCGCGGTTAGTCGCGATTATCGGGAGTTCGCCGTCGTACGCGGCGAGTTGTTCGAGCGGGTCGTCCGCCTTGTCCATCCGGAATTCGATGAGGTCTGCCACCCCTCGTGCGTCGACCTCTCGTGTGAGGTCGTTTGTTGTTGCCGCCAGCGCAGACTCGTCGATTTTCATGTGAACGCCTATCACTCCGCCGCGTATAAATGTTAGCTGTCGGTGCAAGAGTTCTCACCTCCTCGTAGGCGGTGAGAGACGCCGTTTTCGGGGGATTCTCCGGAATGTTCATCCAGAATAATCGGCGTGAGCCGACGCTCTATCGGCGCGGGTTTGAATGCTCCCGAGACATCTTCGGTGTTCGTCGCTCATCGTCGGCCATTCGCTGTTGACCCGAGTCGGGACCGGCGGAGGTGGTCGTCGGTGCTGGGTACAGGTACACCGAGGGCGTGCGTGCGCTCGGGACTGCCCGCTCAGTTGTGCGGAGCCAGATGATAGCTGGACTACGCGCGGTCGAGCGAGCGAGCCATACCAAACCTCTCGAAAAATTTTGAATACATTATTTCTGATACTAATTCGAACCTTCCGGCCCGTCGTCTTCGAAGCGCTCACCCTGCGGTCCCGGATGTCGCGGACTGTTTTCCGGGCAGGCCGGTCGCTTCGGTGCGTGTCCGTGTCCACGTGTTCGACACCGGAAGTACGGCCTCAGCGCGCGGAAGCGACCCAGTCAAGCAGGTTTGACAGTTTTCTGAGGTCGATGTCGTTCGGGCCGCGCTCGTCGCTGACGACGGGCGCGTAGGCGATGGACGCACCGTAAAAAACGCCGATAACGCGAGTGTGCCGACCGATATCCCCCAACGCGTATCCGGTGACTCGCACTCCCCTCTCGGAGGCGGCGTTGAACGACTGCAACAGCGAGAGCGAGTCCGTCCTCTCCTCGGCGAACACGACGAGTTTCACCACGTCCCCGTACGTATTACACTCTGATATGATTCTGTTTAGTTCTGATTTCTGAGGTGTCTCGCGGCGGTCGTAGTGAGAGACGACCAGTTCGACGTCGTGTCCGCGCAGTTCGTCCCGAAGCCACTCGCACTCGCGAATCGTCCGCAGTTCCACGTCGACCATCTCGACGGCGTCGACCGCGGCGGCGGCCGCGAGCGTCTCCAGTCGCTCGGACTCACCGGCGGTGCCGCCGGCCCACTCCGGCCGGTTGGAGACGACGAGCGGGAGTGCTTCCTCGTACTCGCCGAGCGCGGCGAGCGGGCGGTCCGCCCCGTCCATCCGGAACTCGACGTAGTCCGCGATGCCCTCCGCGGCCGTCGCTTCGGTCAGCGTGTCGGTCACTCCGGCTAACGCGTATGCGTCCGCACCCATGAGATTTGATACCAAGCACTGGTATAAAAGTAGTTCCCTCGAGAGTGCTCCGCGGCGACTCCTGTCGTCCCCGTGAAACTCCAGTTGCAGTCGCTGACACCGCCGTTTCTACAATGTTGTAACGACGCGAGAGCCGCGAAATCTCGGGAAACGACGCCGTTTGCCCGCGATAGATTACAATCTTATGTCTGTAATTATCATGGTCTTACAGCCCGAATTTGTTTCAACGATGTCGAAAGGAGATGGATCCAATCGTCGCTCGTTCGGCCGGGCTGAACTTACCGACGCCACCAAGATTTAAATCGGGGAGTTCCGTATCCCTCAGTAACGATGGTTACGCAGCAAGTCCTAGTCACGGGTCCGTTCGGTGAGGCGGGCGAAGCGATTCTCAACCACCTCGCGGAACGAGACGAGTACGAGTTCACGTATCTCGACCGGACCGAACATCCGGAGTACGAGACGTTTGTCGCCGACATCGCGGACTACGAGGCGATTCGCCCGGCGTTCGACGGGCAGGACGCCGTCATCCACCTCGCCGCGCAGTCCGACGCGGGCGCGTCCTTCGAGGACATCATCGAGCCAAACATCACGGGCACGTACAACGTCCTCACGGCGATGGAAGACGCCGGCGTCGAGAAGCTCATCTACGCCTCCTCCCAGCGCGTGATGGGGCTGTACGAAGAGGACCTCGCGCCCGACCTCTACGAGGAAGACTACCCCAGCAGGTACGACCCCTTCCGGCTCACCCACGAGACGCTCCCGAAGCCGGACGGCTACTACGGGGCCTCGAAGGTGTTCGGCGAGCACATCTGCCGGACGCACGCCCGCCGCGACGGCGCGCCGAGCCAGGTCTACTCGATTCGCATCTCGAGCGTCCGGACCGAGCGGTACGACCATCCCTACGGTGACGCGGAGCGCGGCGTCGACCGCGGCGACGAGCACAAAGTCGAGGAGGGCGAGGTGTGGGACCAGTCCCAGACCGGTTCGTGGGAGCGCGGCAGCCCCGAGTACGAGGAGATGGTCAAGCGGCTCAAAGCGACGTGGACCTCCCAGCGGGACTTCGCGCACCTGCTCGAATGCTGCCTCGAAGACGAGTCGGTCACCTACGACACGTTCTACGCGGTGAGCGGCAACAAGGCCCGCTGGTTCGATATCGACCACGCGAAGGCGGTCCTCGACTACGAACCGGCCGACGACGGCTCCGAGTGGGACAGCCCGCCCGAGTGAGCCGACGAGAGACCGACTCCGAGAGCGACGGCCACGGCCGACGGCGGTGAGGCCGCCCGCTCAGTACTGCTTTATTTTCAGCTCGATGATGTTCTTCTTGTTCAGAAGCGACGGGGCGAGTTCCTCCTCGATGCGCTCGGGCTCCATGCGGCTCATCGGACCGCTGATGCTTATCGCGCCGACGGCGTCGTCCGGTTCGGAGACGATGGCGGTTCCGACGGCGCAGACGCCGGGGTAGTGTTCGCCGCGGTTGATGGAGTAACCTCGGTCGCGAATCGCCGCGAGTTCCTCGTGGAGCGCCCCGCGGTCGGTGATGGTGTCGTCGGTCAGGGCGGGGAGACCGCGGCGGTCGACGATTCGGTCGACCTCGTCCCGCGAGCGCTCCGCGAGCATCGCCTTCCCCGTCGCCGTCGAGTGGAGGTAGAGGTGGTCGCCGAGCGGCGCGTCGTCGTCGATGGACTCCGGGCTCTGGGCCTTGTAGAGCTGAACGGCGAACCCGTTTTGCTCGACCGTCACGTTGGTGTGCTCGCCGGTCTGTTCTTTCAGCTCGTCGAGTTCCGGCTTGGCGACCCGGTACAGCGCCATCCCGTCGCGCATCGCCCCGCCCATCTCGAGAAAGCGGAGACTACAGCGGTACTCGCTTCCGACCTTGACGACGTAGTCGGTGTCCACGAGCGTCGCCAGGTGGATGTGCGCCGTGCTGACCGGCATCTCCATGTCCTCGGCGGTCTCCGACAGCGTCGCGCCGTCGACTTCGCGGAGGTACCGAATGATGTCGAACGCCTGTTCGACGCTCTGTATCCGCCGCGAGCCCGACCCGGTGGAGTTCGTCATGATTCGACAATTGGCCACCGCGTCCCTAATAGCACCGATTCGTTTCAACGATGTTGGATTTCGAGGTGGCGAACGCTTCGGTCACCGGGGTCACGGGCCGAGGCGTCGCTCGCTACGGGTCGGGTGCTCGCAAAAAACGCGGGTCGCCGGATGGCATGCCAGTCGAGATGCGGACGTCGCGGGTCAGTCGCGGTCGCTGTCCGCCGCGTCTTCGGTGACGTTACTGAATCGAGTCTTCGGGACCGACGATGGTCAGGTTCTCGAACAGTTCGTCGTAGCCGTTGAGTTCGTAGAGGTACTCGCCGTCCAGTACTTCCTCGCGGACGGAGTCTTCGGCGCTGAGCTTCTCGTGGGCGCGTTCGAGGACTTCTTCGGCCCCCTCGCGGGGGATGACCGCCAGTCCGTCGTCGTCGCCGATGACGATGTCGCCGGGGTCGACGCTCACGCCGCCGACGGAGACGGTGACGTTGATGGAGCCGGGGTCCTGCTTGAGCGGTCCCTGCGGGTTGACGCCGCGGCCGTACACCGGGAACTCCATCTCGGCGATTTCCCGGCTGTCGCGGTACGCGCCGTCGATGACCAGCCCGGCGAGGCCGTTCGCCTGACAGGAGGTACACATCAGTTCGCCGACGTGGCCGGTGTCGGTGTAGCCGTCGCAGTCGATAATCAGCACGTCGCCGGGCTCGGTCAGCGTGATCGCCTTGTGGATGATGAGATTGTCGCCCGGGGCGGCCTTCACCGTGACCGCGGTGCCCGCCATCTCGACGCCCTCGTAGGCGGGCCGGAGGCCGGCGTCCATGGTCAGTCCGATGTTGCCGGTCACGTCGGAGACGATGGTGCTCGGAATCTCTTCGAACGCCTCGACGAGTTCGCGGTCCGGTCGCTCTACGTCGGGCTCTATCGTGTGCATACCGGACCTGATGCGGACGATTCACGTTAAACTATCGGTCGGTCGAACGTGCGGTTCGCGCCGCGTGCCGCGGGTCCGGTCCGGTCGGAACGGCCGTCGCTCGCGGTGACGCGGGTCCGAAAGGGAGAAGGGCGCAGGTACGTGTCGCGTAGGGAGTCAGTCGGTCGCGGGGCTCGGAATTCGACTGCGGCGTTACTGCTTTTCGATGCCGAGTTCGTCGACGAGGTTGCCGTAGAACTCGTACTGCTGGTCGAGGAAGTCCTGAAGCTCGTCGGGACCCCGTTCGACGCGGATGAAGTCGTTGTTCTCCATGAACTCCACGAACGAGTCGTCCTCGTAGACGGCGCTGTACACGTCGGCGAGCTCCTGCTTCAGCTCGTCGTCGATGCCGGCGGGCGCGAAGTGCGCGAGCCACGAGCCGATGGAGATGTCGAGGCCCTGGTTGGCGAGCGTCGGCGTGTTCGGGAGCGCGTCGACCTGCTGGTCGAACGCCACGCCGAGGGCGGTCAGCCCGCCGTCTTGGACCTGCGGGGCGACTTCCGCCGCGCCGACCGCGGTACAGTCCACCTCGCCGTTCACGACGGCCGTCATGGCCGGCGCGGCACCCTCGTAGGAGATGTGTTCGACGTTGACGCCGGCCTCGCTGGCGATACCCGCCGCGGCCATGTGCCACGACGAGCCGAAGCCGGAGTTCGCCATCTGCAGGGTGTTGTCCTTCCCGTAGTTGATCCACTCGTCGAGCGTGGAGAACTCGGCGTCCTCGCTGACGACGAGCGCCGCGGGGAACTCGGTGTACTGCATGATGGGCGTGATGTCTTCGGGGCTGAGGTCGGCGATACCGAGGTGCTCGAACAGCGCGATTTCGGGGGCCGTACAGCCGATAGTGTGCCCGTCGGGCTCGGCGTTGGCCGCCGCGTTCATCCCGACCGAGCCGGAGCCGCCGGTCTGGTTGCTGACGTTCCACGAGACCTCGGTGTGGTTCTCGGCCGCGTCGGCGACCGCGCGGCTGGTCCGGTCGGCCCCGCCTCCGGCCGACCACGGGGAGATGACTTCGACCGGCCGAGAGGGCCACTCCTGCTGTCCGGAGAGACTGCCGAGACAACCGGCAGATAGCGCCACGCCGCCGACGCCGGCTGCCTTGATGAAGTTCCGTCTGTTCAGCGCGCTGCGTCCACTCCGATTGCTAATGGTATCGTCTCCCATTGTACCCGAATGTTTGAACAATCCATACAATAAGCATTGCGGTCCCTCTGAATATGACGCGGAGCCAGCGGAGTCGGCGCAGTACTTCGCTTCTATGCGCCCGCGAGCGCCGAGGCGAGCGGGCGCGTGGCGGGACGCTCGCGTACGTCTGGACCGGCTTCCGCCCGCAAGCTTCTCCCCCAAGAGCGTAGATTTATACCCCGGCGGTATTCAAGGAGATGTATGCGCGGGTTAGCCAAAACGAGCCGAGAGCCCGGAGCTATGGAACTCGTCGACGTCGAGACACCCGAACCGGCGTCGGACGAGGTCCTCATCGAAATCGACTACGCCGGGCTCTGCGGGAGCGACGCGGGAATCTACAAGTTCAAGTCCGCCTTCGAGCGGATGACCATGCCGACCATCATCGGTCACGAGTACACCGGTCGCGTGGTCGAGCGCGGCGACGACGCAACCCGGTTTTCCGTCGGTGAGCGCGTGGTCGAACGGCCGATTCGGGGCTGCGGCGAGTGTTTCCAGTGCCAAATCGGCGAGGAGAGTATCTGTCAGGACGCAGAACTGACCGGTATCGACCACGACGGCGCGTACGCCGAGTACATCGCCGTTCCCGAGTCGGCGCTCCAGTCGGTACCCTCGAACGTCGACCCGAAGCACGCGGCGCTCGTCGAGCCGACGGCGATTTGCACGCGCGCGGTCCTTCGGAACTCCCGCGTCGAGGCGGGCGACCGAGTGCTCGTCGCCGGCCCCGGTCCCATCGGGTTGCTCTGCGCGCAGGTGGCCGCCTCGCAGGGCGCGGAGGTCGTCGTCGCGGGCGTCGGTCGAGACACGAACTACCGACTGCCGCTCGCGGAGGAACTCGGCTACCCCGCGGTCAACATCGAGAAAGACGACCTGACCGCCACCCAGCGTGACCTGACCGGCGGCGTCGGCTTCGACGTGGTGTTCGACACGACGGGCCACCCGTCGGGACTGCCGATGGCGGTCGAGCAGGTCCGCAAGGGCGGTCAAATCGTCCTCGTCGGCCAGACCGGCGAGACCACGATGGAGTTCACGCCGCTCGTCCGCGCCGAGGTCGACCTCCAGTGTACCTACGGCGCGACCTACGAGGACTTCGAGCGGGCGTTCCGGCTCATCGGCTCGGGCGACGTGGACCACGCCACGTTCCTCGACGACCGGTTCCGACTCACCGAATCCGAAGACGCCTTCGAGGCGTTCCTGGCCGGCGAGACCTGCAAGCCGGTGTTCGACGTTTCGGTCCTTCGAGACTGACCGACCAGTTCCGTCTCGTTCGTATCCGACTCTCCTCAGCGATTCATCTCTCGACCGCGGTTTTTCTCAGACGCAGGTCGCTCACTACTCCGTTCGTTCGTGTCTCGATCGGACGCCGTTTACGGCGCGGCCGCTCGGGGTCGACGGTCGGAAAAGCATGCCGCGGAGTCGGCTATCGAGGACTGTGACGCCGTCAACGCCGCTCGGTTCGGCGGGTCGGGGTCACTCCGGACGTGGGTCCCACTCGCGCTCGACGAGGAAGTCGTCGAGTTTGCCCCTCGGGTCCTCGAAGACGTGCGAGCCGTGGAAGACGAGCAGCGTCTCGAAGTCGTACTGGAGCAAGTCGTAGAGGTTGATTTCGGCGGCTTCGTGGTCGTCGTTGAACAGCGCCGGCGGCGGGAGGAGGTAGCCCGCCGGGAGGCCCGCGCGGTCGGCCCCGTCGAGGGCGTCCCCGGAGATGAGGATGCCGCGGTCTTCGAGCAGGAGCGCCGAGGTCGCCTTCGTGTGGCCCGGCACCTCGATGACGCGGACGTTTCCGTCGAGCACGTCGCCGTCGGTGAACGCCACGTCCGGCTCGTAGTCGATGGCCTCGTGGAGCTTCGACTCGTTGGCCGACGCGAGGAGTTCGGGGTCGAACGCCTCCATCACCGACGGGAGACCGCCGTGGTGGCCGTGGTCGCCGTGGGTGATGATGACGCGGTCGACGCCGCCGTACTCCCGTTCCAGATGCTCGACGAGTTCGTCGCCGTCCTCGTCGAAGCCGGTGTCCACGAGCGTCGTCTTCCCCGTCGGCGTGTCCTTCAACACGAGCACCCGGACGTGTTCGAACTGAATCTGGTCGATACCCTCGGTGACGTTGCTAACACTCATTCCGGTGGAACGGTAGTTCGCAACGCTGGTTAATTCTATCGGTGGCCGCGAAACGCGGCGTTGTCGCCCGTAGACATGTCGAACCGGTGAACGTACCGGCCGGCCGTCGCAACCTCTCTCGTTGTGCAGTCGCCCACTCTCGACGGCCAGCCCGAGGCTCGACTGGACAATCGACTCGGCCGCCTGCGGCGTTCGTGTCGAAATCGTGACTTTCAGCCCCGAACGGGCTCGTAAAGACCAATATGTTTATTACGAACGATTGCTTGGTATCATACCACGAGGCAGAAAAAATAATGGTGATTCAGAAAGTCGGGGCCGTCCTTGATAGAATCGGCTTGGAGAGTGTTCGTTCAAGTCCGCTGTCAGTCCTGTTTATCCTGTTTTCGGTCGTCGTCATTTTCTTTGCGAGCCAGTTCCCGTCGGGCGACGGCGTCGGGCCGTCGTTCTTCCCGATTGCAGTGTCGGTCGGCATCATCTTCTTCGCCGCTATCGACGTGCTGACGGGCTCCGACACGGAACTCGAAATGTCGGAGTTCGACTTCGGACCCGCCGCCGTCGTCGCGGCCTTCCTCGTCGGGTACGTCCTGTTGATGCCGGCTCTCGGGTTCCTCGTGTCGACCATGCTGTTCATGCCGGTCGTCCTCTACTACTCGGACATCCGCTCGAAGCTCCTCGTCGTGGCGCTGTCGATCGGATTCCCGGTCGCGCTATTCTACATCTTCGGCCGGATTTTCCTCGTGCGCCTGCCTGAGGGCGTCATCCCGGTGTCGCGGCTGCTGCCGCAGCTCCCGCTGGTGGTGACGTTCTGATGGTGCTTGAGTACATTTCGCAGGCGCTCGTCAACCTCGCCGACCCGTTCGTCCTCCTGCTGATGGTCGGGGGTATCTTCCTCGGCATCCTCATGGGGTCGATTCCGGGGATGACCGCGACGATGACCATCGCGGTCCTGCTGTCGTTTACCTTCACGATGGAGCCGAGTCAGGGAATGATTCTCCTGTTGGGCATCTACGGCGGCGCGGTCTACGCGGGGTCGATTCCGGCGATTCTCATCCGCACGCCGGGCACCCCGTCGGCGGCGGCGACCATCTTCGACGGCCACCCGCTCTCCCAGAAGGGCGAGGCGGGCCGCGCGATTCGCGTGAGCACCATCGCGTCGTTCGTCGGCGGCGTCATCAGCGTCTTCGCGCTGATGTTCTTCTCGCCGGTCATCGCCGACGCCGCCCTCCGGTTCCGGTCGCCGGAGTTCTTCGCGCTCGCCTTCTTCGGATTGACAATCATCGCCAGCGTGAGCGGCGACTCGCTCACGAAGGGGATGGTCTCGGGCCTGCTCGGGATGCTCGTCGCGACGGTAGGTATCGACCCCGTGACCGGCTTCCACCGCTTTACCTTCGACATCCCCGAACTGCTCACGGGCGTCGAGTTCATCGCCGTCATGATCGGTCTCTTCGGCATCGCCGAGGGACTCCGCAAGTACTCGCAGGGCATCAACAGCGGGAACGACCGCGTCGACCAGGAGATTTCCGGCGTGTTCCCCTCGCTTTCTGACCTGCGGTCCATCGCACCGGTCAGCGTCGGTTCGGGCGTTCTCGGGTCGTTCATCGGCGCGATTCCCGGCGCTGGCGGCGACATCGCCGCGTTCATCACGTACAACGAGGCCACCCGCTGGCTCAAAGACAGTATCCCGTCGTTCGGCGAGGGGAACGTCCGCGGCGTCGCGGCCGCCGAGTCCGGGAACAACGCGAGCACCGGCGGCGCGCTGATTCCGACGCTGACGCTCGGTATCCCGGGTGACTCCGTCTCCGCCATCCTCATCGGCGCGCTGTTGGTCCACGACGTGAACCCCGGGCCGGGCCTGTACCAAGAAGAGCCGGTGTTGCTGTACACCATCTTCGTCGGGTTCCTCCTCATCTACGTGTTCATCCTCATCTTCGGCCTGCTCGGCGCGAACTACTGGGCGCGCCTCATCAACATCCCGAAGTCCCATATCTGGCCCGTCATCCTCGTGCTGTGTGTCATCGGAGCCATCGCCCTCCGCGGCAACGTCTTCGACGCGTGGATTATGCTCGGCGCGGGCGTGTTAGGGTACGCGATGCGGCTCCGGGGGTACCCGCTGGCACCCATGGTGCTCGGGCTCATCCTCGCCCCCATCGCGGAGGAGAACCTCCGTCGGTCGCTCGTCCTCTCGGGCGGCTCGCCGAGCATCTTCCTCACGAGCCCCATCGCCCTCGTCATCATCCTGCTCGGCCTGGGCGCGATCGCGCTGCCCGCCGTGCGCTCGATTCGCGCGTAGCACCGCGTTCAGACCTCGTCCTCTTTTCTCACGGCACGCGCGTTCCGTCGAGCGCCATCTCGCGTCGCCGACTGTCCACGAACCGCTCTGTGCTCCCGTCGCCTCGCTGAGCCCCTGCCGCGGCTGGCAGCGTTTCGGCCCGCTCGCTTCCGCATTTCTCTGTCGTACCTTCGTCGAGAGCGGAGCGTACCGGTCGGCCCGCCCTCAGTTTTGAGGATGTTGAAATACAGGGGTATTTTTCTCCCGTCCGGCATCGAAATTACAGCAGTACAACTGTAACGAAACTCGTCGATTCCGACCCGTATTACGACATCGTTGAAATCAGATACTGCTCGCCGGACGAACCCGTGCGCGGAGGACGACCGTCGGGACCGCGAGCCGCGTCGACGCGGTTGCTCCGAACGAGATTCGGCGAAACGATATTATATCTCTCCGTGGTACACGCTGATATGGTCGTTGTTGCAGCAGTTGACCGGTCAGGTCGCTCATCACACGTTGTCGCGGAAGCCGCATCGCTGGCGGCGGCGTTCGACGAACCGGTCCACGTCGTCCACGCGTTGACCCGCTCGGAGTTCGTCGACCTCGGGCTGACGAGCGCGCAGGCCGAGAAGCCGAAGGACATGGCGGAGATTCGGTCCGCCGCCGCCGAGATGGCCGAAGACGCCGTGTCGGGACTGTCCGTCCCGTACGAGACGGTGGGACTCGTCGGCGACCCGGCCGACGAGGTCACCGAGTACGCCGACGAACAGGACGCGAGCTACATCGTGGTGAGCCCGCGACGCCGCTCGCGTACGGGAAAGATGCTGTTCGGAAGCGTCGCTCAGTCGATTCTCCTGAACGCGTCGTGCCCGGTCGTCTCGACGCTCGCCGCGGAGGAATAGTCGTTTTCCGGGACGTCCGCTCCGCGGGCCGCCGACGCTCGGGGCCGTTTCACGTACACCCGTTACACGCCCCTGAGAACGCGCGTCCCTTTTTTTATCGCAATCCCCCGTAGCCTCGACCGTACATGACGGTAACAGCAGTCGCAGACGGAGTGTACACGGTACAGTTCGACCACGTCCGCGTGTTCGTCCTCGAAGACCGACCGTCCGGAACGACCACGCTGGTCGACGCCGCGTTTCCGGACGACGGCGACGAGTTGGTGTCCGTGTTAGACTCGACGTTCGGCGGCGTCGACCGACTCGTCATCACCCACGGCGACGAGGGACACTTCGGCGGGACGCCCGCCGTGGTAGACGCGTTCGACCCCGAACTCCTCGTCCCCGGCGGCGCGAAGGGTTTTTACGACGCGCTCGACGTCGAGGCCGACCGGCACTTCCGCCACGACGACGTGCTCGACGGCGGGATTCGAATCGTACAGGTCCCGGGGCACACGGTCGCGAACAGCGGTCTGCTCTTGGAAGACGAGGGCGTCTTCATCGCCGGTGACGTCTTGGAGGGGTCGGACCGTCGCGGGCTCCCGCCGGGGTTCCTCGTCCCGCCCGCGGCGCAGTTCAACGACCTGAGCCACGAGGAAGCCGAGCGAAACCTCGTCAAACTGTTCGACTACGACATCGAACGGGTCCTCGTGAGTCACGGCACGCACGTCGACGAGGACCCGCTCGGAAAGCTCGACGCCTGGCTCATCGACCGCGAGTGGACGCTGTCGTACTGAATCGGTTGAATCGACCAGTGGCGTCGTTCGGCGCACGTGCGAACACACAGTTCCAAATCCGTTCGCATCCATTTTAACAGAATTAGATTATGTACTGAGAATAGATAGTTCTGAGTCACCAAGACAGCGTTTTCTGAATTTTCACCTGTTGGGTGCGCACCCTACTATCGAGTTAGACCGTTCAATACATCGCTTTACGCCGATTTTCTCTTTCTCTGACGTTGAATACGAATATTTCGGTTACTAAGTATCCGATATGGCCGTATTCTTCAGCTTTAGGTGTTCTTAATGTGATTTCGGTGACTCCACGGATATTCGACTTCAGTGCTGAGAAATACTCAAAATAATATATTTATTTGAAAGTGTCAGGATAGATATTTCCTCGACACCTTCTGCGCGACTACTGACCCATGTTCTGATGGAGTCGAATCCGCTTCGGCTCGTTTCGCCCCGAGAAGGCGCGGATTCGCACGAGGTGGTCGTTGGACTGGCGGCGGACCTCGCGGCCGTCGTCCGTGATGGTCCACTCGTCCGGCCCCTCGCCTTCGGTCACGCCGACGATGAACGAGGTGTTTCGGGTGTTCCGCCAGACTTTCCGGACGAACCGCTTGTCCGCGCCGCTCTGGAGCGGTTGCCCGCTCACCGGATGGGAGTGCGCGCCGCCGGCCAGGCGGTGGTCGATGTCCTTGTGGAGGCTGGCCAGTCGCCGGAGGTGCGAGAAGAACTCCGAGGTAAACGAGATGGAGTCCGTGCGGCTCCGGAGGAAGTCCGGGTGGTCGATGGCGTGGTGGTGGCGAATCAGGCCGCGCTCGTCGGCGTACACCGTCGAGTAGACTTCACGCCCCGGCGTCGCGGTGGCCTGAAACGTCAGTTCGTTCAGCACGTGCTCCGTCACGTCGACGACCGAGGGGTCGCTTGACGCGGGCGCGTCGCCGAACGGGACGATTCCCGCGCCGGCGTCGATATCGTCCGCGGGCGTCTCCGGCGTCGACGACGGCGACGCTGACGACCCCTCGGGCCGGGTCGGCGTCGGTTCCGGCGAAGGCGATTTCGAGCCACCGCTGCTCGGCGGACTGCCCGCGCCGTCGTCCGGGGTCGTCCCCGCCGGGACCGGAAACTCCGCCGGGAGCGTCGTCTCGGGCTCCGGTGCCGTCTGGGACTCCCCGCCACCGGACGGACCCCGACCGCTCGGTGCCCCGCCCGTCGAGGAACGATTCGCTCCGCTCTCTGGGGCGGCCGGCCGGCTCTCGGGCGTCGCTTCCGCGGAGTCCGACGCAGGGGGCGATTCGTCCGACGCCGCGCTTTCGCTCGATGGCGCGTCGTCTCCCGCGTCGAGAGCGCCGCCAGCGCCGCCCGCACCGTCGCCGCCGCCGTCGGCTTCGGCTCCACGAGTGTCTCGCTCACCCTCTGCGTCGGATTGGTCGTCGTCGGAATCGGCACCCGAACTACCAGCGTCCGGACTCGAATCGTCTTTTTCCGGGGTCGGATCGGACCCACGATTCGTCCGGTTCGGTCCGTCTTGGTCGGGCTTCGCCCCGGTCGTCGAGTCATCTGGTTCCGCACCAGTCCGCGGTGCCTCTTCCTCGGGCGCATCCCCTCCAGTTTGCGGCGGCGACTGCGACGAACGGGGCAGGGTGGACCCGCCCGACGCGCGGCCGCCGTCTGGTGTGGTCTGTGGTGTCGTCCCGTCGCGGGGCATCGCCTTCTCGTCTGTATCGGGCGACTGCGGAGGGTCCTCACCCGACGACTCGGGCGAAGAGTCGGTACTCGGCGGCCCGTCGGAATCGGGCGGCGAGGTGGGCGTCGACTCGTCAGCGGGGGCCGAACTTCTCGTCGGTGTCGACCCGCCGCTTCCGGTCGGCCGCCCGTCGGCGCCGGACGACGACGAGTCACCGGACGGCGCGTGCCCCGGCGAGTCGTCGCCCGACGCGGTCACGTGGTCGGGGAGGTCGACCGCCGACGCGAACACGAACCCCGCGACGTGAATCGTGGGGCGGTCCCACTCGACGACCTCGATGACCGGCGCGTAGTCGGACAGCACCGACCGGACGGGCCCGGTCCACTCGGACGGTGCCGACGCGGCGATGAAGTCCGGTTCGGTCCGGGCCATCGGGTGCCGAGGCTCGCCCTTGTGTCCGCGGAGTGCCTTCAGCGTCCCCTGACTCTCGCGTTCGGTTCCGGGCCGCTCGGTCGCCGGGAGCGTCACGGTGCGGACGGAACCGACGCCGGCAACCCCGTCGGTTCGAATCAGCGCTGGGAGGTATCTGAGCACGTCCGAGAGGACGGCCTCGTGGTCCGGGGTGACTACGAGCAGTAGCTCGTACGTCCGGCTGAGGCGCTCGACGGTCGTCTCGTTGTTGGCGGTCCCGACGAGAACGGGACTCACGTCCCGACAGTGAACGCCGAGTTCCTGCGGGATGCCTTCGAGCGTCGACGCCAGCGGGCGCTTGATGGGCGAGACGACGCCGAACGCGTCCGGGAGCGGCCGCGAGTCCGCCGCGCGCATGAGGTGGTCGACGATGACGGACACGTCTCGCTCGTCGGAGAGGCGGCTGACCGAAATCGACGGCGGGTCGCTCGCGCCACGAGCGTCGTCCGCGTCCGAGAGGCCCGAGCCGTCCGGGTTCATCTCGGCGTTCGCGTCGTCCGCGTCGTCCGCCCCATCGAGCGAAGGCGCGCCCTCGGGCTGGCGGTCCGGTGGTTCGTCTCGGGTCGCCCTGAACGGGACCACCCTCCGAACGGCCCGTCGGAGCGCCCGCAGGCGCGGGCGGAATCCGGGCATCAGCCCCGAGAGACCGAGGTTCGGAGCGATGGCCGCCTCGACCGATTCCGGAGCGACGACCGCGACCACGCCCAGTCCGAGGAGCACGGCGGCCGTCACGCCGAGTGCGACCCAAAGGAGGCGGCGGCGTCGGCTGGAGCTGGAGTCGCTGTCGCTCGGTTCGTCGGCCCGCTCGTGGTCGTCGTCGGTCGGCTCGATGACTGCGCTCAGTTCTACGAGTTGGATATCGTCTGTCATGGTCGGTGAAAACGCGCGTTCGTGGGTCGTCTGCGGGCGGTGCGGCTTACTGCTCCGGGAGCGCCGGCTCGACGTGGTCGGCGAAGAAGCGCTCCCAGCGGTCGACGGGGTCGCTCACGCCGAACTTCGCCGTGTGTGCCTCCCACACCTGCCGGAGCGGCGACGACTCGTCGTGGACCTCCGCGTCGACGTACGCCGCGCCGCCTCGGCGGACGTGGGTGTGAATCCACGCCGCGTCGAGCGGCCAGAAGCCGACGACGTGGGCGTTTGCCACGTCCGCGTGAATCGTCCGGAGGTTGTGGTGCTGGCCGAGGGTGACGCCGTGGGGGAGGACGACCATCAGGTCCGGTTCGGCCAACGTCGGGACCGTCGCGTCGGGTTCGATGTCTCCGTTTTCGATCGCCCACGGGGCCCACTGCTCGGCCGACAGCCACGGCGTGAGGCTGTTGGCCGCCCGCTGAATCGCGGGGTTGAGGTCCATCTCGGCGCGGCCGCCGATCGGGACCGTCGTCATCGCGGCGCTCCAGTAGCCGTACGACCGGTTCGCCACGTCGGTGTGGGTCGTCGCCGCGAGGAACTTCGCCAGCTCCGGTGCCACCTCGTCCATTCCGATCTCCTGCGCCCGGTGGTCGATGAGTATCGCCGGCGCGTCCATGACCGCGACGCCGAGGCCGGCCAACAGCGCGTTCTGCGGGTTCTTGTACAGCCCGTCCGCGGTCTTGTGGGAGGGGAGGACCACGTCGACCGTCTCCTCGAAGACGAGGCCGACGTCGACGAACTTGTAGGCCGGAAAGCCGGTTCCGAGCGACGACGGGACCAGCGCGTGGTCCGCGTCGTACGACAGCCTGAGCAGTTCGCGCTCGACTTCCGGGGCGAGCATCGGCGTGACGTCCTCGATTCGAAGCGGGTTGCGACCGAGTTGCACGTCCTGGACGAACCGCGTCGGAATCGACGTTCCGAGCATCTCCTCGGCGCGGGAAATCCACTCGCGCCGCACCACGTCCGCGAGCGTGTTCGGCGGGAAGAACACGCCCACGCTGTGCTCGTCGTGGTCGTCGACGTCGGCACTCGGTCGGTCTGCCGCCGCGTTCGCCTCGACCGCGCCGCCGCCCGCGCCGTCGGTGATGACCGCGTCGCCGCTCGATTCGTCGGTGCCGCTCCGCGAAACCGCGTTGCGTACGTAGTTGAGTGGGTTCATGTGTGTCTCCGTGAGTGGTTATCTGAGTCCGGACCTCTCGACCTCGCGTTCGCCTTTTTTGCGTTTCGTCTCCGTTTCGGACTGTCCGCGACGGCCGAGGGCGAAGCCGATGACGCTCGTCACCGCGCCGAGGACGACGACTACCCCGCCAGCGACCCACGTCGGTGACAGCAGGTTCGCCAGTCGGACCACGTTCATCGAGGGAAGCGACGACTCGGCGTCGCTGTTCAGCTGCCGCGCCGCTCGGTAGCGCTTCCGGTGGTCCGAGAGCGTCTCCGGGTTCTGGGCGCGCAGCTCGGCGGCGCGCTCGGTGAAGTCGGCGGTATCGGCCGTCGCGTAGCCCTTCGCCTCGCGCTTTTCGATGAAGCCGACCGTCGCGTTGAGGTTCCGCGCGGTTCCCTCGGCGTAGGCGCGGGCGAGGGCCGCGGTCGCCTGCTTCTCCGCGACCGACCAGTGTTCGGCCGCGGTGTCGTAGTTCGCTCGCGTGTAGCTCAGGTTCCCCGTCTCGATGCGGTTCTGGACCGTCTGGAGCGTGCTCGCCTCGACCGAGACCATCGGTCGGTCGTCGAGGCGGCGGAGTTCCGCGAGTCTGTCTTTCGCCGCTTCACGGGCGTCGAGCGCCTCGTCCGCGCTCACCGAAGCGGTCGGTGGTCCGGACAGCGCCGCCGGCCCCGCGTCGGCCGTGACGACTGGGACGGCGACCGCGAACAGCGAAAGCACGACGAACGCCGCGAGGGTGGCGCGGACGACCACCGTCGTCACGGATGGCCGCCGCTCCGTCTCTTCGGACGCCCGGTGGGTACACCCGTGTCCGAGCCGCGAGTTCATGTCTGAAGTCAGAGTATTTGAATCCGATTCCGTCGATTTGCTGGACTGGGTTGAATCGTTGGTCATCGTGATCTGTTGTGTATCGGGTTTGTGAGTGTTCTCGTGACGTTCTCGTTTTCGTCTTCGCGTCACACAAACAGATTGTATGACTGTAAACAAATATATTGCGTGTGACATAACTCGCTGCCTTTTGTACTCTCGTATACAGTTTATATGCGTATACAGTAGGGCAAAATCGTATGACATACACGATGACAAGAACTATCTCACCGTTTGACATACCGGCGGTCATGACGAAAGACGAGATACTCCAGGCCCGCGTCTCGAAGCGGGTCAAGAGACAGGTGGACGAGATCGCCCAGCAGAAGAACAAGAAAACGTCCGAATACGTCCGGTCGGTCATCAAGGCGAACCTCACGGACGACAGCGCGTCGGTCAACATCCCGAAGCTGTTCGAAGACGACCTCCGTTCGATTGCGCGCGACACGGGCGAGCGGACGGGCGTGTACGAGGCCATCGAAGCGCAGGTCTGGGAGACCATCGCCGACGACGCCTTCCGACAGGAGGTTCGGCGGCCGGTGTTCGACGCCGACGGCACCGTCACCATCGCCGGGCAGGGGTCCTCGACGTCAGTCGGCTACTGGCTCGCCGACCGCCTCCGCGACCGCGGCATCCGGTCGCAGGTCCGCAGCGGCGTCGAAGCCACCGGGATGCACTCGTCGGCCGACGACACGATCCTCGCCATCTCACGGAGCGGGAAGACTGATTCTATACTCGACCTCTGTTCGAACCAACCGGCGACTGTCGTCGCCGTGACCGACCCGGACAGTCCGCTCGCGGAGCGCGCCGACCACGTCGTTCCGCTTCCGAGCGTCGAAGAGCGAATCGACATCTACGCGACGAAAAGTCTCGTCGCCCAGCTCGCCGTCCTCCAGGTCGTCTTCCTCGACGACTACGTCGACCTCCAGCGGTTTCAGGCGCGGTTCAGGGCGCTCGACGAGTTCGTCGAAGGCCAGTTCAAACAGGGCGACGACGCCGCCGGCCTCTCCGGCCAAAGCGATATTCTCGCGGCCATCGAAGAGCTACAGCGACACAACGACCTCCAGAGCGACCCCATCTTCGGGGCCCTCGGATCACAGCGCGGACTCGGAAACGAGGCACAACTCAAGCTCACGGAGTTCCTCCACGTCCACGCCGAGGCAACAAACCTCCAGAACATCGTCCACCGCCTGGTCAACGTCCTCCACGGCGGTTCGAGCTACCTCGTGACGGCGATTCCGCAACAGGGCTCCGCGACGTACCGCGAGTGGAACGACGTCCTGTTCGGCGACGAAACTTCCGTCTGGAACGTCCTCCAGTCTGCGGACTTCGACCAGAAGGTCCCGCTCATCGCGTTCACGCTGAACGGTGGTCCCGCAGAGCAGGCCGTCCGCGAGCGCTCGCTGTACGGTCGGGACGGGCTCGTCCGACTCGACGCCTACGCCGTCGAACCCGAGGCCCGAGACCTCATCCTCTTCGTGGCGATTCAACTGTTCGCCTACGGGGCTCTCTGCAAGCTCTGGCTCCAGGACCCGGCGCTCCAATCTCGGGTCATCCAGAGCATTTACAATCCGGCCGAGACCAGCGACACGGAGGTGAACTAACGTGCCAAACGACGGCTGGAACGCCGACTACTTCGAGGACGAGTTCGACGAACCGGACCCGTGGGACTTCGATTCTTCGACCTACGAGCAGCGCAAGTACCGCCGCCAGAACCGCGTCGTCGAGAGCCACGTCGGCTCGCCGGAGTCGATTCTGGAGATCGGCTGCGCCGAGGGCGTTCACTCGGAACTCCTCTTAGAACGCTTCCCCGACGCAGACCTCCACGGCATCGACATCTCCGAGGCTGCCGTTGAGCGCGCTCGGGAGCGGACCGATAGCGACCGGGCGACGTTCTTCGCCGGCGAGGCGAGCGCGTATCTCGACTCCCTTGACGAGCAGTTCGACGTCATCGTCTGGAGCGAGACCATCTACTATCTCGGGGACACGATGAGCGTCCCAGAGTTCCACCGGTTTCTCGACGTGGTAGCCGGCCTGCTTTCCCCCGACGGCGTGCTCTGTATGGCGAACATCGTCGGCCAAGACGAGGGGCCGGAAGCGCCGCTCACCGAGGTGCCGATTCTGGACGCCTACAAGACGCTCCTCGCCGCCCGACTGGACCGAGTCCACGAGGCGCGCTACACCGAGCCCAAATCGGAAGACGACGCCGAACACACCTACGAAGTCCTCGGCTACGTGCCGAGCGCCTAACTGCCTTTTCGACCGCGTTCAGTTCGGGCGCACGGCGACCGTCAGGGCCGTCCGCGAGCGCGGCGTCGCGATTCGAACGTCGACGAGAACGGCGACGACGGCCGTCTCTCCCGCGCGCTCTTGGACGACGACGCCGTCGTCGACGACGCAGGGACCGAACTCCCGGTACGGGCCGTCGGGACAGTTCCTGAGCGCCCAGCCGGCGGCCGCGGAGTCGTTCGTCCGCAGCGCGACGCCGCCCTCGCCGGCGTGCGCGCGCTCGACGTTCGCCAGCGCGGGGTCGAGTCGCGAGCGAAAATCCTCGACTGCGACGTCTCTCGCCGCCCAATCGTACCGACCCGCGACGCCGGCGGCCGCCATTTCGACCCCGCCATCGGTCGTCTCAACGACGTCGTCCAGCGGCGGTGGTTCGGTGGTTTCGACCACGCCGGCGAAGCCGAGTTGCGCGTGAACGACGAGGAGCGCGAGCAGGGCCACGGCGACGACCGCACCGGAGACGAGCACCAACTGCCCGCGGTCGTCGTTCGATGTGGTGACGTCGTCATCCGAACTCCCGACACGAGTCACGGGTACCACACCTTCACCGTCGCGGTACAGCGCGGGACCGCGGCGGTCGCACTCCCGACTCGTGCGGTCTCCGGCGGGGGCCTACCGACTGACCCGACGTCGGTTCGGAGCGAGACGAACGCCCCGCTCGGGAGCCCCGCCGAAGCGACCTCGTGAAGCCGCGCTGCACGGGCGTCGAAGTCGCCCGACGAAGCGCAGGCCGAGCCGAGAAGCGTTCCCGTCGCGCCCGCCGGCACGGCCGCCACCAGCGACGCGGCATCTGTCGCCTGTCGCTCCAGCGAGTCCGCCTCGGAAGCCGGCGCGGGCGGCGCGAGTGCGAACCCCGCCGCGACGGCGAGGACGAGCAGGGTCGCGACGGCCGCTTCGACGACCGTCAGCGAGAGTTGTCCTCGGTCTTCCGTCCGGGCGGAGGCGTCGTCCGTACGGCGACAGCTCAACCGCCGCGAACGCTCGCCGTGACGCTCACACATCGACGGTCACCTCGATTCGCACGACCGTCGAATCGAACGCGATTGCGGACGCGTCGACGCTCCCGGACGGGTCGGACTCGGCGGTTTCGACTCGAATCACGGGGCTCGCGCGAGACGATACCTCGACGACGCGTACCCCTTCGATTCCGGTCGGTCGGTGGAGGACGACCCTGTCGCCGACTCGAACCGTCTGAACAGTCGTGTTCGACCCGGGGTTCACGTCGAGTCGAACGCGGTTCGTCCGCCCGTCGAGCGTCGTGGTGGTCTCCTCCGAGAGGTCGACGGTCCCGCCGACGCTCCGTCGACTGACGGCGAGCGCACCGCGGCTGACCGTGTGGCCGCCCGACAGGTCGCCCCGCTCGGCTATCGTCCGGTCATCGACCCGGACGCGGAACGCGACGCCGCGGAGAGACGGAACGGCGGCGGCGAGTTCGGTGGCGTTCGTGTCGTTCGCGAGCGCCAGGTCGATTGCCTCGGCCGCGCTCCCATTGTCGGACGAGACCAGCGGGGATTCCGTGACTAGCGCGTCGGCGGTGCGCTCAGCGCGGTGTTGTTCGAGCGACTCACCGGCCGCGTCCGCGAGGGCCCGGTCGGCGGCGACGACGCCCCCGACCGTGACCGCGGTCACGAGCACGAGCGCCACCGCGAGTCCGGCGAGCGTCGTCTGTGCGCGCGCTGCGGGCCGGTTACGGTCACTCATCAGTCCCTCCCGACACAGGTTCGTTCGTGAGTTCGAGCGTCGCGCCGTCGTCGCCGACGACGACGCGAACGACGCAGTCGTTTCCGCTGTCCCACGCGCCCGAGACGGTCACCGATTCGGGGAGCGTGACCGGGACCTGCCGGTCGAACGCGTCGTTCGGATGGTCGAGGACCAGTGCCGGGGCGGTCGCGTTCGAGCCGCCCCCGAACGTGGCGTTCGGGACGTACACGACGCGATAGGAACTCCCGCGAATCGTTCGCGGGAGGTCAACGTCGGCTCGCCTGGACCCGACGACCGCCGATTCGGGGACGACGGCGGTGGTTTCGACCCGGTCGGTGGCCGTTGCGAGCGTCCGGTCGGCGAGCTCGTGGCCGACCGCGGCGCGGTGGTCGGGAACGACGCCGCCGAGGAGCACGGTGGTCAAGAGTCCGATGAACAGCACGGCGATGGCGGCTTCGAGCGCTTTCCCGACGACGGGGACCACGGCACGGTCGGCGGTGCGGCGGGCAGGTTCGGTCGGTGACGAGGTCGGCCGGCGAGGAGCGTCAGCCACGGTCGACCACCACGGCGAGGTCGTATCGAGCGACGGTGAGCGTTCGGTCGCCGGAGACGACGGCGACGACGCTCTCGGTGCCGTCGCTGTCGAAGTCGGCTCGGCTCGTATCGAACCCGCGGCCCTCGAACGCGCGTTCCCACGCGACCGGGGTCGCTGTCTCGATGGCGACGGCGTAGCCGTCTGTCGGGAGGTCGGTCACGGTTCGCGTCGTTCGCGTTCGAAGCGCTGCACCGCCGCCGAGGCCGCCGCCGTCGGTGGCGTCGGCGGTTAGAACGGGCACCGTGAGAAACGCCGCGTCGCCGGCGAACGACAGCGGGACGGGCGTGACGAGCACGGCGCGGTCGCCGGTTCCGCGGACGACCGCGCCGCCGACGAACGCCACGCGCTGACCGCCGAGGTCGGCGACGTAGCCGTCGGCGTCGTAGGTCCTGTTAGTTCCCGCCTCCGGGATGATTCGGACCGACCTGTTCACTCGCGAGAGGTCGCCGTCGGTGACGCGAATCGGGTAGCTGTCGTTCGCGCCGGCGGCGACGCCGTCCCGGAGCGACGAGAAGCCGTCCGCGGCGGCGTCGGCGTCCGCGGTCGCGATTTGGGCATCCACGAGGCCGCCGACGCTGGCGGTCAAGAGGCCGATGGCGACCACGCCGATGCCGAGCAGGAGCGCGACGCCGACCATGTTCGCCTGCCCGCGGGTCGCGGTCATATCAGTCCCACCCCGGCGTAGACGAGATAGCACGCGACGACGAGAGCGGCGGAGTGTAACAGCGCCTCGTAGCGACCGCGGCTGGCCGTCCCGGAGAACCACCCCGACGCGAGCATCGTCGCCTGGGTGACGACGTACATCCGGTAGCGGTCGCGTTCGAGGTCCACCGCGCCGGCGTTGATGGCGAACGACCCGCCGGTCGAAAGCGTCGAGAGCTGGGCGAAGCCGTCGAAGACGTGGACGTTGACGGCGACGGTGATGCCGACGACGAGGAGCGCGGTCGTCCAGCCAACCGCGACGTAGACGAGCAGTCCCGACCGGAGCGCGCGCTTTTCGTGGTAGAGGCGGCCGATTTCGGTCTGGAGCGTGTCGAAGACGGTTCCCGTGTCGCTGCCGCCGTCGAGCGCGCCGACGACGAGGCCGATGGTCTGTTCGGCCATGGGCGTCCCGACGCGGTCGACGAACCGAGCCAACGCGGCCGTTCGGAGGTTCACGTCGGTCCCGGAACTCGGTGCGGTGAACCGGAGGTTGAGCGCGAGGTCGGCCACGTCCGAATCGAGCGGGCCGAGGTCCACGTCGCGGCCGACGCGCTCGACCGCGTCACCGAAGGGTCGCCCGAGACTGACGTGTCCCGAGACGGCGTGGACGAAGTCCTTCAACTCGCGGTCCTTCGCGTCGTCGAGGCGGGCGCGGCGGACGCCGACGAGTCCGACCGGGGCCGCGTAGGCGACGTAGCCGACGAGCGCGACACCGACGGCGTCAGCGCCGGCGAGGGCCGCGACGCCGGCCACGACGAGCCCCGGAAAGACGAAGACGACGGCCGCGCTGGCCGGGTTCCAGAGCGCCGAGTCGAGGACGCGGAACGCGCCGGTCGGCCGGTCGTACTCGACCGATTGGTCCGGCGGTCGGAGCCCGGCGACGAGCACGCTCGCGCCGAGACCGACGCCGAGGATGAACGCGGCGCTCGCGTAGACGACGATGCCGCGGGTGGTCGTCTGTCCGAGCGGCGTGACCACCGGCGCGGAGAGGCCGGGCGCGATGACGCTCATCACCGTGAGGACGATGACGAGCAGCGACGGGAGCACGAGGAGGACGATGAACAGTTCGGCGAGCAGTTCGAGGAAGCCCTCGGCGCGCTCGCGGGCGCGGTCCTGCCGGTGGCCGAGCATCCGGCTCTCCATCCGCAGGTAGTTCCGGAGCGCGTCGTCGCCCTGTCCGGCGTGCTCGCGGAACTTCAAGAGGAAGGGCGCGAGCATCCCCTCGGAGGGCGTGTCGCGGGCGACGCGCCGCAGGCCCTCGTTCACGTTGCCGGTCAGCGAGGCGGTGTTGAGGACGCCACGGAAGGCGACGGCCGTCTCGCCGTAGGCGTCGGTCTCGGCGACGCGCCGGAGCATCTCGCGGGGGCCGTCGCTCCCCGACGAGAGGACGTGCAGGTAGCGGACCGCGCCGGGCAGGGTTCGCTCGATGTTCTCCCGCCGGGCGGTCGCTCGCCAGCCGAGGTACCGCCCGGCGACGGCGAGAACGACGCGTCGCGTCGCTACTGCCGCCCCGAGGGCGAACAGCCCGGCCACGGGGAGTCGGGGAACGACGGGTACTGGGACGTATTCGAGAGGTGGAAGCGCCGCGCGGAGGACGGAGAGTGCGGCATCTATCGCCGAGTCGGGTACCGCGAGGAAGACGAGCACCGTCGGGAATGCGACGAACAGTCCGACCGCCCACGCGAGGCCGTAGGCGCGAGCGAGGTAGAGGTCGAAGCTCATCCGCATGTCGGTACCGCGGTAGCGGCGGCGGTCTCGGTCGTGTCGGGTGGCGTCGACGTGGCGGGCGAACAGCGCGTACAGCGCCCTGTCGAGGACCGAAAGCGAGCGAACGCGGCCGACCCGGCGCTCTTCGAGTCCGGCGTCGAATCCGGTCACGGGTCGACCTCGCCGTCAGCGTCGGAGTCGACCCCCCGCGTGTCGTCGGCGCTGTCTCCACCGTCGGCGCTATCTCTGCCGTCAGCGGTCCGCTCGGCCATCCGCCGGCGGACGCGCTCGACCGTTGCGGCTTCGTCGGTTCGGAGGTCCGAGAGGAAGCCGAACAACCGGTCCACGTCGGTCACCTGCTCGCGGACGAGGTATTCAACGTAGCGGTGCTTCCGGTGGAACTCGCGCTCGACGGCCTCCACGTCGCGGTCTGTGGCCTCGGCGATGCGGTGGAACAATCGGATGCCGGCGCGTCGGTGGTCGTCGCCCAACTGCGGGTGCTCGTACGAGAGGTCGAACGAACCGTCCGGCGTTCGCCGGCCGACCGTGTTCCAGTGGAGCGTCCGCCCGTCTTTCTCGACGACGCCGCGGCGACCCCACGTCTCGTCGTACTCCGACTCGGGGACGAGTTCGACCACCTCGGAGACGTACCGCTCGCCGTCGACCTTGTGCGGGAAGACGACGAGGTCGAGTTCGCGGAGGAGGTACGGCGGGAGGCCCTGCTCGATGACGCGATTGACGAGCGTCTCGACGTCGGCGGCGTGAGTCGTGCCGATGACGCCGTGGCCGGTGTTGAGCGTCTCGGCGAACGTGGCGAACGACTCGGGCGTGTTGATTTCGGCGATGACCTCCACGTCGGGGTTGAGGTAGTTCGCCTCGGTCATCAGGTCGGCCATCGAGACGCGCTTGAACTCGGACTCGTGGTCGCGGGTCGTCAGGGAGATGCCCGTCTCGTGGGGGAGATGCACCTCGCGAGAACCCTCGTCGATGCTGATGGGCCGGTGGTCGTAGGGCACGAACGGCATGCACGCGTTCATCAACGTCGTTTTTCCAACCCCCGTCGAGCCCGAAAAGAGGACGACACGATGGTGCTCGTAACAGAGCCACAGCAGGGTGACGAGTTCGGTCGAGACCGAACCGCTTTCGACGAGGTCGACCGGCGTGAGCACGTCGCCAGTCTGTTTCCGAATCGAGACGTGCGGGCCGCCCTCGGAGATGACGGGGAGGGCGACGGCGCAGCGAATCGTCTCGTCGGTGTCGGCCGACGCGGGGTCGCCGCCGACCGCTCCGGGTCGGAGGTTCACCTTCGCGCTCGGGTTCGAGGCGTTCAACTCCACGCCGTCGGCGGCGGCGAGTTGGGTGACGACGTTCGTGAACTCGGTCTCGTCTTCGAAGACGAGGTTCGTCGGCACCCGCAGGCCGCCGCGGCCAGTCACGTCCGCCCGCGGAATGACTTTGACCCGTTCGCCGACCCGGTTGGCCTCTACGTCTTCGAGGTGGGGGTCGCGGATGGGAACGGTGAGGACGCCCTCGCCGACGTAGTCGCGGAGGACGTAGTAGACGAGGTCGTCGAGGCGGTCCTCGGCGAACCGGCGGTCGACCGGCGGGAGCGCGAGGCCGTACTCCGAGAGCGCGGCGCGGACGCGGAATCGCGTCGCGTCGACCCACGCGCGGGTGTTGCGAGCGGTGAGTCGCCGCGAGAGGAACTCGCGGGCGCGGTCGCGGACGAAGTCGATGCGGTCTGCGACCACGTCGTCGACGTTCGCCTCCCAGATTCGCTCCTTGCACTCCTCGATGAGTTCGGCGTCGCCGGGCACGAGGTCCGGTTCGAGGACGGCGTACTTCGTGGCGAAGTGGTCGTCGCCGAGGAGCCGGTCCCGGTAGACGACCACGTCCACGTCGTAGCCTGCGAACGGGACGGTGTAGTGAGCGACCCGCTCGGCGGCGATGCGGTCCGCGAACCTCACGTCGGAGTCGAAGTCGGTCGCCGCCGGTGCGAAGGCCTCGGTGTGGACGACCAACCGCTCGGAGCCGTCGCCGCGGCCGGCGTCGACGACCTCGATTCGCTCGTCGAGCGCCAGCGGCGTGACTTCGCCGAGGAGCCGTAGCTCGGACAGCGCGTGGTGTTCGACGCGTCTGCGGGCGCTCGGCGTCAGGTCGAGCAGGCGGTCGAAGATGCGGCGGTACTTCGGCGAGAGGCCGGTCTCCGCGCGAGCGGCCGCGCCCTCGCGAGTGAGCGGCCGTCGGCGGACGACGGTCGAGAAGTGGTCGCGGACGGTCGCCAACGCATCGGCTTCACGCGCGCCGAGCGTCGGCTCTCGGACCGCGTAGTCGAAGCCGTGGTCCGCGTCGCTGATGGTGACGACGGTGTCCGGGGCCACTTCGTACTGCGACCGGACGGTCGGCGCGTACCACGCGTTCGGGTCGTCCGGGGGGACGGGCGCTGGGACCGCGCCCGCCGCCGCGGGAGCCGAGGCGGCACCGAATTCGAGGGTCGGAGTGGGCCGCTCCGACCCGTTGTTATCGCCTTGGGTAGGCATACACCGTGGCTTGCCGAGTATTCATATTTAAGAATTTACTGCGTCCGACCACCGATGTTGGATGCGAAGAAACCGACGAATTCGAGACTCTCCGGGCAGATATGCCGATTCGAGCATTACAGATGCCTCATTAATAATTGAAAATTTGACTAATAATGGCCTCAGAAATTATCAAATTTGGAATCGAGCGCGACCGGTCACGGTTTGTCCGGACGCACACTACTCACCCCGCAACGCCGGAATCCGAAGCACCACTTCCGTCCCACCTACGTCGTGGGAGTGGAACGCGACGGTGCCGCCGAGTTGGTCGACGCCCCACTTCACCAGCCAGAGCCCGAGGCCGCTGGCGTGTCTGAGTTGCGTCTCGCCGTGGGCGTCGATGGCGGCGAGTTCGCTCGCGTTGATGCCGGGGCCGTCGTCTTCGACGCGAATCACGAGTTCGCGTTCGTCCGCGGTCGCCGTCACGGAGACGACCGGCGTCGACGACGGGTTGTGCTGGACGCCGTTCTCGACGAGTTCGCGAACGATGGGTTCGAGCGTGGGCGCGCAGACGATTTCGGGGTCGGGAAGCGACGAGAGCCGGATGTTCGCACCGGGGGAGTCGGCTCGGACGGCGTCGGCGGCGGCCCGTATCTGGACGGCCGCGGGGAGCAGGCGGATGTCGCCGCTCCCGTCGTTATCGCGGGCCACGCCGAGTTTCCGCGCCTTCTGGCTGATGTTGACGAGCGTCGACGCGTGGTCGTGGAGGGTTTGGGCGTGGTCCCGCGCGTCGTCGAGTTCGCCGCCGTCGATGTCGTCCAAGACGAGGTTCGCGTAGCCTTCGAGGAGGTTCGCCTCAGTCCGGAGGTTGTGCCGGAGGACGCGGTTCATCACCTCGAGTTGCTGGAGGTTCAGTCGGCGGTCGGTCACGTCGCGGAAGACGAGCGCGTGGCCGATGTCGCGACCGTGGTGGTCGGTGAAGGCGCTCGTCCGAAGTTCGAAGTACCGCTGGCCCGACCCGAGTCTGACCGTAATCTGGTCTGTGTCCCGCTGGTCGGGCGAGAATTCCTCGATGACGTCGCCGATGGGCCGGCCCTTGAGTTCGGCGTTGTCGTCGCCGAGAATCCGCGCGGCCGACTGGTTCACGTCGGTGACGCGCCACTTCGTGTCGGTGATGAGCACCGCGTCGGCCATCGTCTCGACCACGCGTTCGCGGGCGACCCACCGAGGGACCGGTCGGGCTTCGAGGAGTTCGTAGCGGCTGATGGCGACGGTACAGGCGAGTCCCGCGAACGCGAACGCCGCGGGAGTCATGTCGATGGCCGGGCCGTAGAGTTCGAGGAGCGTCGTGGCGGCGTTTCCGAGGACGGGCATCAGCGCCCCGACGATGAGGGTCGCCGCCTGCAGTCGGTAAATCGTCGGCATGTCGAGCGCCGTCCGCAAGATGGCGGCCGAGCCGGCGAGCCACAGCAAGTAGCTGTACCCCAACACGACCCAGTACAGCGGCCCCCACTCGGTCTGGAGGACGGTAATCGTCCGGCCGACGGCGGGGACGACCGTCACGCTGCCCCACATCAGGTGATGCAGGGGATTGGTCCACACGGCGACGAGGCTGGCTAGCGGGAGCACAGAGAGCGCGAGGAGCGACGCCGGTGCGGTGTAGCGGTCTCGCCCGGCGTAGGAAAACGAAAACAGAAACCACGCGAGCGGGGCCGCGAGGACGCCGATCCACTGGAGGTTCGCGAGCGCGAGCTTGAGCGTCAGGTCCTCGACGAGGAGTTCCAAGAGGTAGCCTGCCGACCACCACCCGCTGGCGAGGCCGAACGCGACCAGCCCGGTCGAACCGGGCGTCGGCCGTCGCCGCCACGCGAACAGGACGACGTAGCCACTTATCACTGCGGTGAGTATCATCAGCCCCACGATGACGACGACGAGCGGCACCGGTTGCGTGAGGAAATTCGCACCGGCGGTTCCCCCGAACACCAACTGCTCGAACGTGGCCCACCCGATGTTCGGAATCACTATCCAGATAGTTATTCATCGAGTGACAAAAGGGTATTCGAGAATTCGGGGTGGCCGCCTCGGGTCGACAGCTACGCCGGCGTCACTCCGCACGGGCGCTCGGTCCGGTGTGCGTCACACGAACGCACCGGCGGGACCGGCAACCGAAGCGACGACCGCGACGCCGACGGCCATCAGTACGCCCTCGCCGTCACGGAGCGTACAGAGTCGTTCGACCGACCGGTCCGACCCGGTGAGCGCGTGGGTAATCCACGTCGAATAGGCGACCGACGGAAGGAGCGCGACCGGAGCCCACGCGGGGACGACGCCGACCCACGACGCCGCCCAGACGAGTCCGAGCGAGACGAGTTCCAGTCCGTAGAGGCCCAGTTGCGTGCGGCGGACACCGACGACCGTCGGCAGGGTCTCGATGCCGTTCCGGGCGTCGCCCGTCACGTCACGGACGTTGTGGACTTCGACCGAGATGGCCGAGCGGAAGAAGAACCACAGCGCCGCGACGGCCGCGCCGGCCGCGCCGGCGGCGTACTCGGGTGCCGTCGCGGCGACCGCGAGCGGGATGAACGCGACGGGGACCGCCCACGCGAGCGACACCGTCGCGGTGTTGACGAGAAAGACGTCCTTGAGTCGGTCGACAGACGACAGCGGGACGAGCGGGACGCTGTAGAACGCCGCGACGACGCCCGGAAACAGCGTCAGCCCGAGGGCGTAGACGCCGCCGTGCCGGACGGCGAGCCAGATCGCGACGGCGACGGCGACCACCGAGCACGCGGCGTACACCTGCGGGTGGGACGCCACGAAGGCGGTCCGCTCCGCGTAGTTCTCGGCGTCGGCGTCGAGGTCGGCGAGTTTGTCGAAGTTGTACACGCCGACGGTGATGAGAAAGCCGACGACGAGGGCGGCGTTCGGCGCGATTCCGGCGAGTGCGGACGCGACGAACACCTCGGCGATGGTCGACGCGCCGAGGAATACTGAGCTATGGACGACTGCACTGTACAGGCGGGGGGGGACGATTCGCATTGCGCCTTCGTGTCGTGGCGCGAGCGGATTAGTTGTGAGCCAGACAACAGTTCGGCGCAGTAGTCTAGTCTGGTCTGATCTGGCCTAGTCTGCGGCGCGTCCGAACGTGTTCGGGGCCTCGCTCATCCGGATTCGGTGCGTATCGAGACGCATGGAGACACGGACTGCCGAGCGGGCGGAACGGAGAGAGACGGGAGCGACAGATGCGGCGTCGGAGACGGCCGAGACGGTGACGACGACGGTCGAGGTCAAACTGACCGGACACGTCAGGTCGGCCGCGGGCACGCATCAGGTCGAGTTCACCTTCGAGGGCGAGACGCTCCGGGCGTTCCTCGACGCGTTCTTCGCGGCGTACGACGTGCGCGACCTCGTCATCGCGGAGCGCGAGGCGGACGCGACGACGCGGGGGTGGGCGCGAGTGGAGCGACCCCCGGGCACGTGGCGAAAGAACCCCGAAGGAGAGCAGACGCGCCCCTACGCTCGCGTCCTCGTCAACGGCGTGTTCAACGAGATCCTCGACGGCTTCGACACGCGGCTCGAAGACGGCGACCGCGTCGCGCTGATGAAGCCGTTTCTGTTCTGTCTGTGAGCGGGGCGTCTGCGTGGTCGGTCTCATCGGCCGTGACCGCGAATTCCTCCAGTCCGACCGCCGCAGGACTAACGTCCCCCGCCGACAGATAACCGGTATGTCATCGCCCTCCGCGGACGACTCGACTCGCGAACGCGGCCCGGACGAGGTGTTCTGCCGCGACTGCGGCGCGGTCATCGACGCGCGCGCCGAAATCTGTCCCGAATGTGGGGTCCGTCAGCGCGACCCGCCGAAGTCGTCGGTCGACTCGGCGCTCGACGACCTCCTCGAAGGCGGCAACCCCTTCGTCGCGGCGGTGCTGTCGGCGATTTTCCCCGGCCTCGGACAGCTGTACAACCGCGAACTCGAACGCGGCCTCGTCTTCGCGGTCGGCTTCATCGTCGCCTCCGTCTCGGTGATGGTCTTCATCGGTTTCCTCCTCGCGCCTGCCGTGTGGCTCTACTCGGTGTACGACGCCTACACCCGCGCCGAACTCCGAGCCGAGGAGTTACGGCGAGGGGCCGAGCGGGAACGCGAGACGGAGATTTCGGTTAGTGAGGAACAGGACGACGAGCACGAGGACTAGTCTCACTCGTCTTGGACTGTCTTCAGGTCGAGCCGTGGAGCAAACGATTCGTACGTCTCATCGCTCGAAACGATGGTATCACCATCTGATTCAACGAGGTGAAGCGCGTCGAACGGTGTGAACCCGTGGTCTTCGACGTAGGTCGCAGCTGTGACAACGGTGTCCACATCACCACGTACTTCCAACAGAGCAGCGGCATTTGTGACGACTCGCTCTGTATCTCGTTGTTCACGATATGCAACCATGAGGAGTTCGATGAGTGTGAACTGAGATGTCCATAGTTCATCCCGGTGGTCGCGGTATACTTCCGTTGCGGCGTCACCAAGCCAGTCTTCGTCCTTGATGAGTGCCAGAAGGAAGTCTGTCTCCGCGTACATTCAGCGTCCAGCCTCGTCTCGTGCTGCGTTACGTGCTTCCTGCCGGAGTTCTTCCGCCGTCTTCTCGACGTCTGCGAACTCAGCGCGGAGGGCATCGAGCGGGTCATCCTCGATTGGAATCAACTTGATACCGTCGTGAAGCTGGACGATGTGGTAGTGTTCGCCATACCGCTCTCGAATCTCTTTCGGGAGCGTCAGGCGTCCACGACCGTCCAGCGTTGCTTCGGACATACGCTCATATTGTGTGGGTAAGTACAAGTAATTTCCCCGAATTTGTCTAAATGCCCACTCAACCAAATCAATCTTGCTTGCTGAACTCACACAGATTCGAGGAGGAAGCCCACGGCTTTAGCCGTGGGAGGAATCCGACCTCTCCGACGGCGCCTACGTGAACTTCCTCAGTCGCGAGGGGAACAAGCGCGTTCGCGCCGCCTTCGGAGACAATTACGGCCGACTGGTCGAACTGAAACGCCGGTACGACCCGGAGAACCGGTTCCGTGTGAATCAGAATATCGCGCCGCGGGCCTGACAGCGCCGAATTCCAGCAGCGCCAAAACGCGTCTTCGACCGTCGGCGACGCGACGACTACGCGAACTCGTCAGAGAGGTCGGCGTCCCAGTCCGGCGGGAGCAGCGGGTCGGGGTCCTCGTGGACGAACTCGACGCCCTTGTCGGGGTCCAGCGGGTGGACCTTCGTCCGCATCGTCTCGCCGGCGTCGAGGAGCGAGAACATGCGTTCGGACTCCGCGAGGCGGTAGTACAGCGGGAGGCAGACGGCGACTTCGTCGTCGGTGGCGCGGACGACGAGCGCGAGGTAGACGAGGCCGCCGGTGACCGCGCGGAACGCCTCGTACTCGTCGAACGTCGCGCCCGTGACGGCGGCTTCGAGGTCGGGGTACACGTCGTCGCCAACGACCACGTCGAGGCCGACGTGGTCGACGACTTCGTCGCCCGTTCCGGGAACCGGGACCACGTCCCCCGGCAGGGCGACGACGACCGTCCAGTCTCGCTCCCGATAGTCGTCGGCGAGCGCCTCGCACTCTTCGACCACGGTCTCCCACGTGCCCGACTCGTCCGAGAGCGGATGTTCTTCCATGCGGCATGGTGTCGGAGTCCGCTACCTAAACTTTGGCTTCTCCCGCCGCAGTCGCGCGCTTTCGCGCGTCACGCGGGCGACCGCAGGCGATTCAGCATTATGTTTCCCACGTATCAATTGGCAAAAATTGAAAAGGTATTTCACGCCATGCAGGTCATTCCCATTCAATGAGGAATCTACTCTCTCTTTCGGACCTTCGAACCCAGTTCTCGACCGGCCGGGGTCGGGTCAAGGCCGTCGACGGCCTCGACCTCACGGTCGGCGAGGGCGAGACGGTCGGACTGGTCGGCGAATCCGGGTCCGGAAAGAGTGTGACGGCGTTGTCGGCGATGGGACTCGTCGACGACCCCGGCGAAATCGTCTCCGGGTCGGTCGAACTCGAGAGCGCCCGACTCGCCGAGGAGTTCCGCGAGGAGTACAACAACCCCGGCTTCGTCGACGGCGACGTGGTCAACCTCGTCGACGCCCCCGAGGAGGCGCTGCGGGCCGTCCGCGGGCGCGAACTCGGGATGATCTTCCAGGACCCGATGACCTCGCTGAACCCCTCGCTGACGGTCGGCGAGCAGGTCGCAGAGAGCCTGCGACTCCACCAGTACGGCGGCCGACGCAAGGACTCGTGGTTCAACGCGGTCCGCGAACTGCTCCCCCGCATCAGCCGCGACATCGACGACGAAGTCGTCGAGCGGACCATCGACGTGCTCGAGTCGGTCGGCATCCCCGAACCCGGCGCGCGGGTCGACGAGTACCCCCACGAGTTCTCCGGGGGGATGCGCCAGCGCGTTCTCATCGCCATCGCGCTCGCCTGCCAGCCGCGCGTGCTCGTCGCCGACGAGCCGACGACCGCGCTCGACGTGACCATTCAGGCGCAGATTCTCGACCTCATCGACGACCTCCAGGAGGACCTCGGCATGTCCGTGCTCATGATCACCCACGACCTCGGCGTCGTCGCCGAGACGTGCGACCGGGTGGCGGTCATGTACGCCGGCGAAATCGTCGAGGAAGGACCGGTCGAGGAAATCTTCCACAACCCCTCGCACCCCTACACGTACACGCTCCTCGAATCGCTCCCGAGCGAGGAAAAAGAGCGCCTGACGCCCATCGAGGGCAACGTGCCGGACCTCATCGACATGCCCGAAGGGTGCCACTTCGCCCCCCGGTGTCCGTGGGCCCAGCCGGAGTGTACCTCGGGTGAGATACCGTACAAGCAACACGGCGACGACGCCGTGGACCACCGCTCGAAGTGCATCCTCGACGACTTCGACACCGACGAGTACGGCGGCGACGCCATCGAATCGTCGACGGGTACCGAGCCCTCCGACACGCCGCTGCTCGAAGTCGACGGCATGCAGAAGTACTACGAGCAGGCCGACGGCCTCCTCGACCGCTTCCTCGGGGCGGACGACCGGAGCGTGAAGGCGGTCGACGGCATCGACTTCACCGTCTACGAGGGCGAGACGCTCGGCTTAGTCGGCGAGTCGGGTTGTGGGAAGTCCACCGCCGGGCGGAGCCTCCTGCACCTGACGCCGCCGACCGGCGGGCGCGTCGTCTTCTCGGGGACCGACCTCTCCGGGCTCGACAGCGACGAACTCCGCGCGATGCGCCGCGACATGCAGATGATCTTCCAGGACCCGCTGTCGTCGCTGGACCCGCGGATGACCGTCGGACAGACCATCCGCGAGCCCCTCGACGTCCACGACCTCCCCGTGTCCGACCCGGACGTGCGCGGCGAGGCCGACGTCACCGTGACCGGCATCGATGCCGAGCGCGTCTCGGTCACCGCGAGCGACGAGATCGACGCCATCGTCGGCTCCTCGAACGGCGTCGCCACCGCCACCGTGACCGTCACGGTCGCCGACGGCGAGGTCGACGTGGCCGTCGAAGAGCGCCTCCGCGCCGAGGTCGAAGTCGAGCGCGAAGGTGACGTCGTCTCGGGCGTCACCGTCCGCGTCACGCCGGGCGACTCGACCAGCGAGCGTCGACGTCGCCGGGTCCACCAACTGCTCGACGCGGTCGGCCTCGAAGTCGGCCAGTACGACCGTTACCCGCACGAACTCTCCGGCGGCCAGCGCCAGCGCGTCGGCATCGCCCGGGCGCTCGCGGTCGACCCCGATTTCATCGTCGCCGACGAGCCGGTGTCGGCGCTCGACGTGTCCGTGCAGGCGCAGATTCTCAACCTCCTCGAAGACCTCCAAGAGCGCTTCGGGCTGACGTACCTCTTTATCGCCCACGACCTCTCTGTGGTTCGCCACATCTCCGACCGCGTGGCCGTGATGTACCTCGGCGAAATCGTGGAGGTCGCGGCGACCGACGAGCTGTTCGACGACCCGCGGCACCCCTACACGCAGGCGTTGCTGTCGGCGATTCCGGAGCCCGACCCGGCCGCCGAGACCGACGACCGCATCATCCTCGAAGGCGACGTGCCGAGCCCTATCAACCCGCCGTCGGGCTGTCACTTCCGGACGCGGTGTCCGCAGGTCATCCCGCCCGCGGACCTCGACATCGAGCAGGCGGCCTACCGCGAGGTGATGGACCTCCGCCAGCGCGTCGAGCGCGAGTCGCTGGACGTGGAGACCGCTCGCGACGCGGCACTCGATGCGGGCGACCCGAGCGCCGAAGCGACGGTGAGCGCCGACGGCGGCACCGCCGACGCCGACGCCGTCGTGGACAAACTCCGCGAGTCGCACCTGTCACACACGCTGTCGCCCGAACTCCGGGGCGTCGTCGACCGCGCGCTCGAACGCGTCGTCGCCGACGACTGGGACGAGGCGAGCGAGATTCTGCGCGACCGATTCGAGAGCGTCTGCGAGCGCGACGCGCCCGAACTGGGCGAACAGACCCACCCCGCGGCGTGTCACCTCGTAGACGAATAGACCGCGCATCGGGGCCTATGCGGCCTCTCGTCACGTATTCGACGTTTTTTGATTGTCTCGTATTTTTACCGGAACAGGTCGGCGGTGTCTCTCGTTCCTTCCTTCAGCGCTTCGTTATTTTTATAGGGAGTCATTGATAGGTACACGTATGTCACAAGATGGCAATGATGTTTCGCGGCGTCGGTTCCTGACGGCCGCAGGAGCTGCTGCAGCGACGGCCGGACTCGCGGGCTGTTCCGGCGGCGGCGGTGAGGACACCACCACCGAATCCGGTGAGACGACCGGTGAGGGCGAGACGGACCAGACCGAGACGGAGACCGAAGACGGCGGGTCGACGTCGGTCCTCCGCTACGGTCGCGGCAGCCACTCGCCGACGCTCGACTTCCAGAACAGCACGAGCGGCGAGGTCGCGAAGGTGACCGAACAGCTCTACGACACGCTCATCAACTTCGAGCCGGGCCAGTCGACGCTGACGCAGGGGCTCGCCACCGAGTACTCCCTGGAGGGCCAGTCGGCCTCCATCACGCTCCGCGAGGGCGTGATGTTCCACAACGGCGAGGAGTTCACGGCGGAGGACTTCGTGGCGACGTATCGCCGCTTCGTCGACAGCGACTACGAGTACTACGCCGGCGACGACTACGTCTCGGCGTACGGGCCGTTCACCCTCGGTTCGTGGATCGACGAGATTCAGGTCGACGGCGACTACTCGATGACGATTCAGCTGACCCAGTCGTACGCGCCGTTCCTGCGTAACCTGGCGATGTTCGCGGCGTCGGTGCACTCTCTCGCCGCAATCGAGGAGTACGGCACGGACCTCAGTTCGAACCCCGTCGGCACGGGCCCGTTCCAGCTGAGCAACCTTGACGACGCGAACGAGCGCATCCGCCTCGAAGCTAACTCCGAGTACTGGGGCGAGGGGCCGAACGTGGACGAGGTCGTCTTCGTCACCATCGGACAGAACTCGACGCGCGCCCAGTCGCTCGCGTCGGGCGAACTCGACATCATCGACGGACTCGGCGCGCAGTCGTCCGTCCAGGTCGAAAACGCCAGCAACGCGAACCTCGTCCGCACCGAGGGTATCAACATCGGCTACATGGCGTTCAACATGGCGAGCCGCGAGGAGTTCCGCGACCGCCGCGTCCGGCAGGCCGTCAGCCACGCCATCAACACCGAGGCCATCGTCAACGAGATTTACTCGGGCTTCGCGACGCAGGCGAGCCAGCCGCTCCCGCCGAACGTCCTCGGTCACAACGACGACATCGACCCGTACCCGTACGACCCCGAGGAGGCCCAGCGCCTCCTCGAAGAGGCCGGCTACGGTGACGGCTTCTCGTTCGAACTGGCGACGTTCCAGAACCCCCGCGGCTACAACCCGTCGCCGATTCAGACCGCCGAGACCGTCGCGTCCAACCTCGGCGAAATCGGCATCGAGGTCGACATCAACCAGCAGTCGTTCGGGCCGTTCCTCGAATACACCGCCCAGGGCCGCCACGACGCGTGTTTCCTCGGCTGGTACACCGACAACGCCGACCCGGACAACTTCATGTACGTCCTCCTGCACCCGCAGGTAGAGGAAGGCGAACTCACGGAGGGACAGGACTGGGTCAGCTTCGACGCCGAAGGCTACAACACCAGTAACCGCTCGGCGTGGGCGAACCGCGACTACATGGACCTCGTCGAACAGGGCCAGAGCACCTACGACGAGGCCGAGCGCGAGTCGCTGTACAACGAGGCGAACCAGATCGCACACGACGAAGCCCCGTGGGTCTACCTCGACTACGCCGACGAGCTTCGCGGCGTCTCCAACCGCGTCAGCGGGTTCCAGATCGCCGCCATCAGCGGTCCGTACCTCAACCTGGTCAGCCTGAACTGAGGCACTGACCGCGCCTTCGACTTTCATGATTTCCACACGATTCGTACTCAAGCGGCTGCTGTTGCTCGTCCCCGTGCTGGTGGGAGTGGCGTCGCTCGTCTTTTCCATTCTGCACCTCTCGCCGGGTGACCCGGCGCTCACCATCGCGGGCGAGCGCGCCAGCGAGGAGTTCGTCCGGCAGATCGAAGAGAGCCTCGGCCTGAACGACCCCATCTGGGTGCAGTACGGGCGGTTCCTCGTCGATGCCGCGCAGTTCCAGTTCGGCGAGTCGTTCATCATCCAGCGGAACACCGCGGTCCGCGAGGTGCTCGCCAACAAGCTGCCGGTCACGCTCGAACTCGCCATCTACGGCCAGCTCATCGGTATCTCGCTGGGCATCCCGCTGGGCATCCTGAGCGCCGTCAAGCAGGACAGCATCACGGACCACCTGACCCGCATCGGCGCGCTCGCCGGCATCAGCGTGCCCATCTTTTGGAGCGGCCCGCTTCTCATCTTGCTGTTCGCGCAGGTGCTCGGGTGGCTCCCGACGAGCGGCCGCATCTCGGTCCTCTACAACGTCGAGGCCATCCGGGTGACGGGGCTCGTCACGGTCGACACCCTCATCGCGGGCAACTGGGAGATGTTCGTCTCCGCGGTCCGCCACATGATTCTCCCGGCGTCGGTCATCGGGGTTTACTCGATGGCGCTCATCTCCCGGATGATGCGTTCGTCGATGCTGGAGGTCATCCGGCAGGACTACATGCGGACCGCCCGCGCGAAGGGCCAAGGCGCGAAGATAACGGTCCTGAAACACGGCTTCCGCAACGCGATGATTCCCGTCATCACGGTCATCGGCATCCAGTTCGGTGGCCTGCTCGGCGGCGCAGTACTCACGGAGACGGTGTTCGCCATCGGCGGCATCGGGACGCTTCTGGTCGAGGCCATCAAGGTCGGCGACTACCCCATCGTTCAGGGGACGGTCCTGACCTTCGCGTTCCTGTTCACGCTGGTCAACCTCGGCGTCGACATCACCTACTCCGTCCTTGACCCGAGGATCGAACAATGAGCACGGAAACCACGACCACGAACGAGACGGCGGCGGACGTCAACCAGCGCGGGCTCATCGACCGCTTGACTGCGTCGCCGTTCGTCTCCCGACTGCTGTCGAACCGCCTCGCGCTCGCCGGCATCGCCATCATCGTCGCGATGGTGGTCGCCGCGCTGTACGCGCGGTTGTTCTTGGACCTCGAGGTCATCACGCAGTCGCAGCTCGGGACGAACCCGAACCGCGCCGCGCCGAGTCTCGACTTCCCGTTCGGCACCGACGGACAGGCCCGTAGTCTCCTGCCGCGGGTTGCCTACGGCGCGTGGTACGCGATGCTGTTCGGCACCGTCACGGTCGCCGCCTCGACCGTCCTCGGCGTCGGCCTCGGCATCGTCGCGGCCTACTACAGCGACGTGACCGACAACGTCATCATGCGGACGATGGACGTGCTGCTCGCGTTCCCGTCGCTGCTGTTGGCGCTGGCGCTCGTCGCCATCTTCCCCGACGAACTCGGGCTGTGGCGGGCGGTCGCCGCCTTGACGCTCGTCTACACGCCGCGGTTCGCCCGGGTCGTCCGCGGGGCCGCGTTGACCGTGCTCGAAAACGAGTACATCGACGCGACGGTCGCGCTCGGCGCGGCCGACCCGCGGGTGCTGATTCGGCACGTCCTGCCGAACTGCCTCGCGCCCATCACGGTCCAGAGCACGCTCAACTTCGGGCTGGCCATCATCGACCTCGCGGCGCTGTCGTTCCTCGGCTTCGGTGCCGAGGCCGGCACGCCCTCGTGGGGGCTCATGCTCTCGAACGGCGTGAGTCAGGGCCTGCTCACGGGCGTCTGGTGGTGGTCGTTCTTCCCCGGGTTCTTCCTCGCGCTCACCGTGCTGGGGTTCAATCTCCTCGGCGACGGCATGCGCGACGCGCTCGACCCGCGGATGCGCGAAGCGGTCGACTGACCGACCGTGTCAGCGCCACCGGAGCCGGCGGACGCGGACGCGCCCCCAGCCCTCGAACGGGCGGCGGTTCGGCTCCGTCTCGTCGGCACCGCGGCCCTCGCGGGCGCACTCATCGCCGCCGTCTGGCTGGTCGCCACGCTGGTCGTCGGTGATTTCGCAGGGAGCGTCGAGACGACGTTCGCGCTCGGCTCGCTCGCGTTCGGGTTCGGCCTCCTCGGCTGGTCCGGGGCGGTCGCGCTCGGCCGCGGTATCGAGTCGATGCAGACCCACCTCGACACCGGCACGGGGTGGACGGAAGCGGACGCTCGGCGGGCGATGGCCCGGATTCTCGGGTTCGGACTCGGCGTGATGCTCGGGGCGACGACGGTCGGTACGGCCGTCTCTGCCGTCGCCTAAGTCCGCCGAGCGACGCCTCGGCGTTAGGCTCTCGGCAGTCGGAGTTCGATGACCGTCCCGTTCGGTTGGTTGTCCGTGATTTCCATCGAGCCGTTGCTGTTCGTCACCGCCCAGCGGACGAACCAGAGACCGAGCCCGTTCGTGTGTTGGAGCGGTGACTCTCGTCCGGAGTTGAGCGATTCGCGTTCGAGTGGTGGGATTCCCGGTCCGTTGTCGGCGACGCGGATGACAACCTGCTCCGGGCCGTCGTCGTCGGTGACCGAGAGATGGATTTCGACCTCGTCACCGCCGTAAACGACGGCGTTGTCGATGAGTTCGTTCACCGCGAGTTCGAACGTCGTGTGGGCTCGCGCGTTCGCGACGTCCGGCGCGTCGACGGTGATGGTCGCGTCGGGGTAGCTGAGCTGCGCGCCCTCGACCACGTTGCGAACGCAGTCGGCGACGTTCTGTGGTTGCACTCGCTCCGCCACGTTGGGGTCGAGCGCGGAGCTGAACTTCCGGGCCGTCTCGGCGAGCGAGAGGAGTTCGCTGGTCGCTCGCTCGATGGCCGCCGCCGACTCGAGCACGTCGTCGTCGGTGTGTTCGAGCAGCATCGCCGCGTGCGCCTGCGCGATGTTCATCTTGTTCCGGAGGTTGTGTCTGATGACGCGGTCGAGGACGGACAGCCGCCGTTCGCGCTCTTGGAGCTCGGTCACGTCGCGGCCGACACAGACGATGCCCTCGAACTCGTCCTCCGAAGACTTCGCCGCGATGGTCGTCTGAAACTGTCGCTCGGCACCGTCTCGGTCGACGACGACCGTCTCCATGGTCTCTTTGTCGCTGTCGCCCGCGAGGAGCGACGCGATGGACTCTAACAGCGCTTGCGAGTGGTGCTCGCCGAACACCGTCGAGACGTGTTCGCCGACGAGGTCGTCGGGGTCGCGACCCAGCAGGTCGGCGGTCGCGCTGTTCGCGAGGACGAACCGGAGATTGTCGTCCAGCGTGTAAATCGGGTCCGCGGTCGTCTCGACGATGCGCTCGTAGCGCTCTAACTCTCCCGACCGGGCCTTTCGCTCGGTGATGTCTTGGACGGTTCCGCGGAAGACGGGGGCGTCGGTCTCCCGCGTCGCGACGCCGCGGACGTTCACCCAGCGCATCTCGCCGCCAGCCATCTCGAGGCGACATTCGACTGACTGTTCTTCGCCGGTTTCGACGAGCCGTTCGAACGCCGCTCGGACCAGGGGTTCGTCTTCGGGGTGGTAGAACGAAAACGCCTCCGAGAGGTCGAACACCGTTCCCGGGTCGACGCCGAGGAGCTCCGCGAGCCCGCTCGTGAACAGAACCGCTCCGCTCTCCGCGTTGACCTCCCACGCGCCGACCGAGGCGATCTTCTGGCTCTGGTCGAACAGGTCGAGTAATCGTTCGCGCTCGCGCTCCTGTCGCTTCTGTGCTGTCACGTCCTCGATGGCGGCAATCACGCCGACGTGTTCCCCGTCGCTTCGGGTCAGCGGAGCGGCGTGGACGACGAGCCACCGCCGCTCGCCGTCGACGCCGATACCGTGTTCGAAGTTCGTGACCGTCTCGCCGGTGTCTCTCACCCGGTCGAAGGGGAGGTCCTCGTGGTCGAGCGGCTCCCCGCGTGCGTCGACGAGGTCCCACTCGGGGGCGTCGTACGACTGTCCGAGCACGACCGACCGCCGCAGACCGAGGACCGCCTGGGCCGCCTCGTTGGCGCGCACGATAATCCCGTCGTCGTTGAGGACCGCGATGCCGACCGGACTCGTCTCGAAGAGCTGTTTGAGCGTTTGGGTCTCGTGGACGAGTTGGTTCTTGAGCGCGTGGCGGACGGTCGCGTCGGTCTGGAACCCGACGAAGTGGGTGAGCTCGCCGTCCTCGTACACCGGCGATATCTTCAGTTCGTTCCAGAAGGGCGTCCCGTCCTTCCGGTAGTTCGTGAGACTGACGGCGACGCTCTCGCCGGCTTCGATTGCCTCGTGGAGTTTCTCGACCGGCTCGGAGTCGGTCTCTTCGCCCTGCAGAAACCGACAGTTCCGACCGAGTACCTCCGAGCGGTCGTAGCCGGTCATCTCTTCGAAAGCGTCGTTGATGTACGTGAGCGGCTGGTCGTCGTCGGCCTCGGTGATGGTGATGCCGACGGTCGCGCTGTCCATCGCGCGGCGGTACAACGCGAGTTGGAGCGACTGCCGTCGGGTCTGGAGGAGCGATTCGACCCGCGACCGGATGACCGCCTTCGGTGCGGGCACCGCGAGCACGTCGTCGGGAACGTCGTCGAGTCGTCGCGCGGCGACGACCTGTTGGTCCTGCGCGACCGTCAACAACACCGGGACGAACCGGTCACCGGCGTCGGCTTTGCGCTCGGCGAGCGCGTCTGCGACCGTCGAGTAGGTCTCCATATCGACGATGCAGAGGTCGAACTCCGGGAGCGGGTCCTCGCCTGCACCTTCGTCTCCGTCTTCGCCTTCGCCTGCACCTCTGTCTTCGCCTTCGCGGCCGCGTTCCCAGACGATGACCTCGTACGCGTCGAGGAGTTCAGCCAGTAGCTCGCGGTCGCGAGCGCCGTGGAGCGCGAGGAGTATCCGCTCGTCCCCGGACGCGTCTCGCGCGGAACGTGCTCCGTTCCGGGACGCGTCTTCGCCCACGGTTACTCAGCCTCGTTCCACGTCGGCGTCCCCGTGAGGATGCCTCGGAGTTCGTCCAGCGGTTCGCCGACGACGATGCCGTCGCTCCCGATTTCGAACGACCGGAGCGTCGGCTCGAAGGAACCGAATCGCTTTTTCAGGACGCCGATGGCCTTGCGAATCTCGCCGCGCACCTCGATGTACCGGATGAACAGGATGTTGTCCGCGAGGTAGCTCACGTGGTTGTCGGAGGCGTAGAACGCGCCGGTGACCTGCTGTACCTCCTCGGTCAGCACGACGGTGACGCCCATGTTCTTGAGGTACCGCGCCAGCGCGTGGAGTTCGCGGCGGATGTCGCTTCGCTCGTCGGTGAGGCTGAGTTGGTAGCCGGCCGTGCCGTCTATCAGCACGAACTCCGTGCCGTTCGCCTCGACCTCGGCGCGGACTCGGTGGGCGAACTCGTCGGTCGAAAGCGAGAGCGGTTCGACGGCGTCGACCCGGAGGGCCCCCGACTCGACGAGGTCGTCTATCGGGATACCGATGGACTCGGAGCGGTGCCGGAAGCTCGCTTTGCTCTCTTCGAAGAGGTAGACTGCGGCGCGCTCGCCGCGGTCGGCGGTCGCCCGCGCGAACGCGGCCCCGGTGGTCGATTTTCCGACGCCGCTCGGGCCGCTGATGAGCGTGATGCTCCCGCGCTCGATGCCGCCGCCGAGCAGGGCGTCGAGGTCGTCGATGCCGGACGAGAGCGGTTCGATGGCGAATTCGCGGTGGTGCGACCCGGGGACGAGCCGCGGGAAGACGCGTATGCCGCGGTCGCCGTCGATTCGCATGGCGTGCGGCCCCGTCTGGGAGTCCGACCCGCGGAACTTCTCGACGCGAACCGACCGTCCCTCCTCGGACCGCAGGAGCGACAGCGACCCGTCACAGAGGTACGCGAGCGTCTCGTCGGTGTCGTCGCTCGACGGCTGGCTCGTAAACATCGTCGTCGTCCCCGACTGCTTGAGGTAGCTCAGGAGTGACGAGACGAGTCGACGGAACTGGTATTTGTCCGACGAGAGCCGGCCGAATTGGCTCAGCGGGTCGATGACCACCCTGTCGGGGTCGCGTTCCTCGATTGCCGCTTTCAGTTCGGTCGTCGTCGATTTCCCTTCGACCTCGCTCGGCGACAGCATCGTGTACGCCTCGTCGTCGAGGAACGCCTCGGGCGACGGGCTCAGGTCGAGAATCGGTACCGCGGCGAGGTCGAACCCGAGCGTCTCGGCGTTCGCTCGGAGGTCGGCCGCCGACTCCTCGAAGGAGACGAAAAGGACGCCTTCGCCGCGTTCGATCCCAGCCGACAGGAAGTGGTAGCCGACGATTGTCTTTCCCGCCCCGGACGCTCCACGGACCATGTACGTCCGGTTCGGCATGAGCCCACCGTCCAGTACCGAATCGAGTCCATCGATTCCCGTGGAGAGCCGCGGGGAGAGATCCGTCATGCTACTCACGTCTCGCCGGCACACCAAGAAACTACCACCGTCTCGGCGTGCCACGCCTCAGAACAACAGTCTCAGAAAAAGGTCTCGGGAGAGGCGCGGCGTCCGGTGGGGTTCAGACTGCCTCGGCCTGTTTCGCGGTCTTCCGAATCTCGTCGAGGACGGAGTCGAGAGCGAGCACGTCCGAGAGCGCTTCCATCGCGCTGGCGAAGGGGACGTCGAGCGCGTAGCTGTAGTAGTTCCCGCGCGAGCCGGTGCGGTTCTCCTCGGCCGAGAGGATGCCGAGCATCCGGAGGTCAGAGAGGTGGTTGTGGACCGACCGCTGGGCCAGCGGGTCGATGCCGGCGGAGTTGCACAGCCGGAGGTACTCCTGATAGAGGTCGCGCATCCGACACGGCGTCTCGTCGTGGGCGGCCTTCGAGACGACCGCGAGGAGCGCGAAGTGACCGTTTTCGGTGAGCTCGCGCATCCCCTCGACGACGCGCTCCTGTTCGAGCTTCTGCCGGGCGATGTCGACGTGGTCGAGCGTGATTCGCTCGTCGTCTTTGTTCTCGGCGTGTTCGCCGGCCAGTCGGAGGAGGTCGAGCGCCTGTCTCGCGCTCCCGCTGTCGCGGGCGGCGAGCGCCGCACAGAGGTTGAGCACGCCCTCCTCGCAGGCGTCTTCGGCGATGGCGACCTCAGCGCGCGATTCAAGGATGTTCTGCAGTTCGGGCGCTTGGTACGGCGGAAAGTGCAGTTCGCGCTCGCAGAGGGTATCCTGCACGCGCGGGTCGAGTTGGTCGTGGAACTTGAAATCGTTCGAGATGCCGATGAGGCCGACCTTGGCGTCTTCGAGCTTGCCGTTCGAGCGCGCTCGCGGGAGTTCGTAGAGGAGTTCGTCGCGGTCGCCGATGGAATCCACCTCGTCGAGAACGATGAGAACCGTCCCGCCCACGTCGTCCAACTCCTGAAACAGTTTCTTGAAGACGGTCTGTTGGGGGTAGCCGGTCGAGCTAATCTCCGCGCCCGGTGGTCGAAGCTCGTTGACGAGTTCGACCGCCACCTGATACGAGGAGTTGAGCGTCTTGCAGTTGATGGAGATGACGCTGAGGTCCACGTCGTCGTACTGCGAGACGTCTTCGAGGAGCATCTCGAGGAGGAATTCGGTGACCGCGGTCTTCCCCACGCCGGTGTTTCCGTACAGGAAGACGTTGTTCGGCTCCCAGCCGTCGACGACCGGTTGGAGCGCGTCCATGTACTCCGAAATCTCGTCGTCGCGCTCCTCGATGCGCTCGGGCTTGTAGGACTCCCCGAGGGCGTCCTTGTTGGTGAAGACGTTTTGTTTTCGCTCGAACCGGCGCATTAGCGTCGGTCCGTTGTGGCGTCCCCTTATTTAAAACCCCGATTTCATCTGATTCATGTGAATTGCGGCGGCGGTGTCGTCGGGTGATGGGTGGCGTGTTCGGGTCGGAATCGTCGCCTCCCAACCAACTCTTGGTACCACATACCGTGGTTCGTGTGAACTCGTTTGAACAGACACACACCACTTTTGCAAGTGAATAGGAGGATACGAGAGTAGCTAGTAGAACAACAGAGCACGCGTTCAACTAAACCGTTGACATGTCTCGGTGCCCGCGGTGCAGTTTGCAGTCAAACGTTTCTGTCGTGAACGGCCCGTAAACGGTCCAGTTCGGGAGAAATCACCTGCAACGGTGGTGGGTGACGACGTTCGAGTCGCGACCGAGGTTCACTTGCACCCGTGCTCTCTCCGAGTGCCCGCCGATGGCACCCCCTCTCGGCGTTACCACGCTTCACGTGCAACGGTGGTGTCTGTGTGTCTCCCCAGCCCCTCCTTCCCACCGCCAATTCACTTGCAAACGTGGTGTGTGGGTGTCGAGCCTCGGCTTTCGTCCGCCGTACCCGCGGCTGTTTCACTTGCACGGGTGGTCTGTCTCGTCTCTTTCGAATGGTTACTATCCCACAATCTGAGTAATCTCAAGAACCTGAAGTGAGAGAAGTGCCACAACACCCAAAACGACAGCCCAGAACCCTATGTCGCCAATCTCGAAGTCGGATGGAGAGCCAGTAGTCATCTCGTATACGGATGCACTCGCCAGTCCTATTCCAGCGATGCTACCCAAAATGATTGGTAGGCTTGTGCTCCCGTCGGCGAGAGCGGAGATTGATTCGATTGCGAAGGCTGCACCATATATCGCCAGGAGTGCGTTAAATACGTAAAATCGTTCCATGCCGTAGTAGTGCTAAAGTATTAACATAAATCACGAGGCCGAGTGTGTGACCGACTCGCGCGATGTATTCAGCACGGCCTCGACAAGCTAGCAGCGGTTGAGGAGTTTAGCAGCAACATCCGGTCCGGTCGGGTACCGAGGTGACGTCGCTCACGTCCCGACGACCGCTTCGTCCCTCGAAATGTCTTTACCCCGCATACTGTTACCTACCATCGTGGACCGTTCCGCCCTCCGCGCACTCGCGCTCGCCCTCCTCGCGGTCGTCGCCCTCTCGGTCGTCGCCGCCACCATCGATTCGACCGTCGTCACGAGCGGCGGTCCAGTCGGATTCGGTGGCGGTGAGACCGGGGGCGCAGTCGCTGGTGACACGAACGGGACCGGCGTGCAACCCTCGGGGTCGTTCGACGGTCTCAGCATTCCGACGCCGTGTCTCCCGTGGCTGCTCTCGCCCGGAATCCTCGCCGGGGTCGCCCTCGTCTTCGTCCTCCTCGGCGCGTACGCCTATCGAGAGACCGGTTCGTTGCTCCCGCCGCTTGCCATTTTCGTGGCGCTCGGCCCGCCGGTCGTCTTGCTTTTCGCCCTCCTCACGGCGTGTCGCCGCGAGTTCTCGTTTTCGTCTCGCGCCGCGGCCGCCGCGCGAAACGTCTCGTTTCTCCCCGCCGGTGGTGGCGGTAGCCTCGGCGACGGCGGCGCGGCACAGGCCGTCTCGCCGCCGACGCTCGTGTTCGGTCTCCTGCTCGCGACCGCGCTCGTCGTCGCTGTCTTCCTGCTCGTCACCGGGACCGGCGACTCGCCCGAGGCCGACGATGAAGTCGCGCCCATCGACGAGGACGAGGGGCCGAACGTCGCCGCCGTCGGACGGGCCGCCGGGGCCGCGGCCCAGCGCATCGAAGACGGTGACGCCGACGTGGAAAACGAAGTGTTCCGCGCGTGGGGTGAGATGACGGCGCTCCTCGACGTGCCGAACCGCCGCGCCGCGACGCCCGCCGAGTTCGCGGATTCGGCCGTCGACGCGGGCATGGACCGCGACGACGTGGGTGACCTGACGACGCTGTTCGAGGAAGTCCGCTACGGCGGCTTCGAGGCGACGCCGGAGCGCGAGCGCCGCGCGGTCGACGCGCTCAGGAACATCGAAGACACCTACGCCGACGCGACGGGGGACGACCGATGACGCTCGCGCGTCGGCTGTTCTTGCTCGTCGGCGTCGTCGCCACGGCCGCGGGCTTCGCGGTCGTCGCCGGCGTCTCGCTCGGCCTCGAACTGACGGACATCTTCCTCGGTCTCGTCGCGGCGCTCGCGGCGCTTCAGGGGCTTCGGTACGTCCAGCGCCGCCGCGAAACCCCGATGAACACCACGGTCACCGGCGACCCGGAGGCGAGAGTCGCGGTCCCGATACCCGGCTCCGACTTCGACGACGACCTCGTGTCGGCGATGGGTCGGCACACCCACTGGGCCGCCCGCAAGCGAGTCGTCGACCGACTCGAATCGCGGGCGACACAGGCGCTCGTCGCCCGCGACGGTCGCGCCCCCGAGGAAGCGGCCGCGCTCCTCGACACCGGCGGCTGGACCGACGACCCGGTCGCCGCGCGCTTTCTCGGCGCGTCCGTCTCGATTCCGCTCCGACAGCGCGTCCGGCTCTTCCTGTCGGGACAGTCGTCGCTCACCGACCGTGCCGGGCGAACCGTCGCCGCGATAGAGCGAATCGGCACCGACGACGACTCCACGGGTGAGCGCCGATGAGCCGCGGGTTCGACACCGAACGCTGGACCGGTCTCGACGGCCTCGTTCTCGTCGCGGCCGGCGCGGGCGTGTTCACCCGCGAGGCGTCGCTGCTCCTCGCGGCCGGCCTCGGCGTCGTCGTGCTCGGCTACGTCCGGGTCGCGGCGATTCCCGAGGTGTCGCTCCGAATCGAGCGCGACCTCTCGGACGCGACGCCCGACCCCGACGACGAGGTCGAGGTGACGCTCCGGGTCACCAACGAGGGGTCAGGGACGCTGTTCGACCTCCGCGTCGTCGACGGCGTCCCGCCGGCGCTCGGCGTCGCGGACGGCCCTGCCCGACTGGGAACGGCGCTCCGACCGGGAGCGACCGCGACCGCGACCTACACGGTCACGGCCGTCCGCGGCGAGCACGCGTGGGACGAGACGGTCGTCGTCGTCCGCGACCCGAGCGGGGCCGTCGAGTCCCGCGAGACGGTCAGCGCCGAGACGACGCTCCGGTGTGAACCCGAACTCGCCGCGACCGCCGATCTGCCGCTTCGCGGCCTCACCTCGAAGTACGCCGGCCGCGTCGAGACCGACGTGCCGGGGTCGGGACTGGAGTTCGCCTCAATCCGCGAGTACCGCCACGGCGACCCGATTCGGCGCATCGACTGGAACCGCCGCGCTCGCACGGGCGAACTCGCCACCGTGGAGTTCAGAGAGGAGCGCGCCGCATCCGTCGTCCTCGTCGTCGACACCCGCCCGGAGGCGCACGTCGCCCCCGGCGACGAGGCGGAGACCGCGGTCGAGCGCTCCGTCGACGCCGCGAGCGTCGCCTTCTCGGCGCTCCTCGACAGCGGCGACAGCGTCGGCGTCGCGGCGTTCGGCCCCGACGAGTGCTGGCTCGCCCCCTCGTCGGGCGCCGACCACCGCGCCCGCGCCCGTCGGCTGTTCGCGACCCACCCGGCGTTCGCGCCGACGCCGCCGGACGGGGCCTTTTTCCCGTCCGTCGCGGTCCGCCGGCTCCGGCGTCGGCTCGCCAGCGACGCGCAGGTCATCTTCTGCTCGCCGCTCGTGGACGACTACGGCGTGTCGGTCGCCCGCAGGTTGGAGGCCTACGGCCACGCCGTGACGGTCGTCTCGCCCGACCCGACGACGACCGCGACCATCGGCGCGCGGCTCGCGCGCATCGAGCGCGACCTGCGGCTCCGCGAACTCCGACGGAGCGGCGTCCGCGTCCTCGACTGGGGTGACGAACCGCTCGGGGTCGCGCTCGCGCGGGCCGAAGCGGGGTGGTCGCGGTGAGCGAAATCACCCGCAAGCCGACCCGCACGGGGACCGCGATGGCGCTGTCGGTCGCCGGACTCACGACGTTCACACTCGGGTTTACCACGTCCACCGCGGCGGTCGGCGGCCTCGTCGCGACGGTCGCGCTCGCCGCGGGGCTGTTCCGGGGCTCGCGGCGCATCGTCGACGCCGCGGGCGGGCTGTTCTTCCTCTCGCTCCTCTTCGCGGGCGCGACCGGGGCCGGAACGGAGGCGCTCCTCCTCGCCGCGCTCGGCTCGATACTCGCGTGGGACCTCGCCGAGAACGCGCACTCGGTCGGCGAACACCTCGGCCGCGAAACCGATACGCTCCGGCTCGAACTCGTCCACGCGGCGGCGACGCTCGTCGTGCTCGCGGTCGGGGCAGCGGTCGTCTACGGCGCGGACCGGGCGGCCGCCGGCGGCCAGCCCATCACGGCCGTCGTCTTACTCTTGGTCGGGGTGGTCGCGCTCGTGACGGTCGTCACGCGCTGAGCGGTCTCTCGCTGTCTTCTCGATTCTCCTCGATTCCCGCCTCACTCCAGCGTCGGCACGGTCACCCGGCCGAGCACGTCGTCGACGACGTCCGATTTCTGCACGTCTTCGACCCGCGCGTCCGGTGTCAGAACGAGCCGGTGGGCGAGTACGGACTGCGAGACGCGTTTCACGTCGTCGGGCGTGACGAACTCGCGGCCCTCGATGACGGCGCGGGCGCGGGTCGCCTCGAACAGCCGTTGGGTCCCGCGGGGGGAGACGCCGATGCGGACTCGGCGGTCGGTGCGCGTCTCCCGCGCGAGTTTCGCCATGTATTCGAGCAGGTCGTCCTCGACGCGGACCGACTCGGGCGCGCGGCGGATGGCGGCGACGGTGTCGCGGTCGAGGACTCGCTCGACGCTCGGGCTCTGTTCGCTCCGGCCGGCGCGCCGGTGGAGGAGTTCGACCTCGCCGTCGAGGTCGGGGTAGCCGATGGCCGACTTCACGACGAACCGGTCGACCTGCGCCTCGGGGAGGGTGAACGTCCCCTCCTGCTCGACGGGGTTCTGCGTGGCGATGACGAAAAAGGGCCTCGGGAGCTGGTGGGTCTCGCCGTCGACGGTCACCTGTCCCTCCTCCATCGCTTCGAGGAGGGCGGCTTGGGTCTTCGGCGGCGCGCGGTTGATTTCGTCGGCGAGGACGACGTTGGCGAAGATAGGACCCGGCGAGAACTCGAAGGTCCGCTCGCGTTCGTCGTAGATGTTCGTCCCGGTCACGTCGGCGGGAAGCAGGTCCGGGGTGAACTGCACGCGGGAAAACGACAGTCCGAGCGCGGTGGCGACGCTCCGCGCGGTGAGTGTCTTTCCGGTTCCCGGGACGTCTTCGAGGAGGACGTGACCGCGGGCGAGGACGCCCGTCAGGACGGTTTCGAGGAAGGCTCGGTCGGCGATGACGGCCTCCGAGATGGCGTCGAGCACCTCGGCGCACGTCTCGCTGGCCGTGTCGATGTCCATACACCTCCCGGGTCTGCGTGCGACTTATTCCCATTGGTCGCCGGCGCTCGCTCGCCCGTCGGCGACACCGCCCGCTCCGCCCGGACGCAGTTGGGCCACAGACTCGCCGACTGCGTCCGTGTGAGTCCTCGCCGCGGCCCTCGGAAATCGAAACGGATTAAACTATCCGCGAGAGAGACAACGATGGAAGCCGAGGTAGCCTAGCCCGGCCAAGGCGGTAGATTCGAAATCTACTGTCCATTCGGACACGTGAGTTCAAATCTCACCCTCGGCGCTTCTTCCGAACGTCACCCCCCGAGAGACGCTCGTGTCTCTCGCCCTGCGTGACGAGGCTGTGCGACGACCCGAGATTTGAACCAGCGAGCGAACGCAGTGAGCGAGTGAGGTTCAAATCTCACCCTCGGCGCTTCTCGCGGCCACAACGTTCCGAGCGGCGCGTCTCGTCGCGCCGCGGCTCCGATTCTCTTAGACAGACCCGCAGTCCCACTGCTCTCGATGGACGAGTTCGCTCGTGTCGATGCGCTCGCGCCAGCCCTCCCGCTGAAGCACCGGCTCCTCGGGAAATCCGTCCTCGGGATAGCCGACGCAGAGATACGCAACCGGCGCGACGTGGTGTGGAATCCCGAGCACCTCGCGGACCTCGTGCGGATAGAGAAACGACACCCAGCCGACGCCGACGCCCTCGGCCCGCGCGGCCAGCCAGAGGTTCTGCACGGCGAGACACGTCGAGTAGGTGTCCATCGCCTGCATCGTGTTACGTCCGAGGACGTGCGGGGCGTCCCGCGTCGGGTCGCACGTGACGCAGATGTTCACCGGCGCGTCGGTGATGCCCTCCAACTTCAGCCGACCGAACTCTGACTTCCGGGGCTCTCGATAGCCCTCGCGGGCCGCTGCAATCGCCCGCTCCGCGATGGACGCGACGGCCGTCTTCGTCTCGTCGTCCTCGACGACGACGAAGTCCCACGGTTGCGAGAAGCCGACGCTCGGGGCGTGATGCGCGGCGTCGAGCAGTCGAGCCAGCGTCTCCTCGGACACCGGGTCGTCGCTGAACCGCCGAATGTCCCGCCGCGCGTATATCGACTTGTACACGCCCGCCCGCTCGGACTCCGTGAATCCAACCATCGTTTCGATAGTCCAGACTGGCTTGCAAATCGGTTCTGATACGCCAGACGGCTCACGCTTCGCCTGCCGAAATAGTTACTAATCAGACACGAATGGTGGACCGTATGGACGCCACACTCGAACACAGACTCGAAGTCATCATCGCCCTCCTGTTCCTGTTGCTCACCATCGAGATCTACCGACTTGCCGGCTACTTCGGCGTCGCGTTCGTCCTCGTGGCCACTCTCATCACCTTCGGACTGGGCTCGAAGCCGAGTTCGACCTGAGTCGCGCTCTCCCCGCGTGAGCGCCTCCCCCGCGCAGTCCCTCGATTTCACTTTCACTCTCCTAGGATGCGATACATATCCCCTGCCCGCATCAGCGCAAGTATGAGTGCGAACGTAGCAAGCGCGGACACGAGCGAACGGGACGGGACGCGACGCATCGACGTGACGACGGTCCGGACCGGCCGCGTCGCCGACTTCGCGGAGACGGAACTCGGCGACGCCGCTATCGGGTTCGAGCGCCGGGGCGGCTGGACCTACCTCGTCGCCAAAGACACGCAGTAACTCGGGGTCGACTGCGGTCTCTGAGCGAAATCGGTCGGCCGCGAGAAGGGAAGTGGGAGCGGGAGCGAACGCGGACGCGGACGCGATAGGGTCGTTTTCTCAGTCGTCGGCCGACGCGGGCGTCGGCGACGTGTGATTCGGCGCGAGCAGTCGGTCCAGCGCGTTCACCATCGCCTGGACGCTCGCCCGCGTGATGTCGGCGTGCGACGCCGCGACGGTGACGCTTCGGTCGCCGAGCGACATCGTCACCTCGACGGTCACGACGGCGTCGGTACCGCCGGTGATGGCGTCGACGTGGTACTCGTCGAGTTGGGCGTCGGCGTCGGGGCCGAGCGCCTCGCGGACCGCCTTCACCGCGGCGTCGACCGGCCCGGAACCGGTGCCGGAGGCGACGCGCTCTTCGCCCTCGACGCGGAGGCGAACGCTCGCGGTCGGCGTGCCGCCGCCCGAGGCGGCCGTGAGGTCGAGCAGTTCGACCTGTCTGGCGCGCTCGCGGCCCTGGACGTCTTCTGCGAACGCGAGGAGGTCGGCGTCGGTGACGCGCTTGCCGCGGTCGCCGAGTTCCTTCACGCGCTCGACGACGGCCGCGACTTCCTCGTCGGTGGCGTCGACGCCGTGTTCGTCGAGGGCGGCCTTGACGCCGGCGCGACCGGCGTGCTTCCCGAGGACGAGCCGGCGCTCGCGGCCGACCGTCTCCGGCGGGTACGGCTCGTACATCGCGTCGTCCTTGAGCGTCCCGTCGGTGTGGATGCCGCTCTCGTGGGTGAAGGCGTTCTGGCCGACGACCGCCTTGTTCGGCGGGAGCGCGACGCCCGTGGCCTGTGCGACCTTCTGGGCGAGCGCGTAGAGTTCGTCGAGCTTCACCGACTCCACGTCGTAGCAGTGGTCGAGCGCGATGGCGACCTCTTCGAGCGCCACGTTGCCGGCGCGCTCGCCGATGCCGTTGACCGTGGTGTGGACGAGGTCCGCGCCCGCGGCGAGGCTGGCGTGGACGTTCGCCATCGCGAGGCCGAGGTCGTCGTGGGTGTGCGTCGAGGTCGGCCCCAGTTCGGCGAGCCGGGAGACGACCTCGTAGGTGTGTTCGGGGCTCGTGTGGCCGACCGTGTCGGCGAAACAGAAGCGGTCGGCACCGGCGTCGTGGCTGGCGCGCGCGAGCGATTCGAGGAACTCCGGGGCGGCCCGCGAGCCGTCTTCACCGATGACCTCGACCCAGAGGCCGTGGTCCTTGGCGTAGGCGACGAGTTCGTCGGTCGTCTCGACGACACCCTCGCGGGTCGTCCCGACTTTCGACTCGACGTGTCGGTCGCTCGCCGGCACGACGAGCGTGATGCCGTCCACGTCGCAGTCGAGCGCGAGGTCGACGTCGTTCTTGACGCCGCGGGCGAAACTCGTCACCGTCGCGTCGAGGCCGAGCGACGTGACGCGCTTTATCGTCTCGCGCTCGCCGGGGCCGGTGCAGGCGCTCCCGGCTTCGATGTAGTTGACCTCCGCGCGGTCGAGCGCGCGGGCGATATCGGCCTTCTCGGCCGGCGTCAGCGAGACGCCGGGGGCCTGCTCGCCGTCGCGGAGCGTGGTGTCTAAGAGCTGTACTGAATCAGAAGTGCGTAGCTCGGGGGTCTTCCCGAATCGTTCGTTCACGGTAGAATCGTGTCCTTGTAGGTTAGAACCGTCGAATTTCACAGCCAGCCGTCTCGCGACGACTTACTCTATCCTCCGTCGGTGTGGTAGGTCCCGACATAGTAGTTGAACACATATGTCGTCGAGTGTATAAAAGAGATGGTTCCGACAGTAATTGGTGTCTCGGCGGGGGTGTCGTTGGAAGCGCGTTCACTTGGCGGCGCGGGGGTCGGCAGCGGTGTCGGCGTCGCGGCCGGTCGTTTGGGCTGCCCCTCACTGCGAGAGTTCGACCAAATCGCCGGGTTCCACGTCGTCGGCCGCGCCCGCGGGGAGTTCGATGATGGTGTCGGCCATGCCGAAGCCGATACCCGTCCACGCCGACAGTCGCTTTTTCTTCGTCACCTCGTCGCCGACGAGCCAGAGCGCGTCGATGTCGAACGGGACGAACACCATGTGGAGGCTGTGGCGGTCGGCGTCGTCGAACCGGAACACGAGGGCGTAGTCGTCCGGCACGGAGCCGCGGAACATCAGCCCGCGCGCCTGCGAGAGAAACGAGTCGGCCGTCTCGACGTCCGACGCGAGTGTCGATTGGGTTCCGTTCTGTCGGTGGACGAGTCTCACGACGCCGGCTTCGACGGCGCGCGTGATGAATCCACCGCCGGGACGACGGTTCGCCCGCCGTCGAGAGCAACGTTTAGGCCCGCCCCGCTCCGAACGCGCCCCATGGAGCGGACGCCGACAGGGACGCCCGTGGGAGTCGACGACCCCTACGACCACGCCGGTCGCTGCGACCACCTCACGAGCGACGGCGCGTGTCGCCTCGCCCGCGAGTACGCCGACCGCGACCCGGCGTTCGCCCGCGAACGCGCCCGAGCGGACTACGAATGTGTCGCGGCCACGGAGGGCTGTGACTTCCGCGACTGCCCGCACTACGCGTCGACGACGAGCGGCCGCGAGTGCGTCCGCTGCGGCCTCGAAGAGGTTCGCATGGCCCACGACTCAGCCGCCCGCCCGTTACTCGAAGAACACCACCTCTCGTACGGCGGCCGCGACGGCGACGAACCCTCCCACGAGATTACGGTCGCGCTGTGTCGGTGGTGTCACACGAAGGTCCACAAGTCGTTCGCCCGCATCGACGACGACGCCTCGCCCGACGTCGAGGCACTCGCCGAGCGGGAGGGCCGCCGGACGAAGGAACTCGACGAACTCGGGTTTCAGACGGCCCGGGACCGCGCCGGCGACGGGTGAGTCGCCGTGGCGAGCCTCGCCCCCCAACCGCCCCCGATGTGCCAATCTGATGCACGGATACGCGTATCTCGACCACTCTTCGATTGACTTTTAGGCACGGTAGTCCAATCCGGGACATGACCCGCATCGTCGTCATCGACAACCACGGGCAGTTCACCCACCTCGAACGGCGCGCGCTCCGCGACCTCGGCGTCGACACCGAACTCGTCGACAACGACACCGACCCCGCGGACATCGACGCGGACGGCATCGTCCTCTCCGGCGGCCCCGACATGGACCGCATCGGCCGCTGTCCCGACTACCTCGACCTCGACGTCCCCGTCCTCGGCATCTGTCTCGGCATGCAGATTCTCGCCGAAGAACTCGACGGTCGCGTCGGCTCCGGCGACTACGGCGGCTACGCCGACGTGGACGTGGAAATCCTCGACGAGGACGACCCACTCATCGGCTCGCTCGCCCCCGAGACCCGCGTCTGGGCCAGCCACGCCGACGAGGTCAAGGAGGTTCCCGAGGGCTTCACCCACACCGCCACGAGCGACGTGTGTACCATCGAGGCCATGAGCGACGCCGACCGCGACCTCTACGGCGTCCAGTGGCACCCCGAGGTCGCCCACACCGCCGAGGGCGAGGAAGTCTTCGAGAACTTCATCGACATCTGCGAGCGGTAATCGACGACTGCGAGCGGTCGGTCGCCTCCGACCGCGACCGCGTTCTCCGCGGCGACGCGTCTCTTTCTCTCCGCCGCCGCGGGGAAAAACCGCAATCCGGCGACACGACGCGGTCTCTCACGGTCGTTTCTCGGAAGCAAGCCGAGACATTTACCGGCCTCCGTTCTGTCTGTTCGGGAAATGACCTCCACCCAGAGCGACCTCGCCGGGCTCTCGCGGTTCATCTTCCGCGCGCCCAGCTGGTACACGAGTCTCGGGTTCGCCCTGCTCGTCGCCGCGATGGCGGGTATCGGGGCGTTCGACTCCGGGGACCTCGCCGGCTCGTGGCGGGGCATCTTCTTCCTCGGGAGAGACGCTTGGGAAGGCATCTTCTTCATCGGGATTCCGACCGTCGTCGCGGCGTTCGGGACCACCGGCGTCGACCGGTTCGTCGGCGGGAAGCTGACGCACAACCGCTCGTCGCTCCTCGCGCTCGCCGGCGAGGTAATCATCGTCACGTTCCTCACCGGAGCCGCCATCGTCTCCGTCTTCACCGGCCTCGGCCAGACGTTCATCTTCGACGCGCTCGTGGTCGCCCTCGCGTCGGTGTTCGCCTTCCGCCTGCTCATCGTGATGGCCGTCTCGCGGTCGTCGCTGCTCATCGCGGCGGTCCCGGCGAGCATCCAGACGCTCACGTCCGCCGCGCTCCTGTTCGTCTACAGCGGGACGCTCCGCTTCTTCGAGGTCGGCGGTCCCATCCTCGACGCCTATCTGATGCCGTATCTCGCCCGTCCCGACCGGGCACCTCCGGAGCTGTCGGCTATCGCCCTGAGCCACTTCCAACTCCTCGCTATCACCTGCGTTGTGTACGCCCTCGGCGTCTACGTCTTCCTCCGCATCGTCGACCGCCCGTGGCGTCGGAGCCTCGGGGTGTCCGTCCTCGACTTCATCCGCGGTTTCATCGGCCACATCGCCGAGGGGACCCGTGAGCTGGAGGACTTCTTCGAACAGCTCGGCCAGGAGGCAATCGTCCCCGTCACCGTGCTCTCGTTCGAGCGCGAGGACGGCACCGAGAAGGCCCGCTTCGTCCTGCCGATGATTCACCCCGGACCGATGGGCGAAATCGGCGGCGGCAACTTCCCCGAACGCGTCGCCCGACGCTCCGAGGGGCTCGCGTTCCCGCCGCACGCGACCGCCGGACACGACTTCAACCTCGTGACCGAGCGCGAGGTCGACGTGGTCCTCGACGCGGCCGACGACGCCTACGAGAACATCGAGTACAGCCCCGACGTGACAGAAAGCGTCCGCGTGCAGTCCGGCGACGCGAAGATGCTCGGCCAGCGTTTCGGCGACGACGCGCTCCTCGTGTCGACGTACGCCCCGCAGTTCGCCGACGACGTCGAGTACGCGGTCGGCCTCTCGGCGTCCGCCGAGGCCCGCACAAGCGGCCTCCGGGACGTGCTCCTCGTCGACGCCCACAACTGTAACAACGGACTCCAAGGAGCCGACCTCGGTCACGTCACCCCGGGGAGCAAACGGTCGTTCGACATGATTACCGCCGCCGGCCTCGCGGGCGAGGAACTCTCCGCGTCGTCGCACGCCTCGCTCACCTTGGGGACGGCGTTCGACCCGACCGACTGGACGCCCCGGGAGGGTATCGGCCCGCTGGGCATCCGCGTGGCCGCGACCACCGTCGGCGACCAGACGACCGCGTACGTTCTCATCGACGGGAACAACATGGAACCGGGCCTGCGCGACCGCATCGTCGAGGGACTCACGACCGGGCCGAACGCGAAAGCCGACGTGGCCGAGGTGATGACGACCGACACGCACATCGTCAACACCGTCGAGGCGGAAAACCAGGTCGGCGCGGCCATCGACCCCGACGAACTCCGCGAGACCATCGACCGCCTCGTCGACGAGGCGCTCGCGGACAGCGAACCCGTCGTCGCCGGCATGGCGACCGAGCGCGCCGAGGTGACTATCTTCGGCAACGACCGCACCGAGACGCTCGCCAGCCACGCCAACGTCGTCGTCTCGATGGGCGGGGCGCTCGCGCTCGCGCTCATCCTCGCGGCGATGGCCGTCAGCTTGCTCGTGTTCTTCCTCGCCTAGACGGATAGACGGACGATTCACCGTCACCCGTCGCCTACTCCTGTTCTCCTGCCGCTCGCGTCGCCACTCACGACTCGGTTCGAGCGACGAGCAACCAGCCCGTCGAACTACTTCAGCGAGAGGGTTCGCGTCTCGATAGCGCCGCAACTGGGGCAGACGCGCCGGTAGAACACGCTCGACCCGGACGTCTTTGCCGACCACTCGCCGTCGTCGTCGGTGAAGCCGCACTCCGAACAGGTCAGGTCGGCTTCGGTGTATCGCTCTCGTAACCGGTCCAACGCAGTCGTTCCTCTCGGCGTCCGTCTAATTGACATACGATAACATACACCACTATCACGTTTAATTGTGTCGGGAGATCGCACACCGAACTGCGGTGATACTTACGGAATGCAAAAATCATCGCCCGAATATTTCGCGGTCGGCCCGTGCGCCGACCGGCACAGCGTCGCTCGGGACAGCGCCGTCGCTCACCGGGAGAAAGCGAGTGCGGGGGGTGCCCGCGAGAACGTCCCTTACTCTTCGTCGGCGGCCGCGAACAGTTCGTCCACGGCCTCCTGCGCCGTCAGCGCCGCCTCCTCGGCGACGGCTTCCGCGTCGTCGGCGTCGTCGGGCGCGTTGACGTACACGTCAACGTCGAGGACGCCGTCTTCGAACGTCACGGTGACGTCGAAGTCCTTGACGCGAGACTGCTTGAAGCGGGCGAAGATGAGGCCCTCAGCCGCCTCCGCGGCGGTCTGGACCACTTCTTCGTCCGTCGGCTGTGGCATTTACGCGCCGCCGGGGCCCATCGGACCCGCGCCGCCCGCGCCGCCCTGGAGCATCTGCTGGAGTTCTTCCTGCAGGCTCTCGAACTTCTCCTGCACGCGCGTCTCCTGCTTCGTGAGCTGTTCGACGCGCACTTCGAGGCTCTCGACCTTCTCTTCGAGGTCGTCCTTGGCTGCTTCGTAGTCGGTCTCGATGAGGAGTTCGCCGACCTCGCGGTACATCTTGGAGTCAGCGTCGATTTCCTCGAGCGTGGTGAGCGCCGTCTGTGCTTCGTTGAGCGCGGTCTCGGAGGACTGCTTCTGCTCGGAGACGTTCTGGGCGGTCTCCTGAAGGTTCTGCAGTTCTTCGAGCTTCTCTTGGGCTTCCGGCGGCAGACTTCCCTGCATACCCGAACCGACGGGACGCCGGCCCTAAAACCCCCGCGGTCTCCTACGCGGACCCGGACAGTGGCTCGCCGACGTCCGCGACGCGCTCTGCGGTCTCGACGAGGCGTATCCACGAGTTCACGCCCGCGCGGAGCGCGACGAGGTCGTCGGCCTCGACGGTGACGACGACGGTCCGTCCCTCGCGGTCGACGCGGGCACCGGACCGTGCGTCGTCTATCTCGCCTTCCTCAACGGCGACGCTCCGCTCGACGACGCGTGCGCGCCGCTCCTCAGAATAGTCGAATTCGAGCGAAGCGCTGTGCGCTGGACGCACGCTACTCGACGGCGACTTCTTTGACGTTGGGGGACCGCTCCTTCAGCAGGACGCGGTGCCCGCAGTACGGACAGCGGACGCCACCGAACTCGTCCAGTTCGACATCGCGCTTGCACCGGGAACACTTGTAGCTCATTGTGAGATGTGAAGAGTCGAGGCTACTTGGGAGTTATTCGTCCTCGCCGGTGAGCGCGGCGCGGATGGAACGGCGGACCTGCTTGCCTGCGGGGGTCTGCGGGCGGTAGGTACCGCCGGTGAAGACCTCACCGGTCTCTTCGTTCTTCCAGATGCCGGTTCCGACGCGGGTGACGTCGTCGCCGTCGACTTTGGAGTTGCGCATCTCTGCTTCGATTTCCTTGACGCGGCGTCGAGCGACGCGGCCGTACCGCGCGCCGAAGCGCCCGGAACTACCGACGGATCGAGCCTTCTTGTCGGCCATAGTACCGCGAACTACCTCGCCGGTATGGATAAACCCTACGAGTCGTCTCGGCATGTGACGGGCCTAGACACCGCTTTGTCGCCGGCGCGCGTACGGGAGACCATGACACAACACGTGGTGGTTGGTGCCGGCCCGGTCGGACTCGCGGTGATGGAACAGCTCAGGGAGCGCGGGGCGGACGTGGCCGCGGTGACGCGCCACGAACCCGACTTCCTCCCCGAGGGCGTCGAGAGCCGCCTCGCCGACGTGCTCTACCCTGACCGCGCCGTCGCCGCGTTCGCGGGTGCGGATGTCGTCTACCACTGCGCTCAACCGCCGTACGACGAGTGGCCCGAACTGTTTCCCGACCTCACCCGCGGCATCGTCGCGGGCGTCGAAGCCGCCGGCGCGCGTCTCGTCGTCGCCGAGAATCTCTACATGTACGGCCCGGTGCAGGCCCGTCTCACCGAGGACCTCCCGTACGCCGCCACCGGCCCGAAGGGCCAGACCAGAGCCGAGTGCGCCGATATCGTCCTCGACGCCCACGAGGCGGGTCGCATCGAGGCCACCATCGGCCGCGCCAGCGATTTCTTCGGCCCGCGCGTCCGCGAGTCGGCCGTCGGCGAGCAGGTGTTCGGGGCCGCCGTCGCGGGTAAGCGCGCGAAGGTGTTCGGCGACCCGCGACTCGCCCACACCTACACCTACGTCCCTGACTTCGCGCGGGCGCTCGTCCTCCTCGGCGAGCGCGACGAGGCCCTCGGCGAGGTCTGGCACGTCCCAAACCCCGAGACGGTCTCGACGCGCCGCTTCGTCGACCTCGTCTACGAGGCCGCCGACGTCGACCCGGGCTTTCCGCACATCATCGCCGCGCCGGGGCTCGCACTGACCCTCGGCGGCTACCTGAGCGCGCCGCTGAAGGAACTCTCGGAGATGCGCTACGCCTTCGAGGAGCCGTACGTCGTCCGTGACGCGAAGTTCCGCGAGACGTTCGGCGACGCCGTCGAGGCGACGCCGCTGCAAGACGCCATCGCCGAGACGGTCGCGTGGTACGAAACGCAACGGGAAGAAACAGCGGCCGAAGCCGAGCCGATTCACATCGAGACGGTTTCGGAGGGGACCGCCGAGTCGGCCTGAGTCGGCCACTCGACTCCGACTCCAACGCCGACGCCGACTCCGACTCGGCGTGTTTTCCTCCGCTACGTGTCTTGTAACTCGTCTTCTCGCAGCGCCTCGTTCAGGTCGTCGCGGACGCGCTCGCCCGTCTCGCGGTTCATCGCCGTCGTGACGATGCGGTTCTCCTGGACGCTCGACCCGTCTCGCAGGAGGAGTCTGACGTTGCCGTTGTCGTCGGCGCGGGTGACCTTTGCCCGGAGCCCCGTCCGCGACCCGGTGCCCCCGGCGTCGATGGGGCCCGGAATGACCTTCTTGACGTGCGGGTGGCCGGCGACGACGCCGATTGCCCGGCGACCCCGTCGCCCGCCGATGAGCGTGCTGTGGCTCCCGCCCAACTTCTCCGCGGGCGGGATGTCGACGACCTCCAGCGTCCGCTCGCCGCGGGTGTCGAGGACGCGCCGGACCGGGTCGTCGTCGGAGACGCGGTAGAACTCGTGGTGGAGTTGGGCGCGCGTCTCGCGGAGCGGGTCGCGCTCGCCCGCGGCGTACACGGTCCCGGGGCGCTTGCGCCGAATCTCGTCGGCGACGAGGCCGGCGAAGTTGCGGAGTTGGACGACCTTCGTCTCGTCGTCCGACTCGGGAATCGTCGTGACCGTCGTCTCGCCGACTACGTCTTCCTCGTCGAGAAACGTCAGCGTCGCGCGGTCGGCCTCGAAGACGGCCACGACAGCGTCGCAATTGGCGGTATTGCAGGTGAGACAGTAGTCTCCCGGCTTCTCTAACGGGTTTCCACACCGCCGACAGTGCATATCGACGTGTCGGGCGTGCGCGTACAAAAGGCCGTTTATGCGGGTCGGGGCGGCCGCGCCGCGGTCCCCGGCGCGCGGTTCGCCCGGCGAAACATATTCGTCCCCGTGTCCGAGAGTCCACTCCGTATGCGCCGCCGCGCCCTTCTCGCGTCGCTGTCGCCGCTTGCGCTCGCCGGTCTCGTCGGACTGGTCGCGCTCGCGCTCGACCCCGAGACGACCGTCCGCCTCGCCACGCAACTGGGCCAGTCGGCGCTCGACACGGGTCTCGCTGTCGCCTCGTACCTCCGCCGGGCGGCGCCCCTCTCGACGGCGCTCTTCGCCGTTCTCGCGTGGGTCGCCGCCGGGGGCTTCCGCGCGTTCGTCGCCCACCGCGACCCCTCGGACACGCGGACGACCGCCGAACTCGCGTTCGCGCTCGTCGCCTCCGCGGCCGTCCCGCTCGTCGTCGTCTTCGCCCGCGACAGACCCGTCGTCGTCGCCGGCGCGGGCGTCGCACTCCTCGCCGCCGGCGGTGCCGTCTTCGCCGGTCGCTCGAACGCCGAGGGCGTCGTCACCGGGTCGCTGTACGCGATGGCCCCCGTGGCGCTCGGCGGTGTCGTCGCGTCGCTCGTCGCCGGCCCCTCGGTGGCCCGAACCGCGACGCTGGCGCTCCCGCTGGCGGTCGGCTACGCGCTCGGCGTCGCCAGCGCCCGCGGCCGGTTCCGCCTCGGCGCGACGGTCTCGGCGCTCGCGTTCGCAATCCCCGCGTGGTCGTACTTCCCGCCGGCCGCGGAGGCTGCCGGCTTCCGGCTGGAGACCGTCGGCCTCGCGGTCGGATTCGCGGTCACCGCGACGCTCTTTTCGCTTCCGTTCGCTGCTATCGGCTACGCGACCACGCGCACCGCGGACGCCGAGCGACGGACAGATACGACCCCCGCCGCGAGCGCCGCAAAACAGTAGCTTCGAGGTTCGCGTCTCGATTTCCGTTTCAGAGGTCGAGCGGGCCGGCCTTCAGGTACTCGCGCATCACGGCCGTCGCGTACGAGCCGTGGGGGAGCGCGAAGTCGAAGACGAGGTCGTCGCCAGCGTCGCCATCGTCACCATCGCCGTCGCCGCCCTCGCGGTCCACGTCGAGGTCGGTGCGGACGAGCATCGCCCGGCGCGTCCCGGTCGACCGGAAGTTGCCTGGGAGGTCGAAGTCGCCCGGTTCGAGGTCGAGGTCGTCGAGGACGGCCCGCTCGATGTCGCCCTGTTCGCCCTCGGCGAGTTCGGTGTCGGTGCCGACGAGCGGGGCCGTGACGAACGCGCGGCCGCGTTCGATGTGTCGGCCCATGACCTCGACGCGGCGGCCCGTCGCGGTCTGGAGCCGGCTCACGTCGGGGAGCTCCAGCCCCTCGGGCGCGTCGCGGTCGGCGAAGCAGACCACGTCGCCCTCGACGGGTTCGTCGAACGGGAGGCCGCGGTCGAGGCGCTCCGAGAGCATCCGGTTGAACGCGTAGGACTGCGCGGCGTTGACGAACAGTCGCTGGAGGTTCGACGGGACCGATTCGAGCGCGTTGCGCCAGTCCTCGTCGGTCTCCGCGCCGTCCTCGGCGAGTCGGTGGAGCATGCCGCGCTCGTAGCCGAGGTAGCCCGGAATCCGGTCGAGCGCGCGGTGCCAGTCGGGGTCGGCCGACGCGGCTTCCTCGTCGACGACGGCGCGGCCCGCCTGTGTCTCCTCGGGTTCGTCCTCGGTCGGCCCGCCGCAGTACGCCAACACGGCCTCGCGCCACTCGCCGCGGACGACGTGCAGGCCGACTTTGTGGGTGATGGGGCGGATGCTGCCGAACCGCTGGTGGCCGAAGAAGTTCGGGACGCCGACGCGGCCCTCGCGGCCGCCGAACTCGGCGAGTGCGTCGGTGACGGCCGCGGCGTTGTCGGGGTTCTCGGGGTCGCGGACGCGGATGCGGAAGCCGTTGCCCGCGAGGTCGCCGAAGTTCAGCGTGCGGCCGAGGCGGCCGACGACCTCGATGTCGGCGTTCGGAATCTCGGGCACGTCGTCGGCGTCGCCGCCGTTGACGGTGAACAGTTGGGTCGTCACGGCGTGTTTGTCCTTCGTGCCGGCCCACGAGACGCGCTCTCTACTCGCGTCGAGTTCGTCCGAGAGCCGCCCCGCGAAGTCATTGGTGTCCCAGCCGCGGAGAGTGACGCGGAGCACGAGGTTCGGGAAGTCGCCGGTCGGCGCGTCCGGTGGGCGGACGTTCAGCGAGTCGAGTTCGAGTTCGCGCACGCGGAAGTCCTCGGGAGCGACGCGAAGGCGGCCGCCGACGCCGTCGGCGTCGCTCACGTAGCTGTCGATGCCGACCGCGCGCTCCAGCGGGTGTGCCTCGCGCATCAGTACAGCGAGAGGTCGCCGGTCACGCGGTCGACCGATTCGTCGTCGGCGGGGCCGACCGCCAGCGCCGTCACCGTGCCGGGGTCGAGCTGCGTGTGCCCCGCGTCGCGGATGATGGCGTGGGGGATGCCCGCCCGCTCGGCCTTGTCGGCGAGTTGGAACAGTTCGGACTCACCGTTGGCCTTGAGGACGACTTTCTTCTGTCCCTCGCCCTTCCAGCGCTTCCGGGTCTGCGAGTCGGTGTCCTCGTAGGCGGACAGCGAGGCGTGGGCGACCTGCGCGGCGAGCTTCCCCCGGCCCATGCCGAGGTCGGCGCGTGCGACGATGGCCTGTTTCATGCCCGCTACTCCCCGCCGACGCGGTAAATGTCCTCCCATCGCGGGCGTCGCGTGCGGGGCAGAAGACATTTCACCGACATCTCCGTGGTTCGACTGATGGCAGGTCCCCGAACGCCCCTCCTCAAGCCGCGCGAGTACTTCGCGTCGCGGACGCGACCGCTCGGCACCAAGCGGGCGCTCGCCGTCGTCGCGCTCGTGACGCTCGTCGTCGCGGCCGCCACCGGCGGCATCCTCGTCACGTTCACCCAACAGCTCGACCAGCAGGTCAGCGTCGACAATCCCGCGCACGCCCCCGAGTGGATGTGTGAAAACTACGAAGCGGGCGGTCCGTTCGCCGACATGGACGCGCCGGCGGGCTGTGACTCCTCGGTCCCCGAACAGCTCGACGAGCGCCTCGGCGACCTCGTCTGGGACGAAATCTCGTGGGTCCCGTGGGCGATGCTCGTCGGCGTGCCGCTGTTCTGGCTCTTCGAGGGGGCGATGCTCCACCTCGGCACGTCGCTCGTCGGCGGCGAGGGCGGCTTCGCCGAGTCCCTGACGGTCGCCGCGTGGGGCATGGTCCCGAGCGCGGCCCGCGCCGTCGCGCTCGCCGGCTACCTCGCCTACGCCCTCCCGCGAATCGACCTCCCGTCGACTCCCGAGGCCGCGGTCACCGCGATGCAGTCCGCGCTGTCCGGGTTCGGCCTCGTCAGCGGGGTCGTCGTGGTCGTCACGGTCGCGTGGGCGACGTACGTCCGGACCTACGGGATGGCCCGCGCCCGCGACCTCGACGTCGAGTCGGCCGCGGTCGTCACTGTCGGCCTGAGCCTCGTCGGCCTCCTGTTCGAACTCGTCTGAGCCGCGCCGAGCGGGGTGTCGTCTCCGCGCCGAGACGCGGCGGTGTCTCCCGTCGAAAGGTGGATTTACTTGTCCGCGACGCGCTCCCTTCGAGTATGATACTCTCCGACTCGGACATCCTTTCGCGCCTCGCCGAGGGTGACCTCGTGGTCGACCCGATAGACGACGTGGACATGCAGGTCCAGCCCGCGAGCGTCGACCTCCGCCTCGGCACCGAATTCCTGGAGTTCCAGCGCACGAACATCTCCTGTATCCACCCGAACCGAGAGCACGAAGTCTCCGAGTACGTCCGCGAGACGCACGTCCCGGAGGGCGACGACTTCATCCTCCACCCCGGCGACTTCGTCCTCGGCACGACCAAAGAGCGCGTGGCGATTCCGGACGACCTGCTGGCGACCGTCGAGGGGCGCTCTTCCCTCGGTCGCCTCGCGGTCGTCATCCACGCGACCGCCGGCATCGTCGACCCCGGCTACGAGGGCCAAATCACGCTCGAACTGTCGAACCTCGGCACCGCGCCGGTCGCGCTCACCCCCGGGATGCGCATCTCACAGCTCGTGTTCACGGAGATGAAGTCGCCCGCCGACCGCCCCTACGGGGTCGAACGCGGCTCGAAGTATCAGGGCCAGCGCGGGCCGCAGGCGTCGCGGCTCAGCTCGGACCCCGAGTTCGGTGGCGACGAATGAAGTTCATCGAAGAAATCGTCGTGGACGCGTTCCTCCCGACGTTCCGCGCGCTCCTCGCGGAGGACCTCCGCGACCGCGGGTTCACCCAGTCGGAGGTCGCCGAGGCGCTCGGCATCAGCCAGAGCGCCGTCTCGAAGTACGCCCACGGCGAGGTCGCCACGAACGAGCGGGTCGCCACCGACCCCCGCGTCGTCGACCTCGTCTCCCGCGTCGGCGACGGCCTCGCCACCGGCGACATGACGCCCGTGCAGGCGCTCGTCGAGGCCGAGGTCCTCATCCGCCAACTCGAAGAGGGCGACCTCCTGTCCGATCTCCACGAAGCGGAGATGCCCGAACTCGCCTCCCACGACGGCTTCCGGAGCATCCACGACCCCGAGGGTCGCCTCCGAACCGTCGAGCAGGTCCGCTCGTCGGTCCGCCGCGGCCTCCGCATGCTCACGAACACCTCCGGCTTCGCGGGGCTCATCCCGAACGTCGGCTCCAACCTCGTGGAGTCGCTCCCGGACGCCGACAGCGTCGACGACGTGGCCGCCATCCCCGGCCGCATCTTCGACGTGAAGGGGCAGGCGACCGTCCCCGGCGAACCCGAGTTCGGCGTCAGCGGCCACGTCGCGGGCGTTCTGCTTTCGGCTCGCGCTGCCGGTGCCGACGTGAACGCCGCGCTCAACATCGTCTACGACGCGGGCGTCATCGAGGACCTCGAAGCCGCGGGCTACGAGTGCATCGAGTTCGACCCGGACGCGCCGACCGACCCGGTCCGCGAACACCTCACCGGCCGCGACCTGCCGGAGACGTTCGTCGTCTACCAGAGCGGCGGCTACGGCATCGAACCCATCACGTACATCCTCGGCCCCGACGCGCCCGCCGTCGCCGACGTGGTCCGCGTCCTGTTCTGAGGTCCGTCCCATGACAGCCGAACAGTCCCGTTCCCCGTCGTCGGTCGCCCAGTCGTTCTACACCCGCTGGGCGACGCTGTACGACGCGCTCGCCCGCCGCGCGCCCGGCGTCGGGAGCGTCAGAACCGAAGCCGCCGACGCGCTCGCGCTCGACCCCGGCGAGACGGTCGTCGAGATGGGCTGCGGGACGGGCGCGAACCTCCCGTACCTCGCCGAGCGCGTCGGTCCCGAGGGAACTGTCGTCGGCGTCGATTTCTCTCCCGGCGTCCTCGACGTGGCCCGCGAGCGAACCCGCGAGTTCCCGCAGGTCCACCTCGTCCGCGCCGACGCGACCCGCCCGCCGATTCGACCGACCGACGCCGCCGGCGTCCCTCACGACCCGGACGCTCTCCTCGCCACCTTCGTCTCGGGGATGTTCGACGACTCCGCGGCCGTCGTCTCGTCGTGGGCGGACCTCGTCGGCTCCGGCGGGCGACTCTGTCTCGTGGACCTCGCGGAGACGACCGACCCGCGCTGGCGGCCGCTCAACCCGGTGTTTCGGGCGCTCGTCCGCGCCACCGCGCCGCCGGGGTCGCGCACCATGCGCGCCTCGCCGACGAAGCTGCTGAATCGGCGGCTCGTCGCGGCCCATCGGGCGCTCGAATCGCGGTGTCGGGTGACTCACGAGACGACCCACGCCCTCGGCTTCGCGCGGGTTCGTGCGGGCGTCGTGGAGTGAGAAGCGTTCCGAGCGCCGCGCTGTCGTCACTTTCGGGGAGTCTGCGATACGTCGAAAACGGGTCGGGAGCGACCCGAAACAAGTGTCAGAGGCGTCGGGGGAACCGACAATCGGACCGTCGGGAGACGGTCAGTCGTCGGCCGGAGCGGGCCCGGAGATGCTCACTTCGGGCGCGTCGCGGCCGAGTTCGTCGAGACAGGACTGCGCCGCCTGTCGGCCGGACAGCAGCATGGCACCGAAGGTCGGCCCCATACGCGGCAGGTGGTGGGCGGTGGCGACGGCCATGCCGGAGGCGACGACGCCGGGGTGGACGACGCCCGTCGCGTCGACGATGCTGTCTTCGCTCTCGGAGACCCACATCGAGTCGTGGCCGGGCGAGTCGTGGCCGGGCGCGCCGTACTCGCCGTCGGCGGTCTTGTCCATGCCCGTGTTGTGTTCCTTGGCGTGTTCGATGCCGTTCACGTCGAGGACGCCGCGCTCGGAGAGCTTCGAGAGGACGACCGCGTCGTGGCCCGTCGCGTCGAGCACGAGGTCGGACTCGACCGCGATGGGGTCGACGCAGGTGAGTTCCCGCGGGAGCGCGTGGACCGGCGTCCAGTTCATGACGATGCCGCCGACGCGGTCTTCCTCGCGGAGGACGACGTCGGTGAACTCCGTCATGTTCTGGATTTTCGCGCCGGCGTCGCAGGCGGCCTTGATGAGTGCGGAACAGGCGTGCGGGCCGTCGGCGACGTACAGCCCCTCGGCCTCGTCGCTCTCCTCGTAGGGGACGCCGAGCTCGTCGAGGACGCGCTGGGCCGGGTCGCGGACGGTCACCTTGTTCATGAGGAAGCCGCCCAGCCAGAAGCCGCCGCCGAGGTAGTTGTTCTTCTCCACGATGGTCACGTCGACGCCGCGCTCGGCGAGTTCCTTGGCCGCGACGAGCCCGGAGGGCCCGCCGCCCACGACGATGACTTCGGTGTCCGTGCGCTCGCGGAACTCCTCCATCCACGAGTCCGAAATCGCGCGTGTGACCTGTGCTTCTGTCGCGTCGGTGAATCCGTCGAACGACATATCACCTAGTGATACCACCTAGTAGTAAAAGCTGTTGACTGCGGCCGCGGCGACCTAGGTATATCATGTTCTATTGTGTATGTCACTACCATGGCGTACGTAGTCAAGATGCCCAAACTGGGGTTGGAGATGAAGTCAGGCGAGCTCTCGGCGTGGCTCGTCTCGGAGGGCGACGAGGTCACCGAGGGCGAGCCAATCGCCGAAATCGAGTCGGAGAAGACGACGGCGGAGATTGACGCCAAGGAAGACGGCGTCCTGCGGCGTGTCGTTCTCGCTGAGGGCGAGTCGACAGCGCCCGGCGGCGCGTTAGCCATCGTCGCCGGCGCGGACGAGGACATCTCCCAGTTGGAGGCGGACGCGGGCGTCGGTGAGGGCGGCGACGAATCCGCCGGGACCGACGACGCGGTGGCGGACTCGGGCGCGACCGAGACGACTGAGACGGCGGCGGCGACCGGCGACGCCTCGTCGGTCACGAAGCAAGGGTCGAGCGGGTCGGACGGGGCGTCGGGGAACGGCGAGGTCCGCGCGTCGCCCCGCGCGAAGCGACTCGCGGACGACCTCGGTGTCGACCTCACGGCCGTCGAGGGCACCGGTCCGCAGGGGGCAATCACTGAGAGCGATGTGGAGGCCGCCGCGGACTCCGCGACGCCCGCCGAGACCGACGACGCCGGAGCGACGGTCGCGGCGGCCGAAAAGCGCGTGTTCGCCCCGCCGAGCGCCCGTCGCCTCGCCCGCGAACTCGGCGTCGACATCGCAGCGGTCGAAGGCACGGGACAGAACGGCCGCATCACCGAGTCCGACGTGCGGGCGGCGGGCGGCGCGAGCGCGGCGGCAACCGACTCCGCGGCCGCCGGCGACGACGCGACCGACGCGACCGCCGCGAGCGAACCGGTCGAGACGGAGCGGCCGCTGTCGGGGATGCGCCGCACCATCGCCGACCGCCTCGGCGAGAGCTACCGCGAGGCGGTCCACGTCACGGTCGACCGGCGCGCCGACGCGGAGGAACTGCTCGCCGCGGCGAACGCCGCCGACGACGCCCTCGGCGTGGACGTGTCGATAACGGACGTGCTGCTGCTCGCGCTCTCGGCGTCGCTCGACGAACACCCCGCGTTCAACGCGACCTTCGAGGACGGCGTCCACAGGCTCCACGGGGAACACAACGTCTGCGTCGCGGTCGACATCGACGAGGGACTCATCGCACCGGTCGTCCGCGACGTGGCCTCGCTGTCGCTCGCCGAACTCGCCGAGACCCGCGCCGAGGTCACCCAGCGGGCGCTGTCGGGTGACTTCACGATGGACGACCTCTCCGGGGGCACGTTCACCGTCTCGAACCTCGGCGTCCTCGGCGTCGAGTCGTTCGACCCGGTCATCAACCCGCCGCAGGTCGCCATCCTCGGCGTCAACACGATTCGCCGGGAGGCCGTGCCGACCGACGACGGCGACGTGACCGTCCGGCGGGTCATCTCCTTTTCGCTGTCGTTCGACCACCGCATCGTCGACGGGGCGGACGCCGCCCGCATGCTCGGCACGCTCGTCGAACACGTCGAGAACCCGTGGTCGCTCGTCATCGCCGCCGGCGGGCGGTGAAAGAGGCTCACCCGAGCCTGAAGCGTCCCTCGTCGGCAGCCCGTTCGAGGACCGACTCGACGTCGACCAGTCGCGGGCCGTCGCTCACCGGACGGAGGCGGACGGTCCCGTCCCGAACCTCGTGTTCTCGCTCGCCGTCGACGCTTATGACCCCGCGGTCCACCTCGAACGCGTAGTCCTCACGGTCGTCGAGGACGCGGTGTTCGGCCACGTCGACCGTCGAGAGGGTTCCGGGGACGGTAATCGCCCTGACCGTCGTTGGGGCGGTCGCTTCGTTCTCGCCCGCACGGGCCAGTCGGAAGCCGACGCCGCCGGGGTCGTCCGGTCGGTGCGTAACGAGGCCGCCGGCGATGCCCGAGAGCCCGATTTCCGCGGGCGACGAGCGCGAGACGACGCCGCCGACGATGTCGCTCGGGTCGAGAATCGCCCGTGTACCGACGAAGGGTCGGTCGAGCACGCCGACGGTCGCGAGTCCGCGGATGACCGTCGTCTCTTCAGACCGGACGACGTCGACCTCGATGGTTCCGTGGCGCGTCGTCGCCTCCGCGGTGGGGACGGCCCCGCTTCCGACGAGGCCGGCGGCCGCGCCCGCAACGGTGCCGTCGACGGGCGTCGGGACGACGTTGTTCGTCCCCGTCGAGATGCTCACGACCGGCACGTCGCCGATGGTCTGGGCCACGTCTCGCGTCGTGCCGTCGCCGCCGAGGACGACGACGGCGTCGGCGTGGTCCGCGAAGTGGGCCGCGGCCGCTCGGCTGTCCCGTCCCGACGCGGTGACCGTCATGTCCACGAACTCGACGCCGAGGTCGTCGGGCGCGTCGTCGACGATGCGGTCGGCGAGCCCCGTGCTGTCGGGCATGACGAGCACCTCCACGTCGTCGACGAGCGTCAGTCCCGCGAGGACGCAGCCCGCGGTGCGGCGTTTCGCGTAGTTGTTACTGACGCTCGCGCCGCCGGTGAGTCTGCGGATGTCGCGGCCCGCGGCGGGGTTGACGACGAGCCCGATAGTGGTCGTCACTTACACGATGCGGTTGATTGCGGCCTCCACGTCGGAGCCGCTGGGGAGCACTTCCTCTTCGAGCGCGGGGCTGAAGGGGATGTGAACGTCGGCGACGCCGACCCGCTGGATGGGGGCGTCGAGGCTGTAGAACGCGTTTTCCATGACGCGCGTCGCCACCTCGGCGTGAGTTCCGTACGACAGCGGGCTCTCGTCGGCGATGACGAGGCGGCCGGTCTTTCCGACGCTCTCGACCAGCGTGTCGGTGTCCATCGGGTAGAGCGACCGGAGGTCGATGACCTCGACGCTCGTCTGGCCCGCGAGTTCCTCGGCGAGTTCGAGCGACTCGCCGACCATGCGTTGGGTGGCGACGACGGTCACGTCCTCGCCCTCGCGCTCGACGCTCGCGGTGCCGATTGGGATGGTGAAGTCCTCGTCGAGCGGCACCTCGCCTTTCTGTTCGTATATCTGCTTGTTCTCGAAGACGATGACTGGGTCGTCCGACCGGATGGCCGACTTCAACAGGCCCTTTGCGGACGCCGGCGTCGCGGGCGCGACGGCCATCACGCCCGGGAAGTGGGCAAACCACGTGTGAATCGTCCCGGAGTGCTGGCTGGCCGCGCCGCTCCCGCCGCCCTCGGTCGTTCTGACGGTGACGGGCATCTCCGTTTTACCGCCGAACATGTAGCGGTTCTTCGCCATCTGGTTGATTATCTGCTCGGAGCAGACGCCGATGAAGTCCGAGAACATGATTTCGACGACCGGCCGCGTCCCGGTCGCCGCCGCGCCGACCGCCGCGCCCATGAAGCCGGCCTCGCTGATGGGCGTGTCGCGGACGCGCGTCTCGCCGAACTGCTCGACGAGGTCGCCCGTGACCTCGTAGACGCCGCCGAACTTGCCGACGTCCTCGCCCATGACGAACACGTCGTCGTCGCGTTCGAGTTCCTCGCGGAGGGCGAGTCGAATCGCCTCGCGGATGGTCATCTCCTTCGTCTGGTCCGGGCCGGTTCCGCTGCTGGTCTCGGTGCTCATCGGTTCTCACCTCCGTCGGCCCGCATCCCGCTGGAGAAGTCGCTAATCTCCGGGACGGCCGCGTTGAACATGTCTTCGTACGCCTCGCTGGGGTCCGGGTACGCCGCCTCCTTCGCCTTCCCCACGGCGTCTTCGATCTGCTGGTGGATTTCGGCTTTCATCTCGTCGAACTCGGCTTCGGTAATCGCCCCCGCGTCCACGAGTCGTCGCTTGAACGACTCGATGGCGTCGCGGTCCTTCCAAATCGCCACGTCTTCTTCGGTCCGGTACGGCTGTTGGTCGCCCTCGAAGTGGCCGTGGTACCGATACGTCTCGGCCTCGATGAACGTCGGTCCCTCGCCGTCGGCGGCCCGCTTGCGCGCCTCCTTGACGGCCTCGTAGACCGCGGTGATGTCCATCCCGTCGACGGTGAAGCCGGGGATGTTGTACGCCTCCGCGGTCTCGCTGAGGTTCTGGACGTTGTGCTGTTTCTCGACGGGCGTCGCCTCGCCGTACTGGTTGTTCTCGACGAGGAACACCGCCGGGAGGCTCCACGTCGCCGCGAGGTTGATGGCCTCGTGGACCTGTCCCTGTGCGACCGCGCCGTCGCCGAAAAACGCCAGCGCGACGGTGTCTTCTCCTTTCAGGTGCGACGTGAGCGCGGCACCTGTCGCCAGTGGCGGCCCCGCGCCGACGATGCCGTTCGCCCCGAGCATCCCCGCGTCGACGTCCGCGATGTGCATCGACCCGCCTTTGCCGTTACAGTAGCCGTTGGCCTTCCCGAACAGTTCGGCCATCATCAGGTCCGGGTCGAGTCCCTTGGCGATACAGTGGCCGTGTCCCCTGTGGGTGCTCGTGATGTAGTCGTCCGATTCGAGGGCCGAACACGCGCCGACCCCGACCGCTTCTTCACCGACGTAGAGGTGGACGAACCCGGGGAGTTCGCCGTCGCTGAATAGGTCGGCCGCCTTCGTGTCGAACGCCCGTATCGTGAGCATCCGGCGAAGCGCCTCGCGCTGTCCATCCTCCGTCTCAATGTCTAGTACCACCATGTGACGTACCAACAATTGCCATAATCTATGATGACTTTTTCTCAAACTGACAGTCATCGGGTTAGTCGTGAGAAAGAGACTGTATAATCGAATCACACGGGGCTGTGTCGATTTTGACGACTTTCTTACACGAGGTGGCGCGCGCGTCTCTAGTCCCCCATCGCCGGCCGGTTACACCGATGTCGCCTCCCAACTTTTGGTGTTCACGTCCCAACGAACGGACATGCAAGCACTCCAGGTCGTGGTAGCATGAACATGCTCTACGAAGGCGAGTGGCGAACCGACAAGTTCGTCGCCAACAACGAAGACGGCGAGTTCGAGCGCCAGACGACCGACTTCCGCAACTGGGTCGGCGAGGACGAGCGGTTCCCGGTCGAGGCCGGGCGATACCACCTCTACATCTGCCGGGCGTGCCCGTGGGCACACCGCACCGCGATGACGCGCGCGCTGAAGGGCCTCGAAGACGCGATTTCGCTGTCGCTCGTCGAACCCGTCCGCATCGACGACGGCTGGGAGTTCTCCGAGGACCTCCCGGACCCGCTGTACGGCAAGGAGTTCCTCCGCGACATCTACCTCCGCGCCGACGACGAGTTCACCGGACGCGTCACCGTGCCCGTGCTGTGGGACAAAGAGCGCGAGACCATCGTCAACAACGAGTCACGCGAAATCATGCGGATGCTCGACGAGGCGTTCGACCCCCTCGCCGAGCACGACGCGGACCTCAACCCCGACGGCTACGAGGAGGAGGTCGACCGCCTCATCGACGAGATTTACGAGCCGGTCAACAACGGCGTCTACCGCGCCGGATTCGCGACGACCCAAGAAGCCTACGAGGAGGCCGTCGAGGAACTGTTCGACGCGCTGGACCACTGGGACGAGGTCCTCGACGACCAGCGGTTCCTCGCCGGCGACGTGCTCACCGAGGCGGACATCGCGATGTTCGCGACGCTGATTCGCTTCGACCACGTCTACCACACGCACTTCAAATGTAACAAGAAGGCCATCCACGAGTACGACAACCTCTGGAACTACACGAAGGAACTCTACCAGCTTCCGGGGGTCGCAAAGACGGTCAACATGGACCACATCGTCCGGCACTACTTCGTCAGCCACGGCGACATCAACCCCAAGCGCATCTACGGCGTCGGTCCCGACCTCGACTTCGAGGCGGAACACGACCGCGACCGCCTCCCGGCGGACCTTCCCGCGGCGCTGACGGCCGACAACTGAGCCGTCGCTCGGTTTTCGCGCTCGTCTCCGTCTCCGTCTCCGTTTCGCACTCGGCTCCGTTCTCGCCGCCTCTCTCGACACCCTATTCCCGTTCGAAACGCTATCACTTCTCATGGCAAGCCGCGCGACCCGCGCGCTCCGGCGATTCGAACCGCCGCCGCGGGCGGTCGACTGGTCCATCTTCGCGCTCGTCGTCTTCGAGACGCTCTCGGGCGTGCTGAGCCTCGGGGCCGGCCACCCGGCCAACGGTCTCCTGTTCGTCGTCCACGGCGTCGCCGGCCTCTCGCTGGTCGCGCTCGTCGGCTTCAAACTCTATCGGGTCCGCCACCGCGTCATCGACTCGCGGCTCCGGGACCGCCACACAGCCGTCTCGATTCTCCTCGCGGTCGTCGCGCTCGCGGCACTCGGAACCGGCATCGCGTGGGTGCTCGGCGTCGAGGTCCGAATCGCCTTCTGGACGCTTCTCAACGTCCACATCGGCTTCGGCCTGCTCGTCATTCCAGTCCTTCTCGTCCACCTCCGGTCGCGCTTCCGCGCGCCCCGCGCGGTCGACTTCGCGGAGCGACGCCGGGCGCTCCAGTACGGCGCGATACTCGTCTTCGGCGCGGCGAGCTACCGGGCGACCGAGACGGTTGGGGCGCTCCGCGGCGTCGGTCGCCGATTCACCGGGTCGCGGCCGCTCCCGCCCGGCGAGGGCAACGACGCCTTTCCGGTGACGAGTTGGGTCGCCGACGACCCCGACCCCGTCGACCCCGACTCGTGGTCCCTTTCGGTCGCGGGGTTAGTTGACCGCCCGCTCGAACTCGACCGGGCGGACCTCGCGCCCGACGAGACGCGGTCGGTCCTCTTGGACTGCACGAGCGGGTGGTACACCGAGCAGAACTGGACCGGCGTGAGACTCGGCGACGCGCTCGATAGCGCCGGTGTTCACTCGTCAGCGCGGTGGGTGACGGTCCGGTCGGTGACGGGCTTTCGGTGGTCCTTCCCCATCGCGGAGGCTCGAGAGATGCTGTTGGCGACCGGGGTCGGCGGCGAACCGCTCTCGCACGGCCACGGCGCGCCGCTCCGACTGGTCGCGCCGAACCGACGCGGCTTCCAGTGGGTCAAGTGGGTCGATGCGGTCGAGGTGCGCCGGCGACGCGACCCGGCGCAGTGGCTCGCGGTGCTGGTGAGCGGATTCGGATAGCGGCGCTCACCACGGGAGAATCCACAGCACGTCGACGAGGCGGTCCAGAATCGTCTTTTCTCTCTCGTGGTCATCGTCCGCCGTGTCGTCAGCCGACGCGTCCTGTACGTCCGTCACCCCGACTTCGTCGGGCGCGCTCGAATCGGTGGAGGGCATGCTCGTCGCTATGCTTGTCAACGTGGAAATACTTTCTGTGGGGAGGGGGCCGCACGCCGAACCGAGGGATGTGACGAGTGACGAGCGCTACGGTTCGGCGGGTATGGGATTTTGCTGGGTCCCTCCCGTCGCGGCCGCCGGACCGCCGCGAGTCCTCGTGGGGCGACTACGCGTGTGAGGACGCCTCTGTCGCCGCATCGTGTGATGCGGGGCGCTCACCGTGAGTTCGCCACGCGACGAAGCCGGCACCGAGGAACAGGAGGCCGCCGCCGACGAGTAAGAACGGTTCCGCCCCGAGGACAAATCGCGTCGTCCCGTCGAACGTTTGGACCGTGGTGTAGAGTCCCGGGTCCCGGACGTAGTGGGACACGGCAACGAGCGAATAGCCGACTTCGACGACACCGACTACTACTGGGACGACTGCGGCGTACTTCCACCGGAGTGCGGCCAGCGCCCCGACGACACCGAGGCCCCCGAGTCGCGCTAGCAGGTTCTCCTCGTGGTTGAGTTGACCGTCCCATCCCGTCGTTATCGACCCGTCGTATCCGGGTGCGACGTGGAGCAGTTCCTGGTGAATGCCGGCGACCACGGCTCCGAAGCCAGCGACTGCCATCACGACCGCGAGAATTCGCTGACGGTCCATATCGACACGTCTCGTGTCACCCAGCAATAATCTTGCTCCCAGTTCTCACTCGTCGCTTCCGCTTCGAATCGCCTGCTCGGCGGCGTCGAGAGCGGCGTCGGCGTCGAACTCGGCGACGATGGCTTCCAGTTCCTCGCGCGTCGCACCGGCGTCCCGCAGGTCGCGGGCGTGAGCGGTGATGTTCGGCACGGCGCGCACGATGTTGTCCACGATGGGGACCGTGGCGACCTGCGCCGACCGCGACATCGGGTTGAGGTCGACGACGATTTCGACTTTATCCATCGCGCCGAGCGCCTCGGCCCGGTCGCCGTCCTCCAGCGGGACGACGACCACGTCGGCGCTCCCGATACCGTCGGCGTCGACTTTCGCGCGCTCGTGGTCGATGCCCGGAATCCGCCCGTCGGCGGTGAGTCCCTTCACCTCGTCCGCGCCGTGGTCGCGCAGGTGCTCGACGATGGCTCGCATGCGCTCGTCGGTTCGGTTGAACAGATTGACTTCGATGTCGGCGTCGACGGCCGCCGCGAGTTCGACGATTTCGCCGGGGCAGAGCGCCGCGACGTTCCCGTTGACCGAGATAACCGGCTGGTCGGCGCGTAGGAGGTGCGCCGCGGCCGCCCGCGCGGCCTCGTCCGCGCTCGGAATCGTCCGCTCGCCGAGGAGGTAATCGAACGCCTCGCCGCGCCCCTGCGCGATGAGTCCCTGCCGGCTCGTGATACCCTTCTCGACGCCCTCCTCGATGCGGTGGCGGGTGAGAAGCGACTGGTATCTCGGGTGGCTCTCGGGAATCTCGATGTCGCTCATTGGTGGTGGGTCGTCGCCGCGACAGTAACACGTTTTCTCATCGGGGCGGGCGGGATTCCGCAACGCCCCCGACCGCTCGGTGAGGCCTCGCGGCCGCCTACTCGCTCCGCAGCGTCGCGCCGGCGGGGTGGACGCGGCAGCGCTCTGGGTCGTAGCCGGCGTCCGACAGCCCCGTCCCGACCGCGAACACCGTCTCGCCGAGCATCGCCATCGAGCCGTCGCCACCGGCCGCGCGCACGTCGTCGATGGCGGTCTCCACCCGGCCGCCGGTCAGGAGGCCGGCGTCGCGGGCGAACCGCCGCGACTCGGCGACGAATCGGTCGAGCGTGGGCTCGGCGCGGAGTGCTTCGAGGGCCGTCTCCCCGGCGGCGGTGAGTGTGGTGGTGTCCCCGGACAGCACGTCGGCCGTCGAGAGCCCGCCGAACGCGACGTACTCGATTTCGGGGCGCGCGGGGACGCCGTCCATCCGGCCGTGGGCCGGCGCGCCGGGTTCGACCCGAACGGGCATCCCGCCGCGGGCCTGCGCGACCACGTCGCCGAGGCCGGTCCCCGCGCGGACCTCGGCCACGTGGGCGAGGGTGACGAGTTCGTTCTCCGACCGGCCGCAGGCGAACACCGCGTTCGCCGCGAGCGCCGTCCCGAGCGCCATCGCGCCCGAGACGCCGAAGCCCGCGCCGAGTGGGAGGTCGCTTTCCGCGTCGACGGTGGCCGTCACGCCGAGCGACCGAAGCACGTCCGCGACGGGCGGCATCTCGACCGCCTCGCCGTCGAGACTGACGGTGGTCTCCGGTGCCGGTTCGACCGTCACGGTGACGCCGTGGGAGAGTGTCAGCCCCGCGCCGCGGGAACCGGCGACCGCCGGGTCGTCGGCGGGGTGGGCGCTGAAAAAGCCCGTGACGTGGCCGGGCACGAACGCCGTCGCGTCGTCGCTCATCGGTCGTTCTACGACGGGGGTCGGTTAACGGTGTTGCGTTTCGTCGCGTCCGCGTTCATACCGAGTCTGACTCAGGAACGCTCGTATTCGGTCGCTTCGTCCTCACGGGTCGTTCGCCGCGATTCCGCCGTTTTGCGAGCGTCCGCGACCGTCTCCGTCTCCAACAGCCGCTCGACTTTCGCCTCGAACTCCTCTTCGGAGAGTTCGCCGGTCGCGTAGCGCCGCCGGAGCGTTTCGAGCGCGTCTTCGGTCTCGGTCGTCATCGACTCGGCCGCGTCGTCGCCGCGACGGGACTCGTAGATGCGAGCGAGGGCTATCGCGGCGGGGAGCACGCCCGCGAAGCCGACCGGGAAGACGACCCAGAACCACGACACTCCGAGCGCGAGTAGGCCGAATCCGACCAGAAAGATGAGCCCCATGACGACGCCGGCGACCAGTTCTTCGAGCGCCGAGTCCTCGTCGTCGCCCGCGTCGTCGATGGCGTCGTCGACGATTCGCTTCGGGTCGGTCATCGGTCTCCTCCGCGACGACGACGTTCGTGCATGGTGTTCTAACGTGTCCGGGAGATAACGACTGTTTCGCAAAAAATGGGTCGCGTCGGTGGGTGCGTCTTCGCCCTTATGGGCTCAGACGCTGGCGATCACGCGGGAACTCACTCGCAACGCTTCGCGTTGCTCCCTGTTCCCGCGCTCGTGTTGCGCCGTCGCCTCGGGCGACAGGCGCTGCCGGTCGCGCGGGAACACCGTCGGACTCACGTCGTTCGTCCGACGAGCACCCACTCGCAGAAACGCCTTCGTCTACGGACTCAGGCGTTGTCTGTCTCGTGGGAACAGCACCGCTTCCCGGATGTTCTCCAGTCCGAGCATCGTCATGATGAGTCGCTCGCCGCCGAGTCCGAAGCCGGCGTGCGGGGGCATGCCGTACTTGAACATCTTCGTGTAGTACTCGAACGCGTCGGGGTCGAGGCCCTGCTGTTCGAAGCCGGCGACGAGGTGGTCGAAGCGGTGTTCACGCTGCCCGCCCGAGACGAGCTCCATGTTCGGGTGCATCATGTCGAAGCCCGTCGAGAGCGTCTCGTCGTCGTCGTGGTCCTTGATGTAGAACGGCTTGATCTCGCTGGGCCAGTCGGTGATGAAGTAGTGCTCGCCGACGTCCTCGCCGAGCGCCTTCTCGCCCTCGGTGGGGAGGTCGTCGCCCCAGACGAGCTGCTCGTCGAGCTTGCCCGTGGCGTTGATGCGCTGGATGGCCTCCTCGTAGCTGAGCCGCGGGAACTCGCCGGACGGCGCTTCGAACTCGTCTTCGAGACCGAGCGCTTCGAGTTCGTCCTGGCAGTTCTCTTCGACGGCCTCGTAGCCGGCCTTGACGACGGCCTCGCACACGTCCATCGCCTCGGTGTGGTCGATGAACGCCGACTCGAAGTCGATGGAGGTCGCCTCGTTGAGGTGGCGGGGCGTGTTGTGCTCTTCGGCGCGGAAGATGGGGCCGACCTCGAAGACGCGTTCGAGTCCGGAACCGACCATCAGCTGCTTGAACAGCTGCGGCGACTGGTTCATGAACGCTTCCTTGCCGAAGTACGTGATGGGGAAGAGCTCGGTGCCGCCCTCGGTCCCCGTGGCGACGATTTTCGGCGTGTTGATCTCGGTGGCGCGGAGGTCGCGGAACTGCTCGCGGACGGCGCGCTGGACCTCGGCGCGAATCTCGAAGATGGCCTTGACCTCGTCCTTGCGGAGGTCGAGCGTGCGGTTGTCGAGGCGCGTCGAGAGCTCGGCGTCGACCTTGCCGGAGGGGTCGAGCGGGAGCTGCGCCTCCGCCTCGGCGATGACGTCGAGGCTCTCGGGCGTGACTTCGACGCCCGTCGGCGCGCGGGGCTCCTCTGCGACCTCGCCGGTCACGGAGATGACGCTCTCGCGGTGGACGCCGAGACCCGTCTCGACGAGGTCGTCGTCCATCTCGTCTTTCTCGAACTTGACCTGAATCTTGCCGGAGGTGTCCCGGAGAATCAGAAACGCGATGCCGCCGAGGTCACGAACTTCGTGGACCCAGCCGGCGACGGTGACCGTGTCACCGGGTTCGGCGTCGGCCGTGTACGTTCGGTTTCGCATACGACGTGGTTCCCGACCGTTCGTCTTAAACATCGTGTCTTCGCCTCGCTCGGACGCGTTCGAGTGTCGAACCCACCGAGAAGCGGGACGATACGAGGCACGCGTTGACGGGGTCTGTGGTACCGTGGTACTTAGTTCGCTGCGCGTGTCCACCCGGTATGGCTCCCGACTCACCGGACGCGCCGGCGGACGAACCGCGAACCGACGCGGACGCTTCCCCGGAGTCCGGCCCGGCACCCAACGCCGCCCGCGTCGCCGACCTCGACTGGTCCGAGAGCGAGCGGGGCGACCGATTCGCGTTCCGCCGGAAGCGACTCGCCGAACGCGCCGGCGGCCGCGACCTCGGCTGCTCGCTCTACGAGGTCCCGCCGGGGAGGCGCCCGTGGCCGACCCACTACCACGAAGGCAACGAAGAGGCGCTGTACGTGCTCTCCGGAACGGGCACGCTCCGGACACGAGAGGGCGCGGCCGACCTCGACCTCGAAGCGGATACCTACGTCGCACTCCCCGCCGGGGCCGACTACGCGAGACAAATCGAGAACGACGGCGACGAACCGCTCCGGTACCTCGCGCTCTCGACGATGAACCACCCCGACGTGACGGTCTATCCGGACTCCGGCAAAGTCGGAGTGTTCTGCGGTGCGCCGCCGGGCGGCGACAAGAACGCCCGGACGCTCAACGATTATTTCCCCCGAGACGCCGCCGTCGGCTACTGGGAGGGTGAGCCGACCGACGAGGAGTGAATCGCTTCTCCCTTCCACCGCGACGGCTCCGATGCTGAGGTTTATATCCGAACCCGCGGCCACCTCGCCTCGGACATGGACGTTTCAGACCTCGAAGCCGCGTTCGCCCTCCCGCTCGCCGAAGACACCTCGTTCGACACGACCGTCGTCGGCGTCCTCACGACGCTCGCGTCGTTCGTCACGCCCCTCGCGGGCGTTCTCCTTGCGGGCTACGTGGTCCGCCTCGTTCGCGCGGGCGACCGCGACGCGACCGCGCTCCCGTCGTTCGACGACTACACCGACATAGTCGCCGACGGCGCTCGTCTCTCGGCCGCGCTCGTCGCGTTCCAACTCCCCGCAATCGGCCTCGCGACCGTCGCCCTTCCGGGTTCCGGACCCTCACTTGCGATGCTCACGTATGCGACCAATCCGGCGATACTCGGGCTCCTCGGCCTCTCTACGCTCGAAACCGTCGGTCTCGTCGCGGCCGGCCTCGCGGCACTGATGGGTTCGTATCTCTCGGTGGCCGCCACGGTCGCCATCGCCCGCGAGGGGTCGCTCGTCGCGGCAATTCCAGTCACGCGCGACCTCGCGTTCGACCGCTCGTTTATCGGCGTCGCCTCTGGCGTCGCGCTCGTCGGCTTCGTGGTCGGCCTGCTCGTCGCCCTCTGCGCCGCGGTGCCGGCCGTCGGTACCGCGCTCGCCGCGACCGCGTCGTTCTACTCTCTCGTCGCGTCGGCGACGCTCCTCGGTCGCGGCGCGCCGAACGCGTCGGTGCTCGACGTCGATGCGTCTCGGCAGTCACACGCTGGCGGCGTGAGCTCGGGGTCGGCCGAGTCGATGGAGTCGGCGTAGAAGAGGAACCCGCGCCCGTGGGGATTACTCCGCGACGAGTTCGGCCGTCGCGTCTTTCGCGCCCTCGACCGTCTCGCGCACCGCGTCGACGCCCTCGTCGTGCAGGAGGTTGCCGACGACGACCGCGTCCGCGTGCTGGCCCATCTCATAGGCGGTGTCGTAGTCGTGGATACCGCCGCCGTAGAACAGCGTCGCCTCGTCGAGCGCGTCGTGCGCCGCGCCGACCTTCTCGGGGTCGCCGTAGGTGCCGGAGTACTCGACGTAGATGATCTTCTGGCCGAACATCTTCTCGGCGACGCGAGCGAACGAGGCCACGTCCTCGGCGGACTGGTCGGTGTCGGCGTCGGTGTACTCGGCGACCGACGACTCGGGGTTCAACACGATGTACGCCTCGGTGTGGGTGCGGTCCCAGTCGAGGCCGTCTTCGATGCGGACCCACTCCTTGTGCGCGCCGGTGATCCAAAACGAGTCGCTCGCGTTGAACACCGTCGGGATGAGGTAACCGTCCAGCGCGTCGTCGTCGATGACGACGCCGGGGTTCGACGGCTCCTGGTAGATTGGCACGTCGTACTTCGAGGTGGCCTCGATGACGCGTTCCATCTTCTCCTCTGTGATGTCGAGCGTGCCGCCGATTTCGAGGGCGTCGGTGCCCGTCTCACACACGTCTTCGAACGTCTCGCCGTCGACGAGGTCCTTGTCCGGGTCGATTTTGGTGATATGGTCCCAGTCTTCCCACGGATAGCTCATTGGTCGCTCTATGCTTGAGGGGGCGTAAAAAGCGTGCGGATGAAATGGGTCACACGCATAGTCGGGAGTGAATTTTAACCCACCTGTCACCAAATCCGGTGTACGATGGACGCTGCCGACGCGACCGAATACGTCGAACACAGAGCGATGTCCCTGTCCGCGGCGGAGTTCGAACTACTCTGCGAGTCGGTGCTCACGGAGTCGCTTCCCCCGGCGCGGTTCTCGGTAACCGCTTTTCGACAGGACGGCGGCATCGACCTCGACGGTCGCGTCAGTAATCCGCTTCTGGACGTTTCGCTCGGCGTTCAGGCGAAGCAGTACGACCCGAGCAACACGGTCGGTTCGCCCGCAATACAGCGATTTCAGGGCGCGCTAGCCGATACGGGATGCGACACCGGGACGGTCATCACGACGAGTTCGTTTACCACACCAGCCGCCGAAAGCGCCGAGCGGGCGGGTATCCACTTGGTGAACGGTTCCGCGCTGTTCGAGTCGATGGTCGACCTTCGCGTCGGCGTTCGGCGAGGCGGCGGACAGTTCGAACCCGACGAGGGTTTCTGGAACCTGTTCGGAGAGACCGACGAGACGAGCACGGTTCCGTCGAAACGAATTCCGCTCGCCAACTCGTTCGAAACCCTCGACGCTGTTCTCTCGGCTATCGGCGACACCCGCGGAACCAAAGACGACATTGTCTCGTCCGCGGGCGTATCGCCCCGCCACGCGGACCTGTACGCGGGTGCGGGCTGGATTCTCGGGTTCGTTCACCAAGAGTGGCCCGACGAGGAGACCCACAGACAGCGCCGCTGGTCGCTCACCCGAAGCGGCGCTCGGTACATCGCCTATCGAACAGCGGGCCTCAACGCCGAGGCCGAACCCCTCCTTCTTGACGGGATTCGAAACGCAGAGATAATCGAACGACTCGCACACCCGCTCTCGGAGTCGGAGTCGTTCGGACACAGCGAGCTCGTTGACTTCGTCGAATCCGAGTCAGAGCTATCGCGGAGTAGCGCGAAACGCCGGGCGAGTTCGGTCGGCGTTTGGCTCGCCCGACTCCCCGAAGTCTCGGTCGAAAACGGCCGGGGAAAACGATACGTTTGGAACGGGAATTAATCCGCCGCCGTCTGCCACTTCCGAACCGTATCCGCACCAACGCCTTCGACTTTCGCCGCGATGTCGTCGGGTTCGGACGCCTTCAGCGTCTTCACGTCCTCGATGCCGGCGTCCTTCAGCTTCTCGGCGGTCTTCGCGCCGATGCCGCTGATGCTCTCTAAGTCCGAGCCGCCCTCGCCGTTCTGCTGGGCCTGATACTCGCGGTAGTTGCAGATGGGACAGCCGAGCTCCCACGGCTCGCGGTCGCCTTCGTACGTAATCCGGAGCTCTGGCAGGTCGTGTTCCTCGCAGGACTCGTCTGTCACCTCGATGTCGCCGCGACGAGGCAGCGGCAACGAGTAGTCACAGTCGGGGTAGCGGGTACAGCCGACGAGCCGAGAGCCGGAGCGGAGGCGCTTGATAGCTAGCTCTCCCCCTTCTTCCTCACCGCACTCCGGACACGTCCCGATGACGAGGTCGTCTTCCTCGTCGGCCTCCTTGGCCTTACAGAGCGGACAGCCGTGGACGAACGTCTTGCGCCCGGCGAGCATCTTGATGTGGTGGAGGTCGTGTTCCTCGCAGGAGTCCTCCATGATGAGCGGCTTGCCCGTGGAGGGAAGCGGGAGCGTGTAGGTACAGTCGGGGTAGGAGTCACAGCCGATGAAGTACGAGCCGCGGCGGCTCTTTCTGACGACGAGGTCGCCGCCGCAGTCGGGGCAGGTGCCGACCGTCTTGTCGGCTTTCAGTGAGTCCTGCAGTTGCTTGCCGAGTTCCTCGCGGGACTCCATTAGCCCCTCGAACACGTCCTGGAGCATCTCTTTGGACTCCTCGGTCACGTCTTCGAGGGTGGCCTCGCCGCGGGCGATGGCCAGCATGTCGGATTCGAGTTGCGAGGTCATCTCCTCGCTGACGATGAGTTTCGCGAAGTCCTCGGAGGCCTCCACGACGGCCCGCGCGAGGCGTGTCGGCCGCGGTGGGTCGCTCTCGATGTAGCCGCGGTCGTAGAGCTTCTGAATCACGTCGTGGCGGGTCGCCTTCGTCCCGATGCCCATCTGTTCCATCGTCTCGATGAGCCGCGACTGGCCGTAGCGCCGCGGGGGCTGGGTCTGCTTGGCGTCGAGGTGCGTGTCGGACAGCACGAGCGACTCGCCTTCCTCGACGTCCGGCACGAACGACTCGCTGGAGTTGAAGTACGGGTAGACGTCGTGGTAGCCGGCTTCGAGCAGGCGCTTGCCGTTGGCCTTCAGCGAGAGCCCCTCGACCTCGGCGACGACGCGGAGGTGCTCCCAGACGGCGTCCTCGGCGACGGTTGCGAAGAAGCGCCGGACGACGAGTTCGTACACGTCCCACTCGTCTTCGGTGAGGTCGGACGCCGAGGGGAGTTCGCCGGTCGGGTGAATCGGCGGGTGGTCGGTCGTCTCGTTGTCGCCCTCGGTGGGCTCGATTTCCTCCTGTTCGAGGAGGGATTCGGCGTCCTCCTTGAACCGGCGGTCGCCCTCGAACGCGCCGAGCAGTTCGCGCGGGTCGAGGTCGTCGGGGTACACCGTGTTGTCGGTCCGCGGATAGGTGATGTAGCCGGCCGTGTAGAGGTCCTCGGCGATGCTCATCGCCCGCTGTGCGGAGTAGCCGATAGAGCCGGCGGCGCGGATGAACTGCGTGGTATTGAACGGTGCGGGCGGCGTGTCGGTTCGCGTGCGGCGATTGACCGACGCGACTTCTGCGGCCTCGACGCCGAGGAGCGTCTGGTAGGCCGACTCCGCGGACTCCTCGTCCCAGATGCGCTCGGCTTCGGTGCCGTCGTCGTCGAGGTAGAAGTACTGCGCCTCGAAGGACTCGGCGTCACCGTCGGCGTCCTTCGTCAGCTTGGAGAACAGCTCCCAGTAGTCCTCGGGGTCGAACGCCTCGATTTCGCGCTCGCGGTCGACGATGAGCTTCAGCGTCGGTCCCTGCACGCGGCCGACCGAGATGAAGTCGTTGCCGAGCTGGCGGGCCGAAAGCGAGAGGAAGCGCGTGAGCGCGGCCCCCCAGACGAGGTCGATAATCTGTCGGGCCTCGCCCGCGGCGGCGAGGTTGAAGTCGAGGTCGTCGGGATTATCGAACGCCTCGGTCACCTCGCGCTTCGTGATGGAGGAAAACCGCACGCGGTCGACGGGCACGTCCTCGTTCACGTCGCGGACGAGCTCGTAGGCCTCTTTCCCGATGAGTTCGCCCTCACGGTCGTAGTCGGTCGCGATGGTGACCGTCCCCGCGCGGCGAGCGAGCCGGCGGAGCGCGGCGACGATGTTCTCCTGCGTGGGGTGTTTCTCGACGGGCGCGCCGATGAGCTCGACCGGCTCCACGTCGCGCCAGTCGTTGTACTCCGGCGGGAAGTCCACGCCGACGACGTGGCCCGACAGGCCGATACAACGCTTGCCGCCCCACTTGTAGACGTTCACGCCGTTCATTCGCTCCGCGGAGGCGGTCTCGCCGCTCAGGATGTCGGCGATGCGCCTCGCGGCGTTGTCCTTCTCGGTGATGATGAGTTCCGGACCCCTACTCATTGAGCGGCGATATGTCGGGGGTTGTCCTAAACCTTTCGTGCCGAATTCGGAGCGTAGCGGCCTCAACGCGCGCGGATACGAGCGTGCGGGTGAGCGCGCTTCGCGCGCGAAGGTGTGTGTCTGCCGACGGTCCACCACACGCCGCGTCTCCCGTCGGATTTCACCGACTCGCCTTGCCACCCGGCTCGACACCGAGCGCGCCCGCGACACCAGAAGCGTTGACATCCTCCCCGCCGAACCTGAGACCGTGTCGGGTGATTCGCGAATCGACATGACCGAGGGGCGAATCGCCCCCAAACTGCTCTCGCTCTCGTGGCCGCTCGTCGCGGGGAACCTCCTCCAGACGCTGTACAACCTCGCGGACGTGTTCTGGGTCGGCCGCGTCGGTGCGGACGCCGTCGCCGCCGTCTCGCTCATGTTCCCGACGAGCTGGATGTTCGTCTCGACTGCGATGGGCATCACCGCGGCGACCATCGCCCTCGTCTCGCAACACGTCGGCGCGGGCGAGGACCGCGAGGCCGACCGCGTCGTCGGCCAGACGGTGCTTCTCACCCTCGCCGTGTCGGTCGTCCTCGCCGTCGCCGGCTTCGCGTTCAGACATCCGCTTTTGGAACTCATCGGCGCGGAGGGAGCCGTCTTCACCGCGGCGCTCGCCTACATCGAAGTCATCTTCCTCTCGCTCCCGCTCACGTTCCTGTTTTTCGCGTTCCGGGCGGCGCTACAGGGCGCGGGCGACACGAAGACCGCGATGTGGCTCATGGTCGCCTCCGCCGGCCTCAACGTCGTCCTCGACCCGATTCTCATCATCGGCTGGGGCCCAATCGCGGGGATGGGAACCCGCGGCGCGGCGATTGCGACGCTCATCGCCCGACTGTTCGCGACGGCCGCCGGCGTCTACATCCTCCTGCGCGGCGACTGGGGAGTCAGACTCCGCCCCACCGACCTCCGCCCCGACCCGGAGCGCCTCAGAAAGCTGGTCGATATCGGCTCCCCGGCCACTCTCGATGGCTGGGCACGGAGCTTCTCTGCGGTCGTGATGGCCGCGTTCGTCGCCCGGTTCGGGCCGACCGCGACCGCGGCCTACGGTATCGGCGTCCGACTCATGTCTGTCTCGTGGACCGTCTCCGGCGCGGTCGGGCAGGCGACGGCGACCGGCGTCGGCCAGAACCTCGGCGCGCGGACGCCCGACCGGGCCGCCTCGGTCGCGTGGACCGCGATGGCGGGGACGATGGGGCTGCTCTTCGCCGCCGCGGGGCTCGTGGTGGCCTTCCCGGCCGAGGCGATGCGTCTCTTTATCGACGAACAGCCGGTCATCGATGCGGGCGTGACGTTCCTCCGAATCGTCGCCCCGTCGTGGGCGTTCTTCGGCGGCGTGATGGTGATTCAGGGGGCGTTCCGCGGCGCGGGCGTCACCAAGGCCGCGATGGCGCTGTCGTTCCTCTCGCGGTGGATTTTCCGCGTCCCGGTCGCCCTCGCGGTCGCGTTCGCGTGGACCGTCTCTCTCCCGGTCGTCGGCCCCGTCTCGGGACTCGCGTGGGGCGTCGAAGGCCTCTGGTGGGCGTACGTCGTCGGTGCCGTCGCCTCCTTTGCGGTCGCCGTCGCGTGGTTCCGGCTCGGCACGTGGCGCGAGGGCGTCCTCGACCGCGGGGCGACGCCGGCGGCGGGCGACGATTAATCTCGGCCACCTTCGACTCACATCGACGAACCTGACAGCAGAACGACTTTCCTCGACGGGTCGGAAGGGAGCGCCATGCGACAGCCCTCCACCGAACACCTTCGTCTCGGCCTCGCGGTCCTGCTGATTTTCACGCCGCTCTGGGGACCTGCGCTCGGGCTCACCGGACCGACGTACACCTACGAGTCAGCCGAAATCGGGGTCGAGGACAACCGACTCGTCGTCCCCGACCGCGACGCTCGCTCGGAGTTGTGGCACGGCATCGACGGATTCGCCTGCTCGGTCGGGTCGTCGGTGACTCGCTACTGCGCGCTGGAGGCCGCGACCCTGAACGGGACGCTCGCGGTGGACCACCCGGACGTGAAATTCAGTTCGTCCGGGCATCTCGACGCCGACGAACCGTACCTCGCGTACTACGACGGCCGGGTCTTCGAGCGCGAATCGACGTGGGAGGACGGCCGGTACGTCCTCTCGACGGCGCGCGTCTCGGCCGCGGCGGCGCTGGATGGGGTCGCTCGACCTCCCGACCGGTACCCGACCGCGTGGACGGTTATCGAAGACGGGTCGGCGACGACGGACCGCGAACTCTGGTCTGCGGACGCGGGCGCGAGAGTGTTCGAGGTCGACGGCGACTACTTCCTCGTCTACCGGACCGGCGTGGAGCGTCCGCTTCCGTCTTCCCCGGCAACGGAGGAGGCGCTGACGTGGTTCGCGGTCGTCCTCGGGTCGGCGATGCTGTTCGGGCGCGACGATGATGACGATGACTGGTCGTAGCCACGCACGCCGACCCTAACAGGAAACGACCGCTCGTCGCGGAGAAGCGAAACCGAAGACGGTCGGTTACTCGTCCAGTCGCTCGCGGAGCAACTGGTTCACGGTGCCGGGGTCGGCGCTCCCCTTGGACTTCTGCATGACCTGTCCGACGAGGAAGTTCAGCGCGCCGCCCTCGCCGTCGTGGTAGTCCTCGACGGCGTCGGGGTTCTCGTCGATGGCTTCCTGCACGAAGCCGCCGATTTCGTCGTCGTCGGCCTTGCCGAGTCCTGCTTCGTCGACGATGGTGTCGGGGTCTTTGCCCTCGTCGAGCATCTCGCGGAGGACGATTTCCTCGGCGTTCTTCGTCGTCACCTCGTCGGCGTCGACGAGTTCGACGAGCCGCGTGAACTCGTCGAGGCGGTCCGACACGTCCGTGATGTGCATGTCGCGGTAGTTGAGTTCGCCGAGCAGGTTGTCGGCGACCCACGTCGCGGCGAGGTCGGCGTCGAACTCGGCGGCCACGTCCTCGAAGAAGTCGGCGACCTCCTTGGTCGAGGTGAGCTTCGAGGCGGACTCCTCGTCGATGCCGTACTCGGTGTGGAAGCGCTCGCGGCGGGCGTCGGGGAGTTCCGGAATCGGAATCTCCTCCTTCCAGTGGGCGACCTGGAGCGGCGGGAGGTCGGCCTCGCGGAAGTAGCGGTAGTCCTTTTCTTCTTCCTTCGAACGCATCGAGACGGTGATGCCGCGGGACTCGTCCCAGTGGCGCGTCTCCTGCTCGACGGCGCGGCCGCGCTTGATGGCGTTCTTCTGGCGGGTGACCTCGTAGGCCAGCGCCTTCTCTGCGCCCTTGTGGCTGGAGATGTTCTTGACCTCGGTGCGGTTGGCCGCCTCGAGCGCCTCGTCGGAAATCGAGCCGTCGTCGTCGACCTCGTCGGCGGGGACGAGCGAGATGTTGGCGTCGATGCGGAGCGAGCCGTCGCGGGTGGCGTCGAACACGCCGAGGTATTCGAGCACCTCTTCGAGCTTCGCGAGGAACGCGCGAGTCTCCTGCGGGCTCCGGAAGTCGGGCTCGGTGACGATTTCGACCAGCGGCGTACCGGCGCGGTTGTAGTTGACGAGGGTGTAGTCCGCCGTGTCGATGCTGCCGCCTTTGTGCTGGAGGCTGCCGGGGTCCTCTTCGAGGTGGGCGCGCGTGATGCCGATGTCCCGGCGGGTGCCCTCGACGGACACCTCCAGCGTCCCGTCGGCGCAGATGGGCGCGTCGTACTGGGTGATTTGGAAGTTCTTGGGCAGGTCGGGGTAGTAGTAGTTCTTCCGGTGGAAGCGGGTGTCCTCGGCGATATCGGCGTTCAGCGCCTTGCCGATTTTGACCGCCGACTCCACCGCCGCCTCGTTGAGCACCGGGAGCGCGCCCGGCAGCCCGAGACAGACGGGGCACACGCGGGTGTTCGGCTCCTCGTCCTCGGCAGGCTCGGTCGAACAGCTACAGAAAATCTTCGTGGCCGTCTCGAGTTGAACGTGGACCTCCAACCCGATGACGACCGCGAGTTCGCGCTGTTCGAGCGCTTGCGCAGTCATTGGCCGCGCTTCGACGGCGGTGGGCTAAAGACTAACGGGACTGGTCGCAGCGGAGCCCGTTCGTGGGTCGCTGGCCCCGGCACCGACCCCTGCCACAACCGGCAGACAATCACTAACGAGGTTTTATATACTGGCGTTTCATCTCCACGATTCACAGACGTCGTTCACATATGACAAACGATACCACCTCGGATAGATGGGCACCGATTCGCACCGGCGGCCGACTCTCGGCGCACCTCCGGACGCACCTGACGGTTCTTTTCATCGTCGTCGTCGCGGAACTCGTCGGCACGATAACGTTCCCGCTCGGGCCGGGGCAGGTCGTGCTCCTGCCGCTCCTGTACGCCGTCGTCCTCGGTCTCGTCCTCAGTTACAGCGTCCTCGGGTCGCTCTTCGAACCGCTCCGGCGGGTCGTCGACGAGGACGTGAGCCGCATCGCTTCGCCGCTTCTGGTCATCGCGCTGATGCCGCTCGGCGTCAAGTACGGAACGCTCGTCGCGCCGTCGTTCTACGACCTCGTGGCGGCCGGCCCGGCGTTCGTCCTGCAGGAGTTCGGTAACCTCGGCACGATTCTCGTCGCCCTCCCGCTCGCCCTGCTTTTGGGCCTCAAGCGCGAGTCCATCGGGGCCGCGGTCAGCATCGCCCGCGAACCGACCCTCGGCGTCATCACCGACAAGTACGGCATCGAGTCGCCCGAGGGGCGCGGCGTCCTCGGTACCTACATGACGGGAACGGTCCTCGGAACCGTCTTCTTCGGTCTGCTCGGCGGTTTCGCCCCCGCGACGGGGCTCCACCCGCTCGCGCTCTCGATGGCCTGCGGCATGGGCTCCGCGAGTATGATGACCGCCTGTTCCACGTCGCTGGCGGCGGCCGTCGGCGGCGCGGGCGTCGCCGAAGACCAGATTCTGAGCTTCGCCGCGACGAGCAACCTCCTGACCGGCATCACGGGGCTCTACATGGTCATCCTCGTCGGCCTCCCGGTCATCACGCGCCTCTACGCGGTCCTCGCACCCGTACTCGGCCGCGGTACCGCCGCGACCGACGGAGGTGAGTGAGATGTCGATGTCGACCCCGGAGTTCTCCGTCGAGTCGCTGAAGATGCTGCTCGTGGTGGCGTTCCTGACGCTGACGGCGAACCTCCTCGCCACCGGCACCGGCTTCCTCGCCGCGCTCCCCGGCATGGCGCTCATCGTCCTCATCGGGCTCGTCGCCCTGCTCATGGGCCGGCTGGTTCCGCTCGACCTGCCGGCGTTCGCCTACGCGATGATTCTCGCGTTCGCCCTGGCGCTCCCGTTTTCGCCGGTCCAAGCGCCGTTTCTGGCCGCCGTCGGGAAGGTCGACTTCCTCGCGACGACGACGCCGATTCTCGCCTACGCGGGGCTCTCTATCGGCCTCCAGACCGGGAAGATGAAGGAAGTCAGCTGGAAGCTCGTCCTCGTGGCGGTGTTCGTCTTCTTCGGGACGTTCTTCGGCTCCGCGCTCATCTCGCAGGCCGTGCTCTCCGCACAGGGGATTATCTGATGACGACCGCCACCGACGACCGCTCCGCCCGCAGGAGTGAGACGCGATGACCGACGACGACCGCGTCGCGGCCCTCAAAGCCCGCGTCTGCGACGCTATCGACGACCGCGCCGACGAAATCATCGCCTTCGCGAAGGACGTGCAAGCCGAACCGGAACTCGGCTACAAGGAGGTCAAGACGACCGAGAAGGTCGTCTCTCTCTTCGAGGACCTCGACCTCGACGTGGAGACGGAACTGGCGATTACCGGCGCGCGGGCCAGAACCGGCTCGGGCGACTTCGTCGCGGCCGTCCTCGGTGAACTCGACGCGCTCGTCAACCCGGACCACCCGATGGCGGACCCCGAGACCGGCGCGGTCCACGCCTGCGGCCACAACGCCCAACTCGCGCACCTCGTCGGGACCGCCTTCGGCCTCGTCGGCAGCGGCGTCGTCGACGACCTCGACGGTGCGGTCGAGTTCGTCGCCGTCCCGGCGGAGGAGTACCTCGACCTCGACTACCGCCGCGACCTGCTCGAAGCGGGCGACATCGAGTTCTTCGGCGGCAAACAGGAGCTCATCCGCTGCGGCTACGTCGACGACTGGGACGCCGCCGCGATGATGCACGCCGGCAGCGACACGCCCGAGCGGACGATTACGAGCGACTTCTCGACGAACGGGTTCGTCGGCAAGTTCGTCACCTACCGCGGGGCCGAGGCGCACGCCGGCGCGGCTCCCGACGAGGGCGTCAACGCGCTCAACGCCGCGATGCTGGGGATGAACGCGGTCCACGCCCAGCGCGAGCGCTTCCGCGACGAGGACCACGTCCGCGTCCACCCCATCATCACCCGCGGCGGCGACGGCGTCAACGTCGTCCCCGCAGAGGTGACGATGGAGTCGTACGTCCGCGCGGCCTCCGTCGAGGCCGTCTCCGAGGCGAACGAGTCGGTCAACCGGGCGCTCGCCTCCGGCGCGATGGGCGTCGGCGGCGACGTGGAAATCGAGGACTACCCCGGTTACATGCCGCTTCGGACCGACGAGACGATGGTCGCGTTCTACGACGAGAACGCCCGCGACATCGTCGGCCCCGACGCCGTCGACGAGGGCCACGCCCACCTCTCGGGCTCGACAGACATGGGCGACATCACGCAGCTCGTCCCCGGAATCCACCCGTGGACCGGCGGCTTCGAGGGCGCGATTCACGCCCGGGACTTCCGGGTCGTCGACGAGGAGATGGCGTACGTCATCCCGGCGAAACTCACCGCCTGCACGCTGGTCGACCTGCTCACCAGCCCCGAGGCGATGGCCGAGGTCCGCGCGGCGAAAGCAGAAAAGCGCAGTCGGGAGGAGTACCTCGAGGCGGTCCGCTCGCTCCGGAAGACGACGACCGAGTCGTACCGAGACTGAGGGGCCGGCGGCGAGCGTTCGAGGGCGGGGTCGCCCGCACACGTATCACATTTTCGGTGATTGTCTGACGCACATTTATGTCTCACGCGAGGGGCTATGTTACCCATGAGTAACCGGGTGGAGGAACTCGAATCCAAAGTCGCAGAACTGCAGGCCGCCGTGAACGGACTCACCGAGGAACTCGTCGAGACCAAAGAACGGCTTCGCCAGCTCGAAGACGCCAACGACGTGGACGTCCCCTCGCGGGCCGCGACCCGTCGCGGCGACTGGGAGACCGAAGCCGAGTCCGCCGCGGAGCCCGGCGAAGCCGACGAGGCGGCGCCGGCCGACGGCGATGAGACTAAACCGGACGAGACCGACGAGACTGACGAAGGCGACGGCGAGACCCCCGACGACGACATCATCGTCGCGTAATCGGGCGCGCCGTCCGACGCGAGCGCGCCCCGTGTTCATGCGGCGCGCTCCACCTGCGGGCGTCGCCCGCGTGAACACCAACCCATGCACATCAAAGAGCTCGTCCTTGACGGTTTCAAGAGCTTCGGGCGGCCGACTCGCATCCCGTTCTACGAGGATTTCACGGTCGTTACGGGCCCGAACGGTTCCGGCAAATCGAACATCATCGACGGCGTCCTCTTCGCGCTCGGTCTCGCCCGCACCCGCGGGATTCGCGCCGAGAAGCTGACGGACCTCATCTACAACCCCGGTCACGCCGACGGGAGCGACGAGGCCGCGAAACAGCCCAAGGAGGCCAGCGTCACGGTCGTCCTCGACAACTCCGAGGGGACGCTCGACCGGTCGCAGGTCGTCAACGCCGCCGGCACCGACAAGGTCGGCGACGTCGAGGAGATAACCATCAAGCGCCGCGTCAAGGAGACGCCGGACAACTACTACTCGTACTACTACCTCAACGAGCGCTCCGTCAACCTCTCGGACATCAAGGACCTGCTCGCCCAGGCGGGAATCACCCCCGAGGGCTACAACGTCGTCATGCAGGGCGACGTGACCGAGATAATCAACATGACGCCCTACCAGCGGCGGGGCATCATCGACGAAATCGCGGGCGTCGCCGAGTTCGACGAGAAGAAAGACGCCGCCTTCGAGGAGTTGGAGGCGGTCGAAGAGCGCGTCGACGAGGCGGACCTCCGCATCGAGGAAAAGGAGACGCGCCTCGACCAACTCGCCGACGAGCGCGAGACCGCGCTCACCTACAAGGGACTCCGCGAAGAGAAAGAGGAGTACGAGGGCTACCTGAAGGCCGCGGAGCTCGAAGACAAGCGCGACGACCTCTCGCGGACCGAATCGCGCATCGAGTCCACCGAGGCAGACCTCGAAGACCTGCAGGCCGAACTCGACGAGCGACAGGGCAAGGTCACCCGTCTCGAAGCGGACCTCGAAGACCTCACCCGCGAGATAGAGCGCAAGGGCGAGGACGAACAGCTCCGCATCAAGTCGGAGATGGAGGAGATAAAGGGCGACATCTCCCGGCTCGAAAACGCCATCGAGGCCGCCGAGGAAAAGCGCGACGACGCCGAGGCCGAGCGCCGGAAGGCGTTCGTCGACATCGACCGCAAGCAAGAACAGATCGACGACCTCGAAGACGACATCCGCGAGGTCAAAGTCGAGAAGGCGTCGGTCAAAAGCGATATCCAGTCCAAGCGGGTCGAACTCTCCGAGGTGCAGGCCGAAATCGACTCGGTCGACACCGAGTTCGACGAGCTGAAGTCCGAACTCGCGGCGAGAAAGGAGACGCTCGACGAGCTCAAAGACGAGAAGAACGACCGCCAGCGCGCCAAGGACCGCCTGCTCGACGACGCGCGCCGCCGCTCGAACCAGATTTCGGAGACGCGGGACGAACTCGAACGCGCCCGCGAGCGCATCCCCGAACTGAAGGCGACGGTCTCCGACCTGCACAGCGAACTCGACACCGCCGAGAAGAACAAAGCGAAGATAGACGGCGTCATCGAGGACCTGCAGGCCGAGAAGGCCGAACTGAACGACGAACTCTCGGAGGTCACGGACGAACTCCAGACCAAGCAGTCCGAGTACGCCCGCCTCGAAGCCCGCGCCGGGAAGGACGGCGACAACTCGTGGCCCCGAGCCGTCACGACCATCCTCAACGCCGGCATCTCCGGCGTTCACGGCGCGGTCGGCCAACTCGGCTCCGTCGACGGCGAGTACGCCAAGGCGTGTGAGACGGCCGCCGGCGGCCGCCTCGCCAACGTCGTCGTCGACGACGACGGCGTGGGCTCGTCCTGTATCGACCACCTGAAGTCCCGAAACGCGGGTCGCGCGACGTTCCTGCCCATCACGAAGATGGACAACCGGAGCCTGCCGCGCAAGCCCAACAACCCCGGCGTCGTGGACTTCGCGCGAAACCTCGTCGACTACGATTCGCAGTACGAGTCCGTCTTCTCGTACGTCCTCGGCTCGACGCTCGTCGTCGAGGACATGGGGACCGCCCGCGACCTGATGGGCGACTACCGCATGGTCACCCTCGACGGCGACCTCGTCGAGCGCTCCGGCGCGATGACCGGCGGCTCCGGCGGCGGCTCTCGCTACTCCTTTTCGAAGTCCGGCGAGGGCAAACTCGACCGCCTCGCGAAGGAGATTACGAAGCTCGAAGACCGCCGTCGCTCGCTCAACGAGGAGATTCGAGACATCGACGACGACCTCGACGACGCCCGCGGCCGGGCCTCCGACGCCGCCGACCGCGTCCGGACCATCGAGCGCGAAATCGAGGACGCCGAGGAGGACATCGAGGACGCCGAAGCCGAAATCGACCGCCTCGACGACCGCCTCGACGAACTCCAGTCCGAACGCGAGTCGGTGGACGAACAGATGTCCGACCTCGACGACGAAATCGCCGACCTCGACGACGAAATCGAGACGGTCGAAGCCGCAATCGAGGACATCGAAGCCGAACTCGCGGACTCCGAGATCCCGGAACTCACCGCCCGCGCCGACGAGATTCGCGCGGACATCGACGACCTCGAAGACCGGATGTCCACGCTCGACGGCCGACTCAACGAGATTCAGCTCGAAAAGCAGTACGCCGAGGACGCGGTCGACGACCTCCACGACACGGTCGAGGCCGCCCAGAACCGCAAGGCAGAGGCCCGTAAGTCCATCTCCGAGGCGGAGTCGAAAATCGAGGACCGCGAGGACGACCTCGAGGCCAAGCGCGAGGCGGTCGCCGAACTCGAGGAGGAACTGGTCGACCTCAAGGAGGACCGAAAGGAGCTCCAGGGCGACCTCCGCGAGGCCCGGAGCGCCCGAGACGAGAAGAAAGACCGCGTGAGCGCGGTCGAATCGAAACTCGAAAGCATGCGCTCGGCCGCGGAGCGCCTCGAGTGGGAAATCGACGAACTCGAATCGCAGGTCGGCGACTACGACCCCGACGAGATTCCCGACCACGATACGGTCGAGTCCGAAATCGAGCGCCTCACCGAGGAGATGGAAGAGCTCGAACCGGTCAACATGCTCGCCATCGACGAGTACGACGACGTGAAGGCCGACCTCGAAGACCTCCAAGAGCGCCGCGACGTGCTGGTCGAAGAGCGGGACGCCATCGCCGACCGCATCGACCAGTACGAGTCCCAGAAGAAGGCGACGTTCATGGAGTCGTTCGACGCCATCGCCGAGAACTTCACCGACATCTTCGAGCGCCTGTCGAACGGGACGGGTCACCTCCAGTTGGAGAATCCCGAGGACCCCTTCGAGGAGGGCCTGACGATGAAGGCCCAACCGGGCGACAAACCCATCCAGCGCCTCGACGCCATGTCTGGCGGCGAGAAGTCGCTGACGGCGCTCGCGTTCATCTTCGCAATCCAGCGGCACAACCCCGCGCCGTTCTACGCGCTCGACGAGGTGGACGCCTTCCTCGACGCCGCGAACGCCGAGCGCGTCGGCCAGATGGTCGACGACCTCGCGGGCGACGCCCAGTTCGTCGTCGTCTCGCACCGCTCCGCGCTCCTCGAACGCGCCGAGCGCGCCATCGGCGTGACGATGCAGGGCGACAACGTCAGCGCCGTCACGGGTATCCAGTTCGGCGGCGACGGCGGGCCCGGAAGCGACGGAGGCGACGGAGGCGACGCGGACGGGTTCGGCGGCGACGACAGCGGAAGCGACGACGGCGACGACGCCGACGGTGGTGACGGCGGCGGAGCCGACGCGGACGTGGAAGCGGAGGTTCCGGCGGATGACTGACGACATCCCCGAACTGAATCTCTCTCGCGGGCGCGGCGAGCGCGACGCGAGCGACGAGGATGACGATGACGACGCGGTCTTCTCGTTCGGCGGCGACGACGCCGAGTCGGGCTCCGCGGTCGACACCACTCCGGACGCCGCTGACTCCACCGGCCCCACCGAACCCGACGCGATGGACGACGTCCTCCCGGAGGACGTCTCGGAGACCGACGACGACGAGGTCGAACCGGTCGAACTCCTCGTCCAACTCGCGAAGGAGGGCACCATCGACCCGTGGGACATCGACATCGTGGAGGTCACAGACGCCTTCCTGAACCGCCTCGACGCGATGGACCTCCGGACGACCGGGCGGGCGCTGTTCTACGCGAGCGTCCTCCTGCGCATGAAGTCCGACGAACTCCTCGCGCCGGACGAACCCGACGAGGAGGAACTCGAACCGTGGGAACTCGCCTTACAGGGCGGCGGCGACGAGGGCCACCCCGGCGACGACGACGGCGGCGCACCCGGGTTCGACCCCATCGACGCGCTGGAAGACGAGATGGACCGTCGGCTCGAACGCAAGCACGCCCGCGGGTCGCCGGAGACGCTGGACGAACTCGTCCGCGAACTCCGAGAGGTCGAACGCGGGTCGTGGTGGAAGCGCCGACGCGAGTACGACACCTCGCAGTCGCCCCGCGGCTTCTCCCGGGGGACGCAGACGCTCGACTACCACACGCCTGGCGAGATGCGCGGCGCGGGCGAGCCCACGGAGGACGACGTGACGGGAACCGCCCACAACGAAGACATCGAGGCGGTCGTCGAAGCCGTCGGCGACGTGCTCGCGACGCACTACGAGAAGGGCCGCGACGAGGTGCTGTTCGCCGAGGTTCGCGACGTGGCCGACACCGTGATGACGACCTACCTCGCGCTCCTGTTTCTGTCCCACCGGAGCACGGTCTACCTCAAGCAGGACGACCTGTTCGGCGACCTCTGGATTCGGAACCCCGAGGTGTTCGACGCCGACCCCGGCGCGGGGTCGGGGGTCGACTCGACCGCCGACGGAACTGATGCGCCGGAAGCCGAGGCGGTCGCCGACGGCTCCGACGGTGCTGATGAGGACGGCGACGACCCCGAACTCGAAGCCGAGGCTATCGCGGACGACTAGCTATTTTATCGGGCCCGTCGTCACTCTCAGGCGTGCCCCATCCGACCCTGCTCTCCAGCACGCTCCGGCGGTTGACGGTCGCGGTTTCGCTCGTCACGTCGACGCTGTTCGCGGCGCTCGCGGCGGCTATCCTGTTTCCCCAGTCTGCCATCTGGACGTGGGCGCTCCTGTTTTTCTTGCCCATATTCTGGTTGCACTGCTATTTCCCCGGCTACGTCTCGTACAGTCCGACCTCGTTCGGTCGCGTCCGCGAGGTGGTCACGTCGCCGCGGGCGGTCCGCGAGTGCGTCGTCTGCGGCGAGTCGGACGAAAGCGGCGTCGCTCGGGAGTTCAGCACGCAACTCGTGGCGGCCGGCATCCCGCTCGCGACGACCGACCGCGGCGAAAACGCGTACTGCGCGCGCTGTCACGCGGTCGAGTTCTCGCCGGACGACGAGGCGGCGCGCGGCGAAGGCGAGGCCCCGGAGCCGGAGGGCAACTCGCCAGAATCCGCAGAACTGAACGACTGAGGCCGGCTCAGTCGACGTACTCGTCGATGAGCGGCGCGAGCTTTTGTTTCGTCTCGGCGGGGATGGCCTCGTCGGGCGTGTTGATGGTCCCTTCGAGTGCGGAGTGGCTGTCGGTCTCGTGGCCGTCGGGAATCTTGCGGATGGCGGCCTCGACGGTCTCCTTGATGGCCTCCTCGTTGGCGGCGGCGTTTTTCAGCACCTCGTCGAGCGTGACTTCGCTGTCTTCCTTCCAGACGTCGTAGTCGGTGACGCCGGTGATGGTCGCGTAGGCCATCTCGGCCTCCCGGGCGAGTTTGGCCTCGGGGATGGTCGTCATGCCGATGACGTCCCAGCCCTGTGCGCGGTAGTGTTCGCTTTCGGCCTTCGTGGAGTACGAGGGGCCTTCGATGCAGACGTAGGTGCCGCCCGCTTGGACCTGCGCGTCGGTCGCCTCCTCGGCGGCCTCGGCGAGGATGGAGACGAGCTCCTCGTCGTACGGCATCGCGAAGGGTTGGTGGACGACGATGCCCTCGTCGAAGAACGTAAGCGGGCGGTGTTTCGTGCGGTCGTAAATCTGGTCGGGGACGACGAGCGTCTGCGGCGGCAGGTCCTCTTTGAGACTGCCGACGGCGTTGCTGGCGAGGACGTGGGTGACGCCGAGTTGCTTCAGCGCGAAGATGTTCGCGCGGTAGGGGAGCGTCGTCGGCGAGTGCTGGTGGTCCGGGCCGTGTCGCGGGAGGAAGACGACCTCGCGTCCGGTGTCGCCGAACTCGCCGACGACGGGCGTCGTCGAGGGCTCGCCGAAGGGCGTCTCGACGGGTTCCTCGCGGGTGTTCTCCAGCGGGAGCGCCTCGTAGATACCGCTGCCACCGATGAATCCGATCTTCATACTCGGAGGTGGGAGAGAGCGCACAAAATCGTGGCGAAACGGGGCCTACACCACGAAGCCGTGGTTCAAGAGGTAGATGAGCACCGAGAGCGCGGGCACGCTGAGGAGGGTCGTCACGAAGACGGCCGCGGAGACGAACTCGCCGAGCGAGGTGGCCGAGCCGGTTCCGGTGGCGTCGCCGAACTCCGCGACGAGGATGAGCGGTGTGACCGCGGCGGGCATCGCGGATTCGAGGACGAACGTCCGCGCGACCGTCGGGTCGCCGAAACCGGCGACGAGCGCGACGCCGACGGCGACCGCGGGGGCGACGACTGTCTTGAGCGCGGCGACGACGCCGACCTCCGAGAGCGTCGAGCCGAGGTCGGCCCCCGCGAGTTGGATGCCGAGGATGAGGAGCATCATCGGAATCGACGAGTCGCCGACGAGCCTGAGCGTCTCCATCGCGGGGACGCTCGTCGGCGGGACGACGCCGAGCCACCGGGCCGCGAGCGCGGCGACGACCGCGTAGACGAGCGGGATGCGGACGATGCGTTCGAGGCCGACGCGCCACCCCGGCGCGCCGTCGTCGCGGTCGGTCCCTCGTCCGGCGATGTACACGCCCAGCGTGTAGATGAGGACGCTCTGGACGGCGAGGTAGACGACGGCCGTCGAGCGGCCGGTGTCGCCGAAGGCGAACGAACTGACGGGGATGCCGTAGTTCCCCGAGTTCGGAAAGGCGGCGACGAGGACGAGCGCGCCGAGGAGGGGTTCGGAGACGCCGGCGAGTCGGGCGACGCCCCCCGCGACGAGGAGCATGGCGACGTGGTAGACGACGACGCCGGCGGTGATAGTCGCCAGCGTCTCGCCGGCGAGTTCGGTCGTCGCGAGGCTGTAGAACACGAGGACCGGCGCGAGGACGTACACCGTGACCGTGTTGAGCGGCTCGGGGTCCACGTCGCGGACGCGGCCGAGGGCGAACCCCACCGCGCCGATGGCGAGAATCGGCAGGAGCGCGGTGACGAAGATAGAAAACAGCGACATGCGCGTGCCGAGGTCCGTCACGCAAACGAACGTTTCGCTTCGGGCGAGTCTGGGCGGCGGTCGAGTGTGAGCGGTCGGAGAGACGGTGAAGCCGACGGTCGAAGCAGTCGGAGACGCGGCTCTGTTGAAATTCTCGACTGGTGATAGTTTGTCGAGACCGTGCTAACTACGGGGTGCGAGTCTCGCATCCAGTGTCGGTTCGAACAGTCCGATACCGACGTGTACAGTCCCTTACTCACTCTAGTCGAAACGAGCAGTCAGGCCTCCTACCGGCGAAACGTCCGAAATAGATGACCGTACGAAATATCATAGATTTAGTATATGTGCTCTGGAGCCGTCATCACCGTGAGGTTTGTAATGTCTACAAAACGCGTAGCAGCTGAAGACGACGTCCGAGCCGCATCCGACCAGTTCTACGGGGCGCTGGAAGCGATGGCGAACGGGAATGCCGACTCCATGGCGGACGTCTGGTCACACGAGGACGACGTGACGACCATGCACCCAATCGGTGGACGGGAAGAGGGTTGGGAGGCGGTCTCTGGGTCCTTCGCCGGAGTCGCATCGGCGAGCACGGATGGCACGGTCACCCGAGCGGACCAGGCAATCCGCGTCATGGGCGACGCTGCGTACGAACTCTGCACCGAGTCGGTGTCGTGGACTTTTGCGGGTGAACCCATGTCTCTGGAGGGCCGGACGACCAACGTCTACCGGAAGGAGAAAGACGAGTGGAAAATCGTCCATCACCACGCCGACCTCCACGCCGAGTTCGCCGAGAAAGTGGCGAACATGGGTGCCTGAGCGACCGACCACCGGACGCCCGTCCGATTCGATGGCCGTTTCACCCGACTAATCGGTCCTATCTTCACTCTTGAGCCGTGACGGCGTCGCTACAGGAGATAGCGGCCGTGCTGACGACATCCTCTGTCTGTGTCACCAGTCCTATCAAACTCAAGGGGATTCAACAGCGCCGAAGCAGTCGAACGAAGCCGGGTGGGCCGAGAGAATCCGCGCTCAGGCCCCGACGCCGTCGTTTTCGAGGAGCCGCCACGCGCCATCGCCGGTGGATTCGACGTAGCCGCGGCGCTCCATCTCGGACATGACTTCCGGCATCCGGTCGGGTTGAGCGATTTCCATCTCGATACGGTCCACGTCGTGGAACTCCGCGAGGTAGTGGCGGACGTCTTCGAGTTCGAAGGTGTCGTCGTCGGCCTTCGCCATGACGCCCGAGGTGAGGTCTATCATGTCCTCGATGAAGTTCCACGGGTAGACGACCCACGCCCACGCTTCGAGGCGCTCGCCGACGTAGTCGGGTTCGAACTCGCTGGTCTGGAGGAGTTGGAGCGTCGCGGTCCGGACCTCGCCCGCGTTGCGCTCGTTGACGTACTCGTGTGCGCGCTTGATGGAGCCGCCGGTGTCGGCGATGTCGTCGATGATGAGCACGTCCTTGCCCTCGACGCTGCCTTCCGGCATCGGGTAGCGCACCTCCGGCTCGTTCGATTTCTGGGCCGTCCCGACGTAGTGTTCCATCTTCAGGCTCGTCAGGTCGTCCAACCCGAGGAAGTCACAGATGCAGCGGCCGGCGAACCAGCCGCCGCGGGCCAACGCGACGATGACGTCGGGTTCGAACTCGGATGTCTTGACCTCGTCCGAAACGTCGCGGCAGAGGCCGTAGATGTACTCCCAGTTCGTGATAGTACAGTTAAACTCGTCGGGGAGGTCGCCCATATCTTCCGTTCACCGTGCGTACTGCCGCGCCTGACGCCCTTTAATCTGTACGACTCGCTCCGCCCGTGTGTCGCCGTATCAAAACCGCTCGAACCGGCGTTATTCGGTGACTAACCGGTGAACCCGTCGTTCAGGCGGACACTAACGCATGTTAACAAGGGGCATAGTTATGTCGAGTGCCGGAGTATGCGGATTTGTAGGTGAAACAGAATGCACACGTGTGGTAACTGTGGTGAGTTCGTCTCCCGCGACTTCGTCCGCGTCTTCGGCAACGACATGGACGAGGTCGTCGGGTGCCCAGCCTGTATGAACATGCGCGAAGTGATGCAGGGCGACGGCGCAGCTCAAACGAGCGGCCGCGTCCGGTGGACCCGCGCGTGAATCGGTCGACACCGACCGACCCGCGCTCGTATCGCGTTCTTCCCTTCTCTCTCGTGACGTGACCGCCGACCCGCTGGTTTGATACATCGCCGTGTAGTGCGCCTTTCCATGGATAGCCGACGCGCCCTCCTCGTCGACGCTTTCACGACCGAACCGCTGTCCGGTAACGCGGCCGGGGTCGTCCCCGACGCCGACGGACTCGACGCGGAACAGATGCGCGCCGTCGCCGCCGAACTCGGCGCGAGCGAGACGGCGTTCGTCTGCTCGTCGGCCGCCGCGGACCGCCGCATCCGCTATTTCACGCCGAAGCAGGAAGTCGACCTCTGCGGACACGCGACTATCGCGGCCCACGCCCACCTCGCGGCCGACCGCGAACTCGAACCGGGGACCCACACGCTGGAGACGAACGTCGGTACCCTCGACATCGAACTCGGCGACCTCGGCGAGGTGTGGATGACGCAGAACGCGCCGACGGTGCGTCCCCTGGAAGTCGACTACGACCGCCTCGCGGCGGCGCTCGGCGTCGACGATGCCGCCCTCCGCGACGTGGGCGCGGACCTCCCCGTCGCGGTCGCCTCCACGGGTCTTCCCTTCCTCGTCGTCCCGGTCAACTTCCTCGAACATCTCTCGGGTGCCGACCCCGACGACGCCGCCATCGCCGACCTCGCCGCCGAACACGACGCGGCGGGCGTCTACGCCTTCACCTTCGACGCTATCGACGGCGACTCTACGCTCCACGCGCGGTGTTTCGCGCCCGGTATCGGCATCTCCGAGGACCCCGCGACCGGCACCGCTGCGGGTGCGTGCGGCGCGTACCTCCGGCAGGTCGGCGCGTTCGACTCCATGCCGGACGAACTCCGCTTCGAACAGGGCCACTTCGTGGACCGGCCGGGCACCGTTCGCGTGCGGGTCGGCGCGGAGATACGCGTCGGCGGCCGCGCGGTGCAGTCGCTCGACGGCGAGGTCGTCGTCCCGGAGTTCGCAGACGACGACATCATCGAAGCCTAAACTCCGTTCGAAAACGAGTCGGGACCGCGCCGGTCGACGCGACCTCAGCCGATGTACCGGAGGTCGTCGTCGCTGGCGATGCCGCCCTGCTGTTGTTGTTGCATCTCCTGAATCTTCGCGGCGACCTCCTTCATCTCCTCGGCGCGCTCTTCGAGCGACTCGAAGTCGACGCTGAACTCGAGGAGGTCCTGCAGGACCTCGATGACGACCTGCGCGCTCTGGGGGTCGACGAGGTAGCCGCTCGTCTCGCCCATCAGGCACGTCGCGTCGAGGCCGCGGCGACTACCGAGACCGAGAAGCAGTCCCGAGACGCCGACGACGCCGCCGGCGGGCTCGTCCTCTCGGAACTCGATGCCCGCGGCTTCGAGTTCGTCGAGGCGGGACTCGTCGGCGACGGCCCCGAGGACCGACGGCTCGTCGACGAGTTCGCCGGTCGGGACGCCCCCAAGCGCGAACAGTCGCTCGACGCCGAACTCTTCGGCCACGTCGAGGAAGGCGTCGGTGAGGTGGTAGTGACCCTCGTTGGACTGCGCCTGGTGGTCGCCCGTCAGGAGGAGCAGGTCCGGCCCCTCGCCGGGCGTCTCGACGGCGTGAATCGCGGCGTGGGTCAGCTCGGCGACGCCCTCGTCGATGCTCACCTGCGGCGGGAACACGTCGGCGTAGACGCGGCGGACCAGCGTGGCCTCCTCGAACTCCTCCAGCAGGTGCTCGACGGCGAGTTTGCCGACGTTCCCGACGCCCGGCAGTCCCTCGATGAGGACCGCGTCGGTGAGGTCGACCTCCTCGACAGCCTCGATTTCGATGTCGTCCATGCACGTAGTGGCGGACGCGCCGGTTAAGAGAGCGTCGGTAGCCGAAGACGGCTATTCCTCGGCGAGTCGGCGCTTCCGAGCGCGGCGGTACTCGCCGTAGGGGTCTTCTGGGTTGTAGGGGGCGGGCGCGCTGTTCTCTGTGGTTGCGCCGCACTCCGGACAGGTCTCAGAAAGTGAGTACACCGGGCGGTCGTGGCGGTCGCGCCACGCGCTGCACACCCGGATGTCTGACTTCATGCGATTACTCTTCGTCGCCGCTGCGTTCGCGGTGGTACTCCGCGGTTCCGCCCGCGGCCTCGATGACCTCGCGGGCCCGAGCGACGCTCGATTCGAGTTCCGTCTCGGCGGTCTTGTAGTCGGGCGCTTTGACCTTCACGCGGTACTCGGGCGCGCCGACGTACGTGACCGACAGTTCGATTTCGTCGCCGATTTCGTCGTCGCCCTCGGCGGCTTTGAGGGCCTCCTTCACGTCGTCGACGCCGTCGCCCGCGGGCGAGCGCAGGTCGACGTAGCCGGTGACGTTGACGAAGGGGACCGACACGTTCTGGCGCGCGGTCTCGACGATGGCTTCGAGCTCGTCGTCGTCGAGTTCGACGTCTTCGAGCGCCTCGAGACCGTGAATCGCGGCCTGCTCGAAGCCGTCGTAGAGCGATTCGAACTCGGCGAGCAGGGCGTTGGCGATGGACTGGTAGCGGTCGTCGGCGATGTCCTCGCCGAACGCCAGCGCCATCCACTTATCCGCCTTCTGCTCGTTTTTCCACTCCTGAATCTTCTCTTTGCGCTGGTGCTCGTTGACGTCCTTTATCGAGAGGTCGATCTGCTGGGAACTCTCGTTGACTTCGAGCACTTTAGCGACGACTGTCTGTCCCTCGCGGACGTGGTCGCGAACGTTCTTGATCCATCCGCTGGCGACCTCGCTGATGTGGCAGAGGCCGCGTTTGTCTTCGTACTCTTCGAGGTCGACGAAGACGCCGAAGTCCGCGATGTCGTCTACCTTTCCGACGACGAGTTCGCCGGGGTCAGGCCATCCGCTGTACTTCATACGAGGTCCTCCAGGGAGTTACGCCTCAAGTTCGTCGCTGTCGCGACGCTCGACCGTCTCGACGACCTCGCCGTGGAATTCGGCGTTGCCGCCGGTCGGCGTGGCGAGGGTCGTCCCGCAGACGGCGCAGTTGACGACCGAGGAGGCCTTTCCGAAGACGACCTGTTCGTTCTCGCAGTCGCTGCACGCGACTTTGTAGAAGTTTCCTGCCATGATTTACTCCTGGAACTCCAGGCGACCGGCGCGCCAGCCCTCGCGCATGTGGGCCTTGCCACAGTCGGAGCAGATGTACTTCAGGTGGGTCTTCTTCGTCGGCTTGTCGCCACCGGGAACCTTGGAGAACTTACCGGCGTTACCGATCGTGGCCTTGCCGCGTCGCGTCTGACGGGCGTTCCACTTCATGCCGGTCGGGCGTCCCTTCCGGACCTTCTCCACTTCGTGTTCGTGGTGACCCTTGCAGTTCGGGCAGTACGTGTTGAAACGGCGTGGCATCTGCATAGATATCGACCTTGTGCTGGGTTTTGGTGTGGCCCGTTAAAACCCGTTTGGTTCGACGCGGCCCCTGAACTCGCCGCGACCGGGCGTTCACCGTGTCACGTGTGGGCAGCCCACGGTGACTGCACCGTCCGCGGTTCCCCCGCCGCACGCCGCACGCCCGAAGCCGAAGCGATTAAGCGGTGACTGTGCCAATCCCGGCACATGAAGAAGCTCATCATCCACGGCGACCCCGGCGTCCGCCGCGACGGCGTCATCGAGTACGACGGCGAGGAGTACGTCCTCTTTTCCGTCGACCGACAGGGCGACTGGCACGGTCCCGACCGCGTCCAGCTGTGGTGCACCGTCGGCACCGAAGACGAGCGCGAGGCGTTCGAAAAGCGCGAGTTCGTCCCGCACTGGCTCGAGACCGAGGGCGTCGACGCCGAGGCCGTCGAGGTCGTCCGCGAGCGCGGCGCGGCCTAAGGTAGTCTCGCTTCTTCTACCTCGTAGACCACGACCGACCCCGACCGGTGGACCGGCGTCAGCCACGCCACGTCCGTCTCTAGCTCCCCGTAGCGGGCGCGCTCGCCCGGTCCGACCCACACGTACCGCACCTCGTACTGCTCGACGAGCCGCGCCCGCGTCGACTCGTTGCCGACGTACATCGCGTCCACGTCGCGCACGCGGTCGTAGTAGGCGTCGGGCCCGCGGTAGCCGACCTCGTGCGCCCAGCCGGCGACCGTCGGCACGCCGGTCAGGCTCGATTCGGGATTCCCGCGCCAACCGTACATGACGGTCTCGCGCTCGTCGCTCACGGTCGCCGACCACGTCGTCCCCGGCGCGGTGAGCATCGTCGGGTTGCCCTCGACGTTCTCGTCGAGCCACGTGATGGCGGTCGATTCGTTTTCGTGCCACCACTCCGCGAAGGCCGTCGCGTCCAGCGTCTCCTCCTGCCGGGGGGAGTCCGCGTGGTCGGCGACGGCCAGTCCGCCGTAGACCGACGTGGACGCGACGAGGAGGACGACGAACGCGACCCCGACGGCGCTGACTGCCCCCCCGCGGACGCTGAGGTCGACCCTCGGAAGCGACACGTCGCTCGCGGCGACCGCGTCGCCGACGAAGCCGGCCAGCACGGCACCCATCGCACTCCCCCAGAGCACCCAGACCTGCATGTACGTCTTGAACACCGTGTTCATCCGGCCCGGCCCCGCCTGCTCGTTCACGTAGATGAGCTCGACGAGCGTCACGAGGCCCGCGCCGGCGACGACGAGCACCGCCTCGAATCGCGGGTCGTCGGCGAACCGGAGGAGCACCCAGCCGACGGCGACGAGGGGCACGACGAGCGCGAGCGCGGCGAACGAGTGGACGGCAGCGACGACGGTCAGCACCGCGAAGCTCCCGAGGAGCGCGGCCCACTCGTGGCCGCCGAGGCCGTCCTGTGCCCCGAGGCGACGGACGTAGTAGCCCGCGAACGCCGCGAGGAACGCCCCGTGGACGAGCGCCAGCGCGCCGAACCCGCTTCGCTGGTCGGGCGCGAGAATCTCGACCGTCCGGGCGCTTCCACCCCCCGCGACCGCGCCGAGGAGGAACGGGCTCGCGAGCACGGCGGCGACGACGCCGGCGAGTCCGACCGCCGCGACCGTCCCAACGAGTCGGGCTAACTCGCCGGTGAGTGGGTCGTCACCGACGACTGAGCGGACGCGCTCCCGACCGGGAAACAGCGTCCACGGCCGTGCGGGCGCGAAGACCATCCCGAGGAACAGCACGCCGAACACCGACGGGAAACTCCACGTGTCGACGACGACCTGGAGCGCGCCGACGAGCGTCGTCGCGGCGACGAGGAGTCGGCGCTCGCCGACCGCCTCCTCCGGCGTCCGGAAGTACGCGAAGGCGAGGCCGGCCGCGAGGAGCAGAAACGGCGTGCCCATCATGTGGGCGTGGAGGTCGCCGTTGAGCCACGCGAAAAGCGGGAACTCGTTGATGGTGCCCGGAATCACGCGGCTCGCGCTCCAGTACGAGAAGCTCGAGGTTCCGGCGAGTACCTGCTCGACGGTGTACTGCGAGCGCTCGGCGACGGCTCGCGCGACGGGTCGGCGGAGCCCCTCGGGGAGCGCGGCGAGGGCGAACCGCCCCGCGGTGACGAGGTTGCTGGCGAAGCCGACGAAGAACGCCGAAAGCAGGCCGGCGAGCCGACCGTTCGCCCCCGAGGCGGCCGCGACCCCGCGCCCGAGTTCGAACGCCGCGGTGACGAGGAAGCCGAAGAAGCCGGCGAGCGCGAGATTGTAGGCGAACGACGGGTCGGTGGCGGTGAGCCGCGCGAGGAGAATCGAGACGAGGTGGCCGCCGTAGTAGTAGCGGACCGGCTCGCCGGCGAACCACATGTCTTCCGGCGGGAGGACCGACGCGCGGGCGAGCGACTGGAGGAGGCCGAAGTCGAGGAACTTCTCGCCGCCGCCGGCGTGGACCGACGGGTCGAGCGCCCGGAGCGAGACCGCGAACAGGAAGGCGACGAGGAACACCGCGGCCGCGTCGGCGACGGCGCGACGGTCGATGTCGAGGTCGGACGCGAGTCGGAGGTCGCCGCGGCGGAGCGCGCCGAGGTCGAGGCCCGCGACCGCGGACGCGACGAGGAGCGTCCCGACGCCGGCGACGAGGGCAATGGGGCCGAACGAGAGGTGGCCGACGTAGTAGGCGGGGAGAGTCAAGACGACGAGCGAGACGGGGAGGGCGAGTCCGGCACCGCGACCGGGAAGGCGTCGGAACAGGCGGGCCGCGAGGGGAAGACCGACCGCCCAGAGGGCCGCGAACAGCAGCAACCACCGGACAACGAGGGCGTACTCCATCTGTCCGATGACTGCGCCGCGGATGCAATACGTTTTGTGATGGCCGGTGCGAAACAGAGCGGTTCGCTTTTTACCCCGTTGAGTGAATGGTCGTGCATGTCGAAGTCTGTCGGGGTGGTGGTCCCCGCCTATCGACCCGACCCAGAGCGTCTGGTCCCCTACGTCCACGCTCTCGTCGAGGAACTGGACCCCGAGGTGGTCCGGGTCGAACTCGACGCGCCGCGGCCCGAGACGCTCGACGCCCTCGACGCCCTCCCCGCCGTCGCTCACGTGAACCCGGTCGACGCCCGTCGCGGCAAGGGCGCGGCCATCACCGCCGGGTTCGAGTCGCTCCGCACGGACATCCTCTCGTTCGCCGACGCCGACGGGAGCACCCCGGCCGCGTCGATGGCGAACGTCGTCGCCGCCGTCCGCGAGGGGTCCGACCTCGCCGTGGGATCGCGCCGTCATCCGAACGCGACCGTCGCCTCCCACCAGACGGTCGCCCGGCGCTACCTCGGCGACGGCTTCGCGTGGCTGGCCCGCCACCTGACCGAAGTCCCGCTGTACGACTACCAGTGCGGCGCGAAGGCCATCACCGCCGCGGCGTGGAACGACGTTCGGACCCACCTGTACGAGCCCGGATTCGCGTGGGACATCGAACTCATCGCCGTCTCGGGCGCGTTCGGCCACCGCGTGGCCGAGGTGCCGGTCGTCTGGGAGGACCAGCCGAACTCGACGGTCTCGCCGGTCGACACGACGCTCAAGATGGCCCGCGGCCTGCTCCGGTCGCGCCACCGCGCCCGGACGATTCGCGAGGACCGCCTCCACGAACTCATCGACGCTCGGAACGACGAGCGGACCCTCGTCGAGCAGTTCTCGGCGGAGGTCACGGATGACTGACCGGCTCTCGGCGCTCGTCTCCGGCACCCGATTCGGCAAGTTCGCCTCCGTCGGCGCGGTCGGCGCGGTGTTCGACCTCTCGTTGAGCAGTCTCCTCATCGTCTTTTTCGGCGTCGCCAACGAACTCGCGAAGCTCGCCGGCGCGGAGCTCGCAATCATCATTATGTTCGTCATCAACGACCGCTGGACGTTCGCGGGGGCCGGCTCGGACCTGCTCACCGCGAAGGTCCGGCGCTTCGTGAAGTCGAACCTCGTCAGGAGCGGCGGCCTCCTCGTGCAGGTGCTCGTCGTTCGGGCGCTCGGCGAGGTTCCGCTGTCGATTCCGGTCGCCGGCATCGACCTCTGGGAACTCATCCCGCTGCCCCTCGCTATCGGCGCGTCGATGCTCCTGAACTACGTCGCAGAAAGCCTGTTCACGTGGCGCATCGCGACCCGTTCGAGTCAGCGCGACTCACGGTGAAAATTGACACACAGCGGTCGAAACAGAAGTCTTAACAATAGCAGACTCGTTTGTTGATTCAGCGGGATGGGATAGCCAGGAGATTCCGCCGGGCTCATAACCCGGAGATCGGTAGTTCAAATCTACCTCCCGCTATGGTTTTGCTGACCTCAACNAGCCAGGAGATTCCGCCGGGCTCATAACCCGGAGATCGGTAGTTCAAATCTACCTCCCGCTATGGTTTTGCTGACCTCAACTCCTGAGCGCCGAGTCTTGGCTCGGCGCGACCCACGAGGTCAGCCACATAGCTCAGTAGATTTGAACCGGAGAGCGTCAGCGACCGGGGTTCAAATCTACCTCCCGCTATTCTCCTGAAAACTACACCCCAAGCAGCGCGGTTTATCGCGCTGCAGCGACCCGTTTTCCGTGGTAATTGTGACAGGTAGTTTGAACCAGAGAACTCAACCCTTCTCAAATTTGTGACACGAATTACTAACTACTCCACGAGTACGACTCGAGTATGCCCTCCACAGATTCGGGAACGGAGCTTTGGTCTGCGACCCAGCGAGCGATACTCGGCGGACTCCTCGCCATCGTCGCGATACTCGGGTTCGGCTGGGCACAGCAACTGGGAACTGGCAATCTCCTCGTGGGAAGTTTCGGAGTCCTCCTGTTCGTGGGTGCTGGATACTGGCTCCTCGACCTCTTTCGAACGGGCCTCGAAGAGTGATCGCGAGACGAGGCTTCGCGCCGTCGCCCCAATCGACCGCTTCCGAAGGAGATTTTCGACCCCGACCCAACGAGAGCACAATGAGTGACCTCGAACGAATCTGCGCGGTCGGCGACGTGCCCGACGACACGACCTTTCTCTTTCGGGTCCGCGCGGCCGATGAAGACGACGCCGAGGAGCGCGAGGCCATCCTCGTGCGCACCGACGACGGCATCCAAGGGTGGCTGAACTACTGCATGCACCTGACGCACATCAAACTCGACAAGGGCTCCGGGGCGCCGATGCGCAACGGCGAGGTCATCTGTCAGAACCACGGCGCGTACTTCGAGGCCGACACGGGCTACTGCAACTACGGGCCCTGCGAGGGCGCGGTGCTCGACGACCTCGAAATCACGGTCGACGGCGACCACGTCTTCCTCTCGGACGCGGAGTTCGACTACGTCGGTGCGGGCGAAATCGAGACCGACCCCGCCGACCGGAGTTCGAGTTCGAACGTCGAGTTCTGAGGCTGAGCGCGGCGAAGTGACTCAGTTCTCGTCGCCGCCATCGTTGTCGCTGTCGCTGTCGCCGCCGTAGTGGCGTCGCTCCACGTAGTCGTCGTAGAGCCGCGAGATGAGTTTCGTCACTGGTCCGTCGCCTACTTGGATGCCGTCGACCGTCTCCACGGGTCGGAGTTCCCACGTCGAGTTCGTGAGGAACGCCTCGTTCGCGCCGCGCACGTCGTCCGGCGTGAAGCGCCGCTCCCGAATCGGGATGCCCTCCTGTCGAGCGAGGTCGAGGACGACGCGGCGGGTGATTCCCGGGAGGACCGGGCCGTCGAGGCTCGGCGTGCAGAGCGCGTCGTCCTCGACGAAAAAGAGGTTGCTCGTCGCGCCCTCGGTGACGTAGCCGTCGGCGTCGAGCATGAGCGCCTCGTCCGCGCCGGTGACGCGGAGTTCGACGCGGGCGAGGATGCCGTTGAGGTAGTTGTGCGTCTTCGCCCGCGAAGGGAGCGACCGGTCGGGAATGCGCCGGGTCTTGACGGTCTGGACCGACGCGGGGCCGTCCCACACGGGGTTGGAGCCGCGGCCGCCGCGGGCGAGTGGTTCCACGATGACGACGACGCGGGGGTCGACCTCTTCGGCCGGCGTGAGGCGGCCGCCCTGACTGCCGCGGGTGACAGAGAGCCTGACGTACGCCTCGTCGAGGTCGTTCGCCGCGAGCGTCTCGTCGACTCGCGCGTGCAGGTCGTCGTCGGACAGGCCGTGGTCCATCCCGAGCGCGTCGCACGTCTCGGCGAGGCGGTCGGCGTGGGCGTCCCAATGGAACACCTCGCCGCCGTAGGCACGGAGCGTCTCGAAGGCCGCGTCGCCGTAGAGGAAGCCGCGGTCGGTGACCGGAATCGCCGCCGACTCGGCGGGGACGAGTTCGCCGCCGACGTGGTAGCGAAGCGAACGCCCACCGGCGTCGCCGTCACCGCTCATCGCTCCACCTCCCACGCGTCGGCCGCCGGGCCGTCGCCGGCCGCGAGCGCGACGAAGTTGCGGACGATGTCCTTCCCAGAGTCGGTGAGGATGCTCTCGGGGTGGAACTGCACGCCGACGTGTGGCTTCTCGCGGTGGCGAACGCCCATCACGACTGACGGTTCGTCGCCCTCCTCAGTGTCGGAACCGCCGGTTTCGGACCCTGCTGCGACGGTGTGGGCGGTCACCGCCAACTCGGGGGGGACGTCGTCGTGTTCGACCGCGAGCGAGTGATAGCGGCCGACTTCGATTCGGTCGGGCAGGCCGGAAAAGACGCCTGCGCCGTCGTGTTCGACCAGCGAGGGTTTCCCGTGGACGACGTGAGGAGCGTGGCCGACGCGGCTCCCGAGGGCGGCACAGAGCGACTGGTGGCCGAGACAGACGCCGAGCGTCGGGTAGTCGAGGTCGCGGAAGACCGAGACCGAGACGCCGGCGTCCGCGGGGGTGCCGGGGCCGGGCGAGACGACGATGCCGTCCGGGTCGATGTCGCGGATGTCGTCGGCCGAGAGCGCGTCGTTGCGGTAGACGAGCACGTCGTTCGAAGCGTTCGAACCATCCCCGTCCCCGTCCCCGGCCTCCGCGACCGCCTCGCCGACGTACTGCACGAGGTTGTAGGCGAACGAGTCGTAGTTGTCGACGACGAGGATACGCGTCATCGCTCGCCCCCCACGGTCATGTCCGCGCGCTCGCCGAGCGCCTCGTCGATGGCGGTGATGAGCGCCCGCGCCTTCGCCAGCGTCTCGTCGTACTCGCTGTCGGGGTCGGAGTCGTGGACGATGCCCGCACCCACGCGGAGGTGGTACTCGTCTCCGAAGCGGACGAGCGTCCGGATGACGATGTTCAGCACCGCGCGGTCGTCGAAGCCGACGGCGAACATGCTCCCGGTGTAGGGGCCGCGACGGGTGGCTTCGAGTTCGTCGATAATCTCCATCGTCCGGGGCTTCGGCGCGCCCGTGATGGTCCCGCCGGGGAACACCGCGGCGACGGCGTCGGCGAGGCTGGTTCCCTCGCGCCGGGTCCCCTCGACTAGGGAGACGAGATGCATCACCTCCGAGTAGCGGTCCACCCGGCGGTACTCCGTCACCTCGACCGACCCGTACTCCGAGACCTTTCCGAGGTCGTTGCGTTCGAGGTCGACGAGCATCGCGTGTTCGGCGCGCTCTTTCTCATCGGTCGTCAGGTCGGCCTCCAGCGCCTCGTCTTCCTCGGTCGTCCCCCCCCGCGGGCGGGTGCCGGCGATGGGTTCGGTGACGAGGCGGTCGCCCTCGACGCGCAAGAGGAGTTCCGGGCTGGCGCTCACGAGGTCGACGCCGGGGAGTTCGAGCAGCCCCGAGTACGGCGCGGGGTTGACCTCTCGGAGCGCCGCGTAGGCGTCCACCGGGTGGACCGCGGCGGGCGCGACGAGTCGCTGGGAGAGGTTCGCCTGAAACGTGTCGCCGTCGCGGATGTACCGCTTCGCGGCGCGAACGCGGTCGGCGAACGCCTCGCGACCGCAGGCGCTCTCGAACGTCGCCTCGTCGGATTCGACGGGCGCGGAGACGGGTTCCGGTTCACCTTCGACCGCTTCGGTGGCGAAGTCGGTCGCCCGCGTTCGCGCCTCGTCGTAGACGGCATCGAGGTCGGCGTCGTCGTCGACGACTGGACAGCAGGTGACACGGAGCGTCGTCTTTCCGTCGTCAGGACGTGGTTCCTCCCACGACGCCACGAGGTCGTAGAGGCCGAGTTGGAGGTGAGGTAATCCCCGGTCGTCGGTCGTGTGCTCGGGGAGCGATTCGAGTTCGCGGGCCGCGTCGTACGAGAGCCACCCGAACAGTCCGCAGGGGTACGGCACGTCGCAGTCGCCGCGGACGAGCGTCTCCGAGTCGACGAGCGATTCGAGCGCGGCGAGGCTCGGTGCGGTGTCGACGCCGGGCTCGCCCCAGTCGTCGGTCGGGTCGTCGACGGTCAGGCGCTCCGCGGGGGAGACGCCGAAGGCACCCCAGCCGGGTTGCCCGCCGGTCGTCTCGTAGAAGAAGCCGCCGGCGTTCCGGCGGGCGCGTCGATAGGCGTCGAAGGGGTCCGAGACGGCGATGCGGGCCTCGACGGGGACGCGCGCGCCGGCGGGTGCGACCGCGGCGGTCGCGCGAAAGTCGTCGCGGTCGGTGACGACGGTCGGTGCGGTCATTACCCACACCAGTCCGCCCGTCGGGTAAACGGTTTCGCGACGTGTCTGCGAGGGAGCGTGAGCGGCCGGCGGGTGAAAAAATAGTCTCGGTCGGCCGGAACGCGCGTCGGTTACGCGTCGCCGGCGCGGTCTATCCAGCGCTGGACGCGCTTCGGCGACACGTCGATTTCGTCGCCGACCTCGTCGGCGTCGGCCGCGGCGAGGTCCGCGACGGTCTCGATGCCGATTTCGGAGAGTCGCTCGGCGTACGCCGGGCCGATGCCGCGAATCGTGTCCACGGTCGGCGCGTCGGGGTCGGCGGCCGACGAGTCGGCCGGTTCGTCGTCTGCAGTTTCCTCGTCGTCTGCTTCGTCTTCGGCCTCCGCTTCTTCGTCACCTTCGTCGACCGCTTCTTCGTCACCTTCGTCGACCGCTTCTTCGTCCGATTCCTCGGTGTCGGCTTCGTCGGAGTCGGCGGATTCAGACCCGTCCTCATCTTCGAGTTCGGGTTCGCCGTCGGCTTCGACCTCGGATTCGGACTCGGACTCAGGCTCCGCTTCGGCGTCTTCGTCCTTCGGTTCGGCCTCCTCAATGGCGTCGGCCGCGACCTCCGCGTCGTCGCGGGCGTCTTCGGCGGCTTCGTCGTCGGTCTCAGACGCCGCGTCGGCCTCGTCTTCGACCGCTGATTCGACCACGTCGTCGGTCTCTTCGTCGCTCGGTTCCGTCTCTTCGACCGGTTCCTTCACCGCGGCCTCGGTCTCGACGTTCGCTTCCTCGCGTTCGGTTCTGGTGTCGCGTTCGACCGTAACGGTCGCCGTGTCGTCACGTCCCTCCTTCGAGGAAGACGACGAGTCGCCACCAACGAGGGATTTCCAGAGCGACGAAATAGTGTCAAGCAAGCCCATGTTACCTTCTCCTATGCAATCCCGTTATTTAAAAACCAGCGGCCTCAGTCGCTCTCGAGGTGGCTCCGGAGAGCGGCGTTCATCGCGTCGACCGGCGCGTCGCGCCCGGTCCACCGCTCGAAGGCCTCGACGCCCTGCAGGAGGAGCATCCACGCGCCGTCGATGGTGACCGCACCTGCCGCGGCCGCATCGCGGATGAGTTGGGTCTCGAGCGGGGTGTAGACCGCGTCGAGCACCGCGAGGTCCCCGTGGAGGTACTCTGCGGGAACGGGCGTCTCGTCGGGCGACTCCATCCCGACGCTCGTCGCGTTGACGAGGACGTCCGCCTCTCGAATCCGGTCGAGCGTGTCCAGTCCGCCGCCGGTCGCGCCGGGGACGGCCTCGGCGAGTTCGACCGCGGTCTCGGCGGTTCGGTTGGCGACGTGGACCGACGCGTCCGCGTCGGAGAGGGCGAACGCGGCGGCCCGCCCCGCGCCGCCGGCACCGACGACTACGGCCGAGTTCCCGGCGAGGCCCACGCCGTGGCGCTCGAACGACCGCGTGACGCCCGCCGCGTCGGTGTTGTACCCCTTCGGCGTCTCCCCGCCGAAATCGACCGTGTTGACCGCGCCGATTCGCTCGGCAAGCGGGTCGGGGTCGACCAGTTCGAGCACGTCCTGTTTGAACGGGATGGTGACGTTCAGCCCCGAGACGCCGAGGGCGTCCGCGCCCTCGACGGCCGCCGCGATATCGTCGCGGGCGGGTTCGAACGTGACGTACCGAGCGTCGAGGCCGGTTTCCTCGTAGGCCGCCTCGTGCATCGGCGGCGACAGCGAGTGGCCGACCGGGTTGCCGACGAGACCGTAGACTTGCATGGGCGGGAGGTGTCCTGCCGACGATATAACTCGCCCGCCCGCGTCGGATTCCGCCGGGACCCGACGGCCCTCACAGCGCGGATTTCCACCCGTTCGCTCTCCCGTGATAGATTGTCGCGGATCCACGGTGTACCGGCGCGCTTTTAGTCTCCCGTTGGTCTACTCCCGCGTATGTCGGCACTCGCAACCCTGCTTTCCTTCGATACCGCGCTCCTCGTGGCGGGTATCGTCGCGCTCTACCTCGGGGCCGAGGCGCTCGTCGAGGGCGCGTCTCGACTCGCCATCGGCCTCGGTCTCCGGGCGGCCATCGTCGGTGTGACCATCGTCGCGTTCGCGACGACCACCCCCGAACTCTTCGTCGCGGTCCTGAGCGGCCTGGGCTACAGCTCCGACCTCGGACTCGGCGCTATCGTCGGCTCGAACATCGCCAACATCGGTCTTGTCCTCGGAATCTCGGCGCTCATCCAGCCGATGGGCGTCTCGACCGCGACGCTCCGCCGGCACGTCCCGTTCATGATTGCCGCGGCGGTCGCGCTCGTCGCGCTCGGGATGGACGGGAACCTCAGCGCCGTCGACGGCGGCGTCCTCCTGCTCATCCTCGTCGCGTTCACGGGCTACCTGCTCTACCGCGCCCGGTCGGCGACAGCAGACGCCATCGGCGCGGACGAAATCGACATCGAGGACGAAGACGAGGTCTCCGCGCAGTTCAAGGACGTGGTCTATCTCGGCCTCGGCCTGCTCCTCCTGTTCGTCGGCTCGAACTGGCTCATTCAGGGCGGACAGGGACTGCTCGAATCCTTTGGGTTCGGCCCGCGGTTCATCGGGCTGACCGTCCTCGCGTTCGGCACGTCGCTGCCGGAACTCGCGGCGTCCGTCATCAGCGCGGTTCGCGGCGAGTCGGAGTTCAGCATCGGCAACGTCGTCGGTTCCAACATCTACAACGTCGTCGCCGTCCTCGGCATCCTCGCCATCATGGTTCCCGTGAACGTCCCCCCGAGCACCATCTCGCTGGACTTCCCGGCGCTCCTCGTGTTCACCTTCGGGGTCATCGCGCTGATGCTCCGCAACCGCGACGTGTCCCGCCTCGACGGCGGCATCCTCGTCGTCGGCTACCTCGTGTTCTTCTGGCTCATCCTTCCCTGACGTCCCAAACGGGCGATTTCGACCGTCTCTCGCGCCCGTCTCGGGCCGATTTTGAAACACAAGAGCTACCGGCTTCGGCTTCGGTCTTGTAGCCACGATGGGACGACGACGACTCAGCCATCCGCTGACCGCGGTGTTCGGAGCCGCACTTCTGACGGTCCCGTGGCTGGGCCTCCACACGGTGTTCGGCGTTGACCTCGCGACCGGCGTCACCGTCGCCCTCAGCGGTATCGCCGTTCTCGGGGCCTCGTTCCTCCTCGCGTGGGGCGCGGAGACCGCCGAGGCCGACGTGCCGCGGGCGTTCGCTCTCGCCATCCTCGCGGTGCTCGCGGTCGCCCCCGAATACGCCGTTGACGCCCTCTACGCGTGGGAAGCCGGCATCAACCCCGGCTCCCCCGAATCGGCCGAGGCCGCGAGCCTCGCCGTCGCCAACATGACCGGCGCGAACCGCATCCTCATCGGCATCGGCTGGTCCGCAATCGCGCTCTTCACCGTCTATCGCGCCCGTGACACCGGCGACGAGGCGGTCGAGTCTCGTCCCGGCTTCCTCGCGGACGTGGTCCGACTCGATCACGGCATCGCGACGGAGATTCTGTTTCTCTTCGCCGCGACCGTGTTCGCCTTCTTCGTCCCGCTCGGGGCGGGAATCGGCGCGGTCGACATGTTCGTCCTCGTCGGACTCTACGTCGCGTACATCTTCGTGGCGATGAACTCGCCGCACGAGGACGAAGAGCAAATCGGCGTGCCCGCGTACCTCCAGTCGTACCGGAAACCCAAGCGCATCGCCACGACCCTCTCGCTGTTCGTCTTCTCGGGCATCGTCATCCTCGTCGCCGTCGAGCCGTTCGCTCACGGCCTCGAAGCCCTCGGGAAGTCGGTCGGCATCCCGTCGTTCCTGATGATTCAGTGGGTCGCGCCGCTGGCGAGCGAGAGCCCCGAACTCATCGTCGTGGCCTACCTCGTCAACAAGGCGCGGTCGACCGCCGGCTTCAACGCGCTCATCTCCTCGAAGCTCAACCAGTGGACGCTCCTCATCGGGACGCTCGTGCTCGTCTACAGTCTCTCGCTCGGCTACTACGGGCCGCTTCCGCTCGACACCCACCAGATGGGCGAACTCTGGCTGACGGCCGCCCAGAGCTACTTCGCCATCGCCATCCTCATCACGTTCTCCATCAGCCTCCGCGAGGCGGTCGCCCTGCTCGGGCTCTTCTTGGCACAGTTCGTCTACTCCGTCACCGGACTGGCGCTCACGCTCCCGATTCCGGGACTCGGCGCGGTCACCTTCGACGGCGCAACCTCGCTCATCGGCTTCTCCGTCGTCTATCTGGTCGTCGGAACAACGCTTTTCGTCCGGCGGCGCGAGCAACTCGCCGCGGTGGCAAAGCTCTCCGTTCGACGCGTTCGCGGCGACTACGGCGCGAACGAGATTCCGGCCGCGGTCGAAGACTGACCGGTTCCCCTCGCCGCTTCCGACGCCCTTTTCGCCGACCTCGGCGACCCTCGTATCGTGATTGGAATCGTCGTCAGCCGCGCCGACAGCGCATCGGTTCACATCGGCGAGCACCTGCTCGAACTCGCCGACTGGGACGAACGGACCGACGGGGACCGACCCGACGCCGACGGCGGCGGCACCGTCTTCTCCCGGGACGGCTTCGAACTCCGGGAGTTCGACGACCTACACATCGACCTCGACGACCCTGCCGAGGCGTTCGACGCCGACCTCGACCTCGTCGTCGTCGTCTCCCGGCACGCCGGCGAGACCGGCGCGCTCCTGACCGCGCACTTCACCGGGAACTTCGGCCCCGCCGACTACGGCGGCGAGCCGGGGCGGTTCGCCCGCGCGTGCCCCAACGCCCAGCGCGCCGTCATCGAGGCGCTCCGCGAGCGTGCGCCCGACGACTACGAGGTCGGCATCGAGGCGACCCACCACGGCCCGACCGAGCCGACGGTCCCCTCGATGTTCGTCGAGCTCGGGAGCGACGAAGAGCAGTGGGGTGACCCCGAGGGAGCCCGCGCCGTCGCGGCGGCCGTTCTCGACATCGAAGGCGTCGCGCCCGACGCGGACCGCCAGCTCGTCGGCTTCGGCGGCGGCCACTACGCCCCGCGGTTCGAGCGCGTCCTCCGCGAGACCGACTGGCGCGTCGGCCACATCGCCGCCGACTGGCAGCTCAAGGCGATGGGCGCGCCCGAGAACAACCGCGACGTGCTCCGCCGGGCGTTCGAGGCCTCCGCGGCCGACCTCGCGCTGGTCGACGGCGACCGCGACGACCTCGCGGCCGCCCTCGAAGCCGAGGGGTTCCGGGTCGTCTCCGAGACGTGGGTCCGCGAGACCGCGGGCGTCCCCCTCGACCGCGTTGCCGCCCTCGAAGCCGACGTCACGACCGTCGAGGAGGGGCTCCGGTTCGGCGCGCGAATCGACGCCGACGACTACGAGGTCGTCTCGCTCCCCGACGGCCTGCTCGGCGAGGCGCAGGGCATCGACCTCGACGCCGCGCTCGACGCCGTCCGCGAGACCACCGTCGCCTTCCACACGACCGAGGGCGGCGCGCGCGCGGTGGGTCGCGCCGCCGTCGCGGGCGACGGCTACGACGAACTCGCGTCGCGGCTCTGCGACGTGCTGCGCGAGAAATACGACAGCGTGGTCCGCGAAGACGGGGCGGTCACGGCGACGGTTCGGGCGTTCGACCCCGCCGCCGCACGCGAGTTTGGCGTCCCCGAAGGGCCGGCGTTCGGCAAGCTCTCGGCCGGGCAGCCGGTCGAAATCGACGGCGAGACCGTCGCGCCCGAAGAGGTATCGAAAGAACGACTCATCGAGTTCGTCGTGTGAGCCCCGGCGGAGCGCGGCCGGCCGATTCGCCCCGTGAACCGTCCTGTGCCGCGGGCTCTCATGTCACGTTTCGGCACGAATCGGCGGCTCGTCGGACAGATGTCTGACGGAAGGGGGAAAGATAATTAGTCGTCCTCCGTAAACCGTCTCCATAAATATGGACTCTATCGTCGGCGACGCAATTGACGAGGCCGAGGCCGAGGACATGGGGGATGAGTCGGTTCAGGTCGACGACTCGACCAACATCAACCGGTCCGGGACGATGACTGACGACGAACTGAAAGCGGTTCTCAAAGACCTCCAGACCAACATCACGGTGGTCGGGTGCGGCGGTGCCGGCGGGAACACCGTCAACCGGATGCACGAGGAGGGAATCAAGGGGGCGAAGCTCGTCGCCGCTAACACCGACGTGCAGCACCTCGTGGAAATCGGTGCCGACACGAAGATTCTCATGGGCGAACAGAAGACCCAGGGTCGCGGCGCGGGCTCGCTCCCGCAGGTCGGCGAGGAAGCCGCTCTCGAATCCCAAGAGGAGATTTACGACGCCATCGAGGGCTCCGACATGGTGTTCGTCACCGCCGGGCTCGGCGGCGGCACCGGCACCGGTTCGGCCCCCGTGGTCGCCAAGGCGGCCCGCGAGTCGGGCGCGCTCACCATCGCCATCGTCACGACGCCGTTCACGGCCGAAGGCGAGGTGCGACGAACCAACGCCGAAGCCGGTCTCGAACGCCTCCGCGACGTTTCTGACACGGTCATCGTCGTCCCGAACGACCGCCTGCTCGACGCCGTGGGGAAGCTCCCGGTCCGTCAGGCGTTCAAGGTCTCCGACGAGGTGCTGATGCGCTCGGTCAAGGGTATCACCGAACTCATCACCAAGCCCGGTCTCGTCAACCTCGACTTCGCCGACGTGAAGACGGTCATGGAGCGCGGCGGCGTCGCCATGATCGGTCTCGGCGAGTCCGACTCCGAGTCCAAGGCCCAAGAGTCCGTCAAGTCTGCCCTCCGCTCGCCGCTTCTCGACGTGGACATCTCCGGCGCGAACTCCGCGCTCGTCAACGTCACCGGCGGCTCCGACATGAGCATCGAGGAGGCCGAGGGCGTCGTCGAGGAGATTTACGACCGCATCGACCCCGACGCGCGCATCATCTGGGGGACCTCCGTCGACGACGAACTCGAAGGCATGATGCGGACGATGATCGTCGTCACCGGCGTCGAGTCGCCCCAAATCTACGGCCGAAACGGCGAGGTGCAGGCGCAGGCCGAAGGCCGTCTCGAAGACATCGACTACGTCGAGTAGTCGCCGTCGTCGGCGACGCGGCCGGGAACGCGTCCACCGCTCTCGCGGTCCGGATGCCCTCCGTTCTCCTCCCCTCGCGTTCCGCGTAGTGGCGTCACTCCGCCGGATTCGGCGTTCTCACTCGCCTTCGAGACCGAATTCGGCTCGACGGTGCATCAATAGATAGAAAAAGCCCGACGCCTTAGGCCCCAGCAACATGGACGTTAAGTACGACCTGAACAGCTACGTTCGCGTGTTGAAACTCGCGAGCACCCCGTCCTGGCAGGAGTTCTCCCAGATCTCCAAAATCGCTGGCGCGGGTATCTTCCTCGTCGGACTGCTCGGTTTCATCATCTTCGCGGTCATGAGCTTCCTCCCCGGAGGGGTCTGAGATGCCCATCTTCGCGGTAAAGACCACCGCTCGTCAGGAGCAAACGGTCGCGGACATGATTGCGACGAAGGAATTCGAACAGATTCACGCCGTCCTCGCGCCCGACTCGCTCACGAGTTACGTGATGGTCGAGGCCGACGACGACGGTATTGTCACGCGCGTCCTCGAGGAGATTCCGCACGCCCGAGGTCTCGTCGAGAGCGGCGGCGCGGTCGGCACCTCCAGCATGGCCGAAGTCGAACACTTCCTCTCGCCGACGCCGGACGTGGAGGGTATCGCGGAGGGCGACATCGTCGAACTCATCGCCGGCCCGTTCAAAGGCGAGAAGGCGCGCGTCCAGCGCATCGACGAGACGAAAGACCAGGTCACCGTCGAACTGTACGAGGCGACGGTCCCGATTCCGGTCACCGTCCGCGGGGACCAGATTCGCGTCCTCGACTCCGAAGAGCGGTAAGCGTCCGCCCCGACGAGGGCTCTTTTCTCTCTCAGTTTCGGCTCGACTCACCGCGCGCGACGAGCGCCGCGTCCCCCGGCGACATCCACCCTCCCGGCGACTCCCATGTCCCCCGACAGTCACCGACGAGACCGTCTCGCGCGACCGTGTCGCGTCCCACCGCGACCTCCGACGTTTCGTCGCTCTGTCTACAGCGCGCCCTGCTCGCGGAGCGTCTCGACGACGCTGTTGAGGTCTGCGTCCGCCTCGACGGCGTCTTTCACGTCCTCGCGGATGCGGACCGCGGAGGAGTCGGCGTCGTACGCGCGGACGAACTCGGCGCGGGTGTGCTCGTCGAAGGCGTGTCGAATCGCGAAGTAGCCCTCGGGCACGATGGTCCCGCACACCTTGCACTCGTGGCGCTCGTGTTCCACCGTCTGGTGGATGACCGCGCTTTCCGCGTCTTCGAACCGACCGTCACACCCTTCGATTCCGCACTTCCACCGGGACATGTTCCCACCGACGGACGTGAGCGACAAAACCGTTTCTTCGACCGCCCGGCGTTCGACAAATAGCAACCACTAACTGGTGGCTGACCCGACCGTATCGTGTGAGCGCGACCACGACGACGCGGGTCGATATGCACGTGAAGATTCTCGACGAGCGGGTCGTCTCGCGCGCGAAAGCCCGCGGTATCGACGTGCTCGTCTACGCGCCGCACTTCGTTCGCCTGCCAGACATCCGCGCCCGCGCGGCGCGCTTTTCGGACGACGACCTGCTCGTCGTCCCCGCCCGCGAGGTGTTCACGGGGTCGTGGCGCGACCGGAAACACGTCCTCGTGGTCGGCCTCTCGGACCCCGTGCCCGACTTCATCACCCTCGACGGGGCCTTCGCCGAGTTCGACCGGCAGGACGCGGCGACGCTCGTCCCGCACCCCGAGTTCCTGACGGTGAGCCTCACCGCCGAGGACGTGGCCGCCCGCCGCGACGACATCGACGCCGTCGAGACGTACAACACGAAGTCCTTGCCGCGGGACAACCGCCGCGGGCGCGACATCGCCCGCGAGACGGGGCTGCCGGGGTTCGCGTCGTCCTACGCGCACCTCCACGGCACCGTCGGCGAGGCGTGGACCGAGTTCGACTGCGACATCGACTCCGAGGCCGACCTCGTCACCGCGCTCCGCGAGGGGGCGGAACGCCGGGTCGTCCGCCGCACAGGAGTCTCCCACGCGCTCCGCGGCGCGGCCGAGTTCGCCCACCTCGGCTACGAGAACTCGTGGGGGAAAGTCGACCGACTCCTGCTTTCGGGGATGGAGCCGACGCATCCGAGCCACATCGCCTACGACGGTCGGTTCGACGACGTGAGCGTCTACTGAGTCTCGCAAAATAGTTTTTCGAGCGCGTCCGAACGCGCCAGCATCGCGGCCGCCCCGCCCTCAGACCACCGCGGTGAACGTCGCCGCGGCGTCCGCGAGGGACACGTCGAGCGAAAAGAGGTAGTAGTGGACGCCCGCGAGGACGCCGAGTTCGGCGACCGTGACGACGACGGTCACCGCGTCGGCGTGTTTCGAACTCGTCGCCACGCCGGTCGGCAGGTCGTACTCCTGCGGCGACAGCGGGTAGAACAGCGCGATGCCGCGCTTCGAGCCGACCATGTCGAGGACGTAGTGGGTGGCGACGCCGATCCAGACGAAGTGGAGGTTGCCGAAGACGAGCGGGAACGCGAGGAATATCGCCAGCACCGGGAGGTTGTGGAGCGTCTTGCGGTGCTTGCCGAAGGCGGTGTCCACGTCGGGGAACAGCGCCCCGAGGACGACGGGCAGCGACAACTGGCCGATTTTCTGGGCGAGGAGGAACGCCGAGTCGACCGTCGGTTCGAACGACCGCGGGTCCACGGTGAGGATGACGCCGAGCCCGAGCGCCAACAGAATGGCGTTGAGCACGTGTCCCTTCTTGTTCATGGATGCAGACTGGTCTGGCGGGATACAAAGCTTTCCCACGGAACCGACCGACAGCGGCCGTGCGACCGACTCAGCCGGTCGTGGCGGACTCGATTTCTTCGTGGAGGAGCGCCAGCGCCCCGCGCGCAATCTGTTCTTTCACCTGCGTCCGCGACCCGTCGTACTCGAAGCGCTCGACGCGGGCGTACGAGTCGCCGGAGCCCCACGGCGCGGCGAAGGCGACGCCGACGAAGACGGTCCCGACCGGCTTGCCGGGGAGTCCGCCCTCCGGCCCGGCGATACCCGTCGTTGCGAGCCCCCACGTCGCGTCGGCCACGTCGCGGACGCCGGCGGCCATCCCGCGGGCGACGGGCTCGGAGACGGCGCCGTGTTCGTCGAGCGACTCCCGCGAGACCGCCAGTTCGTGGCGCTTGGCGTCGTAGGAGTAGGTGACGAGCGAGCGGTCGAAGTAGTCGCTGGAGCCGGGCACGTCGGTCAGGAGCGACCCGACGAGGCCGCCCGTACAGGACTCCGCGACTGCGACGGTGTGGTCCGCCTCGCGGAGGGCGTCGCCGACGCGGACCTCCTCGGGCGGGTCGGATGCGAACTCGCGCATACGACCGACGACGGGCGGTCGGGACAAAAAGCGGTCGGGGAGGTCACCGCCGGGGCTGGCGTCGCGGTCGGAACCGATGCGGCGGGACAAAAGTCCACCGGCGGTTCCGAGACCGAGAAGTACACAAAGCCCCGCGGTGTCGGGTCCGACATGGACATCGACGTTGAGCCGACGGAGCGACCCGACGCCGACGAAGACGACGACGCCGGCGACGACGGGCCGGCCGAAATCGAGGTGGAAGTCACCGACCCAGACGAGGTCACCTCGACCGACACCGAAGACCTCCCCGAGGGCATCGACGCCCCGGATTACGTCCTCTACGGCGGCAAGGGCGGCGTCGGAAAGACCACGATGGCCGCGGCGACGGCGCTCGCCAGCGCGGCCGACGGCACCGCGACGCTCGTCGTCTCCACGGACCCCGCGCACTCTCTGTCCGACACGCTCGGCGTGCCGGTCCCCGACAAGCCGACTCGGATCCGCGAGGAGATTCCCCTCTACGCGGCCGAAATCGACCCCGACGCGGTCATGGAAGGGCCGTTCGCCGGCGGCGACGGCTCGAGCGAGGACTTCGACGACGAGACCGACTTCGAGACCGGCGAGTACGACGACGACAACCCCTTCGCCGGCGGCGACTCGGACTCCCCGTTCGGTGGGATGGGCGGTGGAATGGGCGGCTTCGAGGACCTCCTCGGCGGCGACGGCCCGATGGGGATGGGCGGCCCGATGCCCGGCGCGGACGAGGCCGCGGCGATGCAGCAGCTCCTCGAATACATGGACGACCCGCGGTTCGACCGCGTCGTCGTCGACACCGCGCCCACGGGCCACACGCTCCGCCTGCTCGAACTCCCCGAACTGATGGACTCCATGCTCGGTCGCATCGCCCGCATGCGCCAGCGCTTCTCCGGCATGATGGACAACCTCAAGGGGATGTTCGGCGGCGGCCCCGACGACCCGCAGGCCGGGATGGCGGACCTCGACGACCTCCGCGAGCGCATCGAGCGCCTGCGCGCGGTCCTCCGCGACCCGACGCGGACCGACTTCCGTGTCGTCATGATTCCCGAGGAGATGAGCGTCGTGGAGTCGAAGCGCCTCGTCTCGCGGCTCGACGAGTTCGGCATCCCCGTCCAGACGCTCGTCGTCAACCGCGTGATGGAGTCCGTCGAGGACGTGGCCGACGTGGACCCCAAGTGGATAGAATCGCCCGACTTGGAGAACTGCGGCTTCTGTCAGCGCCGCTGGCAGGTCCAACAGGACGCGCTCCGCTCGGCGACGAACCTCTTCCGCGGCCGCGACGTGAAGCGGGTGCCGCTGCTCGCAGAACAGGTACAGGGCGAAGACGCCCTCCGGGTCGTCGCGACCTGTCTGAAGTAACGCCGAGAAGAACGCCTTCGCGGGCCGACCGCGACGGGTTCAGGGAAGCTTGCGAGCGAAGCCGTAGAGCGCGTCGCGCCACGCGTCGGGCAGGAAGCGCGCGAGGACGCCGACGCGGGCGACGGTTCCGGGCTGGTAGCGCGCCCGCGGCTTGGTCGAACTCGCGGCGTTGACGATGTCTTCTGCGACGCGCTCGGGCGGAATCGCGCCGGGACCGCCGCCGCCGAGCGCCTGCGAGTCGTCGAACAGCTTGTAGAGCTTCTCGTACGCGCCGGAGCGGTCGAGGCCGTCGGCGTCCTCTCCGTTGCCGTTGACCTCGTCGTCCACGCGGTTCGAAAACTGCGTCTCGACCGGACCGGGTTCGATGAGGACGGCGTCGATACCGTACTCCTCGACCTCGGTGCGGAGCGCGTCGGTCATCGCCTCGACGGCGAACTTCGAGCCGGCGTAGACGCCGGTGCCGGGGAAGGCGACGCGGCCGACGACGCTGGAGACGTTGACGATGGTGCCGTCGCCCTGCGAGCGCATGTGAGGCAACACGGCGCGGATGAGCCGGTGGGGGCCGTAGACGTTCACGTCGAACTGGTCGTGGACCTTCTCGGTCGGCACGTCCTCGACGGGGCCCATCTGGCCGTAGCCGGCGTTGTTGACGAGGCAGTCGATTCGGCCCTGCTCGTCGGTGATGCGGTCGACCACGCGGTCGACGTCCCCCTGGTCGGTCACGTCGAGCGTCGCGATGTTCGCGCCGCGCTCCCCCAGCGTCTCGATGTCGGCCGGGTTCCGGGCGGTGGCGTAAACCTCCCACTCCTCGTCGAGGAAGTCGAGCGCCGTCGCGCGCCCGATTCCCGAGGAGCAACCGGTGATGAGGACCGTCTTTTGATGCACGTCGGTAGGTCGAACCGCGCGCTGTTAAGTGTTCGCGGTTCGCCACGATTGGCCTCCGCTCAGTCTTCGTACTGCGCCTTCGCCTCGTCGGCGTAGGCGTCGGCCAACCGAGTCGGTTCGGGGAGCTTGTACTGCCCCGAGAGCCGGGAGACGAGGTCGACGGTCGTGGCCGCAGAGAGGCGGTGGCCGGGGCTGACGTACAGCGGGTTCACGATGGGCCGCGAGTCGTACTGCCGCGACTGGAAGGCGTAGCCGATGGTCGTCTCGGGGCCGGCGGGGTGGCCGCCGACGGGGTCGACCGAGTCGTCGGCGCGAATCGGCGTTCGCCAGCCCTCCGGCCGGCCGTCCACGTCTTCGTCCGGCGTCCCGCAGAGGAGAGACTTGGCGACGCCGATGCTCGGCGCGTCGCAGACGACGCCGAGGTGGGTGGCGAGGCCGGCCTGTCGGAAGTGGATTCGCCCCGACCCGTCGAAGACGAGCAGGTCTGGGTCGCAGTCGAGTTCGGCGAGTGCGTCGAGGATGGGGCCGCCCTCGCGGAACGAGAGCAGGCCGGGGACGTAGGGCAAATCGAGGTCGGAGACGGCGTGGACGCGCTCGACCACCTCGTCGCCGCGGAGGACGACGACGGCGCTCAGCGCGCGGTCGTCCAGAAACGACTGGTCGATGCCGGCGACGAGCGGCGGTGGCGAGTCGGCGTCACCGCCGGGTACTATCGCGTCCGTGAGCGTCTCGTTTTCCGTCTCCGGGGTGGCGAGCGAGACGCGCGTCGGGTCGAACGGGAGGTCGTCCTCGAAGACGGCGGCCTCGGCGACGCGGCGCTGGAGCGACTCCATCTCGTCGCGCGAGAGGCCGGGGCGCGGCGCGAGTTCGGGGCGGGCCGGACGCATCTCAGAACCGGCCGCGGCCGGGGCCGCCGGGACCGCCGGGACCGCGCCCGCCGAGCGAGAGCTGCGAGGGGACCTTCCGTTGGCCCTTCACCCGCTGGCCGTAGGCGAGGCCGATGACGAGACCGATGAGGTGCGCGAAGTGGGCGATGCCGTCGGCGCTCTGGCTGACGAAGAAGAACACCGAGATGCCGGCGAACCCGAGCGTGAACAGCCACAGCGGCACCGGGATGATGAAGTACAGGTAAATCTTCAGCCCCGGGTTGAGGACCGTCAGGACGCCGAGGACGGCCATGATGGCACCACTCGCGCCGACGACGGCGCTCACGCTTCCCGGCGACAGGAGCATCGACGAGCCGACCTGCGCGAGTCCGGCGAGCATCCCGCTGACGAGGAACAGCGCCGCGAACTTCCGCGACCCGACGTAGCGCTCCACCAGCGGGCCGAAGAAGAACAGCACGATGGAGTTGCCGACGATGTGGTAGAAGCCGCCGTGGGCGAATATCGAGGTGACCCACGTCCAGACGTACTCGGGGTGAATGCTCGTGAGGTAGAACGCGTTAATCGAGAGGGAGGGGAGGCCGAGGAACTGCTCCAAGACGAGCTGGGCGAAGAACGTGAGCCACATCAGCGCGAGGAACAGGTACGTGACGTTCCCGCGGAAGTAGCCGAGCACACCGCCGGCGCCCGTGAGCGAACTCAACAGTCCGCCGCTGCGGACGCCTTCGTTGTTTACGGAATCGTCGAAAGAGCTATCGAAGACGCCAGCGGGGTCGTCCCAGTCGGAGAGCCCCGCGCAATCGTGGTTCTCGGGGAGGCGGTGTTCGGAACAGAACGTCCCGCCACACCGTGAACAGCGGTACGGCAGACTCTCGTCCTTGCCGCACACGTCGCAGATAGGCATTACCAACGCCTTACAGCGGCGAGATAAAAAGGGGTTCCCTCATGGATGTGGGGTGTGAACATACAGCGAACGAGTGATAGATTCAGGTGTTTCGTCGCTTCGGTCGGTGGGTCGCCCCATCTGTCAGAGGCGGCCGCGTGGCTGTCGTCGGCGTAGACATCGTGTCGCGCTCGGCGGTCGTTGCGCGGGAATTCGGGGTTACGCGTCTTCGGAGGACGCTTCCTCGGCGTCTTCGTCCGCCTCGTCGGCGGGCGTGAAGTTCGTGGGGACGACGGTCGGGTGCTGAAGCCCGAGACGGGGTTGCTTGGCTGCCATACTCGTCTCGACGTACCCGGCACAGGAACTAAAGATTACCCATGCGCATAATTTATCGGTCGATGCGCCGGCGATAACTGTCGGGTATCCGCGTCGCCGACGCTGGTCGGTTTCCGTCGGACGCGTCTCGGGAGTCGACGCCGCGACCGGCGGCAACGCTCTCGCTCGACGGCGGTGTCGAAAAAAGCGCGCGGTGGAGTCGCTTACGCGAAGTTCTCTTCGTAGAGGTCCATCGCGTGTTCGATGGCGTCCTTTGCGGCCTGCTTGTCCTCCCAGCCCAGCGTCTCGACTTCCTTGCCGGCCTCGAGGTTCTTGTAGGTCGCGAAGAACTCGTCAATCTCGTCGAGCGTCTGCTGCGGGATGTCTTCGAGGTCCTCGATGTGGTCGTAGCGGGGGTCCTCGATGGGGACGGCGATGACCTTGTCGTCCTGCTCGCCGTCGTCGTCCATCTTCATGAGCGCGACCGGGCGGGCCTCGATGACGCAGCCGGGGAACGTCTGGTCCTCGACGAGGACGAGCACGTCGAAGGGGTCTTCGTCGTCGTAGTACGTCTGCGGGATGAAGCCGTAGTCCGACGGGTAGTGGACGTTGGAGTGGAGCACGCGGTCGAGGACGACGCCGGGGATGTCCTTGTCGTACTCGTACTTGTTGCGCTCGCCTTTGAGACACTCGACAACTGCGTAGATTTCGTCCGGCGCGTCGGGGCCGGTCTCCATGTCTTCCCAGAGGTTCACCATACCGAACCCATCCTCGATGCGGGCAAAAGTCCTTTCGGGATTGGTCTCGTATCGCTGTCATCCGGGTTCCGTCGGCCGCTTCGAACCCCTCTACATGTAGAGGTATTCCTCACAGAATCCCACGACGCTACCCTTATGCGTCTGAGATATTCCTCGGGTATGCCCGCTCGGCGACGCTCCGTCGTCTTCGCTTTATCGCCGTGACCCGACTCTGTGCAATACCCGGCACTCGTGTGCGCTCCGCCCCAATTTCTTTGAATAATGGGCCTCCGTATGACGGCGAAACAGACTGCTCGTTGACAAAGTTTAAATAGGAAGGTGACATTTCCATATGCATGTCAGAGGCACAAACAATTGGCAACAAATCCGGTGCGGCTCGGGACCTCACCGCGTTCCAACAGAATATCCTCGTCATTCTCGCCGAGGAACCGATGTACGGCCTGGCTATCAAGCGTCACCTCGAATCGTACTACGACACCGAGGTCAACCACGGGCGTCTGTACCCCAACCTCGACGACCTCGTCGAGATGGGGCTGGTCGAAAAGAGCGAACTCGACAAGCGGACGAACCAGTACGAACTGACCGACGACGGCCTCCAGGCGGTCCTCGACCGCTTCGACTGGATGCTCTCGAAGTTCGTCACCGACGACGAGCGCGCCGAGATGGTCTCGGCGCTCGTCGAAGCCAAGCTGTAATCGGCCGAACACACCGCACGAACCGCGGGGTTCGCTCAGTTGTATTCGGGCACTTCGGCGTCTGCGGCGTCGAAGAGCAACTCGAGCGACTCCGGCAACAACGACCGCTGTTCCGCGGTCGTCCACGCATTGCGTGGATAATATTCTTCGACGAACTCGCGCACTTCGGGAGCGCCGGCCGTCTCGATTCGTCGGACGTAGTGGTTTCCGAGGAAGTCCGCGAACGCCCGCGCGTTCGCCGCGTGGTCCGCGCCGTGTTCCTCATCGACGGTCGCGACGCACGCCGCGTTGTGCTCTTCGACCGCGCTCCACTCGTGGTCCTCACCAGTCCCCGACAGTGCACGTTCGATTCCGCGGTCGACGTCGTCTATCTCCGCCGGGTCGACGATTCCGTCGTCGTCGACCCACTCGTCGGGGTGGAGCACCAACACGTCGTCTTCCTCGCGGTGTCGCGCGCGGAACTCGTGTTCGCTCACGAGTTCGTCGCGGACGGACCGGTACGTCGCCGCCTCGTCGGGGTCCACGGCGTCGCGGGCCAGCCGCGTCAGCCGTTCTGCTTCAGAGAGCACGTCTTCGGGGAGTTCTGACTCAGGCATCGTCGAGGGCCTCGTTGGCTAGGGAGTCGGCGCGGTCGTTTATCTCTCGCGGTACGTGCTCCAGCGACCAGCGGTCGAACGTCGACAGGTGCTCTCGGGCCTTCACGCGGCGCTCTCTCAGACCGGGGTCGTTGGTCTTCCACTCGCCGCGGACCTGCTTGACGACCAGTTGGGAGTCGCCGCGCACGTCGACCTCGTCGTACCCGTACTCCTCGGCGACCGACAGCGCCTCCACGAGCGCCTCGTACTCCGCGCGGTTGTTGGTCGTCTCGCCGATTCGCTTCGAGCCCTCGGCGACGATACCGTTGCTGGTCACGATAGCCCACCCGATGGCCGCGGGGCCGGGGTTCCCGCGGCTCGCGCCGTCGAAGTAGACGTGCGCGCGGCCGCCTTTCGGCTGGATGAGCGCGAGCAGGTCCGTCGGCCTCGACCCCTGTACGACGACTTTCCCGTCGTAGGCGACGGCGCTGGCGTCGCCGCGTTCGGCGCGCCACCGCTCGTGGTCGGTGTTTCCGGGCGAGACGGACACGCCCGCGGCTTCGAGTCGTCCTCGGGCTTCGTCGGGGTCGCACTCGACGGTCGGCATACCGTCACCTCACCGGTGATTCGGTAAAGGCGCTCCGTTCGTCGCTGCGGGCACGACGACACTCCGACGAACCCCGCCAAAGGTTGAAGTGCAAGGAAATAGACAATATATAAATGCGATGAAACGGCCTACCCGCCAGCGGGAGCGTGAGCACGACCGGACTCGATGGGGAGACGAGTCACAGGACGACGAGACATCAGAAGAGGAGTTGGACCTCGACGACCTCGACCCCGAGGAGGTCGTTCGGACCGGCGACGGCGAATTGATTCACGAAGAGACCGGCATCATCATCGAAGAAGAGCGCATCGACCCCGGCCCGGAGTGGCGGGCGTTCAACCACTCCGAGCGGCAGTCCAAGTCTCGCGTGGGCGCGCCGACCACGCAGACGATGCACGACAAGGGGCTGACGACGACCATCGACTGGAAGGACAAAGACGCCTACGGCCGCTCTATCTCCTCGAAGAAGCGGTCGCAGATGCACCGCCTGCGCAAGTGGCAAGAGCGCATCCGGACCAAGGACGCCGGCGAGCGTAACCTCCAGTTCGCCCTCAGCGAAATCGACCGCATGGCCTCGGCGCTCGGCGTCCCGCGGTCGGTCCGCGAGGTCGCTTCGGTCATCTACCGCCGCNCCTCAGCGAAATCGACCGCATGGCCTCGGCGCTCGGCGTCCCGCGGTCGGTCCGCGAGGTCGCTTCGGTCATCTACCGCCGCGCGCTCAGCGAGGACCTGATTCGCGGGCGCTCCATCGAGGGCGTCGCCACCTCGGCGCTCTACGCCGCCTGTCGGAAGGAGGGCATTCCTCGTTCCCTCGAAGAGATTTCCGAGGTGTCTCGCGTCGAGCGCAAGGAAATCGGGCGCACGTACCGCTACATCTCCCAGGAGCTCGGCCTGGAGATGCGGCCGGTGGACCCGAAGAAGTACGTCCCGCGGTTTTCGTCCGAACTCGACCTCTCGAAGGAGGTCCAGTCGAAGGCGAACGAGATTATCGAGACGACCGCGGAACAGGGGCTTCTCTCCGGGAAGTCGCCGACCGGCTTCGCCGCCGCCGCAATCTACGCCGCCTCGCTTCTCTGCAACGAGAAGAAGACCCAGCGCGAGGTCGCCGAGGTCGCGCAGGTGACGGAAGTCACCATCCGGAACCGCTACCAAGAGCAGATCGAAGCGATGGGCATCCACACCTGAGCCCCGCCCGCGCGAGTCGCATCCCTTTCTGACCCCGGACGCGTCGCCGAAGGTTCATACCCGCGGGCGACCCACGTCCGGTGAATGCGGCTCGACGAGTACATGGACATCGAGCGGGACGAGCGCGCCGAGCGGCGGCGACTCGCCGAGGAGAAGTCCTACGGCATCCTCGACCACCTCGAGACGTTCCAAGACCGGTTCGAGGAGACGGTGCAGGGAGACTCGCTGTACGGCGGCGTCTCCCCGTCTATCTTCGTCGGGCGGTCGAACTACCCGAACGTCTCGACGGGCATCCTCTCGCCGGTCGGCCACGACGAGGACGCGGCGTCGTTCGAGACGAGCGCCGCGTGGTACGACGAGGGCGTGAGCATCGACGACGTGTTCCAGCGGCGCACCTCGCTTTTGAACTCAAATCGCGGGACGAAGGTGACGAACGTCGCCGACTCGTGGGACGGCTTCCTCGGGACGCAACGCGAGGTCGCCATCGCCGACCGCCCCGTGACGGTCGAAATCGGCCTCGACGGGAAGCCGTCGCTCGACCTCGACGCCAGCGCCGACGACGTGGCGACCCCCGTCGGCCCGCGGGCCCGCGCCCGCTCCGCCGACCTCGCGGAGAACCCCCACGTTCCCAAACTGGTGAAAAAGACGCTCGAAGACGACGACTGGAACGCCGAGGGCGCGATGACGTACCTCTACCGCCGCGGGTTCGACGTGTACGACATCAACACCATCCTCTCTGCGGGCGCGCTCGGCCAGACCGAACAGCGCCGACTCGTCCCGACGCGGTGGTCCATCACCGCCGTCGACGACACGCTCGGCCAGTATCTCCGCGGACAGGTCAAACACGCTGACAGCGTCGACGGCGTCGAAATCTACCGCAACGAGTTCATCGGCAACGCCTTCTGGGTCATCCTCGCACCGGGGCGCTGGGAGTTCGAACTGATAGAGCTGAAAGCCCCGGGGAGCGTCTGGAACCCCGACCCCGAGGCCGGGATGTACCTCGCGGCAGACCGCGAGGGCTACGAGGGCCGGACCGGCTACGTGAACGAGACGGCCGGCGCGTACCACGCCTCCCGACTCGGCGTTCTCGAACACCTCCAGGAGCGCGGCCGACAGGCGAAGGCGCTCGTCATCAGGCACGTCTCCGACGACTACTGGGGACCCGTCGGCGTCTGGCAGATACGCGAGTCCATCCGCCACGCCTTCGAAGGCGAGACGGCCGAAGCCGAGACGTTCGGCGACGCCGTCCGCGACGTGGCGGAGTACCTCCCGGTGTCGCTTGCGGACCTCCGGCGGAAGTCCACGATGGCTGCCGGCCTCCAGACCGACATCTTCGACTTCACGTGAGCAACGTATTTTGACAGCCGGATAATACGTTTCCGCATGGTTCCGTTACAGGTACCCGGCGGTCCCGAACTGCTCATCATCATCCTCATCTACGGCATCTTCGCGCTCCTCCCCGTGGTCGCGGCGCTCGTCGCGCTCTACCTGCTGTACAAGATTCGAAGCGACGTCAAGCGCATCGCGGACGCGGTCGACGCGCGAGACGGGTTATAACTCGAGACGGCTGGGTACGCTCGGTGACCTCGATTATGCCTCGGCCGCGTCGAGGTTGGCGAGCGCCTGTTCGACGAGTTCGCCCGTGTCGGCGATGATGTCTGCCATCTCGTCGTTGTCGGGCGCGATACCGATGAGCCGGGCGACGCGCATGATGCTCAGGTGGTAGACGACCTGCTTGCCCGGTTCCTCCTCCCAGATGACCACGTTGCACGGGAAGAGCCCGCCCATCTTCTTGTCGGTGGCGTCGAGCGCGCGGTCCGCCATGTTCGGGTTACACGCGCCGAGGACGTAGTAGGGGTCGCGGCCGGCGTCGACCTTCTCGTTGAGCATCTCGGAGGGCGAAAATTCGGTGGCGACACCGAACCCGGCGTCGGTGAAGGCCTCGCGGACGCGCTCGATTGCGGCCTCGTGTTCCATTTCGAGGACGACGCGCTCCTCGCCGATGTCTTCCGGTTTGATGGCGCTGGGGTCGATTGGGAGTGCCATGACCCACCGTTGACTCCCCGTCGGGGAAAAGGTATGGTAGTGTGCTTGACCTACACGAGCGAGTCGTCGCCTTCCCACGACGCGGCGTCGTCGAGCACGGATTCGACGAACGACGCCTTCGCGTTCGTGTATCGACTCCGGCCGTCCGGGTGCGCCTCGGCGAGCCTGCGCTTGTGTCGCTCGTACTCGGCCGCGAGGTCGCCGTCTGCGCGAAGGACGTCGCGGAAGGTGACCTGCTCGCGGTGGCAGTCGCTCCCGGCTTCGGTCACGGAGAGATAGTGCGTCCGTCGCTCGGGCGGGCCGCGGACGAAAAACCGGCGGTCGGGAACGTCGTCGTCGGGTCGTTCTTCGTAGCCCGCGGCTTCGAGCGCCCGCGCAACGTCGCCGGCGTCGTCGAGGTCGGAGACGAGGACGAGCAGGTCGAGGATGGGCTTTGCGGCTAATCCCGGAACTGCGGTGCTTCCGACGTGTTCGAACCGGACGCCGTTCTCGTCGGCGGCACAGAGTCGTGGTCGCAGGCGCTCGACCTCGCGCTCGTACGCCTCGCGCCAGCGCGAGGCGTGCGCGACGAGTTCCACGGTGCCGCGGGCGAGGCCGAGCGACGGATACGGCTCGTCGTCGTCGGCCGCGGACCCGTCCTTGCGGTCGTCGCCGTCGCTCATAGCGGAATCGGGAGCCACTGGAGCGCCGAAGCGACCTGCTCGGGCGGCAACAGCGGCGGGTGGAGCACGAGCCAGTCCAAGAGGATGAGCCCGCCGCCGTGGGCGACGATGGAGGGCAGAATCGAGTCGCTCTCGTAGTCGACGAGGCCGAACAGCACGTCCGTCGGTGCCGACAGGAGAATCTCTATCGGGGGCTTACCGACGTGGTGAAACGCGTAGAGCACCGGGCTGATGAGCGCGCTCTTCCGGCCGATTTCGCGGACGCCGACGCAGAGCAGGCCGCGGTAGTACGTCTCGGCCGCGACGACGACGAGCAACTGCTGGGCTGCGTGCGGGAGGAAGTCGGCGAGGGCGGTCGAGGTGTGCCACATCGGGTAGTAGGCCCGAATCGACGGGAGGCTCGACCCGACGAGGTAAAACGGGAGAACGAACAGCGCGAGGAGAACCGTGTTGCGGAGCGCCGCCCGGTCGACGTTCCAGCCGAGGTTGCGACCGTGGGCGAGCGCGAGCGCTCCGGGTACGAGGATGAACAGGAGGGCGTCGTGGACCGCGCGGTAGGTGAGGTCGCCCGCGGGAAGCGGCCAGAGACTCCACGCGGCCCCGACGATGCCCCCGACGATGAGGGCGCGGTAGAGCCACGGGAGGCGGGCGAGCCGGCGGCGCAACACCGTTATTCCGTCTGAACGGGGTCGCGGCCGACGATGTCGAGCACGTCGTCGACGAAGGTCTGTCGCGTCTCGAAGTAGGTCTCGTCGGCCTCGGCGAGCACGTCTTCGAGGCTCTGGGGACCGTCGGGCGTGCGGAGGACCGCGTCGCCTTCTTTGTTCAGAATGCTGCTCTTTTCTTGCGGCCACGTCAGTCGGGAGGCGACGCGCGCGAGAGGCGCACCTTCGACGGACGCGCCCGTACCGAGTTCGACGGCGGGTGCCTCGTCTGCTTCCTCGTCAGCCATGCGCGAGGGTTAGCCACCGCGCATGATAATCCCTTCGAGATTCGCATGCGACCGTGACGCACTCGCGGCGCGGCGAACGAGCCGCCGCACGGATATCGACAGCCCGCGACGTGTCGAGAAACAGACAATCGTCTGACGCATCGTTTTAGGGGCTGCTTTCGTAGTCGGGGCCATGACCAGTCTTTCGGAGGCGTACCACGGCGGCCGGGGCGGGCCGAGTCTCCGACGGCTGTCCCTGGGCTTCGGGGGGTTCCTCCTCGGCGTGTTGCTCGTCGTCGCGGGCATCGTCGTCGCGACCACCGACGTGTACACGTCTGGTGGAGCGACCCTCGGCGAAGCGCGCGAACTCGGGGGCATCCTCGGAGGCATCGGCGTCCCCGCCGTCTTCCTCGGCGTCCTCGCGGTCCTCCCCGCGAGCCGTCGAACCCGCGCCGCGTCGCTCATCGGAGCGAGCATCGCCGTTCTCGGCGTCGCGCTCTTCTCGCACGCGTACCCCTGTCAGTGGACCGGCGCGACCTGCGGGGCCGGGCTCACCGACCTCACCCTCGAAACCGTCGCCGTCTACTTCTTCGGCACGCTCACGACGTTCTGGTGTCTGTTCGTCGGCGTCGCCAACTTCAAGACGCGGAACGACCCCGGCGGCACGGCCACGGTTCAGGTGACGAAGAAGGGAGAAACCCGCGTCGTCGAAGTCGAGAAGTCCGGCGGCGGACTCGGCGGCATCGGTTTCCTCGGCGGCACGCCCGACGGTGACGTCCAGACGCAGACGAACCAGTCGACCGCCGGAGCCAACCCGAACGCCGGCGCGACCGACGGCGGCGCGTCGACGCAGGACATCACCCCGCTTGACGTCGAACCATCGGCCTCGGCCTCGACGTCGTCGGACGGGTCGAACGCCCCCGCCCCCGACGCCTCGTCGACGGGCCGGTCCGGCGTCGACACCGTCCAGTCGGCGGAATCGGAGCGCTCGCCGGCGGGCGCGGCCGACCACCCCGCCGCGGACCGCCCGGCGAACGCTACGGTCGGCGACCGCTACTGCGGCAACTGCACGTACTTCGAGTACGTCCGCACCTCCGACGGGCTCAAGCCCTACTGTGCGGCCCACGACGAGATGATGCGGGACATGGAAGCCTGCGACGAGTGGTTCCCGCGCCGCCGCGAGTAGTCCCGCCGCCGAACCCGGACGACCCGACGACCGCGTACCGCTTACTGTTCTCCGCCGTCCAATCTCGCTTCCACGTCGCGCCAGTGGCTCCCGCACCAGAACACCTGCCCGCAGTCGCGACACCGCCACAGCGCCGTCTCCTTCGGGTCGGGCGCGTAGTCGGGGACCGGTTCGTCGCGGCCGACGGCCTCCACGCGGCCGTTACAGGCGCCGCACCGCGACGGCTCCTCGTCCAGCGAAACCGCGAAGCCGACCGATTCGAGTTCGCGGAGTTGCGCGATTGGTTCCCGTTCGGCGAGGAGGACGCTCCGGGAGGCTCGCTCGGCCAGTCGCACGTCGCGTGTGAGAAGAACACGCCTCTCGGCGTCCGCTCGTGCGAGCAGGCTGTCGTCGCCGGGGTCGGTTCGGGGGTCGCGGTTACCTTCAGAATCACCCGCCTCGTCCTCGCTGTCGAGCGCATATTCGGCGTCGTAGCCGCACATCCGCAGGTAGGTGGCGAGTTTGCCGAGCATCACGTCCAAGAGGAGCGCGGTGTCGCCGGGTGCCGCCCTATCGACGCCCGAGGCGACCGTGCCGGGGTGGTCTGACCCGATGTCGTCGGTCACTCGAGGAAGTCGGACAGTCCCTCGACCGACCGCGCGTTCAACACGTCCGCGGTCTCGACCCAGCCGCGGCGGGCCGTGTGGACCCCGTAGCGGGCGTGGTCAAGTTCGGCCGGTCGGTGGGCGTCGGTGTCGATGACGACCGTTGCACCCGCCTCGACGGCGATTTTGAGCGCCTCGCCGTTCAGGTCGAGGCGGTACGGGCTGGCGTTGAGTTCGAGCGCGACTCCGTTTTCGACGGCGGCCTCGGCGAGTCGCTCGTAGTCGAGGGGCAGGCCGGGGCGCTGATTGATGAGCCGGCCGGTCGGGTGGCCGAGAATGTCCACCCCGGGGTGCTCCATCGCGGTGACGAGCCGTTCGGTGGCCGTCTCGCGGTCCTGGTCGAGCGCGCTGTGGGGCGAGGCGACCACTACGTCGAGTTGGTCAAGCACGTCGTCGGCGACGGAGATGCCGCCCTCGGCGTCGATGTTGGCCTCGACGCCGGTGAACACCGCGATGTCGGCGTCGTCGGCGACGGCACGGACCTCGTCAATCTGGTCGAGCAGGTCGTCGTCCTCGACGCCGACGCCGCCGACCATGCCGGGGCCGGTGGCGTGGTCGGTGACGGCGTGGTAGTCGTACCCGCGTTCCTCGGCGGCCGCGACCATCTCCGCGACCGTGTTGTCGCCGTCGGACCAGTCGGTGTGGGTGTGGAGGTCGCCGCGGAGGTCGCCCTCCGCGACGAGGTCGGGCAGGTCGCCGTCGGCGGCGCGCTCGATTTCGCCGGTGTCCTCGCGCATCTCCGGCGGGACGAGCGGGAGGTCGAGCGCGGCGTACATCGACTCCTCGGTGTCGCCGGCGACGCGGGCTCCGGCCCGCGGGCCGTCATCGGGGTCGTCCACGTCGGAGATGTCGAACATCCCGTACTCGTTCATCTTGAGGCCGCGGTCGATGGCGATGTTGCGGAGGTGGACGTTGTGGTCCTTGCTCCCGGTGAAATACTGGAGCGCCGCGCCGTACTCCGCGGGGTCGACGACGCGGAGGTCGACCCGCATCCCGTTCACCCGGACGCTCGCCTTCTGCTCGCCCGCCTCGATGGTGTCGCCGACGAGGTCCCACGCGAGGAAGCGGTCGATGACCGCCTCGGCGTCGGCGCTCTCGGCGAGCACGTCGATGTCGCCGACCGTCTCGCGCCACCGCCGCATCGACCCCGCGGGTTCGACCCTCCCGACGGCGTCGTGGCCGCCGAGGTACGCGAGCAGGTCGTCGGCGACGGGTCGCGCCTTCCCCAGCAGTTCGCGGCCGGTCGCTTCGCGGGCGAACTCGATGCCGTCGAGGATGTTCGCCTCGGTCTTCGCGCCGAACCCCTTGACCTCCTGTATCTTGCCGTCGCGGGCGGCCGCTTCGAGGTCGTCGAGGTCGGCGACGCCGAGTGCCTCGTACAGTTTGCCGACCGTCTTCGGGCCGACGCCCTCGACGCTCGTCAGCCCAGCCATGTCAACCGGGAGGTCCGCGCGGAGCTCCTCCAATTCCTCGATGCGGCCCGTCTCGACGTACTCGACGATTTTCGAGGCGATGGCGTCGCCGACGCGGTCTATCTCTTGGACCGCGTCTTCGCCCTCCGCGGCGAGTTCCTCGACGGGCTTCGGATGCTCGCGGACGTTCTCGGCGGCGCGGCGGTAGCTCGACGGCTTGTAGGCCACGTCCTTCGCCTCCAGCAGGTCGGCGAACTCCTCCAGCAGGCTCGCTATCTCGTCGTTTCGGCTCATCGGCCGCCCCGTTTGCCCTTGCCGCCGTCGCGGCCCAGCGCCTTCTTCAGGAAGTTCATCCAGCGCTTCTGGTCCGCGGCGTTCTGGAGGGTCTCTTCCTGTTCGAGGTCGACCGGCCGAAGCTGTTCGAGGGCGTTCAGCGCCCGGTCGATGCCGACGATGTCCTCGACCAGCCGCCGACCCTCGTCGTAGCTCACCTCGTTGTCCTCGATTCGCTGGAGCCGTTCGAGGCGCTCGCGGCGGAGGTTCCGCTTCGCCTGGTCGACGCGCTCCCGCTCGCCCGACGGAATGGTGTCGCGGCGCTTTATCTCGAAGACGAACTCTCTGAGGTCTATCTCCTCGCCTTGGACCTCGATGCGGTCGGGAATCTGCGTGCCGACGGTCGCACCCTCCCGATTGACGCGCTCCAAGAGCTGTTTACGCTCGAACTCCTTCACGTCCGGTCGTTGTCCCGCGCGGCACTTCGCTCCTTCGACCGGTCCGGCTCAACTCTCTCGACCCGCTGAGCGTCCTGCCGAGAAACAGGTCCGAAACCCCCGAATAACGGTTATTCTCTCGGCCGTCGTACTCTCTGCTGGACCATGCCAATTGACACCAAATCACACAGTAGTAACGACGCACCGGACGCCGCCACGGACTCGTCGACCACGTTCGGTCAGGCTCGGCTGTACGCCTTTTACTTGCTCGCGGTCGTGACGCTGGGGATGGCGGCAGTCTTCATCAGCGAACTGCTTTCGTTCGCCATCGTCGGCTGGGGTGCGGGTGGCGACGTGCTCGCCGAACACCGCCTGCACCTGATGGTCATCGCGGCGAACGTCTGGATAATCATCCTCGGCGTGGCGAGCCAACTGTACCGCCCGCTGAAGCGGGTCGCGCTCATGCAGGTCGCCTTCGCCGTGACGACGCTCGTCCTCGTCGGCACTATCGTCGGCGGCGGGCCGGTCGAGGAGGTCGTTCCCTTCTTCGTGCTCACCGGCCTGATGGGACTGTTCCACCCCGCGGGACGGGACGTCATCTCGGTCGGCGACGACTACAGTCCGGCGCTCCTCGGCCTCGTCGCGGTCGCGGCGCTCCCGGTGCTCGCGTTCGCAGTCAACCAGTTCGGTCTGCAAGCGACCGGCGACATTCACGCCGTCGCCGGCCACTACATGGAGATGACGACGATGGCAATCGGACTCCTCTTGCTCGGTCTCGTCGCGGCCGCGGGCGCGCCCGGACACCGCTTCGTCGCGTGGCTGACCGGCGGCCTCGCCGTCTACTTCGGCGCGGTCTCACTCGTCTTCCCGACGCAGGTGTCCAGCGTGGGGACGATGTGGGCCGTCGCGCTCGTCGTGTGGGGGCTGGCGTTCGTCGTCGCGAGCGAACTTCGGGTCAGCGGCCGGACCGCTGTCGCTCAGGAGCGCCCGTTCTCGATGCCCGGACAGCCGCGGGTCTAGGCTGCGCGGACGTCCCGCACGCGCGCTGTCCGGCCGGTCGAGATAGCCTGATTCGAGTCTGACACGTCGTCGGCGGTGTTAGCGCCCCGTCTCGCCCGGTGAGATTCGCCGCTTTCTCCGACAGCGGCTCCGTATCCGTCGTCTCTCGTCGCAAACTCCGGCGGAGAGACGAACCTTCTTATGGTTCTCTTGGATACCGTGAGGTATGGGTTTGTTCGACCGACTCCGCGGCAAAGACCACCCCCGCGTCGCCTTCATCGGCATCGACGGGGTTCCGTTCACTCTCCTCTCTGAGCACCCCGACGAGTTCCCCAACTTCGCGGCGCTGGCCGACGCGGGCTCGGCGGGCGACATCGACAGCATCGTCCCGCCCGAGTCCTCGGCGTGTTGGCCGGCGCTCACGACCGGCGTCAACCCCGGCGAGACCGGCGTCTACGGCTTCCAGGACCGTGAGGTCGGCTCCTACGACACCTACGTCCCGATGGGTCGGGACGTGCAGGCCACCCGCGTCTGGGACCGCGTCACCGACGCCGGCCGCAAGGCCACTGTGATGAACGTCCCCGTGACGTTCCCGCCCCAGCGCAACGTCCAGCGCATGGTCTCGGGCTTCCTTTCGCCCGGCGTCGACAAGGCCGCCTACCCCGACGACTTCCGCGACGCGCTCTCCGAGATGAACTACAAGATCGACGTGAACGCGAAGCTCGGTCACGACGAGGACAAGACCGCGTTCATGGAGGACGCCCGCAAGACGCTCGACCGGCGCTACGAGGCGTTCGAGCGCTACATCGACCAGGACGACTGGGACCTCTTTTTCGGCGTCTTCATGACGACCGACCGCGTCAACCACTTCCTGTTCAAGGACTACGAGCGCGACGGGAAGAACAAGGACGCCTTCATGGAGTTCTACCGCACCGTCGACGACTACCTCGGCCGCATCCGCGACGCCCTCCCCGAGGACGTGACGCTCATCGTCGCGTCCGACCACGGCTTTACCTCCCTCGACTACGAGGTCCACTGCAACACGTGGCTCGAGGAGAACGGCTGGCTCTCCTACGAGGACGACGACCACGACTCGCTTTCGGACATCGACGAGGACTCGAAGGCGTACTCGCTCATCCCCGGTCGGTTCTTCATCAACCTCGAAGGGCGCGAGCCCCGCGGATCGGTCCCGCAGTCGGAGTACGAGGACGTCCGCGACGAGCTCAAGGCCGAACTCGAAGCCCTCGAAGGCCCCGACGGCAACAAGGTCGCAGACCGCGTCGTCGTCAAGGAAGACGCCTTCCGCGGCGACCACGACGACATCGCCCCCGACCTCGTCGTCATCCCGAACCACGGCTTCGACCTGAAGTCCGGGTTCAAAGGCCACGACGACGTGTTCGGCGTCGGCCCCCGCAACGGCATGCACTCGTTCGACAACGCGACGCTCTACGTCGACGACCCCGGTGCGGTCATCGAGGACGCCGACCTCTACGACATCGCGCCGACCATCCTCGACCTCATGGACATCGAGTACAGCCGCACTGAACTCGACGGCGCGAGCCTCATTCAGCAGTAAGCGACCGCTTCGGCTTCCGGTTCCGTTTTTCGCAGTCGCGTCCGCCCGCGCGAGCGCCGCGTGACGCCCCCAGTCCCCTGAGGAGACGCCCGCGGTGACTTACTGCCGGACCGCGCTCCACACGTCCCGGTCGAGACGGTCGGCGTGGGCCAGTCGCACCTCCCGCGCCTCGGCGGCCGTGACCGTCTCGCGGTCGGCTACCTCGTGCGACACAGGGCTGTACGCGTCCACATCGAACCCCATCCGGTCGAGGTACGACCGCACCGCCTCGGAGTCGAGGCCGTCCTCGATGGCGGCGTCGACGTAGCCGAGAACCGCGTCGAACTCGGGGAGGACGACCCGGTCGTCCGTCACGCGCCCCCTGTCACCCTCGATTCTGAGTTCCGCGTCGTCGAGGCGGTTCACCACGTCCGCGACGCTGTTCGCCAGCCTGAGTACGTCGCTCGGGAGCGCGCAGTCCGGCGAGCGCCACTCGACCGTGCCGAACTCGGCTCTGAGTTGCACCGGCGTCCAGACCGCGCTCTCCGGGTCGAAGTTCGCCTCGATGGTCGCCCGGTCGACGCCCTCCTCCTCGGCGCGCACGACGAACTCCTCGAACCGGCGTTCGAGGCGGCGCGACCACTCCCGCGTGTCGTCGGCGTAGCGCCACAGCCGACCTTGGTGGGGCACGTCGTCGTAGGCCATCCGACGGTACAGCTTCGACCGTGCGCCCGCCGCCAACCGCCGCCCGTCGTAGTACGGCGAGGAGTTCACCAGCGCCAGCGCGGGGTCCAGCGCCACGAGCGCGTTGTACTGGTCGATTTCGCGGCCGGGGCGCTGTTCGACGTGGACGTGCGTCCCCACGCAGTGTCGCGCGTACTGGAAGTCCGACCCGATGACGCGGTTCTGGATGCGGGTTCGGTCGCTCTGACGCTCCGTCACCGTCTCGGTGCTAATCGGCGTGGCGAGCGGGACGAGTCGCTTTCCGACTTCCTCCGCCCGCGAGAGGACGTCGCCGAGCCGCTCGTACAGCTCCTCGCGCAACTCGGCCGCCGAGTCGCACGGCGTCGTCTTCACCTCCAACACCGGCTCGACGAACTCCCGTTCGGCCCCCGGCGAGGCGTCGACGAGTTCGCCCGGGTCGGTGAGCGACCCGTCGCCGTCGGTGACCCAGTACTCGACTTCGACACTTCGCCGGAGCGGGTCGACCGTCGACTCAGACATGGCGACTCCGGCGTCGCGCCGAGACGGCTCCTACGCTCATCGTTTCGTTCCACTCACTCCAAATTATTGTTAACACATAGCACGGATTGGGGGCATGACGGAAAAGTCATTCGCAGATTGGGGAGAGAAGTCTGTCATTCGGTGGACGAACGTCTTGAAAAAGTGGAATTATGTGGTCGTTGGTCGCGTCAGTGGCGGCCGGTCGTCATCACAGCAGGTCGTCGAGGTCGTCGTTGTGCCACATCTCTTTGGGGTCCTCTCGCGTCTCGGTCTTCGCCTGGTCGATGGCCTCGCGGGCGCGTTCCATGAACGACTCGACCCGCTCGGAGCGCTCGACGCCGCCGAGGAGGACGAGCGACGCGAGACGGCCGCTCTCCAGCGGGAAGTCGCCGCCGCGGACCTGCAGGCTGCCGGTCTCCTCTTCGACCCAGCGGCGCGCTCGCTCGACGCCCTTCCGCGGGATGGTGTCGGGTTCGCCGGCGACGATGACGAGCGCGGAGTCCGCGTCGCTCGCGTCCGGCAGGCTCGTTCCCGTCAGGACGGCGCGGCGGGTCGTGCTCATGACGGTGTTGATGTTATCCTCGGCGTCGGGGGAGGCCTCGGCGCTCGCGTAGCCGAGCGCGGCGATGCCCCCGGAACGAAGGGTGTTGATGACCTCGGAGGTGTCGACGACGCTCTCGCCGACGCCCTCGGTCGCCTCGCCGGCCGCCAAGAGCAGGCCGACCCGCCGGGCGATGGCGTCGTTGATGGCGTCGTAGCCCTCGCTCATCGACTCGCCGGAGGAGCGGAAGGCGTCGTTGTCGACGAGGAGGACGGCGTCGGACTCGCGGGCGATGGTCTTGAGCGAGCGGCCGGCGTTCACCTGATACATCGCTCCTTCGTCTTGTCCGGGCAGGATCCCGAGGACGTACACCGGCACGTCGTAGACGCGGCGAAGTGCCTTCGTGAGGACGGGCGCGCCGCCGGAACCGGAGCCGCCGCCGAGTCCGGCGACGACGAAAATCGACTCCGCTTCGGCCGTGACGCGGCCGTCGAGGGCGGACATGACCTCGGTCTGGTCCGACTCCATGACCTCGGCTCCGAGTTCGTTGTCGCCGCCGACGCCGTGACCGTTGACGCGGTCTTGGCCGATGAGCACGGTCTCGACCGGAAGCGGCTGGAGGTCCGCTTTCGCGGTGTTCACCGCGACGGCGTCGAGTACCGCGCCGAACCCCATCTGTCGGTCGAACGACTGGAGTGCGGTGGTGAGCTTCCCACCCGCTTGGCCCACACCAATCAGGACGGTTTTCATACCACAGTCCACTCCGTCGCTCGTCTTGAACGTTCCCCACGGGAGAACTGTTCGGCCGGTCGAACCCCGTTCGGCCCCGGAGCTTTATCAGGGATAACGGGACCAGACCGCCCCATGACAGCCGACTCAGTCCACTTCGACGCTGACGGTGACACAGACACCGGAACGCCCGCTTCCCGCGAACCGGTCGCGGTGGACCACACCTCCGACCGCACTGCCGACCTCGCCGCACGACTCGACGCGGTCGAGCGAACCATCACCGACGGCGACGCCGACTTCTCGTCGCTGGAGGACCTCGCGTCCGTCGAGCGTCGGGTCTCCGAACTCGAATCGGCGGTCGGGTCGCTCACCGAGCGCCTCGACGAGATGGACGCCGCGACGCAGGCGATGCGCGGCTATCTCGGCGGCGTCCGCGCGGTCAACGAGGACGTCGAGCGCCGGGCGAACGCCGCGCTCGCCAAGGCCGAATCGCTCGAAGCCGACCTCGTCGACGAGACGGCGTCTCCCGCGCCGTCGCAGTCGGCCGACACGCTCGCCGCGGAGGCGGCCTCGCACGCCGAACGACCCGCCGACGGGCGCGGCGGTACTTCCAGGCGCAAATCCGGCACCCGTGCCACCGACTCCCGGAATGATGCCGCCGGCCGCGGACTGGCCGCCCGCCTCCGCGACGCGCTGTGATTCGCGTCGTCCTCGCGTGTCTCCTCGCGGTCGCCATCGCCGGCGTCGTCTTCCCGGCGGCCGACGCGGCGCGGGCGGACGCGACGACCGTGAAAATCGGCTCGATGGCCGACGACATCGCGCACGCCGCGACGGCGCTCGCGGCCGCCGAAGACCCGACACCGGCGGGTGTCGCGGGCGCGCGGCGTCACGTCGTCCTCGACGTTCCCGTCGGGTCGTGGCGGGCCGCCGGCGTCTCCGAACTCGCGGTTCGCGGCGGCGACGGCGTCAAACTCTCGGCGAGCGTCGCCGCCGGCCCAACCGTCGTCCGTCGCGTCGGCGGTCCCCGGATTCGCGTCGTCGGCGACCGACTCGTCCTCGGACCGGGCGAACACCGCCTCAGACTGACACTCGAAGCTGACGCGGGCGGTTCGGTCGTCGTCATCGCCCCCGCGACGGCCGACCCGCCGGCGGCGTAGGTTCAAATACCCGGACGGGACCACGCCCCCGTATGCCCCTCGACTCCTCTTCCACCGGTTCCCTCTCCGAAACCGTCGCCGCGGCGCTCCCGGACGCGCTCGGTGACCGCCTCACCGACGCGACCGGTGGGCGCGGCACGTCGGTCGATTCCGCCGCGGAGTGCGGTTGCGTGACCGCGTTCTCGACGCCCGCCGACCGCCCCGACGACGACACCGTGACACTCGTGGTCGATGCCGGAACCTGCCCGCACCGCGGGTCGCTCCCGACCTCACCCGCCTGCCGCGCGGCGGTCGTCGAGGCGCTCGAAACCCGCGACGCCGACCGACTCGTCGTCCGCGCCGACGGACTGGAACGACGGTACGACGACGCCGCGACCGGCCTGCTCGTCGCCGCCGGCCGGTTCGCAGAACGCGTCCGCTTCCGCGACGACCGCCTCGCCGACCGCGCCCGTGAAGATCCGCTCGGGGCCGCCCACGAGGCGACGGGTCGCGCGGGACCGGTCCGCCGCGCGGCCATCGAGACCGGACTCGCAGAGGGCACGTCTCGAAGCGCCGACTACGGTGACGCGCTCCGGGCGGTCGTCGGCCCGACGCTCGCGCGCTCCCGCGTCGACCCGCGACCGCCGACCGACGGGCGACTCGTCGGAGCGACCGACCTCGACACCGGCGCGGTCGCCCGCCGGTACGAGAGCGCTCGCGGACCCGTCTACCACCTTACGCCGCCCGAATCGACGCTCAACCAGCGCGCGGCGCGGACCCTCGAAGCCGCCCACGACAGACTCGCCAGCGGTGCCGTCGACGCCGGCCCGCGCGCGCCGGGCCGCGCCGTCAGACTCGTCGCCGACCCGGACGACCCGGTCGAGACGCTCGCGGCGATACTGGCGAAGCACACCGCGGGACACGGCGTCCTCGACGACCTGTTTTCCGACCCCGCGGTCTCGGACGTGTACGTCTCGACGCCCGCCGACGAGAATCCGATTCGCGTCGTCGCCGACGGCGTCTCGATGCCGACGAACGTCCGCCTCGCTCCCGGCGGGGCGGAGTCGCTCGCCTCCCGCCTGCGTCGCGTGAGCGGCGCGTCGTTCTCCCGCGCCGACCCGACGCTCGATACCGTGGTCGAGGCAGGCGGCGCGACCGTTCGGGTCGCGGGCGTGACCGCGCCCGCCAGCGACGGCCTCGGCTTCGCGTTCCGCCGCCACGACGAGACGCCGCTGACGCTCCCCGCGCTCGTCGCCAACGGAACGCTATCGGCCGAGGCCGCGGCGCTCTGCTCGCTCGCGGTCGAACGCGGTGCCTCGGTCCTCGTGGCCGGGTCGCGCGGGGCCGGCAAGACGACGTTCCTCGGCTCGCTCCTGTGGGAACTCCCGCGCGACGTTCGCACGGTGCTCATCGAGGACACGCCGGAGCTTCCGGCGTCGAGCCTGTTGGACGCCGACCGCGACGTCCAGACGCTCCGAACCGACACGACCGGCGGCCCCGAACCGACGCCACAGGAGGCGCTTCACGCGGCGCTCCGGCTGGGTGATGGCGCGCTCGCCCTCGGCGAAGTCAGGGGCGAGGAAGCCGCCGTCCTCTACGAGGCGATGCGCGTCGGGGCGAGCGCCAACGCGGTCCTCGGAACGATTCACGGTGACGGGGCCGCCGACGTGCGCGAGCGCGTCGTCTCCGACCTCGACGTCCCGGCGTCGTCGTTCGCCGCGACCGACCTCGTCGTCACCTGCGAGCGCGCGAACGCCCACCGAGTCGCACGCGTCGAGGAGGTCCGGCCCGTCGGCGACGACGCGACGTTCGAGACGCTGTTCGAACACGACGGACGCACCCTCGAACCGACGGGGTCGGTCGCGCGCGGTGACAGTCTCGCGGTCGAATCCGTGGCCCGTCCCGGCGAGTCGTACGCGGACGTACTCGACGTGCTCGACGCTCGCGCTGCGCGTCTCGAATCGCTGGCTGACACGGGACGAACGACGCCGGACGACATCGCCGCCGCCCGCACGGAGCGTGGTTCGGGATGCTGACTCCGGACACGACCACGAGCACGGGAGCGGGAGTGGACTCCGCTTCGACCCGGATACTTCACTCGGGCGCGACGACGCTCGCGCGGCTCTCGCCCGACTCAATCGACGCCGAGCCGAGCGACGACCTTCGTCGGTCGCTCGCGTTTCTCGGCTCGAATCTCGCCCCCGAGACGGTCGTCGCCGCGGGCTACGGCTCGTCGCTTCCCGCCGGACTACTCGGCGGACTGGTCGCCCATCTCGCTCGACTCCCGGCCGTCACGGTCGTCTTCGTCGCGCTCGCGGCCGCGCTCGGTGCGGCCCACGCGATTCACACGCTCCCGGTCTGGCTGGCGACGCTCCGCCGGACGCGGGCGCTCGGGAACGCGCCGGAACTCGTCGGCCGTATCGCGCTCCGGATGCGCATCGAGCCCTCGGTCGAGCGGGCCAGCGCGTTCGCCGCGCACGGCGACGACGACCCGCTTTCGGCCTCGCTCGCCGCACACGTCGACCGCGCCCGCGGGACACCGACGGCGGGGCTCTCCGAGTTCGCCGACGCGTGGCGCACGTGGTTCCCGGCGCTCGACCGCTCGACCGCGCTCCTGCAGACCGCCGCCGACGTTCCCGCCGGCGAGCGCGACCGGGCGCTCGACCGGGCCCACGAGGTCGTCCGCGAGGGGACCCGCGACCGCCTCGCCGACTTCGTCGGCTCCGTCCGCGGGCCGGTGACGGCGGTCTACGCCTTCGGTGTCCTGCTCCCGCTCGCGCTGGTCGGCGCGCTCCCGGCCGCCCGCGTCGCCGGCGTCGGCGTCACCGCCGGGCACGTCGCCTTCGTCTACGACGTGGCGCTTCCCGCCTGTCTCCTCGCCGCGGTCGGATGGGTGCTCGTTCGGCGGCCGGTCGCGTTCGCACCGCTCTCGGTCGACGCGTCTCACCCCGCGGTCGACGACCACCGTGCTCTCGGCGTCGCCGGTGGCGCAGTCGCTGGAATCACCGGCTTCGTCGCCGCCGACGCGCTCGTCGCGCCGTGGCTCGCGCCGCTCGCCGCCATCGGCCTTGGGACCGGAACCGGGCTTTTCGTCGCGGCCCGCCCGGTCGTGGCGCTCAGAGCCCGCGTCCGCGCGGTCGAAGACGGCCTCTCCGACGCGCTCTACCTCGTCGGTCGCGCCGTCGACGAGGGCGAGGCCGTCGAATCCGCGCTTGCCCGTGCAGCGACCTCCATCCCGGGCGAAACCGGCGACCTGCTCGACGAGGCTGTCGGCGTCCAGCGTCGCCTCCGCGTGGGAGTCGTCGAGTCGTTCCGCGGCGAGTACGGCGTTCTCGAATCGACGCCGAGCCCCCGCGTCGCGGGCGTGGCGACGCTCCTCGGCCTCGCCGCCAGCGAGGGTCGCCCCGCCGGTCGCGCAATCGTCTCGATGGCAGACCAACTTTCGGCGCTCTCCCGACTCGACGCCGAGGCCCGCCGCGAACTCGCCTCGGTCACGGAGACGCTGTCGAACACGGCCGCCGTCTTCGGGCCGCTCGTCGCCGGTGCGACCGTCGCGCTCGCCGACGGGATGGCCCCTGCGAAGACGCTCGACCAGACGGCCGTCGCGACGCCGCTTTCGACCGCCGACCTCGGGTTGGCCGTCGGCGCGTACGTCCTCCTCTCGGCGGTTATCCTGACGACGCTCTCGGTCGGCGTCGAACACGGCCTCGACCGCCATCTCGTGGCCTCACGGGTCGGCCGCGCGCTCGTCTCGGCGACGACGACGTTCGCAGTCGCATTCGCCGCCGCGGGAACGCTCGTCTAAGTCGCGGTCCTCGGGACGCTCGTCACCGGCTCCGGTTCCGTCGCCGTCCCGTGCTGAGGTTTATATACCCGGACGGGGCCACCCCGGTCTATGCTCGACGCACCGCTCGATACGCTCTACACGTGGGCCGCGCTCTCCGTGGCCGCGACCGTCCTCGTCGGGGCGGTCGCCGGCCTCCCGACGACGCCCGCGCCCGACGCCTCGGGAGTCGCCGACGCCGTCGACGCCGTGGCCGTCGCCGAGTACGACGCGACCGCCGAACACGAACTCGACGCCGACGCCATCCGTCTCGGCTCGCACCGAATCGGCCTCCGCAACGACGGCGGCGCGGCGCACGCCGCGTTCGTCTTTGGCCCGGTGACACCGGCGACGCCCGACTCCCGACTCGGGTCGGTCGCCGCCGGCGCGTCCCCGAGCGCCGTCTTCGACTCGCCCGCCGCGTTCGCCGCCGCGGCAGAGACCGCGCGCGACCGGAACGCCTCGTGGCGGCCCGCCAGCGAACCGCTCGTCGTCCGCCACGTCATCTGGGAGGGAACCGATGTCACCGTCGTCTCGGCGTAGGGCACAGACCTCGCCGGTCGCCGCGCTCACCGCGCTGTTCGTCGTCTGCGCGGCGATTTCGGGCTACGCGACGGTCCTCGACGACTCGCTGCCGACCGCCGAACGCGACCTCGCGCCGGCGACGCTGTCGAACGTCGAGTCCGCCCTCACCGACGACTCCGGCGTGGTCGTCAGCTCCCGGCTCTCGGACGCGTTCGACGCCTGTCCGGACGGGTTTTCCTGCCGCGTCGTCGTCGCGGTCGACGGCGACCGCCGCGCCGTCGGCCCCGCCGCGCCTACCGACGCCGACGCCGATTCGACTCGGGTCAGCGTTCGCGTCGAACCCGGTCGCGTCGGCTTCGGGACGCTCCGCGTCGAGGTGTGGCGATGACCGACCTCGTCTTCGACGTGACCGTCTGCCTGCTGCTCGTGAGCGCGAGCATCGGTCTCGTCGTCACTGCGGACGCCGGCGCAGACACCGGAATCGACCGTGACACCGCCGCTATCGACGCCGACGGGGTCGCCTCGTCGCTGGCGACGAGCACCGCGACGGTCACCTACTCGCTCGCCCCCGGCGTCGAGGCCGCGGACCCGTCGCTCCTCGATGCTGGCGGCGTCGACGCCCGCGAACTCGACCGAACCGCGCACGGCAGCCTCGCCGGCCTCCTCGCCCGCGCGACGCTCGGTGCGGTCACCGTCGACGGCGTTCGCCTGACCCGCGCCCGCGACGACTTCCGGGACCGGACCGCCGCCCGCGCCGCCTCCGAACTTCCGACTCGCGGCGTCTCTGTCGCCGTCGCGTGGACGCCGTTCCCCGGTGCGCCGGTCCGCGCGACCGATTCCCTCGGACCCGAACCGACGTCGTCGTCGACGGTTCACTCCGCGACGCTCGACGTGCCGAGCGGGTTCCCCGCGGCGCGCGAAGACGCTGTGGCCGCCAGCGACGACGGCTTCGACGCCGTCGCTCGCGTCGCTGCGAACCGGACCGTCGCCGGGCTGTTCCCGCCCGCGCTCGCCCGCCTCGCGCTCCGTGGCGACGAGCCGGTTTCGACGCTGATGACCCACCGGTACGAACGAGCCGGCGCGCTGGTGAACGCCTCCGTCGCGCCCGAAGTCGCCCGCGAGGAGACCCGCGCCGCCAACGCTGACCTCGCGGCGGCGCTGGCCCCGCGCTTCGCCGACGCGATGCGCGCCCGGTACGACACCCCGCGCGCCGCCGCCGAGGCCGTCTCGGTCGGACGCGTCACTATCGTCGTCAGGACGTGGTCGGCGTGAGACTCGCCGACGACGACCGCGGTCGGGTTCCCTTCGCCCTGCTCGGCGTGTTGCTCCTCGTCGGGAGCGCGACGTTCTCCGGCGCGCTCTCGGCTCACGACCCCGTTGCCGACCGCCGCGTCGACGACGCGATGGACCGCGCGACCGCACAGGCCGACGCCGCCGTTCGCGCGGCCGTCGGCAACGCGGCGCGCGAGGCCGCGGCGAACCCCGTCATCTCGCCCGCCAATACGACCGTCGGGCGACTGCTCTCGGAGGAGCGCCCCTTCCGCGACTACCTCAGACTCCGCATCGCTCTCGCCGCGAGCGAGCGGCTTCGGGCCGTCTCGGTCGCCCGCGGCGACGTGAACGCGACTGTGACCCTGCCGCGACCGACGAACGAGTCGAGTCTGCGCGACGCGATGGACCGCGTCTCGATTTCGGGCCGCGAGAACGGGACCGTCCTCGTCGCGACCGTCGAGAACGTCTCGGTCGAGGTCGCTCGCGGCGGTCGCACGGTCGCCGCCGAGTCCGTCACCGTGACGGCCGGCGTCCGGACGCCCGTCCTCGCGCTCCACGACCGAACCGAGGCCTTCGAGCGCCGCCTCGACGCGAACGCGCTGGACGGCGGGACGCTCGACGCGACGGTGACGACCGCGCTGTGGGCCTCGGCGTGGACCCGCGGCTGGAGCCAGTACGCCGGCGCGCCCGTGGGCAACGTCGTCTCGAACGACCACGCCGCGCTGGCGACGAACGCCGGCGTCCTGCTCGCCGAACAGCAGGCGTTCGGAACCACCGACGCCGATGCTCGCGGGGCGACCGGGCGCGCCGCCGTCCGCGCCGGTGCCCGGAGCCTGCTCTCGCAGACCGGCGTTCCGGCCGCGCCCGAACTGGCGAACGCGCTTCCCGCACCGAACCCGTCCGCCGAGTCGGTCGCGAACGAGATTCCGACGAACCGGACCATCAACGCCTCCGTCGGCTCTGCGGCCGACCACGCGCTGGTCGGCCTCATCGACGGCCACGGTGACGCGCCCGCCTCCGACGACGTGGTCGCGGACGCCCATCGCGCCACCACCGCAATCGAAGCCGACGCGACCGTCATCGCCCACAGCGACGACCCGCCGGTCGACCTCGGAACCGAATGGGAACTCGTCGACACCGCGACCGAGACGTCGTCGTCGGTCGAGACGGTGGCGACGCGAACGCCGGCGCTCGAAGCCGATACCGTCGTCGTCGACGCCGGCTCCCGAATCGTGACGACGAGCGAGACGACCACTCGGACGTGGCGTCGGGGCAACGAGACGTTCCACACCGAAGAAACGACGGAGACGAAGACGCGCGTCGACCTCGCGGCCGTCGTCGACCCGGCCGCCGTTTCCGCCCCGGAACGACCTCTCGACCCGGCGGTCGAACCCGGCGGCGCGCTCGACGGCGAGAACTTCGCCGCGGCCGCTGACGCGGTCGAAGACGCGGTTGCGACCCGCGGCGGCTTCGATGACCTCGCCCGCGACGTCGCCGACGGCGACGCGCCCGCCCGACAGCAGACGACCGTACCGATGGCTCCCGGCCTCGACCGCTGGATTCGTTCCGACCTCGTCGCGCTCGCCGACCGCGTCAAAAACCGCAGTGTGACGGTGTCGGCTCGGCGGGTCGCCGCGGGCGAGGTGAACCCCGCCGCGGAACTCGCGTCCGACCTCCGCGCCGACCGTCTCGAACTCGTCGGTGCCCCGGCCGCCTACGACGGCGTCTCCGACCGGGCGCGCGTCGCGGTCCGCGCCGCGTACCTCGACCGCGTGCTGGCGGCGCTCGACCGCCGGGCGAACCGGACCGCGGCGGCGACCGGCGCGGCCGACGACGCGAGTACGGACGCGAACCTCGGGTCGCTCTCGGAGGCGGTCCGCGCCGAGGAGGTCGCTCGCGCGACGCTCGGCGAGACCCGAGCGGACGGCGCGAACGGAACCGGCAACGAAACCGGCGTTCGGTTCGTCCCCGACGCGGACCCGATGTATCTCTCGCTCGGCGGCCTCTCGGGGTCCGCGGTGCCGACCGTCTCCCGCGGCGGCACCTACCACCCGCTCGTCGCCCGAAACACCAACCTGTTCACGCTCCCCTACGGCGACGCCGTCGACACCGTCCTCGAACCGGTGTTCGGCGCGAACCGCCGCGTCCCGCTCCGCGTCGCGGCCCGCGCGCTCCTCGCCGCCGACTCGACGCTCGCGGCGACGAACGGCACGAACGAGACGCTCGCCGACCGGCGCGACAGGCTCGAAATCGCGGTCGACCGGTCGACGGTTCCCGCCGAAGAGGCCGCCAAGGACGTGCTGCGCGCGCACACCGACCGCTCGGTGACGGAGCGCCAGCGGATTCTGGAGCGCGCGCTCGGCGAGTGGGACGACCCGGCCCACCGGGCCCTGGCGGTGACGAACGGCTCCGCGGGCCGCGCAATCGCCGTCGAGGCCGCCGGCGCGGGAACCGTCGAGGCCGACCTTCTCGAACGCCGCCTCGACGAGGCGTTCCGAACCGTCCGCCGGGACCGCTCGACGACGGTCTCACAGCGGCTCACGAACCGGACCGTCGAGACGACGCGGACCGCCCGTCAGCAGGCCGTCGCCGACATGGCGACCGACGCGGCGATGCGCGCCACCGAGAAGGCAGTCACCGACCGCGTGAACGACACGCTCGACTCCCGCTTCGATACGTCGTTCAAGCGCGTCCCCGCCGGGATGCCGGTCGCGCCCGTCCCCGGCTACTGGTACGCGACGGTCAACGTCTGGGACGTGGAAGTCGCCGGCGAGTTCGCGCAGTTCCGCGTCCACGCCCGCGGGGACGCCGAATCCCTCACGTACGCCCGCGACGGCTCGACCGTCGCTCTCGACTGGGACGGCGACGGCGTCGCGGAGACGGTCGGCCACGGCGACCGCGTCACGTTCGACGCTGAGACGACAATCGTCGTCGCAGTTCCTCCGTCGGGCGTCGGCGTCGGCGACATCGACGGCGACGCGGACGAGCGCTCCGAGGGGTGGCAGGGCGGACCGGGATGCACCGTCGCGGCCGACTGCCATGCGGACGGGTAGCCGCCAATACGACCCGAGTGGCAACCGTTTTGCCGCCGGAACGCCGAATCGCGGTGTATGTTGCACGACGCCGCCGCGGAGCCCGGAACCCTCTCGGCAGACGAGTTGCGAGCCGCCTACGAGGACGAGATTCGCCGCGCAGTCGCCGCCGCCGGGTCGGAGACGGCCGCCGAGGCCGCCGGCGTCTCGGAAGCCGCGCTCTCGAACGGCGTGTTAGACCTCACGCTCGAACAGGCCGCCGCGGTTCTCGAACTCGCCGACGGCAACCCCGACGCCGACGCCATCATCTGGGAGTTCCGCGACCACCTCCTCATGGGCATGACGAGCGGCATCCTCGACGTTGACTCGCTCGCCGCCGAGGTCGACCTCGACCTCTCCGGACAGGAGATTCAACAGGCAATCGAGGGCCGCACGGCCGCCACGCTGAACGAACTGGCCGCCATCTACCACGTCATCGCCGTCCGAAACGAACGATGAGAGTCGCCATCCTCGGCTGCGGCTACGTCGGCCTCGAACTCGCACGCACGCTCGTCGCCGACGACCACGACGTGTGGGGCGTCCGCCGCTCCGACGACGGCCTCGCCGCCGTCGAAGCGACCGGTGCGGAAGCGGTCCGCGCCGACGTGACTGACGCCGACGCGCTGGCGTCGGTCCCCGACGTAGACCACGTCGTCTTCGCCGCGAGTTCCGGCGGCCGCGGAGCCGACGCCGCCCGGGCCGTCTTCGTCGAGGGTCTCCGAACGGCAATCGACCAGTTCGCCGCGCGCGACTCGCCGCCAGAGCGCCTCGTCTACACGTCGAGCACGGGCGTCTACGGCGACCACGGCGGCGACTTCGTCGACGAATCGACGCCGCTCGACCCGACGACCGACAAGACGCGCGTCCTCGCGGAGGCCGAGCGCGTCGCCCGCGAGTACGCCGCCGAGCGTGGAGTCGAGGGAACGGTCACCCGGTTCGCCGGGCTCTACGGCCCCGACCGCTACCGGCTCGAACGCTACCTGAACGGCCCGGTCACCGCGGGTTACCTCAACATGGTCCACCGGGACGACGCCGCGGGCGTCGTCGCGTACCTCCTCGAAACCGACCGCGCCCGCGACGACACCGTCCTCGTCGTCGACGACGAACCCGTCTCGAAACACGAGTTCGCGGACTGGCTGGCCGACGAGTGCGGCGTTCCGCGTCCGGAGAAGCGCACGAAAGAAGAACGCCTCGACGTCGGCGACCTCTCGGAGGCCGCCCGTCGCCGCATCCTGACGAGCAAGCGCTGTTCGAACGACCGCCTCCGCGACCTCGGCTATTCGTTCGCGTATCCGACGTATCGCGAGGGTTACCGGGCGGCAATCGACGCCTACCGGGCCGGCGACGACTGAGCGTATTCGGGGGGCGACAGGTTCGACTCCCCGAAATTCTGTCAATCAGGACAACTCGATTAGGGGGAATATTCATACGGTAGGCCCCGGTCGTGTTGTGTATGTTCGGTCCGGTGGGGCAGTTCGATACGGGTGCTATCTTCGAGTCTATCGACTCGTTCGTGCGCGCGCACCCCGAAATCGCGGCGGCGCTCGTCGTCGCGCTCGGTGCCCTCTCGCTCGTCGTCTACGCCGCGATTCGCTTCAAGCGGCCGATGGGCACGCGCTTCGCCGAGGCGCTGGAGGACGTCGACGAGGTCGCCGTCCTCATGCACCCGAACCCGGACCCCGACGCCATGGCCGCGGCGATCGGCGTAGCCTGTCTCGCAGAACAGGTCGGTACCACACCGACCATCCAGTTCGCCGGCCAGATTCGACACCAGGAAAATCGCGCGTTTCGTACCGTTCTCGACCTCGACTTAGACCCTATCGACCACGTGAGCGACCTCGCCGCCGAGGCGGTCGTCCTCGTCGATCACAACGCGCCTCGCGGCTTCGCGGGGGCAGAGGGCGTCCTCCCCTACGCCGTCGTCGACCACCACCCCGGCGACGGGACCGGTGAGATGTTTACCGACGTGCGCACCGACTACGGCGCGTGTTCGAGCATCGTCGCCGAGTACTTCCGCGACGTGGGCGCGAAACCCGTCCCGCCGGACATGCACGCCAGCGAGGTGAACGCCTCGTACACCGTCCCCTCGCAGGTCGCGACGGGCCTCGTCTACGGGATTCTCACGGACACCAAACACCTCACTGCGGGCTGTTCGGCCGCCGACTTCGACGCCGCCGGCTTCCTCTTCCCCGGCGTCAACGAGGACCACCTCGACCGCATCGCCAATCCCGAGGTCTCCCGCGAGGTGCTGGAGGCAAAGGCGCGGGCCATCGCCGGCCGCGACGTGCGCGGTCCCTTCGCGGTCGCCGACATCGGCACCATCTCGAACGTCGACGCCATCCCGCAGGCGGCCGACGAACTCATCCAACTCGAGGGCGTCACCGCGGCGGTCGTCTGCGGCGAGCGCGAGAGCAACGTCTACCTCTCGGGTCGCTCCCGCGACGACCGGGTTCACATGGGTCGGACGCTGGAGGCCGCCCTCGACCACTACCGCGGGTCGAGCGCCGGCGGCCACGCCCGGATGGGCGGCGGCCAGATAATCCGCCCCGACGCCGTCACCGACGGCGGCAACGGCGAGTCCATCGCCCGCGACGAACTCATCGAACACGTGTTCGAGGCGCTGTCGGGCGATATCTGACTCGCTGGCGGCCCTCTCCGAACCCGGACCGGTGGCCCTTAACCGTCGGCCGCCGTAGCCCCGGCCATGGCTACAGGACGGGCGACGTGGGCCTACCGCGACCGGTTCGGTGACAGTTTCGGCCGCACCTTCTACCGCCGGTTCGGCCCCGGCGTCGTCTCCAGTATCGGCATCGGAACCTACCTCGGCGAGCCGACCGACGCGGTCGACGACCGCTACCGCGAGTCGCTCGTCTCCGCGCTCGAACATGGCGTCAACCTCGTCGATACCGCGTCGAACTACCGCCACAGCCGCGCCGAGCGGGTCGTCGGCGACGCGGTCCGCGGGGCCGACGTCGACCGCGACGCCGTCGTCGTCGCCTCGAAGGCCGGGTTCGTCCCCTTCGACCGCGAGCGCCCCGACGACCCCGGCGCGTACGTCCGCGAGACGGTCCTCGACGCCGGTCTCGCCGAACCGGACGAACTCGCCCACGGCAGCCACACCATCGCGCCCGCGTTCGTCGACGAGATGGTCGACCGGTCGCTCGACCTGACGGGACTGGACCACGTCGACTGCTACTACCTGCACAACCCCGAGACGCAACTGGCCGTCGCCGACCGCGAGACGGTGTACGACCGAATCGAGGCCGCCTTCGAGGTCCTCGAACGCCGGGTCGCCGCTGACGACATCGGCCGCTACGGCGTCGCCACGTGGGAGGCGCTCCGGGTCGCGCCCGACCACGACGCGTACCTGTCGCTCCCAGAACTCGTCCGTCGGGCCGAGCGCGCGGCCGGCACTGTCGGCAACGACGAGCACTCGCTCGAAGCGATTCAGCTCCCGTTCAACGTCGTGATGGCCGACGCGTTCACCGTCGAGGCCCACGACACCGACGCGGGCGAGGCGATGAGCGCGCTCTGGTACGCCCACGAACACGGCCTGCACGCCTTCACGAGCGCCAGCCTCGCGCAGGGCGACCTCGCGGCGGAGATTCCGGCGTCGGTGAACTCGGTGCTTGCCGGCGACACGGCGGCTCAGCGGGCGCTCAACTTCTCGCGGAGCGCGCCCGGCGTGACCGCGGCGCTCGTCGGTGCGTCGTCGGTAGCACACGTCGCGGAGAACATCGCGGCCGGCACGTTCGACCCCCTCGGGGCGCGGACGTTCGATTCGGTGTTCGAGTGAGCGGCCGCCGATTCCCGTCGGGCGTCCGCTGTCGGTCGGTTCGTCTTATCTGAGCTCTTTCCACTCCCGTCCGCAGTCGGCGCAGATGCGGAGGGAAAACACCTCGTCCGGGTCGTTTTTCTTCTTCAGCGACTCGCCGCACTCGGAACAGGTCAGTCGCCCGTAGGTATCCTTCTCCAACTCCCCGTCTCGAAGCCCCTTCCGCGTTGTCTTCATAGGTGTCCGTTTGTGCAACGAACATAAAAACCCGACGACGACCCCCGTTTTCGCCCGCACGACACGCCGACGACCCCGCTCAGTCGAAAGTGTTGTGACCCCGCGGCGCGCGGTTCCGTCCGTGTCACGTGGCCGCCTCTTCGGAACGCTCTGCGGGATGGTGCTGCTCGTCAACCTCGCGCGGGTCGTCTTCGCACCGCTTCTCGGGGAGTTCATCACGTTCTTCGCGGTCGACCGCGCCACCGTCGGCATCGTCGCCACCCTCGTCTGGCTCGGGAGCGCCGTCCTCCGCGTCCCGACCGGTTGGCTCCTCACCCGCGTTCCGAGACACCGCGTGGTGCTCGGGACCGGCGTCGTCCTCGTCGTCGCCTCGGGCGTGACCGCCAGCGCGACCACCGTCGAGACGCTGATGGTCGGCGCGGTCTCGATGGGTCTCGCCTCGGGCGCGTACTTCGTCGCCGCCAACCCGCTCGTGAGCGAGCTGTTCCCCGACCGCGTCGGCCGCGCGATGGGTATCCACGGCACCGCCAGCCAGCTCGCGGCCGTCGGCGTCGCGCCCTTCGTCACGCTGGTCCTCGCGGTCGGTCCTGACCTCGTCCCCCGGCTCCCGTTCGTCTCCGCGGCGTGGCAACTCGTCTTCGTCTGCGTCGGCCTCGCGGCCGCCGTCGTGACCCTCGCGCTCTTTTTCACGGCCCGCTCGACCGACCTCCCCGACGCGGGCGCGGCCGACCGCGACCTCCTCGGCGCGGCCCGGAGTGAGTGGCGCGTCATCCTCACCGGCATCGTCATTCTCGGCTTCACCGGCTTCGTCTGGCAGGGCCTGTTCAACTTCTACGAGCTGTACATGGTGTCGAAGGGTCTGCCGGCGACGACGGCGCGCAACATGCTGACGGTCATCTTCGGCGCGGGCGTGCCGGCGTTCTTCCTCTCGGGGCGGCTCGCCGACAAGCTGCCGCGCATCCCGTACATCCTCGGCGTGCTCGTCTCCTTCGTCGTCTCGGTGTTCGTCCTGACCGTGACGACGAGCCTCGTCGGCCTCGTCGTCGTCACCGCGGTCGTCGGCTACGTCATCCACAGCCTCTTTCCGGCGCTCGACGCCTACCTGCTCGACACGCTGCCCGACGAGAGCCGCGGGAGCGCCTACTCGGTGTACTCGTTCGGCATGATGATATTCCAGGCCAGCGGGTCGGGCGTGGTCGGCACCCTGACCGACTTCGGCTACGCGTTCGACGAGGTGTTCTTCTGGTTCTCGGTCGGGCTGGCGGTCGTCGTCACGGGCCTCATCGTCTTCCAGCGCGCCGGGCGCATCCCGAACTGACCCCCCTGACCGCCCGTCCGCTCCCGGAGCGAAGCCGGCAGCCGGCTCGGCTCTCGCCGCACTTTTGCTCGCCCGGTCCCACGACCGACACGATGGAGTACGTACAAGAGCGGGTCACGACGCTCCACGACCTCTCCGGCGCGGTCCCCGACGCCCCGACCGACCGCGCCGCCGTGGTCGTGCCGATGACGGAGCGAGAGTACGCCGGCCTCGCCGCCGAGCGGGTGCTCTCGACGCTGGAGTCGCTCTCGCCGGCGCGGGTCGTCGTCCCCCTCCGTGCGCCCGCCGACCGGGTCGCCCCGTTCGCCGACTGGCTCGACGAGTACGACCTACCGCTCGACGTGCTGTGGTGCGACGGCCCCCGCGTCGCCGACCTCCTCGACTCCCACGGCCTCGACGGCGAGCGGGGCAAGGGCCGCGACGTGTGGCTCGCGCTCGGCTGCGCCGCCCGCGAGGAGTACGTCGTCGTCCACGACGCGGACACGAAGACCTACGACGAGCGCTACGTCCCGCGGCTCCTGTTCCCGCTCGCGCACGGCCACGACTTCTCGAAGGGCTACTACGCCCGCGTCGAGGAGGGGCGGCTCTACGGCCGGCTGTTCAGGCTGTTTTACGCCCCGCTCGTCCGGGCGCTCGAGGACGAGACTGACGCGCCCATCGTCCGGTATCTCGACTCGTTCCGGTACGCCCTCGCGGGGGAGTTCGCGGCCACCTCGGACCTCGCGTTGCGGATGCGGTCGCCGCGGAAGTGGGGCCTCGAAGTCGGCACCCTCGGGGACGCCTTCGCCCACGCCGGCTTCGACCGGAGCGCGCAGGTCGACCTCGGCGAGTACGAACACGACCACCGCTCCGTGAGCGGGCCGACCGGCCTCTCGGACATGAGCGAGTCGGTCGGGCGGACGCTCCTCCGGGCTGTCGTGGAACACGGCGGAACCGTCGAGTTCGACACGCTCGCGGAGCGCTACCGCGAGGCCGGGAACAGACTGGTCGAGCAGTACGCGGCCGACGCGGCGTTCAACGGCTTCGACTACGACCGGACAGACGAGCGCGAGCAGGTCGCCACCTACGCCGAGGCCATCTCGAAGCCCGGCGAGGACACGCGGCTCCCGGCGTGGCGGGACACGTCGCTGTCGCCCGACGAGGTGCTTGCCGCCGCGAGCGACGACCTCGACGACGTGCGGGAGGCTGCGGGTCGATGAGCGAGGCGACCTACGACGACCTCGCTGGCGTCGTCGACCTCTTCGGGGCGCTCACCCGCGAGGAACTGGAGACCGCGCTGGACGAACTCGCGTTCAAGCAGGGCCGCGAAACCGACGGCAACGCCCTCTCGGGCGCGATTTCCGACGCGGTCGACGCCTACTACCTCGTCCCCTACGAGGACGACGAGACAGACGCGGAACTCCTGACGGTCGGGCCGATGGCGTTTCCGACGCTCCCCGACCGGGCGGAGGACCTGCCGCACATCCTCGATTACCCCACCCGCGAGGTGCCGCGGGACGAACTGGCGACGCAGGTCGAAAGCCGTCTCCGCGCGGCGGCCGCGAGCGCGGTGCAGACGGGCGACGACGACGAAATCGCCCGCTTGCTGGACGTGACGTACGACCTCGAAGCGTGGGCCGACACCGACGTCGGGTCGATTCGCGAGCGCCTCGACGCCGCGCTGGACGCGGAGGGGCAGGCCTAAGTCTCGGCATCTCTTTACGAATCGTGACGATGGACCTCGCGGGCGTCACCCGACACGAACCGGTGACCGTCGACGCGGGCCGGCGGGCGGCCGTCATCGCCCCCGTCGTGTTCCGCGACGAGCGGCCGCACATCCTGTTTACCAAGCGCGCCGACCACCTCGGCGAGCATCCGGGCCAGATGAGTTTTCCCGGCGGCGGGCGCGAGCCGAGCGACGCCGACCTGCGGGCGACCGCGCTCCGCGAGTCCAACGAGGAAATCGGGCTCCGGCCCGAGGAGGCGGCTTTCCACGGCCGACTCGACGATATCCTCACCGTGACCGACTACGCCGTCTCCCCGTTCGTCGCCACGGTGCCCGACCGCGAGTACGAACCCGACCAGCGCGAGGTGGCCGAAATCGCGGTGCTCGCGGTCGACGACCTGACCGACCGCGCGAACTACGAGTCGGAGCGCCGCGACCACCCGCAGTACGGCGAGATTCGACTCCACTTCTTCCACGTCGACGGCTACACCGTCTGGGGCGCGACCGGGCGGATGCTCGTGCAACTGCTCGAACTCACGACCGACTGGCGGGCCCCCGAGGAGGTCGACCGCGTGGTCGACCCCGACGCGGACTACCCGGTGTAGCGTCCCCACTCGACGTCTCGTTCTCCTCGGCTCACTGCCCCCAGCGCGCCCGCTCGCGGTGTCTGAGTCGGTTCCGAAAAACAAAACAGCGTCAGCGTGTCGTCGTCCCCACGGCAACTCCCTTTCTGCCCCCCCGAGTACCCCCTCAGCCGAGGAGGTACTTGAGCGCGGGGCGCTGGCGGACGAACTCCATCTTCTCGATGATGGCGTCGAGGCCGAGGATGCGGCCCGCGGCGAGGGTGCCGACGATGGCGAACATCATCAGCCCGAACAGGTCACCGTTGACCACGCCGTGGGCCCAGTCGGCGTTCCCGAGGTAGAAGAACACCATCAGGACGCCGCCGAAGAAGGCGGCGAGCCGGACGAGTGCACCCACGATGAGCCCGAGGCCGATGAGGAACTCGCCCCACGGAACCATGATGTTCGTGAGGTCGAGGAGCCACGGAGTCGCGGCGGCCCACGCGAAGAAGCCCTGCAGCGGCGAGGCGGCGGGGGCGTTCGCGAGGTAGCCGCCGGCGTTGAACGCTTCACCGGTTATCTTCCCCCAGCCCGCGTGGAGGAACCAGTACCCGGTGATGAGGCGGGTCAACACGAGCACGTAGCCCGTGACGCCCCGCGAGTAGTCGAAGTCCATCCTGTTCCCCAGCATCTCGATTTGTGCGTTAGCGCTCATCTCGGTTCACCTTACATCTGAATCGTCGGCCGCGAACCCCATATAACGGCGACGCGATTTCCGAATCTATAGAACTGGGAATCACCGAAAACGGGCGTCTGAGGCTGTCACGATTCAGTTTCGACTACTACTTCGAATTTAGAATTGCGTCCTGAATACAATCGTGGCGGTACGACGGACGAACCATCGGTATTCCGCCGTGAGACGAGTCGTCACGCGCTTCGACGCCGCTCGCCGCCGCTTCGAAACGGGGTATATAAACGACGCCGGGAGAGCCAGCATCGCCGTCACCGACAGGGTTTTGGCCTCCTCCGCGCTATCCGTTCTCACATGGTCGCACAGACGATGGATCGCGTTCCGCGACGGTACTGAAATTTCTGTGGTGATAGTATGTTGACCGCCGAGCGTGCGGTCTCGAAAGCCGGTCTGGACGCTGTCGCACTCAAGCCCGCCGAGTGCGACGTGCGCGAGGCGCTGTCGGTCCCGCTCGACATCGTGGCTATCGACTACGAGGGCCGCGAGCGACTCCCCGACGAGGACGTGCTGCGCGAACTCACGGCCGAAAAGGAAGTTCGACTGACTACGCCGGTCCGCGCCGACGGCTTCGACCCGCTCGGCGACGACTCGCTGTACGAGTGGCTCCCCGACGGAATTCGGCAGGTGCTCGTGGCCGGCCACGGCGCGTATCTGACCGACGACGAGGTTGGTCGCGCGGTCGCCCCCCGACTCCGCGCCGCGAGAGAGCGCGCGCCCGACGCGTGGGTCGGCACCGAGGGTATCGAACGAATCGCCCTCGCCGCCGGCGGCACCCAGTACGAACTCCTCTCGCGGTCGACCCGCAGGGACGTTCGGGCGCTCCGGGCCGCCGGCTTCGACGGCGAAATCGCGGTCTACGCCCCGACCGCCCTCACCGACGACGACGACGAGATTCTCGACGCCGTCGGCGCGTACGTCTCCCGTCGCCGTCCCGTCGCTCGCGCGCTCCCCGACGACGCCGCGACCGACGCCTCGGCCGAGGCTCGCGCCCGCGAGGTGCTCCTGAAGGCCTCGCGCGACTACGCGCTCATCGGCTCCGTGGCCGACGTGCGCCGGCGAATCGACGACCTCCGCGACGCCGGCATCGACCTGGTGGTCGGCTATCCCGCCCGCGGCGTCGACGAGTTCGCCGAGTAGTCCGGCGCGCCGCTCGCGCGCCGCCCGCCCTGTCTCCGAACTCGCACCGGAGGCCTTTTACGCGGTCGCCGGAGAGGACAGGTGACGGCACGGTCGGGTGGCTCCTTTCGGACCCACGTGGTTTCCACGTGGGCCACGGCCGGCCGACCTACCCCGTCTCTCTACACATCCTGAGCGACCGCGCCGCGCGGGTCTCGACCGACGTTACGACCGCGAGCGGCGGCCATTCAAGTCGCTCGCCGACGCAGACGGGGTATGAACGAATCAGCGCGCGTCGCCGTCGTCGGCGCGGGCGCGGTCGGCCTGACGACCGCCTTCGACCTCGCCGAGCGCGGGGCGCGAGTCACGCTGTTCGAACGCGACGCCCCCGGCGGCGGGTCGACGGGCCGCGCCGCCGGCATCTGCTACGACGCCTACGCGGAGGACATCGACGTGGCCGTCGCCGACCACGCGATGGCCCGGTTCCGGTGCCTCTCGGGCGAGGGAGCGTTCACCTTCCACGAGACACCCTACGTCTTTCTCGCTCGCGAGGGCGACGACGCGGCGGCCGCGGCCCTCGAAGAGTCGGTCGAGCGAATGCGGGTCCACGACCGCGCGGTGTCGCTCGTCGGAGCCGACGAACTGGCCGACCGGTTCCCGATTCGGACCGACGACGTGCTCCTCGCGGGCCTGGCCGAGAACGCCGGCTGGGCCGACCCGGCGGCCTACGCGGACCTGTTCGTCGAGAAGTGCGAGTCCGCGGGCGTCGAGTTCCGCGTCGGCGACGCGGTGTCGCTCCGAACGGACCCGCCGGGCGTCGCCGTCGACGACGTGGTGTCCGCCCGCTTCGACGCCGTCGTCGTCGCGGCCGGCGTCCACTCGCGCCGCCTGCTGGTCGACGCCGGTCTCCCCATCGCGCTCAAGCCCTACCGGGCGCAGGCGCTCGTCGCCGACTGCGACTACCGCGGACCGACCGTCTACGACGCGACCGCCGAGTCGTACCTTCGGCCGCACCCCGGTGGCGTCCTCGCCGGCGACGGCGTCGAACCTGTCGAACCCGACCCCGACGACTGGGACCCGACCGCGGACGACTGGTTCGTCGCCGACGCGCTCGACGCGGTTCGACACCGGACGACGGTCGGCGATGCGGGCGACCCGGTGCCTGCGGACGCGACGGACCCGGAACTCGACCGCGCGTGGGCCGGCCTCTGCGGGGCGACCCCCGACCGGAACCCGCTCGTCGGCGCGGTCGCCGAGGGCGTCTACGTCGCCGCCGGCTGGCACGGCCACGGCTTCATGTGGTCGCCGGCAATCGGTGAGCGACTCGCCGAGGCGGTGCTCGACGACGGTCAGGCGTCGATACCGGACGCGTTCGACCCTCGGCGCTTCGACGGCGACGAGGAGTTCGCGGTGGTCGAGGGGATGACGCTCGACGGGGAATGAAAGAACGGGAAAAGGGGGCGGTCACCGCGTCGCGCCCGAAACTGCACTTCAGGCGTCTTGGTCGTCCACGTCACCGAAGTCGTCGGCTTCGTCGCCGGCCTCGGACTCGGACTCGGACTCGGACTCAGTGTCGGCCTCGCCTTCGTCTTCCTCCTCGGTCACGGCGATGTCGCTCGCGCGCTCGTCCTTGGGAATCCGAATCTGGAGCGTGCCGTTCTTGCCGACCGTGGCGGTCCCCTCGGCGGCCTCGACCGAGGCGTCGGAGGGGATGGTCGCCTTCCCCGAGAGCGTGAGGCCGCGGCCGGGGAAGCGCATCTCGTAGCCCTCGTGGAAGTCGCGGAAGCGGTCGATGCGAATCTCGACCTCGCCGTCGAGGAAGCGGACCTGCACGTCCTCGGCACGGGCACCGGGCGCGTCGAAGACGACGAGGTAGGCGTCCTCGGATTCGAGCAGGTCGTGGGCGAGGGGCTTGCGCTCTTGCATCTGGCTGACGCCGCGGCCGACCCGTTCGAGGACGGCGTTCGCCGCCGACTCGCCGAACTTCCGCAGGTCGCTCATAGCTGAATCTCCTCCAGGAAGCGGGACTCGCCGCAGTACGGACAGGAGAAGTCCGCCACCGTCACGTCGTCGGGCATATCGTAGGTGTAGTGCAGCTCGAACATGTCGAGTTCGCAGTCCTCGTTGGCGCACTTGACTTCGAGGGTCGCGGGCATGGCCGTCAGTTACGCTCCCACGCTGATAAACGCGCGGGAGGCGGAAGCGACCCGCGGGCCGCACCATCGCCGACACCTGCGCTCGCCCTCGCACGACTACCCCCGTCTTCGACCGCCGACCGGTTGCGTTTTCCGCGTCGAACCCGAACCGCGACCGATGACCGACCCCGCCGACCTCACCGTGACTATCGTCGACGGATACGTCGACGAGCCGGCGCACTTCGGCGTGCCGCCGTACATCTCGACGTATCCCAGGTTCACCGCGGGTGCGGTGGTCGACGCGGGCGTCCCCGAGTCCAACGTCGTCTACCACACCATCGACGAACTCCGCGAGGACAGACAGAAGTGGCGCGACGTGGCCGACGCCGACCTCATGATTTACATCGGCGGCATGACCGTCCCCGGCAAGTACGTCGGCGGGACGCCCGCCGAACCCGACGAGGTCCGCGAACTCGCGTGGGTCGCCGAGGGGACCGCGCTCATGGGCGGGCCGATTCGCTTCGGCGTCGGCGACGAGAACGCCGGCGGCCAGGACATGGAGCGCAAGAACCTCGACTACGACTTCGTCGCCAAGGGCGACATCGAGGCGGCCGCCTACGACCTCGTCGACTCCGGGCTCGAAGGCTTCGGCAACCGCATGCGCGACAACGAGGAACTCGACCGCTGGGCCGCCACGGGCGCGTTCGTCGTCGAACAGCACCCGAACCACCCCGACCACCTCATCTGCGAGATGGAGACCTCGCGGGGCTGTGCCTACCGCTGTTCGTTCTGTACCGAACCGCTGTACGGCAACCCCGCGTTCCGCACCGCCGACTCCGTCGTCAAGGAAGTCGAGAACCTCTATAACCGCGGCGCGCGGCACTTCCGGCTCGGCCGACAGGCCGACATCCTCGCGTTCGGCGGCGACGGCGAGGCCCCGAACCCCGACGCGCTCCGCCGACTCTACGGCGGTATCCGCGAGGTCGCCCCCGACCTCGGCACGCTCCACCTCGACAACGTCAACCCCATCACTATCGTCGGCTGGCCCGAGAAGTCTCGCGAGGCGCTCCGCATCATCGCCGAGCACAACACGGCCGGCGACACCGCGGCGTTCGGCCTCGAATCCGCCGACCCCGTGGTCCAAGAGGAGAACAACCTCAACGTCTCCGCCGACGAGTGCTTCGAGGCGGTCAAAATCGTCAACGAGGTCGCCGGCTGGCGGCCCGGCGACGACCCGGCGGACGCGCCGACCCACGGCCCGGACGCCGCGAACCGCCTGCCGAAGCTCCTCCCCGGCATCAACCTCCTCCACGGGCTGAAAGGCGAGCGCGAGGAGACGTTCGAGCACAACAAGCGGTTTCTCCAGCGCGTCTACGACGAGGGCCTCATGGTCCGCCGCATCAACATCCGGCAGGTGATGGCGTTCGACGGCACCGACATGTCCGATACGGGTGCCGACATCGCCCGCGACCACAAACAGCTGTTCAAGACGTACAAAAAGGAGGTCCGCGAGGAAATCGACCAACCGATGCTCCGCCGGGTCGCGCCCGCGGGCACGGTCCTCCCGAACGTCCACCTCGAATACCACCAGGACGGCCGGACGTTCGGCCGCCAGCTCGGAACCTACCCGCTTTTGGTCGGGATTCCGGGCGAGCGCGAACTCGGGAAGACCATCGACGTGGCCGTCGTCGACCACGGCTACCGCTCCGTCACCGGCGTTCCCTACCCGCTCGACTTCAACGAGGCGTCGATGGACGAACTCACCGCCATCCCCGGCATCGGTCGCTCGACCGCCGGCGACATCGTGGTGAATCGACCCTACGCCGACGCGGCCGACGTGGGCGTCGACGCCGATGTGACGAAGTACGTTCAGTAGCCGTCTCGGGACTCAGAAACTAATTCTTCACGTGCAATCGTGCTCTCTCTAGGCGTCCGGAACACCTCTCTGTTCACTCGCAAGCGTGGTGCGTGATTCACTTGCAGACGTGGTCTGTCGGCGGCGGGAGAAACGTCCCGTCGAGACGAACGGCGTCGAACCGCGAAAACAGCGCCGTCAGAAGTCGTCTTCGACGACTTCGCCGACGGCGAAGTTAGACTTGACCTCGGTGATTTCGACCTTCACGCGCTCGCCGACTTCGGTGCCGGGGACGATGATGACGTAGCCGCGTTCGACGCGGGCGATACCGTCGCCCTGCTTGCCGATGTCCTCGATTTCGACGTAGCGGAGTTCACCGGCTTCGACGGGCGGTTGCGGTTCGGCCGAGGGCGTCGGTCCGGCGTTCGATTCGGACTCGGCGGGCTCGTTCGACTCGCGGGAGATGAGCGCGACGCGGTAGGTCTCGCCGGGTTCGACGGTTCCGGTCTCGACTTCGCGGCGCGGAATTTCGACGACGTATCGGTCGTCCTCGGTGCGAACGTCAGCATTGAACAGACACAGGAGTTTATCTGAGATTTCCACCGTAAGACCTCCAATATGTGGTCAGGCCGGAGTGTTAAAGATGTACCGCAGTCATCGGGATTCGACTACTGAACCCGCGTCCCGTCGGGCCGTTTCGCGCCCTCCGAGTCGTGGACGACGACCTCGCCCGGTCCGGTCTCGACCGGCTCGTAGGCCTCGGTGACGCCCCGCGCCTCGCGTAGCTCTCGGACCGCCCGTTCTTTCAGCGCCCGCGCCAGTTCCTCCGCGTCCTCCCGGGAGATGTCTCGTCCGAGCCCCTCGCACTCGTGGGCGCGGACGACGCCCTCCTCGTCGACGGCCTCGCCCATCGGCTGGCTCGTCCCGCCGAGGGCGACGCTGAACGGGTAGGTCTCGCAGATCAGGGGGCGATCCTCGTGGACCTGACAGGCCCCCTGCCCGTCGTCGTCTTCCTCGTAGAACCGGCAGTCGCCGCAGGCGCTCGTCTGGAGCGCCCATTCGAACGTCTCGCCCTCGGGGCCGTCGTCGCCCTCGGCGAGGCCGTAGGGCATCGGGCGGGCCACGTCCCGCCACTCCATCGGTTCCGGTCCGGCCTCCTGCAGGGCGCGCACCTCGTCGGGAAAGACGGTCGCGGTGTGCGGTTCGGGGCCGTCGTCGCCCTCGTAGCCCTTGCAGCAGGCCCCGCAGCGCGTGCACTCGAAGCCGATGGACTCGATGGCGTCGGCGAGTTCCGACACGTCGAGGTCGCGGGCGCGGTCCAGTTCGGCGTCGAGGTCCATACCCGCGATGCGGGCGCGAGCCCAAAGAGGGGCGCGGTTTTTCGCCGGAGCGCGAGCCTCGGCTACCCGCGGACCCGGACGCCGACGACGCGCGACCTACCGCGGTTCGACCCGCTCCGCCTCCGGGTTCCACCGGACTCGACGCTCGGCGGCGAGTTTCTCGATGTGCGCGACGACCGTCGCGCGGGCGAGGTCGCGCACGGCGGACACGTCCTTGTCGTAGGCGGCGTCGGTCACGGCGTCCGGCGTCGCGTTCCCGGCCAGCACCGCGTCGAGGACGGCCCGTTCGCGGTCGTTTCGGTGCGCGACGAGCCGTGCCAGCGTCGCCCGCGGGTCCGTGATTTCGGGGCCGTGACCCGGAAGCAGTCGCTCGGGACCCCGCGCGTGGAGTCGCCTGAGCGCGACGAGGTAGGCGCGCACGTCACCCTCGGGCGCGCCCACGACGACGCTCCCCTCGGCCACCGCGAGGTCGCCACAGAGCACGTCGTCGCCGGCGACGAAGCTCACGTGGTCGCGGGCGTGTCCCGGCGTGTCGAGCACTTCGACGCCCGCGCCGACGGAGAGAACCGACCCCTCTGCGAACGTTCGGTCCGGTTCGACGCCGGTCGCGTCCGAGAAGGCGCGCTCGCGGCCGTGACGACACCAGACCGTCGCGCCCGTCTCGCGGGCGTAGGCGGCGACCGCGCCGACGTGGTCCGCGTGGGTGTGGGTGACCGCGATGTGGTCGACGCTCTCGCGCGCGACGAGGGAGTCCAGTTCGTCGGTGCGGGCCGCGGGGTCCACGAGCAGCGTGTCGCCGCCGTCGGCGACGAGATAGGCGTTCGTCGCGCCGGTCGGCGCGCGAGTGGCGACGGGGACGGAGACGCGCGTGACGTGCATGCCGGCGGCTACGCTCGCCGACGGGTTAGGTGGTTCGAGAGAAGTGGTGGCTTGGTCTGCGGGAGTGCGCCCCCGCGGGCGTGTTCTGTCGCGCTATCGTGGGACCGCGCGCTTACGTGTTGAGGAAGTAGACCTGCTTTCGCGCGTCCTTGAAGGAGTAACGCGAGCCGACGAGGTCAGACTCTTCGAGACGGTTGAGCGCGTAGCGGACGGTGCGGTCCGGCAGCAGCGACTCCTCCGCGAGCTGGCCCTGCGAGAGGGGCGCGTCGCTTTCGAGGACTTTTGCGACGAGCTTCGCGCTCGGGGGAAGCTCGCGGAGGCGCTCTCGGAACTCGGCTTCCGAGAGCAGGTCTTCAGTATCTGGCTCTGCAGTGGTGGTGCTCATACCCGACACAGTCGGTTGCTCCGTGTTAAGGGTTAGCTACAAGTGTGTGAAAAGAATCCAGACACATAATACACATATTAATATCGTGCGTTTGTTGGAAAATCGCCCGCGAGTAGGTGTCTCACTCCGTGTTTCGAATTCTATCGACCGAAGGAGTGCCGAGTCGATAGCTCCCGAGCGGCGCGTGACACGCCGGGCAGTGGACGACGAGCCACCCCTCGCTGACGTGGCGCGTCAGTTCAGCCGCATCACAGGTCTCCCCGCAGTTTCTGCATGTTGGCATATGGCACGATACGCGCTCAGCGGGGGAAAACCTCTCTGTCGTCGCTCGCCGAACCCCGCTTCCGCACCGCGTATCCAGTACCGTTTTAGGCTCCCCCCCGCGAGTATGCGTAGCGTGAAAGGAAAGGAGTGGTACCAGGCCGACGAGGTCGCCCAGGAGTACGACTCGAAGCGGTTCTCCAAGGGCGGTCGCCTCATCGACCGGCGAGAGAAGGAGGCGGTCCTCGCGGCGCTCGGCCCCGTCGAGGACAAGAACGTCCTCGAAATCGCCTGCGGGACCGGCCGGTTCACCGTGATGCTCGCCCAGGAGGGGGCGAACGTCGTCGGACTGGACATTTCGCGGGCGATGATGGTACAGGGGCGGGAGAAGGCCCGCAGAGCGGGCGTCGCCGACCGCATCGAGTTCCTCCGCGGCGACGCCGCGCGGCTGCCCTTCCCGGACGACCACTTCGACGCGGTGTTCGCGATGCGGTTTTTCCACCTCGCGGACACCCCGGCGAAGTTCTTAGCCGAAATGGCTCGCGTCTCGAAACAGCAGGTGTTCTTCGACACGTTCAACGACGGGAGCCTCCGAGTGGCCTACAACTGGCTGCTCCCGATGGGGTCGCGGCTCTACTCGGAAGGCGACGTGCGGCGGCTGCTCGGCGACGCCGGACTCGACCTCGCCGACGCGAAACACGACTTCGTCATCCCGTTCGGCTTCTACCGGAAGGTTCCCAACGGCGTCGCACAGCCCTTCCGCTCGCTCGACCTCGCCGTCGGCGACTCGCCGGTCGGCGACGACCTCGCGTCCGTGTCGTACTGGAACGCGCGGGTCGGCCGACGAGCAGTCCCGCGCGGCGACTCGGGCGAGCGACGCCGAGTGAGGCGTTCTCACGGCAGAATTTAACACGATTCTCGATTCACATTTAAGTACGTCCACCGCAACTGTCGGGTATGGATCTCTCGGTTGTGCTCCCGACGCTCAACGGTCGGGACCGGCTCGCCACCAGCCTCGACGCGCTGGCCGAGCACGCTCCCGACGCGGAAGTCGTCGTCGTCAACGGCCCCTCCGCCGACGGCACGACCGGGATGGTGAGAGAGCGCGACGACGTGGACGTGCTGGTCGAAATCTCCGACCGCAACCTCAACGTCGCCCGCAACGCCGGCCTCGAAGTCGCCGGCGGCGACGTGGTCGCGCTCCTCCGATACGACCTCTCCGTGGAGTCGTCGTGGCTGTCGGCGCTCGAAGACGGCATTGCCGACGCCGACGTGGTCACCGGGCCGATGCACCAGACGCTCCGCAACGGCATGACGACCGAATCCCTCGAACGGAACGCCATCGGCGGCCGCACGGTGACGTACTTCAACGGCGGCAACGTCGCGTTCCGCCGCGAGATCATCGACGCCCTCGACGGCTTCGACGAGTACCTCCAGACGGGTGGCGCGCGCGACGCGGCGCACCGACTCGCCGGCTTCGACCGCTCCGTCGCGTGGGCTCCCGAGATGTGCGTCCGCCGCGAGTTCGAGGCCGACGGCGGCATCTCCGAACGCGACTGGGGCTGGAAGTACCGCTCTCTGACCTACCGACTCGTGAAGAACTACGGCGTCAGACCCGGGACCGTCAAGCGGACGGCGAAACACGCGATTTCGGACGGCGTCGACGCCGCGCTCGGCGTCGTGAAAGGGGACGTGACACCCTCCGGGTGGGCCGGCACCGGCCGCGACGTGGTCGGTGGTATCGCCACGGGCGTCTCGGACGGATTGGTAGCCCGCGCCCGCGACCGAACCCGCGCCCGCAACCCCCACGGCCGGTCGAAGCGCGCCGACCGCGCCGTCGCCCGGTACGACTGGCGCTGACTCGTTTTACCGCTCTCCGGGGCCGAGCGCCTCGATGACCCGCGCCGCGTTCTTCGAGAACGCCTTCGCCAGCGCGTCCTCCGACACGTCGAGCGTCAGAATCTCCATGACGCCCACGTTCGGGTGGGTCTCGGGCGCGCCGCTGCCGAACAGCACGCGGTCCGGGTGTTCGAGCAGCGCGCGTTCGAGCACGCTCCGATAGCGGACGAAACTCGTGTCGAGGTAGAGGTCGTCGTGGTCGTCGAGGAGGTCGATAGCTTCGTCCATCAGCCCGCGGTCGAGCGGGAAGCCGCCGAAGCTCGACAGGATGACGGGGAACCGACCGAGCAGCGACTCGGCGACGGCGCTCGGCTCGAAGACCTTCCCGCCCTCGACGAAGACGGGAAGCCCGACGTCCTCCAGCATCGCGAGCGTCTCGTCGTCGGGGAGCCCGTCGACCGCCGGCGCGAGCGAGAACCCGTGGAAGCGGTCGTCGTAGGCGTACTGCTCGATGTCGTCGGGGTCGGCGTGCTGGTCTGTCCGCGACGACGTGAGGTTCCGGAGCCGCGCCGAGGCCCGACTGCTCGGGTCGCGCGGGCCGTTGATGCGGGCGAACGCCAGAAACGGCCGGTCGACGCTCATCCGCGCGACCGCGTTGTTCGGACGGAGGTAGCTCCCCTTGACCCGCTGTGCGCCCGGCGAGACGACGGCGCGGACGACGCCCGCCTGATGCAGTTCGCGCTCCAGCCGCTCGGGGCTTATCTCCCGCCCGCGCGCCGCAATCGACTGCTCGTCGGGGTCGAGGCGGGCGTTCACGTCCACGACCCTGAACCCGTGTTCCAACTCCAGCATTGTCGAGTCACTCATCGGTGTCCGCCAAATAGGTTGCAGAATCCGCCGTAGTCGTTTCATCGAGTACACAGTACCGACTCGTTCGTTCAGCGCCGCGTGACGTTCATTCCTTCACGACGGTAGGGAGAGACGCTGAAACGCAGTTTTTTGGCCTACTCCACCTATCGTCCACGCGTGTGCCTCATCGTCGAGGTCGTCGCCCCGCTGTCCGCGCTCCCGTTCGGTCCCGCGGCCGAGGAACACGACGTCGAACTGGAGCTGGAACGGTCCGTCCCGACCGCCTCGCAGGCGGCGTCGTTCGTCTGGGTCCGCGGTCCCGACGCGGGGGCGTTCGGAGAGTCGGCGCGGTCGCTTCCGAGCGTCGACGACCTCACGCTCGTCGAATCCGTCTCGGACCGGGCGCTCTACGGCGTCTCGTGGGACGTCTCTCAGGCTCCGATTTTCGACGCGTTAGTGTCCAGAGACGCGGTTCTCTTAGAGTGTCTCTCGACCGGTGACTCGTGGTGGCTCAAACTCCGCGTCTCCTCGCACCGCGTGCTGACCGAGCTCAGACGCGAGTGGGCGGCCCACGGCATCGACGCCGAGTTCGACCGCATCACGTCCGTCGCGGCCGAGGAAGCGCCGGCGAGCGAGGGACTGACCGACACACAACTCGAAGCCCTGCTCCTCGCGCTCGAACGCGGTTACTTCGACGAGCGACGGGACACGTCGCTCGACGAGCTCGGCACGGAGCTCGGAATCTCGCGGCAGGCGGTCGCGGCCCGCCTCAAACGCGCCTACCGAACGCTCGCAGAGCGAATTCGCGACGAGCGACCCCCACAATAACGGGTTACATAATCAACGCACACCAATAGGTACCCGACTACCCATCCGGACTGTATGGACGACCCGCTCGAAGATGGAGCCGGGTCCGTGGTAACCACCTCCGTCGACCGCTACGACGAGGTGGCGGTCGCCATCGCTTCGGCGGTCGCGACTGCCACGGAACTCAGCCCACTCGAACTCCCGCCGCTCTCGGACATCGGTGTCGACCCCGAAGCGCTCGACGTTCTCTTTCGCCTCTCTCACGACCCGTCTCGAAGGTTCTCGTTTCAGTACGCGGGCTATCTCGTCTCCTTGTTCGGCGACGGAACGCTCACCGTCGACACGCTCGACGAGTAGCGAGGCGCGAACCGGCCGCCGACCGCGGCCCGAACCCCGGAGCGGCCCCCTCCGAACCCCTGCGACGCCCGCCCCGCGCTCGAATTCGAAAACCGTCGCCCTGTCGTGCGATTTCGTAGCTCGCTCTCGCCGAAACGTATTTATAGAACTGCAATCGTTGATAGCGGTTGAGGTTTCAACATGGCTTCACGAATGCAGCAACCGTTATACATTCTCGCAGAGGGGACGAACCGAACGCACGGCCGCTCCGCGCAGGACTCCAACATCCGCGCCGGAAAGGCGGTCGCCGAAGCCGTACGGACCACACTCGGCCCGCGCGGCATGGACAAGATGCTCGTCGACTCCTCGGGCGAGGTCGTCATCACGAACGACGGTGCGACCATCCTCGAGAAGATGGACATCGAGCACCCCGCCGCGCAGATGATCGTCGAAGTCTCCCAGACTCAAGAGGAGGAAGTCGGCGACGGCACGACCACCGCGGCCGTCCTCACCGGCGAACTCCTCGCGCACGCCGAGGACCTCCTCGACGACGACCTCCACCCGACCGTCATCGTCGAGGGCTACACCGAGGCCGCCCGCATCGCCCAGGACGCCATCGACGACATGGTCCTCGACGTGACGCTCGACGACGACCTGCTCCGCAAGGTCGCCGAGTCCTCCATGACCGGCAAGGGCACCGGCGATGTGACCGCCGACGTGCTCGCCAAACACGTCGTCAAGGCGGTCCAGATGGTCCACGGTGACGCCGACGGGGCCTTCCACCGCGACGACGTTCGCGTGCTCACCCGAACGGGCGCGTCCTCCTCGGCGACCGAACTCGTCGAGGGCGTCGTCCTCGACAAGGAACCCGTCAACGAGAACATGCCCCGCGCCGTCTCCGACGCGACCGTCGCGGTCCTCGACATGAAACTCGACGTGCGCAAAGGCGAGGTCGACACCGAGTACAACATCACCTCCGTCGACCAGCTCACCGCGGCCATCGACGCCGAGGACAATGAACTCCGCGGCTACGCGAAGGCCCTCAAGGACGCCGGCGTCGACGTGGTGTTCTGCACCAAGTCCATCGACGACCGCGTTGCGGGCTACCTCGCCGACGCGGGCATCCTCGCGTTCAAGAGCGTGAAGAAGTCCGACGCTCGCGCCCTCGCCCGCGCGACCGGCGCGAAGCGCCTCGGCTCGCTGTCCGACCTCGACGAGTCCGACCTCGGTCACGTCGACTCCGTGAGCATCCGCACCTTCGGCGACGACGACCTCGCGTTCGTCGAGGGCGGCTCGGCGGCGAAGGCCGTCACGCTGTTCCTCCGCGGCGGCACCGAACACGTCGTCGACGAACTCGAACGCGCCATCCAAGACGCGGTCGACGTGGTCGTCGCCGCCATCGACAAGGGCGGAGTCGTCCCCGGCGCGGGCGCGACTGAAATCGCCATCGCCGACCGCATCCGCTCGGAGGCCGCCGGCATCGAGGGCCGCAAGCAACTGGCCGTCGAGGCCTACGCCGACGCCATCGAGGCGCTCCCGCGCACCCTCGCCGAGAACACCGGTATGGACCCCATCGACGCGCTCGTCGACCTCCGCGCCCGCTACGAGAACGAAGGCATCGCCGGTATCATCTCCTCGGGCCGCACCGGCGAAATCGGCGACCCCGTCGAACTCGGCGTCATCGACCCCGTCGCGGTCAAGCGCGAAGCCATCGAGTCCGCGACCGAGGCCGCGACGATGATCGTCCGCATCGACGACGTCATCGCCGCCAAGTAACCGAACCGCTCGCAGACACGCTCCCCCACCGGCGGCGCGTTCCGCCGCCGGGCCACTTCGTGTCGCTTTTTCCGTCTGTCCGCTCTCGAACGGCCGCTCCAGAGCCGTACCGCTGCCGCTGCGCGAGCACCTATCAACTGGTCGCTACGTTCTTCAGCCGCGAGCGTCGAACTGCACTCCATGTCCGACGAAGTCGGGCTTCCGGAAGCCGTGTCGATGGCGATCGGTGGAATGGTCGGCGGGGGTATCTTCGCCGTGCTCGGCGTCGTCGCCGGCGCGGCCGGGACCCTCGCGTGGGCGGCGTTCGTCGTCGCCGGCGTGCTCGCGGTCTGTGCCGGTTACTCGCTCCTCCGGCTGAACGGTCTGTGCGAGTCGCCGCGGTCGCCCGTCGGATACGTCGGGAAGTTCACCGACAACACCACGCTCTCGGGCGTCGTGGGATGGACGTTCGTCTTCGGCTACGTCGGGACGATGGCGATGTACGCCTACGCGTTCGGCGGCTACTTCGTCGAACTCACCGGCGTCTCGACGGTCGCGTCGGTCTCGATACAGCCGTTCGTCTCCGCGCTCACCGTCGCCGCGTTCGTGGGCCTCAACGTCTTCGGCGCGCACGCCTCCGGGCGGGCCGAAGACCTCCTCGTCGGACTCAAGGTCGCCATCCTGCTCCTGTTCGGTCTCGGCGGCGTCGCCTACGGCGCGACCCACGGCGGCCTCGGGTTCGGTCTGTCGAACGTCGGTATCGGCCCGCTCGTCGCGGCCGCCGTCTCCTTCGTCGCCTTCGAGGGGTGGGAGCTCCTGCTGTTCGACCAAGAGAACATCGCCGACCCCCGGGAGACGGTCAGAAAAGCGATTTACATCTCCATCGCGGGCGCGACCGCTCTGTACATCCTCGTCGCGCTCGTCACGACCAACCTCGCCGGAATCGACGCCATCCAGCAGCACGCCGAGACCGCGCTCGCGGTCGCGGCCCAGCCGTTCCTCGGACAGGCCGGGTACGTCCTCATCTCGGTCGCGGCGCTGTTCTCCACGGGGAGCGCCATCAACGCCACGCTGTTCAGCTCCGCGCGGCTCTCGAAGCGCCTCGTCGCCGACGACCTGCTCCCGAGTCGGCTCCGCGACGAGTCCACCGACGAACCGATTCGTCCGCTCTTGACGCTCGGGGTGCTCGCCGCCGGGTTCGCCTTCCTCGGAAGTCTGGACGCCATCAGTTCGTTCGCGTCGCTCGCGTTCATCAGCATTTTCGGCGGCCTCTCGCTTCTCGCGTTCCGGGAGCGCGAGAACCTCCAAACGACCGTGATTCCCGCCGTCGGAACCGTCGGCGCGCTCGGCTCCGCGGTCGCGCTCCTGTGGCACCTGTTCGACGCCGAGCGGGGGACGTTCTGGACCGTCCTCGCGCTCGCGGTAGTCGTCGTCGGCGTCGAGGTGCTCTACTTCGAGCGCGAGACCATCGCGGACGAGGTCCAGTCCGCGGAGCGGCGCGTGGAAAACGAACTGTAACGTCTGGTGCGTGGCCTCGGGTTCACCACTCAGACCCGCGGTAACCGCCAGTCGTAGCGGAGCGCGAGCAGCCGGACCGAGAAGACGAGCGCGGCGCACAGCCCCGAGGGGACGCCGGTCGGCGCGCCGACCGCACGGGCGGCGAGGAAGCCGAGGCCGCCGACGACCGCGGGGGTCGCATAGAAGTCGTCGCGGAGGACGACCGGGACGCGCCCGATGAGGATGTCGGCGATGGAGCCCCCGCCGACGGCCGTGATGGTCGCGAGGATGACGACGCCGAACGACGTGACGCCGGCGTCGACGCCGACGAGCGCGCCGGTCGCCGCGAACGCCGACAGCCCGACCGCGTCGGTGGTCAGGAACGCCGGGTGGTCGCGCACGCGGCCCTCTATCGAGTGGATGAGAACGATTGCGAGGCCGACGCCGACGAGCGCGACGCTCATGTCCCACGTCGCCGCGAGCGAGGCTGGCAGTCGGTCGACCAGCACGTCGCGGGTCGTCCCGCCGCCGAGGGCGGTCACGACGCCGAGCACGGAGACACCGAACACGTCGAGACCGGCCTCGGCGGCCTTGAGTGCCCCGGCGACCGCGAACGCGAGGAGGCCGACGACGTTCATCACCGCGAAGGGGTCGACCTCGGGGACGACGACGGTGACGGGGACGGCGGCGGAACTGAGGCCAGGGACGGAGACGAGAACGCCCATCAGTCGACCCGGAGTTCGACGCGGTCGCCGGGCGCGAGGCCGAACGCCTCGTCGCCGCGGCCGTGGTTCACGTCGCACTCGACGTTGCCGTGGCTGCCGACGGTGAGCAGTCGCTCGCCGCGCGGGACGGCCTCGAAGGTGCGACCGACCGAGACCGACTCGCCGTTTACCGTCGCGCGGCTGCCGGCCGCGTCGCGGACGAACTCGCCCGGGACGTTGGTGATGCAGTTGCCGAAGTCGTCGACGACGAGCACCTCGCCCGTCGCCTCGCGGCCGTCGGCCGAGACGGTCGCCTCGGGGAGGCGGCACTCGGCGAGCGAGTCGACGGGAATCGGTTCGAAGCGGTCGACCGACCCGAGCGCCGACGCGCCCGCGACGTGGGCGTCGGCGGCCGCGGGCGCGAACACGTCCCGTCCGTGGAAGGTCGTCGAATCGGGGTTCGGAACGTCGATTTCGTAGGCTTCGACCGATGCGTCGGCGTCGCCGAGGGCGTCGATCACGCGTCTCGCCGGGGGGCGGAGAACGCCGTTGTCAGGGCCGACGAGAACGTGGTCGCCGACGCGGAAGATGACCGCGCGGCGGTCGGTCCCGACGCCGGGGTCGACCACGACGAGGTGGACCGCGGGCGGGAAGTACGGAAGCGTCTCGCGGAGCCAGAAGGCGGCCGCGCGAACGTCCTGCCGTGGGAGGTCGTGGGCCACGTCCACGAGTCGCGCGTCGGTCCGCGAGAGGACGACGCCCTTCATCGCGGCCGGGTACGCCAGCCCGAAGTCGGACGCGAGCGTAATCATCTCAACAGGGGTTCGGGTCGCGGCTCCCGTCGTCGCCGACGCGCTCCGACCCGTCGGTGGCCGTGACGCGCTGGAGGCGCTCGATACCGTCGATTTCTCGGACCACGTCCGCCACCTCGTCGGGGACGAGCGACTCCCAGTCGCGGTCTTCGATCATGCGCTGGCGGACCTCCGTGCCCTCCAGCACCTCGCGGTTGAACATGGGCGACTGGTGGACCTCGACGCCCGCCTCTTTGAACAGTTGGATGACGAGCGGGTTGTTGGAGTACGCCACCTCGAAGGCGGGGGACATCGACTGGACGTGGCTGACCCACACCGAGTTGCGGTCGAGGTCCTCGATGGGGACCGCGTAGGTCGTGATGTCGAAATCCGAGACGGCCTTGTTGACCATCATGATTCGTTCGCCCGCGGTGAACGGGTTCCGCGGCGAGTGCGAGTCGCCCGCGGACCCGATGCCGAGGACGAGCTCGTCGACCTCGGTGGCAATCTCTTCGACCATTCGGTGGTGGCCGTTGTGGTACGGCTGGAACCGGCCGATGTAGAACCCCCGCATGCATCGGGCGTTAGTCCGGATTACTTATAAATACGCCGAGTCACGAGAATTCCGGTATTCTGGTGGTAGGGCCGTCGAAACGCGAGGTTACGGCAAGGTACGCCGGATGCAACCGGGGAGAAAGTATATCAGTCGCAGGGCCTACGTTAGAAGTAGCGACGACAGTTCTATGAGTAACGATACGAACACCGACGACAGCCTCCACGAGCGGGAGGATTCACCCGACGACGCGCCCTCCGAAGAGGGCATCGACGACGGGGGGACGCTCCAGCACGACGAGGCCGAAGAGGTCGACAAGAAGACGATCGACGACCTCGGGAGCGATGTCGAAATCGACGCCGACGTGGCCGAGAACGTGGACGAGAACGACCTCCTCGGTGGTCTCCGGATAGAGACGACCGACGAGATTCCCGTTCCGGACCGCCTCGTCGACCAAGTCATCGGGCAGGAGCACGCCCGCGACGTCATCATGAAGGCGGCCAAGCAGCGCCGCCACGTCATGATGATCGGCTCCCCGGGGACGGGGAAGTCGATGCTCGCCAAGGCGATGTCCGAGCTTCTCCCCCGCGAGGAGCTGCAGGACGTGCTCGTCTACCACAACCCCGACGACGGCAATCGCCCCAAGGTCCGCACGGTCCCCGCGGGCAAGGGTGACCAAATCGTCGAGGCGCACAAAGAGGAGGCACGCAAGCGCAACCAGATGCGCTCGTTCCTCATGTGGATCATTATCGCGGTCGTGCTGGGCTACTCGCTCATCATCGCCCAGCAGGTCCTGCTCGGCATCCTCGCCGCGGGTATCATCTACCTCGCGTTCCGCTACGGCTCGCGCGGCAGCGACGCGATGATTCCGAACCTCATCGTGAACAACGCGGACCAGAAGTCCGCGCCCTTCCAGGACGCGACGGGTGCCCACGCGGGTGCGCTCCTCGGCGACGTCCGCCACGACCCGTTCCAGTCCGGCGGCATGGAAACGCCCAGCCACGACCGCGTCGAACCCGGCGCGATTCACAAGTCGAACAAGGGCGTCTTGTTCGTCGACGAGATCAACACGCTCGACGTGCGCAGCCAGCAGCACCTGATGACGGCCATCCAGGAGGGCGAGTTCTCCATCACGGGCCAGTCCGAGCGCTCCTCGGGCGCGATGGTCCAGACCGAACCCGTCCCGACGGACTTCATCATGATCGCCGCGGGTAACCTCGACGCGATGGAGAACATGCACCCCGCGCTCCGCTCCCGTATCAAGGGGTACGGGTACGAGGTGTACATGGACGACACCATCGAGGACACCCCCGAGATGCGCCGCAAGTACGCGCGCTTCGTGGCCCAAGAGGTCACCAACGACGGGCGGCTCCCGCACTTCACCGAGGAGGCGGTCGAGGAGCTCATCCTCGAAGCCCGCCGCCGCGCCGGCCGCAAGGGCCACCTCACCCTCGAATTCCGTAACCTCGGCGGCCTCGTCCGCGTCGCTGGCGACATCGCCCGCGGCGAGAACGCCGAGCTGACCACCCGTGACCACGTGCTGCAGGCCAAGCGCCGTGCGCGCTCCATCGAACAGCAGATCGCGGACCAGTACATCGAGCGCCGCAAGGACTACGAGCTCTCGGTCAACGACGGCTTCGTCACCGGCCGCGTCAACGGCCTCGCCGTCATGGGCGAAGACTCTGGTATCATGCTCCCCGTGATGGCCGAAGTCACGCCCTCGCAGGGTCCCGGCCAGGTCATCGCGACCGGCCAGCTCAAGGAGATGGCCGAAGAGTCCGTCCAGAACGTCTCGGCCATCATCAAGAAGTTCTCCAACCAGGACCTCTCGGAGATGGACGTGCACGTGCAGTTCGTCCAGACCGGCCAGCAGGGCGTCGACGGCGACTCCGCGTCCATCACGGTCGCGACCGCCGTCATCTCCGCGCTGGAGGACATCCCCATCGACCAGTCGGTCGCCATGACCGGCTCGCTGTCGGTGCGCGGCGACGTGCTCCCGGTCGGCGGCGTCACCCACAAAATCGAAGCCGCCGCGAAGGCCGGCTGTTCGACGGTCATCATCCCCGCCGCCAACGAGCAGGACGTGATGATCGAAGACGAGTACAAGGAGATGGTCGACATCATCCCCGTCTCGCACATCAGCGAGGTCCTCGACGTCGCCCTCGAAGGCGAACCTGAGAAGGACTCGCTCGTGGACCGCCTCAAGAGCATCACTGGCTCCGCCCTCAACAAGGGCCAGGGCGTCAAGGGCCCCTCCAGCCCCAGCCCGCAGTAACGCCGGATGACCGACTGGGCGGCGTTCGCGGGCTTCACCGGCCTCGTCCTCGCCGTCTTACTCTCTCTCGCACACTTTTCTCGCGGCGTCCCGCACGCGGAGGGGACCGGCTCCGACGCACTCGACGCGCCCGCCGCTCCGGGCGACGGCGCTTCCGATTCCGACTCCCGAGCGACTGCCGCGGACGACTCCGTTCCGACCGCTGCCGAGTCGGACGAGACCGACTGGTCGGCCGAACTCGACACCGTCTCTCTGGCTTCCTTCTCGGTCGACTCGACCGGCGCGTCACCGCGTCCCGAGCCGTCGACGCCCGCGGAGGCCGACGTTGCGGGCGACGCCCACGCTGACGTTGACGCTGGCCCCGAGTCCGACTCCGAACCTGAGTTCGACGCCGACTCCGACCGGGCGACGCCGCCCGGCGTCACCGCGGCCCCCGTTTCGGCCGTCTCGGAGCGCTCGGCGTCCGCCGAGGACCTCCCGCCGCATCTCCTGCTCGCCAACGTCGCGCTCTCGCAGGCCTTTCTCGGCGGCTTTCTCGGCCTCGGCGCGTGGTACGCGGGCGTGCCGGCCGCGGCGCTCGGCCTCTCCGCCGCCGACCTCCCGACGCAACTCGCCGTCGGCGTCGGACTCGGACTCGCGCTCTACGGGGCCAACCGTGTCGGTTCGACGGTCAGCGAGCGGTTCGGCGTCGCGCCCGACGAGGCGGTCCGCGAGTCGTTGACGCCGCGGACGACCGCGGGCTGGGTGTTCCTGTTCGCGGTCGCACTTCCGCTCATCGCCGGCTTCGAGGAACTGCTCTTTCGGGGCGCGCTCGTGGGGGCGGTCGCCGCCGGTTTCGACGTGTCGCCGTGGCTCATGGCGGCAGTGTCGTCGGCCGCCTTCGGCGCGGGTCACGGCGCGCAGGGCCGACTCGGCATCATCGTCACCGGCCTCCTCGGGTTCGTCCTCGCGGCGGCGTTCGTCCTCACCGAGAGCCTGCTGGTCGTGGTCGTCGCCCACTACCTCGTGAACGCGCTGGAGTTCGCCGGCCACGAACTGTTCGGCTGGTAGCGTGCGTCGGACGCGCCGTCGAGTCCCGCCGAACCGCTCGCCGTCGCGGCGGCGACGCGGGGATGCGTTCAAGTGCCCGCATCACGCGTAGCCAGTATGGATATCGACACGCGGCAGTTGACGCAGGCGGGGCTCATCGGCTATCTGGCGCTCGTCGTCGCGGCGTTCGCCACGGGGAACCCGACGCTCCGGCTCGCCGCCGACGCTGCCTTCGGACTGACGGCGATTCTCCTCGGCGTCGTCACGCTCAGGATTCCGGTCGACAGCCGACTCAAGTACGTCGCCGGCGGCGGCTTCGTCCTCGCGGGCATCTCACAGTTCGCCGAACTCGCGACCGGCGTCGGGTCCGTCGGCCTCGCGAGCACGCTGTTCCTCCTCGGCGGCCTGCTCGGCTACCTCGCGCTCCGCCGGGAGACCGACACGATGCCCTTCTGAACTCCGGCGACTGCGACGATGACCGTGACGATGGCGGCGGTGACCGCGGCCGCGACAACGAGCGAAAACTAGATTCCTTCCGACTTCCGGAGCACTTCGACCACGTCGTCGGGGGCGGCGCTCGGGCCGTCTTTCACGCGGTGGTCGGGGACGACGACCGGAACGGGATTGGCCGCGAGCGCCTCGCGCACGACGCGCTTCGAGTCGTCGTCCTCGGGGTCGAGGCCGGCCATGCGGACGAGCAGGGCTACATCGACCGTGTCGCCCTGCGGGACGTTCCGAAGCGACTCCAGCACGCTCCGCTGGTCGGTCGGGACGGTCAGACCGATAGGGACCGACGAGAGGTCCGTCTCGCCCCGGTCGATGGCGGCCAACACGGCGTCGAGGTGGTCGTGTTCCGACTCGGCGTCCGCCGGCAGCGAGTCCGGAAACGAGACGTTGATGACCTTTCCGCTGACCACGCCGACCTGCACGGGGCGGCCGAGCGTGGACGATTCGCGCGCGTAGATTCCCGAGACGGGCATACGTTCGGCTCCCGTCGCCGGACGCTTGACCCTTCCGGCGACGGCGTGGGGTTCGTCCCCTTCGACGGTGCGCTCTCGCCCGCGCGCACGCGAGAGACGGTGAGTGTCCCCGCCGGCGCAAGTCTTATGTACAGATACGTGCGTTAGTGTACATCAATGAACGCTAGTGGAGACGAATTAGCTCCCGACGTGCGCGCCATCTTGGAGGCCGCGCGGGAGCGACCCGGTGGGGAGACGCGCGTGTCGGTCGACGCGCAGTCGTTCCCCGAGGCCGTGGCCGAAACGGAGGCCGCGGGCCGGGTCCCGGTCATCGCCGAGGTGAAGCCCACGAGTCCGACGACCGAGGGCGTCCGCGAGGACGACCCGGTCGAACTGGCCCGCGAGATGGTCGCCGGCGGCGCGACGGCGCTGTCGGTCCTCACAGAGCCCGAGCACTTCGGCGGCTCGGCCGAGTCGCTGCGGCGCATCCGGGAGGCCGTCGACGTGCCCGTCCTCCGCAAGGACTTCATCATGAACGAGGCCCAACTGGACGTCGTGGAATCCGACCTCGTGCTCCTCATCGCGCGGTTCGTCGGCGAGGACCTCTCCGACCTCGTTGAGGCCGCCCGCGACCGCGGCTTCCAGCCGCTCGTGGAGGTCCACACCCGCGAGGAACTGACGGCGGCGCTCGCGGCCGGAGCCGACATCATCGGCATCAACAACCGCGACCTCGGGAAACTCGAAGTCGACCTCGGCACGTTCGAGGAACTCGCGCCGGAAGCGCCCGACGACGTGCTCCTCGTGGCCGAAAGCGGCGTGAAGTCGGTCGAAGACGCGCGGCGGATGCGCGAGGCCGGTGCCGACGCCCTCCTCGTCGGGACCGCCATCATGGACGGCGACGTACGACAGAACACGGAGACACTCACACAATGAGCGCAGACGGCAAATTCGGCGACTACGGCGGACAGTACGTTCCCGAGGCCCTCATGCCGGCCATCGAGGAACTGACCGACGCGTACGAGCGGTACGTCCTCGACAACGAGGACGGCTTCATGGACGACTTCCGCGCGCGACTGCGGGACTTCGGCGGGCGGCCGACGCCCCTCCAGCGCGCGGACCGACTCTCCGAGCGCTACGACCGCGAGGTCTACCTCAAGCGCGAGGACCTCCTGCACGGCGGCGCGCACAAGCTCAACAACGCGCTCGGGCAGGTCCTACTGGCGAAGTACATGGGCAAAGAACGCATCATCGCAGAGACCGGCGCGGGCCAGCACGGCACCGCCACGGCGATGGCCTGCGCCCACCTCGATATGCCCTGCGAGATTTACATGGGCGAGCGCGACATCAACCGCCAGCGACCCAACGTCTTCCGGATGAAACTCAACGGCTCGGAGGTGAACCCCGTCACCGTCGGCCGCGGCACGCTCAAGGAGGCCATCTCCGAGACGATGCGCGACTGGGCGACCAACGTCGAAGACACCCACTACGTCATCGGCTCCGTGGTCGGCCCGCACCCGTTCCCGAGCATGGTCCGAGACTTCCAGTCGGTCATCTCCGAGGAGGCCCGCACGCAGGCCAGAGAGAAGTTGGGTCGGCTCCCCGACGCCGTCGTCGCCTGCGCGGGCGGCGGCTCGAACACGATGGGCGCGTTCGCCGAGTTCGTCGACGACGAGGAGACCGCGCTCTACGCCGTCGAGGCCGGCGGCTCGACGCTCGAAGTCGACGAGGAAGCCGGCGTCGCGCCCAACTCGGCGTCGCTCACGACCGGGTCGGAGGGGATTCTCCACGGCGCTCGCACTCGGCTCCTACAGGACCGCGACGGCCAGATTATGGAGTCGCACTCGGTGTCGTCCGGCCTCGACTACGCCGGCGTCGGTCCCGAACTCGCGTATCTCGTGGACACCGGTCGCGTCACCGCCGTCAACGTCGACGACGACGAGGCGCTGACCGCGTTCCACCGGCTCTCGCAGATGGAGGGCATCATCCCCGCGCTGGAGTCGGCCCACGCGTTCGGCTACCTCGAATCGGTCGTCGGTCCCGACGCGCCCGACTCGGCGGAGGCGGACGCCCTCGGCGAGTACGTCGTCGTCAACGTCTCCGGCCGCGGCGACAAGGACCTCGAATCGGCCATCGAGGAGACCTACGAGCGCGACATCGACATCGCGCCGAACATGGACGAGTTCACGGGGGGCCTGTGATGTCGCTCGAAGACGCCTTCGCCGACGGACCGGCGTTCATCCCGTACCTCGCCGCCGGCGACCCCGACTACGAGTCCTCGCTGAAATACGTCGAGGCGCTCGAACGCGGCGGCGCGGATATCATCGAACTCGGGCTTCCGTTCTCGGAGCCCATCGCTGAGGGACCGACTATCCAGAACGCGGTCGTTCGGTCGCTCGAAGGCGGCATGACGCCGACGCGCTTCTTCGAGTTCGTCGAGGACCTCGACGTGTCGGTGCCGCTGGTCTGCATGACCTACTACAACCTCATCTACCGCTACGGAGATGACCCCGGCCCGCGGCCGTTCGTCGAGAAGGCGGCCGAGGTTGGAATCGAGGGCTTCGTCGTTCCCGACCTGCCGGCCGAGGAGGCCGGCCCGCTCCGCGAGGCCTGCGACGAGTTCGGCCTCGACCTCGTCTTCATCGTCGCGCCGACGACCCGCGGCGAGCGCCTCGACCGCATGATGGAACAGGTCTCGGGCTACGTCTACGTGCAGGCGCGCCTCGGCACGACGGGCGCGCAGTCGAGCGTCTCCGACCAGACCGGCTCGTCGCTCGAACGACTCGCCGACTACGACGTGCCCAAGGCGGTCGGCTTCGGTATCAGCAGCGGCGACCACGCAGAGCGCATCGTCGCGAGCGGCGCTGACGGCATCATCGTCGGCAGCGCGCTCGTGGACATCGTTGCCGAAGGAACTTCGGCAGCCCGTCAGACTGCGTCTGACGACGTCGCCGACGGCCACGAGAACGGCGACGACGCCGAGACGGTCGCCGACCGCCTCGAAACGCTCGCCCGCGAGTTGAAAGAAGGTGCAGTGGCTGGCGCCTCGCAACGCCCACCGCATCCGGAACGCACATAACTGCTCTGCCACCCTTTCTCATACATGAACACAGACATCGGACTCTCCGCACGACTCGAACGCATCTCCACAGACGGGCGATACCTCATCGTCCCGATGGACCACGGCATCACCCTCGGCCCGGTCACGGGCCTCGTCGACATCGAATCCACCATCGACGGCATCACGCGCGGCGGCGCTGACGCCGTCCTCACGCACAAGGGCACGGCCCCGCGCGTCCACCCGAACAAAAACGGCAAAGGATACATCGTCCACGTCAACGGCTCGACCGTCATCGGCCCGGACGAAAACGACAAGCGACTCACCGGTACCGTCGAAGACGCCCTCCGCGTCGGTGCCGACGCCGTCTCCTTCCACATCAACGTCGGCTCGAACTACGAGCCCGACCAGATGACCCAGCTCGCCGACCTCTGTTCCCGCGCCGCCGACTTCGGCGTGCCCGTCCTCGCGATGTCCTACGCCCGCGGCCCCGGCATCGACGAACAGGACCCCGAGGCGCTCGCCCACGCCGTTCGCCTCGCCGAGGAAGTCGGTGCCGACGTGGTGAAGACGGCCTACAGCGGCGACGCAGACTCCTTCGGCCGCGTCGTCGAGGCCACGCGCCTGCCGGTCGTCATCGCCGGCGGGAGCCGCGGTACCGACCGCGAGACGGTCGAGATGGTCCGCGGCACGATGGACGCCGGCGCGGCCGGCGTCTCGATGGGCCGTTCCATCTTCCAACACGAGAACCCCGAAGCCATCACCCGCGCCGTGAGCGCCGTCATCCACGACGACGCCGACGCCGATACGGCCCTCGAACGCGCCGGCCTCGGTATCGAAGCGTAACGCGGCCCTCTTCGGACGACGTTTCTGTTTTCGGCTTCCTTCGGCATCCAGCCTACAGATAGATACCCGCCGAGCGCGAACCCCGAGCATGCGCGTCACGATGTGGGAGTTCGCGGTCGCCGTGGACGAACGACTTCTCGGATGTTCGACCGACTCGCTCCGAACACAGCTCGCCGAGTACGAACGCGGGGAGCGCCGCGAGTTCGACGCGGACGTTCGGTTTCCCGACTCGTTCACCGGCGAGGTGATGCGCGTCATGGCGTCGATTCCGTACGGCGAGACGCGAACCTACGGCGAGGTCGCGGCCGAACTCGACAGCCACGCGGTCGCCGTCGGCCAGGCCTGCGGGCGGAACCCGGTCCCGCTCGTCGTCCCGTGTCACCGCGTCGTCGGAGCGGACTCCCTCGGCGGCTTCTCCGCCGCTGGCGGCGTCGAACTGAAGCGCGCGCTCCTCGACCACGAGCGCGGCGCAGTCCAGACGGGGCTTGACGCGTTCTGACTGATTTTATATCGCCGTAACTGGTTTATCGAGCTTCGATTTGGTCGGGAAACGCCGCGCGCGGGTAGTATTTCTCGACGACTCTCGGTCGAACCCAACACAGTTCGACTTCCCCGGCGCTCGCCGAACGGTCCAACGGATTCGGGCCCGCATTCGATTGCTCCGTCTTTCTGCGTCGGCGACGGCGTACCGTTCCCGAAACGCGACCTGCGTCACCGGTCCTCTGTCGATGACGGCGACGGACGACGGACGTGCGTCTTTCCCACTTACCCCCGGAGTTTCGTGCGGAATGTCGGGTGGTGCGTGTACGGTTCCGACCTATTCTGTGTCTGTGAGTCAGTACCGCGACAGCCCGGTCGAACTCGTCTCCCAACCCGTCGGAGGTTCGGGCATCACAACCGGTTTGACCGCGAAATTTCGTTCCGAACTGCGTCTCAGTCATCGTCCTATCAGAGCGGGTTTTGGACTCGACACCCCCGGTCGAAGTCTTCGATTCGACCGCGGGAGTTACCCTCCGAACTCGGCCGTAACCACCGTGTGCTCTACGAACCCGTTTTCCGGACCCAACAGCCCGAAGTCTCGGGTTCGCGTCAGCGCGTTCGAATCGGTCGTTCAACCTCGAAGTTGGGACCGGATACCTAAAATAAATCGTATAGCGCGATATAGAATTGGCGGGGTGCGGCCGCACCGACCCGCCGGGACCCGTTCGCCGTCCGTTGATTCATTCGCCACGTTCAAGCCCACCCACCGAGTGAAGTCGATAATGACACGAAGCGTCTGGCTCAAAGCCGACGACGCGGTCGGCGACTGGGAGACGCGGAAGCGACGCATCACGGCCGGACTGGAAGCCGGCGTCGACTGGGTTCTCGTCGACGAGGCCGACGTCGAGAAGGTGCGCGAACTCGGCGACGTCAACATCGCCGCGTTTCGGACCGACGCCGACGTCCACGTGATGGAAGCGGAAGAAGACGACGCGGACCCCGAGGCGCTCGCCGACGCCTACATCGTCGGCAAGGACGGCGAGGGCGACGCGACCGTCGAACTCCCCTCCGACTTCTCCGGTTCTGCCGACTTGACGACGCTCCGCCGCGGCGACGACCTCGCAAACGGGTCGTACGTCCGCATCCTGAGTAAGGACTACGAGGCGTTCGCCGAGGAGGCCGCTCGCGACGGCGACTACACTATCGTCATCGGTGAGGACTGGACCATCATCCCGCTGGAGAACCTCATCGCCCGCATCGGCGACGAGACCGACCTTATCGCTGGCGTCACGACCGCCGAGGAGGCCAAAACCGCCTTCGAGACGCTCGAACTCGGCTCCGACGGCGTCCTCCTCGACAGCGACGACCCCGACGAGATTCGAAAGACCGTCGAGGTCCGCGACGAGGCCGAACGCGAGTCGCTCGACCTCGTCTGGGCCGAGGTCACGGAGGTCGAACGCACGGGCATGGCCGACCGCGTCTGCGTCGACACGGGCACCATCATGGACCACGACGAGGGGATGCTCGTCGGCTCGATGGCTCGCGGCCTTTTCTTTGTCCACGCCGAGACGGCGAAATCCCCGTACGTCGCGTCTCGGCCGTTCAGGGTCAACGCCGGCGCGGTCCACGCCTACGCGCGGACTCCCGACGGCGGCACCGTCTACCTCTCCGAACTCGAAAGCGGCGACGAGGTGCAGCTCATCGACACGAACGGGAACACCCGCGAGGCCATCGTCGGGCGCGTGAAGATAGAAAAGCGACCGATGTTCCGAATCTCCGCCGACTACGAGGGCGACCGCGTCACCACGCTCCTGCAGAACGCCGAGACCATCAAGGTTCACACCCGCGAGGGACGAACCGCGGTCACGGACCTCGAACCCGGCGACGAGATGCTCATCTACTACGAGGACACGGCTCGCCACTTCGGCGAGGCCGTCGAAGAGAGCATCATCGAGAAGTAATTCCGGAGAACCGTTTTTTCGAGGCGGGCCGCCGACGGGAGCGCCTTTATGTTTCGACCGTGTACCATTCGAGTTCCGTCGCACACCACGGACAGAAGTCGAGGTTTCGGTCGAGTTCGCCGCCGCAGACCGGACAGGTCGGCTCGCCGTTCGCGTTGCGGCCGCGGGGGCGAATCCCGACGCGGTAGGCGTCGAGCGCGCTCAGGAACAGCAGTCCGAGGACGGGAATCAGCACCTCTCTCGGAACCGAGTCCACGGTCACGGTCGCCGGGTCGGCGAACGTCGAGAGCAACACCAGCCCCGCGCCGACGACGAAGGTGAACCACGCAATCGCACGTCGCCACTCGCGGAGGTAGACGTGGCCCGCCCCGGCGATTCCGAGCGAGGCACCAACCACGCCGACGAGGGCTGCGACGAACGCGCGACGACGAGCATCGGGCATTGTTCGTTGGCGTCGTCGTCCGCACTCTTAAACGTCTGGATTATCGGATAGTCAGTCAACCGAACCGAATCCTGACCGTACGCGTTCGAACACCCCTGATTAGAGCGTTTCGAGGTTAGTCGGTCGTCTGCGCGTCTTCCGAAGTCGGCGGCGTTCCCGCGGCGTTGGCTGCCCCGGGTCCGTCGTGCGGTTCGTGTTCGACGACGAACTCGCGGTCCGACCCGTCGGCCGACGCCTCGACCGACGACACGCGGTACAGACGGATGCGACGCTCCTGTTTCGTCACGACCGGGAAGTCGTAGTGCTCGGCGTCGTGGCCGGGGCGCTCGTCGCGGTCGGCGACGAACTCCCGGTGGTCGTCGAGCCGGCGTTCGACCTCCGCGCGCGAGCGTTCCGGGAGGTCGTCGAGCCGCGTTTCGAACCCGGAGACGAGGTCGGCGTCGAGGTCGTAGCCGACCGAGTTTCGGCCCGCGAGCATGGCCGCGAGCGTCGTCGTCCCGGTCCCGGCGAAGGGGTCGAAGACGGTGTCGCCGTAGACGGAGTACATCCGAATCAGCCGGAGCGGAAGCTCGACGGGGAACGCCGCCGAGCGCTCTCTAGTGCCCGAATCGAGGCGCTGGTCGGTTCCGCCGAACTCCCAGAGGTCGGAGAACCAGCGGTTTCGCTCCTCCCAGAAGAAGGCGCTCTCGTAGCGCCGGTCGTCGCCCGGCGGGAACGACCGCGCTTCGCCCTTGCGGACCACAAGCACGTACTCGTGTTCGAGCGTGACGTAGGCGTTCGTCGGAAGCGTTCCCGACCCCATGAACTTCGTCAGACTGTTGGTCGGCTTGCGCCAGACGGCGTCCGGAAGCGGCGTCAGCCCGCGCTCGCCGAGCGCGGTGAGCACGCGGGCGTGGTTGGGGTACTGGCGAAACGACCCGTCGAGGCTCCGGGTCGCGTCGCCGACGTTCACGCAAGCCAGCCCGCCGGGGGCGAGCACGCGGGCCACCTCGTCCCAGACGGCGTCGAGCTGCTCGTGCATCGCCTCGAACGCCGCGTCGCCGTCGCCCTCGTCGAGCGCCGCCGCGATGGCGTCGTCGCGCGCCGAAAAGAGGTCGTCCCACATCTCTATCATGGGGTACGGCGGCGACGTGACGACGAGGTTCACGCTCTCGTCGGCGAGTCCGGTGTCGGCGGCGTCGCCCACCGTGAGGGCGTGAGTCGTGCGCATCGTACGGACGTGTTCGCCCCGAAACAAAACCCTTCGCCTCGGTACGGAGCCGGTCGGTCCCGCGTCGCGGTCGCGCGGTTCGAAGCTCCGGCCGGCCACTCGTCCCGACCAGCGCCGCCGCTGATGAGCGAATAACCGAAAATCGAGTCGTCTCGTCCGATTCGAACCGCCGTCCGGCGCGGTCGTCCGGCGCGTGCTCAGACGAGGCCGAGGTTCTCCTCGGCTTCGAGGAGCTCGTGGTAGCGGTTGCGGATGGTGACCTCGGAGATGTCGGCCACGTCGCTGACGGCGGCCTGCGTGGTCTTCTCGTTGGTGAGGAGGGCGGCGGCGTAGACGGCGGCGGCGGCCAGGCCGACCGGCGACTTACCCGAGTGGACGCCCTTCTCCTTGGCGTTCTTCAGGAGTTGGCGCGCGCGCATCTTCGACTCGTCGGAGAGGCCGAGTTCGCTGGCGAACCGCGGGACGTACTGCTCGGGGTCGGCGGGCTTGACCTCCAGCGAGAGTTCGCGGGCGATGTAGCGGTAGGTGCGGGCGACCTCGCTCTTCTCGACGCGCGAGACCTCCGCGATTTCGTCGAGCGAGCGTGGGACGCCGGCCATGCGGGCGGCGGCGTAGGTACACGACGTGGCGACGCCCTCGATGGAGCGGCCGGGCAGGAGGTCGTCGTCGAGCGCGCGGCGGTAGATGACCGACGCCGTCTCGCGGACGTTCTCGGGCAGGCCGAGCGCGGAGGCCATGCGGTCGATTTCGCCGAGCGCCTGCTTGAGGTTGCGCTCTTTGGAGTCGCGGGTGCGGAACCGCTCGTTCCACTTACGGAGCCGCTGCATCTTCTGGCGCTGGCGCGCGCCGAGGGAGTTCCCGTACGCGTCGCGGTCGCGCCAGTCGATGTTCGTCGACAGGCCCTTGTCGTGCATCGTGTTGGTCGTCGGCGCGCCGACGCGGGACTTCTCGTCTTTCTCGCGGGCGTCGAACGCGCGCCACTCGGGGCCGCGGTCGACGGAGTCCGCGGTCACGACGAGGCCGCAGTCGTTACAGACGGTCTCACCGTGTTCGTCGTCGGTGACGACGTGACCGCCACACTCGGGACACTGCAGCGTGTCGCCCTTCGTGTCTTCCTGTTCGGTTTCGGCCTCCTGTCGGCCGTTCTGCGTGTTTCGTTCCTGCTCCTGTGCGCCGGGGTTTCGGGTCCAGATTCGTTCACTCATGGATACGACGGCGGGTGCTCCGGGAGGGGGTGGTTAGAGGCGGCTAGAACCCGGATGCTGTCCGTAACACCAGCAACCGCAGACGACCGCATAAATGGTTTGGTATCGCTTTCGGCCAGCGGCGTCGTTTGTACGTGTGAGACGGTCACACGGACAATTGAGGTTCGTGAGGGATTCGGCGATTCACCGGTCACTCAGCGGCGGCTTCTCGCCGACCGTGACGCGATACATACTTTTCTCGAAGGGGCGTTGCCACGACTACGCATGGCCGCCCACCCCCGCGTCGTCTCGCTCGCGCCGAGCGCGACGGCCATCCTCGATGCCGCCGGTCTCGACGCTCACGTCGTCGGGGCGACCGTTCACTCGCCGACCGACAAGCCGGTCGTCGGCGGCTGGCTGAACCCAGATTTCGACCGAGTCGACGAACTCGACGCCGACGCCGTCTGCACCTGCGACGACCTCCAGTCGGACGTCGCGGCGGCGGCCCGCGACCGCGGCTACGACGTGTTCCACGTCGCGCCCGCGACGCTCGCCGAGGTGTTCGACTCGTTTCCCGTCGTCTGCGACGCCGCGGGCGACGCCAGCGCCGGCGCGACGCTCGCCGAGGACTGCCGCGACCACCTCGCCCGCGTCGCCGACGCGGTCGCCGACCGCGACCACTCGACCGTCTACTGCGAGGAGTGGGCCGACCCGCCGATGGCCGCCGGCAACTGGGTCCCCGACCTCGTCCGCGCCGCCGGCGGCTCTGCCCCGTTCGTCGCGCCCGGCGAGCGGTCCGCCGAAGTCGACCCCGAGACCGTCGCGGCCGCCGACCCCGACCACGTGGTTCTCCACCCCTGCGGGAAGGGCGAACGCGGCGACCCCGAGGCGTTCGAGGCCCGCGGGTGGAACCTCGACGCCGCGGTCCACGCCGTTGACGACTCGCTTCTCAATCAGCCGAGCCCCGCCGTCGTCTCCGGCGTCGACCGCCTCGCGAGACTGCTGCACCCCGACGCCGACCTCCCCGAGCCGTGGTCGGGCACGACCGCGACCGAATCCGACGAAGGGAAATAACCGGGCGACGCGCTATCGACATGGACATCGCGGTCGGAAGCGGCAACCCGGTGAAGCGGCGCGCGGTCGAACGAACCTGCCCCGACGCCTCCGTGGCGGCGGTCGCCGTCGACTCCGGCGTCTCCGAACAGCCGACGGGAAACGACGAGACCATCGCGGGTGCGGTCACCCGCGCGGAACGAGCCCTCGACGCGGGCGACTACGACTTCGGCGTCGGCATCGAAGGCGGCGTCGCGACCTTCCCGACCGGCGACGGCACCGACGGGCGGGACACGTATCTCGTGATGTGGGCGGCCGTGACCGACGGCGAGCGCGTCGGTCGCGCGGCGGGCCCGAGCCTTGCGCTCCCCGACCGCATCGCGGACCGCATCGACGCGGGCGAGGAACTCGGGCCGGTGATGGACGACGTGCTCGGCACCGACGACATCGCGAAAAACGAGGGCGCGGCCGGCGTGTTCACCGGCGGCCGGCTCACCCGAACCGACGCGCTCGAATCGGCCGTGACGGGCGCGTTCGCGCCCTTCCGGTGTGAACTGTACTGAGTCGCTCCGTTACTCCGACTCGGCGAGTTCGTGCTCGCGGTCGCGCACGTCGGCGCTCTCTTCGACCGCGGTCGTCAACGAGACGTTGAGCGACAGCATCGACGCGACGCCGCCGACGATGGTGACGGCGTTTTTGACGGCGTGGTCGAGGACCGCCGCGGCGAGCGCGGCGGCGGGCGTAATCGGCGCGAGGGCGGCCATGAACACCGTGAAGGCGATTTCGTAGAGGCCGACGCCGCCGGGCGAGAGCGGAAGCACCTTCGCGAGGTTGCCGACGCTCACGGCGAAAAACGAGACGCCGACGAGGACGACGGGGTCGATGTCGACGCCGAGCGCGAGCAGGACGACGACGGCCGTCACCACGTCGACGGTCCAGATGGCGAGGCTCGTCAGGCCGACGCGGCCGAAGGCGGCGCGGTTGCCGGCGACCGCCTGCAGGTCGGAGACGAACTGCTCGATGACGCCCGCGACGAGTTCGACGTAGGAGTCCGACGAGAACCGGCCGACGAACGCCCGGACGACGTTCCGGTCCGCGCGGGCCGACAGCGCGATACCGATGACGCCGAGGATGGCGACGACGCCGACGCCCGTGGCGACGTAGGCGACGGTTCGCACGTCGTCGGCGGACACGTCGACCGTGCCGCCGCTCACGCCGGTCGCGAGCACCGTGGCGATGTCGTCGAGGCCGCCGGTCGCCGCGAGGCCGACGAGGACGACGCCCGCGAGCCCCGCGATGGTGAGCAGGTCGAAGACGCGCTCGACCGCGAGCGACGCGAAGCCCGAGGGATACGGGATGTTCCGGCGCGCCTTCACGACGTAGGCGCGCACGGCGTCGCCCGCGCGGGCGGGGAACACGAGGTTCCCGGTCTGACTGATGAATATCGCCCCCGTGAGGAACCCCGCCTTCTCGCGGTAGCCGAGTTCGGCGAGGATGTCGCGGTAGCGAATCCCCCGGAGCGGCCACGAGACGACGTAGATTATCGCGGCCGCCGCGACGAGCGCGGGGTCGGCGTCGCCGAGGACCGTGATGACTTCCGAGGGGTCGATGTAGAGCGTCATCAGCGCGAGCGCGAGGACGGTCAAAAGCAGGCCGGCGACGATGGTCACCCGGCGGGTGATGCGGGGCCGGACCGTGAGCTGCCACCACGTCCGGAGGATCTGGCTTCCCATCCCGAGGATGTCGCGGACGAGGTCGACTTTCGTGTCGCCTTTCGGCTCCCAGTCGACGGGGAACTCGGCGACCCGAAAGCCCGCGCGCTGGGCGCGGACGAGCATCTCCGTGTCCCAAAACCAGTGGTTGTCCTCTACGTCGTCGCGGAGCGCCTCGAACGCCTCGCGGCTGAACGCCTTGAAGCCGCACTGGTGGTCGCGGAGGTCCGAGCGGAGAAACAGGCGGACGAGGCCGTTGTAGGCGCGACTCGGCACGCCGCGTTTCCGCGGACGGTCGGCGACGCGGTCGGGCATCCAGCGCGACCCGGTCGCGGCGTCGTACTCGCCGGAGCGGACGCGCTCGACCAGCTCTTCGAGGTGTCGCATGTCCGTGGCGAGGTCCGTGTCGAAGTAGACGAGCGTGTCGCCGCGTGCGGCCTCGAAGGCGCGTTCGAGCGCGCCGCCGCGACCGAGGCGGTCGTCGCTGTGGTAGTGGCGAATCCGGTCGTCTTCGGCGGCCAACCGGTCGGCTATCTCCGGCGTCTCGTCGTCGCAGCCGTCTTCGGCCACGATGACTTCGAAGGCGTCGGCGGGGAGGAACGATTCGAGCGTCTCGACGGTGACGCGGACCGTGTTCTCGATGGTCCGCGCCTCGTTGTAGGCGGGGAGGACGACGCTCACTTCGACGCCGGCCGCGGTCGCGGCGGCCGGGCGTCGTTCTGTCGGGCGACCCATTGTCGTCGTATGGCCGCTATCCGCGTATGAATTTTCTGTCTTGGAACAGATACGGTCCGTGAGACGGACAGTTCGGAACGTTCGGGTGTTCGACGGCCGCTTCGATGCGCCCCGGCGCGCCCCCGCCCCGACGCGCTTCGATGCGTCCGGCCTGTTCCCTCGTTGGTGTGTCCGGGCCGCGTGGGTGTTAGGCGACTGTACCTGCGACGGCTCGGTGGAGCCGTCCGGACGGCTCGTTTTCGGTTGAAATCGCAAGACAACGCCGTGTTAAGCTCCCGTACCAAACCCCTGATAGGCGTCTCGTCTCTCTGTGTAGGTATGAGCACGACCGCCTCCGCGACCGCAGTCGAGGGCGAGGTCCTCGACGCCAACCGCAGTCTCTCGGAGAAACAGCGCCGCATCCTCGACTACCTCCGCTCCAACGCCGGGGCGAAGACGTACTTCAAGTCCCGCCTCATCGCCGACGACCTCGACCTCTCGGCGAAGGAGGTCGGCGCGAACATGCGCCCCATCCTCGACGGCGACTTCGACGTGAGCGTCGAGAAGTGGGGCTACTCCTCGGGCACCACGTGGAAGGTGACCGTCTGAGTCCCCGCTGACGTTTCACTCAGGCCCCGCCGCACGCCGTCCTCGGCGTGCACCCCGGCGCGTCCTCCATCGCGCCACCCCACCCGGAACGCCGTCGTCTCCCACCCACACGTCGTTCCATCCCCGTTTTTTCGGGTTTTCTCGCGTCCCAGCGCCGCCGCTACGAGTCGGAACGGACACGGAACCGTCACATGGTACAGCGTCAATCGCCCGTCTCGACTGCCGGCCTCGACTCGTCCGACCTCGTCAGGGGTCGAACCGGATGAGTTCGGCCGCGTCGTCGGCGAACGCCGCGGCGTCGGAGCCGAAGGAGTCGGCGTAGCGAATCAGGAGCGTGATGACCGTCTCGGGGTTGCGGACCGCGTAGCCGTCCTCGCGCGAGAGGAGCCCCACGGCGTCGAGTTTCTTCGCGTACGTGCTCACCGTCGCCCGCGAGACGCCGAGGCGGTCGGCGAGTTCGCTCCCCGTCGCGTCGGGGTCGCGAAGCAGGTGAACGAGCATCCCGCGCGGCGTGTCACGGCGGAGATAGCCGAGCGCGACCTGCTCGAACTCGGAGAACCGACTCGCGGGGAAAAATCGCTTGTAGTCGCCGTCGCGGCGCACTTCGAGCGTGTCATCGTCGACGAGGTTTCGGAGGTGGTACTGCGTCTCGCCGGTTCCCAACTTGAGGTCGTCGCGGACCTTCGAGAAGTGCGCGCCGGGCGTGGACGCGACGTAGCCGACGATAGCGTCCCGCGCGTCGCTCGACCCGGACGAGTCGTCCTCGCTGTCGTCGCCACCCCCGAGGCCCACGAGCGGCGTGGCGGCCCCGAGCGCGGCGAACCGACGGAGGGTCGCGCGCTTGTCTTCGTCTACCCGGCGGTTCGACATCTACTCCCACATACGAGACGGCGCGAAGAAAAGGGCTTCGGCATTTACACCCGTCCGAATCCGGGACGGTCGGCCGACGCGACTATTCGAGGTCCTTCTCGAAGGACATCTCGCTTTCGTCGTCGTCGCCGTCCTCGTCGGCGGCCGGTTGCCCGTTGCTCGCGGTCTCCGTGTCCGACGACCCGCCGGTCGCGGCCGCGCCGTCGGCGCCCTCGCTTTCGGCGACGACCTCGTCGGACGACTTGATGGGTTCTTCTTCCTCGTCGGCCTCGGCGATGACCTCGTCGGGCGACTTGATGTCGTTGACCTCCGCGCCCGCCTTGATGGCTTCGGCTTCCTGTTCGAGCTGTTCGACGTCCATCTCGGCGGCCTGGTCTATCTGGCCGAGAATCTCCTCGATGTCGTCGAGCCCGATGAGTTCGCGGGTCTCCTCGTCGAACTGCTTGCTGGAGAGGCCTTCCATGTCCTGCACGTCGGAGCCGGTGAGCTGTTTGCCGTAGCGGCCGACGAGCGACGTGAGCTCCTGCGGGAGGACGAACGTCGTCGACTCGCCCTGTCCGATGCGTTCGAGCGTCTCCATGCCCTTGTCGATGATGGCGCGCTCGCCCATCGACTCGGCGGATTTCGCGCGGAGGACCGTCGAGATTGCGTCACCCTGCGCTTCGAGAATCTGCGACTGCTTTTCACCCTGCGCGCGGATGATGTTCGACTGCTTTTCACCCTCCGCGGTCTCGACGGCGGAGCGTCGCTCACCCTGCGCTTCGAGAATCATGGCGCGGCGGCGGCGCTCGGCGGAGGTCTGTTGTTCCATCGCCTGCTGCACGTCGGCGCTGGGGTTGACCTCGCGGACTTCGACGGACTCCACGCGGACGCCCCACTCGTCGGTCGGCTCGTCGAGTTCCTTGCGGATGCGCGCGTTGATCTCCTGGCGCTTGTTGAGCGTGTCGTCGAGTTCCATGTCGCCGAGGACGGCCCGGAGGGTCGTCTGGGCGAGGTTGGAGACGGCGCGCTTGTAGTTGTCGACCTCGAGGAACGCCTTCTTCGCGTCCATCACCTTGATGTAGACGACGGCGTCGGCGGTCACCGGCGAGTTGTCGCGCGTGATGGCTTCCTGTCGGGGCACGTCGAGCGTCTGGGTCCGCATGTCGAACGCGTAGGTCCGAGAGACGAACGGCGGGATGAAGTTGATACCCGGTTCGAGGAGGCGTCGGTACTCCCCGAACACCGTGAGCGCCTTCTTCTCGTAGGCGTCCACGATTTCGACCATCTGATACACCGTCACGATGGCGAGGACGAGCACGAGGAGGCCGACGACGACGCCTCCGATGCCCAGTCCCGCCTGGAGGGCAAGTAAGTCCATACGCCCGTGTTGGGTTGGACGAATGATAAGTATTCGTGTGGTGCGGCCGTCACGTCGGACGATTTCGGCGGCGACGAGGGCGTAGTCGGCCCGAACCGCGCCGGTTGGCGTGCGGCGGCCGCCGATCAGACGCCTTCGGTGCCCTCTCGTTCGAGTTCTTCTTCCCGCTCCGCGGACTCCTCGCGTCGCTGCCGCGCCCGCTCGCGGGCGAGTTCGCGGTCGATTTCGTCTTCGCCGGGGCCGACTCCCTCGACGGTCACGACGTTGCCGCCGCCGGGGTCGACGACGATGACTTCGGTTCCCTCCTCCAGTTCGCCGTGGACGGAGCGGGCGGCGTAGTAGGGGTTAAAGCCGCCCTCGTCGAGTTTGACCTCGCCGCTGGTCGGCGTGACGCGCTCCGTGACGCGCCCCATCTTCCCCGTTAACGCGTCCGAGTCGCTCGTCTTTCCCTCTCCTTTCCCGCCGTAGAAATCGAGCTCTCGATAGCCGTAGAGTGCGAGCGCGCCGAAGACCAACACGAGGAAGGCGAGCGCGAGCGGGCCCGAGAGCGGCGCGATGAGGAGGCCGGCCAGCCCCGCCGCGAGGAGGGCGACGCCGAGGACGACGAAGTGTGCGCCGGGGGCGATGGCCTCCGCGAGTGACAGGCCGAGACCCGCGAGCACGAGCAACAGCGGAAGCGTCTCGGGGGTGATGAGACCGGTCTGTAACGGGAACGGCAGGTATGCCATACCGGCTCTAGGGTCGTCGTCCGATTAAGGATTGAGGGTCGAATTCGTCGCGGCGGCCGCGGTCGGTGCGCGATTCCCGTGGCGGGTCGGACTCGCCCGCGCTCAGTCGTCGCCGTTCGGGTCGGTCGAGACGGTGTCGTCGTGGACGAACGCCACGGTGTCCTCGTTCGTCGGCTGGACGAGGACGGTCCCGGTGGTCGCGTTCGTCGGCACGGCGAAGACGGTCCAGACGTGCGTGCTCTCGCCGGGAGCGAACAGCGCGCCGTTGTCGAAGCCGGTCGCGTTCGACAGCGGCTGGTGACCGTAGCTGACGCCGTCAGACTCGAACACGAGCGCCGACTGCGGTAGGTTCCCGGGTGAGCCGCTCGCGGCCGTCGCATTGAGTCCGACGACGACGAACCGCTCTCCCTCCGGCGCGGCGTACGTTTGGTTACCCACCTGAAGCGAGTCTGCCGTCCGCGCGTTCCACCGGGCGACCAGGTCGGCCGAGTCGGTGCTCGCGCCCGAGAGCGCGGAGACGGCGACGCCGCTTCCGCCGCCGCTCGACCCGCCGAGTCCGTCCACCATCGGCCCGAGCGCGGCCACAGAACCGAGCGCGAGGACGAGCAACAGGACGGCGACGACGACCACGCGGACGCTCGGCGGCGACCCCGATTTCAGGTCGTCGACCGACGACGGCAGCCTGTCGCGGAGCGAGTCGCCCGAAGAATCGCCGCCGTCGCCCCCGCCGCCGGTGAGTCCGGCGAGCCGTTCGCGGAGAGCGGCTATCGGGAGCGACGCCAACGCCTCCTCGACCGGTTCGGGCAGGTCGAACGGCAGGCCGAACTCGACCTCTGCCGTCTCGAACACGTCGCCGTCCGTGTACTGTTTGACGGTCTGTTCGAGCCCCTCGTCGGCGACGGTCTCGCCGAGTTCCTCGCGGTCGAGCAGCGTCACGTCGTGGTTCGTGGCGAACCCGCGGACCGAGTCGTCGAACTCGCCCTGCGTGGCGACGACGACGGTGTCGATGCCGCGTTTTTTCGCGTGCGCGACGAACCCCTTGACGTGCCCCGTTCCCACCGTCGTCTCGACGGACGGGAGCACGAGCATGAGCCCTTTCGTGCCGTCGCCGCGCTGCCCCTGTACGAGGTATCGACCTTCGCCTCGGGGCTGGGCGTTCGTCTGCCAGTTCCGTTGGGTCCAGAGGTCCGAGAGGAAGTGGACGAACTTCGTCGGTTCGAGTTCGACGAGTCTCGTCACTGTTCGCGTCCCTCCGGTCCGTCGGGGGCGGGTCGTCGGTCGTGTCCGCGTCGGTCGTGTGTCATCTTATCGCCTCGGTGTTCGTCAGCGTCGCAGTCGCCGCGCGGCCAGTCCGGTGAGGACGAGCGCGACGACCGTCAGCCCCGGCGAGAACGGGATTCCAGTGTTCGTTCCGGCGGCGGCCGGTTCCAGCGGCGTCCGTTCGACGACCGGGAACGGCGTCTCAGTTGTCGTTTCTGCGGTCGATTCTGTTGGCGTCGCGGTCGGCGTGGCCGTCGGTGTCGGCGTCTTCGCGCCGGGTTCGAGCCGGACCATCGCGTCGTCGGCGACGATGGTGCCGACCGTCTCGTTGTCGTCCGCGGTCGCGTTGCCGTCGGTACCATTACCGTCGGTAGCGGTCCGGTACGGCGCGTCGACCGCGACCGAGAAGTTCCCGTCGCGGTCGCGGTCCGCGTAGGCGATGGCGAGCAACTCCGCGTCGACCAACTGCCGACGGTCGAACTCCACGACGACGTTCTGGTGCGTCCCCGGCGGGAGATACGCGCTCGTCCCCAGCGGCTCCTCGTCGGCGGTCTCGACGGCGACGAATCCGCCGACCGAGAGGTTCACCCGGCTGATGGTGACGAACGTCCCGTCGGTCTCCTGGTCGACGAACCGGAGGTTCGCCTCGGAGTCGAGGATGCGCATCGTGTGTTCGGTCTCGTCACGGTAGTCGCGCACCCAAAGCGGGAACGTGAGCCCGCGGTCATCGGGCGCGAACGTGAGGTTCTGCGAGACGGTCCGGTTCGCCGTGACCGTCATCGGCACGAGCTTCAAGAACGGCTGCCCGGGGGCGCGCGCCCGGAGTTCGACGACGCTGTTCGGCGCGAGGGTGGTCTCGCCGGTGACGTTCACCCGCAGTGACTCCCACGGGTACACCGTCTCGTTTCGCACCTCGATGGAGACGGTCGGTTCGACGAGTCGCACCCGCGAGCGCGCCGTGATGGTGTCCTCGTCGACGAAGTCGCTGTGGTCGCCGCGGAGCGTCACCTGCAGTTCGTACTCCTCGGTGTCACCTTCCAGCGGGAGTTCCGAGGTGTCCCAGACGACGAACACCTCGTCGTTTTCGAAGTCGGTGACGACCGTCGTCCCGTTTTCCGGCGTCGCGAGGAACGTCTGTTGTTCTCGGTTCGGCCGGACTTCGAGCTGATTCAGCGTAATTTCGATGCCGCGTGCGTTCGCGCCGCCGGTCACGTCGTCCGGGTTCAGCGCCGACTCGAGTCCGCTCTCGTTGAGGCGGACGACCGCGAGGTCGCCCTTGGCGACGGTCGTCCGCTCGGTCATCACGCCCCGAACGTCCCCGGGCGACACCGACGAGTCGGAGTCGTTCAGGCTCGCGGGCGCGACGTTGGTCGTCGCCGACGTGTTCCCGCGCTCCGTGACGTCGAGTTGGCCGATGGCGCGTTCGACGCCGTCGATGGTGACGTTCATCATGTACGTCGCCGGCTCGATCGGCTCGCTGAGGTGGCCGGTGTGGAGCGTCTTGTTGCCGCCACCGGAGACGTACGTCTCGGGCGCGCCAGTCGAGTTGTAGGTGTCGATGGTCAGGGTGGTCGTTCCCGACCCGACGAGGGCGACGGTCAGGTGGTAGCCGTAGCCGTCGCCGCCGATGTGGAGCGTGCCCGGCTGGGAGTGCTGGACGCGTATCTCGACGACGTCGCCGCGGGTGACGGTGGTAACGTCCTCGCCGAACGACGCGGTCGGCTCGTCGGCGGCGACTGCGGGCGTCGGAACCCAGAGCGCCGCGAGGAGAATCAACGCGGCGACCAACACGGAGGGTGCGCGGACTGCGTAACTCATTTGGTGTGTCCCGGTCGGGGGGGTTGACGGTGGTTCCCCTCGGGGTCACATAAATCAACAGTCCCGATTATCAAAACGGAAAGTCGGATGGTCGAAGCCCGGACCTCGCGGCGGCTCGCGACCGGCGCGCCGTGGGGCGGTCAGACCGCGCCCGGGAACACGGTGATGACGATGAGCCCGACAGCGAGGAGGACGCCGAGGAAAACGAACGCGACGTTTTCGGCCCGCGGTGACCCGGGCTCGATGGGGAGCTGTTCGATCTCGGGTTCGTCGTCGACGATGCCGTCGGGGCCGACGTCGTCGACGCCGAAGCGCCACTCGCCGTCGCCGTCGCGGTCGTCTTCGGCCTCGGGAGAGGGTGCGCGGGACATCGAATCGTGGGTAGGCGTCGCGGCCGGAAAGGGCTACCGCACTACTTCCGGTTGCCGCGGTCGTGGCTGATGACGTCGCCCTCGTAGACGATGCCGCGTTCGGCGTGGAGCGTGACGGTCGCGCCCTGTTTGATGGTCTTCGGGAGCGGCGCGCCCGACACCATCGGGATGTCGAGTTCGCGCGCGACGAGCGCCGGGTAGCCGGTCATGCCCGCGCGGGCGTCGACGATGCCGGCGAGCTTGTCGGCGTCGCCGTTGAACTCGCCGTCGAACTCGGCGGACAGCGCGAGAATCGCGCCCTCGGGCACGTCCGTGAGGTCGCCGTCCTCGGTGCGGTAGAGGGGACCGGCGACCCGGCCGCTGACGATTTTCCGACCCGTGGCGACGGGCTCGGCGGCGACGTGGACCTTGAGCATGTTCGTCGTGTTCGTTCCTTCGAGCTCCGTCATCATGCCGGAGAGGACGACGATGGTGTCGCCGGACTCCGCGACGCCGGCGTCGAGCGCGGCGGTGACGGCGTCGTCCATGACGCCCTCCACGCTCGGGCTGTAGTCGGCGTACTGCGCCGAGACGCCCCACGAGACGGCGAGCTGACGGCGCGTCCGGTCGTTCGGCGTGACGGCGACGACGGGGACGCCGGGGCGGAACTTCGCGGTCTTCCGGGCGGTGTAACCGGACTCGGAGACGGCGACGACGGCCGCGGCGTTCACGTCGCGGGCGAGGTAGCGCGCCGAGCGAGCCAGCGCCTCGGTGCGGGAGCCCTCGTCGGCGGTCGGGACGCGCTGTTCTTGGCTCTCGTCGTACTCGGGGCTCTCTTCGACTTCCTCGACGATGCGGGACATCGTCTCGACGACGCGGACGGGGTGGTCGCCGACGGCGGTCTCGCCGGAGAGCATCACGGCGTCGGTGCCGTCGAGGACGGCGTTGGCCACGTCGGACGCCTCCGCGCGGGTCGGGCGGCGCGAGCGGACCATCGAGTCGAGCATCTCGGTCGCGGTGATGACCGGCGCGCCCGCGGCCTGCGCTTTGCGGATGGTGCGCTTCTGGATGATGGGAACCTCTTCGAGAGGGCACTCGACGCCGAGGTCGCCCCGAGCGACCATCACGCCGTGGGCCGCCTGGATGATTTCGTCGAGATTCTCGACCGCGCCGGCGCGCTCGATTTTGGCGATAATGGGAATCTCCGCGCCGAGGTTCTCGAGGGTGTCGCTGATGGTGTAAACGTCCTCCGCGTCGCGGATGAACGAGGCGGCGACGTAGTCGACTTCCTTCTTGGCGGCGAGCTTCAGGTTCTCGTAGTCGGAGTCGGTGATGAGGTCGATGTCGAGGTCGACGCCGGGGACGTTCACGCCCTTACGCGAACTGAGCTTCCCGCCGGAGACGATGGTCGCGTGGACCGAGTCGTCCTCGACGCGCTCGACGGTGGCTTCGATGCGGCCGTCGTCGAGGAGGATGGTGTCGCCGGACTCCGCGGCGGTGATGGAGTACGACAGGCCGACGGCCTCAGGCGTGGCGTCGTCGCCCTCGTAGAAGCGGACCTCGCTTCCGGTTTCGAGGTAGATGTCCTCGTCGATGTCGGCGGTTCGTACCTCGGGGCCCTGCAGGTCGAGCATGGCCGCGAGCGGTTCGTCGGTCGCGTCGTCGACGGCGCGGATGCTGTCGATGACGTCGGACCGGTGTTCGACGTTGCCGTGGCTCGCGTTCATCCGGGCGACGCTCATGCCGGCGTCGGCGAGCCCGCGAATCGTCTCTCGGTCGAAGGACGCGGGACCGAGGGTGCAGACGATTTTTGCGTTTCTCATGGCGTCGCCTACGAGTGACTGATAAAAAAGCCCGATGATGAACCCGGTGCCGAGTAACGGGTTCGCATACGTACTCTCTATAGTTCGCCCGTCGAACTGACCGCTCGGTCGCCCTCACGAAACTATAATGGTCGTTCGGTAAATTCTCTCGTCGTATCTGACGTAGCCGGGGTCGCGGAACTCGTTTCTGTCCGTTCCCTCTCGGAGGGTCACGGTCTCGCCTCCGAGCGCCTCGCGAAACGCCGACTGCTGGGCCGGCGCGAGGTTCTGGTACGAGACGGCGCCCTCGCCCTGCGGGAGGTCGTCGACCCGGGCGACGCTCAGTCTCGCGGTCCCGCTCGTGCCGCCGAGACAGCCCGTCGAGACGACGAGCGCCACGGCGAGTAACACGCTGAGTCGCATGGCGGCGCTCCATCGTCGCCGCTCAAATCGGCTCCGATTGTGGCGCGGGATTCGAGCGTCGAACGCCGACTCAGCCGGAGACGGTCGTCCGGTAGATGTCGCCGTCGTACCGGACGTAGCCGGGGTCGGCGAACTCGTTTCTCGCGGCCTCGTTCGGTATCGCCGCCGGTTCGCCGGTCGAGACTGCCTCCTCGAACGTCTCGCGCTGGTCGGGGTCGAGGTTGCCGAAGGCCACCGCGCCCTGTCCCTGCGGGAGTTCGTCCACGCGCTCGACGGTCAGGGTGCCAGCGCCGCCGCCCGTGACCGCGGCGACGACGCCCGCGAACACCGCGAGCGCGACGACGATTCCGACCGCTTCCCGTCTTCCGATTCGCATGGACGACGCTCGGGAGTCGGCGCAGTTAGGCGCTGTGGTCCACGCCTGATACGAGGGCGGTGGCGCGGTCGAGACGGCGCGTCGAAAAAACGGGTCGCGAGCGGTCGCGTATCGGGTCGCGGACGGTCGCTTACTGGACCTTCGTGCCGGGGACGGCGTCGCCGTGGGTGGTCAGGATGTCGGCCTCGTCGCCCGCGGCCAACAGCATCCCGTTGGACTCGACGCCGAACAGTTCGGCCTTCTCGAGGTTGGCGACGATGATGACCTTCGACCCGGCGAGCGAGTCGAGGTCGTGGAGCTGTTTGATGCCGGCGACGATTTGACGCTCTTCGACGCCGATGTCGACGGTGAGTTTGGCGAGCTTGTCCGCGCCGTCGATGCCCTCGGCGGCGACGATTTCGCCCACGCGGATGTCGAGGCCCTGGAAGTCCTCGAAGCTGATGCGGTCGTCGGCGAGGGGTTCGAAGTCGATGTCGGCGTCAGCGTCGGAGTCTGCGTCCATGTTCTCCTCCGCGTCCTCGTCGGACTCGTCGCTTTCGGATTCCGTCTCGGCCACGCGCGCTTCGAGCTTCTCGTTGAGCTCCTCGACGCGCTCGTCTTCGATTTTCTCGAACAGCGCCTCGGGCTCGCCGAAGGACGCCGGCGGGGCCTCGAAGGCGGCGTCGACGCCGGTGTCGGCCACCGACCCGTCCTCGCCGAGTTGCTCCCAGAGCGCCTGCATCTTGTCCGGCGCGACGGGGAAGAACAGCACGGCGATGGCCTTCGCAATCTGCACGCAGTCGCGGATGACCTGCGCCGCGGCCTCGGGGTCCTCGTCGGTGAGCTTCCACGGCTCGTTGCGCTGGATGTACTCGTTGCCGAACTGCGCGAGGCGGACGGCGGCGTTGCCGGACTTCCGGACCGAGTAGTCGTTGATGCCGGCTTCGAACTCGTCGATGGCCTCCTGAATGCGGGCTTCGACTTCCTCGGACACCTCCGCAGCGCGAGACTCCGTCTCACTGGCCTCCGAGTGTAACTCGGAGACATCCGGCGTCCCCTCGAAGTTGCGGTACGCGAAGAGCATCGACCGGTAGAGGAAGTTGCCGACCGTACCGACGAGTTCGCTGTTCACGCGGTCTTTGAACTTCGACCACGAGAAGTCCACGTCCTGCTGGACCCCGCCGTTGGTGGCGAGGTAGTACCGAAGCAGGTCGGGATGGAAGCCCTCGTCGAGGTACTCGTCGGCCCAGACGGCGCGGTTGCGCGAGGTGGAAAAGCCCTTGCCGTTGAGCGTGATGAAGCCGGAGGCCATGACCGCGCGCGGTTCGACGTAGCCCGCGCCGCGGAGCATCGCCGGCCAGAACACGGTGTGGTGCTGGATGATGTCGCGGCCGATGATGTGGACGATGTCGCCGGACTCCTTCCACGCGGCCTCCCAGTCGAACGTGTCGGCTCCGACGCGCTCCGTGTACTGCTTGGTGGAAGAGACGTACTCGATGGGCGCGTCGACCCAGACGTACAGCACGAGGTCGTCACCCTCCTCTCCGGGGTAGTCGATGCCCCAGTCCATGTCCCGGGTGATACACCAGTCCTGCAGTTCGCCCTCGATCCACTCGCGGGGCTGGTTCTGGGCGTTCGAGGTGCCTTCGAGGCGGTCGATGAACTCCTGAAGGTAGTCTTGGAGGTCGGAGACCGCGAAGAACTTGTGCTCGCGCTCGCGGTACTCCGCGGCGTTGCCAGTGAGCGTCGAGGTCGGGGCTTCGATTTCGCCGGGTTCGAGGTGGCGACCGCAGCCCTCGTCGCACTCGTCGCCGCGGGCGTGCGCGCCGCAGTACGGACAGGCGCCCTCGACGAAGCGGTCGGGGAGCCACTGGTCCGCTTCGGGGTCGTAGGCGACCGGAATCTCCTTCTCGTAGACGTAGCCCTCGGCTTCGAGCGTGCGGACGATTTCCTGGGTCAGTTCGGTGTTCGTCTCGTCGTGGGTGTGGCCGTAGTTGTCGAACTCGATGTTGAAGCGGGGGAACGTCGCCTCGTACTTCTCGTGGTGGCGGAGCGCGAACTCCTCGGGCGTGACGCCCTCCTTCTCGGCGTTGACGGCGACGGGCGTGCCGTGCATGTCCGACCCGCTGACGAAGGCCGTCTTTTGGCCGAGTGTTCGCAGCGAGCGACTGTAGATGTCGCCGCCGACGTACGTTCTGAGGTGGCCGATGTGGAGGTCGCCGTTGGCGTACGGCAGTCCACACGTCACCACCGCTGGCTTCTCCGTGGGGAAGTCCTCGTGACTCATATGTGTCGTGTATCTCGGAAGCGGGCCTAAAGCCCGCCGCTTCGGATGCGTCTGTCTGGCGGTGCGATATCGCCCCGAGGTTCGCCGGACCCGACCGTCGTCTCACGTTACCGAGTCGACGGCCGGAGGCGGGTCCACCCGCGGCTAAAAGAACGCGCGCATACGCATGTTGTCGGGGAGACCCGTCGCGGTCACACCGGTACTGAAGCCGAGCAGGCGTATAAATCGTTGGGAGCGCTCGGGACCGCCGCACTCGACCGGTCACGACCGAACGCGTCGGCGACGCGCCAACACGAGTCACGCAACCGCTATCTCGTCGACCGACGCTCTCTCCGTCGTGACTACGACTACCGCCTCCCAACCCGCACGGAGCGTCGGCTTCGCCGCCGTGTTCGCCGTCCTCCTCGGCCTGTTCGTCTCCGGCTACGGCCTCCTCCTCGTCCCGCAGTCGCCCCTCGGTGGCGGCTGGATTCTCGCTATCGGCGTCTCGCTCGCGCTCGCCGGACTCTTCGCGATCGAGTCGGTCGGCCGACGCCTCGGCCTGTCCGCGGCCACGTGCCGGACGCTGTCGCTGTCGTTCGCGGCGCTCGCAGCCATCCTCTTCGTCGCGTTCGTCGTCGTCAACTACGCGTCCGTCGAGTCGTTCGAAGCGACCTCGGAGACAGCGACGGGGGCAGAAACGAGCGGCTGACAGCGGTACTGACGGCGACGCGACAACGACGGCGGGGTGACCGACCCGCGCGTGCGCTCCGCTCAGAGGAACGCCAGCGCGGCCTCGATTCCGATGACCGTCACGACGAGTCGACCGCAGGAGCCGACGAACGTCGCGGCCGCGAACTTGAGGTAGTCGTCTTCGAGGACCGAAAACGCGTAAATCGAGAGCGTGTCGGGAAAGCCCGGCACGCAGAGCGCGGCCGCGAGGCCGGCGAAGCCCCAGTTCTGTGCGATTTGGACGGCCTTGCGCTCGGTCCAGCCCATCACGTCGACCGGGAGCCGTTCGAGCGCCCGCTCGACGTAGCCCGACTCCTTCGTCTGGCGGCCGATGTGGAACGCGAAGACGCTTCCTGCGGCCTTGCCCGCGCCGCTAACGAGGATGATGACCGCCAGCTTCGCGCCGTAGGGGAGCCCGAGGTCGAGCGGCGCGGCGAGGACGATTTCGCTTACGCCGGGGAGGGCGAAGGCGATGAGAAACGAGTACGCGAAGATGATGACCAACCCGACCCAGCCCGTGGCCGTCTCGACGAGCGACGAGAGCCACGAAAAGTCGGGGTACAGACTGAGCGTCAGGTCTGCGAGCGATGCGAACGCGGTGAGAGACACACGAGAGGGTCGAAGCCAGTCGGTTGTAAGTTTTCAGGTTCGGACCGGCTCAGTTGCGCGTCGGGGTCGACCGGAGGTCGTCGAGGTCCGAGAGGAACGCCCGGAGCGACTCGCGGGAGACGTGCGGCATGCAGACGATGCGGAGTTCGCCGCTCGCGGTCCGCGAGATGCGCCAGCCGAGGTCCCGGAGCGACTCGAACTGCTCGTCGGGGACGCTCGCGGCGACCAGCGGGAGGTCCGGTTCGACCGCGTCGTAGCCCCGAGAGCGGAGTTCGTCGTAGAACCACTCGGCGTTCGCCTGCTGGCGCTCGTAGGCGTCGCGGTAGCCGTCGGGCCAGAGTTCGCGCATCGCGGCGGCCGCGGAGGCGACGCCCGCGCCGCTTCGAGTCCCGGTGAGGCTCGCCTGCGACGCGGATTCGAGGTACGGCGTGTCGACCGCCAGCGAGTCGACGACCGACTTGTCGCGGAACAACAGGCCGCCGGCGGGGACGACCGCCTGCCCGTACTTGTGGGGGTCGATGGTCATCGAGTCGATTGGCGCGTGGGCGAACGACCACTCGTGGTCGGTGAAGGGGAGGACGAAGCCGCCCCACGCGGCGTCGACGTGCATCAGCGCGCCGGCGTCGTGGGCGACCGCGGTCAACTCGGGAATCGGGTCGACGCGGCCGAACTCGGTCGTGCCGGCGACGCCGGCCACGAGGACGGTGTGGTCGTCGACGGCCTCGCGGACGGCCGCGACGTTCGCGCGGTAGTCGTCGTCGACGGGGACGATTCGGAGTTCCACGTCGAGCACGTCGGCGGCCTTCTGGAAACTGAAGTGGATGCTCTCGGGGGCGACGACGTTCGGGTCGTCGTCGCGGGCGTGGTTGCGCGCGGCTCGGATGGCCTGGATGTTGGCTTCGGTCCCGCCGCTCGTCACGTAGCCGTGGGGGGTCGAGAGGCCGGTGATGTCGCCGAGGTACGAGAGTGCGTCTTCTTCGAGGGCGGCGACGGCCTGATAGGTCGCCGGGTCGCCGGGATTGGTGGCAAAGAACCGCTCTGCGGCCTTCCGGGCGGCCGGGTGCGGTCGGGTGCACATCGAAGAGAGGACGCGGTCGAACTCCTGCGGTGCCGCGCGCTGCATGCATCCCACTATAACCACACCCAGTATATCGGTTCCGCTCCATTGCGCCGCGTCGCCCAGCCGACGGCCACCGCTACGGGGACGAGAAAAGACGGAACGCGGGTGGTCGGCCCTCGACGTTCGCCGGGGTCAGCGAACCGAATCGAGGAGGAGTCGCTGTTCGACGCGCTTGACCTCGTGTTGCACGTCGCGGACGGCGTCGATGTTGGCCGAGATGGAGCTGACGCCCTTGTCGACGAGGAACTGAACCATCTTGGGCTTCGAGCCGGCCTGCCCGCAGATGCTCGTCTTCACGCCGACCTCGCGGCACGTCTCGACGGTGTCGCCGATGAGTTTGAGCACCGCCGGGTGCAGTTCGTCGTAGATGTCGGCGACGTGCTCGTTGTTGCGGTCCACCGCGAGGGTGTACTGCGTCAGGTCGTTCGTGCCGAACGAGGCGAAGTCGATGCCGGCGTCGGCGAGTTCTTCGATGCAGAGCGCCGCGGCCGGCGTCTCTATCATGACGCCCCACTCGCGCTTTTCGGGGTCGATGCCGGCCTCGCGCATGTGCTCTTTCGCCCGCAGCACGTCCTCCGCGTCGTTGACGAGCGGGAACATGACTTCGAGGTTGTCGTAGCCCATGTCGAACAGGCGGCGGAACGCCTGCAGTTCGAGGCGGAAGACGCTCGGGTTGTCGAGGCCGCGGCGGATGCCGCGGTAGCCGAGCATCGGGTTGTGCTCGCGCGGCTCGTTCTCGCCGCCTTCGAGCTGTCGGAACTCGTCTGTCGGCGCGTCGAGGGTGCGGACGCGGACCGGTCGCGGGTAGAACTCCTCTGCGGCCTCGCGGACGCCCGAGACGATTTCGTCCACGTAGGCGCGCTCGCCGTTCTGCTCGATGAACCGCTCGGGGGTCTTGCCGAGCGTCAGGACCATGTGTTCGATGCGGAGCAGGCCGACGCCGTCAGCGCCCGTTGCGGCGGCGCGCTCGGCCGCCTCGGGGATGGAGACGTTGACCTTGACCTCGGTCGCGGTCATCGGCTTGACGGGCGTCTTGGGGCGGGCCTCCTCGACGGGCTGGCGCTGTTTCTCCTCGGGCTCTTCGCCCTCGCGGACGGTTCCCTTGTCGCCGTCGATGGTGACGACCTCGCCGTCTTCGAGGGTCTTCGTCCCGTCGCCGGTGCCGACGACCGCGGGCACGCCGAGTTCGCGGGAGACGATGGCCGCGTGGGAGGTCATGCCGCCCTCGTCGGTGACGATGCCGGCGGCGCGCTTCATCGCGGGCACCATGTCGGGCATGGTCATCTCGGTGACGATGATGTCGCCCTCGGCGACCTGGTCGAGGTGGTCGAGCTTGGTGACGATGCGGGCGCGACCGGAGGCGATGCCGGGGCTCGCGCCGAGGCCGCGGATGAGCACGTCGTCGCCGGTCGCGGCCGCCCGCGAACGTCCGCTGTCGCTCTCGTCTTCCTCGCCGTCGTCAGCCTCGGCGATAGTCGTAATCGGGCGTGACTGGAGCATGTAGACCTCGCCCTCGTAGACGGCCCACTCCACGTCCTGCGGCGTCTCGTAGTGGTCTTCGACCAGTTCGCCGAGTTCGAGCAGGCGGGAGACCTCGTCGTCGGTGAGGACGCGCTCGTGGCGGCGGTCGTTCGGCACGTCGCGCATCACGGTCTCGCCGCTCTCCTCGTCGCGGACGCACATCGTCTTCTTGTCCGCGATGGTCGCCGTCTCGACCTCGCCGGTCTCGCGGCTGATGACGTAGTTGTCGGGCGAGACGGTGCCGGAGACGACGGCTTCGCCGAGGCCCCACGCGGCCTCGATGATAATCTCCTTCTTGCCGGTCGAGGGGTGTCGGGTGAACATCACGCCGGACTTCTCGGCGTCGACCATCTGCTGGACGACCACCGCGATGTCGACCTTGTCGTGGGGGAAGCCCTTGCGGTTGCGGTAGTAGATGGCGCGCTCGGAGAACAGCGAGGCCCAACACTCCTTGACGCGGTCGAGGAGGTCCTCCTCGGTGACGTTCAGGAACGTCTCCTGTTGGCCCGCGAAGGAGGCGTCCGGCAGGTCCTCGGCCGTCGCGGACGACCGGACGGCGACGAAGGCGTCGCCCTCGCCGACGCTCCGGTAGGCGTCGAGGATTTCCTCCCGCACGTCGTCCGGCATCGGCGTCTCCATGATGAGGTCGTGCGCCGTCTCGTGGGCCGCCTGCAGCGCCTCGGAGTCCTCGTGGTCGACCTCGACCGCGGCGAACAGCTCGTCGTCGATGCCCGCGTCCTCGATGAACGCGCGGTACGTGCCCGCCGTCACGACGAATCCCGGCGGGACGGGAAGCCCCGCACCGGTTAGTTCGCCCAGCGACGCGCCTTTCCCGCCGACCAGGTCGAGGTCGTCAGCCCGTACGTCGTCCAGCCAGACTACAGCCATGTGATGTTCGTATGGTCCCGCACCCCGATAAAGAAGTTTGCGAACGAAACAAGTATGAATGAAAACTCACTCGAAGGCGAGTATGAAATTGCGGCGTCGACCCGGAAACGGCCGTTCTCATGACTCTCGGCGCGCCCGTCCGTGTTCTTCGCAGAGGATTTCGCCGGCGTCCGGGTCGAGATAGAACGGCGACCCCGCTTCGACCGGCTTCCCGCAGACCGCACAGCCGTCGTCGTGTCGGAGGAAGTACTTCCCCTCGGCGCGGCCCGTCTCCAGTCGCCCGGCGGCGACGGCCGGTCGCGTCAGTCCCTCGCCGATTTGCGTGCGCTCCGCGCTGTCGGCCTCCTCGAAGCGAATCGGTCGCATACCAACGCGTGGGCCGCCGGCGGCAAATCGGTACGGGCAGCGAGGGGTTCATAATCGCTCGTCCCGTGATTTCTAGCGTGCTTCCGGAGTGGGTCTTTCTGCTCCCGCCGTGGCTCCTCGTCGGCCTCGCCGCGGGTGCGGTCGCCTCCGTCGTCGTCGCCGGCGTCTTCGTCGTCGGCGGTCGTGTCTTCCCGGAGCGGCGGGTCTCCCGCGGCCCCCGCGTCGACGGGACGGGCCGCCGCCGCCACGAAATCCGCGACTACCTCACCGCCATCGACGAGCGGTTCGTCGAGGACCGCCCGGTCCGCGGCGAGACGGTGGCGTTCTTCCTCCCCGACCGCGGCGTCGCCATCACCTTCGACGCGCAGGCGTTCTTCCGCCTCGAACGCGCCGGCGTCTACGCCGTCCTCTGCGAACACGAGATGCCCGGCGGCCAACTCGGCCGGCGGCTCCCCTTCGACGTGCCGGACATCGAGCCCGAACTGGCCGACCTCGACGACCCCGTGTCGGCCGCGTTCGACCGGCTCGACCTCCCCGCGAACGCCTCCTCTGACGCCGTCAGAGACGCCTATCGAGCGCGGGTGAAAGACGTACACCCCGACCACGGGGGCGACCGAGAGCGGTTCCGGGAGCTACGGGAGGCGTACACGATGGCGCGGGAACACGCGGAGAGTTAAGCGGCGAATTCGAGGTCGAGAAAACCCGAAACCGGCGCGGAGCTACGGCTCCGTCACTTCGAACAGCACGCCCGCGTCGCGGAGCGCGTCGGTCACGCGCCCGGCGGTGTCGGTGCTGGCGACGACCGCGGCGTCGAGTCCGCGGGCCGCGGCGTCGGCGGCGACTTCGCCCGGCGCGAACCACGTTCTGACATCGACTTCCGCGTGGCGGCAGGCGACGACCGCCTCGACGCCCGCGGCGACGACGATGTCGGCCTCGTCGCACGCCGCCGCGAGCGCATCGGCGTCGACCGCGTCGGCCTCGGCGACTCGCGCCGGCGGCACCTGCAGCACGCGGACCGAGCCGGGTTCCATCTCGATGACGCCCTCGAAGCCGGTGACGCTGGCCGCGTCGCCCGCCTCGGCGTCGGTGGTGGCGACCCCGATGGCCGGCCCGTCGTCGCCGGGCGTGGCGTGTAGCAGACCGTCGCGGAGCGACAGGGTCACCGTATCGCCGGCCGCGACGTCGTCGGTGACGATTGCGGCGTCCTCGTTGACGCTCTCCAGCACGTCGTCGGTGACGTGCTCGGCGAACCGCTGGAGGGCGCGCGCCTCCTGAAACAGCCAGTCGACGCCCTCTTTCGTCACGCGGTAGCGCGACCGGCCCTGCTTTTCGACGAGCCCGTCTTCGACGAGGTCGCGGATGTACTCGGAGACCGCCTGGCTCGTCACCCCGACCGCCTCGGCGATTTCGCCCTGACTCACGGCCGGTTGCCGGTCGGCTATCTCGGCGAGGATGCGAAAGCGGGTCGCGGTGCGCTTGTCCTCCAGTGCGCCGCTCATGTGCCGAACGTGGGACGCACCGACTAAAAAGGCCCCTGCTCCGACGCTGGCTCTGCCCCCAACTTCGCCGGCCTCCCGCGAGCGTTCGCCTCGTCGCGCGCTGCCGGTGGAGATTTGTCTCCGACGCCCTTCCACTCGGTCGTGACCCGCGTCTCCGTCCGCGAGCGCGCCGTCTTCTTTCCCGACGCCGACGCGCTCGTCCTCTCGGACCTCCACGTCGGCCGAGCCGACGCGTCGGCGGTCGATTTTCCGCTCGGCGAGGGGACCGACCTCGCGGAGCGCCTGCAAGCCTACTGCGCCGAGTTCGCCCCCGGCGAGGTCGTCTTCGCCGGCGACGTGCTCCACCGGTTCGACCGCGTCTCGGAGCGCCACGTCGCGGCCCTCGAAGTCCTCGCAGAGACGTGCGTCGACGCGGGTTCCGACCCGGTGTTCGTCGCCGGCAACCACGACACGATGCTCGCGGAGGGCTGGTCGGGAGACGTACACGACGAGTACCGCCTCGCCGACGAGACGGTCGTCTGCCACGGCCACCGCGAACCGGACGGCGACGCCGAGCGCTACGTCGTCGGCCACGACCACCCGACGCTCGCTATCGAGGGTCGGCGGCGGCCCTGCGTCCTCTACGGCCCCGACGCCTACCGCGGCGGCGACGTGCTGATGCTCCCGGCGTTCACCCGCCTCGCCGCGGGCGTCGAAGTAAACGGGATGCGCGGGACCGACTTCGACTCGCCGCTGGTGCGCGACGCGGACGACTTCAGGCCGCTCGTCCGCGACGTGGAGGCGGACGAGACGCTCACGTTCCCGCCGCTGGGGACGCTTCGGCGGATGCTCTGATTTTCTGTGGCGGACCTCGGGTCGAAAAGCGACGGCGAAGGCCGTGACGAGCTACGACGAGAGGTCGTCGCGGACGGCGTCGGCCGCCTCTTTCCCGCTCCGCATCGCGCCCTGAATCGACGACCACGCGGTGTAGTCGCCGGCGAGGTACGCCCGGCCGGGGGCGTCGCGGGCGTCCGGAAGCGACTCGTGGACGCCCGGCGGTTGGGCGAACTGCGCGAAGGAGATGTAGTCGGTGTGGAGGAGTTCGAGGTCCTCGAAGTAGCGGTCGGGGTACCACGCTTCGAGCGTCCGCCGAGTCTTCTCGAACAGTTCTTCCTCGGAGTTGTCCTGTGCGGCCGCGCCGAGGAACGTCGCGTTCAGGAGTTCAGCGCCCGGCGGGGCGTACTCCGGCGCGACGGTCGACAGCGGGACGACCGTGTTGGGGTCGGGACTCGGCGCGTTGAGCATGATGCGCTTGCCCGCGTCGAGGCCGCTCCCGCTCGGGAGCGTGTAGTACTGGGTGACACAGCCGTGAGCCTCGGTCGGAATCGACCCGACCCCGGTCAGTCGGCGCGCCTCCTTGGGGTCGGTGGCGACGACGACCGCGTCGGCTTCGAGCGACTCGCGGCCCGTGGTGACGACCGCGCCGTCGCCGTCGGACTCGACCGACTCGACGCGCTCGCCGAGGCGGACGGTCGCGCCCTCGTCGCGGGCGGCGTCGGCGAGTTGCTCGGGAACCGCCTGCATCCCCGCCGCGGGGACCGCGGTGCTCCCCGTCGAGAGCATCTTGAAGGTGTACTCGAACACCCGCTTCGACGAGGAGAGCGAGCGGTCGAGCGTGATGCCGCCGTAGAAGGGCGCGACGAAGTGCTCGATGTAGTCTTCGGAGAAGCCCCAGTCGCGGAGATACGACCGGATGCTCCGGTCCGCCGAGGCGAAGATTCCCTCCTCGTCGCGGGTGCTCACGTCCTGTCTGAGCGCCAGCGTCCGGAGCTTGTCGCTCGTCGTCACCTCCGGGTTGCGGACGGACTCGAACAGGCTCCCGATGTCGCGGAAGGGGTCCGAGAGGACCGCGCGTCTGCTCGGTCGGCAGATGGTCGCGCCGGGCGTGAACCGCCGGAGGTCGAGGGCGTCGAGGTCGAGTTCCCGTCGGACCGCGGGGTAGTCGGTGATGAGGACCTGGAACCCGCGGTCGAGCGTGAAGCCGTCTTTCGTCCGGGTGCGGACCCGTCCGCCGACGCCGTCGCGCCGCTCCACGACGGTCACGTCGGCCCCGGCGGCGGCGAGGTGTCGCGCGGCGACGAGGCCAGCGAGGCCCGCGCCGACGACCGCGATGTGGCTATCGTCCATACCTCGCCTCTCGGACGGGCGACACAAAGCCGCTACGGGTGGCGGCCATCGACCGACGGGAAGGGCTTAGTCCCTCCCCCCGTAAGCCCCGCCCATGCAGACGTCCGACACCTTCTCCGGGCTGGTGTGCACGGAGACCGGCGACGAGTACGACGCGGACGCGACCGGCGCGAGCGACGCCGACGCGCCGCTTGACCCCACCTACGACCTCGACGCGGTCGAGTGGGACGCCGAGACGCTCGCCGAGCGCCCCTTCGATACGATGTGGCGCTACCGCGAACTGCTCCCCTTCGCGGAGCCGGTGACGGCCAACGAGGGCGCGACGCCGCTTGTTTCGGCCGACGCGCTCGGCGAGGAGGCCGAGGTCGGTTCGCTCCTCATCAAGGACGAGGGCCGAAACCCGACCGGGACGTTTCTCGACCGCGGCTTCTCGCTCGCCGTCACCGCCGCGCGTGAGGCCGACGCCGAGGTCGTCGCGCACGCCTCGCCCGGCAACGGCGCGCAGTCGGCGGCCTCCTACGCGGGCCTCGTGGACGCTCGCTCCTACGGCTTCGTCCCCTCGCGGACGCCGTTCCCGAACAAGGCCATGGTGAACGTCCACGGCGGCCAGATGAAGGTCGTCGGCGGGCGCTACCCCGCCGCCCTCTCGGCGCTTCACGAACAGCTCAAAAGCGACTGGTACACCCTGCAGGAGTTCGACAATCCCTACCGCCACGACGGCGCGAAGACCATCGCCTACGAGGTCGCAGAGCGCCTCGACTGGTCGGTGCCCGACTGGGTCGTCGTCCCCGTCTCGACCGGCGAACTCGCCTACGGCGTCTACAAGGGCTTTTCCGACCTCGTCGGACTCGGACTGGTCGAGTCGGCCCCCAAACTCGTCGCCGCGCAGTCCGTCGGGTGCTCGCCGGTCACCACCGCGTGGGAGGCCGACAGCGACGCTCACGAGGCGTGGAACCACCCGGACACCATCGTCGGCGAACTGGAAATCCCCGACCCTGCGGGCGGGTCGCTCGCGCTCCGCGCCGTCCGCGAGTCCGGCGGTGTGGCCGTCGCCGTCAGCGACGACGACGCGCTCGAATCCGCCGTTACTGCCGCTCAGTCCGCCGGCGTCGAGGTCGGCCCCGCGGGCGGCGTCGCGCTCGCCGGCGCGTGGGAACTCGCGGACGAGTTCGACGAGGACGACACGGTCGTCGTCGTCAACACCGAATCCGGGACGAAGAACGCCGACATCCTCCGCAGTCACCTGATGGGACAGGGCGTCTGAGGACCGCTTCGGCCGGCTGGTTCCCCGTTCGAACGCCCACGTTACCTCCATCAGACTTTTACTTTAGACGCATCTAATCCGTGGTATGTTGAGCGACGTGATGGAGGACTACCTGAAGGCAATCTACACGCTCCAGATGGAGCAGGGGCCGCCGGTTTCGACCTCCGACATCGCGGAGTACCTCGGGAAGACGCCGCCGACCGTGACGAGCATGGTCGGAAAGCTCGAAGACCGCGGGCTGGTCGACCGCGAGAAGTACAAAGGCGTCGAACTGACCACGGAAGGCGAGACCGTCGCGCTGGAAGTCCTCCGCCACCACCGCCTCTTGGAGGCGTATCTCACGGAGCACCTCGACTACTCGTGGAGCGAGGTCCACGACGAGGCAGACGCGCTCGAACACCACATCAGCGAGGAGTTCGAAAAGCGGGTCGCGGCCGCCCTCGGCGAACCCGAGGTCGACCCCCACGGCGACCCCATCCCGAGCGCCGACCTCACGCCGCCGGACTCCTCGGGTCTGTCGGCGCTTTCCGAGTGCGAGGTCGGCGACCGCCTCGTGGTCGCCCGCGTCAGCGACCGCGACCCCGCGGAGTTGGAGTACCTCTCCGAGGCCGGCGTCACACCCGGCACGACCATCGAAGTGACTGACATCGCCCCCTTCGGGATGGTGACGGTGCGCGTCGGCGACGACGGTCGCGAGCAGAGTCTCCCGGAGTCCGTGGCCCGAACGATTCGCGTCCGACCGCCCGACGAGCCGAGTAGCGAGGAGGTGTCGCCTGCGTGACCGGCTGGTGGGAGATTCTCGTCATCGCCCTCGTCTCCCAACTTGCGGTCCTGCCGGGCGAGAAGGTCCAGTTCATCATCGCGGGCCTCTCGACCCGCTTCGACCCGAAGGTCGTCGTCGCGGCCGCGGGGTCGGCGTTCGCACTCTGGACGGCCCTCGAAATCATGCTCGGGCAGGCGCTCAAGAGCGCGCTCCCGCCGGCCGCGCTCGACGCCATCACCGCCGTCCTGTTCGCCACGTTCGCGGTGTTGCTCTACCGTTCCGCGCCCGACGCGTCCGCGGGGATCGAGGTCGCGACCACCGACGGCGGCGTCTCCGGGTTCGACGACGCGCCGACGGTGTTCGGCCGCGAACTGTCGACGCAGGGCTTCGGCGGCTTTCTGCCCATCTTCGCCATGATGGCCGCGGGCGAGTTCGGTGACAAGACCCAAGTCGTCACCATCGGACTGGCCCTGCAGTACGGCGCGACCTCGGCCATCTGGGTGGGTGAGATGCTCGCCATCATCCCCGTGAGCATCGCCAACGCGTACTTCTTCCACCGCTTCTCGGGCCGGGTCGACACGCGCAAGGCGTACCTCGGCGCGGCCGCCCTGTTCGGCTTCTTCGCCGTCGACACCCTGCTCGCCATCGCCACCGGCTTCTCCGTCTGGGAGACGCTCGTCGGCACCGTCAGCGACGCCGTCCTCGCGCTGGTCTGACCGGACGGTAGACGTCCCGAATCCCCCGGTCAGCCCCACCTGCCGCGGGGCGTCTAACTCCCCCGCGCCGTCGCTTCCGCGCCATTTTTCACGGCATCGCGCCCAAGAGAGAGCCATGTCTACCCTCCTTCCGTCCTTGGGTGCCGGGTTGGTGTTCGGGCTGGCCCTCGCCGCGCCGCCCGGCCCGATGAACGCCGTCATCGCCGAGGAGAGCGTCGTCCGCGGGTGGACCGCGGGCGCTCGGGCCGGGCTCGGCGCGATGAGCGCCGACGCGCTGTTTTTCGTCCTCGCGGCGCTCGGCCTCGTCGCGTTCGTCGAGCAGTTCCCGACGGTGCAGGCCGTCATGGTCGGTGCCGGGGGCGTCCTCATGCTCTACTTCGCCTACGGCGCGGCACAGGAGATGGACACCACGTTCCGCGAGGCCGCCGACCCCGACGAGGACAGCGCCGGGTTCACGAAGGCGTTCGTGCTCGCGCTGACGAACCCCTACCAGATTCTGTTCTGGCTCACCATCGGCGTCGGCCTGCTCGAAACCGGGACCGTCGACGTGCTCGCCCACACGCCCTATCTCGGCGCGTCGCTGTCGAACCTGCTCATCGTCGAGACGGGCAGCCCGGCGCTCATCCTCGGCTTCTTCGGCGGTATCGCGCTCTGGGTGACCGGGTTCCCCGCGGCGCTCGTCGCGGCCGAACAGCGCGTCGACTCCTTCGCGCCGGCCGTCGCCGCCGTCAGCGCCGTCGTTCTCGGCGGGTTCGGCGTCGTCTTCATCTGGGATGCGGTGCAGTCGCTCGTCTTCATCTGGGACGCGGTGCGGTCGCTCGCGCTCTGAAGCGCGGAAAAATGTGTTTCTGAGCCGCTACATGTCGCCGACGATGTCGTCGGCAATCGTGTTCAGGTAGTTGCTGTGGTCGTCGCCGACCTGTCCCTCCACGTCGTGGTCGGTGTAGTTCGCGGGTGGCGTGTCGCCGTCTTCGAGGCCCGTCTCGCCGAGGGCCTGGTCGAACTCGATGGTGTTGTACACCCACTGGAGCACGTCGTCGGCCTCGTTGTAGTAGTTGTGAACGTGGCCGGTCCGGTCGCGGATGGCCTCGTAGGTGGCTCGCCCTTCTTCCTCGCCGGGAACCTCGTTGTCGGTCGCGGCCCCGAACGGGTGGACGGTCGCCACCTCGTGGCCCGGGTCGGTCCAGTCGCTTCGGCCGTCGAGGGTTCGGAGCGCGCTGAAGACGACCTGCGCGCCGAGCGAGTGGCTGGCGAACCGGAGGGTCGCGCCCGGGCAGGCCGCCTTGAGGTCGACGGCGAACTGCGCGAGTTTGCGGCCGTTCGCTTGGGCGATGTCCTGCGACTCGGCCCAGCCGTAGTCCCAGCCGCCGCCCTTGTCGTTGTCCCACGTGTAGCCGACGACCGTCCCGCCGTAGCCGGCGGCGGAGAGTTCGGCGTCGGCCGTCGCTATCTTGTCGAGGGCGGCCGCCTCGGGGTCGTCGCCGTCCTTGTCCCAGCCGTGGACGAACACGGTCAGGTCGGAGGCGCAACCGGCGTCGACGCCGGGCACGTCGCCGGAGGTGTCGTAGCCGCGGGCGGTGTGACCGGACGCGAGCGAGCCGTCGTCGTCGAAGTGGTCGCGCGTCGAGACGTGGGGGACCGACGCGGCGGCCGTGGGACCGCTTCCGAGGGCCGCGAGTCCGGAGAGCGCTGCTGCTGTCGTCGCGAGGAACTGCCGTCTGTGTGCCATGGGTTGTCTACCCGCGCGTCTGCGGGTGTCTTTCGTGCGAAGCGAAACGTGATAAATCAAACTACGGTTCGGTACGTTGAGATACTGTCCCAACAGTCGGGCGAAACCTCGCTCCCGTGTCGTAGTCGGGGTGGTAGAACCGACGGGGGGCCGGCCGTCGAGACGAGAAACACTATGAACCGCCGTGGCCGATTTCCGCGTATGTTCGACAAATCGACGTGGATAAAGCTGCCCCGGAGCGTCCTTCAGGGCCACGGCGTGCTCGACGACCTCTCGGCCGCGGTCGACGAGTTGTACCTCTCGGGCGAGCCGTTTCTCGTCACGAGTCCGTCGCCGAACCGCATCGCCGGCGACCGGGTTCGCGAGCAGTTCGACGGTATCTCGTCCGTCTCCTTGGACCGCGCGAGCTTCGAGTCGGTCGAGCGCGTCGTCGACGCGGCGCGCGAGGCCGACGCGGGCTACCTCATCGCCCTCGGCGGCGGCAAGCCCATCGACGTGGCGAAGATGGCCTCCGACCGTCTCGACTGCGGGTTCATCTCGGTCCCGACGGCGGCGAGCCACGACGGCATCGTCTCGGGTCGGTCGTCGATTCCCGAGGGCGACACCCGCCACTCGGTCGCCGCCGACCCGCCGCTCGCGGTCGTCGCCGACACGGAGCTGCTCGCGGAGGCCCCGTGGGAGCTCACGACCGCCGGCTGCGCCGACATCATCTCGAACTACACCGCGGTCAAAGACTGGGAACTCGCCCACCGCCTGAAGAACGTGGAGTACTCCGAATACGCGGGCGCGCTCTCGCAGATGACCGCCGAGATGCTCGTCGGCAGCGCCGACTCGATTAAGCCGGGGCTCGAAGAGTCCGCGTGGATAGTGACGAAGGCGCTCGTCTCCTCGGGCGTCGCCATGTCCATCGCCGGCTCCTCGCGGCCCGCGTCGGGCGCGGAGCACCTCTTTTCGCACCAGCTCGACCGCATCGCGCCCGGGAGCGCCCTCCACGGCCATCAGGTCGGCGTCGGCTCCATCATGACCGAGTACTTCCACAGCGGCGCACGCGGCGAGTGGACCGACATCCGCGACGCCCTGTCGACGATGGGCGCGCCGACGACCGCGGACGAACTCGGCATCGACGACGAGACGATTATCGAGGCGCTCACGACCGCCCACGAGATTCGCGACCGCTACACGATTCTCGGCAACGGCGTGAGCGAGGAGGCGGCCATCGAGGCCGCGACCATCACCGGCGTCATCTAAACCCACCTTTTTACGCCTCGGGTCGCGGGGCGACCACCCGGCGCAAAAACCTGGCGGGAAAAAGCCACGAGACTCGGCCTCCGGCCTCGCTCGTGGGACAGCACGTTCGTGTCACACGACGTGGTGCGCTCGGGACTCCGTGGCACGGAGTTCTGACCGAAGCAAGTCGACTTCGCACGGTCACTCGATTGAGTCGAGTCTTGGTGGTTCCGCTCTCAAACGCCGTCCGGAACCCGAAGACGGAATACGCCGTCTTCCCAACCCCCGGCCATGGCAACTGCGAGTGCAGACAACCCGCTGAAGGAACACCCCGCGGCCGCGACCGCCGTCCTCTCGGTCGTCGGGTACGCCCTCGTCATCGGGACCTTCCTCGGCGTCGTCCCCGGGAGGGTCTTTCCCGACCTGTCGCTCCCACAGGTGAACCTCCTCTCCGACGCCATCGCCGTCGTGAACACGGTGAACGTCCTCGTCATCGCGGCGGGCTGGCGCTGGATTCGCCGCGACGAGGTCAAGAAGCACGCGGCCGCGATGGTCACGTCGTTCGGCCTCATCCTCGTCTTCCTCGTGATGTACCTCGCGAAAATCGGCGGCGGCGGCACCAAGGAGTTCGTCGGCCCCGCGTTCGCGTACTATCCGTATCTGGCGATGCTGGCGATTCACATCATCCTCTCTATCGTCTCGGTGCCGGTCGTCCTCTACGCGCTCATCCTCGGGATAACCCACTCAGAACGCGAACTCCGGGCCGAGACGCCCCACCGGAAAGTCGGCCGCATCGCGGCCGGCGCGTGGCTCGTCTCGCTCGCCCTCGGCGTCGTGACGTACCTGCTTCTCAACCACATCTACAGCTGGGAGTACACGGTCACCGCCGTCGAGTCAGCGGGCGCGCTCGTCGCACCCACCGTCGGGCTCTGAGGCGCGTCGCCGGACCGTGCTCCGTTCTGTCGGCGCTCCGGCGGTCGCTCGTGTCGCGCCCTCGAAAACTGTGGATTTTTATTGCGCGGCGTAGTGGCGGCGAATATGCGAGTCGCGCTCGTCTCGATGTACACGACGCACCACGAGGAGACGGGAGCGACCAGACGGCTCCGACGGACGGCCGAACTCCTCGCCGAGCGCGACCACGAGGTGACGGTGCTCTGTGCGAAGTGGTGGGACGGCGAGGTCGTCGAGTTCAAACAGGACGGGGTGACCTATCACCGCGTGACCGACGCGCCCTCCGTCGGCGGCTTCGCCTCCCGCGTTCCCTTCGCCCTCCGCGAGGTGTCTCCCGACGTGATTCAGGTCGCGAGCTACCCGCCGTCGCACATCGCGGCGGTCAAGACCGCGGCGCGGTTCCTCCGGACGCCGGTCGTCGCCGACTGGTGGACCCGCGACGACCGCGGCGGCTCGCGGGCCTACCGGCGGGCGGCGAAGGCCCCGAACGCCGTCTTGGTCCCCTCGGAGATGGTCCGCACGCAGGTCCGCGAACTCGGCGCGTCGGTCGACGCGACCCACCTCGTCCCCGAACCCATCAGCATGGACCTCGTCCGGAGCGCCGACGCCGAGGAGCGCGCGGACGTGGTGTACGCCCGCGACCTCGACGAGCACGCGAACGTCGAGAGCTTCCTCCTCGCGCTCGCGGAACTCCGCGACAAGGGCTGGTCCGCCGCCGTCATCGGCGACGGCCCCGAGCGCTCGACGGCCGAACAGACCGCCCGCGACCTCCGCATCGACGACCGTGTGGAGTTCCTCGGCGACCTCCCCGCGGACGAGGCGGTTCCCATCATGAAGGGCGCGCACGTCTTCGCGCAGACCGCGACGGTCGAACCCTTCGCCACGAACCTGCTGTGGGCGCTCGCCTGCGGGTGTGTGTCCATCGTCGAGTATCAGGCTCGGTCGTCGGCCCACGAACTCGTCGAGGGGCGCGAGCGAGGGTCGCTCGTCACGAGTCCGCAGGAACTCGCGGACGAAATCGTCGCCGCCCGTCGGTACGATCACGAGACGGTCGACGACGACTTCGCGCGCTACGACTACCGGCGGGTCATCGAGCAGTACGAGTCGGTCTACGAGGCCGAGCGCGACGACTACGGCTTCTTCTGACCGGGTCGCCGCCGCGTCGACCGAACCCGAGCGAGTGCGGCCGCTCGGAACTGCTAAAAATCGAGAGGAGTGACGACCGCGTCAGTCCTGAACGTCGTAGTCGCCACCGTACTTCATGAAGAAGTACGCGAGGCCGAGCGTCGCGACCATCGCGAACGTCGTGGCCACGCCGAGGGACTTCGCGCTGTCCGGGACCTGCGGGAGACTCGGTCCGCCGCCACCGCCGGTGCTGACGGTCGGCACGTCGCCGCCGACGGCGACCGCGCCGAGCATGCCGAGCGCCTCGTGGGGCACGCAGTGGTACTTGGTGATGCCCGCGTCGCCCTCTTCGAAGGTGTATTCGTAGGTGCTTCCGGCCTCGGAGACGGCCGCGCCGGAGTCGAGCGACGCGCCCTCGCTCGCGACGACGTTGTGGCCGCCGCCCTCGCCGGTCCACTCCCACGTCACGGTCGTTCCGGTGTCTATCCAGACGCCGGCGGGCGCGAACGCGAGTGCGCCGCCGTTACCTTCCGCGCCCACTTCGATGGTGACCTCGCTCTGGCCGCGGAGGTCTTCGTAGCCTCCGTCGATGCCGTCGAGGTAGCCACCGAAGTCTGGTTCTTCCGTCTGCGCCGCGGCCGTGCCGGAAGTGGCGGCGACCGCCGCGCCGCCAGCGGCCGCCCCGAGGAACGCCCGCCGAGACATATCCACGTTGCCGTCGGTCATGTCCGCCGCTTGGTGTGGGCCTGTAGTGAATACTTTGGTTCTCGTCCGCCGGTCGGGGGTGCCGCGCCTCGATATAGGGGGGTATCCCCGCGGTGCCGGGCGCGACAACGGGGGTCGCCACAGGGACCGCCTCGCGGGGTTGCCTACAGCGTGTAGTCGAACTCGCCCGTCTCGCTCTCCAAGAAGGCCGTCAGGAGGTCGATGTAGGCGACCACGTCGTCCTCGTGGACGCTCTCGGTGACGGTGTGGAGGTAGCGCGTCGGCATCGAAATCGCGCCGACGGGCTTCGCGCCGTAGCTGTTCTGGAAGCCGCCGGTGTCGGTGCCGCCCGCGGGGAGCAGTTCCATCTGGTAGGCGATGTCGTTGTCCTCGGCCACGCTCCGGAGGCGACGGTGGACCTTCGGGTTGGCGATGGCGCTGGAGTCCTTGAGTTTGATGCCCGCGCCCTCGCCGAGTTTCGTGACGTGGTCGGCGGGGTCGAAGCCGGGCACGTCGTTGGCGACGGTGGTGTCGAGGCCGAGCGCGAGGTCGGGGTCGAGGTCGACGCCGAGCGCCTGCGCGCCGCGGAGGCCGACTTCCTCCTGGACCGTCGCGGCGAAGTGGACCGTCACCTCGGGGTTCTCGATGCGCCGGGCGGCCTCCAGCATGGCGAACAGGCAGACACGGTCGTCGATGGCCTTGCCCGTCACGTGGTTCCCCATGCGGACGGTCGTCTGCTCCATCGTCACGAGGTCGCCGACGGAGACGGTCTCCTCGACGGTCTCGGCGGGGAGGCCGAGGTCGACGTACACGTCCTCGACTTTCGGCTCTTTCTTCTTCTGTTCCTCAGTCAGCGTGTGCGGGGGAACCGAGCCGATGACGCCGGTGAGGTCCTCGTCTTTGGTGTGAACCGTCACGCGCTGGGCCTTCAGAACGCGGGGGTCCCAGCCGCCGAGGGCGTCGAGCTGCAGGAAGCCCTCGTCGTTGACGTGGCGGACCATGAAGCCGATCTCGTCCATGTGGGCGGCGACGGCGACCTCGTAGTCGCCTTCGCCCTCGATGGTGCCGACGACGTTCCCCATCGCGTCGACGCGGATGGAATCGGTCGTCGCTTCGAGGTCCTCGCGGACGAGCGCGCGGATTCGGTCCTCGTAGCCGGGGACACCGCTGGTCTCGGTGAGTTGCTTCAGACGGTCGAAGTCGAAGTCCATGCGAGTGCATGAATTGCCGTTGTAGATAAGTCCATCAGTCCCGGGCGAGCGTGCCGACACTCGACGGGCCGCCGCGCCGTCTCGCAAAGAACTCTAAATATATTCATTATTGTTCCGGAACCCTTTTCCACCTCTCTACGTAGGTACACGGTATGTCCGACACCGAATCTCAGCTCCGCGAGCAGTTCATGGACGCCTTCGCGAACGCCGACTTCCCCGTGAAGAACCAGATGTCTCTCGTCCCCGCGCTCCCGAACGGTCCGGGCACGAAGTTCAAGGCCGACGACGTGACCATCACGGCGATGGAGCTGGCCGCGAAGCTCGGCAAGCACCAGGACTTCCCGTACGAGGACGCCGAGAGCCTCGTCGACGACATCATCGCCGGCCTCAAGGCCGAAGACATGATCTGAGTTCGGTCGTCGCGTGACCGAGACGAAACGTGCGCTCTGGGACCGCTTCGTCGACCGCTTCGTCGACGCCGCGGACCCGATTTCACTTTTCGAGACGGCCGCCGACGGGACCGTCGAGACCATCGCGTACGGCCGTTCCGGCCGGCGGACACTCCGCCGCGGCGAGCGCATGGAGCGGCGACTCCGCGAGGCCGGCGGCCGCGTCGTCGCCGACTACGACCGACGCGAGGGCCGCTACGAGGGGCTCGTCTACATGATGTACACCCTCGACGGCGACGAGGTGGTCCCCCGATACCTCGGCAAGTGCGGGAAGTTCGGCGCGTCCGGCACCGACCTCAACAGCAACCTGCGAAACGTCGACACCAACGACGGAAAGCTCGCGCGTTGGGGCTACGGGAACTACTACCACTTTGGCGACCTCTCGTCGGCCGTCTTCCGCGGCGACGGGCCGGGGAAGTACGACCGCTGGGTGGACGCGCTGTTCACCTCGACAGACCCGCCGCGGCTCCGCGAACCGGTGTACTTCTGGGTCGAGCCGTGGGCGGTCGGCACCGAGGGACCGTACCCCGACACGCGACCCTACCTCGAAGAACTGGAGTACCAACTCATCGGTATCGCCTTCGAACTGTACCCGGAGCGCCTGCTCAACACCGAGGGCGTGCCGACGAACCCGGAGGCGTACGCGAAGATGCGCGGGTGGACCGACCGCGAGGACACGCGGCTTTCGGACTTCTGACACCCAAACCGATTTCTCGTCGCCGGGACAATTCGAGGTATGCGAACGTACGACATCGAGCGCTACCTGAACATCAGGAGCGCCTACGGCGCGTCCTTCTCGGCCGACGGCGAGCGCCTGTCGTTCCTCATGGACACGACGGGCGTCCCGCAGGTCTGGACGGTCGATTCGCCCGGCGCGTGGCCCGAACAGCGGACGTTCTACGAGGAGCGCGTCACCTTCGCCTCGTGGTCGCCCGAACGCCCCGAACTGGCCTTCGGCATGGACAAAGGCGGCAACGAGCGCGCGCAGTTGTTCCGGCTCGAACCCGACACCGGCGTCATCGAGAACCTGACCGAACACCCCGACGCCAAGCACCGCTGGGGCGGCTGGAGCCGCGACGGCGAGCGGTTCGCGTTCACCTCCAACCGCCGCGACAACGCCGTCTTCGACGTGTACGTGCAGGCCCGAAACGGGAGCGGCACCGACGCCGAACTCGTCCACGAGGGCGACGGCTGGCTCACCGTCGGCGGATGGTCGCCCGACGACTCGAAGCTCATCGTCCAAGAGGCGTACTCGAACTTCGACCAGGACGTGTCCGTCCTCGACCTCGCCACGGGGGAACTGACCCACATCACGCCGCATCAGGGGACGGTCCGCTTCCAGAGCCCCGAGTGGGGGCCGGACGGCGAGAACGTCTACATGGTGACCGACCGCGGGAGCGACACGCTCGAACTCGTCCGCTACGAGCTCGCCTCCGGGGAGTTCACCACCGTCGATACCGGCGGCGACCACGAACTCGAGGGCATCAGCATCGACCACGACTCGCGCCGGCTCGTCTACTCCCGGAACGTCGAGGGGTACACGGAACTCACCTTCGGAGAACTCACCGCGCCCGACCGAATCGACTTGCTCCCCCAGCCCGACCTGCCGAACGGCGTCGCCGGCGGCGTCTCGTTCTCGCCGGACGGCGAGCGCGCCGCGGTCACCGTCACCGCCAGCGCCGACACCGCGAACGTCTACGTGGTCGAGTTAGCCACGGGCGACGCCGAACGCTGGACGCTCGCGGCGACGGCGGGCATCCCGCGCGATACGTTCGTCTCGCCCGAACTCGTCCGGTACCCGACGTTCGACGGCCGCGACATCCCGGCGTTCTTCACGCTCCCCGAGGAGTCACCCGAGGGCGAGACGCCCGTCATCGTGGACATCCACGGCGGGCCGGAGTCCCAACGTAGGCCGTCGTTCTCGTCGGTCAAACAGTACTTCCTCTCTCGGGGCTACGCCTACTTCGAGCCGAACGTCCGCGGCTCCGCGGGCTACGGGAAGGCCTACGGCCACCTCGACGACGTGGAAAAGCGGATGGACTCCGTCGCCGACATCGAGGCCGCCGTCGAGTGGCTCCACGACCACCCGGCCGTCGACCCCGACAAAATCGTCGCCATGGGCGGCTCGTACGGCGGGTTCATGGTGCTCGCGGCGATGACCGAGTACCCGGACCTGTGGGCCGCCGGCGTCGACATCGTCGGCATCGCCAACTTCGTGACGTTCCTCGAAAACACGGGCGACTGGCGGCGCGAACTCCGCGAGGCGGAGTACGGGTCGCTCGAAGACGACCGCGAGTTCCTCGAATCCATCTCGCCCATCAACAACGTCGAGAAGATTCGCGCGCCGCTTTTCGTCCTCCACGGCGAGAACGACCCGCGGGTACCGGTCAGCGAGGCCCACCAACTCGTCGAGGAGGCCAGAGAACACGCCCACGTCCGCGAACTCATCTTCGACGACGAGGGCCACGGCTTCTCGAAGTTGGAGAACCGCATCGAGGCGTACTCCCAGATAGCCGACTTCCTCGACGAGTACGTCCGGAGCGCGCCCGCCGCGGACGACTGAATCGGACCTGCCTTATTTTCCGTTAGAGTCAAAGCGCGGGACATCGAATCCCCGTCTATGAGCGCGGACTCCGAACAGCGAACGATCCGGTGTCTCATCGCGAAGGTGGGACTGGACGGCCACGACCGCGGTGCACACGTCATCTCTCGCGCCTTCCGCGACGCGGGATTCGAAGTCATCTACTCCGGACTGCATCGCGCTCCGGACGAGATTATTCAGGCGACGGTCCAGGAGGACGTGGACGTACTGGGTATCTCCATCCTCTCCGGCGCGCACAACACGCTCGTCCCGAAGGTGATGGCCGGCCTCGAAGAGTACGGCGCGCTCGACGACACGCTCGTCATCGTCGGCGGCATCATCCCCGAAGAAGACCGGCCGGGACTCCTCGAACAGGGCGTCGACGCCATCTTCGGTCCCGGCACGCCGATGCAGGAGACCATCGACTTCGTGAAGGAAAACGCGCCCGAGCGAGCGTGACGATGAGCCGGGCGGTCGAATCCGACCTCGTCGAGCGACTCCTCGACGGCGAACACCGGGCGCTCGCGCGGGCCATCACCAAAATCGAATCGCAGTCGCCGGGCTACCGGGACATCGTCTCGGAACTCCACGCCCACACGGGCGACGCCTCCGTCGTCGGCATCACGGGCAGTCCGGGTGCCGGCAAGTCGACGCTCGTCGACAAGCTTGCGAAGTACTACCGCGACCAAGGGGAAACGGTCGGCGTCATCGCCGTGGACCCTTCCTCGCCGTACACCGGCGGGGCCGTCCTCGGCGACCGCATCCGCATGGCCTCGAACGTCGGCGACATGGACGTGTTCTTCCGGTCGATGAGCGCCCGCGGCCAACTCGGCGGCCTCTCGACCGCCACCGCGGACGCCGTGAAGGCGCTCGACGCCTTCGGGAAAGACCGCATCATCATCGAGACCGTCGGCGCGGGGCAAAACGAGGTGGACGTGGTGAAGACCGCGGACACGGTCGTCGTCCTCGTCCAACCCGGCAGCGGCGACGACGTGCAGATGCTCAAGGCGGGCATCCTCGAAATCGGCGACCTGTTCGTCGTCAACAAGGCCGACATGGAGGGCGCGTCGCGCACCGTCGCCGAACTACAGGAGATGATCCACCTCCGCGACGACCCGCGGGCGAACCTCGATACGGGCCACCACGGGGCCGAGGCGTTCGACGACGCCGGCCACGGACACGGCGGGCACGCGGACGCGAGCGATGCCGAAACCGACGTCGACGCCGAGGATGACCCTTCCGACGGCGACAAACCGCCCGTCTGGACGCCACAGGTCCTCGAGACCGTCGCCACGACCGGCGAGGGAATCAACGAGTTGGTCGAGACGCTGGACGACCACCGCGACTACCTCGACGCCTCCGGCGAGTTGGCGGAGAAGGCCCGCAAGCGCGCGGGAGAGGAGATTCGACAGCTCCTCCGAAGCGACGTGAACCGGCTCCTCGAAGCCGAGCTCGACCGCCGCGGCGGGGTCGACGCGTTCGCCGAGGCGGTCGTCGAAAAGGAGACCGACCCCTACGCGGTCGCAGAAGACGTGCTCGAACCGTTCCGGGAGTGTCTGGACGGTCGAGACGACTGACGCTGAGACGGCTGACGCCGAGACGACCGAGACGGCCGCGATTCGGGCGGGACGCTCGCCGCGTTCCGCCCGTTGCCCGTCACCCGTCACCCCGCCACGGGCGGGCGAATTAAGGCCACCGCGCACCATCTACGTGACATGAAACTCCGACGAGCCATCGGACTGGCCACAGCGGGCGTCGGTCTCGCCGCCGCGACCAACGCCGCCCTCTCGAAACGCGTGGGTCCCCTCGAACCGCCGCTCTCCGGAAACCACGGGACGTACCGCTGGCGCGGTATGGACGTCTCGTACGTCGAAGCCGGCGACGAGGACGACCCGACGCTCGTCCTCCTCCACGGCATCAACGCCGCGGGGTCGTCCGGCGAGTTCCGCGAGGTGTTTTTGACCCTCGCCGAGGACTACCACGTCGTCGCGCCCGACCTCCCCGGATTCGGGCTTTCGGACCGGCCGGCGCTGTACTACTCGCCCGCGCTCTACGAGGACTTCGTCGGCGACTTCCTCGCCGAGTACGACGACCCCGCAGTCGTCGCCTCGTCGCTCACCGCGGCCTACGCCGTCGCCGCCGCGGAGCGAGACGACGTGTCGGTCTCGCGGTTCGTCCTCGTCTGTCCCACGTCGCGCGGCGGCCCGGACCCCAAGGAGTGGCTCCGCGAACTCGTCCGCGCGCCGGTCGTCGGCGAGGCGCTGTTCAACGTCGTCGCCTCCCGACCCTCGATTCGTTACTTCAACGCCGACCACGGCTACTACGACCCCGAGAAGGCGGGCGAGGAGTGGCAGGAGTACGAGTGGCGCACCGCCCATCAGGAGGGCGCGCGCTTCGCGCCGGCGTCGTTCATCTCCGGCTACCTCAACACCGACACCGACCTCGGCGAGACGCTGTCGGCCCTCGACGTCCCGACGACGCTCGTCTGGGGCCGCGAGAGCGACATCACGCCGCTGAAGCGGGGCCGCGACCTCGCGGACGCGGCGGACTGCACGCTCGTCGTCTTCGACGACGCGATGTTGCTCCCGCACGTCGAGTTCCCGAACGCCTTCGTCGACACCGTCCGCGACGCCCTCGACTGAACGGGGTCGAAGCCGCGGCCGCGACCGCGACCCCAACCGCGAGCCGAACCGACCCAACCCGAACCAACCCCCCGAACTGAACCGATGTTCGACTCCCTCTCCCTGCTCTCGCTGTTCCTGTACGGAGCTATCGCGCTCCTCGCGGCCGGCTTCTGGGCGTGGCTCCTCGGTTCGTACGTCTTCGGCTGGCGCTCGCCGCTGGAGGCCGTCGAGGCGCGTGAGAAATAACGTGCGGCGGGTGCGGCGCTACTCGCTCGCGGGCCGGAACACGAGCAACTGCTCGTCGGTGGTCGCGTTCGTGCCCACGGCTGCCGAGACGGTCGCGCCGAGGTCGACCTCGTCGGCGGGGAGCTCGCGGACGACGCCCGTGAGTTTGACGGGGCCGAACGACGCGATAGCCGTCACGTAGGGCGCTTCGTCGGCGAAGTTCGGTGCGGGGACGTGCACTTCGGTGAACGTGAGTACCTCGCCCGTCTCCGGGAGCGGTTCTTCGGTCAACTCGGCCGCGCCGCAGTGCGGACAAGAGCGCCGCGGCGGGAGCGAGCCGTGACCGTCCGGACACGCGAGGTAGTAGCCCTCGCCATCGGCGATTGCGGCCAGCCACTCGTCGTAGCCGGTGTCGCTCATCGGTCCACCTCCAAGACGTGGACGACCGCGCTGGCGACGGTTCCGCCCGCGTTGTGGGTGATGCCGACCCGAGCGTCCGGGACGGCGTCGCTGTTGCCGTGGTCGCCGCGCAGGAGCTTCGTCATCTCGACGATTTGGGCGGTTCCCGTCGCGCCGACGGGATGGCCCTTGGCCTTGAGGCCGCCCGAGAGGTTCACCGGGAGGTCGCCGTCGCGGGTCGTCTCGCCGCGGGCGGCCGCGCCGACTCCCTCGCCGTGGTCGTAGAGGCCGAGCGATTCGAGCGCGAGCACCTCGGCGATGGTAAAGCAGTCGTGGACCTCGGCCACGTCCACCTCGTCGGGTACGATGCCGGCGTCCGCGTAGGCCGCGTCGGCCGCTTTCGTCGCGGCGGGCGTCCGCGCGAGGTGGGGCCTGTCTTGGAGCGCGGCCTTGTCGCCGCCCTGCCCCGATCCGGTGACGGAGACGGGCGCGTCGAGGCCGTGTCGCTCGGCGTAGTCGTCGCTGACGAGGACGACCGCGCTCGCGCCGTCGGTGATGGGACAGGCGTCGTAGAGGGTGAGCGGGTCGGCGACGACGGGGCTTTCGAGGGCGTCGTCGACGGTGATTTCGCGGTGGAACTGCGCGTAGTCGTTGTGCATCGCGTTGGCGTGGTTCTTTACCGCGATGTGCGCGAGGTCCTCGCTGTCGCCGCCGAAGGCGTCGAAGTACGCGCGAGCCATGAGCGCGTACGCGCCGGGGAACGTGACGCCCGCGCGGACCTCGAACAGTTCGTCCGCGGCGATGGCGAGCGACTGGGTCACCTCGGCGGTCCCGAGGTTGTTCATGCGCTCCATGCCACCGGCGAGGACCACGTCGGCCGCGCCGCTCCGAATCGCGGCGACGGCCTGTCGGAAGGCGACGCCCGCGGAGGCGCAGGCCTGCTCGTAGCGGGTCGCGGGGCAGTCGAGACCGGCCGCCTCGGCCATGACCGGCCCCTGGTGGCCCTGCTTCTCGGCGAGTTCGCCCATGAAGTTGCCGTAGAAGATTTCCTCGTAGTCGTCGCGGGAGACGCCGGCGTCCTCGCGGGCGGCGAGGGCGGCCTCCGCGAACAGGTCGCGGCCGGTTCGCTCGGGGTGACTGCCGAACTTCGTCAGTCCGACCCCGGCGATTCGCACGTCAGTCATGAATGAACGTACGTGATAGATGGTCCTTGAACCTGCCGTTCGCCCGTGGGTCGAGTCGCGGTTCGGCCCCGTTCGCTCGCCGTCGCGGCCGCGACGCCTCGAAGCGAGCGTCTCGCCGGTGTCGGTCGGTTTTTCCACCTGACCACCGCCGCGTTTTCGACCCATCGCAACGGTTACCACAGCCCCGCGAGACGGTCCACTATGAGTGACTGGATAGGCGACACGTTCACCAGCGAGGTCGGCTGGAACCACCTCGAGACGCTCGTCGACATCGGCAACCGGATGACCGGTTCGCCCGGCGAGCGCGAGGCGATGGAGGCGACGCGAGACGCCCTCGAACGCGTCGGCGCGCGGAACGCCCGCATCGACCCATTCGAGATTCAGGGCTGGGAGCGCGGCGACAGCGCCGTCTACGCCGCCGACACCACGCAGGACTGCATCGCGCTCCCGCGCAGTCCCGCCGGAACAGCGAGCGGCGAACTGGTCGACCTCGGCTACGGGTTGCCCGAGGACTTCGACCGCGACCTCTCGGGGAAGGTCGTCGTCGTCTCCACGACGGTTCCCGACCACTACGACCGCTTCATCCACCGTCGCGAGAAGTACTACTACGCCGTCGAGGCCGGCGCGGCCGCGTTCGTCTTCGCCAACCACGTCCCCGGCCAACTCCCGCCCACGGGCAGCGTCGGCACCGCCGAAGCGCCCATCGGCGACATCCCCGCCGTCGGCGTGAGCAAGGAGGTCGGCGCGCGCCTCCGCCGCCGGTTCGACGGCGACGAGGTGACCGTCGACGTGACCTGCGAGACGCCCGCGGCCGAAAGCGGGAACGTCCACGCCGAACTCGGCCCCGACACCGACGAGGAGGTGCTCGTCACGAGCCACCTCGACGCCCACGACATCGCCGAGGGCGCGATGGACAACGGCGCGGGCACCGCGATGGTGGTCGAGGTCGCCCGCGCGCTCGCCGCCCGCGAGGACGAACTCGATACGCGCGTCCGCTTCCTCTGCTTCGGCGCGGAGGAAGTCGGGCTCGTCGGCTCCGAGTACGAGGCCGACCGCCTCGGCGACGACCGGGCGGACGTGAAGGCCATCGTCAACAACGACGGCGTCGTCGCCGGGCGGACGCTCAAGCTCACGACCCACGGCTTCGGCGAGCTCGAAACCGTCGCCGACGCCGTCGCCGAGCGGTTCGACCACGATATCTCGACGCTCCCCGAACAGCTCCCTCACAGCGACCACTGGCCGTTCGTCGCCCACGGCGTCCCGGCGTACATGGTCGGAAGCGAAAAGGAGGGTCGCGGCCGCGGGTGGGGTCACACCCACGCCGACACCATCGAGAAACTGGAGTCGCGGACGCTCCGCGAGCAGGCGATTCTCCTGACGGAACTGACCGTCGAACTCGCCGACGCCGACCGCGAGATTCCCCACGCCGACCCCGCGGACATCGCGGCGGCGCTCGAAGCCGAAGACCAGGCCGAGGGCATGAAAGTCACCGGCGACTGGCCGTTCTGAGGCGGTCGGCGACGCGGCCGTCCCGCTCGGGTCGCGCCGAACCTCGCGCAACCGAACCACGAGGGCTTTTATTCGCGGCGGCGTAGCACGGGACGATGCTACGGGGGCTCGCCGCGGGTGGACGACGATGAGATTCGGTATCGTCGGTGACGACTCGGTCGCCACCGCCGTCAGAGCGGTCGGTGCGTCGGTCGAACCGACGTCGGCCGAGGCGGACGCCGTCGTCGCGGTCGGCGAGTCAGCGCTCTCGACGGTCGCGCTCGGCTCCGAGTGGTCGTGTCCGGTCGTCCCCGTCGACTGCGGCGCGCCGTGGTCGACCCCGCGGCGCGGACTCGAATCGCGGCTGTCCGCGGTCGCGGCGGGTGACGGCCGAGTCGTCGACCACCCGACGCTCTCGCTCCGCGTCGGCGGCGACCCTGCGACCCGCGCGCTCTTCGACGCGATGCTCGTCACGAGCGAGCCGGCGCACATCTCCGAGTACGGTGTCACCCACGCGGAGGCGGCGGTCCCCTTCTCGTCGGACCCGACCGGTGAGTCGCACGCGGCGGCGCGCTGGACGCCGGTCGACGAGTTCCGCGCCGACGGCGTCGTCGTCGCCACTCCGCTCGGGAGTTCCGGCTACGCGCGCGCCGCGGGCGGCGCGGTCGTCGGTCCGGCCGCCGGGCTCGCCGTCGTCCCCGTCTCACCGTACGCGACGCAGACGGACTCGTGGGTCCTCCAACCGCCCGTCCGGCTGTCGGTCGAACGCGACGACGCGCCCGTGTCGCTCGTCGCCGACGACGAGGTCGTCCGGGAGGTTCTCCCGTCCGAATCGGTGGTCATCGACCGCGACGGGAGCGTTCCGCTTCTCGTCGAGTAGCGTCTCACTCGGCCGTGATTCAGACACCGAGCGGCGGCGCTCGGCGCGGCGAAAATACGTGTTCCTCGTGAGCGGTGCGAGCGTGACGACGCGGAGAAGAGTGCGTCGCGGAGTTAGACGATGAGGTTCCAGTAGTCCGCGACGAGGAAGAAGAGGCTCTGGAACGCCGCGTACAGGAGCACGAGCGTCGCGGCGACGAGCGAGCCGTTCGGGCGTTCGAGCGGCTTGTCGGTGCGGGCTTCGACCTTGCGCGCTTCGAACTCGAAGAAGTCGGTGACGAACATCCCGACGACCAGCACGGTCAGCACCATGCCACCGTGCGGCTCGACGAGCAGGTAGAGGAACGAGGTCAAGACGAGCGCACCCGAACTAATCGAGTGCGGGAGGTACCGGGAGATGGCCTCCTCTCCACCCTCCTTGGCCTGTCGGACGTGCGACCGGTGACCGAGGAAGCGCGTCGCGAAGTTCGCAAGCACGAGCACGAGCGCCACGTGCGGGACAACCGGTTCGACCGCCGCCAACTGGTCGAGCGGGACGAGGAACTGTAGTGGGTGCATACAGGACCGTCGGAGCGAGACTCATTAGAGTTTTTCCAATCCGACGCGGGAGCGGCGGGGAGGGCGACCGCTATTGTGGGGGGTCTTCGTCGACTCGAAGCGAGATGAGAGGAGAACGGAGCGCGGTGTCGGCTTACTGCGCGTTGCGGCGCTCTTCGAGCGCGGACATAATCTGGTGACCCGCCGGGATGAGCACCCAGAAGGTGAGTGCGCCGAGAAGCGCGAACCAGAGGAACACGTCCATCAGGGTGACGGCGATGATGTTGAACAGTCCCTCGGTCGCACCGGACGACAGCGGCTCGATGAGCTGTTGTGTGCTCTCGAAACTGCTCGTCCGGTACCACGACGCGAGCACCAGCCACGCGAGTCCGGACCCGGTCAGGATACCCAGACCCTTGATGAATTCGTCAGCCATTGTTCGAGTCTTCGCCGGAGTCCTCTTGAGACTTTCCCATTCCTTGGGCGCGAAATCGGGTCCCGAGCGTGTAGACGACCGCGCCGAACGCGATGATACCGAGTCCGAAGACCGCGAGGGCCGTGCTCAGCAGACCGTCCCCGACGCCGATTCCGAGCGCGCCGAGCGCGCCCGCGATGACCGCGCGGAGCGCGCTCACCTGCAGCGTCGCGGCGTCGAGGAAGACGAAGCCGAGGACCACGCTGACGACGGCGATGAGCGTCGAGAAGACGGTGATCGTCTTGTAGAGCCGCATGGGAACGACGATGTCGCGCCGGCCGCGGCGTCCGCGCCGCGTCTCGTCGGCGTCGCCGGTTCGGCCGGTTGCGTCGCTGTCTGTCATCAGTGACGCTAAGAAGGGACGGTTGGTAGTGGTTCCGCTCTATTTCGGCGGGCGAAGCCGGTAGTAGCGGCGGTTGAGGTTGTACATGTACCCCTCGCGCATCGTCTTCAGCACCGCGTAGGTGATGGTCCCGAAGACGAACGGGAGCAGGAACGTCAGGTCGAACAGCAGGTCGACGTTCATCGGCATGAGGTTCTTGATGGCCAGAAGCGAGATGGTCATCGCGAACACGACGCCGAAGACGCCGACCGCGGACCAGAACGGCTGCTCGACGGGTCGCCGGGCCGAGCCCTTGTTGAGGAAGGGCACGATGGCGATGAAGCCGACGACGACACCGTTCGCCAGCACGCCGTAGGTGCGGTCGGCCATCAGCTTCTGCCCGCCGAGGATGGCCAGCTCGGGGTTCAGCGGGTTGAGCTTGAGCAGGCCGAACGACCAGTAGAGGTACCAGTCGGGCAGGATAATCGCCGGGGTGCTCGACGGATTCGCGGGGTTGCCGATGTGAGGCGGCATGGTCGCCGAGAGGAACAGGATCATCCCGACGAAGAACGACGCGATAGAGAGGTTGCGGACGGTCTCGTGGGGCCAAGTTGGGAACGCCAGGACGTCGCGTTCGACGTAGTCGGACTCCGTGCGGAGGTCCTGGTCTTCGCGGCGTGCGCGTTCGAAGTACTCGTAGGTGAGCCGGGAGAGCCCCGTCTTACGAGCCTTGCGCTCGCTCCAAGTGGGCGTCTCGTCGTCGGGGGCTACGATGCCCGCGCCGTCGGATCGAATCTCCTCGTTTTCGGGTTCGTTGTCGCTCATGATTGTCACCTCAGTGCGGCTCCGCGATGCCCTGCACCCACACGATGCCGATGTGGATCGCGATGAGCGTCGTCACGACGAACGGGAGCAGGAACACGTGGATGATGTACATGCGCTGTAGCGTCGACTGGCTCAGCGAGAAGCCGCCGAACAGGAGCTGTGCGACCCACTCACCGGCGAGCGGGACCGACAGCGACATCTCGACGCCGATCTGCCCCGCCCAGTAGGCTAGCTGGTCCCACGGAAGGAGGTATCCGGTGTACCCGAACACCATCGTCAGGCTGATCAGGACGATGCCGAGAAGCCAGTTCAGCTCGCGGGGTTCCTTGTACGACCCCGTGAAGTAGACACGGAGCATGTGCAGGAACACGGCCGCGACCATGACCTGCGCCGCCCAGCGGTGGACGGAGCGGAGCATGAAGCCGAACTGCAGGTCGCGCATGATGAATTCGATACTGCTGTAGGCCGTCGTGGGGTCACCGGTCGTCGCCGGGGAGTAGTAGAACCCGAGAAGGGCACCACTTATCGCCGCGACGACGTACGCGAGCGTCGAGAACAAGCCGAGCGTGTACAGGGGGTACCAGTACCAGAACTTGTTGTCGAGGTTGTACTGCTCGGTGTGGCTCTTCGGCATCTGGAGGTTGACTCGGTAGTAGAGCGTCTCCAGAAGTTCCAGATAATCGACGATGCGGAGTCGCTTATCCAGCCAGATGAGCGTGGTGAGGAAGGTGGCCTCAACCGGAGTGAGGTCCTTCTTTTTCATCCAGGCCTTGTGGTCGTAGTCGTCTTTGCGTTCGAGACTCATGGTTTATCGCTTGTAGTAGGGGTACACCGCGCGTTTGACCTGTTCCCACGCGTCGTCGCTGCTGAAGGTGACACCGTCGACGTCCTCCTCGCGGACGTAGAGGTCTTCCCACTTGCGACGCCGCTTTTTCACGATCATCACGTCGGGGAGGAACTCCTTGCGGTACAGCGCGAGGATGAACGCGAGGTCCACGAAGATGACGGCGAGGACGCCTCCGAGGAACATGTTCCCCGTGTCCGTCAGGCCCCACCCGGAGACGAAGCCGTAGGTGAAGAGGAACACGAACACGACCTCGATAATCGTCAGGAGGACGATTGCGATGGCCGCTGCGGTGCTCTCTCGCGCCGGTTCGTATCGGTGAATATCGCCGTATGTGCTGCCGGTCGAAGACATTATTCGCCACCTCCGGTGTTACCCGTATTTGGGGACTCGCCGTACTTCAAGATGAAGAACGTGTAGATGATGGTGACGAGGATGCCCAGAATCGTCGCCGAGCCGACCCAGTGGGCCTGAATCGGGACGCCGAGTTCGTGCAGTTCCTTCTCGCCGCCACCGCCGGTGCTGATAGTCGCCACGTCGTCGCCGACGGCGACCGCGCCGAGCATACCGAGCGCCTCGTGGGGCACGCAGTGGTACTTCGTGATACCACCGCTCTCGAAGGTGAACTCGTAGGTCGTTCCGGCCTCGGAGACGGCCGCGCCGGAGTCGAGCGACGCGCCCTCGCTCGCGACGACGTTGTGGCCGCCGCCTTCGCCGGTCCACTCCCACGTCACGGTCGTGCCGGGGTCGATCCAGATGCCAGCCGGTGCGAACGCAAGGTTACCTCCGTTGCCGGACGCGCCGACCTCGATGGTGACTTCGCTCTGACCGCGGAGGTCTTCGTAGCCTCCGTCGACGCCGTCGAGGTAGCCACCGAAGTCGGGTTGAACCTGCGCTCCACCGCCGCCTTCCTGCGCAGCAGCGGTCCCGGCGGCAGCGGTCGCGGCGGCTGTCGCACCGCCAGCCGTTCGGAGAAACTCCCGCCTTTTCATACGGTCGTTCGTCAGGATGGGACGCGCTTAAACCCACCGACTATGCCGTCACGGAGGGTGTTTGCGAGGTGAGTGCGCGCCGGTCTCAGCCCTCAGAACTGAGGGCGTCTCTCTCGGGGGCCTCGACCAAGGACGCGACGTTCTCGTCCCCGTCGAACGTCGGGACGAACTCGGGGCGCGACCCGCCTTCGAGACCCATGACGCGGAGCCTGTCTCGGTACTCCTCGGCGCGGAAGCGGTCCGAGAGCCGGGCGTTCGCCACGACGACGAAGAGGAAAAAGCCGATGACGAGAAAGCCCAGACCGGCCAGCGGCGCGATAATCGAATCGAGGTCGGGGAGGACGAGCCACGCGCCGATGAGCGCGAACCCACCGAGTAGCTGCCCGAACGCGACGATTTGGAGCATTCGGTTGCCGAAGTCGCCGGTCCCCTGTGCGACCTCTTCGGGTTCGGGGAGCCTGACGGTCTCGGGCGCGTCGTTCACTTCGAAGTCCTCCATCGAACAGAGCGCGACGGTCGGTTTCACGTCGCGGAGGACGGTCCCCTCGCCCTCGACGCTCCCGTCCGGGTAGACGACGGCGTAGCCCTCGTCGGAGTACGCGAGAATCCGTGGCTCGCCGTTTTCCGTCACGCGTTCGAGGACGGCGAACACCTCGCGAATCGCGACGCGGTAGCGGAGTTCCTGTTCGACGCGGTCGAGCAACTCCTCGCCGACGACCCACGAATCGGGGTCGAACGCGGCGTCCCACTCTTCGGGGGTCATCTTCGCCATGTCGGCCGGGCCGAAGTTCTCGAAGTCGTACTTGGCTTCGACCTCCTCGCGGAGGGCCGCGAGCTCCGCGTCGGACATCGCGGCGTCGGCGTCCGCGTCCGGTGACGAGCCGTCGTCGGCCGGGGCGGAAGACGAGTCTGACATCGCCACGGAGTAGGGTCCACGCCGGTAAACGTGTTCCGACCCCGAACCGCGTTCGTCGCGGGCGGTCGGCCACGAGCCGCCCATCGGAAGCGACCGCCCGCTGGTCCGGCGCTCGAATGGAGGTGGTCCGGCGCTCGAATCCTGGCGGTCGCGGCCGACGTTTAGCCCCTGTCGCGTGGTCTAGCGCTCGAACGGGACGCGGCGCATCGGTCCCTTTAGGCCGACCGGGTTCTAACGCCGTGCGATGGCAGACGAGACGACGCTCGCCACGCTCGCCGCGATTACCGTCACGGCCAGCTTCCCGTTTTACCTCTACGGCGCGTGGATAATGATCGACGCCGAGACGGTGTCGTGGGACGTGCTCGTCTACCACCTCAAAATCATCTTCCCCGGGCTCGTGTTGAACACGGTCCCGGTCGTCACGTGGATGCTCCCCCGGCTCTTTCAGCAGCTCAACGGGCTCAGCGCCCTCCACGCGATTCTCGGCCTGCAGGCGTACGCGATGCTCATCTTCGCGCTCACGGGAATCGTCCGCATCTTCCAGGCCAAGTGGGAGGCCGACCTCTACCGCGACCCGGACCAGGACGTGTCGCTCGACGACCTCCACGAGAACATGGGCGCGTGGCGCGGCCGCCTCCGCGTCGGCGTCTTCGGCTACGTCATCTTCTGGGTGTTCGCGTGGCTGCTCGGCATCTACCGCTACCTGAGCGGCTACGTGTTCGTCTGAGCGTTCACCACGCCTCGCCGCTGGCGAGGTCGACCTCGTGGTCGAGCTTCGACGAGGGGCAGACGTCTTCGAGCACGCAGGCGTCGCAGTCCGGGTTGCGCGCGTCGCAGACGGCCCGGCCGTGGCTGATGAACAGGTGGGTGAACTGCTGCCAGTCGCGTTCGGGGACCACCGGCATCAGGTCCTCCTCGATTCGCTCGGGGTACTCCTCTTCGGTCAGGCCGAGGCGGCGCGAGAGCCGCTGGACGTGGGTATCGACGACGATTCCCTCCACGATGTCGTGGCCGTGCTGGAGGACGACGTTCGCGGTCTTCCGGCCGACGCCGGCGAGGTCGGTCAGCGCGGACATGGTGTCCGGGACCTCGCCGTCGTGCTTCTCAATGATGTCCGCGCACGCGGAGCGGATGTACTTCGCCTTGTTGTTGTAGTAGGTGATGGAGCTGATGTCGTCAGCCAGCTCCTCTTGGTCGGCGGCGGCGTAGTCCGCGGCGTCGTCGTACTTCTCGAACAGTTCCGCGGTGACCTTGTTGACGCGCTCGTCGGTACACTGCGCCGAGAGCATGACGGCGATGAGCAGTTCGAGGCGGTTCGAGTAGGAAAGCGAGATGGTGGTGTCGGGGTACTCCTCGTACAGTCGGTCGAGGACCTCCTCGGCTTGCGCCTCGCGGCTTTCGAGTGGCGTGCCCATACCTGTGGGTGCGACCCGGTCGGTTTCAGTCGTTCGGGTTGGGGCGAGGGGTGCGGATTCCTGACCGTCCGGATTCTCGCGGTTTAAGAGCCATCGGTCGGTGTTATCGACGCGTCAGCCGTCTAGACGGACGGAGTGAGCACGATGACACCAACCACCGACTCCCGACGGGACGGCAGTCCGCCGACTGAGACGCGACCCGAACGAATCGCCGAGACGCCGGGCGCACACGACCACCGGCGCGACCGGTTCGTCGCCGGCGCGATGCTGTTCGCGTTCGGCCTGCTCGCGTTCATGGGAATCATTACCGCCGAGGCGTTCTACCCTGGCTACAACGCGGGCGTACAGGAGATAAGCGACCTCGGCGCGACCAGGCCGCCAAACAGCATCATCCTTCAGCCGTCGGCGACGATTTTCAACGCGACGATGGTGCTTTCGGGGCTGTTGGTCCTCGGCGCGAGCTACTTCGCGCACCGGGCGCTCCGCGACCGCGTCGTCACCACCGCCGTCGCGATGCTCGGCATAGGCATCCTCGGCGTGGGCGTCTTCGACGGGAGCGAAGCCCCGATGCACGGGCTGTTCGCGCTCTTGACGTTCTTCGCCGGCGGCCTCTCCGCGGTCGTCGCCGCGCGGGTCATCGAGACCCCGTTCCGGTATCTCTCGGTCGCGGTGGGCGGGTTCGTCCTCGCCCTCCTGGCGAGCATCTTCGCGTTCGGCCTCCTCGGCCTCCCGCACCCGCTTTCGTTCCTCGGCGCGGGTGGTATCGAGCGCTACGTCGCCTACCCGGTGCTCCTGTGGTTCATCGGGTTCGGCGGCTACCTGATGGGGTCCGCGTCGGAGACGGCTCCCGCTGACACCACCGATTCGGCCGCGTGAATACCGACGATTTATCATTCACGACCGCGACCGACCGAGTATGTCCGCGCTCGAACTCCCCGGCCGGCGCGAATCGTGGTTGACCGCGGCCGCGACGCTCGGCGGGTACGGTCTCATCCTCGCCGCGATGTTCCTCGCGCTGTTCGTCCTGCCGTACTTCGCGTTCGCCGCGTAGCCACTCGGCGGTCGGCGTCGCGCGAAAAGCGAAGGTAGAATCGAAAGCCGAAACGAAACGCGACTCGCGTCGGTTACGCGAACGCGCGGGAGACTTCCGTCTCGTCCGAGGCTTCCTGCTGAATCTTCTCCCAGGCGTCGAGGAAGTCCTGCATGTATATCTCCGTGCGGTCGTCGCGGATGGCGAACATCCCCGCCTCCGTACAGACGGCCTTGATGTCGGCACCGGAGGCGTTGTCGGCCATCTCGGCGAGTTCGACGAAGTCCACGTCGTCGGAGACGTTCATCTTCCGGGTGTGAATCTGGAAGATTATCTCGCGGCCGTCCTCGTTCGGCTTGGGCACCTCGATGAGGCGGTCGAACCGACCCGGCCGGAGAATCGCGGGGTCGAGCATGTCGAAGCGGTTGGTCGCCGCGATGATGCGGATGTTGCCGCGCTCGTCGAAGCCGTCCATCTCGGCGAGCAGCTGCATCATCGTGCGCTGGACCTCGGCGTCGCCGGAGGTCTTCGAGTCCGTGCGCTTCGAGGCGATGGCGTCAATCTCGTCGATGAAGATGACGGCGGGCTCGTTCTCGCGGGCGACCTCGAACAGGTCGCGGACGAGCTTCGCGCCCTCGCCGATGAACTTGTGCACCAGCTCGGAGCCGGCCATCTTGATGAACGAGGCGTTCGTCTGGTTGGCGACGGCCTTGGCGAGCATCGTCTTGCCGGTCCCCGGCGGACCGTACAGGAGCACGCCGGACGGCGGGTCGATGCCGACCTTCTCGAACATCTCGGGGCGGTCGAGCGGCATCTCGACCGTCTCGCGGACCTCCTGCATCTGCTCTTCGAGTCCGCCGATGTCCTCGTAGGTCACGTCGGGGCTGTGTTCGACCTGCATCACGCGAGCCCGGACGTCCGTCTCCTTGTCGAGTCGCTTGACGATAGAGAGGGAGTTGTTCACGGCGACGCGCGCGTCGGGTTCGAGCTCCTCGCGCATCTCGTCTGTCACTTCGGTGAGGGCCTCTTGGTTGTTACCGTGCTGCTTGATGATGACCCCCTCGTCGGTGATTTCCTGAACCGTCGCAACGAAGAGCGGCGACTGCTTGAGCTTCTTGTTCTCGTGGGTAAGCCGCTCGAGCTTCTGTTGATACTTGTTGTTCTCGGCGTTCGTGTCGAGGAGCTTGTCGCGCATCTCCTCGTTCTGCGTTTCGAGAACTTCGAGCCGCTCTTGAAGGGCGGTGATCTTCTCCTGCTGCGACGCCGAGTCCTTATCGTAGGGGAGGTCGACGTCGTCCACAGTATCGGTCATCATCCGGCATAGGGTGCAGGTTCATAAGAGGCTTCGGGTGTGTGAGGGATTCGCCGCCTAGGGCCCGTCTGCCGCCCGGATGACGAGTCTGACGCGCGTCACATAAATTCCCCATAGTAATAAATCTGGATAGCAAATATTATCTAATAGCATTGCATGGTGTCTCGTACGATGAGCACCACGGAAGCAGTCGAACGCGAGTCCGAGCCCCAGTCAGACGACCGGTGGGAATCGGTTCGGGACATGCCCCCGAGCGCGAAGTTGGTCGCGAAGATTCTCGACTACGAGGACACGCTCACCCAGAGCCAAATCGCCGAAGAATCGCTTCTGCCCCCGCGTACCGTCCGCTACGCGCTCTCCCGGCTGGAAGACGAGGGCGCGGTCGACTCCCGGTTTTCGTTCTCCGACGCGCGCAAGCGCCTCTACACGCTCAACATTTAAATCCGAACGCGCGGCCACGTCGCCGCATGTCTTCGCCCGCTCCCGACGACGTCGGCCGCGCGCTCGCCGCGCTCGCCGACGCCGACGCCGGTATCCCTGACTACGAGTCGCGCCCGTCCGCCGAAGTCGTCGCCGAGGCGCGAACCGCCTTCGAGTCGCTCCACTCTGCCGCCCGGTTTCTCTCCGACGGAGGCGAACTAACGCTCCGCCGAGCGGTCGGCGAGGCCGACCGGCGCGGACACCACGAGTGCGCGCGCACCGGACGGACGCTCCTCACGGACCTCGACCGCCTGCGCGGCGCGCTCGTCGACGCGGGCGCGACCGAGGTGTCGAATCGGTGTTCCCGAACCGCTCAGCGGCGACCGCGGGACGCCGACCACTTCCGCTCCGGTCGCACAACCGTTTTCAGCGGCGGTGGCGAACCGGTTGATAGATGACACGGGTGATACACACCGGCGACACCCACATCGGGTATCAGCAGTACCACTCGCCGGAGCGCCGACAGGACTTCCTCGACGCCTTCGAGCGGGTCGTCGCGGACGCGCTCGACGGAGACGTGGACGCCGTCGTCCACGCCGGCGACCTCTACCACGACCGCCGTCCCGAACTCCCCGACCTCCTCGGGACGCTCGCCGCGCTCCGCCGCCTCGACGACGCCGGGATACCCTTCCTCGCCATCGTCGGCAACCACGAGTCGACCCGCGGGGGCCAGTGGCTCGACCTCTTCGAGCGCCTCGGACTGGCGACGAGACTCGGACGCGACCCCCACGTCGTCGGCGACGTGGCCTTCTACGGTCTCGACCACGTCCCGCGCTCGCGCCGAGACGAACTCGACTACCAGTTCGAACCGCACGACGCCGAGCGCGCGGTGCTCGTCGCCCACGGTCTGTTCACCCCCTTCGCGCACGCCGACTGGGAGACCGAAACCGTCCTCGCCGAGTCGAACGTCGACTTCGACGCGGTCCTCCTCGGTGACAACCACGTCCCCGACACCGCCGAACTCGACGGGACGTGGGTGACCTACTGCGGGTCGACCGAGCGCGCGAGCGCGACCGAGCGCGACCCGCGCGGGTACAACCTCGTTCAGTTCGCGCCCGGCGAGGTCGACATCCGCCGGCGCACCCTCGAAACGCGCCCGTTCGCCTTCGTCGAGGTCGACCTCGCCGGCGACGAGGGCATCGAACGCGTCCGCCAGCGGGTCCGCGAGTTCGACCTCGAAGACGCGGTCGTCATCGTCGAACTGCGAGGCGAGGGTGAGACCGTCACGCCCGCGGCGGTCGAGTCGTTCGCCGTGGAGGAGGGCGCGCTCGTCGCCCGCGTCAACGACAAGCGCGATATCGCCGACGACGCCGAACTGGCGGCCGACGTGAGCTTCGCCGACCCCGACGACGCGGTGCGCGAGCGGGTCCGCGAGATGGGCCTGTCGAGCGCCGCCCTCGACGTGGACGAGACGGTCCGCGCGAGCAAGGTCGCCGACTCGAACGTCCGCGACGAGGTCCGCGAGCGCGTCGAATCGCTGCTCTCCGACGACCCCGGAGCCTTTGTCGCCGCCGAGAGCGAGGATGACATCGAGAGCGACGACGGCGTCGAGGCCGGGGAGTCGGAGGACGCGGAAGCCCCCGAAGACGCGGCCGAGGCCGACACAGAGCCGACGACCGAGACCACCGCTGAAACGACGACCGAATCCGATTCGGAGGCCGCCGCGGAACCGGCGGCGAGCCGCGACAGTTCGCTGGGTGATTTCGCGTGAGGTTCACCCGCATCGCCATCCGGAACTTCAAACCCTACGAAGACGCCGAACTCGACCTCCGAGACGGCGTTACGGTCATCCACGGCGTCAACGGCAGCGGAAAGTCGTCGCTCCTCGAAGCGTGTTTCTTCGCGCTCTACGGCTCGAAGGCGCTCGCGGGGACGCTCGAAGACGTGGTGACGACGGGCGCCGCCGACGCCGAAATCGCGCTCGAATTCGTCCACGACGGCGGCGAGTACCGCATCGAGCGTCGGGTTCGCGTCTCCGGCGACCGCGCGACCACCGCGAAGTGCGTCCTCGAAGGTCCCGAGGGGACCGTCGAAGGCGCGCGCGACGTTCGCCGGCACGTCGCGTCGCTCCTGCGCATGGACGCCGAGGCGTTCGTGAACTGCGCGTACGTCCAGCAGGGCGAGGTCAACAAGCTCATCAACGCGACGCCGAGCCAGCGCCAGGACATGATAGACGACCTCCTGCAACTCGGAACGCTCGAAACGTACCGCGAGCGCGCCGGCAACGCCCGGCTCGGGGTCGAAGACGTGCTGACGAGAAAGCGGAGCGTCCTCGAAGACGTCGAGTCGCAAATCGAGACGAAAGAGGAGGCGGACCTCCACGCGACGCTCAACGCGCTCGAATCCGAACTCGACTCCCTCGACGAGGAGATTTCGAACTACGAGGGCCAGCGCGACAAGGCGAAGGCGGCGCTCGACGCCGCCGAGGCGACGCTCGACGAGCACGCAGAAAAGCGGGAGCGACTCGACGAGGTCGAGGCGGCAATCGAGGACCTGACCGCGAAAATCTCCGCGGACGAGACGAAGCGCGACGACCTCTCGGAGCGCGTCCGCGAACTCGACGCCGCCGCCGACGACCTCGAATCCGACATCGACGACGCCCTCGACCGGTCCGACCTCGACGACGCGAGCGACGAGGCGATTGCCGGCGCGCGGGAGGCGCTTTCGGAGCGCGAATCCGGGCTGCGCGACGACCTCTCCGAGGCGCGGACGCGGGCGCAGGCGTTCGAGACGCAGGCCGAGCGGCTCGCCGAGCGCGCCGCCGACCTCGAATCGCGCGCCGAGGAGAAACGCGAGGCCGCCGAGGCCGACGCGGAGACCGCCGCCGAGGCCGAACGGGAACTCGAATCGTTCCGCGAGACGCGCGCGGAGCTTCGGTCGTCGCTCGACGACGCCGAAGCGCGGTTCGAAGACGCCCCCGTCCAACTCGGCGAGGCCGCCGACCTCCTCGAAAAACGGCGTGAGGCGCGGTCCGACGCCCGCGAGTCGCTCGCGGAGACGGAGACCGAACTGAAGAACGCGCGCGAGCGTCTCGCCGAGGCCGAGCGCCTCCGCGACGCGGGCAAGTGTCCCGAGTGCGGACAGCCGGTCGAGGGCTCGCCCCACGTCGACGCCATCAGCGAGCGCGAGGCCGCGGTCGAATCGTTGGAGGCCGACCTCGACTCGCTCGAATCGGACGTCGAGTCGCGCTCGGCGGCCGTCGAGGCGGCCGAGGCACTGGTCGAAATCGAGAACCGCGCGAGCTCTCAGCGCGACAAACTCGACCTCGTCGAAGAACGTATCGCCGACCGCGAGGGGACCGTCGAGAGCCGCCGCGAGGCCGCCGCGGAGAAACGCGAAGTGGCCGCGGAACTCGAAGCCGAGGCCGAGGAGAAACGCGAGGCCGCGACGACGCAGGCCGAGCGGGCCGAGGAGGTCGCGGAGACGGTCGAGTCGCTCGAAGCGGACCTCGAAGCACTCGACGAGCGGCGCGACCGACTCGACCGCGTCGAGTCGCTGGTCGACGCGCGGGCCGAGAAAATCGACGTGCGGGACCGGCTCCGAGAGAAGCGCGAGACGCTCGCAGACGTGAATCGCGAGCGCCGCGAACACCTCCGAGAGCGTCGCGAGCGCCGCGACGAACTCCGCGAGACGGTCGACGAGGAGGCGGTCGAGGGAGCGAGACAGCGCAAGGAGAACGCCGCGACGTATCTCGAACGGGTCGAGGACGAAGTGCTCCCCGAACTGCGAGACAAGCGCGACGAACTCCAGAGCCGCGTCGGCGGCGTCGAGGCCGAACTCGAACAGTTGGACGACCTCCGGGAGCGCCGCGAACACCTCGCCGAGCGCGTCGGCGCCCTCGAATCGGTCCACGAGGAGGTGTCGACGCTCGAATCGACCTACGGCGACCTCCGGGCGGAGCTTCGACAGCGCAACGTCGAGGTGCTCGAACGGATGCTCAACGAGACGTTCGACCTCGTCTACGCCAACGACGCCTACTCGCGCATCCGACTCGACGGCGAGTACGGGCTGACGGTGTTCCAGAAGGACGGCACCGCGCTCGAACCCGAACAGCTCTCGGGCGGCGAGCGCGCCCTGTTCAACCTCAGCCTCCGGTGTGCAATCTACCGGCTCCTCGCCGAGGGAATCGACGGCGCGGCCCCGCTTCCGCCGCTCATCCTCGACGAACCGACGGTCTTCCTCGACGACGGCCACGTCTCGCGGTTGGTCGACCTCGTCGGGGACATGCAGAGCCGCGGCGTCAAGCAGATTCTCATCGTCAGTCACGACGACGAACTGGTCGGCGCGGCCGACGACCTCGTCCGCGTGGAGAAGAACCCGACGACGAACCGCTCGACGGTCGAGCGGACCGACGCGCCGATAGTCGAGAGCGCGCTCGCGGACGACTGAGTGCGGGTCGGTTCCGCCGCGAGTGACTTATGCGCTCGCCCGGAGTAGTTCGACCCCTTCTTTTGCGGCGTCGGTCGCCTCGTAGCCGCGCTCCCCGTAGACCGTGGTCTCGGCGACGAGGCCGGCGACCCGGAACTCGGTCAGGAGGCCGTGGAGGTCGCTCTCGCAGAGGTCGTAGGCCCCGAGGAGGTCGACCACGGGGAGCGGCCCGCGGTCGACGAGGTCGACGAGCAAGCCCAGTCCGCGCTCGGTCGGGACCGCGACGAGTATCTTCCGGACCGGTTCGGGAACGGCGCGCGCGGCGGTTTCGAGCGGGGACTCGCCGCTCACGGCTTCGAGGTCGTCGTTCGGCAGGTATCGCTCCTCGCCGGTCTCCGGGTCGCGGACGCGGCTGGCGTCGCTCGACTGCTTGACGAGGAGGTACGTCCGGCCGTCTGGCCCGCGGACGGTTCGCATATGTCTCGGCGAAGGGCGCGGCGACTGTTAGCGGTTGCGCTCGGGAGCGTCTTCGTCGGTGTCGCTTACATCACCGTCGTCCGCATCGTCCCCGTCGTCCCGCCACTCCCCTCGCTTGAACTCTCGGTAGATGGAGTAGACGCGGACGAGCACGACCGTACCGAACAGAAACAGGCCTGCGCCGAGGAGCGTGTCGCCGCGGAAGTAGGCGAGCATCGGGCCGACCGTGACCCCCGCGAGGCCGACGTTCGCGAGGACGACGCTCGCCCAGAACAGACGGGCTACCTCGGGATTCACGTCGGGGGAGAACTCCGGTGCGTCGTCGCCGTGGCTCTCGCCGTCCGGGTCCTCGTCGTCGGCGTCCTCGCCGGGGATGCGAACGCGGGGAATCGTCGGGAGCTCCTTCTCGGGGTTCCCCCAGCGGGCTTCCGGGTCTCCCCAGCGGGCCTCGGGGTCGCCCCATCGCGTTTCGGGGTCGATTTTCGAGGCCATGTCCGCCGACGGACGCTCCGCCTCGTCGCCTTCGTCTTCCGCGCCAGCGGCGGGCGTTCCCTCGCGTCGCTCGTCGTCCGTCACGCTCGCGTCGAGACGCCGTGCCGAGAAAAAGTGTCCGTTTCGGCCGAGTCAGGCGCAGTCGTCGAGGCGCATCGACCGCGATGCCTCGACCCACGCGAGTGGGTTCTCCGCGTCATAGAACACCACGCCACCGTCGATGTCGTAGGATTCGACCGTCTCGGCTCCAGTCGGACCAGCCGGTCCGTCGCCGTCGATCGTGCCATCCCACCGCTCCGGAGTTGCGTGGTCGGTCATATCGTGTGACAAGGAATGTCACACATGGATATATGTCTTTCCGTGGTTCGGGGTGCAGTACGCGGAAACGCCGGGGTTTTTAGCCGCGCCATCGAAGCGACTGGCATGACGCAGACGGGTCTGACCGACTTCGGGGGGAACGACGCCGACGGCGCGGGCGACGCGCGGCCTGACGAGGAGGCCGCCATCGTCGCCGGCGACGCCGGCCAGCACGTCTCCGACGTCATCGACACGGACGAGGTGCGGTTTCCCGACCCGGACGGGACGGTCGAACTGGCCGTCACGCAGGTCGACTACACCATCGAGGGCGCGGGCCGCGACGAGTACCCGGTGATTCACATCTTCGGTCGGACGGCGGACGACGAGACCGAACACGTCCGCGTGCTCGGGTTCCGGCCGTACTTCTACGCGCCCACCGCCAGCCTCGACGACGACGCGCTCGACAAGGACGTCATCACCGGCACCGAGGACGGCTACGAGAGCATCCGTGGCGAGGAGCTAACGAAGATTTACGGCCGCACCCCCCGCGACGTCGGCCAGATTCGCGACGAGTTCGACCACTACGAGGCGGACATCCTCTTTCCGAACCGCCTGCTCATCGACAAGGACATCAAGAGCGGCGTCCGCGTCCCCGAGCGCCGCCTCGACGACGGGTCGATTCAGATACCCCACCAGGAGGTTGCGCCCGCGGAGGTCGACGCGAGCCTTCGGGTGAACACCTTCGACATCGAGGTCAACGACCGGAACGGCTTCCCCGAGGATGGCGAAGAGCCGATTATCTGCCTCACCAGCCACGACTCCTACCGCGACGAGTACGTCGTCTGGCACGCCGTCGCCGAGGAGGGTCTCGGCAAGCGCCCCGACTCGCTGCCGAACTACGAGTTCCTCGGGGAGGACGCGGACGTGGAGGTCAGGACGTTCGACGAGGAGGCGACGATGCTCGACGCCTTCCTCTCGTACATCGAGGAGACCGACCCCGACATCCTCACCGGGTGGAACTTCGAGGACTTCGACGCGCCGTACTTCCTCGACCGGTTGGAGGAGGTCGACAGGAGGACCGACCTGAACCTCGACTACAACCGCATGTCGCGGCTCGGCGAGGTCTGGCGCGGCGGCTGGGGCGGCCCGGACATCAAAGGGCGCGTCGTCTTCGACCTGCTGTACGCCTACAAGCGCACCCAGTTCACCGAACTCGAATCCTACCGTCTCGACGCGGTCGGCGAACTCGAACTCGACGCGGGCAAGGAGCGCTACTCGGGCGACATCGGCGACCTCTGGGAGGAAGACCCCGAGCGCCTGCTCGAATACAACCTCCGTGACGTGGAGCTGTGCGTCGAAATCGACCGGAAACAGGACATCATCGCCTTCTGGGACGAGGTGCGGACGTTCGTCGGCTGTAAGCTCGAAGACGCGCCGACGCCCGGCGACACCGTCGACATCTACGTGCTCCACAAGGTCCACGGCGAGTTCGCGCTCCCCTCGAAGGGCAAACAGGAGTCGGAAGACTACGAGGGCGGAGCCGTCTTCGACCCCATCACCGGCGTCAAGGAGAACGTCACGGTGCTCGACTTGAAGTCGCTGTACCCGATGTGCATGGTGACCATCAACGCGTCGCCGGAGACGAAAGTCGACCCCGAGCGCTACGATGGGGAGATGTTCCGCGCGCCCAACGGGACGCACTTCCAGCAGGAGCCGGACGGCATGATTCGGGAGATGGTCGACGAACTCCTCACCGAGCGGGAGGAAAAGAAGTCGCTGCGGAACTCCCACGACCCCGGCTCCTCGGAGTACGAGCAGTTCGACCGCCAGCAGGCCGCGGTGAAGGTCATCATGAACTCGCTGTACGGCGTGCTGGGCTGGGACCGCTTCCGACTCTACGACAAGGAGATGGGCGCGGCGGTGACGGCGACCGGTCGGAAGGTCATCGAGTTCACGGAGCAGGCCGCGAACCAAATCGGCTACGACGTGGCCTACGGCGACAGCGTGACGGGAGATCGCCCGGTCGTCGTCAGAGACCCCGGTGGGACTGTTCGAATCCTTCCTATCGAGGACTTGTTTGCCCGCGGAACGACTGAATCTGAGGTACTCATCGCTGCCGACGGGGACGTCGTCGCAAGTGCCACTCCCGGGAAGACTCGCCGAGCGCTCGACGGGTGGGACGCCCTCTCTGTGAACGAAGATGGAGAGGCGGAGTGGCAACCGATTGCGCAGGCGATTCGCCATAACACAGACAAACCGGTGGTGAACCTCCAACACAAGTTCGGTGAGTCGACGACGACGAGAGACCACTCGTACGTCGTCCCCGGTGAAGACGGCCTCACAACTGTCTCTCCGGACGACGTGGCGGAGCCGTATCGCGTCTCCGGGGTACCCGATGTCGAGCCTGTCGAGCAGGTCGACGTCTACGAGGTCCTTCGTGGGTACGAACGCGAGTACGAGGACGGACGGAGCGTCGGGAGCGATAATTCGATAACGAAGCGGAAACAAATCCATGCGGACGACGAGTATGTCTGGTTCGGCCACGAGCACCACCGAGACGTCGACTCGACCGTCAAAGTCAAACGATTCGTCGATATCGACAGCGAAGATGGTGCAGCACTCATTCGGCTCCTCGGTGCGTACGTCCCTGAAGGAAGCGCATCCACTGGCGAGACGGCGACGTCGGAATTCGGGGCAAGTATCGCTGAATCCGACCGTGAGTGGCTAGCCCAACTCCAGCGAGATTACTCTCGACTGTTCGAGAACACGACCGCCGGTATCATTACGAGCGACCGACGAGCGGAGCGAACCGTCGAGTATCAAACGGACACAGGCGGTGCGTCGGTCACGTACAATGACGAGACGCTGAAACTGCAGATGATGAACGAACTCGCTGCTGTGTTCTTCCGCGAGTTCGCAGGGCAGACGTCGCGTGGTAAACGGATCCCCTCATTCGTCTTCCACCTTCCTGAGGAGAAGCAAGACTTGTTCCTGACGTTGCTCGTCGAAGGCGATGGATCTCGCGAATTCCCACGATACACCGAAGCGTACGCACAGCGAAACTTCGACTTCGAGACGACGAGCCGAGAACTTGCTGCCGGTCTCTCGATGTTGCTCACGCAACGGGGGCAAAAACACTCGCTCAAGTATCGGGACAGTAAAGACTCGTACACTATTCGGACGTGTAGCACCTACCGGGAAGGCCGAGACCCCGTGCTGACCGAAGCCGACCACGACGGCTACGTGTACGACCTGAGCGTCGAAGAAAACGAAAACTTCGTCGACGGTGTTGGAGGGATTGTCCTTCACAACACCGACAGCGTCATGCTCGAACTCGGCCCCGACGTGTCGAAACAGGAGGCCATCGAGCAGTCGTTCGACATCGAGGAGCACATCAACGCCGCCTACGACGACTTCGCGCGCGACGAGTTGGGCGCGGACGAACACCGCTTCCAAATCGAGTTCGAGAAGCTGTACCGGCGGTTCTTCCAGGCGGGGAAGAAGAAGCGCTATGCGGGCCACATCGTCTGGAAGGAGGGCAAGGACGTCGACGACATCGACATCACGGGCTTCGAGTACAAGCGCTCGGACATCGCGCAGATAACGAAAGAGGTCCAGAAGAACGTCATCGACATGATCGTCCACGGCGAGGAGACGGAAGTCATCAAAGACTACCTCCACGACATCATCACCGACTTCGAGTCGGGGAACCTGCCGCTCGAACAGGCCGGTATCCCCGGCGGAATCGGCAAGCGCCTCTCGGCGTACGAGACACCGACCGCGCACGTCCGGGGCGCGCAGTACGCCAACGCCTTCCTCGGGACGAACTTCGGGCGGGGCTCGAAGCCGAAGCGGGTCTACCTCAAGAAGGTCCACCCGTCGTGGTTCCGCGAGATGGAGACCGGCGAGTTCGACCCGCAGGTCGACGACCTCTACCGCGAGTTCAAGCGCGACCCCGACGTCATCTGCTTCGAGTACGCCGACCAGATTCCAGAGGCGTTCGAGGTCGACTGGGACACGATGCTCACCAAGACGCTCGAAGGGCCCATCTCCCGCGTCATCGAGGCGCTCGGGATGTCGTGGGACGAGGTGAAAAGCGGACAGGAACAGACCGGCCTCGGGAGTTTCATGTGACCGGCCGTATCACCGAGTAATGAAACTATATTCGGTTACATAGACGACGGCACCGTAACGTTGTTCGGCTGTCCAAAACCCGGACGAGCGTTCCGAACTGCCGTGATTCTTTGCGGTTTTGAAAACAAATTTTCTTTCTACAAAAGGTGGCGGGGGTGAATGCGCAAGCATTATGGGCGATACTCCCCACCCTTCGAGTACGAGGCAACGAACCAACGATGGCAACTCTCGAGATCAAGAACCTCCACGCACGTGTCGCGGAGGAAGACGGTGAGCAGATTCTGCGAGGTGTCGACCTGGAAGTCAAATCCGGCGAGATCCACGCACTGATGGGTCCCAACGGGTCCGGCAAGTCTACGACTTCTAAAATCATCGCCGGGCACCCCGCCTACGAGGTAACCGACGGCGAAATCCTCCTCCACCTGGAGGACGACGACTTCGGCGACCTCGAAATTCCGGACGACGCCCGCACGTGGAACCTTCTGGAACTGGAGCCGAACGAGCGCGCCGCGCTCGGCATCTTCCTCGGCTTCCAGTACCCCGCGGAAATCGAGGGCGTCACCATGACGAACTTCCTCCGCACCGCGCTCAACGCGAAGATCGACGAGCGCGAGGAGCTCCTCTTCGGCGAGGACGACGAGGAAGAAGAAGAGGAAGCCGGCTACGACACCTCCCCGATGGAGGGTAACGTCGACGACGGCGAAGTCGGCGTCGCCGAGTTCCAGAAGCTCCTCAAGGAGAAGATGGACCTCCTCGACATGGACGAGAAGTTCATGCAGCGCTACCTCAACGCCGGGTTCTCCGGCGGCGAGAAGAAACAAAACGAGGTCCTTCAGGCCGCGATTCTCGAACCGTCGATTGCGGTTCTCGACGAGATCGACTCCGGTCTCGACATCGACCGCCTGCAGGACGTCTCGAAGGGTATCAACGCGCTGCGCGACGAGCAGGGCACCGGTATCCTCCAGATCACTCACTACCAGCGTATCCTCGAATACGTCGAGCCGGACCACGTCCACATCATGCTGGACGGCAAGGTCGTCAAGAGCGGCGACGCCTCGCTCGCGTCCGAACTCGAAGACAAGGGCTACGACTGGGTCCGTGAGGAAGTGTACGAAGCCGCGTAATCCCCCAACATCATGAGTTCCGACCAAGACCACCTCAAAGAGACAGACACGGAAGCTCGCTTCGAGTTCAAGAAGGAGCAGAAGGCCGCGTTCGTGGCCGAGAAGGGTCTCACCGAAGAGACCATCCGCGTCATCTCGGAGGACAAAGACGAGCCCGAATGGATGCTCGAGCGCCGCCTTCGCGCGCTCAAGCAGTACCAGAAGATGCCGATGCCGACCGACTGGCCCGGCCAGCCTGACCTCTCCGAGGTCAACGTGGACGAAATCGTCCCGTACATCCGACCCGACGTGGAAGTCCGCGGCGGCGTCGACGACTGGCGCGACCTGCCGGACGACATCAAGGACACCTTCGACAAACTGGGTATCCCGGAAGCCGAGAAGAACGCCCTCTCTGGCGTCGGCGCCCAGTACGAGTCCGAAGTCGTCTACCAGAACATGCAGGAGCGCTGGGAGGAGAAAGGCGTCGTCTTCATGAACATGGACCAGGCGGTCCAGGAGCACGAAGACATCGTCAAGGAGTACTTCATGACGAAGTGCGTCCCCCCGAGCGACAACAAGTTCGCGGCGCTTCACGGCGCTATCTGGTCCGGCGGCTCGTTCGTCTACGTCCCCGAGGACGTGACGGTCGAGATGCCGGTGCAGGCGTACTTCCGCATGAACTCCGAGGGCATGGGCCAGTTCGAGCACACGCTCATCGTCGCGGAGAAGGGCTCCGAAGTCCACTACATCGAGGGCTGTTCGGCTCCCAAGTACTCCGCGTTCAACCTCCACTCCGGCGGCGTCGAAGTGTTCGTCGGCGAGGACGCCCACGTCCAGTACTCGACCGTTCAGAACTGGTCGAAGAACACCTACAACCTCAACACCAAGCGCGCTATCGTCGAGAAGGGCGGTCGCATGGAGTGGATTTCGGGCTCGATGGGCTCGAAGGCCACCATGCTGTACCCGGCCTCGATTCTGAAGGGCCGCGGCGCCTCCGACAACCACATCACCATCGCCTTCGCGGGCGAGGGCCAGAACATCGACACCGGCGCGAAGGTGTACCACAACGCCCCCGAGACGAAGTCGACCATCGAGTCGAAGTCCATCTCGAAGGACGGCGGCCGCACGAACTACCGGGGTCTCGTCCACATCGCCAACGGCGCGAAGAACTCCTCGACCGCGGTCGAGTGTGACGCGCTCATGTTCGACAACGAGTCCACCTCGGACACGATGCCGTACATGGAGATCAACGAGTCCACGGTGGACGTCGCCCACGAGGCGACCGTCGGCAAGATCGGCGACGAGGACATCTTCTACCTCCAGTCGCGCGGTCTCGACGACGACGACGCGAAGCAGATGATCGTCTCCGGGTTCATCGAACCCATCACGGAGGAACTGCCCATCGAGTACGCGGTCGAACTCAACCGACTCGTCGAACTCGAGATGGAGGGTAGCCTCGGATAACCAATGAGTGCGCAACTTCCCGCGAACCTGTCCGCAGAGACGGTACGAGAGATTTCGGACGCACGGGACGAGCCGGAGTGGCTCCTCGAGACCCGTCTCGAGGCCCTCGAAGCACTCGACGAGCTCGAACTACCGGACGTCATCCAGACGCCTGGTCGCCGCTGGACGAACCTCGAAGCGCTCGACTTCGAGTCGCTCGTCGACCCGCTGAACCAGGCCGACGAGACGACCCGCGAGTCGCCCGAAGGCGTCGTCGTCCTCCCCTTCACGGAGGCGCTCTCCGAGTACGGCGACCTCATCGAGGAGCGGTTCGGCTCCGTCGTTGACCCCCAGTCGAACTACCTCACCGCCCTTTCGGCGGCGCTGTTCACGACGGGCACGTTCATCTACGTCCCCGAGGGCGTCGACGCCGAGGACGTGAAGATTCGCGCCGAGATGAACTCTCGGTCGCTGTTCAGCCACACGCTCGTCGTCACCGAGAAGTCCTCGTCGGTCACCATCCTCGAAGCCGTCGAATCCGGCGACAGCGTCGACGACGCGCGGTACTTCTCGAACCTCGTCGAAATCGACGCGGGCGAGAACTCGTACGTCCAGTACGGCTCCCTGCAGAACCTCGACGAGGAGACGTACACGTACTCGCTCAAGCGCGCCGACGCCGACACCTACTCGACCGTCAACTGGATCGAGGGGAACCTCGGCTCGCGGCTCACCCGCAGCGACGTCGAGACCGAACTCAACGGCGAAGCGTCGGAGACGAAAATCGTCGGCGCGTTCTTCGGTCACGACGACCAGCATCTCGACGTCAACGCCCGCGTCTGGCACAAGGCCGAGAACACGACGGCCGACCTCGTGACCCGCGGCGTCCTCGACGACGAGGCGCGCTCGGTGTACGAGGGCGTCCAGGACGTCGGCCGCGACGCGTGGAGTACGAACTCCTACCAGCGCGAGAACACGCTGATGCTCTCGGACCAGTCCGAGGCCGACGCGTCGCCGAAGCTCATCATCAACAACCACGACACCGAGGCGTCCCACGCCGCCTCCGTCGGGCAGGTCGACGCCGAGGACCTCTTCTACATGGTCTCTCGGTCCATCCCGGAAGAACAGGCCCGTAACATGCTCGTGGAGGGCTTCTTCGTGCCCGTCCTCGAAGAGATTGCAGTCGACGAGTTCCGCGACGACCTCGAGGAGCTCATCGCGGCCCGCCTGCGGTAGGCAGACCGCTCCGCGGCGCGGCTTCGACGACCGTTTTTCTCGTCCCGCCGACCCGCGAGGGAACCGCTTAAGTCGGTTACTCCCGGAGAGGTGTGTATGTACGTCGTGGGACCGTGTCTTCGAACGTCGAGGGGGACGAGTCCGTGAGCGTCGGGTATCAGGTCACCTCGGACCACCAGCTCGCCCGACTCCTCCAGATCGGTATTGTCCTCGAAGAGGTCGTGGAGGCACGCGCCTACCACCACCACGAGGAACTCGGCGAAGACGCGCTCGACGAGGAGGTTCGAGCCCTTCTTTCGCACGCCGCCGAGGAGTCTGCCGACCACCGCGAACGCCTCGAGGCCGTCATCGACCGGCTGGAGGTCGACAGCGTCCCCTTCGAGGAGATAGAGGCGCTGGTCGAAGCCCAATACGGCCAGACGAAACCCGAGGACTTCGACGGTGTTCTCTACGACCAACTCTGTAACGAGGAGACCGCCTACAAGTTCTACGACGACGTCATCGAGGCCATCGAGGCGAGCGACGCACAGTTCTCTATCGACCGCGAGGAACTCGTCGCGACGCTGTCGGCGATTCGCGAGGAGGAGGCCGAGGGCGTAGAAGAAGTAACGCGAATCATGGAAGACCGCGAGTGAAACGATGAACACGGCAGACCAATACGTCAAGGCGATTTACCTGCTGCAGGAGATGGAGAACGGCCCGGCAGCCACCGGCGCGCTCGCGGACATGATGGAGGTGAGCCCGGCGAGCGCGAACGAGATGATCGGCAAACTCGAATCCCGCGGCCTCGCCGAACACGAGAAGTACAAGGGCGTCACCCTCACCGACGAGGGTATCGTCCGCGCTCGCGACGCGCTCCAGACCTACTGCATCATCGAGCGCTTCCTCTCGAACGTCCTCGACGTCGAGGAGTTCCGCGCGGAGGCCCGCGAACTCGAACCCGTCATCGACGGGATGATCGCGGAGCGACTCGACACCATCATCGACCGCAACTCCGAGTGTCCGGACTGTTTCGACCCCGAGACGGACGCCTGCGAGTATCTCGAGGTGTGCGGCGCGGAGCCCGAGACGGAGACGGAAGTCGCCGATTAATCGCCGCCGCCGACCGGCCGGAACCGAAGCGTTTTCATTTACCAGCGGACAACCGACGAGTGGACACCGTGACCGAAGTCCCGTGGTGTAGTGGCCAATCATAGCGGCCTTTGGATTGGTACGGTTCAATGCGTGCCGAGAAGACAGCCGCTGACGGCGGTTCGAATCCGCCCGGGACTACTCAAACTTCTCCGACGAACCGACGCGAAGAGCGCGTCGTCTCGTCGAAATTCGATCCCACCGAACCTTCGAAAACACGACACGCCGAGTCGCTTCGCTGCCGAGCGATTTTTAATACCGGACAATGACAGTATACTAACGTGTCTCTGCTGCACCCGGTATCGGCCGCTCGCCACCTCGCGTACTCCCTCCACTACGCGGTCGTTCGGGCGAACTACGAACGACGGCTCGTCGCCACGAAGAAGCACGTCGGGCGCACGAGTTTCAGGAGCTACGAACTGTACAACCGCCACGGCAACGACGTGCTCCTGCAGGCGCTGTTGCTCGGTCTCGACGACGGCGACGTCGTGGTCGACGTGGGCGCGAACACGGGAACCTACACGCTCGCAACCGCGGCCAGCGAGTCCCCCGCGCGGGTCGTCGCCGTCGAACCGCACCCTGACGTCGCCGACCAGTTGCGGGCGAACGTCGAGGTCAATGACTTCGGCGACCGGGTGGACCTTCTCGAGTGCGGCCTCGGCGAGGCCGACGAGTCGCGGGAGTTCCACCTGTCGAGTTACGACGAGTTGGGTTCGTTCTCGCGGGACCACGCGAGCGCGTGGGAAGCGCAGGTCGTCGACACGGCGTCGGTGTCGATGCGGCGGCTCGACTCGCTCGTCGATTCCGGGACGGTCCCGCCGCCGAACCACCTGAAGGTGGACGTAGAGGGGTTCGGCCTGAACGTGCTCCGGGGGGCGGAAACGGTCCTCCGCGAGCACCGGCCGACGGTGTATTTCGAACTGCACGACGCCCGCGGGAGCCACGACGAGGCGGCGGCGAAGGCCCTGCTCCGGGAGGCGGGCTACGAACTGGTCCCGGTCAAGGAAGGTTGGGTGTGCGAGCCACGGGCGCGGACCGAGGCGGCCCAGTCGGCGTAGTCGCGGGCGGTCAGTCGGGTTCAGTCGGGGTCGAATCGGCTATTCGAGGACGAAGTTCACGCGCTCGTGAGTCGAGCCTTGGGTGGTCCGCCCGGTGACGGAAACCGTGCCGATGTCGCCCGTCGCCGAGACGTGCGTCCCCGCGCAGGCGGTCCGGTCGAAGGGGTCGTCCGAGTCGCCGATTTCGACGATTCGGACTTCTCGAATCGAGTCCGGGAGCAGGTGCAGTCGGGTGCGCTCGGGGTCGAGCGTCGCCTCGGCCTCGTCGCGGTCGAGGCTGTACCACCGAACGGGGAGGTCGGACGCGACGAGGTCGTTCAGGCGCGTCTCGATGGTCCGGAGGTCGTCGCCGTCGAAGCGGTCGTAGGCGCAGTCGAGGTGCGCGTGGTCGGCGTACAGCTGGTTACCGGTCGTCTCGGCGTCGAACTCGTCGAGGAGGACCGCAGAGAGGAGATGCTGGGCCGTGTGGTAGCGGCTGTGTGCCCGCCGCCGCGCCGCGTCGACGCGTCCGGAGACGGTCGTTCCCGGCTCGGGGGCGTCGCCCGCGACGACGTGTTCGATTCGGTCGCGTTTCCGCACGTCCGTCACGTCCCACGTCTCGCCGTCGCCGTTCTCGCCGTCTCTCGATAGGGTGCCCGTGTCGTTCGGTTGGCCGCCGCCGGTCGGGTAGAAATAGGTCCGGTCGAGGACGACGCGGTCGCTTCCGCGGACCGTCTCGACGGTCGCCTCGAACTCGTGTGTCGTCGCGTCGTCGAGGTATCGTGCTTCGGTCACGGCGGGGACGACGCGGTCGGTCGAGTTAACTCCCACCGATGTGGCACCGAGTCACACCGCCGGCCACGAGACCCGGTCTGGTCGCCCGAGAGCCCGGTTCGCGCGACTCAGGGTGGTCGTAACGCCTAAGAGTGGAACGACCCTCATTCCGTGTAATGAGAATACGCACGTGCCAACACCTACGGAGGTTCTGCCGTGGGCGTTGAAATCAAAGAGTCGGCCGTCTCCGACGCGGAGTTCGAGGATATGAAGCGTTTCGTCTCGGACTATCTCTCTGCGAGCGTCGAAAACGAAGACGACGGCGGACGGATGCGCTGGTACCCGTGGCACTCCGCGGAGTACCGGTTCAATCACATCCTCAACGTCGTCGACCTCGCGACGCGCATCGCCGACCGCGAGGGCGCTGACGTCGACGTCGTCCGCGTCGCCGCGCTCTTTCACGACATCTCGAAGCTCGAAGCCGACCAGGAGGTCCACGCCGAGGAGGGCGCTCGCGTCGCCCGCGAGTTCCTCAGCACCCACGGCGACTACCCAGAGTCCTTCGTCGACCAGGTGTGTCAGGTCGTCTCCGACCATTCGTATCAGGGGCCGCTGACGGACGTGTCGCTGGAGACGCGCTGTCTCATCGAGGCCGACATCCTCGACAAAATCGGCGCGAACGGCACCGCGCTGATGCTCCTGCGGATGGGCTACGAGGCGCGGACGCACATGGACGCCGCCGAGATGGTCGAGCGCGTCTTCGAGCGCGGCCGCGACGCGTCCGCGCGTCTCGAGACCGACACGGCCCAGAGCTTCGCCCACCAGCGGCTCAAGCGCGTCAAGTGGTTCCGCGAGTGGCTCGAAGACGAGGTCCCCGAGATGGACCACGACGGCCAGTTCAGCGGCTGAACGAAACCCCGTCGCGACCGCGGTCCCGGTTTTCCGACCCTCCTCAGAGCGTGTCGAGAATCGACAGCACGCGTTCTTCGGCGTCGCGGCCGGGGTCGTGTTCGGAGCCGTCGCGGTCGCTGTCGCGGTGGTCGGCGACCGACCGGCGCATCGCCTCCTCGACGGGGGTCGACTCCCAGCCGAGGCGGGCGAGTTTGTCCGTCGCGAGGACGTGCGGGTAGCCGCGGTAGAGNCGTTCTTCGGCGTCGCGGCCGGGGTCGTGTTCGGAGCCGTCGCGGTCGCTGTCGCGGTGGGCGGCGACCGACCGGCGCATCGCCTCCTCGACGGGGGTCGACTCCCAGCCGAGGCGGGCGAGTTTGTCCGTCGCGAGGACGTGCGGGTAGCCGCGGTAGAGGATGAAATCGTCCATCGAGAGGTCCGTCGCGGCGAGTTCGCGCTCGCCCGCGTGGACGACTTCGACGTCGGTGCCCGCGGCGTCGGCGATGACCTGAACCATCTCTTCGAGCGTGACGACCCGCCTGTCGCCGACGTTGTAGGCCTCGCCGGCCTCGCCCTCCTCGGCGACGACGCGCATCGCGCTCGCCACGTCCTCGACGTAGGCGCGGTGCCAGACGTTCGTCCCGTCGCCGGGGACGACGACGCGGTCGTAGTTCAGCACGCGGTCGATCCAGTAGTCGAGGCGCTCTGTGTAGTCCTCCGGGCCGTAGACGATACAGGGGCGGACGGACATCGCGTTGATACCCCGCGAGGCCGCCTCGAAGACGACCCGGTCGCCCTCGGCCTTCCGCGGGCCGTAGCTCGCGCCCGAGTCGTCCGCCGCCTGCTCGTCGGTGCAGTCGCAAAGCGGCGTCTCGTTTTCGCGCTTCGGAATGACCTCGCGTCCGTAGGCCGCGCCGCTGGAGATGTAGACGTAGGCGTCCACGTCGGCGAAGATGTCGACCGCGGAGGCGACCTCGGCGGGCTTGTACGCCACGCAGTCGAACACGGCGTCGGGGTCGACGGTCAGCTTCGCGGTCCGGAGCGCCTCGTCGTCCGTTCGGTCGCCCTGGACGTGCTGGACGCGCGGGTCGTCCTCGAAGGGGTTGTCGTGGTTGCCGCGGTTGAAGATGGTCACGGCGTAGCCGCCGTCGAGGAGTTCCGAGACGAGGTGGCGGCCGATGAACCGCGTGCCGCCGATGACGAGTGCGTTGTCCATGTCTCGGTCGAGGGCGCGCGCGGTGAAAAACGTGGGAGAATCGGTGGCGGGTGCCGGAACCCGTCCCGGCCGCTGGACCTCACTCCACCCGTTCGAGCACGATGCCGTCTTCGAACCCACCGCGCTCGGTCGCCTTCTCTCGTGCTGCCGTCTGGACCGTCTTCCAGTCCTCGTCGCGTCGGGCGAGGACCGCGTCGACGACGGCGTACACGTCTGCGAGTTCTTCGACGCGCCCTGATTCGGCGAACTCTTCGGCCTCTTCCACCAGTTTCTCGCGCAGTCGGCGGTCGAACTCCTCGTCGTCGGCGACGTGGACGACCGGCGTCTCGCCCGACTCGCGGACGATTCGGGGAATGTCGTCGCGGACGAGTTTGTCGTACTCGCGGGGCATACCATCGAGTTCGGACGGCCGGTGGAAAAATGGGGCGACGAGGGTGGGCCGCGGTCCCGCTTGTGCGACTATCTGTCGGTGGAGAGACGAACCCTGTCGGTGCTCTGGTTGCCGTCGGGACCCGTCACGCGGAGCGTCACGTCGAGCGTCCCACAGAAGTCGAGCGTAATCTCTGTCGTCGAACCGCGTTCTTCGAACGATGCGCCCTCGCCGAACTGCCACTCGTAGGTCGCCACCTCACCCGTCGACGCGGTTCCGTCGAGGGCGACGGTGGTCCCGGAATCGAGGTCCGCCGAGTCGGCGTCTTCGGGGTCGGTGACGATGCGGGCGACCGGGGCGTCCGAAGAACGCGGAAGATTCCTCGAATCGGGGGCCTCCGGACTCCCTTCGAGGGCGAACACCCCGGCTTGCTCCGTGGACGCTTCTTCCAGATAGCCCGTGAGGATTCGTCCGCCCGCGAGCGCCGGCGTCGATGCTTTTCGAGACGGTGCGTCCTGCTCGTGTCGAACCAGATAGGACCACTGCTGGGTCCCGTCTTCGGTCGAGAGCGCGTGTATCGTGGGATGTCGGCGTTCGCGTTCGAGGTCTCCGATAGCCTTGGGGATGGCGCTCCCGCCGAGGTAGACGGTGTCGCCTGCGACGCTCGGGTCGCCGTGGAGTTCCGTCGAGGTGTCGTGCGTCCACAGCATGTCTCCGGTGTCGGCGTCGAGCGCGGCGACCGTCGAGAGGATACCCTCTTCCGCCACCGAGTCCACGTCGAGCGCGGTGGTGACGTAGACGGTGCCGTCGGCGACGGCCGGTGCGCTGATGAACCGCACCGACTCCTCGCCGTCGGGGGTGAGTCTCGTCTCCCACTCGATGCTCCCGTCCTCGTCGCTGTGTGCGACGACTCGGTTTATCTCGTCGGTTCGGAACCGATTCCCGGAGGAACGGTAGATGCGACCGTTTTTGTGGGCCGAGTCGACGAAGTTCACACCGTCTTCCAGCACTGCGGTCCACCGCCTGCTCCCGTCGTTCGCGTTCCACGCGACGAGTTCGTTCTTCTCGTCGGTGTACGTCGCCATCCCGTAGAGCGTCTCGTCGTCGCCAATGTAGGGATAGGTCCGGTACGACGCGTCGGAGCGCCACACGACTTCGCCGCTCTCGGGGTCGAGTTCCACGACGACCGACTCCTGTTGGTCCGGGTCTGCGCTGGCGTTTGTCAGGTGTTGGACGTAGAGGGAGCCGTCGGCGACGAGCGGCGTCCCGAGCCACTCCTTGTCCGGACTCGCGTAGTCCGCTGGTGTCTTCTGCCAATTAATTTCGCCGGTATCCAAGTCGAGCGCGTGGAGTCCACCGTATTTGACGTCCGAATCGGTGTATCCTGCCTCACTCGTCACGAAGAGCGTCCCTTCTGCCACGGCTGGTGTGTCGGTCACCCGGCCGATTCCGGGTTCTGACGCCCCGTACTCCGGGGCAATGTATTTCCAACGTTCTTCGCCCGTGTCGGCCTCGTAGGCGACGACGCCCCCTCGGAACGTGCTGTCGTTGGTGTAGAACGTCTGGAAGACGGCCCCGTCGTCGACGAGTACCTCGTTCGCGCTGGTCTTATGCCACGTTCCGTCGAGCCACGACAGGGCGGCGTACTCGTCGTCGGGTGCCGATTCGGGAGCGACTGCGCCGGTGCGCCCCGGCTCTGCACGAGACTGCGACCAATCCTCGGTCGTGACCGTGTCCGATTCTGCTGTCGAGTGACTGTCCGCGAGCGAGGTGCCGGCCACGCCGGATGCCGCGAGAGCACCGAGCGTGGCGAGAACCGTCCGCCGCGAGTAATCACGGGTCATGTCCACGCCGACATGGCCCCGGACGGCTCATCATTATCTGTTCGGTAAGTGATACGAAACAGTCCGAAAAAACACGCCGAACAGCAAGAAAACGCGGGATGGCGACCGAACCGTCAGTCGCTGACGGTCGAGTCGGTCCTCAGTCGTCGCTCGTCGTCGCTGCGCCGACTCTGTCGGTCCCGGCGTCGACGATTGCGCCCGCCTTCGCCGGAAGTTCGTTGCGGACGTCCTCGCGGCCGTCCTCGGCGATGACCTCGGCGTACGCGTCGGGCATCACCTTCACGAAGTCACCGAGCACCGACTGCCAGTCGTCGAGCAGTTCGGCCGCGCGGTCGGACTCGGTGTACGCGAGGTGGTTCTCGACGAGTCGGGTGAGCATCGCCTCGTCCTTGTCGTCGAGGTGGGTTTCGAGCGTCACCATCTCGGTGTTCGCCTTCGCGGCGAACTCGTCGTCGGGGTCGTAGACGTAGGCCACGCCGCCGGACATGCCCGCGGCGAAGTTGCGCCCCGTCTCGCCGAGCACGGCGACGACGCCGCCGGTCATGTACTCGCAGCCGTGGTCGCCGACGCCCTCGACGACCGCCTTCACGCCGGAGTTGCGGACGCCGAAGCGCTCGCCGGCGAGGCCGTTGACGTAACACTCGCCCTGCGTCGCGCCGTAGAGAGCGACGTTGCCGATGAGGATGTTCTCTGCGGCCTCGTAGTTTGCCTCGGCGGGCGTGTTGACGATGACGCGGCCGCCGGAGAGGCCCTTACCGACGTAGTCGTTCGCGGCCCCGGTGAGCCGCATCGTGACGCCGCGGGCGAGGAAGCCGCCGAACGTCTGGCCGGCGATGCCGTCGAACTCGCAGCGGATGGTGTCGTCCGGGAGCCCCTCGCCGCCGTGGGCGTTCGAGATGCGGTTCGAGAGCATCGCGCCGACCGCGCGGTCGACGTTCGAGAGGTCGCGGCGGATGACGACCGGCTCGCGGTCCTCGATTGCCTCCGCGGCCTCGTCGATGAGCTTGTGGTCGACGTGCGTCTCGATGTCCGCGTGGACCTGGTCTTCGGTCTTGCGGCGTGCGCCCGTCTTGGGCTCGGCCAGCACCGACGAGAGGTCGAGGTGCTTGGCCTTCTCGTGGTCCGTCTCTATCTGCCGGAGCAGGGACGGACGACCGATCATCTCGTCGAGCGAGGTGAAGCCGAGGTCGGCCATAATCTCGCGGAGCTCCTCCGCGATGAACGTCATGTAGTTGATGACGTGGTCGGGCTCGCCGGGGAAGCGGCGGCGCAGGTTCTCGTCCTGCGTGGCGACGCCGACCGGACAGGTGTTCTCGTGGCACTGGCGGGCCATCACGCAGCCCGAGGTGACGAGCGACGCGGTCCCGAAGATGTACTCCTCGCCGCCGAGGAGGGCGGCCATGGCCACGTCGCGGCCGGTCTTCATGCCGCCGTCGACGGAGACGCGGATGCGGGAGCGAAGCCCCGTCGCGCGGAGCATCTGGTTGGCCTCGGCGAGGCCGAGTTCCCACGGGAGGCCCGCGTTCTTGATGGAGGTCTTCGGCGACGCGCCGGTGCCGCCGTCGTGACCGGAGATGTGGACCACGTCGGCTTTCGCCTTCGAGACGCCGGCGGCGATGGTGCCGATACCGGCCTCGGAGACGAGCTTGACGTTGATGTCGGCGTCGGAGTTGGCCGACTTCAGGTCGAAGATGAGCTGCTTGAGGTCCTCGATGGAGTAGATGTCGTGCAGCGGCGGCGGCGAGATGAGGCCGACGCCCGGCGTCGCATAGCGGACGTGGGCGATCATCTCGTTGACCTTCTTGCCGGGGAGGTGGCCGCCCTCGCCGGGCTTCGAGCCCTGCGCCATCTTGATCTGAATCTCGTCGGCCGACGAGAGGTAATGCGAGGTGACGCCGAAGCGGCCGGAGGCGACCTGCTTGACGTTACACTCCTTTTCGGTGCCGAAGCGCTCCGGCGGTTCGCCGCCCTCGCCGGAGTTGGACTTGCCGCCGATGCGGTTCATCGCGATGGAGTTGTTCTCGTGGGCCTCCGGCGAGAGGCTGCCGAGCGACATCGCGGCCGTCGAGAAGCGCTTGACGATGTCCTCGACGGGTTCGACCTCGTCGATGTCCACGGGCTCGCGGTCGGAGTCGAACTCGAGCAGGCCGCGGAGCGCCTTCAGCTGCTCCGACTGGTCGTTGACCAGCTCGGCGAACTCCTTGTACTTCTCGTAGTCGCCGGCGCGGACCGACTGCTGGAGCGTGCCGACGGTCTGGGGGTTCCAGCCGTGGTGGATGCCGGCCGAGCGGTTCTCGTACTCGCCCTGTCGTTCGAGCTTCGGGTCCGCGCCGAAGGCGGCGGCGTGGCGGGTCAGCAGGTCCTCTTCGATGACGTCGAGTCCGATTCCCTCGGTGCGGATTTCGGTGCCCTCGAAGTACTCGGCGACGAAGTCGGAGGCGAGGCCCACGGCTTCGAAGATCTGCGCGCCGCGGTAACTCTCGACCGTCGAGATACCCATCTTGGCCATCGTCTTGAGCAGGCCGTCTTCGAGCGCGTGGACGTACGCGTCGATGGCCTCGCCCTCGTCGGCCCCGTCGGGGCCGGCGACGACGTCCTCGATGGTCTGGTAGGCGAGGTAGGGATTCACCGCGCCCGCGCCGTAGCCGACGAGCGTGGCGAGGTGGTGGACTTCACGGGGGTCGCCGGACTCGACGACGAGGCCGGCGTGGTTCCGCAGGCCGTTGCGGACGAGGCTGTGGTGGACCGCGCCCGTCGCGAGCAGGCTCGGAATGGCAACCCGGTCGGAGCCGACGTTGCGGTCGGAGAGGACGACGATATCCGCGCCGTCTTCGATGACCGCCTTGGCCTCGTCGCGGACGGCCTCGATGGCCTCGCGGAGGTCGCCGCCCTGCTCGTAGGTGATGTCGACGACGGCGCTGCGCATGTCGTCGTCGAGGTCCTTGATGGCCGCCGTCTCGGCGTCCGTGAGGACCGGCGAGTCGAGGACGAGTTGGCGCGCGTGGTCGGCCGACTCGTCGAGCAGGTTACGCTGGAAGCCGAGCCGCGACTCCAGGCTCGTCACGAGCTTCTCGCGGATGTAGTCGATAGGCGGGTTCGACACCTGCGCGAACAGCTGCTTGAAGTAGGTAAACAGCGGGCGGTTGAGGTCCGACAGCACCGAAAGCGGCGTGTCGTCGCCCATCGAGCCGACGGGATCCTTGCCGTCGCGGGCCATCGGCTCTATCATGTGGTTGAGCTGGTCGTGCGTGTAGCCGAACGCCGCCTGCGTCGCCCGAAGCGACTCGACCTGTCCGCGCGAGGTTGAGTCCGCGTCGCCGGCGAGCTCGTCGAGGTGGCGCTGCTGTTCGTCGAGCCACTCGCCGTACTTCTCGTCCGTGAGGGAGTCGAACACCTCGGCGTCGGGGATGACGCGACCCTCGTCGGGGTCGGCCATGAAAATCTCGCCGGGTTGGAGGCGGCCGCGGGACTCGATTTCCGCGGGGTCGGTGTCGAGCGCGCCGACCTCGCTGGCGACGATGAGGCGACCGTCGGTCGTCACCTCGTAGCGGCACGGTCGGAGTCCGTTGCGGTCGAGGACGGCGGCGATGCGGTCACCGTCGGTCGCCGCGACGAGCGCGGGGCCGTCCCACGGCTCGACCAGCGAGGCGTGGAAGTCGTACCAGTCGCGGCGCGCCTGGTCCATCGCGTCGTCGTTGCGGTACGCCTCGGGGATGAGCATCCGCAGGACGTGCGGGAGTTCGCGGCCGCCCTTGAGGAGCAGTTCGACCGCGTTGTCGACGCTCGCGGTGTCGGACTGGTCGGCCTTCGTGATGGGCCTGAGCGTCTCGATGTCGTCACCGAAGGCCTCGTGCTGGAGGTCCGTCTCGCGGGCGCGCATCCAGTTGACGTTACCGCGGATGGTGTTTATCTCGCCGTTGTGGATGACCTGGCGGTACGGGTGGGCGAGGTGCCACGCGCCCAGCGTGTTGGTGGAGAAGCGCGCGTGAACGAGCGCGAGTTCGGTCACCATCCGCTCGTCGCCGAGGTCGGGGTAGTAGTTCGGGAGCTGTTCGGCCGTGAGCAGCCCCTTGTAGACGATGGTCTTGCGGTCGAGTGAGCAGACGTAGAACCGGCCTGCGCCCTCGATAGCGAGGGTATCGACCGCCTTCTCGGCGGCGCGACGGGCGAGGTAGAGCGCCCGGTCGAACTCGTCTGCGGTCATCTCGTCGGCCGGCTCGACGAACAGTTGCCAGACGTCGGGTTCCGATTCGAGCGCGGTCGCGCCGAGTTCGGCGTTGTCGGTCGGCACGTCGCGCCAGTCGAACACGGACAGCCCGTGGTCGGCCAGCGAATCCTCGACAACCGCCGAAACGCGCTCGCGGACCTCGTCGTCGGTCGGCATGAACACCGAACCAGCCGCGTAACGGTCCGGAAGCTCGGTTTCGAGGACTGCTTCGAAGAATTCGTCCGGTCGCTGGAACAGGATACCCGCCCCGTCTCCGGTGTTCTCCTCGGCGCCCGTGGTGCCGCGGTGCTCGAGGTTCTCGAGGAGTTCGAGGCTGTCTGCGACGACTCGGTGCGAGGCGCCGTTTTCAAGGTCTACGACGGCCCCAACGCCGCAGTTCGACCGCTCGTCGGTCGGGTCGGCTAACCCGCCCTGAGCGAAGGGTGCGTCTATGTGTGGCTTGGTCATACGCCAATGATACAGCTACCACCATAAGCAACTTTTCCTGAAACCATAAGGGTGTTACAATGTCATATAAGGATGTATCCATACATAGTATGTCGACTAATGATGATTCGACGCACGACGAAAAATATGAACAATCGTGTAGAACGGCGCGGCGGGCGGCTCAGTAGGACTTCGCGAAGTACGCGGTCTCCTCGGCGTCGTCGCCGCAGACCGCACAGTCCTCGCCGTCGTGAATCTCCGCGTCTTCGTCGTTCAGGGGAACCATGACGATTTCGGCGGCGATCTGATCTTTAATCTCGTCCTCGCAGGCCTCGTCACCGCACCACGGCGCTTTCACGTAGCCGCCGTGCTGGCCGATGGTGCCGAGAATCTCGTTGCGAGCGGTCGCCTCGCGGACGTTCTCTTCGAGGTTCTCCTCGGCGGCGGCGTAGAGCTTCGCGTACACCTCGTCGAACTGCTCTTGGACGGCCTCGGCGATGTTCTCGCGGTCGAGTTCGACCGACTCGCCGTCGGGGCGGTGGACGGCGGTGACGACGTCGTCGTCGACCTCGTTCGGGCCGATTTCGAAGCGGACGGGGACGCCCTTGAGCTCCCACTCGTTGAACTTGAACCCGGGGTTGCGCTCGTCGCGGGCGTCGAGTTCGACGCGGACGCCGGCGTCTTCGAGCTCGTCGGCGATGCCCTCGGCGTACTCGAGGACCTTCTCCTGCGTGTCGGCCTGCCAGATGGGGACGATGACGACCTGCTCGGGTGCGATGGTCGGCGGCAGGACGAGGCCCTGGTCGTCGGAGTGCGTCATAATGAGCGCGCCGAGCGAGCGCCACGACAGGCCCCACGAGGTCGTGTGGGCGGGCTCTTCGTCCTCGTCTTCGGTCGTGTAGGTGAGGTCGAACGCCTCGGCGAAGGAGGTGCCGAGGTAGTGGGAGGTGCCGGCCTGCACGGACTTGCCGTCGGGCATGAGCGCCTCGACGGTCGTCGTCGTGTCCGCGCCGGGGAACTTGTCGTGTTCCGGCTTCGCGCCGCGGAGCACGGGGATGGCGAGCACGTCCTCGTAGAGCGACCGGTACTGCGAGAGGCGAGTCATCGTCTCGTCCCACGCGCCGTCGCGGGTCTCGTGGGCCGTGTGGCCCTCCTGCCAGAGGAACTCTTTGGTGCGGAAGAACGGCTTCGTCTCCGTGGCCTCCCAGCGCACGACGGAGGCCCACTGGTTCACGCGGAGCGGGAGGTCGCGGTGGCTACGGACCCACCGGGCCATGTAGGGCGCGATGATGGACTCGGAGGTCGGGCGGACGGCGAGGCGCTCTTCGAGTTCCTCGTGGCCGCCGTGGGTGACCCACGCGACCTCGGGGTCGAAGCCCTCGACGATGTCCTTCTCGCGTTCGAGATAGCTCTCGGGGATAAACAGCGGGAAGTACGCGTTCTGGACGCCCGTCTTCTTGAACTCGCCGTCGAGGTAGTTCTGGATGGCCTCCCACAGCGCGTAGCCGCGCGGGCGGGTCACGATGAAGCCGCTCATCCCCTCCGGCCCGTAGTTCGCGAGGCCCGCCTTCTGGACGACCTCGGCGTACCACTCGCCGGTGTTGTACTGCTTCGACTCGGTGATACCGAGTTCCTGCTCGTCGCTCATTGCCCATCGGTAGCCGTAGCGAACCCTTAAACGCCCCGAAGGTGCCGGCGCGCCGCCCCGCCGCGCGGACCGTCTCTCGCCGACGACCGTCGGGGGTTCCGGCGGACGCATAGATACATATCGTCGGATGCCCTACCTTCGACGTGGTGGTTGGCGTGCTAACAATGGACACAATTGTGAGCGACGAGCGGCCGACTCCTCGGGAGGAGGCGGTCCGGATCGAACTGTGGGTTCCGAGCGGCCGGCGCGCGGAGTTCACACCGGTCATCGAACGACTGGACAACATCGTCGAACGCGGTCTCGTCTCGGAGTACACGGTCGAGACGTGGGACCGGTTCGTGGACCTCTCTGGGAGGTTGAGTCCGCGCGAGCGCCGCACCCGCGACCGACTCGCGTCGTACGCGCGGTGGGCGGCGACGCGCGGCGAGCGCTTGGCGGGGTTAGGCGACCCCGAGGTGCGCGGCATCGGCCGGATGGGGCCGGAGCGACCGACGCGGCGGACCCCGCGGGCGGTCATGGCGGAGTACGAAGACGGCGTTCTCGCGCACGTGACCGCGTGCGAGGAGTGCATCGGTGCGTTCCGCGGACGTCTCAGCGACCTCGATTCGCAGGCCGAACGCGAGTCCGAGCAGTCGTCGGAGCGCGTCCGAATCGAGTGGTAAGCGGTCCGAACACGGTTTTTTCCGGCGACGCCGTCCCGTCGTCAGCGCCGGCTGTCGAACGGTGAGTCGCCCTCGCGCCACGACCACCCCGGCAGGCGGGTCTGAAACCCCGCGGCGAGCGCGGCATCGAGGTCGTCGCGTCCGGCGGGACCGTCGGTGTGGACGGCCACGTCCGCGAAGTGGAACGTCGCCTGCGCGAGCAGTCGAAGCGGTTCGCCGCCGGCGATGGTCGCCGCGAGTTCGCGGCCGAGCACCTCGTCCACGACGAACCCGGGATAGTCGTCCTGCACGTCCAACTGTTTGAGGATGCGCACGTAGGCCGCGACGTTGACGCCGACCTCGCCGTCGGCGAACACCGCGTCGACCGCGTCGAAGTAGGCCGCGTCGTCGACCTCGCCGACGCGCGTGCCGAACTGCTCGCCGAGTCGGCTCCGCGTCTCGTTGATGAGCGGGACGACCACGTCCGCGCGCTCTCGAACCCAATCGTGTTCCGCCGAGACGGCCGCCGGTGTGAGTTCCATGGTCGTCGGTCGGCCCCGAGACGCTTCGACTTTGCGAAGGGTTTTATACTGGCGACATGGTACTGTCGGGTAAGCGGGTTTTCCCTGCCTCTTCCCGCAGTCGAGATACCACCGTATTCAGTTCACTATGCTCTCTCCGCAGTTGGCCGAGACTGGCACTCGTACACGTGGACCGTCTCGTGTCGACGCTCCTGAGGTAGGGGTTCCCGAGACCTGCCGGCGCAGGACCGGACGGGTCGCTCGTAACTATGAGTTCCGTAGATAAACAACTCGAGAATTTGAAGGCAGAGATTACGAACGAACTCCCCCGCGACATCTCGGTTTCCGACGTCAAGTACGAGGGTCCCGAACTCGTCGTCTACACGCGCGACCCGAAGAAGTTCGCTCAGAACGGCGACCTCATCCGGAAACTCGCGAGTAAGCTCCGAAAGCGAATCACGGTTCGCCCGGACCCGGACGTGCTGTCCGACCCCCGGGAGGCCGAACCCAAGATTCTGAGCGTCATCCCCGAGGAGGCCGGCGTCACCGACCTCGACTTCCACATCGACACCGGCGAAGTCGTTATCGAGGCCGAGAAACCGGGCATGGTCATCGGTCGCCACGGCTCGACGCTCCGCGAGATTACGCAGAAAGTCGGCTGGACGCCCGAAGTCGTCCGCACCCCGCCCATCGAGTCCTCGACGGTCTCGAACGTCCGCAACTTCCTGAAACAGGAACGCGAGGACCGTCGCCGCATCCTCGAACGGACCGGTCGGCAGATTCACCGCGAACAGCTCTCGGACGACGAGTGGGTCCGAATCACGACCCTCGGCTGCTGCCGCGAGGTCGGTCGCGCGTCATTCATCGTCTCGACGCCCGAGACCCGCATCCTCGTCGACTGCGGCGACAAGCCCGGTTCCGACGACGTGCCGTATCTGCAGGTCCCCGAGGCGCTCGGGTCGGGCGCGAACTCGCTCGACGCGGTCGTTCTCACCCACGCCCACCTCGACCACTCGGCGCTCGTCCCGCTTCTGTTCAAGTACGGCTACGACGGTCCCATCTACACGACCGAGCCGACCCGCGACCTCATGGGCTTGCTCACGCTCGACTACCTCGACGTCGCCTCGAAGGAAGGTCGCACCCCGCCGTACGAGTCCGAGATGGTCCGCGAGGCCATCAAGCACACCATCCCGCTGGAGTACGGCGACGTGACCGACATCGCGCCCGACGTGAAGCTCACGTTCCACAACGCGGGCCACATCCTCGGCTCCGCAGTCTCGCACTTCCACATCGGCGACGGCCTCTACAACGTCGCGTTCTCCGGCGACATCCACTACGAGGACACCCGCCTGTTCAACGGCGCGGTCAACGACTTCCCGCGCGTGGAGACGCTCGTCCTCGAATCGACCTACGGCGGCCGCAACGACTACCAGACCGACCAGCAGGACTCCGAAAAGCGCCTCATCGAGGTCATAAACGAGACGTACGACCGCGGCGGCAAGGTCGTCATCCCGGCGTTCGCCGTCGGTCGCTCCCAAGAGATCATGCTCGTCCTCGAAGAGGCGATGCGCTCCGGCAAGATTCCGGAGATGCCCGTCCACCTCGACGGGATGATCTGGGAGGCGACGGCCATCCACACGACCTACCCCGAGTACCTCCGCGACGACCTCCGCGACCGCATCTTCCACGAAGACGAAAACCCGTTCCTCGCCGAGGAGTTCAACCACATCGACGGCGGCGAAGAGGAGCGACAGGACGTCGCCGACGGCGACCAGGCCATCATCCTCTCGACCTCCGGGATGGTCACCGGCGGCCCCATCATGTCGTGGCTCCGCCACGTCGGTCCCGACCCGAAGTCCCGGCTGGTCTTCGTCGGTTACCAGGCGCAGGGAACGCTCGGTCGCCGCATCCAGAACGGCTGGGACGAAATTCCGGTCAACGGCCGCGACGGCATGGGCCGGTCTGACACGCTGAAACTCGAGATGGACGTCGAGACCGTCGACGGCTTCTCCGGTCACGCCGACCGGCAGGGCCTCGAGAACTTCGTCAAGACGATGAACCCGCGCCCGGAGAAGGTGCTGTGCGTCCACGGCGACGAGCGCTCCGTGCAGGACCTCTCGTCGGCGCTCTACCACGACTACAACATGCGGACGTTCGCGCCGAAGAACCTCGAGACGTTCCGCTTCAAGTAACGACTCTCGTCCACGGCGACCCGCGTCGACGTATCAATCGCCGCCGCGCGACGATTTCTCACGGACGGCTTCCGGGCGAAGATTAATCACGACGCTCGAACGAGTGTTTGCCATGCGTCTCGCACTTATTGCTCACGACGAGAAGAAGCCGGACCTCATCTCGTTCGCCGAGGAGCGACAGGCCGACCTCGAACGCTTCGAACTCATGGCGACGGGGACGACCGGGCAGCGACTCATCGACGCCACGGGCCTCGACATCGAGCGCAAGCAGTCCGGGCCGCTCGGCGGCGACATGCAGATCGGCGCGGAGATTGCCAGCGAGACCTGCGACGGCGTCATCTTCCTTCGCGACCCGCTGACCGCCCAGCCCCACGAGCCGGACATCACCGCTCTGCTCCGCATCTGCGACGTGCATCAGACGCCGCTGGCGACCAACCTCGCCAGCGCAGACGCCGTCCTCGACGAACTCATCAGACAGCTCGACGGCGAGGAGTAATCGCCGGGTCCGCGCCCCGCCGCGACCCCCGTCTCTCGTCTCGTTTTTCGCCGACTCGTGGTATCACCCCTGAGAATCGCGACGTATCCTTAATTACCAGCGCGCCGGAGGCGACGGTATGAACGCCGCGACCCGCGCGTCCTTGACGCTCACCGTGATTCTCACCGTTGCGACCGCCCCGGTCGCCGCCGCGACCGGCCCGACCTCGCCGTGTTTCCCCGGCGAGGGCCACCAGTTCGACATCGGCGGCGAGGGCGCGGGCATCGACCTCGTCGTCTTCCTCTCGGTCTTCGAGAACCTCGGCGGCGAGGGCGGCTTCGGGATGGAAGCCAGCGGCTCCGTCGGCAACGACTCCATCGTCCAACTCCGGGCAGGCGTCGCGTTCGACGGCGTCGGCCCCGCGTCGGCGTTCCTCTCGAACCCCTTCTCGCGATTCAGCGTCGTCTACGACTACTCGATGAACCTCCCGATGTTCGCCGGTTCGGGTATCGAATCGAGCTACGAGGACGACGGCTCGCCGGTGAGCGGACTCAAAACGAAGTCCTGTTAGTCAGTCGTCCGCGGCCGCGGGGTCGGTGACGGCCTGTGCCGCCGCGTCGACGCCGACCATGTCGCACACGTCGGCCATCGGGCACGCCTCCGGTCCGTCGAGACACGCGGGCTTTCGGGCCGTGCAGAACTCGCGACCGAACTGAATCATCGCGGTGTGGCCGAAGCCGCATTTCTCGTCGGGGATGTCGCGTTCGAGCGCCGCGCGAACGCCTTCGTGGTCGGCGTCAGCCGGCGCGAGTCCGATTCGCCGAGCGATGCGGTGGACGTGGGTGTCAACCGGGAAGACGCCGCCGCGGCCGCCCGCAAAGAGGAGGACGCAGTCGGCGGTCTTCGGGCCGACGCCCTTCATCTCCAGGAGTCGGTCGCGGACCGTCGCGGGCACTTCCTCGCGGACGTAGCGGTCGAAATCGGCCTCGCTCCCGAAGTCGGCCAGCACGTCCTCGGCGACGCCTTGGATGAGCTTCGACTTCTGGTTGTAGAGCCCGCCCGAGCGGATGGCCTCGACGATGCCCTCGCGGTCGGCCGCCGCCAGCGACTCGGCGAGGTCGCCGCCGCCGTACTGCGCCATGAGTTCGTCGTGGGCGGGTTGGCTCGCCTTGTCGCTCGTGTTCTGACTCAGAATCGTCCGGACGAGGCACTCGAAGCCGCCCTGCCCGCCGTAGGCCTTCCGCCAGTAGCGCTCGCCGAGTCGGTCGACGACGACCTCGGCGCGCGTCGCGGTCTCGGGATCGGCGGGGTCGACCGCCGTCTCTCGACCGCCGCCGCTCGTGCCGCCGCTGATGTTCTCGGAGGGTTCTTCGGGCATGCCCGGAGGTTACGACCGCGCGGTGAAAAGCGCATTCCGTCGGTCGGCTCGCGTTGGTCCGCCGTCTGCGCGGGGCTATTCGACTTCGATGGTGACCGTCAGTTCCGCGCCGTCGGCGAGCGCCGAGACGAGGTCGCGGTCGAAGCCCGCGGCGGCGTGGGCCGCGCCGACCGCGCCCGTCCGGTCGTCCACGTAGTCGCTCGTGCGGAAGACGACGCTGCGGTCGCCCTCGAAGGAGAGGTCCGGGTGTCCGCGGGCGCGGACCGCCTGCTCGTAGGTGTCGCCGTCCGCGTCCACGCGGACGCGCACGTCGATAGTGGCGTCGTGGGACTGACAGGCCTCGACGAACGACGGGTCGAAGTCGGCGGGGGTGCGGTCGGCCTCGACGCCGATGATGCAGTCGCCCGCGGGGGTGAGCCAGTCGTCTGTCGTCACCTCGAACGTGCTCGCGTGCTCGGCGCGCACGTGCTCGTGGCCGCGTGCGCGGATGACTTCTCTCATGGCGTGGCATCCGACCCGACTCGGTTTAGCCCCCACGGTTCGCATCCCATTTATATACGTCCATGGCAAACACTGACATGGTGAATACGGTCGATACGAGCGGTGTGGTAACTGTTTTCACCCGAATTTTCACCGAAGTATTTATTAACTGGTCGCCTGTATGTGTATGTACCTGAGCGCCTCCGGCGTTTCGGCGGCATCGCACGCAGAATGATCGGGAATTCTTATCCACGGTCGGTCGCACTCCCACGAGCAGCCGCCACGCACGGAGTGGTGATGGTATCGAGGATTGATTACGCATGGTAACGAAGCAGGAAGTACTTAGCGAGTTCGACGTGCAGGAACTCGACGAGGCACGAAACATCGATCTCCCAGACGAAAAGCTCGAGAGCGGCTCGAAAGGCGAACTCATCAAACTCGCCGGTCAACTCCGTGACCGCCGCAATGAACTAAACCAGATGGCTTCTGAGCGCGCATCCAAGCGCGACGACCTCAACGCGAAGACTCGCGAGAAGGTTGACGAAGCCCAGAAGCACCGCGAGAAGCGCGACGAGATGAACTCGCAGGTGCAGGAACACAAGCAGAGCCGCAACGAGCTCAACGCGAAAGCCAACGAGCTGTTCGACGAGGTCGACGAAATGAAAAGCGACCTCGAGCTCGACGACGGCAAGGACATCGACGAGCTCAAAGAGGAGATCGAGCAACTCGAGTTCCGCCAGCAGACCGAAGTCCTCTCGACCGAAGACGAGCGCGAGCTCATCGAGAAGATCGAGAACAAGCGCGAAGAACTTCGCCAAAAAAAGGACAAGGTCGAAGAGAGCGGTGACCTCGAAGCGCTCATCGAAGAGGCAGAAGAGGTCCGCTCCGAGGCGTCCCAGCACCACCAGAAGGTGACAGAGCTGGCCGACGACGCCCAGGAACACCACAACCAGATGATCGAGGCCTACCGCGAGGCCGACGACATCCGCGACAAGGCCGACGAGATGCACGAGCTCTTCGTCGAAGCCCAGGAAGCGGCCGACCGTCACCACGAGGACTTCGTCCGCGTCCAGAAGCGCCTCCGCGAGCTGGACAAGAAGGAAGAGCGCCAGCGCAAGGACTCCCGCGCCGAGGAGCGCGAAGCCGCCAAGGCCGAGGCCGAGGAGATCTACCAGAAGTTCAAGGAAGGCGAGACCCTCGAGACCGAGGACCTGATGAAGCTTCAGAAGTCCGGTCTGCTCTAAACCCCGGTCACTTTCTCTCTCTTCGTCGCGCTTGCGACGTATCATTTTTATCCCGTTCGAAGCCCCAGCGACAGCCATGAGTGATTCACCGTGACCGACAGCTTCACGCGCATCTACCGGCTGACTATCGTGGTCGTCCTCGCCGTCGTCGCGGCGGCGGTCGGCTGGGTCCTGTTCTACCGCGTCCCCGACACGCTCGCGGACCTCGCGGGGCTCCTCTTGGTCATCGGAACCGTCGTCGCCGCGCTCCGCGTCGGCGGCAGGCTCGCCGCCTCGGCCTTCCCCGACTACGACGTAGCCGAGGTCGCCGTCGAGGGGCCGATTTCCCGCGACGGCGGCGGGGGCCCCGTTCCGGGTCGCGGCGGCGGCACGCCCGCCGACGACATCGTCGAACAGATCGACGCCGCGGCCGACGACGAGAACGTCGACGCGCTCCTCGTCAAACTGAACACGCCCGGCGGCGAGGTGCTGCCGAGCGACAACATCCGCCGGGCGGCCGCCGACTTCGACGGCCCGACGGTCGCGTACGCCACGGACACCTGCGCCTCGGGCGGCTACTGGATCGCCAGCGGCTGTGACGAACTGTGGTCCCACGACGTGAGCGTCGTCGGCTCCATCGGTGTCATCGGCTCGTCGGTCAACGCCTCGGAGTTGGCCGACAAGGTCGGCCTCTCCTACGAGCGGTTCGCCGCGGGGAAGTACAAGGACGCGGGGATGGCCCTCAAGGAGCCGACCGAGGACGAACGCGAGTACCTCCAGGGGCTCATCGACGACTACTACGACGACTTCGTCGAGCGCGTGGCCGAAGGGCGCGACATGGACCCGCAAGTCGTCCGCGATACTGAGGCCCGCGTCTACCTCGGCGAGGAGGCCCACGAACTCGGGCTGGTCGACTCGCTGGGCACCCGCGACGACGTGGAGGCTCGACTCGCCGAACTCCTCGGCCGCGACGAGGTCTCGGTGCGGGAGTTCACCCCCGAGGTCGGCCTCACCGACCGGCTCCGCGGCGGTGTCGAGGGGGCGGCGTACGCCTTCGGTGCGGGGGTCGCCTCGTCGGTCGAACCGGACGACGGCTTTTCGTTTCGGTTCTGACGACTGGGAGGCTTTTTAGCCCGCGCCCGCGTTCGTCTTCGACGTGACAACGCTCGTCCTCTGTGTCGACCGGGCGAACGACATCGGCCGCAAGACCGGGCTCTCGACGCCCGTTGTCGGCTGGGAAGCGGTCCGGTCGCTCGTCACCGACGTGGGGCTCGCCGACCCCGAGGATTCGAGCGTCAACTGCCTTCTCGCGGCGTTGCGGACGACGCGTGAACTCAGAGACGAGCGCGAAGACGCCGAAATCGCGGTTATCTCGGGGACGAGCGACAGCCCCGTCGGGGCCGACCGCGCCGTCGCACGACAGCTCGACGACCTCGCCGAGCAGTTCGACGTCGAGTCCGCGGTCGTCGTCATCGACAGCGCGGAAGACGAGCGACTCGTCCCCGTCGTCGAGAGCCGGTTCCGGGTCGACGCGGTCGACCGCGTGGTGGTCCGACAGGCCCACGACATCGAGTCGACGTACTACCTGCTCAAGCAGTTCCTCGGCGACGAGGAGCTTCGCTCGACGATACTCGTCCCGCTCGGGGTCGGACTGCTCCTCGTCCCGCTGCTTCTCGTCCAGTTCACTCCCGCGGTCGCGATGGCCGGGCTCGCCGCCCTCATGGGCGCGGTGTTCCTCTACAAGGGGCTCGCTATCGACGAGTTCCTCTCGGACGCACCCGACCAGATTCGCGACGCCCTCTACTCCGGACAGGTGTCGGTCGTCACTTACGCGGTCGCCGCGGGGCTGGCCATCGTCGGGCTGTTCCTCGGCGCGCTCGCCATCCGGACGCCGGGCGTCGGCGGGAGCGAGGAGGTGCTCGTCCCGTCGCTCCTGTTCGTCTACCACAGCGTCCCGTGGCTGGCGCTCGCCGCGCTAACCGCGAGCGCGGGCCGTCTCTTGGACGAACTCATCGGGAGCGAGCGCGTCTCCACGTCGTACATGAACCTCCCGTTCGGCGTCGTCGCCATCGGGCTGGTCGTCCGCGGGTTCGCCGGTTTCCTCCTCGAACGACAGGGGGAGTTGCCGAACCTCGAACTGCTCGGGCGACTCGCGCTCACGCCGGTCCAGCGGCTGGCGATGTTCATCGTCGCCGGCATCGTCGTGAGCGTCGTGGGCGTCCGCATCTCGGCGAGCGTCTCGGACGACGCGCTCGAAGACGTGGTCGACACGCCGTGAGAAAACGAGAGTTGCGGTCTTCCGTGCCGCTTTTTCGCTTCGTTCCGCGCCGTTAGTTCGCCGCTCGGTACTCGCCGTGCTTGACGCCGATGGCGAGACAGACGGCCCCGAAGACGAGCATCGCGGGCGTCACCATCATCAGTACGGTACTCGTGGCCATGACGCCCATCCCGACGAGGGCCGCGGTTCCGACGACGACGAGCGCGACGAGCAACGCGACTGTCTTGGGGAGGTCGAACTCCATGCGATTCTGTCGGGACCCGTTCGACAAATCCGTTGCGGCTTCCGACGGCGAATCGAGAGGCGAACCGGAAAAACGCGGGTTCAGTCGCTTACCAGGGCGCGAAGTCGGGGTCGATGCAGCGCTCTTCGGTCTGGATGGCGTCGATGGCGGCCACGTCTTCGTCGTCGAGGTCGAGCGCGAGCGACTCCCAGTTGTCGCGGATGTGGCCCTCGCTCGTCGCCTTCGGAATCGCGGTGACGCCTTTCTCGCGGAGCCACGCCAAGGACACCTGCGCCTCGCTCGCGTCGTGCTTCTCGGCGATGTCGGACAGCACGTCGACGTCGAAAACGTTCCCGCGGGCGAGCGGCGAGTACGCGACGATTTCGATGTCCTCCTCGGCGCAGACCTCGCGGAGCTCTTCCTGCTGGAGGAGCGGGTGCATCTCGATTTGGTTGGCGAAGGCGCCCGACTCGGACAGTTCGACGGCCTCGCGGACCTGTTCGGGCTCGAAGTTGGAGATGCCGACGCGCTTTGTCAGCCCGCGTTCGACGAGTTCGTCGAACGCCGCGAGCGTCTCTTCGGCGTCGTACTCGCGGGACGGCCAGTGGACGTACAGGAGGTCGACGTAGTCTACGCCGAGCTTTTCGAGGCTCTCTTCCGTGCTTTCGATGACGTCGTCGTGGGACAGCTTGTCGGCCCACACCTTCGTCGCGAGGAACACCTCGTCGCGGTCGACGTCGGCGGCAGCGATGCCCTCGCCGACCTCCGCTTCGTTCTCGTACGCTTGGGCGGTGTCGATGTGGCGGTAGCCCATCTCCAGCGCCGTCTGCACCGCGTTGCGACACTCGTCGGCGTTCGTGTTTTGCCACGTCCCGAGCCCGAGCATCGGCATCCCGTTCGCCCGCGGTGCATCGTCTGCTGAAGCGGCGTTCTCCGTCATGGTCGGACCGTGGGCCGCGAGTTGAAAAGGCGTTCCGAAAGGGCGGGCGAATTTCCGGCTCCCATGGCCCGAGAGTGTGTCACACGGGGTCTCAGATGTTCGCTCCCCGATGCCTCCCGACGCCGCTCGACGCTTGGCGGCGGATAGTTTATGTGACATGTGGTAGCATATCTGAACGGTGATCAGGAATGTCGTCCGCATCAGAGCCGTTGACAGAAGAGAACACGAACGCGTTCGCACACCGCATCGCGGGTGACTCGCTCGTCTACGAGTGTCCGAACTGCGAGTTCGGCGAGGTGTTGGTGACGGAACTCATCGAATCCGACGACGCCCGGTGTCTCGATTGCGGGACGCGCTACCGACTCCACGTCGAGTCGGTAGAGTAACCAGCGGTCGACGGAAATCTTTCGGGAGCGGTCCGAATCGGTCTTTTTCGCGGCGGCGAGACTGTCATACTCTCAGAGCGCCTCTAGGTAGCATGCCTCAACTACGCACAGCCCTCGCGCTCGCGCTCGTCGTCGCGCTCGCGGGATGCCTCGGTGGACTCGGCGGCTCGACCACGTTCGCGGCCCAGCCCGCGACGATTCCCGCGTCGGCTTACGAGGCACACGGTTACGTCCACGGCAACAGCACCGTCGTCCCGATTTCGTACGACGTCGGCGTCGGTCCCGCCTCTCGCTCCGTCGGCGCGGACGTCTGGGTGTCCGGATACTCGAAGACGACCGACGACGACGATATCACGGCCCTCGTGGTCGTCTCGTCGCCGAACGCCGAAGTCGCCGGCCAGTCGGTCAACCCGCTTTCGAACCTCGGCAACCGCGACCTTGTCGCGGCCGGTCTCGACTTGCTGGCCGACGCGCAGGCGCTCGGAAACGTCCCAGAGGTCAACGGCGTCCGCGAGGTCGGCGCACGGAACGTCACGATGCTCGGGTCGGAGACGGAACTCGTCACCTACGCTGGCACGGTCGAAGTCGAAGCCGGGGAGACCGCAGTCGACGGCGAGACGGTCGCCTACGAGGGCGGGACGGCCGAAGTGAGACTCCACCTCGCGACGGTCGAACACGACGGCGACGTGGTGATCGTTCTCGCGGTCCACGGGGCCGACGTGGACGAGACCGAGGCGGTCGCGGCGCTCGCGGGCGCTGTCGAGCATCCGGGGACGGTCGAAAGAACGGTCGAAGTTCGATGAGCGAGCGGCGCGGCGTCGACCGCGAGTTCGGCGGGAGTCGTTAGTAGAACTCGCGGACGAGGTCCATCGCGTCGTCGGGCGCGCCCGACGGGATGTCCGACATGTTCTGGTCGACGCCGAACTTCTCCTCGTAGGAGACGGAGCTTTCGTCCTTGTAGATGACGCCCTCGTACTCCTTCGACGAGTCGAGAATCTTCTCTTTGGCCGCGTCGTAGTCGGTCGGGTCGTGGTCGGTGTCCGCGAGGTCCACGAGGTTGTCGCGGAAGTAGTCGTAGGTGTCCACGTCGTTGAACGTGACACACGGACTGAACACGTTCACGAAGCCGAAGCCGTCGTGCTCGATGGCCTCCTGGACGATTTCCGCGTGGCGCTTGTGGTCCGTCGCGAACGACTGCGCGATGAACGTGCCGCCGGCCGCGAGCGACAGCGCGAGCGGGTTGACCGGGGGCTGCTTCGGTCCTTCGGGGGTCGTCGAGGTCTCGAAGTCCTCGCGCGAGGTCGGCGAGGCCTGACCCTTCGTGAGGCCGTAGATGCGGTTGTCCATGACGGTGTAGGCCATGTCCACGTTGCGGCGGACGGCGTGGATGAAGTGGCCCGCACCGATGGAGTAGCCGTCACCGTCGCCGCCGGCGGCGACGACGGTCAGGTCGGGGTTCGCCAGCTTGACGCCGGCGGCGACCGGGAGCGAGCGCCCGTGGACGCCGTGGATGGCGTACGAGTGCATGTACGTCCCGATTTTCCCGGAACAGCCGATGCCGGCGACCATGAACGTGTTGTCGGGGTCGGTGCCGGAGTTGGCGAGGGCTTTCATGATGCCGTTCATCGTCCCGAAGTCCCCACAGCCGGGACACCAGGTCGGTTGTTTGTCTGACTTGAAGTCGGTGAAGCGGACGTTTGAGCTCATGCTGAGACCTCCTCTGCGTCGAGGGTGGCTTTGATTTCGTCTGCGAGTTCGTCCGCCTTGAAGCGGACGCCGTCGTACTTGTTAATGCGCTTGACACGGGTCAATGTGTCGTGCTCGACGACGTTGGCGAACTGCCCCGTCGCGTTACACTCGACGACGATGACCTCGTCTGCCGCCTCGATTTCCTCGGTGAGGTCCGGCCGCGGGAACATGTACGGGACCGACAGGAACCGAACGTCGATACCGTCCGCTTCGAGGAAGTCGAGCGCCTCGACGAGCGCGCCCTCGTTGGAGCCCCACGAGAGGATGAGCGTGTCGGAATCGGCGTCACCGAACTCGCGCGGCGAGAAGTCCTCGGTCTCCTTTGCGGTCTCGACCTTCCGGTCGCGCTTGTCGACCTGCTCGACGCGCATCGACCGGTCTTCGGTCCGCCGACCGAGTTCGTCGTGTTCGAGACCGGTCGACATGTGTGCGCCCTGTTCCGTGCCGGGGAACGCGCGCGGGCTGACGCCGTCGTCAGTGAGCGCGTGCGGCTGGAAGCGACCTTCCTCGTCGAGCCACTCGTCGATGGAGTCGTCGTCGACGACCTTGCCGCGGTCGATTTCGACTTCGTCCATGTCGAACGCCTCGGGGGAGAACGTCTGTTCCGTGACCGCCATCGCGAGGTCGGCCGCGACGTAGACCGGAACCTGATACTTCTCGGCGAAGTTGAACGCTTCGACGGTCTTCCAGAAGCACTCGTCGATGCTCGTCGGCGCGACGACGAAGCGCGGAATCTCGCCGTGGCCGCCGTAGAGCATCATGTTGAGGTCGCCCTGTTCCTGCTTGGTCGGCATCCCCGTCGAGGGGCCCGAGCGCATCACGTCGACGATGACGAGCGGCGTCTCCGAGGTGGCGACGAGACCGAACGTCTCGGTCATCAGGTCGATACCCGGACCGGACGTCGCGGTCATCGACCGCGCGCCGGCGCGTGCCGCACCGAGCGCGAGGTTGATGGCCGCGAGTTCGTCTTCCGCCTGTACGACGTGACCGCCGTAGCGTTCGATACGGCCGGTGAGATACTCCATCACGTCCGTCGCGGGCGTGATGGGGTAGCCGGCGTAGAAGCGGCAACCGGCGGCGATGGCGCCCATGCCGATGGCTTGGTCGCCGTTGATGAGCACGTAGTCCTCGTCGGTCGTCTCGAGGTCGTAGTCGAACTCGTGGTCGTACTCGTCGTGGACGTATTCGAGGCCCGCGCGAGCCGCCTTCTTGTTGTTCTCGACGATGGCCTCGCCCTTCCCGCCGAAGCGCTTCTGCAGTGCGCTGTCGAGGTTCTCGATGGGGAAGTCCGCGACGGCGCACGCCGCGCCGAGCGCGACGACGTTGCGCATGATAGCGCCGCCCGCCTCCTCGGCGAGCGCCTTGAGGGGGATGTCCAGCCCGACCATTCCCTCGGGGATTTCGACGTCCGCCATCGTCGAGCGGTCGCCGTCGTAGATGATGACGGAGCCCTCGTGCAGTTCGTCGAGGTTCTCGTCGATTGTTCGTTGTGTGAGTGCGATGAGCACGTCGAGTCGGTCGACGACGCTCTGTACGGGGTCGATGGCAGTCCGAACCTTGTACGCGGTGTATCCGCCCCGGATTCGCGAAGCGAAGTCCTTAGAGGTGAACACGTGGCGTCCAGCCCGGGATAGCGCCTGAGCGAAAATCTTCCCCGTGGAGTCGATGCCATCGCCAGCCTCGCCGCCGATGGCCCAGTTGAAGTCCGCAGGCATGCTGAGTGAAATCTACCCATAGCCGGGTCAAAAGCCTTCTGAAAATTGGTGTTAAACGACGGTACCGGTAACATATGGAAATTTAACGAACAAGTTTTAGAGACGCTGATTGAGATGGTTATATGAAATAAGAGGCCGCACATACGGGGAATAACTGGACGAACATCCAATCAAGGTGTGTTTTGCCCTCTCGTGGCAATTCTTTCCGGTTCACACTATGTGCACGGCCGGGACGGTTTGTCCTGCTCTCCGGCGCGCGCGTCCGGGAAGGCAAGGCCCTTGTGAGCCTGCGACCAAGCCGCTCGCATGGACGCAATCGTCACCGTCGCCGCGGTCCGCGACGTCGGCCCCGGAACGGTCGCCATCGAGTTCGAGACGCCCGACGGCTTCGAGGCCGAACCGGGCCAGTTCGTCAAGCTCTCCGCCGAGGTCGACGGCGAGTCGTACGCGCGGTTCTACACGCTCTCGTCGCCCGGCGTCGGCGACACGTTCGAGGTGACCGTCGGCATCGACCCCGAGGAGGCCGGGCCGTTCAGCCAGCACCTCGACTCGCTCGCCGCCGGCGACGACGTCGAGGTCTCCGGGCCGTTCGGTCAGAGCTACTACGACGGCGAGTCGCGCGTGGTCGTCCTCGCGGGCGGCCCCGGCGTCGGCCCCGCGGTCGGCATCGCCGAGGCCGCGGTCGCCGACGGCAACGAGGCCGCCGTGGTCTACCTCGACGACGCGCCAGCGCACGAAGAACGCCTCGCGGCGATCCGGGACGACGGCGCGAGCGTCGTCGTCACCGGCGACGACTCCGACCTCGCCGACGCCGTCTCCGACGCGCTCACCGGCGACGAGGGCGAGCAGGTGTTCGTCTACGGCTTCGCCGACTTCGTCGAGCGCGCGACCGACGCGGTCGAAGCGGCCGGCGGTGACGCCGACGCGGCGAAGGTCGAGAACTTCGGGTAGGCGCTTCGACCGCCTGCTCGCCCGCCCAGCGCTGTCCAGCACTGCCCAGCACTATTCTACCGGTCGCCACGCCGTCAGCACCGCGACCGCGAGCGCGACGGCGACCCACCCGACGAGCCCCGTAAGCGCCGCGACCGGCGAGGTCGAACCGCCGGTCTCGACGGCGACGCCGAGGACGAGCGACCGAAACGCGCCGTTCGGGCTCGCCGCGAGCACGAGCGGGACCGCGTCGATGCCGAGGTTCCCCGAGGCCAGTCCGGCGACGGCGGCGGCGTCGACGCCGACGACGAAGGCGACGAGCAGGCCGACGGCGAGCGCGATTGCCTGCCGAGCGGTCCGCGCGGCGGCCGAGACGGCGAGCGCGACGGCCGCGACCGCGAGGGCGAACAGGACCGCGAGGACCGAAAACCGGAGGAACGCGACCGGCGAGTCGGCGGCCTCGTTCAGCGCGAGGAACGTCGGGTCCGGCGGCGAGAGGACGGGGACGGTCGCGCCCGCGGCGAGCAGCGACCCGAAGACGACGAACACGAGCGCGAGCCCCCGGCCGAGGTAGACGCCGCCGACGTAGGCCGGGCGAGACACGTCGAACGTCCTGAGCACGTCGAGTTCGCCCGACTCGCGGTCCGAGAGCACCGCCCGGTAGCAGAGCGCGACGGCGAGAAGCGGGACGAGCGCCTCCACGAACGGGGCCAAGTCGAGGACGAGCGGGACGTAGCCGCCGCGCGCGCCGGAGCCCGCGGCCGCGACCGCGACGACGGTCAGCGCGAAGACGACCGAGAGCGCGACGACAGCCGGGGTTCTGACCACCGTTCGAAGCTCCCGGGCCGCGATGGCGAACAGGTCGCCGAGGCTGTCTCGGCCGTCGGCGCTCATCTCCCCGTCACCTCCTCGGTCGCCACGAGGTCGCCGAAGGCGGTCTGGAGGTCGGCCGCGCCGACCGACTCGACCACCGCTCGCGGGTCGCCGTCGGCGACGAACCGCCCGCCGTCGAGGACGACCACGCGGTCGGCGGTCCGCTCGACGGGGCCGAGGTTGTGCGACGAGAGGACGACCGCGACGCCCGCGTCGGCGAGGTCGGAGACGATGTCGAACAGCCGTTCAACCATGCCGGGGTCGAGGCCGCTGGCCGGTTCGTCGAGGACGACCACGGCCGGGTCGCCGACGAGCGCCCGCCCGAGGCCGAGCAACCGCGTCATCCCGCCGGAGAGCGCGTCGACCCGGCGGTCGGCGGCGCCCGCGAGGCCGACTCGCTCCAACACGTCGGCCACGTCCACGGGGTCGTCCACGAACTGCGCGTAGAAGTCGAGCGTGTCGGTCGCAGAGAAGCCGGCGCGGAAGCCGGGCTGTTGCGGGAGGTAGCCCACGCGGGCGCGCCCGTCACTGGCTCCGATGGTGACCGTTCCCTCGTCGGGCGCGCGGACCCGCGCGAGAAACCGCAGGAGCGTGGACTTCCCCGAGCCGTTGGGGCCGACGAGCGCGACGATTTCGCCGGGGGCGACCGACAGCGAGACGCCGTCGAGGACGCGCACGTCGCCGAAGGCGTGACTGAGGTCGGTCGCGGCGATGGCCGGTCGGCCGCTCTCGGCGGTCGCGGCGTCGGCGTCGGCGGCGGCGCTCTCGCCCGTCGATTCGTCGGAAGCGGTCTCGGCGGTCGTCGCTGGTTCGGGATTCGGCATCGTGGTGTCTCCGTCGGTCGTCGGTGGCGTCGTGGTTCCATCGGCCGTCGGGTCTGTCTCGCTTTCGTCAGTCGCCGGGTTCGTCCGGTCGCGGTCAGTCATCGGTCTCCTCCGTCGCGTTCAGGGCGGCGAGCGTCTCGGGGCGGACCGGTTCGGTCCGCGGCGCGGCGTCGACCACGCCGGACCCGCGGAGGCCAGACACCGCGTCGCGGGCGCTGCGGAGCGCGCGCACCGCGGGCGACTCCGAGAGCGCGAGCGCGCCGGGTTCGCGGCCGAGTTCGGCGTCGACCGCCCCGGAGGGTTGGTACGCTCGGTCGTAGACCCCGTCGCCGTCGGCGTCTTCGAGTGGGAGGTCGCCCCAGTAGTTGCCCTCGCCGTCGGCGGTCCAGGTCCGCATCGGGCCGAGCGACGACTCGACGCGCACGTCGTTGTCGACGATGTCGTTTCGGACGACGACGTTCGTCGGGAACGTCGAACTCCCGCGGATGCCGACCCCGTTTCCGGCAACGACGTTTCCGACGTACACCTGCCGGTCGCCGCTCACGTCCATGCCGTAGCCGTTGCCGGCGAAGACGTTGTCAGCGACGTAGGTGTCGCTCCCGGCGGGCATGAACCCGAACTCCGACTCGCGCACGTCGTTTCCGACGACGAGGTTGCCGACGGGCCGGGTCATGAGGACGACACCGATGCGGTCCCCGCGGACGACGTTGTCGGCGACGAGCGCGTCCGAGGTGTACATCTGGTGGACGCCGTAGCGACCGTCTTCCATGCGGTTGTCGCGGACGACGCTCCCGTCGGCGCGGTGGGTGTAGACGCCGTCGCGGCCGTCGATGAACGTCGAGTCCTGCACGACCGACCGCTCGCCGATGAGGACGACGCCCATGAAGCCCTCGGAGGGCTCGTCGGCCCCGCGGACGGTCACATCGTCGACGACGCTGTCGGCGCTCTCGCGGGCGATGATGCCGCTCGCTGGCGTGTCGATTTCGACCCCGCGGACGGCCGACTCGTTCGCGCCGTCGAGGACGACCCCGGCGTCGCCGCGGCCGTAGGCGAGTTCGACCCGGGTGTCCCAGTCGACGGACTCGTTGCTGGCGCGGACCCGGCGGGTTCCAACCTCGCCGACGCCGGACACGGAGAGGTTCCCGACCGCGCTCCGTTCGGCGCGGAGGTGGACGACGCTCCCGTTTCCGTCGCCGACGAGTCGCGTCTCGGGTCCGGCCCCGAGGAGCGTAATCGAGCGGTTCAGTTCGACCGCGTCGACCGAGTAGGTGCCCGCGGGGACGTAGACGGTCGTGTTCGCGGGGGCCGACGTGACGGCGGCTTCGACGGTCGGCGCGTCCTCGCCGACGACGGTCGAGACGGGCCTGTCGAACAGCGCATCACTCGCAGCGGTGGTCTGGTTCGCCCACTCGTGGTGGGCGGCGACCGACGACTCGAAGGCGTCGAGCCGTGACGAAAGCGGGTCGCCGGCGCGGTCGCGGAGCGTCGCCCAATCGACGACCGTGCCGCCGTGAGCCTCCGCGAACGAGCGGGCCGCGTCGGCGTCGGAAAACGGGACGGCAATCGGCCCGGAGGGGACTCGCGCGCCGGAGTCCACGACGAACGACGCCTCGGACGCTTTCGTCCAGCCGGGGTTGCGGTTGTGTTCGGTTCGGAGGTAGCCGTCGTCGTCGAGCGCGGGCGAGACCGTCGCGTAGTCGGTGACGAACACCGCGAGGGGGTCACCGAACTGGCGGGCGCTCTCGGACGTGGACACGTCGGCGGCGGCCGTGGTCACGTCGTAGTAGCCGATGATGAAGCGGTACCGCGAGAAGTGGACCTGCGCGAGCGGGACTTCGAAGCCCTCGACTTCGGCCGTGCGAACGTCGACCGACGTGCCGCCGGTCTTGACGGTGTCGTCGAAGGGGACCGGCGCGACGGACCCGGAGGCCGGGACGACGAAGGAGACGCTCGCGAGGACGAAGACGAGCGCCGTCGCGGCGGCGACCCAGCGGGTCGTCTCGGGCGTGACGAGCGCCATCGGTCAGCGCTCGACCCCGTCGGATGCGGGGGCCCCGGCGGGGTGAGCTGCCGCATCGAGGGTCCCCGTGCCTGTCGCGCGGTCGTACATGCCGGTGGCTAGGTCTTCGGGGGGTGATATGCGCGATGGTCTGTGCGTCGAAGCCTCGCGGTCGAGGGCGAACCGACCGAAGGGGCGACTTCGACCCGAATCCTTAATCATCGTCCATACGGATTCACGAGCATGTACGACGAGGAAGATTTGGCGTCCATCCGCGAGGCGCGCGACGAGTGGGAATCGGAGACCCGCGACCCCTTCGTGGAGAAGGGCGGCGAGCGCAAAGACCGGTTCGCCACCGTCTCGAACCACGAGGTCGAGGACCTCTACACCCCCGACGACGTGGCCGACCTCGACTACGAATCGGACCTCGGCTTCCCCGGCGAGTCCCCGTACACGCGCGGGGTGTACCCAACGATGTTCCGCGGGCGGACGTGGACCATGCGGCAGTTCGCCGGCTTCGGCACGGCGAAAGAGACCAACGAGCGCTTCCACTACCTCATCGAGAACGGTCAGACCGGGCTCTCGACGGCGTTCGACATGCCCTCCCTCATGGGCAAGGACTCCGACGACCCGCTTTCCGACGGTGAGGTCGGAAAGGAGGGTGTCGCCGTCGACACCCTCCGCGACATGGAGGTGCTGTTCGACGGCATCGACATCGGTGAGGTCACGACCTCCTTTACCATCAACCCCTCCGCGCCGGTCGTCTTCGCCATGTACGTCGCGCTCGCGGACAACCGCGGCGTCCCCCGCAAGCAGATAGGTGGCACCTTCCAGAACGACATGCTCAAGGAGTTCATCGCGCAGAAGGAGTGGGTCATCCCGCCGGAACCGTCGCTCAAACTCGTCACCGACACCGTCGAGTTCGCCGCCGAGGAGACTCCGCGCATCCGACCCATCTCGGTGTCGGGCTACCACATCCGCGAGGCCGGGTCGACGGCGATTCAGGAACTCGCGTTCACGCTCGCCGACGGCTTCGCCTACGTCGAAGACGCGGTGGACCGCGGCCTCGACGTGGACGAGTTCGCCCCCCAGCTGTCGTTTTTCTTCAACTCCCACAACTCCATCTTCGAGGAGGTGGCGAAGTTCCGCGCCGCCCGTCGCATCTACCACGACGTGATGTCGGAGTGGTACGACGCCGAAGACGAGCGCTCGAAGCAGTTGAAGTTCCACACCCAGACGGCGGGGCAGTCGCTGACGGCCCAACAGCCGCTCAACAACATCGTCCGCGTCACGATTCAGGCGCTCGCGGGCGTCCTCGGCGGCACGCAGTCGCTCCACACGAACAGCTTCGACGAGGCGCTGGCGCTCCCCTCGGAGGAGGCCGTCACCGTCGCCCTGCGGACCCAGCAGATAATCGCCGAGGAGTCGGGCGCGGCCGACGTCATCGACCCCCTCGGCGGGAGCTTCTTCGTGGAGACGCTGACCGACGAAATCGAGGCCGAGGCGATGGCCTACATCGAGGAGATTCGAGAGATGGGCGACGGCTCGGTCCGCGACGGCGTCCTCGCCGGTATCGACGAGGGCTACTACCACCGCGAGATAAGCGAGGCGTCCTACGAGTACCAGTCGCGGGTCGAAGACGGCGAGGAGGTCGTCGTCGGCGTCAACAAGTACGCCAGCGACGACGACAGCCGTCCCGACCTGCTGCACGTCGAAGACGAGGTGCAGGACCGACAGCTCTCGCGCCTCGAATCCGTCAAGGACGACCGCGACGACGAGGCGGTCGAAGCCGCCCTCGACGAACTCCGCGAGACGGTCCGCGACGGCGGGAACGTCATGCCGGTGCTCGTCGACGCCGCCAAGGAGTACGTCACGATGGGCGAAATCATGGGTGTGTTCGCCGAAGAGTACGGCACCTACCGCGAGACTATCGGCGTGATGTGAGCGTCGCCGACGCGGCGAGCCCGCCCGAAACGTTGGGGATGACATGAACGTTCGCTGACTGGAACGCGCACCGCCGGCTCGCGTAACCGACCGACGGACCGGTGACCACCCGCGGCGAGAGTCCCCGCTCGGACTGCTGGACTACATAGATTTATCATGGAGGATTGGTGTAGTTAGCACGTACTATGGCAGACGGTGACACCGAACTGGAGGCACGGCTGGTCGAGCAAGAGGAGTTCGAACCCTCCGAGGAGTTCGTCGCGCAAGCGAACGTCTCCGACCCGGCCGTCTACGACGAGTTCGAGGAGAACTGGCCCGAGTGTTGGGAGGGGGCCGCCGAGATGCTCGACTGGGACGAAGAGTACGACGAGGTGCTGGACGACTCGAACCCGCCGTTCTACAAGTGGTTCACGGGCGGCAAGCTCAACGTCTCGTACAACTGCGTGGACCGCCACGTCGAGAACGGGGACAAGAACCGCGTCGCCATCAAATGGGAGGGCGAACACGGCGAGACGCGGACCTACACCTATCAGGACCTCTATCGCGAGGTGAACGAGTTCGCGGCGGCGCTGCGCGACCTCGGCGTCGAGGAGGACGACGTGGTCACGCTGTACATGCCGATGATTCCCGAACTGCCCATCGCCATGCTCGCGTGCGCCCGCATCGGCGCGCCGCACTCGGTCGTCTTCGGCGGCTTCTCCGCCGACGCGCTGGCGACGCGGATGAACGCCGCGGACTCCCAGTTCCTCGTCACCTGCGACGGCTACTACCGCCGTGGCGACCCGCTCGACCACCTCGACAAGGCCAACGAGGGCCTCGACGGCGTCGACCACGGCGTCGACGCCACGGTCGTCGTCGACCGCCTCGGCGACGACGGCTTCGGCCACGACCTGAAGGGCAACCAGCACGACTGGGACGACCTCCTCGACGAGCACGCCGGCGAGCGCGTCGACCCCGTCGAGCGCGACGCCGAAGACATGCTGTTCCTGATGTACACCTCGGGGACGACGGGACAGCCGAAGGGCGTCAAGCACACCACCGGCGGCTACCTCGCGTACGCGGCGTGGACCTCCCACACCGTCCTCGACATCGAGAAGGAAGACACGTACTGGTGTTCGGCCGACATCGGCTGGATTACGGGCCACTCCTACATCGTCTACGGGCCGCTGGCGCTGGGGACGACGACGGTCATGTACNGACACGTACTGGTGTTCGGCCGACATCGGCTGGATTACGGGCCACTCCTACATCGTCTACGGGCCGCTGGCGCTGGGGACGACGACGGTCATGTACGAGGGGACGCCCGACTTCCCCAACCGCGACCGCCTGTGGGACATCATCGAGAAGTACGCCGTCGACATCTTCTACACCGCGCCGACGGCGATTCGCGCGTTCATGAAATGGGGCAGCAGGTTCCCCGAACAGCACGACCTGTCGAGCCTCCGCCTGCTCGGCACAGTCGGTGAGCCCATCAATCCGCGGGCGTGGAAGTGGTACTACAAGCACATCGGCAACGAGGACTGCCCGGTCGTGGACACGTGGTGGCAGACCGAGACCGGCGGCATGATGATAACGACCCTCCCGGGAATCAAGAAGATGAANCACATCGGCAACGAGGACTGCCCGGTCGTGGACACGTGGTGGCAGACCGAGACCGGCGGCATGATGATAACGACCCTCCCGGGAATCAAGAAGATGAAACCCGGGTCGGCCGGCCCGCCGCTGCCGGGCATCGACGCCCGGATCGTCGACACGAAAGGGAGGCGGGTCGACGCCGGACGGGCGGGCTATCTCACGGTGAACAAGCCGTGGCCGGGGATGCTCCGGACGCTCTACAAGAACGACGAGCGCTTCATCCAGGAGTACTGGCAGGAGTACTCCGACACCGACAGCGACGACCCCGACGACTGGGTCTACTTCCCCGAGGACGGCGCGAAAATCGACGGCGACGACTACATAACCATCCTCGGGCGCGTTGACGACGTCATCAACGTCTCGGGCCACCGCCTCGGGACGATGGAAATCGAGTCGGCTATCGTCGGCGTCGAGGGCGTCGCCGAGGCGGCGGTCGTCGGCGGCAATCACGAGGTGAAAGGCGAGGCCGTCTACGCCTACGTCATCACCGAGGAGGGACAGGACGAAGACGACGAGATGCGAAAACGCATCATCGAGGGCGTCGAGGACGCCATCGGTCCCATCGCCCGCCCCGAGATGGTCGTGTTCACGCCCGAACTGCCGAAGACGCGGTCCGGGAAGATCATGCGCCGCCTCCTCGAGGAAATCGCGAACGGCGAGGAACTCGGTGACACGACGACGCTCCGGAACCCCGAAATCGTCGAGTCGATTCAGCGGCAGGTCGAAAGCGAGTAACCACCGGCTCCACCACCGTCGGCTCCGTCCTATCGCGGCTTTTCTTCGACCCACGCCGACAGCGACGGCTCGTCGCGGAAGTACAGCCGTTCCCGGACGCCGTCTCGTTCGACCACGGCGAGGAGGTGTTTCTCGGAGAGCCGAATCTCCTCGCCGCTGTAGGTACACGGTTCGATTCGCTCGTCGCCCGGACGCCACAGTCGGTGGGGGACGACGCGGACGATGGTCTCGTCCCGCCCCGTCGGCGAGCGCCCGGTGTAGTCTGAAAGCGCCATACGCGCGCTACGAACTCCACGAATAAGGTATTTTCCTGCATAGTTTGTGTAGTAATATAGTCTCTCGCGGCCCGAGTCGTGGGCTATTGTCGCTCGGTGTGCGAATTGTTCTCAATCATTCGCGCCGCGGTACCAGCCCGCACATTTATTTTGAACGTTAGTGAAGGATAGCGCGTATGAAGAAACCACTCCTGGTGACGGAGTTCCTCGACCGCGCGCGGCGGTACTACGGGGACGAGGAGGCGGTCGTGGCGACGACGGGCGAGCGCTTTACCTACGACGAACTCGGCGAGCGCGCCGACGGCTTCTCGGCGGCGCTCCAGTCCCGCGGCGTCGAGAAGGGCGACCGGGTCGCAGTGCTCGACCCGAACACGCACTACCACCTCGAAGCCGCCTACGGGTCGATGCAGCTCGGAGCCGTACACATGCCGCTGAACTACCGGCTCGTCCCGGCCGACTTCGAGTACATGCTGAACGACGCGGACGTGACGGCCGTCTACGCCGACTACGCCTTCGCCGAGAAGATAGACGAGGTCCGCGACGAGATTCCGACGGAGATTTTCGTCACGAACGACCCCGAGAAGGCCGCCGAATCGACCGACGGCGAGTGGCTCGACTTCGACGAGTTGGTCGCGGAGTCGACCGACTACGAGCGCCCGGAGATGGACGAAGACGACATCGTCACCATCAACTACACCTCGGGGACGACCGGCGACCCGAAGGGCGTCTGTCGGACCCACCGCGCCGAGACGATTCACGCCTACCTCGTCTCGATGCACCAGGATATCGCCGACGACGACGTCTACCTCTGGACGCTCCCGATGTTCCACGTCAACGGCTGGGGCCACATCTACGCGATTACCGGACACGGCGCGAAGCACGTCTGCACCCGCGGGGTCGACGCCGAGACCGTGTTAGACGCCATCCGCGACGAGGACGTGTCGTATCTCTGCGCCGCGCCGACGGTGCTGAACATCCTGATGAAACACTACCGCGAGGCGGGGGGCGTCGAGACGACCGGCGCGAGCCCCGTCCGGGCGGCGACCGCGGGCGCGGCCCCGCCGGAGGCGACGATTCGGACCGTCGAAGACGAGTTCGGCTGGCGGCTCATGCACGTTTACGGAGCCACCGAGACCGGACCGCTCATCACGACCTCGGAGGCCGGTCGCTACCTGACAGACGGCGACGACCGCTTCGGCGTGAAGAAGAAACAGGGCATCGGCTACCTCGGCACCGACGTTCGCGTCGTCGACGAGGACGGAACCGACGTGCCGAGAGACGACCAGTCCATCGGCGAAATTGTCGTCGCGGGCAACCAGGTGATGGAGAAGTACTGGAACAAACCCGAGGAGACGGAGGAGGCCTTCTCGGCGCGGCTGGAAGGATATTACCACATGGGCGACCTCGCGGTCGTCGACGAGAACGGCTTCATCAGCATCCAGGACCGCAAGAAGGACATCATCATCTCCGGCGGCGAGAACATCTCCAGCATCGAACTGGAGGACACGCTGTTCGACCACGACGCCGTCGGCGACGTGGCGGTCATCCCCGTTCCGTCCGACGAGTGGGGCGAGTCGCCGAAGGCGTTCGTCGTGCCGACGAGCGGCGACCCCGACGCGCCGGGTGTCACCGCCGAGGCGCTCATCGAGTTCTGCCGGGAGCGCATCGCGACGTACAAGGTGCCGAAGGAAATCGAGTTCGTCGCCGAACTCCCGAAGACCGCGACCGGGAAGATTCAGAAGTACGAACTGCGCGAGCGGGAGTGGGAAGACGAAGGGCGGATGGTCGGGGAAGGATAGGAACGACCGCGTTAAGTCCGCATTTCTGCGGGTAGCCGACTCTTAACCGCGGTCGCGGGGTCTGGTTTTCGTTCGAGGGCCGAGCGCGGTTCAGCGGTCGTCGCAGCCGCAGTCGAGGCCGAGCGAGGCCGGATTGTTGTTGAACGCGTCGAGGGTGTCTTTGAGCTTCTCGCCGTCCATGTCGTTGGCGTACCAGCTCGTCTGCTTGCTACCGTTCTGCCATGACGAGGTGTGTCTGAGCCACGTGCCGGCCATGTTCTTGACTTCCTCGATGGTGTAGCCCTCGTAATAGCCGTACTTGATTGTCGCGCTGGTGCACCCCGATTGGAGCGTCCGAAGGTTGAGGACGGTGGCGATGTAGTGCTTCAGCATTATGACCGCCTTGTCACCTCTCGGCGGGTCGAGCAGAATCTCTTGCCAGTCCTCGTTCGATTTCGTTACACCCGCGATTGTCAGTTCGTCGCCAGGCCACGTTTCTGGGTGGTTCGCCCAGTAGCCGGGCGTCTTGGGACAATCGATGGTCGCCGCCACGGAGCCGGAGACCGCGGGGATGCCGATACCGATACCGATCGCCGACATCGCGCCGAGTCGGAGCACGGAGCGTCTTGTCGGTCTGAATCCGTCGTTCGTGTCGTTTGTCATAGTGGCTGCCACGAGTGTGGCTGATGCGTTATTTGCGCTTTGCCGGGTTAGTTATAAATCGGACATTCACGAAGAGCAGGAGCTTAACGGTCGCTGTCGAACCGGGAGAATCACGTTGAAACGGTGGAATCCGCGTATATATATCTAGTATTCTGATAGTTGTGAACCGATAGTCGACTCGCTCAGGCGGTCGGCGACGCTGCGGACTCGCGGGCGCAGCGCCCCCACTGAATCGAGTTCGTTGGCTCTGTTTACCGCCTTCGACGACCGGCCTAAGGGGGACGAACGTGGCGAGCAAGTCCGCCACCGGCGCGTATTTTACGTCTGCAACGCGTGGGACGTAACGAAGCGCCCGCTCCACCGGTGCCTCCGGCTGGTGGCCCTTGTACTATCCCGTAGACGACCCGATTCTATCATTATTGTTAATACAAGTAATAGGGAATCCATACATAACTATTATTAACGATGTATCCGCCGATGTGTCTATGGCACGGGATAACAAGTCTCTAAATCGACGAGACGTGCTGAAGGCGACTGGTGCTGTTGGGACCGCTGGCTTGGCAGGGCTGGCGGGGTGCACCGGCGGCGGCGACGGGAGTAACGGTGGCGACGGAAGCGGCGGTGGAGGGGGTGGCGGCGGAGACGACGAGTATCCGGCGCTGGGCAACTTCCCCATCGAGGGTGACACGGCCACGTTCGGCTTCAACGTCCCGCAGTCGGGACCGTACGCCTCGGAGGGTGAAGACGAGCTTCGGGCCTATCAGCTCGCGGTGAAGCACCTCAACGAGGGCGGCGGCTGGGTCGACTCGCAGTTCGACGACCTCTCCGGCGACGGCGTCCTCGGCTACACCATCGACCACGTGGACGGGGACACGGCCACGGACGCGGACCAGGCGCGGCAGTCCGCCTCGGGGATGATTCAGCGCGACGACGCCATCATGATTTCGGGCGGGTCGTCCTCGGCGGTCGCCATCGCGGTGCAGGGGCTGTGTCAAAACGAGAAAGTCATGTTCATGTGCTGTCTGACGCACTCGAACGACACCACCGGAAAAGACTGCGTCCGCTACTCCTTCCGCGAGATGTTCAACGCCTACATGACGGGGCAGGCGCTCGCACCGGTCGTCCGCGACGCCTACGGAGAGGGCCTGCAGTTCTACCAGCTCTACGCCGACTATAGTTGGGGGCAGACCCAGCAGGCGTCGATGGAGCAGTTCATGACGGACGTGGCCGGGGGGGAGCAGATCGAGTCGGTCGCGACCCCGCTCGGAACGTCCGACTACTCGACGTACCTCTCGGAGGCACAGAGCTCCGGTGCGGACGTGCTCATCTTGAACCACTACGGCCTCGACGGCGCGAACTCCATGCAGCAGGCCATCGACGCCGGCATCGACGAGGACATGGAAATCATCGTTCCGCTGTACAACCGCCCGATGGCGGAGGCGGCGGGCGGTGCGATAGAGGGAATCTACGGCACCGTCGCGTGGGACTCGCAGATAGACAACACGCCGTCGCAGGAGTTCACGCAGGCGTTCCGAGACGAGTACGACCGGACGCCATCGGGCCCCGCTCAACTGGCGTACGCACAGACGCTCCAGTACGCGGCCGCCGTCGAGCGCGCGGGCACGTTCTACCCGCCGGAGGTCATCAAGCAACTCGAAGACTACGAGTACGACAACATCGGGATGGGCTCGGAGACGATGCGCGGCTGTGACCACCAGGCGCAGCGAGACGTGCCGGTCGTCCAGGGGCTTCCCGCCTCCGAGCAGAGCGAGGGGACGTACTTCAACATCGTCAACATCACCAGCCGCGACGACCTCGGCTACGCGTGCGACGCCGGGCCGGCGGCCGAGTGTGAACTCGGGTCCTACGAGTAGACACTCACCCCCACCGTTATCTTAATGAAAGTTAATCGCAGACAACCACGCACACGTAAATGAGTAAGTTTAGCATACCCATGGTAGTTCGCGCTTCGAACATCCGAGGCGGAGGTAGGGGGCGATGAGCCTTCTGTCGGACGTACTCGTCATCCTGCTCAACGGGCTGCAGCAGGGGGCTATCTACGTCCTCTTGGCGGTCGGTCTCTCCATCATCCTCGGCACGCTCAAGTTCGTCAACTTCGCGCACGGCGCGCTGTATCTCGTCGGCACGTACGCGGGGCTGTTCGTCGCGCTGAACGTCCCGCTTTCGAACGGGAAACTGGCCGAGTGGGGCTTTTCGAGCTTCGGGCTCGACATCGGCTTTCTGGCCGCCCTGCTTTTCGTCCCGCTTTTCGTCTTCGGGGTCGGCCTGCTGATGGAGCGGTACCTCGCGCGAGCGTTCTACGACCGTCCCGACACCGACCAGATTCTCGTCACGTTCGGCCTCGCAATCGTCGTCCAGGAGCTGTTCCGCGTCCTGTTCGGCAGCAACAGCCTGCCGTTCGAACAGCCCGAGCGAATCCTCTCTGTCGGCTCGTTCGCCGGCATCCCCGTCTCCGGCCCGATAGCGCTGCCCATCGTGGGTAACTTCCCGCAGTGGCGGCTCTGGGTCATCGGTATCACGGCCGTCCTCGTGGCGCTCGTGTACCTGCTCGTCGAGTACACCGACTTCGGTCTCGTCGTTCGCGCCGGCACCCGCGACGCCGAGATGGTCCGACTCCTCGGCATCAAAATCACCCGCCCGTACATCGTGGTCTTCGGTATCGGCGCGGCGCTCGCCGGGGTGGCGGGCGTCGTCGGCGGCCCGCTGAACGTCGTCAACCCGACCATCGGGACGAACATCCTCGTCCCGGCGTTCCTGACGGTCGTCATCGGCGGGGTCGGAAGCATCGCCGGCGCGGTCCTCGGCGGCATCGTCTTCGGCCTCACGACCGCCGCGCTCGTCTCCTTCGCGCCCGCGTGGTCGCAGGTCGGCCTGTACGCCATCGCGGCCATCGTCCTCCTGACGAGGCCGCAGGGCCTCCTCGGCGACGAAGAGGTGACGCCATGAGCGAGAAGGACGCCAACCCGAGCGCGAAGGACGCGCTCGTCGGCGGCACCCTCTTCGGTCGCTGGGAGAAACTCCGCGGCCGGGAGGGGACGGTTGTCGGTATCACGGCCATTCTCGTCGCGGTGTTCCCGTACCTCTTCGCCCGCGCACCCGTCGTCTCGGGGTTCCTGCAGGGCTACCAGAGCCTCGCGACGCTCATCCTCATCTGGGGCATCTTCGCCATCGGCTTCGACCTGCTGCTCGGCTACACCGGACTGCTCTCGTTCGGCCACGCGGCCTTCTGGGGCGGCGCGGCGTACGCCGCGGGCATCGTCGCCAAGAACGTCAGCGGCGACCCCATCGTGATGGTCGTCTCGGGGACGCTTTTCGCCGTGCTCCTCGCGTGGGTGCTCGGCTTCCTGTCGCTCCGCCGCGGCGGCATCTACTTTTCCATCCTCACGCTGGCGTTCGCCCAAATGTTCTACTACATGGCCGCGTCGCCGCTGGCGTTCCTGACCAACGGCGAAAACGGCCTGACCGGCGTCGAGGTCGGCAGTTTCCTCGGCGTCATCCACCTCGAAGCGGACGTGCCGTCAATCGGCGGGATGCTCCTCGGAACGTGGCTCTACGCCTTCGTCGGCGTCTTCTTCGTCGGCGCGGTCGCGGTCGCCTACCGCATCCTCAACTCCCCGTACGGGATGGTGTTTCGCGCCATCCGGGAGAACGAACAGCGTGCGGAGTTCGTCGGACTCAACGTCTGGCGGTACAAGCTCATGGCGTTCATCATCTCGGGCGGGTTCGCGGGCGTCGCCGGGAGCCTCTTTACCATCCACGGTGCGTACGTTCCGCTCCAGTCGCTGTTCTGGACGGAGTCCGGCGACATCGTCGTCATGACCGTCCTCGGCGGCGCGGGCTCGATGTTCGGACCGGTCCTCGGTGTCGGACTGTACCTCTACATCGAGAACATCGTCAGCACCATCCAGGCGCTGACGATTCCCTTCACGGGCATCGTGCTCGTCCGGGACTTCGGGTTCTACTGGCACCTGCTCTTGGGCGTCGTCTTCGTCGCGGTCGTCTGGGTCGTTCCGGACGGCCTGTGGGGCATCCTGAACCGGCTCCGCGAACTCGCGGTCGACCTCGGTTCGAAGGCGGCGAAGCGACTTCGCGCGCGCTCCGAGAACGGAGGTGGCGGCCAATGACCCTCCTCGAAACGGAGAACCTCGTCAAGGAGTTCGGCGGCCTCGTCGCGACCGACGACGTGAACCTCACCGTCGAGGAGGACGAGCGCGTCTCTATCATCGGCCCGAACGGCGCGGGGAAGTCGACGCTCATCAATCTCATCACGCGACGGCTCGACCCGACGAGCGGCGATATCCGGTTCAAAGGCGAGTCAATCGTCGGCCTCGAACCGCATCAGGTGGTCCAACGCGGCGTCTCGAAGTCGTTCCAGACCGCCTCTATCTTCCCCGACCTCACCGTCAGGGAGAACGCCGAAATCGCGGCGCTGGCGGCCGAGCGCGGCGCGTTCGGCTTCGAGTTCCTGAAACACCGCGACAGCCTCACCGACGTACACGGCGTCGCCCGCGACACGCTCGACTCGGTCGGGCTGTTGGACCGCGCGGACACAATCGCGACCGACCTTCCCTACGGCGACAAGCGTCGCCTCGAAATCGGTATCGCACTCGCGAGCGAGCCCGACCTGCTTCTCATGGACGAACCGACCGCCGGCATGTCTCCCGAGGAGACGAAGTCGACGGTCGACCTCATCGAGCGGGTCAAACGCGACCACGGGCTCACGTTCGTCCTCGTCGAACACGACATGGAAATCGTCTTCAGCATCTCAGATCGCATCGTCGTCCTCAGCCGCGGCGGCATCATCGCCGAGGGGACCCCCGACGAGATTCGGGGCAACGAAGCCGTCCAAGAGGCGTACCTCGGAGGTGTCGAGCTATGAGCCTCCTCGAAATCGACGGTGTCGACGCCTACTACGGCGAGAGCCACATCATCCGCGACCTCTCGATGAGCGTCGAGGAGGGCGAGATATGCGCGCTCCTCGGCCGCAACGGCGCGGGCAAGACCACCACGCTCCGGTGTATCGCCGGCGCGACGCCGCCCGACGTTCGGAAGGGGCAAATTCGGTTCAAGGGCGGCGACATCACGGGCGTCGCCGCGGAAGACGTGTCGGTGCAGGGAATCTCCCTCGTGCCCGAGGAGCGACGCATCTTCCCGAACCTCTCGGTCGCGGAGAACCTCCACCTCGCCGAGGTGGTCAACAACAAGTCCAACACGTGGGGTCGGTCGCTGTCGTTCGGTCACAAGGGGATGTCGACCGAGGAGGTCTACGACCAGTTCCCTCGACTGGACGAGCGGAAGGACCAGCGGGCGGGGACGCTCTCGGGCGGCGAACAGCAGATGCTCGCCATCGCGCGCGCTCTGAAGCAGAACACGGACCTGCTTCTCCTCGACGAGCCGTACGAGGGGCTCGCGCCCAAGATTATCGAGGACGTGGAGAACGCGGTTGAGCGAATCAGCGACGCGGGCACGACCATCCTCCTCGTCGAACAGAACGCCGCGGCGGCCATCAAGCTCGCCGACCGCGCGTACGTCATCGACCAGGGGAGCATCGTCTTCGACGGGAGCGCCGACGAACTCCGCGAGGACGACGAGACCCGCGAGCGGTATCTGGGGGTCTGACCGTGGCCGCGACCCACGCCGACCCCGAGACGGCGCTCGAAACGCTCATCGCCGCCGGCGCGGTCGACGAAGCGCCCGACGGGACGCTCTCGACAACGCCGGAGTTCGAGCAGACGCTCGCCGTCTACCACGACATCTACGGCGCGGTTTCGACCGAGGAGTTCCACCGGACTGTCTCGGACCTCTTCGGCGTCGCGCCCGAGAACGTCGAAGAGCGACTCGACGAGTTCGGCGTCACCAGAGCCGACGTGGTCGCCTACCTCGCGGCGAAGTCGTTCCTCGACGTGCCGGTCGAACAGGACTCGCTGTTGGTCATGGCGGGCCTGCTCGTCGAGATGACCTCGTCGTCGCCGGTGCCGGCCGCGCTCGACGAACTCGACGACGATACCTTCGAATCCTACCTCGCAGACCACCCGGACGCCGTCGTTTTCGTCTGGCGACGCTTTTGCGAGCCCTGTGACGCGATGAAGGAGGACCTCAGCGCTATCCTCGACCGAGTCCCGGATGGCGTTGCGGCCGCGGGCGTCGACGGCGAGACGGCCGACGAGTTCTGTCGGTCCTTCGAGGTCGACGCGGCGCCGACGGTGCTGTACGTTCGCGACGGCGAACTGCGAGAACGAGCGTCCGGCCGTCAGACCCCCGACGAAGTCGCGGGATTCTTCGACCGGGTCTACTAGTCTTTTCGCTTCGTCGTGCCCGTCACCATGACGGGCCGCTCGGAGTTCAGAATCACCGTCTGCGTGACGCTCCCGAACAGCGCCTTCCCCGCCGGCGAGCGCTTCCGCCCGGCGGTGACGATGAGGTCTGCGTCCTCCTCGTCGGCGAACTCGATGATGACCTCCGCGGGGTCGCCCGACGACTCGTTGACGTCGTACTCGATACCGCGGTCTTCGAGGAACTCGCCGGCCTCCCGGACCGAGTGAATCTGCGTCGCCGACGCCCCGCTCGGGTTGTCGGTGAAACTGTGGACGAGCGTCACCTCCTTCTCGTCGGGTTCGCCGGGGAGATTCGCGACCTCTTCGACGCACGCGAGCGCGTGCTCCGCGTCGTCATCCACACCGATTACCACGTGATACATACTACCACGTCCCGGTCGCCGGTCTTAGTATTTGTGCTGAACGTTCGTGCGAATTAGGCCGCGTCGTCGAGTCCTGCCGAGACGTAGACGACGAGCGCGAGCGGGACGCCGAGGACGAGCGCGATGGTCAGCGCACCGTAGGCCGCAAAGCCGAGGGGCGTCGGCGGGAACGGCACCAGAAAGAGGAACTGGGGGGCGCTGAGCCCCGAGACGAACGTGCCCGTGAGGTAGCCCGCAGCCCCGGCGACGGCGACGAGGGCGGCGTACAGTCCGAGGACGAAGCGGTGACCGCCGACGTTCGAACTCACGGTCCACGCTCGGGGTCGGACGCTGTTAGGGGTTTCCGTTCGCCTCGGGAGGTGGCGGTTCCCGTCCGCGTACCGATGCACCTTTTGCCGCACGCGCTAAGGGTGAGCTATGTCGGATACCGATATCCTCGGACTCGTGCTCGGGGCCATCGCGATACTGATGTTCGCGACGGGCGTCCTCCTCGTCGTCTGAGCACCGCCCGGTTTTCCGCGCCACCGCATCGAGAGCAGTCGCTTTTCTCCACCGTGACCGTCGTCGCGAGCGGCGGCGCAGGCGATATCGTGATGTTTCAGCGCACGCGAGCGACCGACAGCTACGATAACGACAGTGCGGTCGCACGGACAGTCAGCGTCGTCGGGCGCGTTCGCTCTCGAAAGATAGCGTCCGAAAAATGAAACCGAAACGCCGGCGAGCGGCGTCGACTACGCGTCGTCCGCGGATTCCGCGTCCGCGTCGTCGACCGTCTGTCCGCCGTCGGTGGCGAGTTCGGTCTCTTCTTCGCCGCCGTCGGTGACGGCCGTCTCCAGTTTGCGCTCGAACCAGGTCCACTCGGCCGTGACGAGGTCGTCGTCGGCGAGGTCCCACGGGTCGCCGTCTTGGACTTCGCGGCCTTCGAGCCACGACTGGACGAAGTTCCAGACGAAGATTATCTGGCCGACGAGCAGGATGAGCGCGCCGACCGTGGCGACCTGATGGAGCGTCGCGAACTGCGGCAGGTAGGTCGCGTAGCGACGCGGCATCCCGCCGTAGCCGAGCAGAATCATCGCGAAGAACGTCAGGTTCGTCCCGACCATCGAGAGCCAGAAGTGCCACTTACCGAGCGTGACCTGGTACATCCGGCCGGTGTAGATGGGGAACCAGTAGTAGAGCCCGGCGAAGCCGGCGAAGGCGATGGCTCCCATGACGATGTAGTGGAAGTGTCCGACGACGTAGTAGGTGTCGTGGAGCACGAGGTCCACCGGAATCGACGCGAGGAAGACGCCCGTCACGCCGCCGATGATGAAGTTCGAGACGAAGCCGATACAGAACAGCATCGGCGTCGTGAGGCGAATCTTCCCGTTCCACATCGTCGTGATCCAGTTGAACGTCTTGACCGCGCTCGGTATCGCGATGGCCAGCGAGACGGCCATGAACGAAGCGCGGAGACGGGGGTCGATACCCGTCGCGAACATGTGGTGCGCCCAGACGCCGAACGAGAGGACGCCGATGGCGAGCGTGGAGTAGACGACGAACTTGAACCCGAAGAGCCGACGGCCCGCAAAGCGCGGGAGCACGAGGCTCACGATGCCCATCGGGGGCAACACGAGGATGTACACTTCGGGGTGGCCGAAGAACCAAAACAGGTGTTGCCAGAGAATCGCGCCGCCGTCGACCGAGAAGAACATCGTACCGAAGTTCCGGTCGAGAAGCAGCATCACGATGGCGCTGCCGAGAAGCGGGAACGCGAAGAGGATGAGGCCCGACTGGGTCAGAATCGTCCACGAGAAGATGTCGAGATTCGCCCACGAGACTTTCTCGTTACGCTCCGTGAAGATGGTCGCGATGAAGTTGATCGCACCCATCGTGGCCGAGACACCGGAGAGGTGCAGGCCGAGGAGCATCAGGTCGACGCCGGCGTTCATCTGGTTTCCGGAGCCGACACCGGCGGAGAGCGGCGTGTACATCGTCCAGGCCGTCTGCGCTGGGATGACGTCCGGGATGGGGAAGAACCCGGCCCAGATGAGCAGCGCCGCCGGCGGCAGGAGCCAAAAGGCGATGGCGTTGATGCGCGGGAACGCCATGTCGTCCGCGCCGATGAGAAGCGGGATAAAGTAGTTCGAGAACGCGGCGATGATGGGCGTCCCGAACAGGAACAGCATCGTAATCCCGTGGCTTGTGAGCAACGAGTTGTAGAACGTGTTCGAGATAAGCGTCATCGACGGGTCCGCCAGTTCAATCCGCATCAGGACGACCATGAGTCCGCCCACGGCGAACGCGACGAGCGCGTACGCGCCGTAGAGCATCCCGATGTCCTTGTGGTCGACCGTCGTCAACCAACGGATGACCCCGGATGGTTTCTCCTCCGAGACGTACTGCTCTGCGGTACCACCGACCGTGCCTCCGCCCGCGAGCGGGGTGTACGACCGCCAGTCTTCGACCCGCGCGAGCCACGCGGCGACGGCGATGAGGAAGACCCCCATGAGCACCGTCAGTGCTAACTGTCCGTTAACCTCCATGGAAGTGCCTGAGTAGTGCAGGGTAATGAAAGATTCGGGACCGCCCTGCGATTCGAGGTGCTTTAAGCCGTCTCGTCCGCGGCTTCGACGGCGTCGTCATCCGTCGATTCTTCGAGTTCGGCCGTCTCTTCGCCCTCCTTTTCGTGAAGCGGCTTCGCGCCGGGAACGGTCGCTTGTCCGGGCGCGTAAACGGTGCCTTCCTTCTCGGAGCCCGCGATGGCCTTCCCCGAGAGATAGGTGAGCGCGGCGAGGAGCACGAACGGCGCGATGAGAAGCGTGTACTGGAGCCCCGAGGTGAGCGATTCGAACCCAAACGGATTGACGAAGGTGAAAGCCACCACGAAAAACAGGATGATGGCCAGCGGAACCATGTTGACCGTGAGGTCGAGGATGGTCTCCTTGTCGAACGTCTTGGTTGCCATATCGAGACACTCGGGGACGCCGTTCAAATAGATTGTTGGTTTCTCGTCCGGTCGGGGGTGTGGGCTGGGACGGTCGCGTGGGCGTCCGCGGCGGTCAGAAGGTCTGTCGCTGCTCGCGGACGAACAGTTCGAAGACGACGCCGCCGACCACCAGCAGAATCGCGGCCGCGATGACCGCGTAGCCGCGGGTGACGAGGGCGATGTCGGTGAACGCGAGTCCCGCGCCGAACGCGAGGAAGATGACCGCAAGCGCGGTGACTGCGCGAATCGTCGAGGTGACGTAGCCGGACTCCTTGAGGATGCCGACGACGCTCCCGCCGAACAGGAGCAGGCCGCCGACGGCGAGTGGAAACAGGCCAAACAACAGACCCAACTCGGAGATTGGTATCCCGAGCGCGATGAACACGGGCCACGGACTGGCCGTGCGGTACTGGTCGGAAAGTCCCGGCGCTTCGTCCATACCCGTCCGTTGGACTGTGTGGTAACAAGCCCTTCGGAACCGAGACTAGCGGAGGGAGATGCCCTGTCGCGCGAGAAAGTCGCTGACCGCACGAATTTCGACCGGGCTCCCGATGATTCGGCACGTGCCTCCGTCTTTTCGGTGGACGGAGACGATGAACTCCGCTTCGAGGTCGTCGCGCACGCTCTCCAAGAGGTCGCACGGGAGCACGATTTGCGTGCTATCGCGGAGCGTCCGAGGGTCGGGCATCGGTGTTCATCGGGCGGTCGAAGGGGTCGTGTATAACCGTGCCGATACTTGTCTGTTCGCGCACGCGAGACTACCACGATACTCGACGCGTCGGCGCGTCGAAATCCGCCGCGCGGAAGGAAAGGGTTTTTCGACGGACGCGGCGGAACTGTTGACGATGGGACTGGAGGAGGAGATCGAAGATATCCGCGAGGAGATATCTAACACGCCGTACAACAAGTCGACCGAGGCGCACATCGGTCGGCTGAAGGCGAAACTCGCGGAACTGAAAGAGAAACTCGAAAACCAGAGTTCGGCCGGCGGCGGCCAAGGGTACGCCGTCGAGAAGACCGGCGACGCGACGGTCGCGCTCGTCGGCTTCCCCAGCGTCGGCAAATCGACGCTCATCAACGCCCTCACCAACGCCGACAGCGAGACGGGCGAGTACGAGTTCACGACGCTCAACGTGAATCCGGGGATGCTGAAGTACAAGGGCGCGAACATCCAGATACTCGACGTGCCGGGCCTTATCGAGGGGGCCGCTGGCGGTCGCGGCGGCGGCAAGGAAGTCCTTTCGGTCGTCCGCACCGCCGACCTCGTCGTGTTCATGCTCTCGGTGTTCGAGATAGAGCGCTACGAGCGGCTGAAACACGAACTCTACAACAACAAAATTCGGCTCGACACGTCCCCGCCGAACCTCTCTATCAACAAGAAGGGTAAAGGCGGCATCAACGTGACAAAAAGCGACAGCGTCGACCTCGAAGAGGAGACGATCAAGGGCATCCTCCGCGAGCACGGCTTCGTCAACGCCGAGGTGACCCTCCGCGGCGAGACGACCATCGACGAACTCGTCGACGGCATCATGAAAAACCGGGTCTACCTGCCGTCTATCGTCGCCGTCAACAAGGCCGACCTCATCGACAAGGACTACCTCCCGACGGTCGAGGAGAACCTCCGCGAGATCGGCCTCGACCCCGACGAGGTCACGTTCATCAGCGCCGAGGCCGAGAAGGGTCTCGACGCGCTGAAAGAGGAAATCTGGGACGCCCTCGGGCTCATCCGCATCTACATGGACAAGCCCGGCCGCGGTGTCGACTACGACGAACCGCTCGTCCTCCGCGAGGGCGACACCATCGACGACGCCATCCACGAACTCGGAGCCAAACTCGACGAGCGGTTCCGGTTCGCCCGCGTCTCCGGTCCGAGCGCGAAACACGACGACCAGCAGGTCGGCCGCGACCACGTCCTCGCCGACGAGGACGTGCTCCGCATCATCGCCCAGCGGTGACGACCGACCCGGCGGCCCGGTCGGCTCCGCGGTCGCCCGCGCGCCGCCGATTCCAGCTACTCCTCGTCTTCGTCCTCGGTCTCGTTCCGTGGTCCGTCCAGACGTTCACGACCGGGTCCCTCACGCTCCTGTTCCCGTGGGGGCTCGTCGGCCCCTCGACCGGGAGCGTGACGACCATTACCGACTTCTTCCTGCGTTTTACGATGGGGCTTCCGGACTACATCCTCGTGTGGCCGGTCGGCGTCGTCTGCTACGCCGTCGCGCTCGGAAGCGCGCTCTCGGGCGTCCTGTTCGGCCGCGAGGACGTTCGACTCACCGCGGCCGGGCTCGCGCTCGCCGGTGTGACTCAGTTAGAGGTCGCCCGCGGGTTTTCGGTCCAACCGGGTCGGACCGCGTGGCCGGTCGGTACCGTTCTCCTGTGGGCCGTGGCGGGGTTCATATGGTTCATATATTGGTCACGCGCGAACGGGCGCGACCCACGGTGACGCCGCTTCAGTCGTCCGCGGCCGTCTTGGGCCGGTAGTTTCGGCTGACGGCCTTCCACGTCCCCGTCTTGAAGCGGTAGTAGTTCAGCGCCGCTGGAATCGTCGTCTCGGCGATGAACGCCAGATAAAGTCCGACGAGCCCCAGCGAAGTGACGGAGCCGATGTAGGTGAGCGGAATCGACCCGAGGAACATCCCGACGAACTGGCTGCCGAACGTCCAGCGGGTGTCGCCGCTGGCATCGAGCGGACCCGCGGACCCGCCGGAGACGCCCTGTAAGATGACTGCGATACAGGCGACGTAGACGAGGTTGATGGCGATGGGAATCGCCGGGTCCGTCGGGTCGTCCACGAACCCGAGGACGATGGGTCGGGCGAATATCGCCACGAGGGCCGCCGAAACGATGTACGTGGCGACGGCGAACCGAATGACTTCGTTGCCGTAAGCCTCGGCGGTCTGCTCGTCGTCCTTGCCGAGCGCCTGCCCGACGAGGCTCGACGACGCCAGTCCGAAGCCCCAACCGGGGGTGTTCATCAGTCCCCAGATGCGGCGGGCGATGACGAACGCCGCCACCACGTCCGGCCCGAAGCTGTCGAGGATGGCGAGCATCGGGAACTCGGCGACCGTCCAGACGAGCCCGCGACCCATCACGGGCAGACCGATTTTGACGAGGTCGACGAGCGTCCGGGGGTCGACGAACGACCCGAAGGGGTCGATGGTGACGGGAAACGCGCCGACGCCGGGAAGCGACCCGCGAGACAGGCCGACTGCGAACGCGCCGGCGACGACGACGTTCGAGAGGACGGTTCCGAGGGCCGCGCCCTCAACGCCCATGTCGAGGCCGAAGATGAGCACCGCGTTGAGGACGATGTTGATGACCGCGCCGCTCGCGCGGAGCGTCATCGCGGTGTAGGCATCGTCGCTGCCGACGAGGACGCGACTCCCGATGAGGTTCAGGCCGGCGAAGGGGACGCCGAGGCCGACGATTCGGAGGTACGCCGCCCCGAGTTCGATGGCTCCTTGGTTGCTGCTCAGCACGGAGATGAGTTCGGTGGGAAACAGCCAGAAGACGGCCGTGACGGGGAGCGTGGCGACGACGGTCAAGAGCGCGCTCGACCGTACCGCGAGTCCTAACTCGTCTATCGCGTCCGCGCCGAAGCGCTGGGAGACGAGCGCGATGGTCCCCCCAGCGATACCGCCGCCGAGTGCGAAGGCGAGCCCCCAGTACGGTCCGGCGAAGCCGACGCCGGTGATGGCGACGGTCCCGGAGGCGATACCCACCATCGCCACGTCGACGGCGTTCTTCGACATCCGGGCGATGCCGGTGACGACGCGGGGCCACGAGAGGTCGGCGATGCGGACTGCGCGCTCGCGGTCGAGGAGACCGAGTCGGGCGAGCGCCAGCCCGATGCCGAGGATGAGGAGGCGAACGGGGTTGGGGACCGGAAACACTGCTGAATCGTAACTTCGGGGGGTACTTATGCACCACGTAACGGACCGAAAGTTCCGGTAGACGGCGTGTGGCAACCATCGACGGTGGGTTCCGCGTTCGGTACGTTTTTCGCCGGCGCGACACATCACTCGGGTATGTCCGGAACCCTCGACCACGTGATGATTCGCGTCGAAGACCTCGAGGAGTCGCTCGACTGGTACACGACCCACCTCGGCTACGAGGAGAAGGGTCGCTGGGAGGCCGACACGTTCACTAACGTCTACCTCGGCCCCGAGGACCTCCACGAGGAGGGCGCGGTCCTCGAACTCACCTACAACCACGGCGACCACACCTACGAGATGGGCGACGCGTGGGGCCACATCGCGGTCCGCGTCCCCGAGGACGAACTCGAATCCTCCTACCAGCAGCTCATGGACGAGGGCGTCGAGGACTACCGCGACCCCGAGTCCTGCGGCGGCCGCTACGCGTTCGTCAAGGACCCCGACGGTCACGAGGTCGAAATCGTCAAGCGCGATCACGGCGCAAAGTGGAGCCTCGACCACACGATGATTCGCGTCGAGGACGCCGACGAGGCGCTCGGATTTTGGACCCGAAAGTTCGGCTACGAGCACACCGGCCGTTGGGAGTCCGACACCTTCGCGAACTACTTCATGAAGCCCGAGGGCGCGGCCGAAGAGGCGATGGCCGTCGAACTCACCTACAACTACGACGGCCGGAGCTACGAGATGGGCGACGCGTGGGGCCATCTCGCCGTCAGCGCCGACGACCTCCACGACTACTGGGAGACGCTCATGGAGCGCGAAGCCGAGGACTACCGCGACCCCGAGTCCTGCGACGACATGTTCGCGTTCACGAAGGACCCCGACGGCCACGAAATCGAAGTCATCCCGGCCGATTTCGAGTCACCGGAATAACAGATAGAACTTCTAACACGTCGTCGTTTCTGTTTATTCGCTGAACAGTACTCGAGTCTCGATGCTCTCCGTGGAGAGACATTCCACAAAGTATTTATCCAATCTCCGGAGAGTCGCTTTCGTACCCCTACCCAAGGTGAAAATCAGCGAGTAATCCCCCCGCCCGACCTACCCACGGGCGTACGGGAAAAAGCTGCTTCGCCGCTTATAGACTCATCTACAACAATGACAGCAAACAAACAAGTTCGCGCGGTTCTGCTCGCTGCGCTGATGGTTTTCTCGGTCTTTGCCGGGTCCATCGCGTTCACGGGCACTGCCGCCGCAGCGGCTACGTCGGCAACGGTATCTCCTGATACCGTCGACAAAGGCCCGTCTGCGACCGTCGATGTTACGGTTAATTCCGGCGGAACGAACGATGTTCACGTATGGCTCGATCTGAACGACGATGGCTATTACAACGCCTCGGAACCAAACACCACGGATACCGCGGGCTCCCCGGCAACCCTCTCACTCTCGATTCCTGAGAGCGTCTCCGCCGGTGAGTACAACGTCTCCGCCGCAGAGAGCGCTAGCCTGACCGCCGGTACCACCCAGCAGGAGGCTTACGACACGCTCGACGTCGTTGCCGCCAACCCTGCTGACTTCAGCTCCGCCATCCACTTCGACGATGGCACGCCGAAGGTCGAAGTCGCCTTCGACGAGGACGTCACGGTCAACGAGATGAACGTCACGGACGGCGAGACCAACCTCTCGCAGTCCGTTTCCGTCTCCAGCGGCCAAGTCAACGTCACCCTCAGCCAGGTTTACACCGACGACCTCGAAGTCACGTACGACGTGACCGACTCCTCCGGTAACACGGCCACCGCGACTGAGGACGTCACCTTCGCTCCGGTCTACGTCGCAAACGAGTCCAACAACACGGCCTACCAGGGCTCCAACGTCGCGCTCGTCGCGAGCGCGGTGGACACCGACGTCGAAGTCGAAGGCGCTGACGACGACAACAACTACCAGTTCTCCGGTTCCACTGGCCCCAACAGTCAGGTCTTCGTCTTCGACACGGACGGCAAGACCCTCGACACGTACCAGTTCACGGTCGGCGGCGCCCAGAAGGCGCAGGTTGACGTTCGCGACCTCGGTCTCGAACTCACTGTCGACGACCTCAACATCACGACCAAGGACGGTATCGAAGGCTCCGTCTCGGCCAACGCGGGCGACCGCACCGTCGACGTCGTCGCACTTGACGACGACGGCGACGAGGTCGAGGACACCGAAACCACCGTTACGCTCAACGGCCAGGGTGAAGCTGACTTCAACCTGAGCTCGGTCGACGCTGGCGAGTACACGATTGAGGCAACTGACGCCTTCACGGGCGTCACGCTCGAGTCCGACACGGTCACCGTCTCGAAGGCCAAGGACTCCACGGGTGACTTCGCGTCGTCCGTCATCAACGAACAGGTCGGCGACGTTGCCGAAATCACCGTCACGCTCGACGGCACGGACACCGGAACGGTCACCATCGGTGACTACAGTCTCGGTTACAGCGCGAACGTCACCGTCGAAGACGACAACGACGACGGTGAGGTCGTCCTTCTGTTCAACAGCTACGCACCGAAGAAGACCTCCTCGTTCGACGTTGACGACAGCGACGACGAGTACACGGTCGAGGACATCACCACGGATATCCCGAGCGGTGAGACCCTCGACGCCGGCGATTACGACCTCGAGGTCGCCACCGGCGGCGACGCGGACAACGTCGCGACGCTCGTCCTCGAAGACCGCAGCACCGACAGTGTCGCCACTTGGACGGCACCCACGGGCGCTGACCTCACCGAGACCGAAGACGTCTACGACGCCATCGAGAACGAGAACCTGACGCAGACGGACTCGCTTGCTAACGGCGACGTCGTCGTCACGCAGGTCTCCGCGACGGGCCTCGAAGGCGCGTTCGACGCGTCGAACTTCGACGCCCTCTCGGGCACGCAGTTCAACCTCACGGTCGAGCAGACGAACCCCGGCCCGAACCGCGACGCGAAGGTTCTGGGTATCAACAGCTCGAGCGCCACGATCATCGCTGACGGTGACAACGACACGTACTTCATCGTCTACGACCTCGACGACGTCTCTGCTTCGCGCACGGACTACTACGACAACACCTCGACGCTCTACGAAGTCGAGGACGACGACGCGTTCAACGCGACGTTCACCGTCCTCGAAGACGGTGACCTCGCCGAAGACGACGAGTCGGCCTCCGACGAGTTCGAAGTCGTCACCCCCGAACTCGAACTGGACCAGGACGAGTTCGCAGTCGGTAACGCCGCCGAGCAGTCCCTCTCGGGCACGGCCACTGTCGCCCCCGGTACGGAGCTCACCATCCGCGTGACCTCCGACGGCGACACCCAGCCGCGCTTCCTGAAGACCGCTTCGGTGTACGTGCAGGCCGACGGCACGTTCTCCTCCGCGTTCGACTTCTCGGAGCAGAACCTCAACGACACGTTCGAAGTGACGGCTTCCGTCGACTCCGGCACGGCCGCTGACGCGACCGCTGACGGTATCGTCGGCGAAGCCATGGAGACGACGACGGCCGCGGAAACGACCACCACCGAGGAATCCACGGAAACGACCACCACCGAAGAGTCGACCGAGGAGCCCACGGAAACGGCAACCGCGACCGAAGAGCCGACTGAGGAAGCGACCGAGGAGACCACCGAGTCCAGCACGCCTGGCTTCGGTGTCGTTGTCGCCCTCGTCGCCCTCGTCGCCGCGGCACTCCTCGCAGTCCGCCGCGACAACTAACGACCGCTAACCCACCACCGGGCTTTGTCCCGGTCCCCTCAACACTTCTTTATCGACCGCCCGCACAGCGGCAGCGCTGCGCGTTCGGGTCGACCCAACGGTCGCGTGGAGTCGACGCCCGGAACGACAAGGGATTTATTCGCTCCACCGCATCGAACACGTATGCCCGGTCTCCTCTCCGACGTCCTCGCGTGGCTGGTCATCGGTACCTTCGTCGCCGGCGCGGTCGCCAACGGGCGGGACCGCGAGCTCGGACGGCGGGTGATGACCGCAGCGTGGGTGTTGTTTGCGGTCTTCTGGCTCCAACTCATCCCGCATTTCACGCTCGTTCACAAGAGCTACATCGAGGGGCTGTTGACCATCGCGGCCGTCCCGGCGTCGCTCTACGCCGGGTGGCTCCTCTACAACGGCCGCGACACGCTGTTCGTTCTCTCGCGGGCCGTCGCCGCCATGGGCGTGGTCTACCTCCCCTTCGAGACGATTCCCGCGCTGACGCTGTTCGGGACGACCGTCCCCGCTCCCCGCGGCGTCCTCATGGAGTCCGTCGCGGCGCAGACGCGCTTCCTCATCGAGTCGCTGGGCTACACACCCCAGATGATTCCCGGTGACGAGGGGTACCTGAACACGTTCCTGTGGATGCAGGGCTCTCACCGAATCGAAATCTCGGTCGTCCTCGCCTGTACCGGTCTCGGCAGCATCGCCATCTTCGCCGGCCTCATCGCCGCCGTCGACGCCCCGATGCGCCGGAAGCTCCGCGGACTCGCAATCGCCGTCCCCATCATCTACGCGCTGAACCTGCTTCGGACGACGTTCATCACCATCTCGGTCGGCAAGCAGTACTTCCAGTGGTTCGTCGACGAGGTTCTGTTCCTCTTCGGCTCGTCCGACCCCTACATGGTGTCGTTTTTCATCTCCGACCGCATCATCAGCCAGGCGCTCGCGGTCGTCGCGCTCGTCGGCATCACGTATCTCGTCGTCCAAGAGGTGCCGGAACTCCTCACCGTCATCGAAGACGTGCTCTACATGGTGACCGGCGAGGAGTACGACCTCAGAACTGAGTTGGGCCTCGACGGCCGGGCGTAGTCGGCTCCGTGCGGACGTAGCCCCAGTTTCGTTCTCGTTTGTTCGATTTTCGTCTCGGTTCAGTTTTCGTCGTCGAACAGCTCCTCGGGCGCACCGCCGAGCGCCGAGAGCGCATCGGATTCGACGTGATGGACCTCGCCGGGGATGACGAGCATGTGCAGCGGTTCGCCGAAGTCGCGCTCGGCGAGCGCCGACAACCGGTCCGCGGCGACGACGGGGTCCGGACTCCCGGCCCGGCAGACGGCCACGCCGAGGGCGTCGCCGTCCCAGTGCTCGGCGAAGAGTTCGGCGGCGTAGTCCGCGGTCATGTACTGGTCGCCGTCGACCTCGACGCCGCGACGACCCTCCCAGTCGACCTTGATGTCGAGGTAGACCAGCGTGTGCAAGCCGAGTTCGCGGTTCGCTTCGAGCGAGTCGACGACGCTCTTCGGAACCGGGTCGCCGCCGTGAACGTACGGGAACGGGAGCGTCACGGCCTTCCCGAAGCGGTAGTTCTGGAGTCCAGTCAGGCCGCTGGCGGCGGACTGGGCGGTCACGCCGTGGACGAGTCGCGTCTCGATACCGCGTTCTTCGGCCCGGAGGCGCAGGTCGACGTGCGTGGTCGAAATCATCGTGTCGCCGGCGGTGAGGAACGCGACGTATTCGTCCTCCGCGGCGTCGAGTATCGGCTCGGGGTCCTGTTCGACGCCGGCGCGGTCGCGGACCTCAATGTCGATGTCGTGGTAGGCTTCGAGTTCCTCGACGGTCGCGCCGACGAGGTGGCTCGTGTAGAACTCCGCGAAGGCGCGGTCGGCGTCCGCGAGCGCCTCCCGCCCTTCGACGGTGATGGAGCGCTCGTCGTACAGACCGAGGCCGATGAAAGTGAGCATGTCCGTGTTCTGTCGCGGGCGGTGATAAGCGGCGTGACCTCCGGCGAGACGGCCGATACTCATCGTGTGAGATTACCCAACACACTATTGTAGTTTGGCGGAAAATGTTACCTCTGTATGTCAACCGATAGTCGTACACTAGAGACGGAGATGTTCGGACGAGCGGTGCGGTTCGACTACTCGGAGCGGTGGGTCGGTTACTCGCTGTTCCTCCTCAGAGTGGTGATGGGGTGGACGTTGTTCCAAGGCGGCATCACGAAGCTCGTGACGTACCTCGATGCGGACCCCTCGAACAACTGGACTGCGGCGGGCTACCTCGCCAACGCGATCCCCGAGGGAAACCCCCTGATGGGGCTGTGGGGCTCGATGGCGGGGAGCCCGCTCATCGACATGCTGAACATGTGGGGCTTGACGCTCGCGGGGTTGGCGCTTATCCTCGGCGCGTTCGTCCGATTTAGCGCCTTCTGGGGCGCAGTTATGATGCTGTTCTACTGGGCGGCGGCGCTCGAAGGCGGCATCCTCGCCGGACTGCCGCTGGCTCACGGTTGGGTCGTCGACGACCACATCGTCTACGCGGTGTTACTGTTCGGCCTCGGCGCGTTCGGCGCGGGTCGCATCCTTGGCGTCGACGCCTACCTCGAGAACATGGAGTTCGTGCGGCGTAACCGGTGGATGAGTCTCGTCATGGGCTGACGACCGCGCACCAGCGACCGTTCTTTGGGCCTCGGCGCCGAACCCGACGGAACTTTCTCGACTGCCGCGTTTCGTTCGACTGATGTCGACACCTCGTGCGACGGTCTCCTGTCCGACGTGCGGCCTCGAAGAACACTTCTCGAAGCTCGCCGACGCGCGTCTCAGAATCGAAGCACACCGCGCGGCGACCGGACACGACCCTACGTGGGAGTTGGGCCGGTTCGCACCCGGCGTGGAGAAGATGGGCGACGAAGCGGGCGTCTGCGGTGTGAACCTCGACGGGGACCGCTGACCTACATTCCGCACCCCAGTCTCGCCGAGTGTCGAGTCAGCGGATATGAGATTCATAACAATACGACATTCCCTCGAACGAGTGGGTATGTGGTGTGAACGGTGCGGACGAGATACGACGGTTCGGAGACACGCGGTAGACGAGTTCACCGGGTTCCTCTGTAGCGACTGTCGGGTAGTTTGGGACCGGTTCACGTCGGCGTAATCGGCGAGGTCGGTTCCGGTCTCGTTACTCACCCCCAGCGTCGCCGATAGCTACTTTTCGACCCGGCCGATAGCTGTGTTCGATGGTCGATGGAACCCGAGTCGCGGCCGTAGACGACGTCCCCGAAAACGGGTCGTACCTGTTCACCGCGGAGGACGCGTATTCGCGGACGAAAGAGCTCATCCTCGTCCGATGCGACGACGGACCGGGCATCGAAGCGTGGCCGAACACGTGCACCCACGAGAACCAGCGGTTCGACCGCGGGACCGGCGCGGCGATGCGCGACGGCGAGATTATCTGCCCGAAACACGGGTCGATGTTCGACGCCTGTTCCGGCGCGTGCGAAAACGGCGAGGCGGCCGGTACCAGTCTCCCCGAGGTGGATGTCACGGTCGCCGACGGCGGCGTCTTCCTGATTGACGACGAGTATACCTATCTCTACGAGGGCGCGGCCCGCAACGACGAGGACGACGAGGATGACGAGGACGACGACGATATTCCGAGTTCGACGTCACACATCGGATTTTAGGCCGTCCCTGCGACGCCCCGCCGTCCGCCGCGACCGTCGGTGTAGTGGTTGCCTACTGGTCGGAACCGGGCGAGAAGACGCGTTCGGGTCTCGACGCGCCCGGGTCCGGTTGGGTCCGGTTCGAGTTCGAGAACGAGGACGTTTCGACGCGGGCTAACCGCCGTTCGCACGGCGACTACTCGAACGGGTTAGTCGACCCCCCCGTTAGTCGACCCCCCCTTTTCGGAGCGCCCACACCTACTCAGAGGTGGGCGCGTGATTCTGACGCGGCGGCTGCGAGGTGAACCAACATCTCTGGGTTTTGAGTTCGGCAGAAAGAGCCGGTGGAGGGATTTGAACCCTCGGCCTATTCCTTACGAAGGAATCGCTCTGCCAGCTGAGCTACACCGGCGCGGTGGGCTTTCGAACGCATTCTTCCGTACCCCGGTTACGTAATTAAGACTTGCGAATCAACCCGGTGTCTGCCGTTCGGCACCAGCCCGCTCACGTCCGCTTCGTCAGGCGAACGTCGAGACAGACGTTGTACTCGTGGGGGGCGTACGACCGGACGACGTGCTCGTTTACGACCTCGACCTCGTACGTCGACTCGGCGGCGGCGCGGACGGCGGCCAGTCCCGGTCCGAACGGGTCGTCCTCGTGTTGGATGTCGTAGAGGTGAATCACGCACTCGTCGCTCGCGAGGCGGACCGCCGTGTCGAGGAAGTCGCTGGCGCTGTGCGGGAGGTTCATGATGAGTCGGTCGGCCCAGCCCTCGTAGTCGGCGGCGACCTCGCGCACGTCGCCGTGAATCGCGGTGAGTCGGTCGGCCACGTCGTTTCGCTCGGCGTTCTCGCGGAGGTATTCGACAGCCGCCTCGTTGAGGTCGCAGGCGACGACTTCCGCACCCGCGGCGGCGGCGGGGACCGCGAAGGGGCCGACGCCGGCGAACATGTCGAACACGTGCTCGCCCTCGCGAATCGCCTCGACGACCCGGTGGCGCTCGGTCGCCAGTCGAGGCGAGAAGTAGACTGCGTCGATGTCGAGACGGAACTCGTGGCCGTACTCGCGGTGGACTGTCTCGGTCGAGTCGCCGACGAGCACGTCCCAGTCGCGGACGCGGAGCTCGCCTTTGACCTTCGAGGCGCGGTTGACGACTGTCTCGGCCTTGAGGTCCGAGGTGACGATGGCGTCGGCGATGTCGCGGGCGCGGTCGGGGTCGTCCTCGTCGAGGATGACGATGTCGCCGAGTCGCTCGTACGAGGGTTCGAAGCCGAGCAGGTCGGCGGGCGTGGTCTGCGTCTCGCGGGCGGGTGGCTCGTAGTCGACGACCGTCAGGTCGTCGGGAACGGCGTCGGCGTCGACGACGGGAATGTAGAGGGTCCCCTCGGCGACGGTAATCTCGTGGTCGTGGTCGAGCAGGCCGGCGTCGGCGAGGCGCCGGCGCGCCGCCTCGCCGGACTCGCGGGGCACGCGGACGCAGGGGACGTTCATACCCCCACCACTACACGGCTCCGAGTAAGGGTGACGCTTCGCCGCGGACGTATATACGACCCTGATGTATCAGGGACCAAGTATAGATGACTGGCGAGGAAACGATGATTCGCCCACACTCTCGACGACAGTCGTCGTTCGAGTGGGGTGCCTCTGACACAGTTGGGCCTTGCCCGGGCCCACTTTCGGTACCAAGTCCCGGGGCGAGTGATTCGGGTGTACGCCGCCGGAATCGCGTCCGTCGATGGCGACGTTTCTCGCGGAACGCATCGTTCGAAAATTGACCGTCTCGACCGGGTGGCGTTGTTTTCGTAGCCACGAGTCGGCGACTCGTCCCCGTTTACACCTCGACGTGCTCGCGATCGATACCGAGGAACGACTCGGCGGTCTCGACCCAGTCGGCGAGCGTTCGAGTCCCATCGTCTCGCTCGTGCGGATAGACGGCCTCGATTTCGTCGTCGCGGAAGACGATGCCCAGCGTCGGCGGAAGGACGACCGCGTCGTGTTCGGGACCCATCCGGCCCGACCCGACCGTCGCCCGCTCGTCGAGCGTCGGGAGCGCGACCCCTTCCGTTCGCGCCCACAACCGACACTCGGCGAGTCGCTCGCGGACGACCGCGTCTCGTTTCGTCGGCGCGGTATCGGACTCGACATCCACCTCGCGGCCCCACGTCCGGACGCACACGTCGTCGACGAGCCCCTCGTCCGCGAGCCGTTCGAGTCGGACCACCAGCGTCTGGTGTTCCTCGCCGAGGCCGTCCCGAATCGGACGAATCCACAGTTCTACCCTCCGTTGTTGGTCGGTCTGCATGCTCCTCACCACCCAGATTACGGTACGCTCGCTCCGGACATAAGGCGGGCTCTTCCTTCCCGGTGGCCGGGAATCGAGACGGTGGTGGCGGGGCTGCGGTCGGCTGTGAGGTGACGAGAGGCCGAACCCCGGGCGACCGGGTTCGGGTTTATTCGCTCGGCGCGCGTCTGTGACGACATGTTCGACCACATCCTCGTCCCCACCGACGGCAGCGACCACGCGGTCCGCGCCGCCGACTACGCGGTCGACCTCGCGGCGACCTACGGGGCCGCGCTCCACGTCCTCTACGTCGTCGACGTTCGGACCGGCCACGCGGACGCGCCCGTCGACGACGGCGATTCCCGGACGCGCGGGGAGGCGGCCGTCGGCGTCGTCGCCGACTTGGCGGCCGACCGCGACGTGCCCGTCGAGACGGAGATTCGGGTCGGCCTGCCGCACGAGACAATCGTCGACTACGGTGAGGAACGCGGCATCGACCTCGTGGTGATGGGCACCCACGGGACGAGCGGGCTGGAGCGATACCTGCTCGGGAGCGTCGCGGAGCGAGTCGTCAGGCTCTCGGACGTCCCGGTGCTGTGCGTACCGCCCGCGGCCGACGACGAGTGAGGTGCGTCGCTCGGGACTGGCAGACGAGCCGTGAGGCATGAGTGGCGACCCTCAGCGGACGACCATCACGCTCATCGGCGCACGGCCGGAGACCAACTCGGCGACGCTGCCGAACAGCAGGTCCGTCTCGCCGGCGCGGCCGTGGCCGCCGAGGTAGACGGCGTCGACGCCCTCCCGGCGCGCGAAGTCGACGATAGTCCGCGCGGGGTCGCCGCGGAGGGTCTCGGTCCGGAGTTCCACGCCGCTCCCGTCGGCCAGCGCCGCGAGTTCGTCGAAGATGTCGGCCGCGAGTTCGTCGGCGCGTTCGTACCACTCCTCGGAGCCGTGGAGCGGTTCCGTGCTGATATCCACGTCGAGCGGCGCGCTGTAGCCGGGGTCCGTCGGGTCGATGACGTGCAGGGCGACGACCGTCGAATCGGCGTGCGCGAGGGCCTGTTCGAACGCTCGCTTCGACAGCGGCGAGCCGTCGACGGCGACGAGAATCGTATCCATCACGATTATTCCTACGCCATCTCGACACAAAAACGCTCCCGCGCCGGGTTTTTCTCCGCGGCGTGCGAGGTGCAACCCGTGCTATCCGTCCCCGAACTGTTCGAGTCGCCGCGCGACCGGTGGCGGACGCTCGCGCTCGCCGCCGTCGTCGTCGCCGTCGTCGCGTTCGCCGGCACGACGCTCGTCGGCCGCTTTCCGTTTCTCGCCAACCCGGCCGCGCTGCGGACGTGGCTCCTCGGGTTCGGCGCGCTCGCCCCCCTCGCGTTCGTCGGCGTGCAGATCGCGCAGGTCCTCGTGGCGCCCATCCCCGGACAGGCACTCGGGTTCGCCAGCGGCTACCTGTTCGGGGCGCTCTGGGGGACGGTCTACAGCATGGTCGGCATCGTCCTCGGCACGGCGCTCGCCGTCGGAATCGCGCGGTCTCTCGGTCGCCCGTACGTCGAACGCGTCGTCACCGCCGACGCGCTCTCGGTGTTCGACGACGCGATGGAGACCCACGGGCTGGCCGTCCTCTTTCTCGTCTTCCTCGTTCCCGGCCTCCCCGACGACGCCATCTGCTTCGCCGCCGGCCTCACCGACATCCCGGTCCGCAGGGTCGTCCTCGTCGCGGCGGTGGGTCGGCTCCCCGGCTTCCTGCTCGTGAACCTCGCTGGCGCGGCCGCCGCCGACGGCAACGCCGAACTCACCGCGGTCTTCGTCGGCGCGCTGCTCGGTGCATCGGTTCTCGGCTACCTCTACCGCGACCGGCTCATGGGCGCGCTCGGGTCGCTCACGGGGCAAACAGCCGGTCGTTGAGCCACACCAGCCACAGGTTCGCGGCGAGGAACGGAACGAACGCCCCCGCGACCCAGCCCCACTCGGTGAGCCCGAGCGGGACGACGCCGAAGAGGTCCGCGACCGGCGTGTAGAGCAATACGAGGTGGAGCGCGAGCGACAGCCCGACCGCGCCGAGGAGCCACGGGTTCGAGAGCGGCGACAGCCGGTAGCGGAGCCGCACCGACTGCGTGCGGACCAACTCGGCGGTGACGAGGAACGTAAACAGCACCGTCTGGGCGACGACGAGGTCGTCGGACCGAGAGAGCGCGTAGAAGAACACGCCCAGTCCGGCCGCGGTGAGCGCGACGCCGATGCCGAGAATCGAAGCGACGGTCCGGCGGTCGAGGACGCCCTCGTCGCGTGGGCGCGGCGGCCTGCGCATCACGTCGTCCGACTTGGGGTCCGCGCCGAGCGCGAGCGCGGGGAAGCCGTCGGTGACGAGGTTGAGCCACAGGAGCGCGACGGGCGTGATGACGAGCGCCGACTCGGCCGCGAACACCTCGGGGAACAGCGCCGCTCCGAGGAGCGTCCCGAGGAAGACGACGAACACCTCGCCGGCGTTCGCCGACAGCAGGTAGTTGACGAACTTGCGGATGTTGTCGAAGATGCCGCGGCCCTCCGCGATGGCGTCGCGGATAGTGACGAAGTTGTCGTCGCGGAGCACCACGTCCGACGCGCCCTGTGCGACCTGCGTCCCGCGGTCGCCCATGGCGATACCCACGTCGGCGTTGCCGAGCGCCGGCGCGTCGTTGACGCCGTCACCGGTCATCGCGACCGTGTAGCCCGCGTCCTGGAGCGCCCGGAGGATGCGGACCTTGTGCTCGGGGGAGACGCGGGCGAACACGTTCGTCTCCTCGACGACCCGGCCGAGTTCCGCGTCGTCCATGGCGGCCACCTCGGTTCCGGTGACGACCGAGCCGGCGTCGATGCCGACCTCGCGGGCGATGGCGCGGGCCGTCCGCGGGGTGTCGCCGGTCGCCATCGTCACCCGAACCCCGGCGTCGAGGCAGTCGGCGACCGCCTCGGCGACGCCCGCTCGCGCCGGGTCGGTCATGCCCTGCAACCCGAGGAAGACGAGCCCGGATTCGAGCGTCTCGTCGTCGGCGTCGAGGTCTGCCGCGGGCGCGTAGGCGAACCCGAGCACGCGAAGGGCGTCGTCGGCGAAGGCGGCCACGGTCGCGTCGACGCGCTCGCGGCGCTCGTCGTCGAACGACTCGAGTTCCCCGTCGACGAGGACGCGGTCGCACCGCGCGACGATTTCCTCGGGCGCGCCCTTCACGAGCGCGACGGGGCCGTCGCCGGGCGCGTCGAACGCGTCGACGACGACCGACATGCGCTTTCGCTCGGAAGTGAAGGGAACTTCGCGAAGTCGGTCGTCGGGGTCGCGCGAGCCGTCGAGGCCCGCGTCGGCGGCGGCGTTCACGAGCGCGACCTCGGTGGGGTCGCCCCGGTGGGCTCCGTCGTCGAGTTCCTTGGTGTCGTTACAGCGAGCACCGCAGGACAGGAGTGCCGCGAGCGCAGGGTCCGGACCGGGGTTCGGACCCGTGGCAGTCGCGGATGCTGAGTCGGCCGCAGCCGCCGCGTCGGTCGCGGTCGGCGCGCCGCCGTCTCCGGAGGCCGTCCCGGCCGACGCCGAATCGCCGCCTAGTTCGACCGTCCGGTCGCCGGGAAGCCACGCGCGGGTGACGGTCATGCGGTTTTCGGTCAGCGTGCCGGTCTTGTCGGTGACGATGTAGTCGACCGCGCCGAGGCTCTCGACGACCGCGAGGTTGCGGACGAGCGCGTTGCGCTCCATGAGCGTCCGCGACCCGAGCGCGAGGGTGAGCGTGACGACCGCCGGCAGGCCCTCGGGGACGGCCGCGACGGCGAGCGTGACGGCGACGAGGAGGACGACCACCGGGTCGGTCGCGGTGAGGAACAACTGGACCGCCGCGATGAGCAGGATGAGCGCGACGATGCCGACGCCGATGCGGCGGCCGAGGCGGTCGACCTCGATTTCGAACGGTGTCTCCCGCTGGCGGGCCTGCCCCAGTTGGTCGGCGATGGCGCCCAGTTCGGTGTCCATCGCGGTGGCGACGACGACGGCCTCGGCGCGGCCTCTGACCACGGTGGTCCCGGCGTGGAGGACGCTCCCCCGGTCGGCAAGCGCCGTGTCGGCCGACACCGGTTCGGCCGCCTTGTCAACTGGGACGCTCTCGCCGGTCAGCGTCGATTCGTCGGCCCGGCAGTCGGCCGCCGTGAGAATACGGGCGTCTGCGGGGACGGCGTCGCCCGCTTCGAGGACGACCACGTCGCCCGGGACGACCTCGGTCGAGGGGACCGCTCGAATCGAGCCGTTGCGTCGGACCGTCGCGTCCGGCGTCGCCATCTCCCGGAGCGCCGCGAGCGCCTGTTCGGCCCGGTAGTCCTGCACGAAGCCGAACAGCCCGTTTCCGAGCAGGATGAGCAGGATGAGCGCGGCGTCGGTGTAGCCCGGGTCGCGGCCGGGCAGGAGGCCGACGGCGAGCGAAAGCCCGGCCGCGACGAAAAGCAGGAGGATGAGCGGCCCGGTGAACTGCGAGACGAGGAGCGAAAGCGGCGAGACGCCCTCCTCGTCGGCGAGTTCGTTCGGCCCCTCCTCGGTGAGTCGGCGGGCCGCGTCGTCGGCGTCGAGACCCTCGCGGCTCGACCCGAGTCGCTCCAGCGCCGCCTCGCGTTCGAGCGCGTGCCACGGGACGTCCTCGCGTCCGCTCGCGTCCTCTGACTCCCGATGCGCGGTTGCCTGCTCGTGCACGCTTCGACCGAACGACACGAGCGGACGTATGTCCACCGGCGATTTTCACGCCGCCGCAGTCGGCGGTACGATGAATATCGTCCGGGTCACACGTTCGACTATGTGTGTGGTGTGTCAGCGTGTCTAATCGGGCGGCGGAACCGAACGAGAGCGTCTGTCCGTACTGCGGCGTCGGCTGCGGCATCCGCTACGACGCCGACCGCGAGAGCGCCGTCGGGTGGAATGGGCCGGTCAACACGCGGGGCGAACTCTGTCCCAAAGGGGCCGCGGCGTGGGACGTGGTCGAACACGACGAGCGCCTGACTACCCCGCTGGTGCGAGTGAACGGCCGGCTCGTCGAGGCGACGTGGGACGAGGCGTTCGACCGCATCGAACGCGAGTTCTCCCGGGTCGTCGCCGACCACGGCCCCGACTCGGTGTTCTTCTTCTCGTCGTCGAACTGCACGAACGAGGAGAACTACCTGCTCCAGAAGACGGCGCGGGCGCTCGGGACGAACAACGTCGACAACTGCGCGCGGCTCTGTCACGCCTCGACGGTGGCGGCGATGGGCGACCGCTTCGGCGCGGGGGCGATGACCAACTCGCTTTCGGACCTCGGGGAGGCCGACGTGTTCCTCGTGACCGGCGCGAACCCCGCCGAACAGCATCCGGTCATCTTCCGGTCGTATCTGCTCCCGGCGCTCAAGTCGGGGACGACGATGATTCACGTCGACCCCCGCGAGAACCAGACGACGAAGGCGGCGGACATCCACCTCCCGGTGAAGCCGGGATTCGATATCCCGCTTCTCAACGCGATGGCCGCTGTCGTCGTCGAGCAGAGGTTAGTCGACGAGGCGTTCGTCGCCGAGCGGACCACGGGGTTCGAGGCGCTCCGCGAGCACCTCTCGGGGCTCGATATCGACGCGGAAGCCGAGCGCGCCGGCGTCGACCCCGCCGACCTCAGAGCCGCCGCGAGAGCCTACGGCGAGGCCGGCCGCGCGGCCATCTTCACCGGGATGGGGATGAGCCAACACCACTACGGCACCGACAACGTGCAGGCGCTCATCAACCTCCCGCTCCTGACCGGCAACATCGGGAAGGTGGGCACCGGCGTCAACCCGCTCCGCGGGCAGAACAACGTGCAGGGCGCGGGCGACGTAGGCGCGCTTCCGAACGTCCTGCCGGGGTATCGACCCGTCACCGACGACGACGCCCGCGCCGCCGTCGCCGACGTGTGGGGGTTCGAACCGCCCGCCCTGCCGGGACTCACGGAGGTCGAAGCGACCCACCGCTTCGGCGACGAGGTGCGAGCGGCCTACGTCTTCGGCGAGAACCCCGCCGTGACCGAACCGAACGCGAACCGCGTCCGCGAGGCGTTCGAGGCGCTCGACTTCTGCGTCGTCCACGACGTGTTCCCGACCGAGACGGCCGAGTTCGCCGACGTGGTGCTTCCCGGGAGCGTCTGGGCCGAGAAGTCGGGGTCGGTGACGAACACCGACCGACAGGTCATCCGGATGAACCGAAATGTCGCGCCGCCGGGAGACGCCCGCGCCGACCTCGATATCCTCCGGGAGTTCGCCGCCCGCGTGGCCGGCCTCGACGCGCCCGCGACCCCCGAGGGCGTCTTCGACGAACTCCGGCTGGTGACGCCCATCTACGCCGGCATGTCGTACGAGGGCATCGGCACGGGAAGCCAGCGCTGGCCGTTCCCGGTTGGCGCGACCGAGGGGACGGCGATTCTCCACGCCGACGCGTTCGAATCCGGGTCGAAGACCGCCCCGTTCCGGGTGGTCGAACACGTCGACCCGGCGGACCCCGTCGCCGACGGCGAACTCGCACTCATCACGGGGCGGGTCCTCCAGCACTTCAACAGCGGCGCGCTCACCCGGCGGTCGGGCGTGCTGATGCGGATGCGCGGTGAGGACTCCCTGCAGATTCACCCCGACGACGCCGCCGCCCGCGGCATCGAAGACGGCGCGGCCGTCCGCGTGGAAAACGACCGCGGCGGCGTCACGGTCGCGGCCGAGGTGACGCCCGCGGTCCGCCGCGGGACCGTCTTCGCCACGTTCCACTACGCCGACCCGTTGGTGAACCGGTTGACTGGAGACGCGCTCGACCCGGTGGCGAAGATTCCCGAGTACAAACACAGCGCCGTCCGCGTGACGGTCGAACCGGAGGTGGCGGCCGGTGACTGACGAGCCGTTCGCGTCGCCTACATCGCCCCCGACGCTCGCCGACGCCCTCGGCATCGGCCCCGACGACCTCGTCTGCGCCGTCGGCGCGGGTGGCAAGAAGTCGCTTCTCTACCGGCTCGCCCGCGACCTCGACGGCGTGGTCACGAGCACCGTCCGCATCCCAATCTTCGACGACGAGGTCGGCGAGGTCATCGTCACGGACGACCCCGAGACCGCCATCGCGGAGACGCCGACCCGCCCGCTCGGCGTCGTCGCGGAGCGCGAGCGATCCGACCGCTACCGCGGCTACGACCCGGCGACGGTCGACCGAGTCGCGCGCGCCACCGACGACGTGGTGCTCGTCAAGGCCGACGGGGCGCGGGCGCGCTGGCTGAAAGCGCCCGGCGAGGACGAACCGCAACTCCCCGACACGGCGGACCTCGTCTGCCCGGTCGCCAGCGTCCGGGTCGTCGGCGAGCCGCTTTCCGACGAACGCGTCCACCGGCCGGAACTCGTCTCGGACGTGTCGGGCACGGCCGTCGGCGACCCGATATCCGAGTGGGACGTGGCCGCCGTGCTGTCGAACGACGCCGGCGGGATGAAGGACGTGCCCGAGACGGCTCGGGTCGTCCCGGTGCTCAACATGGTCGACGACGAGCGACTGGCAGAGACGGCCGAAGCAATCGCCAGATGGCTCTGTGAACACCCGCGCGTCGACCGAGTGGTGGCGACGTCGCTCGCCGCCGACGAGTCGGTCGTCGGATTCTACTGACCCGGCTCCCGGTCGCAGAGGGGTCGTTCTGCCGCCACGGTGGCGACCGATACAAGCGGTCCCTCGGCGGCGAGACGGCTCATCTGGCTGTTTCGCGGCCCGTCAGCTCGTCGAGTTCGAGTTCGACGAGGTGGAACTCGAGGTCGTCGACCTCCTCGTCGAACACCCGGACGCCGCCGAACAGTTCGTTGATAGTCGTCGCGTCGGGGCGCTCGTCGTCCGGGAGGACGCGAATCGGCCCGCGGGCCATGATACTCCACGAGTCTTTGCCCGCGTCCTCGTAACAGACGAACGTCGCCTCCTCGGTCTCCTCGATGAACGCGAACTTCTCGCTTCGCCCGTCGTCGGTCAGACGGAACAGGACTCGACCCCCCTCGGCGTCGTAGGAGACGTGCGCGGGAATCGCGTAGGAGCGCCCGCCGTCGGCCAGCGACAGCACGCCCGACGAGGCGTTCGAAAGCCGTTCGGTGACGGTCTCGGGGTCGGTCCCGACGGTGTAGACGTATCTGATATCTCGCATACGTGACGTTCGCGGCCGCGACACATGAAACGGTGGTGCGCGAGGCGAGTTCGCTGGACGCCGGGTCGGTGACTCAGGGGAGATAGAAATGCGACTTCGGGAACCGTCTGTGGATCTCCGGGGACGCGTGGCGGACGATGTGCACGTCGTGGGAGTCGTCGCTGGCGACGTTCCCGCCGACGCTGACGAGCGGGACGACGACGCGACCCGCGTTCTCGCTGCCGACGAAGACGACGCTCGCGTCCGTCTCGGACGCGACTGACTTGAGCTTCGCGACGATGTTCCCCGGAGCGGGGTTCCGGCCGACTGTGACTGCCTGAAACGACGCCGACGGCGCGATGTCGACTGCGGTTTTGTGGAGTTCGCCGACGACGGTCTGCCGGTCGAACACCTCTCTCGAGGGGACCCACCCCGCCTCGACGGCGTATTTCGAATCGTCGGGGACGACGGCGACCGCGAGCACGTCGTGGCCGGTTGCCGATGCGAACTGCGCGGCCCTGTCGAGCGCCGCGTTCGCCAGCGCGGAGCCGTCGTAGGCGACGAGATACATGCTTGCCGGTCGTACGGCGGCCGTGATAAATCAGTCGTCGGCTATCGATTCGACCCGCTCGCCCGACGACGCGAGTCGGTCGAGGGCGTCCTGTGCGGCGTCGCTCACGGCGTCCGCGTCGCGGTAGGAGTCGCCGAGGCCGACCTCGCGGCGGTGCCACTCCCCGTCGGCGAAGGCGAAGATGTCGACCCACCAGTAGAGCGTCAGCCCCCGGGCGAACTCGGTGATGGTGACGCGCCGGTCCGAGTCGGGCGACTCGTAGACGGTCTTAGCGCTCGCCTCGTCGGTGTCCACGTCGGTCTCGACGGTCCACCCCTCCGGAACGGCGAGCGAGAAGGGGTCGTCTGTCATTATCGTTCCCGACGGGTCGGAGCGACTTGATTGGTCCGCTTTCGGCGACCGTCTCGGGAAGGCGACCGGTCGGCCGGCCGCGACGACCCCGGCTGCCGGTGGAGTGTCGGCGGCTCAGTCGAGCGACCGCGCCGAGTTGGCGACGACGAGCAGGCTCGACGTGCCCATGGCGACGGCGGCGAAAAGCGGGTTGAGCACGCCGAGGGCGGCCAGCGGGATGGCGACCGCGTTGTAGCCGAACGCCCATGTGAGGTTGCCGCGGATGCGGCGGTTCACCCCGGCGGAAAGCGAGAACACCTCGGGAATTGCGTCGATGTCGCGGCCGACGAGCACCGCGTCGGCGGCGTCGCCCGCGATGTCCGTCCCCGTGCCGAGCGCGATGCCGATGTCGGCGGCGGCGAGCGCGGGCGCGTCGTTGCTCCCGTCGCCGACCATCGCCACGGTGCCCCGGGCGCGGAGGCGTTCGACGGTCTCGGCTTTCGCCTCCGGCGGGACGCCCGCGAACACGTCTGTCACGTCCGGGTGGTCGCGGAACCGCCGCGCGGCGCGCTCGGAGTCTCCCGTGAGAACCACGACCTCGCGCCGGCCCCCCTCGGCGACGGCGGCGACCACGTCGTCCCACGCGGCCCGCGGTTCGTCGCCGACGACGAGCACCGCCAGAGAGCGCCCGCCCCGGCCGACGACGACCGGGACCGCGCCCTCGTCGCGGGCGGCCTCGACGGCGGTCTCGTGGGCCGGGGAAAGCGTCGCGCCCTCGTCGCGGAGGAGCGAGGGGTGGCCGACGACGACGCGCTCGCCGTCGACTGCGCCGGAGACGCCGCGGTCGTGGACGGTCACGTCGTCGGCCGAGACCTCGGGAACCGACACGCCGGCGTCCTCGGCCGCCTCCACGACGGCGGCCGCGAGCGGGTGCGCGGAGAAGCGTTCCAACGCGGCTGCCGCGGCGAGCGCGTCGCTCCCGTCGATTTCTCCCCCGTTCTCGTCCTCGCGGACGACCCGGAGGACCGCCATGTCGCCGTCCGTGAGCGTCCCGGTCTTGTCGAAGACGACCACGTCAACGTCGGGGACGGCCTCGAAGACGGCCTCGGAGGCGACGACGATACCCCGGCTCGCCGCCTCCTTGATTCCCGAGGCGACCGCCAGCGGCGTGGCGAGGCCGAGCGCACAGGGACACGAGACGATGAGGACCGTGAGCCCCACGAGGAGCGCGTCGGTCGGCGTGCCGCCGCTGAACAGCGTCCAGCCGAAGGCGACGGCGGCGAGGACGAGCACCGTCGGGACGAAGATGGTCGCCAGTTTGTCGGCGAGGCGCTGGACGCCCGAGCGGGCGCTCTGGATGTCCCAGAGCAGTTCGACCAGCCGGTCGAGCGTGCTCGTCGCGTCCTCGCCGACCGCGACGACGAGCGGGCGGTCGGTGACGACGGTCCCGCCGAGCACGTCGTCGCCGGGGCGCTTCGTCCGCGGCATCGACTCGCCGGTGACGAGCGCCTCGTCGACCGCGGCGGTCCCCTCGCGGACGGTTCCGTCGACCGGAACGCGCTCGCCCGGCCGGACTTCCACGAGGTCGCCCGGTTCGAGCGCGTCGAGCGCGACCATCTCGACGGCGGTGTCGCCGGAGCCGTCGGCATCGCCGGCGACTCGCCGCCGGGCCTCCGAGACGCGGGAGGCCGCGAGGTCCGAGAGCATCCCGGCGGCCTTCCGCTTGATGCGGTCCTCGTAGTAGTTGCCAAGCGTGACGACGAGGATGATTGCGACGGTCACGTCGAAGTAGACGTGGGTCTCGCCGACGAGGACGGCGGCCGTCGAGTAGACGTAGGCGCTCGTCGCCGCCAGCGAGACGAGCAGGTCCATGTTCGGCTGGCCGGCGCGGAGGCTGACGAGCGCCCCGCGGAGGATGGGAAAGCCGGTGTAGAACAGGACGATGGAGGTCATCACCCAGATGTTGCCGAGGATGTAGATACCGTCGAACACGCCGAGTTCGACCACCGGCCGGACGCCGACGTAGGTCGGGTACAGAAACAGGACGTACCACAGCATCACCATCATGCCGAAGACGCCGCCGCCGATGACGAACCGCGCGACCTGGTTGTCGGGCCGTTCGGCCGCCTCGCGCTCCTCGGGGTCGCGCGTGCCGTAGCCGTAGCGGGCCAGTGTCCCCGACAGCCCGTCTAAGTCGGTGGCCTCCGGGTCGTAGGTGACGCGGACCATGTCGTTGGCGTAGCTGGCTTCCGCGGCGTAGACGCCCTCGCAGGTCCGCGCGGTTCCCGAGACGAACGCCTCGCAGGTGGCGCAGTGCATCCCGTCGACGGCCATGTACGTTCGCTCGGCGTCGTCGGGAACCTCGTCGGCCTCGCCCGCGAGTTCGCGCTCGACAGTCTCCGGGTCGGCGCTCGCGGCGTCGCCGAGCGCGCGGGTTATTTCGAGACAGCCGCGACAGCAGAACTCGCCGGCTACGCCGTCGCCGGTGACGGGCGGCGTCGGCGTCGGTAGTCCACAGAGGTCACAGTCCTCGGCGTCGGCGTCGCTTCCGCCGCCGGCTGACCCGCGGGACCGCGTCGTGGTCGACATCGTCACAACGGTTGGTAGAAGGGCACGTGAAGGTGCGGGACCGACACGCCCAGAAGCATCAGCCCGTGGGACAGCGGGATGTAGCCGAGGACGAGGAACGCCGCCCCGAGCGCCCGGTGGAGCGTCGCCCGCCGGCGCGCCGAGACGCGGCCCAGAAGCGTCCCGTAGAGGAACAGCGTCGGTACCGTCCCGAGGCCGAGCAGGCCGAGCAGGGCGGCGGCCCGGAGCGGTTCGCCTGTCGAGAAAGCGTAGAGGTACGCCGGGTAGATGATGGGACACGGGAGCAGGCCGTGAATCGCCCCGAGGCCGAGGATTCGCGGGCCGCCGACGAGCCTATCGACCCGCGCGGTCGCCCACCCGCTGACGCGACCGAACAGGCTCGTCACCGCGGTCGGGGTGAACCGGTCGATGGCGGCCGACTGCCCGACGAGGTAGCCGACGCCGGTGAGGATGATCGCGGCCCCGACGAGCAGGCCGGTCGTCGCGCGGACGCCGCTCCCGATGGCGGTCACCGAGTCGAACGCGTCGAAGAACAGCCCGCCGACGAGGGCGAAGACGGCACCGATGGCCGCGTAACTCAGCGCCCGGCCGACGTTGAACAGGGCGTGTTGGCGGACCTGCCGGAGTGTGAGCGACCGGCTATCGACGCCCTCGCGGTCGGCGAGGCGGTCGGCGTAGACGCTGACGAGCGGGCCACACATCCCGAGACAGTGCGCCCCGCCGAAGAGGCCGACGAGGAGGAACGCGACGGCCTCGGGCGTCGCGGCCGGCAGTCCGAGCGAGATGCCGCCGTCCATCTCAGGCGGCGTGTTCGCCGTCGGTCTCGGCGTCGCCGTCGCCGTCGTGACCGTGGCCGCCCTCGGTCGGGCTCATCAGGAAGTAGATGACCGCGGAGATGAGGAGCACGTTGACGGCCGTGACGACGCCCGCGAGGGGGTTTTTCGTCACGCCGAAGATGACCGCTGGCAGGAGCGCGAGCAGTGCGACGGTTCCGGCGCGTCGTGGCGTGAGTTCCATACCGGTCCATTCGCGACCACGGTGTTTCTGATTTCGCCCATTCCCACCGCGTTGGAATGGGGAGTTGCGTTAAAGTCCCGTTATTCCTCATGACCGGGTATGGCCGTTGATTCGACAGCAGAGGGAGCCGCGTCCTCTGCCGCGCGCACTTCCACCGACGGAGGCGTGCCAGCAAACGCGGATTCCCAAGGTGATTCCGGGCAGGCAGACCCCCCGGTCGACTCCATCGTCGGGACGGCCGACGACGGCATCGTTCGCGAACTCGGACACGACGATTTCGACCCGGTCGGGACGCTCGTGCTCGTCCTCATCTACATGGCGATTCTCATCGGCATGTGGGTGTTCATGTACTTCGTCGAGTTCCTCGGACGGGGCCTCACGGTGGTGGGATAGATGGAGATTCACGCCTACGAGAAACTCTGGTTGGCGCTGGCGCTCGTCCTCATCGTCGGGTTCATCGGGACGATTACTTACGGGGCCGCGGGCGCGGGTATCGACATGATAGACGACAAGGGCGGCACGGTCGACCCGGCGACGCTCGACCAGCATCCGAAGTTCGGCGACCCCGGCATCGAACGCAACGGGGAGAACAGCTACGACGTGTACGTCGTCGCTCGCCAGTTCGTCTTCGAACCCGGCACGACCGAGCCGCTCCGCGTTCCCGCCGGCAGCACGGTCACGTTCCACGTGACCGCCGCCGACGTCATCCACGGCTTCGAGGTCGTCGGCACGAACGCGAACACGATGGCCATCCCCGGGCAGGTCGCGGAGTTCACCGTCGAGTTCGGCGAGCCGGGCGAGTACGGGATGCTGTGCAACGAATACTGTGGCTCCGGCCACCACGTGATGGAAGGGAAGATTGTGGTTATGGAACAGGAAGAATTCGACAGTTGGTACGAGCAACAGCAGGCACAAGGGGAGGCTGAGAACTGATGGCGACCGCATCCGGCGGCGGCGAGTTCGTCGATAAGTTCCCCGACGAGGCGGCCGTCATCAAGGCGAGTTTCCTCATCGCGTTCGTCTCGCTCGGCATCGGTGCCTTCTTCGGCCTCGTTCAGGCGCTCCACCGAACGAACGTCCTCCGCGTCATCGACTCGGCGGACTACTACACCATGCTGACGGGCCACGGCGTGCTGCTCGCCATCGTATTTACCATCTTCTTCCTCTGCGGCGTGTTCCACTGGGCGGTCGCCAGAAGCCTCGACCGACCCGCCGAGAGCGCGCTGTTCTCGTGGGCGTGGGTCGGCCTGATGACGACGGGCGCGGTTCTGGCCACCATCGCCATCCTCGGCGGCTTCGTCCCGAACCTCGGCATGAGCGCGGACGTGCTGTTCACGTTCTACGCGCCGCTCCAAGCCCACCCGGTATTCTACATCGGGCTCGCGATGTTCATCGTCGGGACGTGGCTCTCCGGCGCGGACTGGTTCCTCTCCTACCGCGCGTGGCGACAGGACCACCCGGACGAGCGCATCCCGCTGCAGACGTTCATGGTCCTCACGACCATGATTATGTGGTACATCTCCACCCTCGGCGTCGCCGTCTCGGTGGTGTTCTTCCTCATCCCGTGGTCGCTCGGTCTCATCGAGAGCGTCAACCCGCTTCTGACGCGGACGCTCTTTTGGTACTTCGGCCACCCCATCGTCTACTTCTGGCTGATGCCGGCGTACCTGCTTTGGTACACCGTGCTCCCCAAACTCGCGGGCGGTCGCCTGTTCAGCGACCCGCTGGCACGCGTGGTGTTCCTCCTGTTCCTCCTGCTTTCGACCCCGGTCGGGATTCACCACCAGTACCTCGACCCGGGCATCGCGGAGGGCTTCAAGTTCATCGCCATGACGAACACGATGTTCCTGCTCCTCCCGTCGCTGCTCACGGCGTTCACGGTCGTCGCCAGCGTCGAACACGGCGCGCGCCAGCGCGGCGGTAAGGGCTACCTCCGCTGGCTCGGCGCGCTCCCGTGGCGCGACCCCGCCTTCACCGGCATGGCGCTCGCGGGTGCGATGTTCGCCGCCGGCGGCTTCTCCGGCATGATCAACGCCGGGATGAACATCAACTACCTCATCCACAACACGCTGTGGGTGCCGGGGCACTTCCACCTCACCGTCGGCACGGCCGTCGCGCTGACGATGATGGCCGGCTCGTACTGGCTCGTCCCGCAGGTCACGGGCACGAAGCTCTACAGCCGTCCCATCGGCCTCCTGCAGGTCATCATGTGGTTCGTCGGCATGGTGTTCATGTCGAACGCGATGCACCGCGCCGGCCTCGCCGGCATCCCGCGGCGCACCGCCGAACCGCAGTACCAGAACTTCGAGTTCCTGACGCCCATCGGGAGCATCTTCGAGCTTCGGGTGCAGATCGCCCTCGGCGGGACGCTCCTGTTCCTGTCGGTGGTGCTGTTCCTGTTCAACATCCTCCTGACCTCGCTCGGCGAGGAGTCCGACCGGCCGGTCGATTCGCACCTCCCCGAGCCGCTTTCGGGGCCCGAGGGGAGCCCGCGCATCCTCGACAACCTCGCGATGTGGACCGGTATCGCGGCGGTGCTCGTCGTGCTCGCGTACACGCTCCCGCTGGCCGGCATCATCCAGAACGGCGGCGGACTGTTCGGCGGCGGCCTCCCCGTCCCGGCGACCGTCTCGGCCGGCTTCGACCTCGTGTTGACGACGGTCACGAGCGCGTTCAACACCCTCTGGGGGGTCGTCGCGTGAAGCTCACGAAGGCGCGGGCGCTCATCCTCATCGCGTTCAGCGTCCCCGTCGCCATCGAACTGCGCACGGTGGCGGGCTTCTTCAACGTGGAGCTCCCGCTCATCGCCGTGGCGGTCATCGAGTTCCTCTTTCTCGCCCTGCTGTTCGTGCTGTACGGGCTCTACGGCGAGGGGTCGGAGTCGGCGGCGTAACCGACGACTCGAACAACGTTTCGACAGGCCGGGCGCTCGTTTCGACGCCTGAGTTTCCGATTCGTCGCCGCAGTACCGCCACGCGACGAGCCCCGTACCGGTATAAAACCCCCGCGATAGCGTGGAAGACGCCCGGTCAGTTTCCCGGTCGCTGGGAAGCAGTCTCCGTTTATATTCGATAGTCCCGCGTAGGTACAAGCGATCATGAGCAACCTCGACTTGATGAAGGCCGGCATCGGCCTCGCGGTCGTCATCGGTATCGTCCTCACGGCGGTCGCCGGCTACGCGCTGTTCGCAACGTTCGGCGGTATCGAAGGCCTGACCGTCGCGCCGGAACTCCTCGTCTCCGTCCTCTTCGGCGGCCTGCTCGTCGCGGCCGCCGCGGGCGTCCGGAAGGTCGTTCCCCGGCCCCGAACCCGTATCTGAGCGATCGCACCGACCGCACGACCGGCTCCGCTGACCTCCGTTCTCCGTTTCCCGACCCGCTGAGCGACCGCACCGCCCGATTGCCCTGACGCGAAGGCGAAAAGCGATATCGACCGAACACCAATGGAATGACATGTACGACACCGTTCTCGTCCCCACCGACGGCAGCGCCCGCTCCCGGGCGGCGGCCCGTCGCGCCATCGACCTCGCGAGCGCCTACGACGCGTCGATTCGGGCCCTCTCGGTCATCGACGTCGGCGACCTCGGGCTGTGGACGGCCGCCGACGTGCCGGTCGAGCGAGTGCGCGCGAGCCTCCGCGACGCCGCCGAGATGGCCGTCGAAGAGGTCGCGTCGCTCGCCGCGGACGCGGGCGTCCCCTGCGAGACAACGGTCCGAGTCGGCGTGCCGTACCGGGAGATACTCGACGTGGCCGACGAGGGTGACGCGGACCTCGTGGTGATGGCGACGCACGGCCGGACCGGTCTCGAACACGCGGTTCTCGGAAGCACGACAGAGCGGGTCGTCAGGCTCGCCGACGTGCCGGTGTTGACGGTCAGAGAGTGAACCGACCCCGACTCAGACCAGCGCCCTGAGTCCGTCGCGGAGCGCCCGCCGGCCGTAGACCGCGAGGCCGACGGCTCCGGCCGCGCCCAAGAGGAGCGGAATCACGTCGAAGCCGTCGACTGCGAGCCGGAGCGCGCCCCAGACGAGGAACGCGGCGGCCTGCGCGACGTAGAACGCGAGCGTCTCGTTGAACGGGACGAATCCCCCGGCGAGGAAGACGACACAGAGGAGCGCGATACCGACCACGTCGGCACTCATCGGCGGGAGCCAGCCGAGCGCGACCGCGCCGACGGCGAACGCACAGAAGACGACGCCGACGGCGAGCCGTAGCGGCGCGATTTCGGCGAACAGCGATTTGTCCGGCGGGACGACGTTCGAGCCGCCATCCGCCGGCGTCGTAGATGTCGGAGGCACAGTCGTACGTTCGTCCGGAACTGTCAAAGTTCTATTCTCTCGTCCGGTCGCGGTCCGCTTACTCCACGGGGATGCGACTGCCGCCGTCCCCGCCAGTCCGGTCGTCGCGGTCGATGGCGGGGCGCTCGTCGAGTTCGACGACGAGCGTCAGCGGGTCGCCCTCGCGGACGATGCCGACGGCGACCGGTTCGCCGGGGCGAGTTTCGGTGATGAGGTAGCGCATCAGTTCCTCGTGGGTGCGGACCGGGTTGCCCTCGATGGCGACGAGCACGTCGCCGCCGACGGGAATCGGAGAACCGCGGTAGTCGGCCGATTCGTGACAGCCGTGGAGGAATCCCTCGTCACCGTCGGCACCGGCGGCGTCGACGACGAGGACGCCGTGGGGCGCGTCGAGGCCGTTCACCTCGGCGACGGTCGGCGTCACGTCGAGGGTGCGCGCCCGGAGGTACGAGTGGCGGTAGCGACCGTCGGCGACGAGCGCCGGAAGGATGCGGTTGGCGATGACGGGCGAGACGGCGAAGCCGATGTTGTCGCCCTGTTTAGCGCGGTTGACGCCGACGACCTCGTAGGCGGGGTCGGCGGTGTCGCCGCCGTCAGCGGTCGAGTCGCCCTCGGGGGCGGCGAATCCGACGAGCGGCCCGCCCGAGTTCCCGGGGTTGATGGGTGCGTCCGTCTGGACCACGTCCGGGATGGCGAACCCGTTCGAGGTGGGAAGCGACCGGTTCGCTCCCGAGACGATACCCGCGGAGATGGAGCCGTCGAGTCCCAGCGGGTTCCCGAGGGCGGCGACCGAGCGTCCCGGCGCGGGGTTCTCGGTCGCCAGCGGAAGCGCCGCGGCGTCTTCGGGCAGGTCGTCGACGGCGACGACGGCGAGGTCGGTGTAGGCGTCCGCGCCCACGACCTCGCCGACGCGCCACGACCCGTCGGCAAAGCGGAGTTCGACCCGGCCGGCGTCGCTGGCGTCGGCGAGCCGAGAGACGTGCTCGTTGGTGACGAGATGCCGGTCGTCGTAGACGAAGGCGCTCCCCGCCCCGCCGGGGCGTCGGCGGCCGCCGACGTAGACGGAGACGACCGAGGGGATGACGTCGCGATACAGCGCTTCGAAATCGGGATACGTTGGCATGGTGGTGCGACGAGACGGCACATACCGCCGGGGCGTCGCTTACCTCGGGTTAGCGCCCAGCGGATTTGAGCGTGTCGCACGGTGACAGCCAACACGACTGTCACGGGCGGCGGAGCGGTCGGGAGCGGCGGCCGCGGGTCGCGAGCGAAACGATGCCGCGAGACCCCCAATTTAATACTATCTGTAGTAAACGTCGAGACAGCAATGGTCGCACTCGACGTACACGAGGACATGCAACGACTCGCCGACAGCGGCGTCGTCGCGGTGATGCGCGGCGCGGATGCGGACACCATCATCGACGTGGCCGACGCGCTCCACGAGGGCGGCGTCACCGCCTACGAAATCACGGCCGACAACCCCGACGCGATGGACCTCATCCGCGAGGTATCGGCGTCCTTCTCGGACCGCGAGGCCATCGTCGGGGCCGGGACCGTCCTCGACGCGCCGACCGCCAACGCGGCCATCCAGGCCGGCGCGGAGTTCGTCGTCGGGCCGAACTTCGACGAGGGCGTCGTCGAGACCTGCAACCGCTACGGGACGCTCGTCGCGCCGGGCATCATGACGCCGACCGAGGCGGTCGACGCGTACTCCGCGGGCGCGGACCTCGTGAAGGTGTTCCCCGCCTCCTCGCTCGGCCCCGGCCACCTCAAGAGCATGAAGGGGCCGCTCCCGCAGATTCCGATGATGCCGACCGGCGGCGTCGGCCTCGACAACGCCGCGGACTACATCGACGCCGGGGCGGTCGTCGTCGGCGCGGGCGGCGCGCTCATGGACGGCGAAGCCATCGAAAACGGCGACTTCGAGGTCATCACCGAGACGGCCCGCGAGTTCTCGACCGTCATCGACGACGCTCGGGACGACTGAGTCCGAACCCGAACTGACCACCCATCAATCGCTTTTACCGAATCGACTGCACGCGCTCTTCGAACCCTGCGGGAACCACGTCCGCGAGCGCGTCGGGGTCCGACTCGCCGTTGGCCGCGACGAGGTAGGCTGCGCCGTCGTCGTCGCCGTAGACGCGCTGGAAGTCGTAGACGAAGCCCCAGCAGTCGGTCGCCTCTGGCACCTCGTCGCTCTCGGTGAGGTACTCCACCTGCCGGACGACCGCGTACTCGACGAGTCGGTTGACCGCCTCGCCGCCCGGCGTGTCCGCGTCGAACACGCCGAGTTCGCGGGCCTCCTCGGCGAGCGGAACGAGCCGCGAGACGGCGGCTTCGACCGCCGGGGGAAGGTCCCCGACGCTCCCGCCGGCGACGGTCTCGTAGGCGGCCGTCACCGCGCCGCAGCCCGTGTGCCCGAGGACGGCCACGTCGGTCGTCCTGAGCGCCGAGACGGCGTAGCCGACGGCGTCGTTGACGACGAGTTTCCCGTCGACTTCGGTCCACACTTGGTTGCCGACGTTGACCGACGTGAACAGCTCGCCGGCTTTGTCGGCGCTCCAGACAGCGTCGGCCGGGACGCGAGAGTCAGAACAGCTCACCGAGACGACCGCCGGCGACTGCGCCTCGCGCACGCCGTCGAAGTGGTCGGCGGCGAGGCTCTCGACGTGCCGTGCGTTCCCGGCCAAGAGTGACTCCAGCACCGTTCGCGTCATTGGTGTAGGTTGCGTCCGCGCGTCTATATAGCTCCCCGCTCGTCGCTCGATTCCTCGGTGTCGTCGGCGTCACCGGTGTCGTCGGCGTCGTCCGAGTCGGAGTCGGTGTCGCTGTCGGTGTCGCTGTCGGTGTCGGTCTCTGCTCCGTCGCCCCTCTCGCTCTCGGACTCGGGACCGGGTCCGGGTTCGGACTCGACCGACTCGCCCCAGATGAAGGGGTCGTCCGCCTCGACTTCGTCGCCGTCACCGGCCTCCTCAGCGTCTTCGTCGCCCCCGCCGACCGCGGGTTCGGCCTCCTCGACGAACTCGGGCGTCTCGCTCACGTCGGTCTCGTCGTCAGGGGTCGAGCCCGAGTCCGATTCGTCGGGGTCGCGGCCCGGCTCCGCGGCGCGGATGCCGAGCGCGGCCTGCCGGGACTGTTGTCGCGCCTCCCGGCGCGCCGCCAGCGCTTCGCGGAGGCGGTCGTTCAGCGTCTCCCGGAGCTCCGCCGCGTCGTCGACTTCGATGTCCACGGCCGTCGCGTCGCCGCCGACGAGGGAGATGCTCCCGGCCGTGTCCGCCGTGACCGTCGAGACGCGCCAGCGGCGCTGGAAAATCGTCCGCCGCTCGATGGCCGTCTGGACCCGGTAGTAGGGGACAAAGCGCATCTCGCGCTTCCAGAAGCCGTTTCGGGTGACGAAGTGGTTCTCGGCGAGCGCGTAGCCGCGGTGCCGCCACTGGAGCGCGCCGGCGACGACCGCAACCGGGACGAGCGCCAGCGGCACGAACCACGGAATCTCCTGCGGGAGGAATCGGTTCGCCCCGTAGAGCGCGAGAGTCGCCGCGCCGAGGACGAGCGAGTACCGGACGGCGTAGCGCCGGCGGATGCGCGTCGGCGGTCCTTCGAACGTCGGCTCCTCGACGCCCTCGAGGTCGGCGACGAGGCCGAGCACGCGGTCGCGGGTCGCAAGCGGGATGGCCGCCTCGGAGCCGCGACCGCCGCCCGACCCGTTCGATCCGTCGGAGCTTGGGGCGTAGCCCGCCGTCTCCACGAGGAGCGTCGCGTAGCCGAACCGCCGCTTCAGTGGGTTGTCCTCGACGGTGAGCGTCTGGAGCTTGTCGAGCGGAATCGACCCGTTGTAGCGCTGGAGGAGGCCGCGCTCGTACTGGAGTTCGTCGCCGACGCGGGTCAGACGGAAGCCGTAGTAGTTCACCACCGCGGAGGCGAAGCCGGCGGCCCACGAGACGAGCGCGACGAGGAGCCCCAGCGCGACGACGCCGACGCCCGCGGCCGCGACGCTCCCGGCGGGGACCGGCACGTCCACGTACGAGGCGACGATGGGGAAGGCGGTCGACCCGAACACGAAGACGAGACCGGGCAGTCGGAGGTCGAACGACAGCGCGCCGACGATGGCCAACTCTCGGGGGGTCAGTTCGAACAGCAGTTCCTGTTCGGGTTCGGGCGCGTCGCCGTCGGTACCGCCGCGTTTCAGGCGGGCGACTTCCGACTGGATGCGACGAGCCTCCTCGTAGCTGACGAAGCGGAGACTGCCCTCGGTCTCGCCGCCGCCGGCGGTTTCGAGGTTCACGGCGGCGATGCCGACCAGCCGCTGGGCGACGTTGCGAGAGATGTCGACGTTCTGGATGCGACGGTAGGGAATCTCGCGGTTACGCCGGGAGAACACGCCCGAGCGGATGTCCAGCGTGTCCGGCGTCAGTTCGTACTCGAACCGACGGAAGTATGCGAGTTCGTAGCCGGCGATTGCGACCACAGCGACGCCGACGAGCGCGACCGAGCCGAGGCCGCCGAGGAAACCGCCGAAGGCGGTCCCGCCGGTGAAGGCGAAGAAGGCGAGCGCGAAGACGACGCTGGCGCTGCGCTGGACCGCCCGGTAGGGAACCGAAAGCGGCGACAGCCGGGTCATACCGCGTCGTCGCCCTCGGACGCGATTGCGAGGCGCTTCAGTCGGTCTTGGAGGTCCTCCGCGCCCTCCGGCGTCAGTCCGGGAATCGACACGTCAGCGCCGCGGGAGCCGGCGGTGTAGACGACAGTCGACGCGAGGCCGACGAGTCGTTCGAGCGGGCCGCGCGTCGAGTCGACGTGCTGGACCCGGACGAACGGGACGACGGTATTGACCTTGGTGAGGACGCCGCGCTGGAGATACAGCGAGTCGTCGCGGACCTCGTAGCCCCACGCCCGATACCGGAGTAAGGCGACGGCGACGCCGACGACGAGGAAGACGCCGCCGACCGCGACGGGGACGTACGAGGGTATCGAGACGGGCGCGAACAGCGTCGCCGCGGTCGCCACGCCGCCGACGACGAGCGCGAACACGACCGCTCGGGCGACCCAGAGGAGACGGATACGGGGGTGGAGGCGATTCACGGGAATCCCTCCGAGCGCGTGAACATCGTATACTCCGGCGTCTCTTCGAACGGGTAAATAACTGTGGCCGCGGGAATCGGCCTACGGTGTGGCGGCGAGGCGGCGTTCGACCCGGCGGGTCGCGGTGTCGAGCGTCGCGCCGACCTCCGCGAGCGTCGCGAGCACCGGATACCGGACCGACAGGTCGGCGTAGAAGAACTCCGTCACGTCCGGCACCAGCCCGGAGAGCGCCCGTCGGTGGTGGGAAATCGTCTCCTGTCGCGCCGCGACCAGCTCCGAGAGCCGCTCGCGGAGCGCGGACAGGTCGTCGTAGAGCGTCACCAGCGCGTCGAAGCCGCGTTCGGACAGCGGCGTCCGGTCGAGGTCGTCGAGCCGTTCGAGGAGGTCTTCGATATCGCCGCGCATCGACGCCACCGATTCGGTTTCCTCGTCGACGACTTCGATGAACTTCTCGCGCTCGTCTCGCGACGACGCGGCCGCCGCGGCGACGGTCCGCCGGAGCGGCGGCGAGAGGACGCTCGCCGACCGGAACGCGGTCGCCACGTCCGGGCCGAACTCGGCGGCGAGGCTCGCTTCGAAGGAGTCGCCGTACTCCTCGTCGTAGTGCGGGACGGACATCACGGTCCGCTCGTAGCTCCGACGCAGGCCGGAGAGCGCCGCGTCGGTCCTGTCTCGCCCGCCCCGCTGGCCCACGAGCGTCGCGGCCGCGGGGGCCTGATTCGGAGCCGACGCCGTCGCCTGCGACGCGGCGACCTCCCGGCGGAACGCCCGGAACGCCTCGCGCTCGTCCACACAGCGGCGGCGCTCGGCGCGGAGGGCGCTGCGGGCGTCGTCGAGGCGGTCGAGGCTCACCGCCATCGAACCGCCCCCGGAACGTCCGAGCCGACGACCCGCCCGGGCGGCGTCCGCTCGTCTACGAGTGGGAGCGCCGACAGGTGTCCGCGGTCGGCGTGCGCGGCGATACCCTGCCCGTGGGCGGCCCCGCTGGCGGCGAGGGTGTACGCCTCGGCCATTCCCTTCGGCCCCGCGAGCGGGACGAGTCGAACCGTCGTCCCGCGGCGGTCGATATCGACCACGACGAACGACTGCGGGAACGAGCAGGTCGCCGGGGCGATGAGTTCGCGGACACCGGCTCTCACGGCCGTCGCGGGCCAGTGGATGTGCCCGGAGAGTACCAGCGGCACGTCGTGGCGCGCGAGCACCGCGGCGAGTTCGTCGGCGTTGCGGAGCTGGTAGAAGTCGGCGTCGGGGAACTGGCCGGTGTGGCGGCGAGGGTGGAAGACGTTGTGGTGGAGGACGACGACCGGGGTCGCCGCGTCAGCGAGGACGGTGTCGAGCCAGCGGAGTTGAGAGTCGGGCACGGCCCCCTCGTGGGTGTCGGTGAGGGTGAGGTCCGGGCCGCCGCTGGCGGAGTCGAGGCCGACGATGTCGACGCCGCCGACCCGACGGACGAACGGGAGGGCGTCGTCGGCGTAGCGCGCCGCGAACTCGGCCGGCGTCGGGGCGTCGTAGTCGTCCCAGCGCTTCGGCACGTCGTGGTTGCCGGGGACCGCGACCCGCGGCCCCGGCAGGTCGCGGATGATTTCCTCGACGACCTCGTACTCCTCGGGGCGGCCGTCGCGGGTCAGGTCGCCGAGGAGGACCGTCGCGTCGACGTCGAGGTCGGCGATGGTCGAGACGGCGGTCCGAAGCCGCGTCTCGCTCCGGTGGTAGACTTTCCACGTGCCGGACCCTGTCGGGGTGACGTGCGGGTCGGCGACGACCGCGAGCCGGGTCGGCGTCTCAGAGACCGGTCGTGCGAGGCGCGCGAGCACCGGTCCGGGACCTCGCTCGGCCGACTTCCCGACCGGCGTCTCCCCGATGGTCGGCGGGGCGTCCGGGCTCATCGGTCGATGGTCCGCGTGAACGTCCCCAGCGCGGTCTCCCGGTGGACGCGTATCCGCCCGGTGTCGGGACACAACTCGATTCGAAGCGGCGACTCGGTGGCGCGCGTCTCGTCCCCGTGCATACACGTGGACTCACCCGGACCGAGATGATAAACATGTCGTACAGAATATATATTTTCGAACGTAGATATGGATACTCTACGGAGTCCTCGGGAGTCGGCTCCGGCGTCAGTTGAGGAGCAGGCCGGCGTCGACGAGGAGCAAGACGGCGACGAGCGCGGCACCGAGGTAGAACGGCGCGGCCTTCTCGGCCGGCGTGCGGACCTTCTTCTCCGCGAGGCCGTCTTTGGCGCGGGCCCGCCCGACTTCGACGAGGCCGGTCAGGACGAACCAGAGCACGAGCATCCCGAGGACGAGGTGGCCGCGGCCGGAGCCGAACAGGCTGTCGACCGTGTAGCGCGTGCCGGCGAGGTGGCCGCCGGTCGCGAACATCACGAGCGAGGCCCCGCGAGACCACATCGTCAGGCGCGAGACGACCGATTCGAACGCGGCGGCGCGGATGTTCCCGGCGCGGGCGGTCGGCAACACGGCGAGCGCGAAAAAGAGGACGCTCCCCGTCCAGAGGCCGCCCACGACGAGGTGGAGCGTTGCCATCACGGTGTCGATGAGTGCCATGTCCGTCGGGTTAGTTCAGCGATGCTTGAAGGTTTCACCTTCGCTCGGTCGGGACCGGCGGGGAGCTGGATGCGGACGACGGCGCGTGAGCGAGTCAGCGAGTCACCGCCGGGGCACCGACCTCAGCGAAGCACGGCGGGCGGCTTCGCCGTCACGTCGAGGTCGGCCGCGTAGTGGAGTATCGGGTCGCCGTCGGGGTGGTCGAAGCCGCAGGCCTCGAACATCGTGTTCGCGCGAATCTCCGCCTCCACGTCCTGTATCGGCCACGGGTCGTGGTCGATGTCGCCGATGACGACGGGCCAGTCGTCCGTGTAAAAGCGGTAGTTCTCGACGAGGAACGCGTCGAGCGAGCCGGGTTCGAGGGTTCGGACCTCGCCGGTCGGTCGGTAGGTCGCCTCGAACCGCGCTCCCGGCGTCTCGGCCGTCGCGGGCCGGTAGCTCTCGTAGTCGACCGCGCCGTCTCGCTCCTCCACCGAGATGTTCGCGTAGTGGTACGGGAGCCGGTAGCCCAGTCGGGCCATCGCCACGCCGAGGCGGTCCGCGGCGTCGAGGGTGAAGAAGTAGACGCCGCGGGGGCCGCCGTCGGCGGGTTCGACGTAGGTCCGGAGGTTCACCTCGGGGAACCCCAGTCCGATGGGCGACCCGCGCGGGCGGATGTCCGTCATGTCGAACGAGACGACGCCGAGCCACGCCCGCCCGTCGTGAGTCGCCACCGAGAGCCGGTCGGGGAGTCGCGGCTCCACGAGGTCGGGGTCGACCGGCCAGTGGGCGAACAGCGTGTGCCGCCAGCGCATCGACAGGAGGTCCATAGCGGCCGTTAGGACCGACGACGGGTGTGGGTTTCGGCGGTTCCGGGGCACCGCGAACGCACGGCCGTCGTCCGCCCACCCCGCCGAAACGAACTCCTGTCTGGCGACCAATCCCCGCCCATGGGACTGGAAAACGCAAGCGGCACGTTCGACATCGGCGGCGACCTCACGGTTCACCGACTCGGCTTCGGCGCGATGCGCATCACCGGCGACGACATCATCGGCGAGCCCGACGACGTGGAGAACGCGCGAAAGGTCCTCCACGAGTCGCTCGTCCACGGTATCGACCTCATCGACACGGCGGACTCCTACGGCCCCGCCGTCTCCGAGCGCCTCATCGGCGAGGCGCTCGCGCCCTATCCGGACGACCTCGTAGTCGCCACCAAGGGCGGACTACTCCGCAACACCGACGGCGACTGGATGCCAAACGGCGACCCCGACTACCTCCGGAACGCCGTCCTCGGGAGCCTCGACCGCCTTCGGGTGGACACCATCGACCTCTATCAGCTCCACCGCCCCGACCCGCACGTCGCCTTCGAGGACTCGGTCCACGCGCTCGCCGAGATGAAAGACGAGGGACTGATTCGGCACGTCGGCCTCTCGAACGTCTCGGTCGAACAGCTCGACGAGGCGCGCGACATCGTCGACATCGCCACGGTCCAGAACCGCTTCAACGTCGGCGACCGCGAGTTCGAGGCGAGCCTCGACGCCTGCGAGGCGTACGGTATCGGCTTCATCCCGTGGTACCCGCTCGGCGCGGGCGACCTCGGCGACCGGGCCGACGCCGTCTCCGCGGTCGCGGCGAAACACGACGCGACGCCCCAGCAGGTCGCCCTCGCGTGGCTCCTGCACCGCTCCGACGTGATGCTTCCCATCCCCGGTACGTCGAGCGTCTCGCACCTCCGCGACAACGTGGCGGCCTCCCACATCGACCTCGACGACGAGGACATGGACCGACTCGACTGACATGAACTTCACCGTCGTGCAGGGCGACATCGCCGCTCAGTCGGCCGACGCGCTGGTGAACGCCGCTGGGACGAGCCTTCGGATGGGGCCGGGTGTCGCGGGCGCGCTCCGTCGCGGCGGCGGCCCCGAACTGAACGAGGCCGCGATGGCGAAGGGGCCGAGAGACCTCGGTGCGGTCGCCGTCACCGACGCCTTCGACCTCGACGCAGAGGTCGTGATTCACGCCGCGGCGATGCCGCACTACGGCGACGGGCGGGCGACCGCCGAGAGCATCCGCGACGCCGCGCGAAACGCCCTGCGAGCCGCGGACGACCGCGGTTGCGAGTCGCTCGTGATTCCGGCGCTCGGTTGCGGTATCGCCGGGTTCGACCTCGCCGACGGCGCGCGACTCATCTGCGAGGAACTCCGGGCGTTCGAGCCGAGTTCGCTCCGCGACGTTCGGTTCATCGCCTACGCGGACGACGAGTTCGAGACGATTTCGCGGGTCGCCGACGCGGTCGGGGCGGCGACGGAGGAATAACAGTGGGCGACACGGCCGACTCGGACCTGTCGGCGGGCGAAACCCACGGAGCCGCCGACGAAGACGCCGACCCGGTGCTGTGCCCCGTCTGCTCGACGCCCTACGACTCCGTCTCGCTCCACGACCGCGGCCTGCTCGTCAATCTCCTCGACAACGAGCGGTACCGTCGCGTCTGCTTCGAGCCGGTCGAACGCGACGGGCGGCCGCACGTCCGGTTTTTCCACCACACTCACGAGCAGGTCGGCGCGGACGACTGACTGAGTGAGAGTGAGGTGGCGAGCGGGTGCGGAGGCGCAAGCGACGCGTCCGGCCTAACTCCACGGGCGTTCCGTGAACTCGCCGGCCTCGATTTCGCGCTCTATCTCGCGGAGCGTCGCGTCGTCGACGCTGACGAGGTGGCAAAGCGGGTGGCCGGGCGCGGCGACCGGGTTCTGGAGGACGCCGGCGACGAGCCCTGTGAAGGGGGCCGAGACGCGCTTGTCTCTCGTCTTGAAGTGGTCAGAGATGGTGCAGATGGTGTCGCCCTCGTGGACCAGCGGCACGTCGCCGTACTGCATCTCGACGAGGCCGCCAACGTCGGCGCGGAGCCACGTCTTGTCCGTCGCGGAGTCGATGACGCGCGTCCAGCCCGGCCAACTGACCGGCTTCTCCGGGAGGACGCCGTACTCGGCGAGGACGCTCTCGACGCCTTCGAGCGCGCGGTCGACCATCGCGGGCTGGAAGCGGTGGGCGCGGCCCATCTCGACGGTGATGGTCGGAATCCCGTCGTTCGTGGCGACGGTGCGGAGCGAACTCGCCTCGGCCTCGCCCGAGAGGATGAGGTTCGCGCCGAACGACCGCGCGAGGCGGGCGACCTCGGGGCGGTTCATATCGGCGCGGACGTGGTACATCGTCGTCCGGTTGCGCGTCGAGGTGTGGAAGTCGATGCCGAGGTCGCAGGGCTCGACGAACCGACGGTAGATCTGGTTCGCCATGCGCTCGGCCGTGTTCGCGCCGTCGCGGCCGGGGAACGACCGGTTCAGGTCGAGGTCGTAGATGGGGATGTAGCGCTGTTGGGCGAGGTAGCCCGGAACGTTCGCCACGTGGATGCAGACGATGGTCCCGTGGATGTCGGCGGGGTTGTACCGGCTCGCGACCTCCTGCATCACCTTCACGCCGTTGAGTTCGTCGCCGTGGAGCGCCGCGGTCATGAAGACCGACGGCCCGCCCTGCTCGCCGTTGATGACGGTGACGGGTATCTCGACGGGGTCGCCGAGGTACGTCTCGCTGATTTCGTACCTGAGGTGTCGCACCTCGCCCGGCGGCACCTCCGAGTCGTACCTGAACGGTTCGGGGTCCATGGGACGTTCATCGGAGCCGACGGGTAAGAAGGTTGACCGGCTTCGGGCCTCGTCCGGACAGACGCGGGACAATACGGCTATCTCCGCCGCAGTCGTCTGTCTCCTCGAGAGATGTGTATCCACAGATGACGGCGAAACGTCCGGTCTGCAAGCGGTGCGGTTCCCCCACGGGTCCCGGTGGCGTGGTCGTCCGACACGCCGGCTCGGACCCCCTGCAGGTGTCGGAGTGCGGGCGCTGCGGCGCGATTATCGATATCGGCGGCAGGACCCGTTGGTGAACTGACGCGGCGACGACCGTCGCGTCGATTTACGTCGCTCGCGCGCCATGTCGTCCTCATGGCGACTCCTCGGCTCGACGACCCGCTCGACATCGGCGGGTTCACGCTCCGAAACCGGCTCTACCGCGCGCCGGTGCTCGAATGTGCGGGCACCGGTCCCGAGACCCCCAAGCGCCTCGCGGCCGAACTCGAACCCGCGGCGCGGGCCGGTGCGGGACTCATCTGTCAGGGCGCGACTATCGTGCGCGAGACGGGTGGCTGCGCCGCGCCGGGGATGACGCGAATCGCGGACCCGGAGTTCGCGGCGTCGCTGTCGGCGGTGACCGAGCGAATCCACGACCACGGCGCGGCCGTCGCGGTCCAGTTGGAGTACGGCGGCCTGCGGAGCATGGAGACGTGGCACGCCGAGTACCGGCGCGACCACCCGGATTTGCAACAGCTCGCCGTCTCCCGGCCGCCGCGACTCCTCAGACTCCTCGACGCCCTCGGCTTTCTCGACTACGACGCGCGCGTCATGACGACCGACGAGGTGTACGAACTCGCGGCCGACTTCGGTCGCTCCGCCGCGATGGCGGTCGACGCCGGCTACGACGTGGTCCACGTCGCCGGCGCGAACATGGGTATCGTCCACCAGTTCCTCTCGCCGTTCTACAACCGCCGGGACGACGAGTTCGGCGACGGCGTCCGGTTTTTGGAGGTCGTCGCCGACGAGGTTCGCTCGCAGGTGGGCGACGTGCCGCTCATGACGAAAGTGCCGGCGGAGACGGCCGCGCCGCCCGGCATCCGCCGACGCCTGACCGAGGACGACGCGGTCGAAATCTGTCGTCGACTCGACGAGGCGGGTTACGACGCGCTCGTCCCCGTTTCGGGGTCGGTGTTCTGGGACGCGAGCATCGTCCGCGGGTCGTTCCCGGCCCGCGCGTGGCGCGACGACCGCTACCGCGACGGCTACGCCGCGGCCTTCGGCGGCCCGCTTCGGGCGCGACTCGTCGAACTCGGCAACCGAATCGAGGCGGCGTGGTATGACTTCGACCCGGCGTGGAACGCCGACCTGTGCCGCCGGGTCCGCGACGCCGTCTCGGTGCCCGTGCTCTGCGAGGGCGGCATCCGCGAGCGCGGCGAAATCGACCGGCTGCTCGGCGACGCCTGCGACGCCGTCGGGATGGCTCGGCCGTTCTACGCCGAACCGGAACTCCCCGCGCGACTGCTCGGCCGCGATGTCCCGGCCGGCACACGGGTCGTCTGCGAGAACTGCAACAACTGCGCGGTGCCGCAGGCGACGGGCGCGCCGGGCGTCTGTCGAACGCCCGACGTGTTGGCTCGCGCGGGAACCCTCAGAATGGAGGGAGCATACGACACAGACACCGAGACGGCGGACGACGACGAGCCCGACCCGGTGGGTTAATAAGGCTCTCGTCGGTCAATCTGGGTAATGGCGCGCGACCGGTCCGCGATGGAGTCGGCCGAACTGACGGCGGTGCTCGACGCGCTCGACGACGCGGACGCACGAGCCATCATCAGAGGACTCGAAGAACCCATGACGGCAAGTGAAATTTCAGACACGTGTGACATCCCGCTTTCGACGACGTACAGGAAGTTGGACCTGCTCACCGACGCGGCGCTCCTCGCCGAGGGGACCCAGATTCGCGCGGACGGTCACCACGCGACGACCTACGAGGTCGCCTTCGACGAGGTTCGAATCGCTCTCAACGAGGACCGCGACTTCGACGTCGCGGTCGGCCGCCCGGAGCAGACGCCCGACGAACGCCTCGCGGACATCTGGTCGCGGGTCCGGAGGGAGACCTGATGGGGCACCTCAGCGCCTCGCCGACGATTACGACGATGATCATCGTCGTCAAGACGGGCATCCTCGTCCTCGGCGGGCTCATCACCTACTTCAGCTACAAGGCGTACCGGAACACCGGGGCGGCGTCGCTCCGCGCGCTCGCGCTCGGCTTCGGTGTCGTCACGCTCGGCGCGATGCTCGGCGGCGCGCTCGACGTGATTCTCAACGTCGACCTCGCCACCGGACTGCTCTTCGACTCGGTGCTGACGCTCGTCGGCTTCGCGGTCATCACCTACTCGTTGTACGTCGACTGAGCTGGTTCGGGAGGCTGCTCTCGGATGGCCCCGACCGAGTCCAATCGAACCGCCTTCGAACCAGCCCGTAACTCGCGGTCGCGCCCCCGCCGTTTCTGTCACGTCTCTCGGTCGTGAACCACAGCGATATCCCGGAGCGTGCCGCTCGTCACCACGAATCAATGGTCGCAGATATTATTGCCTAAATTGTGCAAAACCGTTATTAGGTAGCGGCCGGTACCAGTAGGTATGTCCGACGACGAACTGAACGATATCCGGCAGCAGAAACGCGAACAGCTCGAATCCAATCTCCGCGGCGACGGCGGAAGCACGGCGAAAGGAGCCGCAGATTCCCCCTCGGAGCCCGTCCACGTCGACGGCGCTGAGGTCCTGGAAGACGTCGTCTCCACGAACGACGTGGTGCTCGTCGATTTCTACGCGGACTGGTGTGGTCCGTGCAAGATGCTCGAACCCACGGTGAAGAAACTCGCGCAGAACACCGACGCCGCGGTCGCCAAGGTCGACGTGGACGCGAACCAGGAGCTCGCCGCACAGTACCAGGTTCGGGGCGTCCCGACGATGGTGCTTTTCGCCGACGGCGAGGCGGTCGAACAGCTCGTGGGCGTCCGCGGCTACGACGACCTGAAGAACCTCGTCGAATCCCACCTCGCGTAAGCGTTCTCTCCCCCCGAGACTCGGGGTCGATTTATTGACGCTCTCGTCCGACCTTCGGGTATGCAACTCCTCGCCGAACCCATCGACATCGGAACCCGGTCGCCGACGGTCCTCCTGAACGAGAGCGACGCGGCCGAACTCGGGGTCCACGCGCTCGAACGCGTCCAACTGCGGCGAGACGGGCGGACGACCATCGCCATCGTGGAGCTGACGGACGAACTCGTTTCTGAGGGGACTCTCGGCGTGACGCGCCGGCTCGGTCACATCGAGGGCGAGGTCGAGGTTTCGGTCGCGCCGCAACCCGACTCGGTGTACTACATCCGCAAGAAGCTCGACGACATCGAACTCGAAGCCGACGAACTGTCCCAACTCGTCCGCGACATCTACGAGGAGCGCCTCGCCGACGTGGAACTCGGGGCGTACGTCTCTGGAATCTACACGAACGGGCTGTCGATGGAAGAGACGATGCACCTCACGGAGTCGATGGCGGACGTGGGCGAGACCATCACGTGGGAAGAGCCGGTCATCGCCGACAAGCACTCCATCGGGGGCGTCGCGGGCAACCGCGTCACGCCGATTCTCGTCCCCATCGTCGCCGCGGCGGGGCTGAAGATTCCGAAGACCTCCTCGCGGGCCGTCACCTCCGCGGCGGGTACCGCAGACACGATGGAGGTCCTCTGCGACGTGGAGTTCTCCGTCGCGGAGATACGCGATATCGTCGGGAAGACTGGCGGCTGTCTCGTCTGGGGCGGCGCGGTGAATCTCTCGCCGGTCGACGACCGCATCATCCGCGCCGAGACGCCGCTCTCTATCGACCCCAAGGGGCAGCTCATCGCCTCCGTCCTCTCGAAAAAGAAGAGCGCCGGCTCGACCAACGTCGTCGTCGACATCCCCTACGGCGAGGGCGCGAAAGTCGAGAGCCTCGCCGAGGCGCGCGAACTCGCGAAGGACTTCAACCGCGTCGGCGACCACCTCGGGATGGCGGTCGAGTGCGCCATCACGAACGGGGTCGCGCCGGTCGGCCGCGGGGTCGGTCCCGTGCTCGAAGCCCGCGAGGTCCTCGCCACGCTCGCCGGCGGCGGCCCGAACGACCTGCGGGTGAAGGCGATTCGCCTCGCCGACGTGCTGTTCGAGTCCGTCGGCGTCGACGCCGACGCCGCCGAGATTCTGGACTCGGGGCAGGCCGAAGAGACCTTCCGCGAGATACTCGCCGCGCAGAACGGCGACCCCGACGTGGAGGCGGCGGACCTCTCGCCCGGCCGACACACCGTCGCGGTCCGCGCCGACCGCGACGGCGTGGTCACCCACGTCAACAACCGCCTCGTCAACGAGGTCGCTCGCCGGGCCGGCGCGCCGAGAGACCCCGGCGCGGGCCTCGAACTCCACCGCCGCGTCGGCGAGATGGCCGCCAGCGGCGAGACGCTGTTTACCGTCCACGCCGAGTCCGAGGACAAACTCGCCGACGCGAAGGCGCTCTCAGAGCGTGTCGAGACCGTCCGGGTGCGACACCCCGACGAGGCGCTCGTCGACCGGGTCTGAACGCCGTCTCCGCGGCGACCTTTTTCCATTCGACGCCCGTAGTTCCCGCATGGACGACCGCGTACATTCCGAGGTCCGACGCACCGCGACGGAAATCGACACGATGGAGATTCGCGGCGCGGCGACCATCGCCGACGCGGCCGCGCGGGCGCTCCGGACACAGGCCACGGAGAGCGACGCCGCCGACGCCGAGGCGTTCCGGGCCGAGCTCCGCGCGACCGCCCGGACGCTCCACGAGACGCGGCCGACGGCCGTGAGCCTCCCCAACGCCCTCCGGTACGTCCTCCGCGACATGTCGAGTACGACCGTCGAGGGGCTCCGACAGAACGTCGTCGACTCGGCCGACGAGTTCTGCGCCCGGCTCGAACGGGCGCAGGCCGACCTCGGACAGGTCGGCGCGAACCGCCTCCGCGACGGCGACACCATCATGACCCACTGCCACTCCACGGACGCGCTGGCGTGCGTCGAGGCGGCCGTCGAGCAGGGAAAGCACATCGAGGCGGTCGTCAAGGAGACGCGGCCTCGAAATCAGGGACACATCACCGCGAAGCGACTCCACGAACTGGGCGTGCCCGTCACGCTCATCGTCGACTCGGCGGCCCGCCGCTACCTCAACGACGTGGACCACGTGCTCGTCGGCGCGGACGCCGTCGCGGCCGACGGAAGCGTCATCAACAAAATCGGGACGAGCGGCCTCGCGGTCAACGCACGCGAGCGGGGGTCGCCCATCATGGTCGCCGCGCAGACGCTCAAACTCCATCCGGGGACGATGACCGGTCACACCGTCGATATCGAGATGCGCGACACCGCCGAGGTCGTCGACGACGACACGCTCGCGGACCTCGGAACCCCCACCGTGAAGAACCCCGCGTTCGACGTGACGCCGCCGCGATACGTGGACGCCATCGTCACCGAGCGCGGGCAGTTCCCGCCGGAGAGCATCGTCATCCTGATGCGAGAACTGTTCGGCGAGGGCACTTCTGAGCCGTGGGCGGAGCCGTCGCCGCGGGCCGAACCGTAGGCGGAGACGTCGTCGCGAACCGACCCGCAGTCACGACCGGCCGACGAGGTCGGCCATGACTTTCATCTCCGCTTTTCGCAGGTGCTCCGCCGCGGTGCTCGTCGAGCAGTCGAGCCGCGCGGCCACGTCGGCGACCGACCCGGTCCGCGGCTCGCGGTAGTAGCCGCAGTCGACGGCGACCTCGATGGCCTCGCGCTGGCGGGGCGACAGCGACCCGGCCGAGACGCTCCCCGGCCCCGTGTACTCCCTCACCCGCACGACTTCGAGGCCGCGGCCCTCGGGGAGCTGTTCGACCGCCGACTGGAGCGCCTCGTCGGTCCCGACGAGCGTCATCGAGACCGTTCCGTCGCCGTCGAAGACGACCGGCGGGACGACGATGAGACCGCCCCGCGTGACGGCGGCCGTCTGCCTCGTTCCCGCCGCGTCGAGCCGCTCGTCGACCACGATGAAAAAGGAGTCGCCGGGGAGCTGGGAGAGTTCGTACGACAGGATGCGCTCCGTCTCCGCGAGCGCCGCCTCGTAGGCCTCGACGTCGGTCCCGAAGACCTCGAAGACGATGGTGTTCCTGTCGGTCACCGTCGGGTTCCAGTGGTGGAGTTCGGTCCGCTCGAACGCCTCGTGTTCGACGACGAACTCGTGCATCGGATGCAACTGTTCGTCGTCGGGCGTGAAGCGAAGCCTGACCGATTTCATGCCGGCGAATTGATTCGACTGCGACATAAAAACCGGCCGCACTCGTGAGGCAGAACGACGAACCGACGACCGGACGAACGGGCGGATGTCAACCGTCATGTCACTCGAACGCCCGCAGCAGCCCCCCGAGTCCGACGCCGACCCCGCCGCGCTCGCCGACGACGCCTCCGGTCCCCTCGACGCCGACGCGCTCCGGCGGGCGTTGGGCGACGCCGTCCTCGCCACCGAAGCGCACGTTCACGCGCCCGCGGTGCAGGTTCGCCCGGACGCGGTGCAGTCGTCGCTCTCGACGCTCCGCGACGACCTCGGCCTCGACCACCTCTCGTGTGTGACCGCCCAGGAGTACGAGGACCGCTACGAGTCCATCTANGGTGCAGTCGTCGCTCTCGACGCTCCGCGACGACCTCGGCCTCGACCACCTCTCGTGTGTGACCGCCCAGGAGTACGAGGACCGCTACGAGTCCATCTATCACCTGAAGTCGTACGACGACCCGACCCGAGAGGCGAGCGTCGTCGTCCCGACGCCCCGAACCGACCCCGTCAGCCAGTCGGCCGCGCCGGTGTTCCGGACGGCCGAGTGGCACGAGCGAGAGGCGTACGACCTCGTCGGCATCGAGTACGAGGGACACCCGGACTTGCGTCGTATCCTCCTGCCGGAGACGTGGCAGGGTCACCCGCTCGGGCTGGACTACGACCAGACGCGCCCGCAGGTGGTCCGGTACGACGAGAACGCGAACCCGCTGGCCGAGGACGGCCGGGCCAGCTCGAACACGATGCTTCTCAACATCGGGCCGCACCACCCGGCGACCCACGGCGTGATGCACCTGCAGGTCACGCTGGACGGCGAGCAAGTCGCCGACGTGGAGCCGGACATCGGCTACATCCACCGCTGCGAGGAACAGATGTGCCAGCGGGGCACCTACCGGCACCAGATTATGCCGTACCCCGACCGCTGGGACTGGGGCGGCGGCGGCCTCCTGAACGAGTGGGCCTACGCCCGCACCGCCGAGGCGCTGGCGGACATCGACGTGCCCGAGTACGCGCAGGTGCTCCGGACGCTGGCGGCCGAACTGAGCCGTATCCTCTCGCACATGCTCGCGGTCGGCGCGTACGCCCTCGACGTCGTCGGCGACTTCACCGCGACGTTCATGTACGCCATGCGGGACCGGGAACTCGTCCAGAACGTCCTCGAAGACCTCACGGGCCAGCGGCTGATGTTCAACTACTTCCGGCTCGGCGGGGTCGTCTGGGACCTCCCGGAACCCCGCGAGGAATTCTTCGAGAAGATTCGGACGTTCGTCGACGGCCTCCCCGAGAAACTGCGGGAGTACCACGACCTCCTGACGGCAAACGAGATTCTGCAGGCCCGAACGCTCGAAACCGGTATCCTCCCGCCCGAGGTGGCGAAGGACTACGGCGTGACGGGGCCGGTCGCCCGCGGCTCGGGCATCGACTACGACCTTCGCCGCGACGACCCCTACGGCTACTACGACGAACTCGACTGGGAGGTCGCCGTCGAGGACGACTGCGACAACTTCGCGCGCCTGCTCGTCCGCCTCCGGGAGGTCGAGGAGTCGGCCAAAATCGTCGCGCAGTGCGTCGACCTCCTCGAAGACTGGCCCGAAGACGAGCGGACCATCCAGTCGAACGTCCCGCGCACCATCAAGCCGGACGACGACACCGAGGTCTACCGCGCGGTCGAAGCCGCGAAGGGCGAACTCGGCATCTACATCCGCGCCGACGGCACGGACACCCCGGCGCGGTTCAAGATTCGCGGCCCTTCGTTTTCGAACCTCCAGTCACTCCCCGAGATGGCCGAAGGCGAGTACATCCCGGACCTCATCGCTGCGCTCGGGAGTCTCGATACGATAATGGGAGAAGTAGACCGGTAATCGGCGGTGGGACGGCGGGTGTCGCGCGTCGGCGACAGTTCAGTCGTCCGACGGCGAGGCGGGACCCGCCGCGTCACCCGACCCGTCGGCGACGGCCTGTGGTCCCGACGGCGGCGACCCGTCGGGGGACGTCCCGACCGACGCGGGAGCGTCGCCGCCGCGCCCGCTTCCGCCGGCGTCGCCGACGTCGAACCGTCCGACGAGGTCTTTGAGCGACTCCGCCGACTTCGACACCTGCCGGATGTTCCGCGTGACTTCGTTTATCGCGGCGGTCTGTTCTTCGGTCGCCGCGGAGACCGTCGCCGTCTCCGAGGTCGTCTCCTCGCTCACGCTCGACACGTCGTCGACCATCGAGACGACCTCCTCGGTCGAGACGGCCTGGTTCTCGGTCGCCTGCGAAATCTCCTCGACGCCGTGTTCGGCCTCGCGAATCGCCCCGGAGATGTGGTCGAACATCTCGATGGCGTCGCCGATGGTCTCGGAGCCGCTCTCGACGCTCTCCTGCATGGACTGCATGTCGTCGACCGTGTCGTCGGCGCGGTCGCGCACCTCGTCGATGCGGGCTTCCACGTCGTCGGTGGCCTGACTGGCCTCCTTCGCCAGCGCCTTGATCTCGTTGGCGACGACGGCGAAGCCCTCGCCGGCCTCGCCCGCGCGGGCCGCCTCGATGGATGCGTTGAGCGCGAGCAGGTCCGTCTGCTCCGCGATGTCGTTGATGAGTTGGACGATTTCGTTGATTTCGCCCACCTGCTCGCCGAGGGCTTCGACCCGCTCGACCGCCTCGTCGGCCTCGGTCTCGATGGTAGATATCTCCTCGGTCGCCTCCGCGGCGTGTTCGCGCCCCTCGTCGGCGAGCGACACGGCCTGATTCGCCGACTGGACGACGCCGTCGGCGGAGGCGGCGACCTCCTCGATGGTCGCAGAGAGGTCGTTCATCTCGTTTGCGACCGTCTGGAGCCGTTCGGTCTGCTGTTCCGCGCCGTGAGCGATTTCCTCGACCGACCGCGCGGTCTCCTGGCTCGCGGACTCGATTTCCTTCGCGCTCGACACCGTCTCGTTGCTCACCGCCGCGAACTCGTCGGCGACGGACTGCACCTCGACGAAGCCGTCCTGGAGCTTCTGAATCCCCGTGTCGAGGTCGGTCATGATGGCGCCGAACTCGCCGGGCAGGTCGGTCCGGAGGTTCTGGTCGAGGTTGCCGTCGCCGAGCTCCGTTCCGGCGGTTCGAAGCGCCGAGACCTGCCGTTGGAGGTTCGCCTGCATGTCGTCGAACGCCTCGACGAGCTCCCCGAGTTCGTCGTCGTTGGCGTCGATGGCTTCGTCGTCGTCGAACCGCCCGCGGGCGAGCGACTGCGCGCGGTCCCGAAGCGCCTCTATCGGCTCCGAGAAGTACCGCGCGGCGACGTAGCCGACGCCGACGACGACCACGATGATACCGACGATTAACAGGAGCATGACGTTCCGGGAGGTGTCTGCCCGACTGTTCATCGCCTGTCCGAGCTGTTTGACCGGCCCCGTCACGTCCGACTCGGGGACGGTCGCGACGAGTTTGTACTGTCCGTTGCCGAAGTGGAGCGGCGCGTACCCGACGAAGTACCGGTCCGAGTCGCCGCTTTCGCCGGCCGTCTCGTAGGTGGTGAGGCCGCGCTGGACGAGGCCGGCCGAGAGGTTCTCGGCGACTTCGCCCTCGACGGTTCCGAGCGATTCCTTCGAATCGGTCAGGAGCGTGCCCCCTTCGCCCACGATGGTCATGTGACCGCTCTCACCGACCTGGATGTCGTCGATGAGCACGTTGAGGAGGTCGAAGTTGAACTGGAGCGTGATAGTCCCCGTGAGTTCGCCCCCGTGGTAGACCGGCGTAGTGACGTAGACCGTGGCCCCGTCGTCGGTCGGTACCACCTCACTGACCTGGATTTCACCCTCCTGAAGCCCGGTCGCGGTCTCGAACCATTCCTCTTCGGCGTAGGAGACGTCGGACACCGAACGGGTGGTGATGCCGTCTTCCGTGCGAACCGTTTGGACGACTCCCTGCCCGTTTTCGTCGGTGAACAGAATCTCGTCGTAGGCGGGGCGCTCCTCGCCGTCGATAGTCACGGAGCGCGTTCTGAGGTAGCTCTCGAACGAGTCGTTAATCTGGCCGCGGGCGTCGGCGACGGCGGCCGTCTGGAGCTCGTAGTAGTAGACGCTCGGCGCGAGCACCCAGTCGAAGTCCTCGTGGTAGGCGTACGCGACGAACTTCTCCTCGACGGGGTTGCCCGCTTGGGTGGTGTCTTCCCACTCGTACTCGACGATGCCCCAGTCCTCGCCGTTGCGGACGGCGGCGTTCGACTCGATTTCGGCGGGCACCTGATTGAACGCCTGTATCTCGGTGTCGTCGACGGCGTTGATTCCGTCTTCGAGGCTGTGGTGGACGACGAAGTCGAGGTCGCCGTTCAGGACGAACGCGTAGCCGGTCGACCCGACGTAGCCCGGTCGGAACGCGTCAGAGAGCGTTCCACTCTGTTGGACGCCGTTTCCGGCCGTTCCGGCGATTCGCGCCTCGACTTGGTCTTTCACCTGTTGTTGCTCTGCCGAAGTGAGTTCCTCCCAGTCCCGGCCGCCGTACTGGTTCGCGAGCACCGTCTCTTTCGTCGTCTCGACGGTCGCACGCATCTGGAGCGCCATGTACCCTAACTGCGCCTGGCTCTGTTCCTGGACGAGTTCCATCTGGCCCGCCCGGGCGGCTTCGTAGTTCTGTACCGGCGCCGAGTCCGCCAGCGCGAGCGCGTCGATTCGGCGGACGTCGAGTAGGTTCTGTATCTCCTCTTGCCGGGCGGCGACGGTTTGGTTCAACTCGCCGGTAATCTGCGCTTCGAGCGTCGCCTCGCTCTGTTCTTGTGCGTAATCACCAATACTTGACATTCCTTGGACGCCTGCGACGCCAACGACTGCCACGGGTAGCAGCGAGATGGCGAGACACAGCGCGATAAGTTTCGTTCGTATCTTCATGGTTTAGTTGATATCGGCGAACCCCGGCATCCCCCAATACACGCCGAGCAGCCGGGTGTGTGTCCGAATAGCTCTGAATCTAGCTCTGAAAAAACAACCGTATAAAGCTCACCCGCCAATTATTATCGACGATATTCGAGCCCCGAACCACTTCGGGGCCCGTGGAATGACGAGGGGACCCTCTTCGATATTGTAGTACTGACTCAACGCTTCTCTGGAGATTGTCACGAACTAGCAACACTTGCGGCCGCGGCGGCGGTCGCGCCGCCTCGTCACCCCTACCGCGGCGTCTCCGTCCCCCACTTATCGAGGGCGACGGCGAGTTCGGGCGTCTCCTCGGCGGCCGCCGAGATGGACCGCCCCTCGACGTAGGCGTCGATGGCCGACCGGAGCGCGACCGCGCCCGCGCGGGTGCCGTCGGGATGGCCGTGGATGCCGCCGCCGAGTTGGACGCAGACGTTCGTCCCCGTGGCGTCGAGTAGGTCGGGGAGCAGGCCGGGGTGGAGCCCGCCGGAGGCGACCGGCAGCACGTCGTTCATCCCGTAGAGGTCGCCCGCGAGCCACTCGTTGATGCCGACGGTGTCCTCGTTGGCGAGCTTGCCGAGGCCGGCGGTGCCGGTGTGGAGTTGGTCGACGCCGCAGAGGCGACTTATCTGCGCGAGCACCCGCATCGAGACGCCGTGGGACGGGAGCCGGTCGAAGGCGGCGTGCATGGCGCGGTGGGCGTGGATTGCGATGCCGTGTTTCTCGGTGCGCTCGCGGACGGTCTGGAGGCCCGCCCAGCCCGCGGTGATGATATCCACCATAACGTACTCGCCGCCCTGCGCGGCCACCTCGTCGACCCGGTCGAGCATCGTCTGGGTGTCGGCGGTGACGTTGATGAGGTAGGACTTCTTCTCGCCCGTCTCGTCCTCGGCGTCGTCGCGGAGCGACAGCGACTCCGTGAGGCGGTCGGAGAAGGGGTTGAACGCCTGGTCGGTCAGGTTCTCGTCGTCCTTCAGGAGGTCGACGCCGCCGACCCACGCGTCGTAGCCGACCTGCGCGTGCGCCGCCGTCGAGAGGCCGACTTTCGGCTTGGGGACCGTCGCCGTGATGGGGCGGTCGGTGACGCCGAATACCTCCTCGCGGACCGACGACCCGTACAGCGGACCGGGGTACGACGAGACGACCGACTCGGGCCACTCGCAGTCGAGGAGCCGAATCGTATCGACCGCCTTCATACCCATGATGTTGCCGGCGATGCACGACAGCACCTGCGGCATGTTTCCGGGTTCGAACAGTCCGGCGGGGTAGGCGACCCGAATCAGGTCGCCGTCGATGTCGAACGTCGTCGCGCCCATGTCGGTGAAGTCCGCGCCGGTCTGGAGGGCCGCCCACGTGCCGTTGGAGGACTCCGAGGCCACGCGACTCGCCGCCGCCTCCGTCGACATCCCCGTCGCGGGGTCGATGCGGAAGGTGCAGACGAGGTCCTCGTCGGTCGGTTCGTACTCGAGGTCGAGGAAGTCTTCGTACGTGATACCCATAGCTTCGCCTACGCTCCCGCGAAGCTTAAAACGGCATCCCGAAGCGACTTTGCCCCCTCGACGCGAGGAGACGCGGCTCGGCGCAGAGCGGGGGATTCGGCTCCCGCGTCAGGGCGACAGCAACGCCCGGACCTCGCGGAACTCCGGCACGTCGGTGTCGAGGGCGGCACAGAGCGCGTCGGCCGCGCCCAGCAACCACTCGGCGCGCTCGACGCGGGACTCCACGTCGCCCGGCCCGATTCGGTAGCGCTCGACGAGTTCCTCGATGTCCGAGCCCTCGGTCCACTCGTGGAGGATGCGGGCGGTCTTGACCGCGGTCAGCCACTCCTCGAAGGGGTCGGCGTCGTGCATCGCGGTGGTGAACTCCGCGGCGTGGCTCCGGGCGTACTGGTACATCAGCGCCCGCTCGCGGTTGCCGAGGTACGTGTCGTGCATGTCCGGCGTGTCGCAGACGATCTCGAGGGCGGTCCGGGCGGTGACGTGCTCGTCGGCCATCGTCTCGATGGTGCGGATGCCCGAGACGATGCGCGCCCCGGTCGTCGGCGAGACGTACTGTCTGGAGGTCTGTGCGCCCAGCGTCGTCGCCGACAGCGTCCCCCCCGTCGCGTCGAGGAGCTCCATCGCTTCGAGCTCCGAGACCACGTCGGCGACGAGTTCCGCGAGGTCCACGCTCGGATTCTGGTGAGCGTAGTAGGTCGCCGAGAACACGTCGGCGACGCCGTCGAGGCTGTCGGCGAACCCGGAGGCGACGACCGAGAGAACGTGCGTCCGGAGCGCCTCGGGGTCGTCGAACTGCGAGTCCACGGCCTCCGCGTCGGCCGTCACGTAGCGGTCGAACAGCTCGGCTTTCGTGTCCGCGTCGCCGACGAGGACCGCCTCGCCGAACGGGTCGAGGTGCGGGCGGCCGGCGCGGCCGCACATCTGGTGCACGTCGAGGACGGGAATCCACGCCATCGAGTCGCCGGTGTAGCGCTTCTGGTCGCGGATGACGACCCGGCGAGCGGGGACGTTCACCCCGGCGGCGAGCGTCGGCGTCGCGCAGATGACCGCGAGCCGGCGGTCTCGAAAGGCGTTCTCGACGGCGACCCGGTGGGCGCTCCGCAGGCCGGCGTGGTGGAAGCCGACGCCGGTCCGGGCGCACTCCGAGAGCTGGCGGCCGGTCGCGGTGCCGCCGAGTTCGTCGAGTTCGTCGCCGAGGGCGGGCGCGGGCGAGAGGTCCTCGCCGGCGAGGCGGTCGGCGAGCGCCTCGGCCTCGCGGCGCGACCGGACGAACGCGAGACACTGTCCGCCAGTCTCGACGGCGTCTTCGACGAGCGCGACGGTCGCCTCGGTGGCCTCGTCGTCGTTCGGGCCGGTCGGGGGGACGACCACGTCGAGGTCGGTGCCGTCGTCGAACTCGACAGTCTCGTCGGCGTAGACGCCGGTTCGGAGCGAGACGGGCCGCCACGTGCTCTCGACCAACGCCGCGTCGAGCCAGTCGGCGATGACCTCGGGGTTGTCGACGGTCGCCGAGAGGGCGACGAGCTGGAGGTCCGGAACGCGGCGCTGGAGCGTGGCCAGCGTGACTTCGAGCGTCGGCCCGCGGCCCGGCGCGCCGAGCAGGTGGACCTCGTCGACGACGACACAGGCGAGGCGTTCGACCCACGGCGCGCCGTTTCGAATCGCCGAGTCGACCTTCTCGCTCGTGGCGACGACGATGTCGTGGTCGCCGAGTTCCGCCTCGTCCGCGTCGAAGTCGCCGGTGGAGATGCCGACGCTCACGCCGGGGAGTCGGTCGAACGTCTCGTACTTCTCGCGGGCGAGCGCGCGCAACGGGACGATGTAGAGCGCCGGCCCCTCGGCGGTGAGCATGGCGAGTTCCGCGATGAAGGTCTTGCCGCTGGCGGTCGGAATGGCGGCGACGACGCGGCCGCCCTCCGCGACGCCCGCCTCGACCGCGGCGGCCTGCGGCGGATAGAGTTCCTCGATACCGTTCGACTCGTAGTGGGAGACGAGGGCCGCCGACAGCGGGAGGTCACGCACGCGCATCTGTCACCGTTCTGGTGGCGGACTCACATAAGTACCTTCGCCGAGCGGGGGTTCGCCGACCGACGGCCCGCCGAACCGAGCCGAGACGTTCGGCCTCGTGCGACCGTCAGCCACGGCAGGTATTTCCGTCGCCTGCTCGATATATGGAGTGATAAACATGAGCAGGCGCGCCCTCCCGGTCGCCCTTCTCGTCGTCGTCGTGCTCGCCGGACTCCCGGCACCGACGCTCGGCGCGGAGGCGACCGCTTACATCGACGACGTCTCCGTCTCGCCCGCACAGCCGACGCCGGGCGAGCGGTTCATCCTCTCGACTATCGTACAGAACGCACAGAACAGCCCGTCGAACCTCCAAGTGACGGACGTGTACGTCCGCACCGCGAGCGGCTCGAACGACCTCGCGCGGGCCGAAGACCTCGGGACGATTCCGCCCGGGAGCGACCTGCAAATCCCGCTTTCCGTCCGACTCGCCGACGCGGGGACCTACGACCTCCGCGTGACCGTCGTCGGCCGGAGCGACGGCCAAGTCCAGCGACTCCAGTACCCCGTCGTCGTCCGCGTCCGCGAGGGCGGTCCGCAGGTGACCGTCGAGGTCGGTGACGCGGTCATCGGCACGGAGACGCCCGTGCAAGTCACCGTCTCGAACGGCGAAGACGAGGTGGCGCGCAACCTTCGGCTGTCGGTGGCCGCCGAGGACGCGACCGTGCGGAACGACACCCGCGTCGTCCCGCGCCTCGACTCCGGACAGGCCCAGACGTTCCAGTTCGACGTGACGCCCGGCGCGACCGACTCCGAGGTGACGGCGACGCTGCGCTACACCACGGCCGACGGCAACGCCCGGACGACGACGACCACCGCGCCGCTCGCCGCCGACGAACTCCGAGAGAACGTCCGCCTCGACGCGACCCTCGGCGACGGCGCTCGCCCCGCGGTCGTCGTCGACGTGACGAACCTCGGCAACGCGCCCCTCGAAGACCTCGTCCTCTCGCTTCGCGATGGCGACGCGACCGTCGTCGGGAACCCCGTCGGAACCGTCGCGGCCGAGTCCACCCGGACCGTCCGACTGAACGTCTCGTCGGTCGACCGTGCGACGCTCGACGTGGTCGCCGACTACGAGACCGGCGGGCGCGACGGCTCCGCGGCGACGACCATCGACTACGTCGCCGCCCCCGGTCGGATTTCGCTCACCGGCGTCGACGTGGAGCGCGAAGACGGGAAGATACATATCTCGGGCAGCGCGAGCAACGTCGGCCTCAGCGACGCCCAGAGCGTCGTCGTCCGGGTCGTCCCGACCGACGGCGTCACCCCCGAGCGCCCCTACAAGGAGTACTTCGTCGGCTCGGTGCCCGCGAGCGACTTCGCCTCGTTCGACCTCTACGCCACCGTCGACGACGGCGTGGCCTCCGTCCCGGTCGAGGTGACCTACCTCGCCGACGGCCGTGAGCGGACCGTCGAAACGACGGTGGACGTGAGCGACCTCTCGCAACCCGTCGACTCGAACGACGGCGGCGGCGGTCTCGGCACCACGCTCCTCCTCGTCGGCGGCCTCGTCGCCCTCCTCGTCGTGGTCGGCGTCGGAATCTACGCCTACAGACGACGCTGATTCGAGATGAACCACATCATCGAACTCCAACGCGTCTGGAAGCGCTACGACACCGGTGGCGAGGTCGTCGAGGCGCTCAAGGACGTGGACTTCCACGCCGACCCCGGCGAGTTCGTCACCGTCATGGGACCCTCCGGGAGCGGGAAGTCCACGATGCTGAACGTCCTCGGCCTCCTCGACACACCGACTGAAGGGACCGTCTACCTCGACGGACAGGACGTGACCGACCTCTCCGACCGGGAGATGACGGTCCACAGAAAGCGCTTTATCGGCTTCATCTTCCAGAGCTTCCACCTGATTCCGACGCTGTCGGCGCTGGAAAACGTGGAGATGCCGACGCTGTTCGGCGACGACCCGACCGCCCGCGACCGGGCGACGCGCCTGCTCGAACGCGTCGGCCTCGGCGAGCGACTCGACCACCGGCCCGACCAGCTCTCGGGTGGGCAGAAACAGCGCGTCGCCATCGCGCGGGCGCTCATCAACGAGCCGCGCATCCTCCTCGCCGACGAGCCGACGGGGAACCTCGACCGGGCGACCGGGCGGAGCGTCCTCGACCTGTTCGACGAGATTCGCCGCGAGGACGACGTGGCGGTCATCGCCGTCACCCACGACCCCCAAATCGGCGACTACGCGGACCGAACGGTCGAACTCATCGACGGGAGGATACAGTGAGCGTCCTCGACGACCTCTTCCGGCGCGTCCCCGCGCTGTTGATGGCGCGTCGGAACCTCTCGCGCAACCGCATCCGCTCGGGGCTCGCCGTCCTCGGCATCATCATCGGCGTCCTCGCCATCGCGTCGCTCGGCATGTTCGGCACGACGCTCCGTACCGGTGCGACCCAGCAGCTCGGCGACATCGGCAACGAGATCAGCGTCTCGCCCAACTTCCAGGAGGGAATCGAGGAGCTCACCGAGCGCGACGTCGACGAGATTCGTCGCGCGGTCACCGACGGCGCGGTCGTCCCCGTCCGCTCCGAGTCGAAACTCGTCTCGCGAGGTGATCGACAGACCGTCACAACGGTCTACGGGATGGAAGACCCCGGCGCGCTCTACGAGGCCGAAGAGGGCCGCATCCCCGACCGGCTCAGACAGGGCGCGCTCGTCGGCTCCGGCACCGCCGGCCTGCTCGACGTCGAGCCCGGAAACACCATCTCCGTCGACGGTCGGACCTACCGCGTCTCGGCCGTGCTCGCCGAACAGCAGGGTATCTCGCTGGTCAGCCCGAACAACGCCGTCATCGTCCCCGTCGAGGACGTAAACGGCACGGGCTACTCGCAGGTCGTCGTCAGCGCCGACTCCGGACAGGCCGCGAACGAGTCGGCGGTCGCCATCCGCGAGGCCCTCAACGAGCGCGAAGAGCGCGTCTCGGTGTTCGAACTCCAGTCCATTACGGCGGGCATCAACGAGTTCTTCGGCATCCTCAACGCCTTCCTCATCGGCATCGGCTCCATCTCGCTGGTCGTCGCCGGCGTGAGCATCCTGAACGTCATGCTCATGAGCACCATCGAGCGACGCCAGGAAATCGGCGTCCTCCGCGCCGTCGGCGTCCAGCGCGGCGACGTGATTCGCATGATTCTCGCCGAGGCCGGCCTGCTCGGCGTCGCCGGCGGCGTCATCGGCGCGATACTCGCTGTCGGCGCGGGCGTCGCGCTCAACGCGTTCGTCCTGAACGACCCGCTTGCGACCTTCCAGGCGGCGAACCTCCTCTACATCGTCCTCGCGGTCGGGTTCGGCGTCGGCACCAGCGTCCTCTCGGGGCTGTACCCGGCGTGGAAGGCGGCCAACGAGCGACCGGTGGAGGCGCTTCGGAAGTAGTTGGGACTCTGGGTGGAGAATTCTGATGAAAATTGGGGTCGCCGTCAGCCACGTAGTGGCTGATTACTGCGAAATTTTTTGAAGTTGGTTACGCGTTGGGTCCAGACCATCTCTGGAGAGTCGCGGAACTCGAACCAGACTCGTCGGTCCAGACGACGCGGACCGTCGCACCTGCGAGGTTAATGTCATCTCCTGGTGCGTCTGTCGCGGCTAGACCGAATGAACTGTCGTTGATCTCAATTGTTTTACCGGCATTCATCGGGTCTGGGATGTCTGGCTTATTGGTGTCGAGTGACTCACTATTTCCTGAACCGTCTACTGCACCAGTAATCGCCACTGAGAGCCGAGCGGCCGCAATTTGTGAACCACTCTCGTGAGTGATCTTGAGTACGTCCCCCTCCACACCGTCACCGCCGGCTGCATTCGCGGAGTTGTTGTTGTAGTCGAAACTGAAACTCGCCTGCGGAGCGGTCGCCGTCTGCCCACCCAGTCCGAGGACGAACGTCCCGATAACGGCCGCGAGAATCACCGTAATCGCGACCATCAGAATCACGCCGATGACCGGCGAGACTGCACCATCGTCTGCTAGTAGTTGTCTTATTTTCATGAGTTGTATGCTCCATACATACGCGGACCGTCCGCGGAGAACCCACCCGAAGAGCGGTATGTACGAGTAGTACCTAGGTGGTAGTGGACATAAATCTAACCGAAGATACGACAACAAAAATCACGTTCATCCCTAGCACACTGTCAGATTAGTTGCCAGTACGCGCTCTCGGGGCTCGATACGACGGTGGAAAAATCGGGTCGCCGCGGGCGGCTCAGATGTAGTCGTGCTCGGCGAGGCGCTCGACGGCCTCGCGGAGTCGCTCTTCGCTCGCGGCGTAGGAGATACGGGCGTAGCCCGGGGCGTTGAAGGCGCTGCCGGGGACGGTCGCGACCTTCGCGTCCTGAATCGCGCCCTCGCACCACGCCTGGTCGTCGTCGTCGACGGGGAGCATCATGTAGAACGCGCCCTTCGGGACGGCGACATCAACGTCGTGTTCGGCGAGGAGGTCCACGAGCATGTCGCGGCGGGCCTCGAACGCCTGGCGCATCTCCTCGACGTCGTCGTCGGTGCGCTCCGAGAGCGCCTCGACGCCGGCGTGCTGGACGAAGTTCACGGCGCAGGAGACCGAGTGCGAGTGGAGCTTACCGGCCTGCGAGATGAGGTCCGACGGGGCGTGGAGGTAGCCGAGCCGCCAGCCGGTCATCGAGAACGCCTTCGAGAAGCCGTTGATGGTGATGGTGCGGTCTTCCATCCCGTCGAGGGAGCCCAGCGAGGTGTGCTCGAAGCCGTCGTAGACGATGCGCTCGTAAATCTCGTCGGAGATGACGGCGAAGTCGTGTTCGACCGCGAGGTCGCGGACGCCTTCGAGCGCCGCGTCGGAGAAGACGCCGCCCGTCGGGTTCGACGGGGAGTTGACGACGAGGAGCTTCGTCTCGTCGGAGACCGTCTCGGCGAGTTCGTCCAGTGCGGGTTCGAGCCTGAAGTCGTGCTGTGCGAGGTCGACGCGGCTGAGGGTGCCGCCGGCGAGCTTCACCATCGCCTCGTAGGAGACCCACGCGGGGTCGAGGAGAACGACCTCGTCGCCGTCGTCGACGAGCGTCTGGAACGTCTCGAAGAGCGCCTGCTTCCCGCCGGGCGTGACGATGACCTCGTCGGCCTCGGCGTCGACGCCGTTCCCGCGGAGTTTCGCCGCGATTGCTTCCTTGAGTTCCGGGATTCCGTTCGACGAGGTGTAGCTCGTGTGTCCCGCGTCGAGCGCGTCCTTCGCCGCCTGCGTGATGTTGTCCGGAGTCGGGAAGTCCGGCGCGCCGACCGAGAGGTCGACCACGTCTTCGCCCTGCGCTTCCAGTTCGCTCGCGAGGTTCGAGATGGCGAGCGTCGCGCTCGGTTCGACGCGGCCGACTCGGTCGCTGAAATCGAAGTTCATGCCAACGCCTCCACCATATCAGTCGCAGCGTAAACCGCTTCCGCACCTTTGCTGACGCGCTCGCGTGCCTCAGCGCCGCTCATGCCGGGGCCGGAGACGCCGAACGAGACGGGTTTGTCGCGGTCCAGCGAGACCTCCGTCAGCGACTTCGCGGTCGCATCGGCGATGACGCGGTCGTGGTCGGTGTCGCCGGTGACGATTGCGCCGACGACGGCGACGGCGTCGATATCGTCGCGGCGGGCGAGTCGGTCGGCCGCGAGGGGCGAGTCGTACGCGCCGGGGACCTGAATCGTCTCGACCACCTCCGCGTCGCGCTCGGCGGCCGCGTCGCGGGCCGCCTCCTCCATCTGCTCCGTGACCGACGAGTTGAATCGGGCCACGACGAGTCCGAGTGAGACCATGGCCGACCCTTCCCGCCTCGGATAAAAGAACTACCGACACCGACCGAATTTGGTCTCCGGCGACGGGCAAGCACAAAAGTTGTATTGTCGGCGTTGCGATGGGTGGGCATGAGTACTGACAGTGGGACCGAGACGGTCACTCGGTCCCGTGCCCTCCTGGCGCTTTCGGGCGCGGTGGTCGTCGCCCTCCTCGTCCGCCTCGTCGACCTCGGCGGCCGAATCTTCCACTGGGACGAAGGCCGCGTCGGCTACTGGATTCTGCGCTATCACGAGACCGGTGAGTTCTCCTACCGGCCCATCATCCACGGCCCGTTTCTCCCCGTCGTCAACGACTATCTCTTCGCCGTCCTTCCGGCGACCGACTTCACGGCTCGACTCCCCGTGGCGCTCGTCGGCGGCCTGCTCCCGCTTTCGGTCTGGCTGTTCCGAGAGCATCTCCGCCGCGACGAGATGGTCGCGCTCGCGCTCTTCTTCGCGGCGAACCCCATTTTGGTCTACTACTCGCGGTTCATGCGCAACGACGTGCTGGTGGCCGCCTTCTCGTTCGTCGCGCTCGGCTTCGTCGTCCGCGCGTACGACACCGGCCGCCTCGCCTACCTCATCCCCGCGGGCGTCTCCTTCGCGACCGGGTCGGCGGCGAAGGAGAACTACGTCGTCTACCTCGCGTGTTTCCTCGGGGCGGCGTTCCTCGTCTTCGACCACCGACTGCTCGCTCGGACCTCGGCCGGCGAGTCCGCCCGCGACATCCTCTTTTCGGAACTGCCCGCGAGCATCCGCGACCGACTTCGCGCACGCGGGGCCGGCAGTCTCGGCTACGGCGGGGTTCGGTACGCCGTCGGCGTCCTCGGGGGCCTGCTCGCGTTCCTCGCCGTCTTCGTCTTCTTCTACGCGCCGCGGCCCGACCTCTGGAACGCGCTCGGCGGCTCAACTGCGGTTCTGCCCGTCCTCAGAGCCGGGACCGTCGGCGCGGTTTCCGAGATGTTCGGCAGTTGGCTCGGCGGGAGCCACCAGTCCCACGAGTACCTCCCGTACCTGAAGGACTTCCTCGAGACGTTCGTCTACGGCGCGCCGGTGCTCATCGTCTTCGCGCTCGTCGGCATCGTCGTGGACCGGTACGGCGTCGTCGCGGGCCGGGTTCGCTGGCTCGTCGCCTTCGCGACCTACTGGGGCGTCGTGAGCATCTTCGGCTACCCGCTGGCGACCGACATCCAAGCGCCGTGGGTCGTCGTCCACGCGATTGTCCCGCTCGCGGTCCCGGCGGCGGTCGGCGCGGCGTTCGTCTTCCGCTCCGGCGTGCAGGCGCTTGACGCCAAGGACACGGTCGGCGTCGGCCTCGCGGTACTCGTGCTCGTCGCCTCGGTCGGCGGCGTCGCGGCCGCCAACGTCGACTACTGGAACGCCTCGACCGACGAGGACAAGGAGGTGCTCCAGTGGGCCCAACCCGAAAACGACCTCAAGGCCACGCTCGACGACGTGGAGCGCGTCTCGGCCGCCAACCCCGGAACCGACGTGCTCCTGTACGGGACCCACCCGCCGGACAGCGACGAGACGCACTTCTACGTCTCCAACGAGTCGAACCCGCTCGGCGGGCCATCGTGGCACAGCCGACTCCCGCTCCCGTGGTACTTCGAGGGCTCGGGCGTCGAGCGCACCAGTAGCGCGCCGGACGCGAACGTCTCCGAGGTGACCGCCGACGCGCCGCCCGTCGTCATCGCCTACGAATGGGACCGAACCGAACTCGAATCCGAACTCGACGGCTACGTCGCGCGCCAGCACGCCTTCAAGCTCTGGAGCGAAGACGTGGTCGTCTTCATCGACGAGGACGCCCTCGCCGCCGCGAACGAGACGCGGGGCTGACGCCGGCCGCCGGCGTCTGACGACCCGATTTTCCTCGCGCCCGACGCGTGCGGGCGCCCGGCTCGTTCTGCGTCTTCTGCACCGATTATATCCACGGATGTGCTCATTTGAACGTATAATGTGGCAACGTTTATGCATCGACGTACTGAACCCGCGACTGTGACCGTCACCGTACCCGGACCCACGCTCGGCGTCGTCGGTGGGGGCCAGCTCGGGCGTATGCTCGGCGAGGCCGCCGCACCGCTCGGCGTCGACATCGTCGTGCTCGACCCGACACCCGACTGCCCGGCATCGGCCGTCGCCGACCAGATCGTCGGCGACTTCGACGACCCCGAGGCGATGGCGGAACTCGCCGCGCGGGCCGACGCGCTGACGTTCGAAATCGAACTCGCCGACCCGGACCTGCTCGACGAACTGGCCGCCGAGGAGGGAATCGAGGTCCACCCCTCGCCCGACGCGCTTCGGACCATCGAGGACAAACTGGTCCAGAAGGACACCTTCGGCGAGGCGGGCATCCCGATTCCGCCGTTCCACCGCGTCGACGACGCGGCCGACCTCCGCGACGCGCTCGACGAGTTCGGCTCGGTCATGCTGAAAGCCCGGACCGGCGGCTACGACGGCCGCGGAAACGTCCCCGTCACCGACCCGGAGGACGCCGAGGCCGCCATCGAGGCGGTCGGCGGCCCGGCGATGGCCGAGGCGTTCGTCGACTTCGAGCGCGAACTGTCGGTCATCGGCGTCCGCGGCGAGGACGAGATTCGGACCTTCCCCGTCGGCGAGAACGTCCACGAAGAGGAGATTCTCCGCGAGACCGTCGTCCCGGCGCGGACGACCGACGAGGTCCGTGAGGAGGCCGACCGCGTCGCCCGCGAGGTGCTTTCGCACCTGCCCGGCCGCGGCGTCTTCGGCATCGAACTGTTCGAGACGGCGGCGGGCGACGTGCTCGTCAACGAGGTCGCCCCGCGCCCGCACAACTCCGGCCACTGGTCCATCGAGGGCGCGCTCACCTCGCAGTTCGAACAGCACGTCCGCGCCGTGCTCGGGTGGCCGCTCGGCGCGACGACTCGCCGGTCGCCCACCGTGATGGCGAACGTCCTCGGCACCGTCGACGAGAGCCGACCGGCGCGGCTCGGCGGCCTCGACGACGCCCTCGGTGAATCGGGCGTTTCGCTGCACTGGTACGGCAAAGACGAGGTGCGCCCGCTCCGCAAGATGGGCCACCTCACCGCCGTCGGCGACGAGGACGTCGACCTCGAAGCGCTTCTCGCACGCACGCGAGACCTCCGGGACGGACTACACTTCGACTGATACACAATGACGACAGAACGGGACCTCATCGACGAACTGCACGCACAGGCCGACGCCGACCGCGACCCCGAGACGACGCCCGACGTGGGCATTATCATGGGGTCGGACTCCGACCTCGACGTGATGTCCGGCGCGCACGAGGCGCTGGACACGCTCGGGTTCGGCGAGCAGACCGACTTCGACGCGCCGCCCGAAGAGCGGTTCACCTACGAGACGTACGTCGTCTCCGCGCACCGGACGCCCGACCTGATGTACGCCTACGGCGACACCGCGCGCGACCGCGGCGTCGAGGTCATCATCGCCGGCGCGGGCGGCAAGTCCGCGGACCTGCCGAACATGACCGCCTCCATCGCGTACCCGATTCCGGTCGTCGGCGTCCCCGTCCAGGAGAAGTCGGTCGACTCGGTCATCGGGATGCCGACGGGCGCACCCATCGTCGCGGTCGACGCCGGCAAGTCGTTCAACGCCGCGCTGTCGGCCGTACAGGCACTCTCGCGCGGCTACCCCGAGCTCGAAGACCGGCTCATCGAGTACCACGAAGACCTCGTTTCCGACGTGGCCGAGACCTCGGCCGCGCTCCACGACCTCGGCGTCGCGGGCTTCCGCGAATCGCGGTAGCGAAGCGTCCGTCGTCGCCGGTCAGTCTTCCGCAAGCGGGGGTCGCTCCCGGCGTCGAAACCCTGCCCGTGCGGGGTTCCGGGCGTCTCTCGCGTATTTTCCAAATAGAAGCTCTCTCGCGCCCGAAACACACAAATCAATGTTTATAGGGGAGCGCTTCTAACCGCCGCACGTCAGGGAGACACGGCATGAGTGATTGGATTGCAATCGGTGCGATGGGGCTGGTTGGTGTCGGCATACCGCTCGCGATGATGGCGGTGTCGGCGCTGCTGCGCCCAAGCGTACCGGAACAAGGAAAGAGTGCCACGTACGAGAGTGGTGAGGTGCCGACAGGCACGGCGCGCGTCCAGTTTAACATTCAGTACTACATGGTCGCGCTGCTGTTCCTCGTGTTCGACATCGAGACCGTCCTGATTTTCCCGTGGACGGTCATTTACCGCTCGGCCCTCGAACAGGGCGCGTCGCTGGCGACGATTCTGACGCCGATGCTCGTTTTCATCGGTATCCTCGTCGTCGGCCTCGTCTGGGCGTGGCGCAACGGCGCAGTCAAGTGGGTCAAAAGCCCGCAGGCAAACCGTCGTAAGACAGAGAGGCAAGATGCATGAGTAGCGAACAGAAGCCATTCGTCACGGACGACACACAGGTACAGACCGAGACTCGCGACGCCCGGATGGCGGGGGCGGACGACCGGTTCAACTCGAAGCTTCGGGAGGCGTTCGGCTCGTCACCGTTCATCCTCACGAAGTTCGACAAGTTCATGAACTGGGTCCGCGGGTCCTCGATGTTCATGCTGCAGTTCGGTATCGCGTGCTGCAGCATCGAGATGATGCACACCTACGGAATCAAGCACGACCTCGACCGATTCGCGGCGGGTGTGCCGCGCGCGTCGCCGCGACAGGCTGACGTGATTATCGTGCCGGGGACTATCGTCTCGAAGTTCGCCCCGCGCATGAAGCGCGTCTACGACCAGATGCCCGAACCGAAGTTCGTCGTCGGCATGGGGTCGTGTACGATTTCCGGCGGCCCGTTCCAGGAGGGCTACAACGTCATCAAGGGCGCAGAAGAGGTCATCCCGGTTGACATCCACATCCCCGGCTGCCCGCCGCGCCCGGAGGCGCTCATCTACGGTATCGCGAAGCTCCAAGAGCGCATCGCGAACGGCGAGTCCAGCCCGGTGACGGTCAAGCCGTACGAACTGGAGCAGTTCGGCGACCTCGAGCGCGACGAAATCGTCGACAAGCTCGCGGCGGAAATCGACGAGGAAGACCTCGTCATGCGGTACAACTGGGCTGATTCGCCATGAGCCTCGAAGAACAACAGCCCGACGACCCCGCGGAACTCGAATCGGGCGTCAGCCGCGGCGACGAACTCGCCGACCTGCTCGGCGACCTCGTCGTCGGTCGCGAAGAACACCTGAACGCGCCAGGCCTCGTCATCCGTCCCGACGAGGTCCAAGACGCGCTGTTCAAGCTCCGCGACGAGGCCGGATTCGACCACCTCTCGTGTGTGACCGCACAGGAGTACGAGGACCGCTACGAGTCCATCTACCATCTGACGAAGTTCGACGACCGGACCGACGAGGTCTCGGTCGTCGTGCCCACCTCGAAGGACAACCCGGTCAGTAAGTCCGCCGAGCAGGTGTTCCGGACGGCGGACTGGCNCAGGAGTACGAGGACCGCTACGAGTCCATCTACCATCTGACGAAGTTCGACGACCGGACCGACGAGGTCTCGGTCGTCGTGCCCACCTCGAAGGACAACCCGGTCAGTCAGTCCGCCGAGCCGGTGTTCCGGACGGCCGACTGGCACGAGCGCGAGGCGTACGACCTCGTCGGCATCCAGTACGAGGACCACCCGGACCTGCGTCGCATCCTGCTTCCGGACACGTGGCAGGGTCACCCGCTCGGACTGGACTACGACCAGGACCGCCCGCAGATCGCGACGCTCCGCGAGCACGCCAACCCGCTCGAAGGAGACCACCGCTCCGCGGGCGACAGCAACACGATGTACATCAACATCGGGCCGCACCACCCGGCGACCCACGGCGTGCTGCACGTCGAGACGGTCGTCGACGGCGAGCAGGTGGTCGACCTCGATTCCGACATCGGCTACCTCCACCGCTGCGAGGAGCAGATGTGTCAGCAGGGGACCTACCGGCACCAGATTATGCCGTACCCCGACCGCTGGGACTACATCTCGGCGGGGCTGCTGAACGAGTGGGCCTACGCCCGCACCGCGGAGGACCTCGCGGACATCGAGGTCCCCGAGTACGCCCAGATCATCCGCACGATGGGCGCGGAACTGTGCCGCATCGCGTCGCACATGATCGCGCTCGGCACGTTCGCGCTGGACGTGTACGGCGACTTCACGGCCATCTTCATGTACGCCATGCGGGACCGCGAAATCGTCCAGAACATTCTGGAGGACCTCACCGGTCAGCGCATGATGTTCAACTACTTCCGGCTCGGCGGGGTCGTCTGGGACCTCCCGGAACCCCGAGAGGAGTTCTTCGAGAAGATTCGCGACTTCATCGACGAGCTCCCGCAAGCGCTCGAGGAGTACCACGACATGATCACCTCGAACGAGATTCTCCAGGCGCGGACGGTCGGCACGGGCGTCCTGCCGCCTGAGGTCGCCAAGAGCTACGGTGCGACCGGCCCGGTCGCCCGCGGCTCGGGCATCGACTACGACCTCCGCCGCGACGACTCCTACGGCTACTACGACGAACTCGACTGGGACGTCGTCGTCGAGGACGGCTGCGACAACTTCTCGCGCCTGCTCGTGCGCATGCGCGAGGTCGAGGAGTCGGCCAAGATCATCCAGCAGTGCGTTGACCTGCTCGAAGACTGGCCCGAAGACGAGCGGAACATCCAGGCGAACGTTCCGCGCACCCTGAAGCCCGAAGAGGACACGGAGATCTACCGCGCCGTCGAAGGCGCGAAGGGCGAACTCGGCATCTACATCCGCGCCGACGGCACCGACAAGCCGGCCCGATTCAAGATTCGCAGTCCGTGCTTCTCGAACCTCCAGACGCTCCCCGAGATGTCCGAGGGTGAGTACATCCCGGACATGATTGCCTCGCTCGGCAGTCTCGACATCGTTCTCGGAGAGGTGGACCGGTAATGAGTCTGCAAGCGGTCCTTCCGGACACGATCAGCGGCCTCCTCGGTCTCGAAGGCATCCTCGGCGACGTCGTCGGGGGTCTCGTTGGCGCGTTCCTCATCGCCAACATCATGCTCATCATGACGGCGTTCGCCGGACCGTGGGCCAAACGGAAGATTACGGCCGCTTTCGGTGACCGCATCGCGGTCAACCGAATCGGCCCGTTCGGTCTCCTGACCATCGTCACGGACGCGGTCCGACTGCTGTCGAAGGAACTCATCGTTCCCGAGGGCGTCGACCGTCCCGCGTGGGACCTCGCGCCGATGGTCATTCCCTTCTCCGCGCTGCTCGGATTCGCCGTCATCCCGATGGGTAACGGCATCCAGCTCGCGGACCCCGAGACCGGTCTCGCGTTCGCCTTCGCCGCGGCGTCTATCGCCTCGCTGGGCATCGTCATGACCGGCTACGCATCGAACAACAAGTTCTCGCTCATCGGCGCGCTCCGCGCGGTCGCGTCGAACATCGCCTACGAGATTCCGCTCGTCGTCACGGCGGCCTCCGTCGTCATCTTCGCCGGGTCGCTCCGCATGAGCGAAATCGTCGCCGTGCAGGCCGAGCCGCTGCTTTCGGTCGCGGGCGTGACGATTCCGACGTGGTTCGCGTTCGTGAACCCCTTCGCGTTCGCGCTGTTCATCATCGCGAACCTCGCGGAGGTCGGCCGTAACCCGTTCGACATCCCCGAAGCGCCGACCGAGATTGTCGCCGGGTTCCAGACCGAGTACTCCTCGGTCTACTTCGTGCTCATCTACCTCGGTGAGTTCATCCACATCTTCCTCGGCGGCGCTATCGCGGCGACGCTGTTCCTCGGCGGTCCGGCGGGCCCGGTCCTGCCCGGATTCGTCTGGTTCACCATCAAAATCTGGGCGTTCTTCCTGTTCACCCAGTGGGCGCGCTCCGCGATTCCGCGCCTTCGCGTCGATCAGTTCCTCGAAATCGGTTGGAAGGGGATGCTCGTGCTCTCCTTCGCCAACCTGGTTCTCACGGCCATCATCGTGGGGGTGATTGTATGATCGGAATCCTGAAAGGCATGGCAGTGACGCTGAGGCACGCGCTCGACGGCGAGACGTTCACGGTCGAGTACCCCGAGACCGCGCCAGAAGTGAGCCCGCGTTTCCGCGGCGTCCACAAGTTCAGCCAAGAGCGGTGTATCTGGTGCCGTCAGTGTGAGAACGTCTGTCCGAACGACACGATTCAGATCGTTCAGGACGACAAGCGCAACGGCGAGCAGTACAACCTCCACATCGGCCAGTGTATCTACTGCCGGCTGTGCGAGGAGGTCTGTCCCGTCGATGCCATCCTGCTCACGCAGAACTTCGAGTTCACGGCGGACACGAAAAACGACTTCGTCTACAACAAAGAACAGCTCAAGAACGTCCCGTGGTACAAGGATATCGACCCGCTCAACTCTCGCAACCCCGACCGCAACGCGTGGATCGGCGAGGGCGAAGGAGAGGTCGATTACCAGTAACATGACCGCGAGTGAATCGTTCGAGTCCCGTCAGCCCGCGTCCGCTACCGGACGCTGAGGACGTTCTCGAAATGTTCAAAGGGATATCTCAAGGAGACATACACAATGGTTTATGAAACCATCGCGTTCGCGCTGTTCGCCCTCGTCACCGTGGGCTGCAGCCTGGGCGTCGTCCTCGTGCGGGACATCTGGCATTCCGCACTCCTGCTCGGGGGCGCGCTCTTGAGCGTCGCGGTGCATTACGTGATGTTGCAGGCGGAGTTCCTCGCCGCCATGCAAGTCCTCGTCTACGTCGGCGGGGTACTGATTCTCATCACGTTCGCCGTGATGCTGACGCGTATCGATCCGGAGGTGAGTAGTACATGACCACGAAACCGCAGCTGAAACTCGGTTCGCACCTCGTGCCCGGACTGGCTGCCGTCGCGCTGTTCGTCGTGATGGCGGTCGTGTTCCTCGGCGCGTCGTTCCCGAACCCACAGGGGTTCGCAGAGGGAGCAAACATCACCGCGAGCATCGGCTATTCGATGTTCAACCTCGACTTCGGGGACGTCGCCGGGGAAGGGTTCCTCGCCGCGTTCATCGTCATCGCGGTAACGCTCGACGTCGCTCTTGACGGTGCCATCCACCTCGCACGGCGCGAGGAGGGTGGTCAGATGCGGACTATTCTGACCGACGGCGGCCGTGAAATCAAGCGAACGTTGTTCGACGACGAGGAGGGTGACCGCTGATGGTGCCCCCGCAATACTATCTGCTCTTGTCGGCAGCCGTGTTCTGCATCGGCATTTTCGGCCTCTTGACTCGACGGAACGCGCTGTTGTTCCTGATGTCGGTCGAACTGATGCTGAACGCCGCAAACATCAATCTCGTCGCGTTCTCGCTCTACTGGGGGAACGTTACGGGGCAAACGTTCACCCTGTTCACGCTGGCGCTCGCGGCCGCGGAGGTCGCAGTCGGTATCGGTATCATCCTCGTACTGTACCGTAACTTCGACGACGTGGACGTGACCAACGCGACCACGATGAGGTGGTAATATATGGCAGGTATCTTAGACTTCGCTCCGGCCATCGTCCTCCTCCCGTTCCTCTCGTTCCTGATTGCACTCGGGGCGGGACGGTACATGCCGAAGGGAGGCGCGCTGGCGGGCATCGGCGCGACGGCAGGCTCGTTCGTCCTGTCCATCGCGACGTTCTTCGCCGTCAGCGGCGGACAGACCTACAACCAAACGATTTACACGTGGGCGGAGGGCCTCGACGCGATCAACCTGACGTTCGGTCTGCTCATCGACCCGCTTTCGTCGATGATGCTCGTCATCGTGACGCTCGTCGCGCTCCTCGTCCACATCTTCAGCCTCGGATACATGAACGACGAGGGCGAGACGGGCCTCCCGCGCTACTACGCCGGACTCGGCCTGTTCACGGCCTCCATGCTCGGGTTCGTCGTCGCCGACAACCTGCTCATGGCGTTCATGTTCTTCGAGCTGGTGGGCCTGTGTTCCTACCTGCTCATCGGTTTCCACTTCCGGCAGGACGGCCCGCCGAGTGCCGCGAAGAAGGCGTTCCTCGTCACCCGCTTCGGTGACTACTTCTTCCTCATCGGCGTCGTCGCCGTCTTCGCGACGTTCGGCTCCGCCGCTTTCGCCGGTCCGGACGCCTTCCCGGTCCTCGCCGAGGAGGCGCTCAACGGCGAACACTCGGTCAACACGTTCCTCGGTATGGGCGAACAGGCGTGGTTCACCGTCGTCGGCCTCCTCGTTCTCGGAGGCGTCGTCGGTAAGTCCGCGCAGTTCCCCCTGCACACGTGGCTTCCGGACGCGATGGAAGGTCCGACGCCCGTCTCCGCGCTCATCCACGCAGCGACGATGGTCGCGGCCGGCGTCTACCTCGTCGCCCGGATGTACGGGTTCTACGTGCTGACGCCGACGACGCTCGCTATCATCGCCCTCATCGGCGGATTCACCGCTCTCTTCGCGGCGACCATGGGCGTCGTCAAGAAAGAGATCAAGCAGGTGCTCGCGTACTCGACTATCAGCCAGTACGGCTACATGATGCTCGGCCTCGGTGCCGGTGGCTACGTCGCGGCGACGTTCCACCTCATGACGCACGCCTTCTTCAAGGCGCTGCTCTTCCTCGGTGCCGGTTCGGTCATCATCGCGATGCACCACAACGAGAACATGTGGGACATGGGCGGTCTGAAAGACAAGATGCCCGTGACCTACTACGCGTTCCTCTCCGGGTCGCTCGCCCTCGCGGGCATCGTCCCGTTCGCGGGCTTCTGGTCGAAAGACGAGGTCCTCTACGAGACGCTCATCCACGGCCTCGGCGGCAGTCCGATTCTGCTCGCCGCGTACGCGATGGGCCTGCTCGCCGTGTTCTTCACGGGGTTCTACACCTTCCGGATGGTGTTCCTCACCTTCCACGGCGAGCCACGGTCCGGAACGGCGCGTGACCCCCACGGCGTTCGCTGGAACGTCAAGGGTCCGCTCGCCGTCCTCGGCGTGCTCGCCGCGACGACCGGGCTCGTCAACATGGTCCCGGTCGAGAAGCTCTTCGGTATCAAGGGCATCGACTTCCTACACCAGTTCCTCGACGGGAGCTTCAGCTCGCTGAACGCGCACCACTACGCCGAACTCATCCCGTACAGTTCGGGCTACATCGGCGGCGAGGCCGGAACGGTTGCTATCGGGGCGGCCGTCTCGCTCGGCTTCGCGCTCGGCGGTGCCGCGCTCGCGCACGTGCTGTACAACGTCCCCGAGCCCGTCGAACACACGGACAAGCTCGGGAGCATCAAGACCGTACTGTACAACAACTACTACCAAGACGAGTACCAGGTCTGGATCGCGACCGGCGTCGTCCAACCCATCTCGCGCGTCCTCGATAAGTTCGACCAGGGTATCGTCGACGGCGTCGTCAACGGTATCTCCAGCGTGAGCCTGTTCGCTGGCGGTCGCGTCAAGCGCATTCAGACCGGTGTGGTGAGCAACTACGCCGCGCTCCTCACGCTCGGTCTGACCGCGCTGCTTCTCGGTCTCGGTCTGCTCGGAGGTTGGTTCGCATGATAATCGAAGCGCTCATCGCAGTCACGTTCCTCGCCGCGCTGGTCACCTTCGTCCTGCCGAACCGGTACGCCGGCAAGGCGGCCTTCGCGCTGAGTCTGGCTCCCGTCGTCGGGAGCCTCTACATGTGGCAACAGTACGACGCGAGCGGGAACGCCTTACTCGGCGGGAACATCGCGTTCGAGACAGACGTCGCCTGGCTGCAACTCGGCCAGTACGACATTCACTGGATGGTCGGCGTCGACGGCATCAGCATGCCGCTTGTCGTCCTTACGACCATCCTCACCACGCTCGCTATCGTCAGCGCGTGGACGCCCATCTCGGAGCGTCAGTCCCAGTTCTTCGGCCTGATGCTTCTCATGGAGGCGAACCTGCTCGGCGTCTTCACGGCGCTCGACTTCTTCGTCTGGTTCATCTTCTGGGAGGCTGTGCTCCTGCCGATGTACTTCCTCATCGGCGTCTGGGGCGGCCCACGCCGCAAGTACGCGGCTATCAAGTTCTTCGTCTACACGAACATCGCGTCGCTCGTGATGTTCATCGGGTTCATCTCGCTCGTGTTCGGTCTCGGCGACTCGATCTCGTCGTTCCGCCTGCCCGAAATCGCGCAGGCGTTGCAGGCCGGACAGCTCGGGAGCTTCGCGGGACTGTCGGCCGGCGCGCTCGCGTCGGTCGCGTTCGTCGCGATGTTCTTCGGGTTCGCGGTGAAGGTCCCGGTCGCCCCGCTCCACACGTGGCTGCCGGACGCACACGTTGAGGCCCCCACGCCGGTGTCGGTCATGCTGGCCGGGGTCCTCCTGAAGATGGGTACGTACGCCCTGCTCCGGTTCAACTTCACGATGCTGCCGGAGACGGCGCGCGCCTTCGCGCTTCCCATCGCCCTGCTCGCCGTCGCAAGCGTCATCTACGGCGCACTGCTCGCGCTGGCCCAGCAGGACCTCAAGCGCATCGTCGCGTACTCCTCCGTCTCGTCGATGGGGTACGTCATCCTCGGTCTCATCGCCTACACCACCTACGGCGTCGGCGGTGCGACCTTCCAGATGGTCGCCCACGGTCTCATCTCCGGACTCATGTTCATGGCCGTCGGCGTCATCTACAACACGACCCACACGCGCATGGTGTCGGACATGTCCGGCATCGCCGACCGGATGCCCGTCACGGCGGGCATCTTCGTCGCCGGTGCGTTCGGGTACATGGGTCTGCCGCTCATGGCCGGCTTCGCGGCCGAGTTCTTCATCTTCAAGGGCGCGTTCGAGTCCACGGTGATGGAGGCCATGCCGCTGTTCACCGGCGCCGCGATGTTCGGTATCGTCATCGTCGCCGGTTACCTGCTGTTCGCGATGCAGCGGACGCTGTTCGGACCCTTCCGGTTCGACGGCGACTACGACATCACGGAAGCGCCGTTCCACGACGTCGCACCCCTCGCGGTGCTGCTCCTGCTCACCATCGTGCTCGGTGTCTCTCCGGACATCTTCTTCACGATGATTCAGGACGCGGTTAACCCGATTCTCGAACTGGGAGGTGCGTTCTAGATGACGCCCCTCCAGACGCTCCCAGAGTGGGCGGCGACGGCTCCCGCCATCGTGCTCGCGCTGACGGGGCTCGCGCTGCTGCTCATCGACACCATCGACCCGGACTCCACGAACAACGGCCTTCTGGCCGGCACGGCGACGCTCGGCGCGCTCGCCGCCGGCGGTATCGCCGGCTGGTTCCTCATCAACGGAACCGGCATGGAGTCCACGGGCGGCGCTATCTCGCTGTACGGCGACGCGCTCGTCGTCGACGGGATGAGCCTGTTCTTCACGCTCATCTTCACCAGCGTCGCCGCGATGGTGACCGTCGCCTCCTACGACTACCTCGCGGATGAGGCCCACCAGGGTGAGTTCTACTCGCTCGTGATATTCGCCACGACCGGCATGACGCTCATGGGGATGTCGAACTCGCTGGCGACCGTCTTCATCAGCCTCGAACTGGCGTCCCTGCCCTCGTACGCGCTCGTCGCGTTCCTCAAGAAGGACCGCGGCAGCATCGAGGCCGGTCTGAAGTACTTCCTCATCGGCGCGCTGTCGTCGGCGGTGTTCGCGTTCGGTATCAGCCTCGTGTTCGCCGTCACCGGCTCGCTGGTGCTCCCGGAAGTCGCCGCGTCGCTCGCCGAAGGCACCGAACTCGTCGGTGTCCTCGGTCTCGGCGTGCTGATGATCGCCGGCGGCTTCGCATTCAAGACTGCCTCCGTCCCGTTCCACTTCTGGGCGCCGGAGGCCTACGAGGGCGCGCCCGCTCCCGTGAGCGCGTTCCTCTCGTCGGCGTCGAAGGCGGCCGGCTTCGCCGTCGCCTTCCGCGTGTTCACCGTCGCGTTCCCCCTCGAAACCGTCACCGCGGTCGGCGGCGGGAGCGTCGACTGGTCGCTGCTGTTCGCGGTGCTCGCCGTCGTCACCATGACGCTCGGTAACTTCGCGGCGGCGACCCAGAACAACGTCAAGCGGATGCTCGCGTACTCCTCTATCGGTCACGCAGGGTACGCACTCATCGGCCTCGCGGCAATCACCACTGACGGCGGTGCCGCGAACGGTGACGTGCTCGGCGCGAGCATGGCCCACCTGTTCGTCTACGGCTTCATGAACACGGGCGCGTTCCTGTTCATCGCCATGGTCGAAAAGTGGGGTCTCGGCCGCACCTTCGAGGACTACAATGGTATCGCGTCGAAGGCACCCATCGCCGCCTCGGCGATGACCGTCTTCATGTTCTCGCTCGCGGGGCTTCCGCCGTTCGGCGGCTTCTTCTCGAAGTACGCCCTGTTCGAGTCGGCTATCGGGTCGGGCTTCTGGTGGCTCGCCGCGGTCGGCGCGGTCAACAGCGCGCTGTCGCTGTTCTACTACAGCCGCGTCGTGAAGGCGATGTGGATCGAGGAGCCGTCGAAGCCCCTCGAAATCGGCAGCCAGCCGGTCGGTCTCTACGTGGCGATCATCTTCGCCGCGGTCGGGACGGTCCTGCTCCTGCCCGGCTTCCAACCCGTCATCGAGACGGCTCAGACCGTCGCCGCCGCGCTCTTCTGAGCGTTTCGGCGATTCGGTTCGATTCGGTTTCTTTTATTCTCGCAGTAACTCGCCGAGCGCCGACGCCAGCTCCTCGGAACGCCTGAGCGTCAGGCCGTCGGTGGTGACGAACACGCCCTTGTCGTCGGCCGTCACCCGGGTGAGGTACCCGTGGTCGAACGCACGGACGGTGTATCGGTAGTTCCCGAGTTCGGAGCCGCGGTAGGCGGTCCGCGCCTGAAACCCGTCGGTCTCGTGTTCGACGAACCCGGTGAGGTCGGCGTCCGCTTCGAGGTCGCTTCGGAGGTATATCTGGTCGCAGCGGTCGTGCGTGAAGTACGTCACGCTCCTGAGGTCGTCGCCGACGACGGTTCGACAGGTTCGGACGAACGACTCGGCTCGCGACTCGGGGAGCAGTTGCGTCTCGAGTTCCATCGTATATGTGTCATGCGTTGGCATGACATAATATCATCGCCGGATGGGAGGACGGTAGGGTTTTGCGGCCGGAGTCCGACCCTCCGTGTATGGTACGTCGCCTGGTTCTCGGCTGCGGGTCGCTCGGCGGGAACCTCGTCGGGCTACTCGCCGACCGCGGGGGGACGGTAACGGTCGTCACGGACCGGAAGGGCCGCGCCGATGACCTCCGCTCGGATGGCATCGCCGCGAGGGAGGGCGACCCCGCAGACCCGTCGAACTACCCCGACGCGGTCGACCTCGTCATCGTCGGAGGGCAGTCCTCGGCGTCGAACCTCGACGCGGCGCGCGCGGCCCGCGACCGATTCCCCGACGCGCCGCTCGTCGTCTACCTCGGCGACGACGCGGACCCGTCGGTCCGCGCCGACATCGACGCGATCGCCGACGAGGTCATCGACCCGCGTCGAATCGTCTCCGGTCGAATCCTCGACGCCGTCGGCACGTCGCACACGGAGCGGTTGAACCGCCTGATGCGGGTCCTCCGAAACCTCGACGGCAGGCTCGCGGTCGTGATGCACGACAACCCGGACCCCGACGCCATCGCCGCGGCGCTGGCGTTGCAGGCAATCGCCCAGCGGGCGAGCGTCGACGCAGACGTGTGTTACTTCGGCGACATCTCTCACCAGGAGAACCGCGCGCTCGTGAACCTCCTCGATTTGGACCTTCGGGTTCTCGACGAGGTTCCGGCGGACGACGAGTACGCCGGCTTCGCGCTCGTCGACCACTCCCGGCCGGGCGTCAACGACCGCCTGCCGCCGGAGACGACCATCGACATCGTCATCGACCACCACCCGCCGCGCGCGCCGGTCGAAGCGGCGTACGTGGACCTCAGACGCGGCGTCGGTGCGACGAGCACGCTGCTCGCGGAGTACCTCGAACGGCTCGGCATCGTCCCCGACACGACGGTGGCGACGGCCCTCCTGTTCGGGATTCAGGTCGACACCAACGACTTCACGCGGGAGGTCTCGACCGCCGACTTCGAGGCCGCCGCCTTCCTCATCCCTCACGTCGACGTGGACCTGCTCGAACGGGTCGAGACGCCGAGTCTGACCTCCGAGACGATGGAGACGCTCGCCCGCGCCATCTCGAACCGCGACGTTCGGGGGAACGTCCTCACGACGAACGTCGGCGACATCCGCGAGCGGGACGCGCTCGCGCAGGCCGCCGACCACCTCCTCGGGATGGAGGGCGTCGAGGTGACGGTCGTCTACGGCCTGATGGACGGCACCGTCTACGTCTCCGGTCGCGCCCGCGGGGCGAAAATCGACCTCGGTGAGACGTTCCGCGACGCCCTCGGCTCTATCGGGAGCGCCGGCGGCCACGCGGACATGGCGGGCGCACAGATTCCACTGGGCATCCTCGACGACGTGGGCGACGACTCGCGGGAGTCGCTCGCCACCATCGTCACGGACATCGTCGCCGGGCGGATGTTCGAGACGCTGGAGCACGCGACGCCGACGCCGAGTCTGGATACCGACGTGGCCTTCGAGTACCCGCTCGATGAGTGAACGCCCACACGTTTTTGCCGACGGTGGCCCTATGAGGTGGGAGATGAGTACCAAAGCGACCGTCAAGGAGTACATGACGCGCGAGGTCCAGACCGTCTCTCCGACCGACACGGTCGCGGACGTCGCCCAACGCATCGCGGAGAGCGACGGGCACAACGGGTTTCCCGTCTGCGACGGACGCAAGGCCGAGGGCTTCGTCACGGCGCGCGATATCCTCCTCGCCGACGACGCCGCCCCCATCGAGACGGTGATGGCGACGGACCTCGTCGTCGCTCACCCCGAGATGGACGTGAACGACGCCGCCCGCGTCATCCTCCGGTCGGGCATCCAGAAGCTCCCGGTCGTCGACGACGCGGGCAACCTCGTCGGCATCATCTCGAACACCGACGTCATCCGGAGCCAAATCGAGCGCGCGACGCCGGAGAAAGTGGGCAAACTCATGCGGACGCTCGAACAGATTCACGGCATCACGGTCCATCAAGAGCGCCGCACGGTCTCGCTTTCGAACCTCATTCCCACGCAGGCCCGCGTCTACGCCGACGAACTCGACGGTCGCCGGTACGAACTCGAACGCGGCCTCGCGGAGCCGCTCGTCGTCATCGACAACAACGGGACGCTGCTCCTCGCCGACGGCCACCACCGCGTCCTCGCGGCCGACCGAATCGGCATCGAGGAGATGGACGCCTACGTCATCGTCGTCGACGACCCCGTCGAACTCGGCATGCAGCGGACCGCGGAAAAAGAGGGCCTCAAATCTATCTCGGACATCGATATCGTCGACTACGCGCGACACCCGCTGGTCGAGACGACGCGCCGACTCCAGTAGCTCAGTTCTCCACGTCGTACTCGTCCTTCCACGCCTCGGCGGTCTCGCGGGCCTCGGATTCCGACTCGAACCGCTCACCCTCGTAGCCGCGGCCCTCGGCAGACTGATAGAGTCGGTCGACCCTGACGTGCCACGCGTTCGGCCCGCGACGGAGCCGAATAGTCGCGTGACCGTCGCTTCGCTCCCACTCCACGATGCGGTCGTCCCGACGGACTTCCGTCCAGCTCATACCGGGGGATGGCGGCGGAGCCCGAAGTGTCTACCCATCCACCGGCGTCGAGGCGTCGACCGTCGCCGAGGCGGCCGGGCGCGTCTCCGCGCCGCAACTCGGACAGACGGCGTATCCGAGGCGGTCGTAGGGAACCTCCGGCGACGGGCGTTCCAGCCCACACTCCTCGCACGTGAAGTACGAGACCCATTCGAAGGACATACTGACACTCAGGATTGTCAACGTATTAATTAATCACCGCTTACCCCCCGAGACGGAGGGTATCGGTGCGGTTATTCGACACCCCGCCAACGAGGAGACGATGACAGTCGAGAACCCGCGTCGGGCGCTCGGGGTGGTCTTTTTCATCGTCTTCGTCGACCTCCTCGGCTTCGGTATCCTCATCCCGGTGATTCCCCTGTACGCGCTCTCGTTCGGTGCGACGGAGTTCGTCGGGAGTCTGCTCATCGCCTCCTACTCGGCGATGCAGTTCCTCGCCGCGCCGTTTTTGGGCCGCCTGTCGGACTCCCGCGGTCGGCGACCCGTGCTCCTCTTGTCGCTCACGGGGAGCGTCCTCGCGTGGCTCCTGTTCGGCGTCGCCGGGTCGCTCGCGGTGCTGTTCGCCGCGCGGATGCTCGCGGGCGCGATGGGCGGCAACATCGCCACCGCACAGGCGTACATCGCCGACATCACCGCGGCGGACGAGCGTGCAAAGGGGCTCGGTCTCCTCGGGGCCGCGTTCGGCCTCGGCTTCGTGTTCGGCCCCGCGCTCGGCGGCTTCTTCGCCAGCGAGCCGGTCATCGCCGCCGCCCGGGACCTCCTGCCCGCGTTCGTCCCCGTCTCCGAGTTCTCGCTGCCGAGCTTCGCCGCCGCGGCCATCACCGGAACGAACCTCGTCGTCGCGTTCTTCGTCCTGCCCGAGTCGCGGCCGCCCGAAGCGCGCGGGACGCCGGCCGGGGACCGCGAGTCCCGCGTCCAACAGCTCCTTTCCGCGCTCCGGTCGCCCGGACTGGGCACGCTCGTCGCCTCCTTCTTCCTCGTCTCCTTCGCCTTCTCGGCGCTCGAAAGCCAGTTCATCTTCCTCACCAACGACCAGTACGGCTACGGCGCGACCGAGAACGCGATTATCCTCACCTACGTCGGCGTCGTCCTCGCGGTCGTTCAGGGCGGCCTCGTCGGCCCGCTCACCGACCGCTTCGGCGAGTACCGACTCGCGGTCGCCGGCGCGGCGATTCAGGTGCTCACGCTCGCGGCCGTTCCCTTTTCACCCCAACTGGGCGCGTTCGTCCCCGACCTCGGAAGGATACTCCCGGTCGGTCCCGTCCTCCCGGCGGGCGTGCTCGCGCTCCTCGTCGTGATGACGCCGCTGTCGTTCGGCAACGCCCTCACGAACGTCTCCTTGAACACGCTCGTCTCCCGCTCGGCGACGGACGACGAGCAGGGTGGCGCGTTCGGCCTCACCCAGAGCGCGGGGAGCCTCGCCCGGACGTTCGGGCCGGCGCTGGCGGGCGGACTCTACACGGCCGTCGCGTTCTGGGCACCGTTCGTCGTCGGTGGCGCGCTGATGGTTCCGATTCTCGTGCTTCTCGGGCGGCTGGACCGCGAGGCGGTCACGTCGGCGACGGCGTGAAAACGGAGGCGGAACGGCGAAGCGAGTCGCCGGTCCTTACGCGGGGGTCGGGCCTTCCGGGGCCGACGAGTCGTCGTCGGACCGGAACTGCGAGACGAGGTCGAGCGAGTCGTCGGCGCTGCCCAGCAGGAACAGCGAATAGTACCGGAAGTAGGTCACGACGGGCATCTGGACGACCGCGCCGACCGCGATGGCCGCGAGGACGAACAGGAGCCCGAGCGCGCCGAAGACGACCAGCCCGACCGTCGAGGTCAACGCGACGTTCGCGGCGTTGAGCGCGAGGAACGCCCCGCCGCCGACGATGGCGAAGGGGATGGCGACGACGAGCAGGGCGAGGAGGGCCGCGATGCCGATACCGATGCTCGCGAGGATGCCGAGGATGAACCGGACGATGACGTACAGCCCGAACTCGGAGAACTCGGCGCGGAACACCGGCACGACCCGGCCCCACGACGACAGGAGGGCGCGGTCTTCGGCTATCATCGTCGGGACGACGAAGTCGGTCGTCAACTGCATGACGACCGCGAGCACGAACACCAACAGGAGCCCGAGCAGTACGAGCGGGATAGCGAAGAGGGCCACCGCGGGCGTGAACGCGACGGAGCCGAGGAACACCGCCGCGACCGGGATTCCGATGACCGCGAGCACGGCGACGAGGAGGCCGACTTGGAACCCGAACAGCCTGACGCCGAGCCAGAAGCGCTCGCGGAACGGCTTTCGGATGCGCACGTCTTTCGTGACGACGGCGTCCACGAGGACGAACTGCATCACGGAGCCGACGAACGACCAGACGATGCTGAGGGCGATAGCGACCGCCGCAATCGCGATGACGGCGGCGACGACGTTTTCGGGCGTCACGAAGCCGGGTAGCGAGTCGACCGGGATGTCGGTCGACCCGCCTCCGGTCGGGGTGGTCGTTCCGGTGTTGCTTCCGGCACCGCCGCTCCCGCCGAGGCCGCCGACGAAGAGGGCGATGAGTGCGAGGCGCGCCCATCGACCCGCGTCGAACGGGAGGAGGAGCGACGCCGTGGCGTCACGGGCGTCGTCGAGGGCGTCGATTGCTTTCCAACTCATGAGTGACAATGCGACGCCTCGCGAGATAAAGGTGTTCGAGAGCTAAGGTATCAGTTCGCTCGGTGAACCTCCTCGGGGGTGCGGAGGCCGTTACTCGGTGACGGCGGCCAGCGGGTCGAGGTAGCCGGCCCCGTAGTACGCCTTGTCGGACCCCTCGGGGACGGTCGCGGTGCGGCCGAGTTTCGACGCGACCCGATTCGCGTTCAGACCCGGTTCGACCGACCGCACGAGCGCGACGGCGGCGGCGACCTGCGGCGCGGCCATCGAGGTGCCGGCCTTCCAGCCGTAGCCGTTCGCCGAGCCGACGTAGTTCCCGTCGTCGTCGTAGGCGGGCGTCGAGACGGTGTTGTAGACGAGGTCGTAGAACCACGTTTCGGGGTTGGTCTCCTGCGCGGAGAGGAGGGCGTCGCCGCCCGGCGCGGCCACGCCGACGGCGTTGGTCCCGTAGTTCGTGTAGAACGCCGGTGTCTTCGGTCCTTCTTCGGCGTCGCCCGCGTCGAAGGCGGTCCCCTTGGGTCCGGTCGCGCTGACGCTGAGCGCCTGTGCCCCCTCGTTGGGGAGGCTGATGATGCCGCCGTCGTGCTGGAGGTCGGCGCTGTCGTTGCCGGCGGCGACGACGACGACAGTCCCCGAGCGGTTGGCGTGGGTCAGCGTCTTGTTCAGCACTTTACCGTAGAACTTCCCTTCGCCCTGTCGCGGGACCGGGTAGGAACCGAGGCTGAGGTTCGCGGCGTCGCAGCCGATTTCGGCGCTGTAGACGAGGGCCGCGAGGATGTCGGCGAACGAGGCCAGCGTGTTCGGCGAGAACACGCGGCAGTCGACGACTTCGGCCCCCGGCGCGGAGCCGACGACGCCCGTCTCGTTTCGGTCGTTCGCGGCGACGATGCCCGCGACGTGGGTGCCGTGGTCGCCGCCCGCGGGGACGCCCGCGCCGAAGCCGTCGCCGGTGAAGTTCCGCGAGAGCGATGCGTTGACCGCGTGTTCGAGGTCCGGGTGGTCGGCGGCGACGCCGGTGTCGATGACGGCGACGCGCGCGCCCTCCCCGCGGGTCACGTCGTGGACCGCCGGAATCCGCTGGCTCTGTTTGTCCCACTGCGCGGCGTAGCCGGGGTCGTCGACCGCATCGGCCGGACCCGCGTCTTCGACCGCCGGCGCGTCGAGCGTTATCTCCACGTCGGGCGCGTAGGTCGCGTTCAGGGCGGAGACGGCCGACTCGCTCCCCTCGACGACCACCACGCCGGCCGGCGAGAGGTCGTAGACGACCTCCAGGTCGGCGCTCGTCGCCGCCGACGCGTCGCCGCCCCCGAGGTCGACGATGAACCGGTCGGTCCGCTCGGCCGCGACGACGGTCGACCCGGCGGCGATCCCACCGAGGAGGGAACCACTCAGCTTCAGGAACGTCCGCCTGTGTTGCTGACGCATACCAGACACCGCGGCCGTCGAAAACATAGTTGTTACGGCACATTTTTGAGTTTAAAATAATTCCTCGAAAAACCACAACGTCGTACCGGAGCCGACACGCTCACGAGAGTCCGGTTCGAACGCTCGACCCACATGGTAGGTGTCGACACCGCGCTTCGGCTCGGCGGCGGCCTCGTGTTGTTGCTCGCGAACGCCTTCTTCGTCGTCTCGGAGTTCGCGATGACGCGCGTGCCGCAGTTCGACGAGTCCGCCTTCGTGGGGTCTCGCGGCCTCGAACTCGCGTGGGAGATGACAGAGCGGCTGGAGGTGTACCTCTCGGGCTGTCAGGTCGGGATTACCATCGCTAGCGTCGGCCTCGGCGTCGTCGCCGAACCGGCCGTCGCGGCCACCTTCGCCGCGGTCCTCGGCGGCGGTGGGGCGGCGGGTTCCCACACGTCGCTGTCGGTCGGACTGGCGCTCGTCGTCATCAACCTCTCGCACGTCGTCCTCGGCGAGCAGGTGCCGACGTACCTCGGCGTCGAGCGCTCTCGCACGGTGGCGAAGTACACCGCGCCCGTCCTGTACGGCTGGACGAAGCTCATGTACCCGGTCATCGTCGTCGCCGACTGGCTGGCAAAGCGCCTGCTGTCGCTCGTCGGCGTCGAGATAACCCGGTCGTGGCAGGAAGCCGAAATCGACGAGGAGGAAGACGGCGACGGTGACGCCGCCGGCGAGGGCACCCGGCTCACCCGCGGCGAGGTCCGAAGCCAGATGGGCGACATCCTCGCGCAGGGCTCGCTCCCCGAGGACCGCCGCGAGGAGGTCCTGAACGCGCTTCGCATCGGCGAGTTACCCGTCCGCGACGTGATGGTTCCCGCGGACCGCGTCGTCGCGCTCTCGGTCGACGCGAGCACCGACGAGAGCCTCGAACGAATTCGGGCGAACCCCCAGCACTCGCGGTTCCCGCTCGTCGGCGACTCGCTCGACGACGTTCGGGGCGTCGTCTACGCGCCGACGGTCCTCTCGAACATCGACCGCCTCCAGTCGGGCGACCGCCGCCTCGAAGACATCGCCGCGCCCCCGCTTTCGGTTCCCTCGGACCTCTCGGTCAGCGACCTCATCGACCGCTTCCAGGCGGAGAATCAGGAACTCGCCATGGTCCGCGACCCCGAAGGCGGCTCCGTGGTCGGCCTCGTGACCGCCTCCGACGCCTTCGAGTCCATCACCGGCCAGCTCTACGACCCGCTCGACCTCGGGGCGTAGGCCGCCTGCGGGACGCCCTCGTACCGGCCCCACCCGATGGTTCGCGCCTCGACGCGCTCCCGCGGACCGCCCACGCTTTTCATCCGCCGCCCGTATCCACTCGCATGACGCCCTTCGAACGACGGACCCGCGCGTGTCAGGAACGATTGGCCGACGCGGACGCCGACGCCGCCGTACTGTTCCCCAGCCGAAACCTGCTGTACCTCTCGGGCTTCGACGAGGAACCCGCGGAGCGGCACCTGCTTCTTTTCGTCCCCCGCGAGGGCGAACCGGCGTTTCTCGTCCCCGACCTCTACGAGACGCAGGTCCGCGCCGAGTCGTGGGTCGGAGACGTGCGCACGTGGAGCGACGACGACGACCCGCGTGACGCCCTCGACGACGTGGTCTCGAATTTCGACCTCGCCGGCGGGCGCGTCCTCGTCGACGACACGATGTGGGCCCGTTTCTCGCAGGACCTCCGGGCGGCGCTCCCCGACGCCGACTTCGGCCTCGCCAGCGAGGTCGTCGCCCCGCTCCGCGCGCGGAAGGACGACGCCGAACTCGACGCGCTCCGCCGCGCCGGCGCGGCCGTCGACCGCGCGGTCGAACGCGTCCGCGACATGGGTGCGGACGCCGTCGGTATGACCGAAAACGAACTCGCGGCGGAAATCGAGCGCCTCCTCGCCGACGAGGGCGGCGAGGGGATTCCCTTCGGCCCGCTCGTCGGCTCTGGCCCCAACGGCGCGATGCCCCACCACAGCCACGGCGACCGCGTCATCGAGTCGGGCGACCCGGTCGTCCTCGACTTCGGCACCGTCGTCGACCACTACCCGAGCGACCAGACGCGCACCGTCGTCTTCGCCGGCGAGCCACCCGCGGAGTTCGCCGAGGTCCACGGCGTCGTGCAGGCCGCACGGACCGCCGCCGTCGAGACCGTCGAACCGGGCGTCGCCGCCGGCGACGTCGACCGCGCCGCCCGCGAGGTCATCGAGGAGGCGGGCTACGGCGACCGCTTCATCCACCGGACCGGCCACGGCGTCGGCCTCGACGTGCACGAAGAACCCTACATCGTCGCCGGGAGCGACCGCGAACTCGAGGTCGGGAACGTCTTCAGCGTCGAACCGGGCGTCTACCTCCCCGACGAGTTCGGCGTCCGAATCGAAGACCTCGTCGTCGTCACCGACGACGGCGCGGAACTCCTGAACGACACCGACCGCGGCTGGCGCTGTTAGGCGCAAAGCTGTTAACTTCCTGACTGACGTGGCGGGCGTATGGTCTCTCGACAGACGCTCGTCGTCACCGCCTTCGTCCTCGCAGCCCTCCCGGCCGCCTACCTCGTGGAGGCGGCCAGCGGGCAGTTCACGCTCTCGTTTCTCGCGCTCCTCGCCGTCGGCGTCGGCGCACCGTCGCTCGTCAACGACTACCTCGATAGGCACGAGAGCGACGGAAACGGGGTCTGAGTCCGAATTCGGAAAAAGTAGTCGACGATAGCGACGCGTCGGTCGTTACTCGTCGTCGTCGGCCGCGCCGTCACCGGACGGTTCGATGTTTCCGATGATGGCGTCGATGTCGGCGTGTTCGTACAGCAGGTCGCGCATCCGGTTGACCGTGCGCTCGTCGCGGGTGCGACCCGTGCTGACGATGTCCTCGGCGCGGTCGGTCACCGAGAGCGTGTCGCCGTTGACGAGAAGCACCGGGACGCCCTTCTCTTCGGCCTTACCGATGACGGCACCGACGGGTCGGTGGCCGCCGGTGAGGATGATGCACTTGACGCCGGGGGCTTCGAGCGCGGCGCGCTGGATGTTCGCGCGGTCGCCGCCGGTGATGACCGCGGCGTTCTTCGTGCGGCGGAAGTAGCGAAGCGCCGCGTCGCCGCCCATCGCGCCGACGAGGAAGCGCTCGACGAAGGCGTCCGTCGGCGCGTCGGTCGCGAAGTCCGCGCCGAGTTCGTTCGCGAGTTCCTCGACGGTGACGCCCGCGAGATCTTTTTCGGTCGGAACGACGCCGAGGACGGGGACGCCGCGGGCTTCGAGGAACGGCGCGACCTCCGTTTCGAGTTCGTCGTAGGAGGCGTCGCTCACGCGGTTGAAGACGACGCCCGCGAGGCGGTCGGGGCCGATGTCTTCGACCGCCGCGACCACGTCGTCGAGGTCGCTCGGGTGCTGGTAGTCGGCGACGAGGATGACCTCGGCGTCGAGGAGGTTCGCCACGTCGCCGTCGGTGAGGTCCACGATGCCGCCGGTGCGGTAGGAGCCGCCGCCCTCGATGAGCATCAGGTCCTTGCCGGCCGAGATGTCCTCGAAGTGGTGGGAGATGACCTCCGAAAGCTCCTCGGCGTTCTCCTTGCCGCGGACGGCACCCTGGATGAACGTCGGGGAGTAGACGACGGGTTCGAGCTGGTGCATCTCCGCGTCGATGTCGAGCAGTTCGCGGGCGAGCATCGGGTCCTCGTCGAGGGTTTTTCCGGTGCTGGACTGCAGGCGGGTGCCCTTGGGCTTCATGTAGCCCACGTCCAGTCCGCGCTCCTTGGCGAGGACGCCGAGTGCGAGCGTGATTGCGGTCTTCCCGGTGCTTTCTCCGGTCGAGGTGACGAGTACCGTGTTCATTGTTGAATGGTAGGGTGGTGAAGTGTTTAAAGTTCGTCCGGGTCCACGGTGAGTCGAACGTCGACGGCCTTCACGCCGTCCGGCAGCGCGACGAGCGGGTTGATGTCGAGTTCGAGGATGGCCGGGAAGTCGGTGACCAGTTGGGAGAGCCGCTGGATGGTCTCCGTGATGCCGCCGATGTCGACCGGGTCGTTACCGCGGGCACCGCGGAGCATCGGCGCGGCGTCGATTTCCTTCGTCATGTCCTCGGCTTCCGCCTCGGAGACGGGCGCGACGCGGAACGTCGTGTCTTCGAGGATTTCCACGAAGATGCCGCCGAGGCCGAACATCATGAGCGGGCCGAACTGCGGGTCGCGGTTCATGCCGACGATGGTCTCGACGCCGTCGTCGAGGTTCACCATCTCCTGGACCTGCACGCCGAGGATGTTGGCGTCGGGCTGGTAGTTCTTCGCGCGGGTGATGAGGTCCTCGTAGGCGTCGTAGACGTCCTCGTTTTCGACGCCGACCTTGACGCCGCCGATGTCGGACTTGTGGAGGATGTCCGGGCTGACGATTTTCATCACGACGTCGCCGTCGATGTTTTCGGCGACTTCCAGCGCGTCGGCGGGGTCGTCGACGATGTCACCCGTCGGCGTCTCGATGCCGTAGGCGTCGAGCAGTTCCATCGCCTCGACCCCGAGGCGGGTCTCGTCGCGTTCCTTGACGGTTTCGAGGATGTCGCGGGCGCGCTCGCGGTCCACGTCGAACTCGGTGGGCGCGTCGTACTCGCGCTGGCGGATGTCGGCGTACTCCGAGAGGGCTTCGAGGCCGTCGACGGCGCGCGAGGGGTCGAAGTAGTTCGGGATGCCGGCGTCTTTCATCACGTCGGACGCGGTTTCGACGCGCTCGCCGCCCATGAAGCAGGCCGCGATGGGCTTGTCGTACTCCTGTTGGAGTTCGACGGTGTCGGCGGCCAGTTGGTTGTAGTCGAGGACGGCCGTCGGACAGGTCAGGACGAGCGCCATGCCGACGTTGTCGTCGGCGAGCGCCACGTCGAGGGCCTCCTTGAACCGGTCGTTGTCGGCGTCGCCGACGATGTCGACCGGGTTGTAGATGTTCCCCTCGGCGGGCAGCGACTCGGAGAACGCTTCGAGCGTCTCGTCGGTGAAGTCGGCCATCTGCAGCTCCGACTCGCCGATGGCGTCGGTCGTCATGACGCCGGGGCCGCCGGCGTTCGTGATGACGGCGACGTCCTTGTTCTCGGGGAGCGGCTGGTCGCCCAGCACGCGGGCGGTGTCGAACAGGTGCTGGACGGAGTCCGCGCGGATGACGCCCGCCTGTTCGAGGCCGGCCTCGTAGGCCGCGTCGGAGCCGGCGATGGTGCCGGTGTGCGAGGAGGCGGCCTGCGCGCCAGCGTCGGTCTTCCCGGACTTGACGAGGACGATGGGCGTGTCCTTCGTCACGTCGCGGGCGGAGTCGATGAACTCGCGGCCCGCCGAGATGCCTTCGAGGTAGCCGATGATGACCTCGGTGTCGGGGTCGTCGTTCCACGCCTCGATGAAGTCGGCCTCGTCGAGGACGGCCTTGTTGCCCAAGGAGACGATGTCCTTGAAGCCGATGTCCTCGTCGTTGGCCCAGTCGATGACGGCCGTGATGAACGCGCCCGACTGGCTCATGAACGACATGTTGCCGTCGAGGGCCATGTCGGGGCCGAACGTCGCGTTCATGCCCACGTCCGTGTTCATGATTCCCAGACTGTTCGGGCCGACGACGTTGAGGTCGTACTCCTCGGCGATGTCGCGGAGTTCCTGCTCGCGGGCGGCGCCCTCGCTGCCCGTCTCGCCGAAGCCGGCGGTGATGACCACCACGTTCTCGATGCCCGCTTCCCCGGCGGACTTCATCGCGGGGAGGACGACCTTCGGAGGAACGACGATGACCGCGAGGTCGGCGTTCGTCTCACCGACGTCGCCGTAGCACTGCAGGCCGAACAGTTCGTCGTACTTGGGGTTGACCGGAACGACCTCACCGTCGAACTCGTCGATGAGGTTGTCCATGATTGCCCGCCCGATTGCTCCTTCGCGCTCGGTCGCACCGACCACCGCGATTCGGTTCGGCGCGAACAATTCGGATAGCTCTCCCATTGGTTGTTGATTCCCGTCATTGACTGATAAACTCGGTGGTGTGGGGCGTCTCACGGCCTTTGGTGGCACGATACAGTAGCGCAATTAATCGGTATGGTTCGTGATTTATACCACAGAATTGGGCCGGTTACGCTCGTCAGCAGGGGGGTCGACCCCGCCGGCCCGCGGCGGCCAAATACATAACTTCTCCCCCCAAGAACAACGGGCTATGTCGCCATCACCCGACGACATCCCCCTCCATCGTTCCACCGGCGCGAAAGTCGCCGTCGTAGTCTTCCTCGTGTTGACGCTCGCCTACGCGCTCCTCATCGCCCAGCAGATTCTCGCGTGGGTGTTCCTCGTCGTCACCGTCGTCGTCCTCTGGTACGCCGCTCGACTCGTCGTCGCCATGGAAGAAATCGCGACACAGCTCGGCCGCCTCGCCGACGAGCGCACTGGGTCCCGCGACCGCGGCGACGAATCAAGCTGAGATTAAACCACGACGGACGCACCCGCACCCGAGACTGTCTCGCCGGTGAGCGAGTCGAACGAGGAACGGACGTTTCGACCCGTAGCCCGCCGCTCCGTCCGGTTTCACCGAGTATCGGCGAAATCGGAGGGTTCCGATTACGAGATGATTTTATTCACGGTTCTTATATTCTTAACTAACTGTCGGGCGCGCGATGTTCCACCCGGAACAATGTACCCGTTACAAGTCACGTTGACAGAGTCCATCGCAGAGTTGACTAACGCCGTGCTCGCGTTCGTCCCGCGGCTCGTGGGCGCGCTGTTAATACTCATCGTCGGCTGGTTCATCGGCAGCATCGCCGCCCGACTCATCACGCGGGTCGCCGACCGCGTCGAGGTCGACAAGGCGGTGTTGGCAACGCCCGTCGGGAAGATTCTCGGCGGGACCGAAAAGGCCGTCTCGGGCGCGTTCGGGACGCTCGGTAAGTGGTTCGTCTACGCCATCGCCGTGCTCGCGGCCGCCGACGTGCTCGCGGTCGACCTGTTCTCCGAATGGGTCTCGACCGCGGCGTCGTACGCGCCGTCGTTCGTGGCCGGCCTGCTCGTCGTCGTCCTCGGGTTCGTCGTCGCCGACTTCATCGGTGACGCCATCACGCGGACCCGCGCAGCGACCGAGACGCCGTACACGAGCGTCTTCGCGGTCGGCACCCGGATGTTCCTCTACTTCACCGCCGTCGTCATCGGCCTGAGCACGATGGGCATCGACGTCGCCATCCTGTTCACCATCGCGCAGGCGTTCGCCTGGGGCATCGCCGCGGCCCTCGCCATCGGCGTCGGCGGCGCGGTCGCCTTCGGCGCGCGCGACTACGTCTCGGCCAACGTCGAGCGCTGGATGGGTTCGGCCCGCTCCGTCGCGGCCACCCCCGTCTCGCCCATGGGCGGCGACAGCGACTCGCCGGAGGGCGCGTCGCCGGCCGACGACTGAACACGCTCCACCCGGTGCGTCCGGTGCGCTCGGTACGAGTGTACCGCGGAACCGACGTCTTTTCTTCACCGTCTATCGCCGGCGAGCAATCGCTCACGCCGACGTACATATCAGAATATCGATTATAAATATGACGGGGATTTTTGGCCCGTCTAAATCAGTAGAGCGCAGCTATCCGCAATTCAGAGTTTAGGCCAACCAAAAGTATATGGAATATGATAATACTTATCGGTACCGAATGATTACGTTCGGTATGGACCAGTTTTCTGCGCTCGCGTTCGTCTTTCTCGCCGGGCTCGTCACGGCCATCGCGACCGGACTCGGCGCGATTCCGTTCTTCTTCGTCTCCGACGTGAGCGACCGCTGGAACGTGGCGCTGTGGGGTATCGCCTCGGGCATCATGGTGTCGGCGTCACTGTTCGGACTCGTCTTCGAGGGGCTCGCCAACGGGACGCCGCTCCAACTCGGTATCGGGATGCTCGCGGGCGTCGCACTCGTCCTCGTCGCCCATCGCGTCATCGAGGGTGCGGAGGTCAACCCGAAGCAGTACGAGGAGGCCGATTTCCGCAAACTGCTGTTGATTCTCGGCATCCTCACCGTCCACAGCTTCCCGGAGGGCGTCGCCGTCGGCGTCTCTTTCGCCGACCTCGGCCTCGACGGCGGCTTCCAGCTGTTCGGGTTCGTCGTCCCGCTGCTCGCGGTGTTCATGACTCTCGCCATCTCGATTCACAACGTCCCCGAGGGGCTCGCCATCTCCATCCCGCTGCGGTCGATGAACGTCTCGAACTGGAAGCTCGTCTGGTGGGCTATCTTCTCCAGTCTGCCCCAGCCCATCGGCGCGGTCATCGCCTTCTACTTCGTCCGCATCGCGCGGGAGTTCCTCCCGTTCGGCTTCGGCTTCGCCGCGGGCGCGATGGTCTTTCTCGTCCTCACGGAGTTCATCCCCGAGGCGCTCGAACTCGGCGAGCGCCTCCCGCGCGGCGGTCGGGTCGAACTGCTCGCCGGACTCGCCGCCGGCTTCGCCGTCATGGTGCCGCTGGCGTTCATCTGAGCGCCGCGGACCCGCCACGGCGGCTCAGACGCGCGGCTCTCGCCTTCGACTCGGAACGGCAGCGAAAACAGCAACCGCGAACTCGACTTAGTGCGAGTGGCCGAGCGCGTCGGAGAGCGGGACGCCGAAGCGGTCCTCGAACAGCTCTTCCATCTTCTCGTTGATTTCGGCGATGTCGGCCGGTGCACCGCCCTCGCTGTGGTGAGCGACGACGTGCGCCTGCTGTGCGAACGCCTGCACGACGACGTCGGCGACGACGTCGGTCGGGTCTTCGCCCTGCTCCGAGAAGATATCGACGAGGCCCGCGGGGAGTTCGAGTGCTTCGGTGTCTCCGTCCGGTCCTTCGATGGTGTACGTCTCAGTTTCGACCATGCCCCCACGTGGGGTCGGCCGCGGGTTAAGGCTTGAGTTTGCAGGCGCGTCGGACGCCCTCGGGAGCGCCCCCGAGCGCCGCAGGCGGGCGGTGCGCCTCCTCAGTCGGTCCGCGGAATCGCTGCCGTGCCCGCCGCGAAGAACGCGACCGCGAGCACCGCGAGCACCGCGAGGTTGGTGAGCCAGTCGCCGCCGCCGTAGGTGAGCGCCCGGACGCCGCGGGCGAAGTACGTGAGCGGCGAGAGGTTCAGCGCCGGGACGAACCACGGCGGAAGCAGGTCGGGCGTCACGAACGTCTCCGAGAGGAAGAGCAGGGGCAGCGCGATGGCGTTGCTCGCGGCGATGACGCCGTCCTGCGAGTCGGCGACGCTCCCGATGACGGCCCCGAGGCCGCAGAAGAGCGTCACGCCGAGCGCGACGAAGGGGACGATGGCGAGCGTCGCGGGAGCCAGCGGAATCGACGCGCCCGTCACGAGCGCCGACAGCGCGAGGAGCAACAGCGCCGCGAGGCCGATGACGACGACGTTGACGAGCGAGTGCGCGAGGAGCCACTCGGCCCGAGACAGCGGCGTCGTCGCCAGCTTCTCGAAGCGGCTTCCCTCGCGGTGGCGCGCGATGGTGCTGCCGACGCGCGACAGCGGGGTGAACAGCACGACGACCGCGAGGTAGCCGGCGATGTAGTACTCCTTCGGCTCGGCGAACAGGCCGCCGCCGGTCGGCTGGGTCTGCACGAGCGCCCCGAAGATGACGACGATGATGGCGGGGAAGAAGAACGTGAAAAACACCGCCGTCCGCCGCCGGAGGAACGCGTGCCACGAGGCGACGAACTCAGCGCGGACGCGGGCGGCGAGGCTCATCTGTCACCTCCGGCCGCGGCGGCCGCGGCGGGCCGGGCCGCCTCGAACTGCTCGCCGGTCAACGAGAGGTAGACCTCTTCGAGGCCGGGCTGTTTCCAGACGAGCGACTCGTAGACGACGCCCGCGTCGTCGAAGGCGGCGACCACGTCGCCGATGTCGCGCGGGCCGACGCCGTGGACGGTGATGCCGTCTCCCGACACCGTCGCGTCGAGCGCGGCCGGGAGCGACACCGACCCGAGGGCCGCGTCGGCGTCGCCGTCGGTCCGGACCACGAGGCGGCTCTCGCCGCCGTACTCGGCGACGAGGTCGTCCGGCTCGCCGACCGTGACGAGTCCGCCCGCGTTGAGCAGGCCCACGCGGTCGGCGAGGCGCTCTATCTCCTCCATCGAGTGGCTGGTGAGAAACACCGTCGTCCCGCCGGCGGCGAGGTCCTCGACGAGCCCCCACAGCGACCGGCGACCCGCGGGGTCGATGCCGGTCGTCGGCTCGTCCAAGAACAGCACGTCGGGGTCGTTGACGAGCGTCAGGGCGATGCAGGCGCGGCGCTGTTGGCCGCCCGAGAGGTTCTCGTACCACGTGTCGGCGGCGTCGGCGAGGCCGACCTCGTCGAGCACCGCGTCGGGGTCGCGGGCGTCGTCGTAGAGCCCCGCGTAGTAGGCCACGAGTTCGCGGGCGGAGAGCCGACCCGCGGGCCGAAACTCCTGCGGGAGGACGCCGAGGCGCTGGCGGTCGACCTCGGTCGGGTCGCGTCCGAGGATGGCCGCCGACCCCGAGTCCACCGCGGTCGTGCCCGTGAGGGCGCGAACCAGCGTCGTCTTCCCCGCGCCGTTCGGACCGATGAGGCCGAAGACCTCTCCCTCGGCGACCGACAGGGAGACGCCCGAGAGCGCCTCCACGTCGCCGTAGGACTTCCTGAGGTCGTCGGCGGCGAGTACCGCGTCCATGTCGTACCCGTCGTCACTATCGGGTGGTAAGGGATTCGGAATCGCCGCTCGATTCGAGTCGCGGGGCGGTGGGCGAACGGGGGAGGGCTCGCCAGCCCGGTCGTAGCAAGCCTTACTCCGGTCGCGCCGCTCTACGTTGACATGAACGGTTCCCGACGCGATTTCCTCGCCGCGACCGGCGCGACCCTCCTCGGCGGCCTCGCGGGCTGTGCGAGCGCCCCGACCGACGACGGAGCCGGGGGAACGACCGACAGCGACGCGACGCCAGACGAGACTGACGGGGCGACCGCGACCGCGAACGGCGGGTCCGACGGCTCACTCGCGGGTCTCGAAGTCGCCTACGAGACGCTGGCGACCGGGTTCGCCTCGCCGGTCGACGTGGCCATCCCCGAGGCGTTCGGCGGGTCGCGGCGGTTCGTCGTCGACCAGCCCGGTCGAATCTGGCTGCACGACGACTCGGGACTACAGAGCGAGCCGTACCTCGACATCACCGACCGCATCGTCGACCTCAACGGCTACGACGAACGCGGCTTCCTCGGCGTCGCCTTCCACCCCGAGTTCGCCGACAACGGGCGGCTCTACCTCCGGTACCTGTCTCTTATACACATCTCTGA
>NZ_AOLG01000010.1 GCF_000336815.1 Haloferax prahovense DSM 18310
CATCAGAGATGTGTATAAGAAACAGCCCCGAGCCCCAGTCGAACCACAACGCCGGAGCCGTCGCGTTCGGTCCGGACGGCTATCTCTACGTCGCCACGGGCGACGGCGGCGGCGCGAACGACGAGGGACGCGGCCACGTCGACGACTGGTACGACGCCGTTCCGGGCGGCAACGGACAGGACGTGACCGAGAACCTCCTCGGGAGCGTCCTCCGCATCGACGTGGACTCCACCGGCGGCGTCTCCGGCGACGACGACCGGCCGTACGGAATCCCCGAGGACAACCCGCTCGTCGGCTCCGACGGCCTCGACGAGCAGTACGCGTGGGGGCTCAGAAACCCGTGGCGGCTCTCGTTCGACGGCGAGGACTGCTACGTCGCCGACGTGGGACAGGGCGCGTGGGAGGAGGTGAACCTCTTGGAGCGCGGCGGCAACTACGGCTGGAACGTTCGCGAGGGCGCACACTGCTTCCGCGCCGACGACTGCCCGACCGAGACGCCCGACGGCGCACCGCTTCTCGACCCGGTGCTGGAGTACCCCCACAGCGGGGACGGACCGTCCGGCGTGGCCGTCATCGGCGGCCACGTCTACCGCGGCGAGTCGATTTCGGCGCTCTCGGGCGCGTACGTCTTCGCCGACTGGCAGTCTGAGGGACGGTTGTTCGCCGCCCGCCCGAGCGAGTCGCGGCCGTGGGACATCGCGGAGATTCCCGTGACGGACCGCGACGACGGGGGGACGAACGTCCTCGCGTTCGGCCGCGCCCCCGACGGCGAACTGTACGTCTGCACCAGCGACCGGCCGATTGTCACCGGGTCGTCGGGCGCGCTGAACCGGCTGACCGGCGTCTGAGGTCGGGGGCAAGTCGTTCCAGCGTCCGCGACTCAGGCGTCGCCGTCGACGTTGACTCGCCTGCCCGTCGTCGCCGACTCGTAGGCAGCCTCGGTCAGCGCGGTCACGTGGAGAGCGTCCTCGGCCGGGATGGCGAGGTCGGCCTCGTCGCGCGCGGCGTCCACGAAGTTCCGGAGCTTCTTCCGGGTCAACTCCTCGAAGTCGGGCGTCGGCGGCGTGGCGGTGTAGGTCATCCCCCCCTCGGCCACCTCGATGGTCTCGCCGTCGAAGGCGACCATCCCCTCGGTGCCGATGACGCGGAGCGACTCGCCGGGGTCGGGGACGCTCTGTCCGTCGCCGGAGACGCCCACGCTCGCGGTGAGGCGGTCGCCGTCGCGGTCGAGGACGACCGCGAGCGCCGAGTTCACGTCCACGTCGTGGCCGCGGTGGTCGACCGCCGCGGCGACCGTCACCGGTTTCGAGCGCGTCACCCAGAGCACCGCGTCGAGGAGGTGCGACCCCGAGTCGTACAGTTGGCCGCCGCCCGAGAGGGACGGGTCGCCGCGCCACTCGTCTTTCGTCCAGCGAATCCACTCCTGTTCGAGGTGGCAGACCACCATGTGCGGGTCGCCGATGCGGCCGCTGTCGATGACGCGCCTGAGTTCGTGAAACCGCGGGTCGAAGCGGCGTTGGTAGCCGACCGCGAGGGTGAGGCCGCGCTCCTCGGCGCGGTCGACGAGCGCCCGCGCGCCGCCGAGGTCGGTCACCATCGGCTTTTCGAGGTGGACGTGGAGGTCGGCGTCGAGCGCCGCGAGCGCCTGGTCGAAGTGCTTGGTGTGCGGTGAGGCGATGGTCACCGCGTCGAGGAACTCGGCGTCCAGCAGTTCCTCGGTCGTCTCGTAGGTCAGCACGTCGAACTCGTCTCCGAACCGCTCGCGCACCTCGTCTACGGGGTCGACGCCGGCGACGACGCGCACGCCCTCCAGTTCGTTGAGCAAGCGGCACTCCAGCACGCCGAGGCTTCCGAGGCCGATACCTGCGACTCTGAACATGGCGTAGTAGTCGCGCGGAAGCCGCAAAAGCGTGCGGGCGAGTCGCAAGGGCTTCCCGGGTGGCTCGTGTGGGTCGGCCATGGACGACGCAGTCCTCCAGCGGTTCGCCGTCGTACTCGCGTTGGTCGGGGTGGCCCTCCACGTCACGTCGCTCGCCGAGAACCCGTCGCAGGGGTTCGTCACCGTCGGGTTCGCGGTGCTCCTCCTCGCGCTCGCGCTCGGCGGCGCGCCGGTCGCGCGCGGACTGTTCGAGTTCGAGACGGACGCGACCCGCGCCGAATCGCCCGACGCCGACGAACAAGGCTGAGCGTCTCGCCGCTACTCGCACGCTTTAGTCGCCCGCCGTCGTGGCATCGACCATGAGCCTCGACTATCGACGACTCGGGTCGACCGGCACCCGCGTCTCTGAGTTGTGCTTCGGCACGTGGCGATTCGGTCGAAAGAACAGCGGCGTCCTCGAGACCGACGAGGAGGAGGCCCACGAACTCCTCGACGCGTTCGAGGAGCGCGGCGGGAACTTCATCGACACCGCCAACGTCTACGGCAACCCGAACGGCACCTCCGAGGAGTACATCGGCAACTGGCTGGCCGAGCGCGACCGCGAGGACTACGTGCTCGCCTCGAAGGTGTACTTCCCGTTCGACGAGGACAACCCCAACGGTCGCGGCCTCTCGCGGACCCACATCCGCAACCAGATCGAGGGCACGCTCGACCGCCTCGACACCGACTACCTCGACCTCTACTACATCCACCGCTGGGACGAGGAGACGCCCATCGAGGAGACGCTCCGGGCGCTCAACGGCCTCGTCGAGGAGGGGAAGGTCAACTACCTCGGCGCGTCCACGATGGCGTCGTGGCAGCTCACGAAGGCGCTGTGGAAGTCCGACGTGCACGACTACGCCCGCTTCGACGTGACCCAGCCGCTGTTCCACGCCGGCTACTACGAGGACGTGAAAGACTACCTCGACGCGTGCGGCGACCAGGACATCGCGGTCTGTCCGTACTCGCCGCTCGCGGGCGGTTTCCTCACGGGCAAGTACGAGCGCACCGACTCCGACGACCCGACCGAGTACGTCGCGCCCGACGGCGCGCGCGGGTCGTTCGACGAGCGGTTCGACCGGTTCTACGTCTCCGAGCGCGGCTGGAAGGTGCTCGACGAGATTCGCGCGGTCGCCGACGAAGTCGATGCCAGCCCCGCGCAGGTCGCGCTCCGCTGGCTGATGGACTACCCCGAGGCGACCGTCGTTCCCATCGTCGGCGCGCGGACGACCGACCAACTCGACGAGAACGTCGGCGCGGCCGACGTGGACATCTCGACCGACCAGTGGGAGCGCATCATGAACGCCCGCTACGACGAAGACGGTCGGCGCTGGGGCCACTAAGCGACCGCGGGCGACGCGGGCGACCGGACCAGCTTGCGACTCTTTTCACGCGATGCCGAGGTCTCGCAGGTAGTCGCAGACGACGTGGACGTAGAGCACGACCGCGAGAAACGCCGCGAGCGACCCGAGTCCCGAGAGCGCGACCGCGCCGACGGCGACGCCGCCGACGAGGTGGTGGCTCAGGAGTCGCTTGCGATTGAACTCGGTGTCGAACTCCTCGAACACCCGCTCTTGGTCGAGGAGGCCGACCCGCGGGTTCGTCACCGCGAGCCGCAGGTTCGCCCAGTCGCCGCGCTGGACGCGGGCGATGACGAAATGGTCGAGGTCGATGAAGACGCTCACGAAGACCGCGCCGGCGACGAGAAGCGGCAGGCTCCCCGGCGGGTCCAACGCGACCGCGGCGACTGCCCCGGCGACCGCCCCGACGACGGCGTGTTCGAGTGACTTCACGTCCCGCCCCGTTCAGTCGACGTGCGGGCGGACCCGCCGGAGCACGAGGTCCGGGTCGAACTCGTCTTCCGACTTGTCCCAGACGCGCTCGCCGTCGACGGTGACGGTGAGAACGCCGTGGTCGCCCGTCACGAGCGCCACGCGGTCGAGCCGGTCGCCGAACTGTTCGAGCAGCGCGTGCTGTAGTTGCTCGGCGCGGTCGAGGAAGCCGCAGGGAACGCAGTATTCGATTTCGACGCTTGTCATGACCGGACGTTCACGGCGAGCGCGTAAAAGCGAGGGGGCGGGCCGCGAGCGCTCCTGGGACCGTCACTACGACGTCCCGAAGCCGGGTCGCCACCGGAGCAAGACGACGGTGACGAGAAAGACCAGCGTCGAGAGGTCGTACGAGAGCGTCGTCACGGTCGCGGCGATGGCCGTCCCGCCGCCGAAGACGCTCGTGGCGACCGACGCGAGAATGGGCCACGAACACGAGACACAAGAGAACAGGCCGACGACCCCGGAGACGGCCGCGCCCGCCGCCTCGACGACCGTGTCGTAGACGAGGAACGCGAGCGCCGCGTAGCCGACCACGCGCGCCGGCATGAGGACGAGGTTGAACAGGTCGCCGCCGTAGACGAGCGCCGGGCCCCACCCCGGCGGGAGGAAGGCGACGCGGACGCCGTTCGTGCCGCCGGGCACGGGTGAGGTGACGAGGCCGCCGGCGACCGCGAGGAGCGCGAAGTAGCCGACCGCGACGACGGCCGCCTTGCGCTTCGTCGCGGCGGAGGCGGGCGCGACGTCGGTGTCGAACATGACCCAGAGGCCGACGATGACCCACGCGACGCCGTAGAGCGCGTAGCGCGGCGCGCCGACGCTCGCCTCGGTGAAAAGCAGGTAGACGAACGCTAGGATCAGCGTCGTGTTCACGGCGAAGGCGGCGCGGAGCAGACTGGCCCGCGAGGGGCGGGGGAGTGCGGATGCGGTTGCCATGTGTGGGGAGTAGCGGTCGGGGCTCAGAGCGCGAGCGTGTCGACGACGATGGCGAGGAGCAGCATGCCGAGGTAGGCGTTCGAGGCGTGGAACGCCCGGAACGCGGCGGTGTCGTCGCGCTCGTAGTGCAGGCGCACGACGAAGTAGAGGAACGCGCCGCCGAAGAGGATGCTCGTCACGAGGTAGACGACCCCGAGAGCGTCCATGACCGCGAGGCCGGCGGCGGCGACGAGCGTCGCGCCGAGCCACCAGAGGATGTGTTTTCGCGTCTCGGTCTCGCCGCGGACGACGGGCATCATCGGGAAGCCGCCGCGGGCGTAGTCGTCCTTGTAGGCCAACGCGAGGTTGTAGAAGTGCGCGGGCGTCCACAGGAAGATGACCACGGCGAGGACGACGCCGCCGAGGCCGACGTCGCCGGTGACGGCGACCCAGCCGATGAGCGCCGGAAGCGCGCCGGCCGCACCGCCGATGACGGTGTTCTGGACCGTGTTTGGCTTCAGGATGAGCGTGTAGACGACGCTGTAGAAGGCGATAGCGACGACGCCGAGGACGGCCGCGAGCCAGTTGACGGACGCGAACAGCGCCACCGACGCGACCGTCAGAAGCAGGCCGAACGCGACGGCATTGCGGACGGGCACGAGGTCGACCGCAAGCGGCCGGTCGCTCGTCCGCTGCATCCGGCGGTCCACGTCGCGTTCGAGAACGTGGTTGAACGTGCCGGACGCGCCGATAGAGAGGACGCCGCCGCCGAGTGTCGCCGCGATGACCTCGGGCGTGAGGCCGGGCGAGACGGTGCCGGCGAGCGCCATCGCCGCCGACGCGACGAGACAGAGGAGCCACATCAGCCGCGGCTTCATGAGCCGGAAGTACGCGTTGACCGTCGCCTTCGCGCGGGCGACAGGTTCGGTCGGGACCGGCGGTCGCTCGCCGTCGTCGGTCGGGGGGCTCATCGACGGGGTGCCGACCGGCGCGTCGTCGGGGTCGCCGGTGGCCGCTTCGAGCGTCCACGCGAGCGCGGCGACGAAGCCGCCGAAGATGACCATCCCGAGAACCAAGTGGAGCGTCGAGAGCGCGGGGCCGACGCCGACGGTGGCGACGACCGCGCCGAGACCGGCCTGTGCGGGGTAGAGCACCGCCGACGCAGTGACGGTTGCTCTCACCCGGCGGGACGTGTCGGTTCGCCACGCCGAGACGAGCGTGGCGAGCGTGAGGAGACCGACGAGGACGGCCGCGACGCGGTGACCGAGGGCGACCCAGCCGTCGAGCGTCGCGGGGAGCGAAAAGCCGTCTCCGCACGCGGGCCAGGCGCTACACGCGGCGGTCGCGTCCGTGAGCGCGGTCGTCGCGCCGACGATGAGAAGCAGATAGACGCCCATCGCCGTCGCGGCGAGCAGGCCGTGGAACGTGTTCGAATCGCGATTCGTGGCCACGAAATTCACCTACGGGCCTGTTGGGCCGTCCCGTATTTAGGACCCGCGCTTTTCCGCCTCGCGTTCGGGTGCCGCTCCCCGCGATATGGCGGGGGCGGGTTGATAAACGGCGGGCCGAGAGTCGGTATGCATTTATGCGGTTGTTCCTAAGTCTCGCTCAGCATGAGAAAGACGCGTTTCGCGCTCGCGTCCCTGCTCGCGACGGTCGTGATGGCGCTCGTTGCCACCCCCGCCGCCGCGCAGGCGTCCGCCACGTCGGAACTTATCAACCAGCTCAACGGGAAGCTGCTGTACGTCGCTATCCCGATTACCGTGCTGGTGGAGGTCATCCTCCTCTACACGGTCATCAAGTTCCGCAACAGCGAGCGCGCACTGCCGACCAAGGAGAACCGCCGGCTCGAAATCACGTGGACCATCGCGACAGCGATTATCCTGCTTTTCGTCGGCGTCGCCTCCTACGGCGTGCTGGCCAACGAAAACGTCACGCACCAGGGCAACGACATCGCCATGGACGACGACCCGGTCGTCGTCACGGCCGAAGCCTACCAGTGGGGTTGGAACATGTACTACCCCGAAGAGGGTAACTTCACGTCCGGCAACGAGATTGTCATCCCCAAGGACCGCCCGGTCTACTTCCAGGTGACTGCAACGGACGTGATACATGGATTCCACGTCCCCAAACTCGGCCTCAAGCAGGACGCGATGCCGGGTTCGACGAACACCATCAAGACCGTCGCCTACGAGGAGGGCACCTACCAGGGCTACTGTACTGAGTACTGCGGCGTCGCGCACTCTCAGATGTACTTCACCGTCGAAGTCGTCTCGCAGGAAGAGTACCAGAACTGGCTCGACGAGCAGCAGTCGGCCAACAGCGAGTCGTCGTCCTCGTCTTCGAACTCCACCGCGACGAACTCCACGCAGTAACGGACCTCCCTTCTCTTTCGACACTCCCCGCCGAGTGACGACGCTCGCGCTCGTCGCGTTCGGCCGTCAGAGAACGCTTCGAAACGTCGGCGAATCGGGTCGTGCGTCGAAGACGGGCGAGGTCTCAACAGCGCCGCTCGACGATGCGGTCGATGATGCGGCCCGTCGAGAGGAGTTCGTCGTCGTGGCGCTGCTCGCGCGGCGTCGCGCGCGTGACCTCGCAGTCGATGCCGCGGGCGTCGAGGGCGGCTTTGATGCCCGACTCGTCGTGGTGTTGGTCGTAGCCGAGGACGATGACGTCGGGGTCGATTTTCTCGATAGGGACGAAGATATCCTCGGCGTGGCCGAGGTGCGCCTCGTCGACCACGTCGAGCGCGGCGACCATGTCGCGGCGCTGGCGGTCGTCGAGTATCGGCTTCGGCTTGTGCGTCACGTTCTCGCCGCGGGCGATGATGACGTGGAGTTCGTCGCCGAGCGACGCGGCGTCCGAGAGGTAGTGGACGTGACCGGGGTGGAGGATGTCGAAGGTCCCCTGGGCGATGACCCGTCTCATCGGTCCAACTCCGCGTCGATGTCGTCCTGCGTGAAGTCGAAGAACGATTCGGGGTCGGGGAGGTCGACGTCGAGCACGTCGAGGTCGCGGACCTCGCCCGACTGGTCGAACGCCTCCCAGTCATCGAGGCCGTAGGGCGCGCCGATGATGATGTGGACCCGGCCGCTCCCGAAGGTGTCGAGGTCGGCGTCGCTCGGTCGGAGGACGCCGTTCGGGTGCGAGTGAATCGACCCGACGGCGCGGAAGTCGTTCGGCACGAGGTCGTTCCTGACGGTCGCGCTGTAGGGGTCCGAGACGGTCCCCGGGATGATGAGCACGTCCGTCACGACGTAGCCGTCGCGGTCGACGCCGAGTCGGCGGGCGTCCTCGCCGCGGAGGAGTCCCATGTACTCGTTCGGATGCGTCTCCGCAGAGGCTTCGAGCGCGAAGTCGAGGGCGTCGGCGGCGATGCCGACGACCTCCCGCGACCGGAAGAGTCGCATACCGAACCGTCCGCGGGCGCTCCATCTAAGGGTTCCGGAACGCCGAGTCGATCGCCGGAACGGAACCGCCATACTGAGGTCGGCGCTCGCCCGAACTCCGGTGTGACGCTCGATTCCGACCTCGTCGCCCGCGTGACGAACGCGCTCTCCGCGGACGCGCCGCCGACCGCGACGACCGAACTGGACGGCGGGCACGTCGGGCGCGTCTATCGTCTCGACTTCGACGGGCACGACCCCGTCGTCGCCAAGGTCGGCGACACGCCGCTCGACGTGGAGGCCGCGATGCTCGACTCGCTCGGTTCCGCCGGGCTCCCGGTCCCCGCGGTCCACCACGCCGACCCCGGCCTGCTCGTCCTCGACTACGTCGAGGGGACGTCCGACCTGACTCCCGCCGCCGAGCGCGACCTCGCCGTCCACCTCGCCGCGCTCCACGAGACGACCGCGCCGGCGTTCGGCTTCCCCTACGACACGCTCTCCGGCCCGTACCGTCAGCCGAACCCGTGGACCGACTCGTGGGTCGAGTTCTTCCGCGACCAGCGCCTCCTCCCGTGGACCGATGCGGCGCTCGATTCGGGACTCCCGGACGCGACCGCCGAGCGAATCGAGTCGGTCGCGGGCGACCTCGACGCGCTCCTCGTCGAGCCGGCGGCCCCGCGACTCGTCCACGGCGACGTCTGGGGCGCGAACCTCCGCGTCCGCGGCGACCGCGTCGTCGCCTTCCTCGACCCGGCGTGTTACTACGGCCACCCCGAGGTCGAACTCGCCTACATCGACTGGTTCGACGCCGCCGGCGACGATTTCTTCGACGCCTACGACGAGTCACGACCCATCGCCGACGGCTTCTTCGAGGAGCGCTCGCCCGTCTACGCGCTGTTTCCCCTTCTCGAACACGTCCGCGTCTTCGGAGGAGACTACGTCCCGTCGGTCGAAGACGCGCTTGACGAACTCGGGTACTGACGCCCAGTCCCCGCAGTGTTCGGGGCGAATCGAGTCGTGGGAACCGGTCGCGCACGTGAGATGCTTTTGTAAAGCTTAACACTACCCCCTAACCTAGCGGGACCATGAGCGACGAGCACGCCGGGGATTCCGGCGACGACTCGGGTCCGAATTCGGACGCACGACCTATCGTCTACGATCTCGCACCGAACTGTACCGCCGACGACGTCGAGACCGACGCCTACTACCACGCCGTCGTCAACGGCGTCGTGGAGTACGGTATCTTCGTCGACATCTCCGACTCCGTCTCCGGTCTCATCCACGAGTCCAATCTCTCGACCGACTACGAGGTCGGCGACCGACTGGTCGTCCGCCTCGAATCCGTCCGAGAGAACGGCGACATCGCGTTCGCCGAGGAAACGCCCGACGACTACCGCACGCTGACCGTCGACCACGAACCGACCATCACGCCTATCTCCAACCTTACAGTCGGCGATTCGGTCACGGTCGAGGGCGTCGTCACGCAGATTAAGCAGACCGGCGGTCCGACCGTCTTCCGCATCGCCGACGACTCCGGCATCGTCGCGGCCGCCGCCTTCGAAGAGGCCGGCGTCCGCGCGTTCCCCGAAGTCGACCTCGACGACGTGGTCCGCATGGCCGGCACCGTCGAAGACCACGAGGGGACCCGCCAGCTCGAGGTCGACGGTCTGACCGTTCTCGACGACGAGACCGCGGCCGACGCCCGCCAGCGCATCGACGCCGCGCTCGACGAGCGCGCCGAGCCCGAGCCGGTCGAACCGCTCGTGGAGTGGCCGGCGTTCGAGAAGCTCCGCGGCGACCTCGAAGACGTGGCCCGCCTGCTCCGCCGGACGGTCCTCGAAGGCCGCCCGATTCGCGTCCGCCACCACGCCGACGGCGACGGCATGTGCGCGTCCGTTCCGGTCCAGCTGGCCCTCGAACGGCTCATCACCGAGGTCCACGACGACCCCGACGCGCCGCGTCACCTGTTCAAGCGCCTGCCGAGCAAGGCCCCGTTCTACGAGATGGAGGACGTGACCCGCGACCTGAACTTCGCGCTCGAAGGTCGCGCCCGCCACGGCCAGCGGCTCCCCTTCCTGCTCATGCTCGACAACGGGTCGACCGAGGAGGACGTGCCCGCCTACGAGAACCTCGCGCACTACGACGTGCCCATCGCCGTCGTCGACCACCACCACCCCGACCCCGAGGCGGTCAACCACCTCCTCGATGCGCACGTCAACCCGTACCTCCACGACGAGGACTACCGCATCACGACCGGCATGATGTGCGTTGAACTCGCGCGGATGATTCACCCCGACGTGACCGACGAACTCCGTCACGTCCCCGCCGTCGCCGGGCTGTCGGACCGCTCGAAGGCGGAGGTCATGGACAACTACATCGCGCTCGCCGAGGACGAGGGCTACGACCGCGAACAGCTCCTCGACGTTGGCGAGGCGCTCGACTACGCCGCCCACTGGCTGCGCTACAACGACGGCGCGTCCATCGTCAACGACGTGCTCAACGTCGGCTGCGACGACGATGAGCGACACCGCGAGCTCGTCGAGTTCCTCTCGACGCGCGCCGAGCGCGACGTGGACCGTCAGCTCGAAGCGGCCGAACCGCACCTCGAACACGAGCGCCTCGACAGCGGGGCCAACCTCTACCGCATCGACCTCGACAAGTGGGCCCACCGCTTTACCTACCCCGCGCCGGGCAAGACCACGGGCAAGCTCCACGACCGCAAGGTCCAGGAGACGGGCGAGCCGGTCATCACCATCGGCTACGGTCCCGACTTCGCCGTCCTCCGCTCTGACGGCGTCCGCCTCGACATCCCGCGGATGGTCGCCGAACTGAACGAGGAAGTCGTCGGAGGCGGCGTCTCCGGCGGCGGCCACCTCGTCGTCGGCTCCATCAAGTTCGTCAGCGGCATGCGCGAGGAGGTCATCGACAGCCTCGTCGAGAAGATGGCCGAAGCCGACATCGACGAAGAGCTGTCGACGACGGCGTAAGGTCGCAGTCGCGGCTCACGCGGACACTTATTCTTCGAACTCCAGTCGCCTGAGCGCCGCGACTCCGACGACGACCGCGAGGGCGGCCGCGGCGACGAGCCCCGGCTTCGACTCCGCCCCGCGCCCGCTCGCTCGCCAGTCCGCCGCGAACGCCCCGCGGAAGTACGCCGCGGCGGCCGGGTCCGACAGCGCGAGGACGACTTCGCGGTTCTCGCGGGCCGAGTGTCGGTTCCAGTTGAGACTGCCGACGAGCGCGGTGTCGTCGGCGACGACGCCCTTCGCGTGAATCGCGCCGTACCGGCCGCCGGGTCGCGCGAGGCGGACCGAAAGCGGCTTTCCAGCCCTGTCGGCCCACTCGTTCAACCGCTCCGCGAGCGCGCGGTTTTCCTCCTCCACGTACCACGCGCTCCCGAGGAGGAGCCGAACGCGGACGCCGCGGTCGGCGGCGCGCTTGAGCGCGCGAACGAACGGCCCGCCGGCCTCGACGGTCGGCTGTAGCACGTCGATTCGGGCGTCGGCGGCGTCGAGTCGAGAGACGACCGCGGACTCGGCGTTGTCGGGCGCGCGGAGGACGGCGACGCGGTCGACCCGAACGGACTCTGGCGCGATGCGGGAGGGATACGAGCCGTTCGCCGACTCGGTGCGGACGAACGACCGACCGACTCGGTACGTCTCCCACGGGACCGTCTCCGGGAGCGCCGCGTCGTCAGCGAAGGTGGTCGCGAGGTCGGCTGCGACGCTCGGAGAGCGCGCGACGACGCCCCAGCCGCGGCTCTTTCGCCCGCCGGTTCCGGCCGGTTTCCAGTTCTCGGTCATCACGAGCGCCGCGTCGTCGACGACGGCGTACTTCGGGTGGTGAAACGAGTGCGGGTCGCCGACGACGCGGACCGAGACGCCGGCGTCGACGAGGCGGTCGAGGACCCGCGCCGACCGCCGCGGAAAGCCGCCGACCGGGCTGTCTTCGACCAGCACCGACACGGCGACGCCGCGCTCGCGGGCGGCGACGAGTTCGTCGGCGACGCGCGCGGAGGAGACGACGTAGCCGGCGAGCAGAATCCGCTCGTCCGCGGACCGGAGCGTCGAGACCGGGCGCTCGGGTGAGTCCGGGAGGACGAACAGCGTCGCGTTCGCGGGGCCGTGGGTCGCGACGTCCCGTCGGGGGAGGGACCGCGGCCACCACGACCACGCGCCGTCCCGGCGTTCGAGGAGCGCGCCCTCGTGGCTCCGGTCGTAGGTAAGGCGGTCGGCGACGACGCCGTTTCCGCCTTCGATAGGGGCGCTGACGCTCCCTTCGTAGCCGTCGTCACCGACGACGCGGAGCGTGACCGTCTCGCCGCCGTTGGCGAGGTCGAGGCCGGGCGCGACGACGGGGTGGTCGGTCAGGTTCGCCGCCGCGTCCGGGTCGGCGGCGACGGCGACCGTCCCGCCGGGTGCGGCGAACGAGACGGTGTCTTCGCCGTCGGACAGCGAGAGTTCGGTTCCCGCGGGCGCGGCGACGGCGACGAACTCGCCGCGGTCGTCGGGCGTCGCCGGGTCGGGCAGCGCGGAGACGATTCGAGGGCCGCCGGACGCCGACGGGTTGGCGGGGGTAGCCGAGTCGGGCGCGTTCGTCGCGTTCGTCTCGCCCGGCGCGGCCGCTATCGGCGCGGGAACGACGGCCGCGAGCAGGACCACGAGCGAGGCGGCGAGCGCGGCGGCGAGGGCGCGACGAGACACACCACGCGGTGGTCGCGTCACCCTACAAAAACGTTCGCGACCGGTGGCTCAGCGCGAGCGGTTGCGAGAGAAAGAACACGAGAGGAGAACCGCAGAACCGCGAGGGTGTCGCGTCGTCGTGCGGCCTCAGACGGTCGCTTCGGCTTCGACGTCGTCGCCGAGGAACTCGGCGGCGAGTTCGGCCTCGCGTTGGACGAGGAACGAGCGGTCGTCGACGTAGCCGGCGGCCGCTTCGAGCGCGTCTTCCGTGCCGATCTGTCGGAGCGCCCACGCGGCGCTGGCGCGGACGGAGTCCACGTCGTCGTCGGCGACGACGTCCGAGAGCGGGTCGACGGCGCGGGTGTCGCCGATGAGGCCGAGCGCGCGCGCGGCGGCCGAGCGGACGTTGTCGTTCTCGGTGACGAGCTTGTTCGCGATGGGCTGGGTCGCCTCCTCGGAGCCGATTTCGCCGAGCGCCTTGAACACGACCTTCTGGAGCGCGGGGTCGCTGTCGGTGTCGACGTAGTCGACGAGCATCTCGACGCCCTCCTCGGCGGCCATCTTGCCGATGGCCTTGATGACGCCCTTGTCGCGGCGCTTGGCCTGCCCCTCGATGGTCTCGTAGGCGCTGTCGTCGTTCATCCGCGTGAACGCCTCGATGCAGTACTCCTGCATGAAGTCGGACTGGAAGCTCTCGAACGCGAGGGCAATCATCTCGACGTTGCCGCGCTTTTCGTGTTCCTTCAGCGCCGACAGCTCCGGCGGGTAGTCCTTGTAGTGGCCGAGCACGTCGTAGAAGCCCTGCACTTGGAGCTTCTCGCGGGTTTCGAGGTCGTCCCACTCCTGGGCGTCGTCGAGGCCGTCCGCGAGGCCGTCGGCGACCTCGATGAGGTCCGCGATGGTTTCTGCGTCCTCGTCGGCGTCGAGGTCGGCCGCTTCGACGGCCGAGACAGCGTCGTCGACGGCGGCGGTGAGGGAGTCCTCGTCGTCGCCGTCGACGGAGACGCTCGCGTCGAGCACGCCGTTGAACTCGTCGGCGAACGTCTCGACCGCGGCGACGATTTCGCCTTCGCCCTGCTCGGTCCACCGGGTGTCTGCGATGGTGGACTTGGCCTCTTCGAGCGTTTCGACGGCGTCTTCGGCGTAGGGACCGCGCTGGGATTCGAGTTCGTCGCGCAGGTCGGACAGGCGCGATTCGAGTTCCTCGGCGGGGTCGTCCTCGTCTTCGTCGTCCGGTTCGGGCAGGTCCGCGGCCTCCACGTCGGCCTCGATCTCGTCGAGCGTGGCCTCGACCTCGTCGAGGTCGGCTTCGGTCTCGGCCGCCTCGAGAGCCTCCTCGGCCTCGGTCAGGCGCTCGTCGAAGCTCTCGGGCGAGAGTTCTGTCGTGTCGTCGTCCCCGTCACTCATATGCCGGAAGTCCGTTCGACTGTAAAAAGAGCGTTTCCCTTCGCTTCGCGTCTCCGGGTGGCACCGACCGCCGATACTATCCGGGCCACTTTTTCGCGGCCCATCCGTTCCTCCGAGCGTGACCGGTCCAACCATCGCCGTGCCACAGCGCGCGGCGTTCGACCTCGACCCGGCGCGAAACGAGGATGACGTGCGCGCCCGCGCCGCCGACCTCTCCGAGTCGGTCGACATCGCGCTGTTCTCCGAGTACGCGCTCACGGGCTTCGTCGCGGACAGCCGCGCCTTCAGCGGCGCGATACCCCGGGAGCGCGCGACCGACTTCCTCGCGTCCGTCGCCGCCGACAACGAACTCGACGTGCTCGCGGGCTACCTCGAACGCGACGGCGAGACGCTCTACAACGCGGCCGCCTACGTCCGTCCCGACGGCTCCGCCGCGGTCTACCGGAAGCGGCACCTCTGGGGCGGCGAATCCGAGGTCGTCACGCCGGGCGACGAACTCGTCGTCACGGACACACCCGCCGGACGGACGGGACTCCTCACCTGCTACGACCTGAACTTCGTCGGCGACAGCGCCGCGTTGACCGACGAGCGAATCGACGCCCTGTTCGTCGTCGGCGCGTGGCCCGCCGCTCACTCGACGAACTGGCGACTGCTCTGTCGCGCCCGCGCCCTCGACGGGGTGCGGTGGCTCGTCGGCGCGAACCGGACGGGGAGCGGGTCTGTTTCCGGGTCCGATACCTCGGAGTACGCGGGTCGCTCGCTCGTCGTTCGTCCCGACGGCGTCGTCGCGGCGGCGCTGAACCGCGGCGAGCGCGACCTCGTCTGGACGCTCGACCGCGACCTGCTCGCCGAACAGCGCGCGTTCGTCGGGTCGGTGGAGTAGCCGAAACCGGACTGCATCACCGGAACCGAGGGGGGTTTTTCCGCCCCCGCCCAATCGGGGTCGATGACGGACACGCTCGTTACGCCGCTTTCGCTCCGCGACACCGAGGTTCGGAACCGAATCATGGTCTCGCCGATGTGCCAGTACTCCTCGACCGACGGGTTCGCCGAGGACTGGCATCTCGTCCACCTCGGAAGCCGCGCCGTCGGCGGCGCGGGCATCGTCATGTCCGAGGCGACGGCCGTCTCCCCTGAGGGTCGCATCTCGCCGAACGACCTCGGAATCTGGTCGGACGACCACGTCGAGAAGCTTCAGCAGATAACCTCGTTCGTCTCGTCGATGGGGAGCGTACCGGCAATCCAACTCGCCCACGCGGGCCGAAAGGCGAGCAAGTCCCGGCCGTGGGAGGGGAGCGAGCCGGTCGCGCCCGAAGACGGCGGATGGACCACCGTCGCCCCCAGCGACGTGCCGTGGCCCTACGAGGGCGAGGCCCCGCCGCTCCGGAAGCTCTCGACCGACGGAATCGAAGGCGTCGTCGACGACTTCCGCGCCGCGGCCGAGCGCGCCCTCGACGCCGGCTTCGAAATCGCCGAGGTCCACGCGGCCCACGGCTACCTCCTCCACGAGTTCCTCTCGCCGATCACGAACCACCGCGACGACGAGTACGGCGGCTCCTTCGAGAACCGGACGCGGCTCCTCCGCGAGGTCACGCAAGCGGTCCGGGAGGTCTGGCCTGACGACAAGCCCGTCTTCGTCCGCATCTCCGCGACCGACTGGCTGGACGACCGCGAGTCGTGGGACATCGAGCAGTCGGTCCGCCTCGCGGCCGACCTCGACGACCTCGGCGTCGACCTCGTCGACGTGAGTGCCGGCGGCATCCACCCCGACCAGCGCATTCCGAACACCGGCCCCGGCTATCAGGTTCCCTTCGCGGAGGTCATCCGCGAGGAGACCGACATGATGGTCGGCGCGGTCGGCGGCATCCGAACCGCCCGCCACGCCGACGAAGTCGTCAGCAACGGGCGAGCCGACCTCGCCATCGTCGGCCGCGAGCACCTTCGCGACCCGTACTTCGCGCTCCACGCCGCCGAGGAACTCGACGCCGACGCGGAGTGGCCGCCGCAGTACCAGCGCGCGGTCCCGCGCCGGTAGGGGTCGACCTCGACCCGCGCGGGTTCGCCACCCCTCGAACGCTTATCCCCGCGGCGACCCAACCGTTGGCCATGAGCGACCGACGACGCGACGACGACATCCTCGATTTACTCGACGAACTCGGGGACACGCTCGACGAACTCGGCGCGGAACTCCGCGAGGAGCGCGACCGCAACCGCGGCCGCGGCCGACGCGTCACCGGCGACGACCGCTTTCGGCCCCCGCGTCCGCCGACGTTCGGTGAGGTACTGCGATTCACCGAGTCGTACACCATCCCGACGGTCATCGCCGTCCTCGAAGCGACCATCGCCTCCCTCGAACTCCTCCGCCGTCTCATGCGGCTGTCCGACCCCGGCCGCGCGATGGAAGACGCCAGAAGCGAGACGGAGTCCCGGATGCGAAACGTCCCGAAGAGCGCCGTCTCCGGCGTCGACCGCGCCCTCGACGAACTCAGAAACGCGCTGTCGGAGGCCGACCTGCCGACGAACCCCGAGGCGCGCGACGTGATGGACCGCGCCCGCTCGCTCGCCGACGAACTCGACGAGCGAATCACCGAGGCCGAGCGCGAGCGAACGACCCGAGAGCGTCGCTGGCGCGAGGACGAACGAACGTTCGAATCGGAGTGGCAACGGCGTGACGACGCCCGGCGTTCCCGCGACGAGAGCCGCGTCTCAAGCGACGCCGAACCGGTCGGCACGGGGCCGGTCCGAATCGACGTGACAGAAGAGGCCGACCCGGACGGCGGGGACGACGAGAGCGACGGACCCAAAGTCGACGTCGACGCCGAGCTGGAGTCGATTAAGCGCGAGGTAAAGGGCGACGACGACGGTGACGGGTCCGACGCCGATGCGGGCGACGAGCCGAGCGACCGCTGAGCGGCGGAACACGCGCCCTCCGTGCCGAGCGATTCCCGGTTACCGCGCCGGTCGAACGTCCACGCGAACCAGGTCGCCGACCCACGCCGCAAGCGCGAGGAGCGCGATGCCCGCGCCGCCGGTCACGAGGACGGGCGTGAACTGCACGCCGTTGACGAGGACCAACAGCGCGAACAGCAGCGAGATGACGCCCACGACCGCCAGCGCCGACGCCACGCCGACGCGCCACCATGCGAGCCCGGCCGTCTTCGACTTCCCGCGGACGACACGGGAGACGCCCGCGGCGACGACGCCGAGGCCGACGAGATAGGCGGCGAAACGCAGGTCGTAGCCCGCACCCGCGGACCCGAACGCGACTTCGAGAGCGTCGAAGCCGACGATGAGCAGGTACGTCGGCAGTTGGAACGGTTGGAACTGGATGCCGTAGCCGAGCCCGTACAGCCCGGCCAGTACCGCCGTGGCGACCGCCGCGTCGCGCGCGAAGGAGACGCCGCTGGTGCGGTTCATACGGGAGATAGAAGGTGTAGTTATATCAACACTCGCCCGCTCAGCGCGGTTCGAAGCGGTAGCCGTCCCACTCCTGACTCGCGGGCTCACGGATGCCCGCACCGGGTTCGCGGAGTTCCTCGCAGTAGACCGGTCGAACCTCGTCGCCGATGTCGACGTCGTCCTCGCCAGTGACCTGCCCGATGGCTCGGACGGGCTCGCCGTCCACGTCGAACTCGACGATGGCGAGCGTGTTGGGCTGGCGGACGCCCGGCGGTGTCGCCGTCGATTTCGTCCACGTCAGCACCGTCGCCGTGTAGTCGCTGAGGTCGACCGTGCCGACCGGTTCCTCGCCGCCGGGACCGACCGGGTGGCCGGGGTAGGTGATGCTCCCGTCGGGGTAGCGGTACGCCTCCATCGCGGGTACGTCGTCGGACATTATCGGGACTCCATGATGGTCGTGGTCACGCAGTTGCCGAAGCCACCGACGTTGCACGCGAGGCCCACGTCGGCGTCGACCTGCCGCTCGCCTGCGTCACCGATGAGCTGTTTGTAAATCTCGTACACCTGCGCGACGCCCGAGGCCCCGAGGGGGTGGCCCTTCGACTTCAGGCCGCCGGACGTGTTGATGGGGAGGTCGCCGTCGCGGTCCGTGACGCCCTCCTCGACCGCCTTCCAGCCTTCGCCCTTCTCGAAGAAGCCGAGGTCCTCCGACTGGAGGAACTCGAGGATGGTGAACATGTCGTGGAGTTCAGCCACCTCGATGTCGTCGGGTTCGAGGTCGGCCATCTCGTAGGCGATTTCAGAGGAGTTGACGACCCCGCCCATCGTGGTCGGGTCGGCGCGCTCGTGGACGACGTGGGTGTCGGTCGCGCCGCCGATGCCGGAGATGACGGCGTAGTCGTCGGTGTACTCGCGGGCGACCGACTCGGGGCAGAAGACGAGCGCCGCCGAGCCGTCGGTGATGGGACAGAAGTCGTAGAGGCGAAGCGGGTCGGCGACGATTGGCGAGTCCATGACGGTGTCGAGGTCGACCTCCTTTCGGAACTGGGCGTGGGGGTTGTCGACGCCGTTTTTGTGGTTCTTGACGGCGACCTTCCCGAGCGACTCCCGCGGGGCGTCGTAGGTGTCGAGGTAGAGCCGTGCGGTCAGCCCCGCGAAGGAGGGGAGCGTCACGCCGTGTTTGTACTCCACCGGATGCGTCAGCGAGGCGATGACGTCGGTCGCCTCGGCGGTCGAGCGGTGGGTCATCTTCTCGCCGCCGACGAGCATCGTCATGTCGGACGCGCCGGAGGCGACCGACTGCCACGCGGCGTAGACGCCCGCGCCGCCGGACGACGAGGTCTGGTCGATTCGGGCGGTGTAGGCGGGCATCGCCGCGAGGTCGTGAGCGAGGGCGTTCGGCACGCCCGTCTGGCCCTCGAACTCGCCGCTCGCCATGTTCGAGACGTAGAGGTGCTCGATTTCGTCGGGCGAGACGTCGGCGTCCGCGAGGGCGGCCTGTCCCGCTTCCGCGAGCAGTTCGCGAATCCACGCGTCTCGCTGCCCGAACTGGGTCATCGATGCACCGATAATCGCTACGCGGTCCATACGCGCACGTCGTCGCAGCGCGATTTAAAACCGGGCAATCCCTCGCCGGCACGTCTCAAACCGTTTATCAGTCGGTCGCCCGAACGACCGGCCATGGACGCCGAACGCCTCGCGCCGGCCGTCGGAATCGTCGGCGCGCTGCTCCTCGCAATCGCCGTCGCGGTTCCCGCCGTCGCCATCGAGGGCGGGGACGGACAGGTGGCCGCCTACTACGCCGCGGGCCCGGTCGGCATCTCGTTCGTCGGGATGCTCGCGCTTCTCGAAACCATCGTCTTCCTCTCCGGCAGACAGGAGCGGACCGACCCGGCGACGGCCGCCGGACTCGCCTTCGTCCTCTCGCTTTCGATGCTCGGCATCGCCGCGCTGTGGTCGTTCTCCATCGACCCGACGCTCCTGTTCAGCTTCGACCAGCAGTACTCGTGGCTCACCTACCACCGCTGGTCAGTCGTGGCCGCCGCGTTCGTCACCTTCGTCGGCGGCGCGTGGTACGCCCGCGGCGTGTTGTAAGCCGGCGTCGGCGGTGCCGGAGTCGATGCCGGTGTTGACTCGTTTTCTCGCGCTCCGCTCTCGGAGCGCCGCGTCGAACCACCCCGACGGTGTCCCCCGATTTTACCGCATCCGAGTCGAAAGGCCCTTAACAGTCGATGGATAATGAGGAAGTGGACTAGGTCGGGCAGTTAGGCCCTGCTCTCTACCCGCGAAATAGGTCTTCAGCGGGGACCGAACACGGGCGCGTCCGGTCAGACCGGCGCGGGCCCCGGAAGCCAACGTAGAAACCTCGTCCTTCGGGGACAGCGGCTCCGCGTACCCCTTCCGCAGGGAAGGGTTCGCGCGGTTCATCGGTGGTACCCCGCCAGGCGCGGAAGCGAGCAGCGGACCATCGGACGTGCGTCGCTCGAGGGATCGCGGGGTGGAGGAGGCAACCGGGATTCCCCACGTCGGAACGCCGGGCAACCTCGCTGTCCACCCATTCATACCTCATCGTAGTTACCCGCCGACCGACCGGTCTCTCGGTCGCGGATTCGACGTATAGAGTCCAAGAGCCCTCGCTCCGGCGGCACGTACCGCACGCGCGACTGTCGGTACTCGGCGAACTGAAATACCGCACAAGGGGTCTGTTCCCCCGGGGGAGACGCTTACTGTTTGTTCTCGGCTTCCGTCTCGGTCGCTTCGGCCTCAGCCTCGGTCTCGTCTTCTTCGTCGTCGTCGTTCTCGCCTTCCTCTGCGCCCTTCTTCAGTTCGTCTTCGATCTCCTCGCGGCCGCGGCGGAACTCGCCCATGGCCTGGCCCGACGACCGGGCCAGTTGGGGGAGTTTGTTCGCGCCGAACAGGAGGACGATGATGAGCAGGACGATGAGCAGTTCTGGGCCGCCCGGGAGTCCGGGGAACAGTGGAATGGAATCCAGCATTACGTTCGGTTACGTTCGGGGGGAAGATAAGAGAGACGGTCCGGGATTGAGCCCCGAAGTCGCCGTAGTCCGCGTATTTCGGGGGCTCATGGACGTTCGAGCGGCACGACGGACCGAGCGTCGGACCGACCGCGTCAACCGCGCATCGGTCCCGTCTCAACCTCGGAACTGACCGCGTCAGCCACGGGCCAGCCCCGCGTCACCGCCAACTGGTCCAGCCGCCGTCGACGACGATGGATTCGCCGGTGACGTACTTCGAGAGGTCGCTGGCGAGGAAGACCGCCACGCCGGCCACGTCGTCCGGTTCGCCCTGCCGACCGAGCGGAATCATCGCGTTCAACTGCGCCATCTGTTCCTCGCTCGTCTCCTCGGCCCCTTCGGGACCGATTTTCGTCTTGATAGCGCCGGGGTGAATCGCGTTCACCCGGACGTTGTCCCCGCCGAGTCCGTGGGCGAGCGAGTACGAGAGCGTCCGGACGGCCCCCTTCGACGCGCTGTACGACGGGTAGTTGCCATTGCCGAAGATGCCGTTGACGCTAGAGATGTTGATGATGCTCCCGCCGCCGGATTCGACCATCCGCGTTGCGGCCGCCTGCGCCCCGAAGTACACACCCTTCAGGTTGATGTCCATCATCTCTTGGAACTCGTCTTCGGTGACTTCGAGGAAGTCTTCGGGCCGCCAGATGCCGGCGTTGTTCACCATCACGTCCACGCCGCCGAACGCCTCGGCGGCGTCCATCGCCTCCTCGAACGCGGCCGGGTCGGTCACGTCGAGTTCGACGTACGTCGCCGACGAGTCGGTGTCCGATTCGATTTTCTCGTGGGTCGACGCGCCGCCTTCCTTCGGCTCTTCGCGGATGTCGCAGACAACCACGTCCGCGCCCGCCTCGGCGTAGGCCAGCGCGATTCCCCGTCCGATACCCGAGCTACCGCCGGTGACGACCGCGACGCGGCCGTCGAGTAAACTCATCTGTAATACACCTCACACGAATATGGAGGGAACGATAGTTAAGGATAGCCGCCAGTTCCGACGAAGTGAGAGTCGCTGAACGCTCTCCGTGGCGAACAGCGGTCCGAAGAAGATGCACCGGCTGGGAATCGAACCCAGATAATTGGCTTGGAAGGCCAATGTCTTACCATTAGACCACCGGTGCTCATTTCATTCGCACCGTGCATCGACGGACGGAGTCCGTCTCAACACCGGTGCACTCGTTCGTCCCTCACTCGCGCACCGAGCCTCGGCCTCGCTTCGCTCGGCCGAGACACCGGTGCGCGCGAACGTCGCGTCTATCCCTTCATTCTCGACGCCCCAATAAGGATGTTACCTTTTCGGTCAGGCGACGAGGGAGGGCGATTCGCCGCCCCCAGCGGGGCTGTCGGGGGCGCTCCCGAGGAATTCGAACTCGAACTCCGTCTCGGATTCGGTCTCCCCGTCGACGACGACCACCGTCACGTCTCGCTCGTCGGGGATGGCGATGCCTAACTCACCGTCGGCGTCGGTCGTGCCGGCGGTCTCGTCGTTTATCGTCACCGTCGCGTTCTCCACGGGCGCCCCGTTCCGCGTGACGACGACCGTCACGTTCTCGCCGGCGGAGACGTTCCCGTCGAAGCTCACGGTGAGGTCGCTCTCGGCGTTGAGTTCGGCGCGCTCGCCGTCATCGGTCCCGTTTTCGCCCGCTTCGACCTCGGCGTTCGCGTCACCCTCGGCCTCGGCTTCCGCCTCCGCCTCGGCCTTCTTCTCCGCGCCGACCTTCGTAATCGGCACGTCCGTCCCCGACTCGCTCACGACGGGCTTGAGGATGTACTTCCCGCTGTTGCCCGCCTCGAACGCGGTGATGTCGAAGACGAAGTCAACGGATTCGCCGTTGCCGACTTCGAAGTCCGTGTTGAGCTGAAGCTTGTTACTCGGGAGCTTCACGTTGACCTGTTCGCCGGTCTTCAGCGTCCCGTTCACGTCGCCCACGTGCACGAAGACCTTCGTGTAGTTGCCCTCCGGCACGTCGTACTCGCCGACGAGACTCGCGTTTTCGCCCTGCAGTTCGGTCAGGTCGACGGTCACGTTGTCGACCTCGTAGGTGACGCTCGACTCGCCCTCGGCCGCGTCGGTGTCGTTCACGTCGGCCGATTCTTCGACCTCGGCGTCGGCGTCGGCGTCGACCGACCCGTTGGTCGAGACGGACGTGTTCGTCGCGTTCGCCGTCGCGTTGGCTTCGAGTTCGACCTCGACGCTCGCGTTCGCCTCCGCGTCGGCGTCCGTGTCGTTCTCGTCGGCTTCGGATTCCGCGTCCTCGGTTTCGACCTCGCTCTCCGACTCGGCGTCGCCGTCCGCGCGGACGAGCGTCACGCGCTCGATGGTGACGTTGACGTGCTCGAAGTCCGCGATGGCGTTCTGCTCGTCGCTCACGTAGAAGTTCACGGTCCCCGTCCGGGCGGCGTCGCCGTCAGACGACGCGGTCGTCGTCGCGTCGGCGGCCCCGTCGGTCTGCGTCTCGGTCAGCGTGCCGGTCCCGCCCGCGCAGCCGGCCAGTACGACCATGAGCGCGAGCAAGACAGTCGCAAGTCCAGTACGTTTCATCGTGAGAGACCGTACTGGCCGAGAGAACTTTAGAGGGGTGTTCGTACGCCTCGGTTTTCACCGAATTTCGCCGAATTACGGCCTCAGTCGTCCGCGTGTGATTCGTTAAACCGTTTCGCCTTGTCGAGCAGTCCGGGGGAGATGCCGGGCACGTCGTCGACGCTCACCGCGCCCTCGGCGCGAATCTCGTCGAGGCTCTTGGGGAACTCGCGGAGCTCCATGTGGATGGCGATGCCGGCCTTTGCGCCCTTGCCCATCGCCACCGGAATCTGGTTGTGACCGGGGGTGATGTCGCCGACCGCGAACACGCCGTCGGCGCTGGTCCGGCCGTGGTCGTCCACGGGGACCGTCTCGTCGTCGTTGAGCTCCACGTCGAGCGCCTCGAACAGCGTCGTGTTGTAGCTCGAGCCGTACATCGCGAAGCCGCCTTTGTACTCGCGGACGGTGCCGTCTTCGAACTCGAAGCTCTCCAGCCAGCCGTCGTCGCGCTTCGTCATGCCCGAAATCTCCGCTTCGACGATGTCGACGGGGTGCGCGCGGACGAGTTCGTCCGTCTCGTCGGACCACGTCGGCTCGTCGCCGCGGAGCAGCAGGTCCACCTCGTCGGTGAAATTGAGCATTATCATGGCGACGTAGGCCGCGGAGTCCGAGTGGCCCATCACGTACACCGACTCGTCGACGAACATGTAGGCGTCGCAGTGCAGGCAGTAGTGCAGGCCCTTCCCGGTGCGGGGAAGCGGCGGGTCGGGGCGCTCGTCGTTGAAGCCGACGCCGAGGACGACGCGGTCGGCGACGAACTCGCCCTCGTTGCCGACGAGGCGGAACCGGCCGTCGTCCAACCGTTCCGCGTCGGTCACGAAGTCGCGGTGGATGTCGGTCCCGTAGTCTTCGAGTTGCCCGCGCGCGGTTTCGAGGAACTCGTTGCCAGAGACGTCCTCGGTGACGCCGATGACGTTGTGCGTGTCGAGCATCATGGCCGCGCGGCCGCCGCCGCGGTCCACGAGCGCGGTGTCGTGGCCCAGTCGCGTCGTGTAGAGCGCGGTCTGGAGGCCCGCGGGGCCGCCGCCCACGACGACAACCTCGTACTCCCGTGGTTCGTCGATTTCAGTCATACACGGGAATTCGTCGCGGCGCTCTTAAGCCCACATCACCTGTGCGCGGCCGGCATCCACCCGAAACGAGTTAGCAAACAACACGATTCTGCCCGACGCCCGAAACCGCCCGTGACGCTCAGCGCCCGCGAGGCTCAGCGCCCGCGACGACGGCGTAGCAGTTCCCGCTGGACACCGTCGATTCGACGACCGCGAGGTCGCTCGCGTCGAGGTCGGCGTCGAACTCGTCGGGCGCGTAGATGTGGTAAAATCGGGGCACCGTCTCGCCGCCGGGGAGCGTCCAGTCGACCGTCGTGTCGAAGCCGTCCTCGCGGTCGAACGTGTCGTGGGCGGTGCTCCACGCGCTGACGACCGCGCGGCCGTCGGCGTCGAGCACGCGCGCGAGTTCGTTCAGGCTCGCCACGCGCGCCGCCCGCGGCGCGAGGTGGTGAATCGTCGCCACGTACACCGCGAGGTCGAAGGCGCCGTCGGTGAAGGGGAGTCGCGAGGCGTCGCCCTGCACGAGTCCGGCGTCGAAGCCGCGCTCGGCCGCTCGCGCGACCGCCTCGTCGAGGAGGCCGCGACTCACGTCGAGGCCGACGACTTCCTCTGCGTGCGCGGAGAGGAGTTCCACGTGCCGGCCGTTGCCGCAGCCGAGGTCGAGCGCGCGGGCCGCCGCCCCCGACTCGGTCGCGTCGCCGACGAACGACTCGACTTCGGGCCACGGGTACTCGCGGGTCGAGGCGAAGTGCGACGCGATGCGGTCGTACGTCTCGCGGACCCCGTCTCGGGGTTCGTCTCCGTCCATGCCGGTCGGTCGAGGCGGTGAGACAAAGACCGCACGGGTCGCGGGCGGCGGTCGGGAGTCACGGGTCGCCGGACGGGCGCGGAACTTAGATGAACATGAACGTCACGTAGGTGATGGCGAGCAGGACGGCGGCGTGTTTGACGCCGTCGGCGACCTGTCCCTCGCCGAGCTGTCCGGCGATGAGTCCCGAGCAGAGTCCCTGAATCGCCGTGACGTGGAAGAACAACAGCGTGTAGGAGTCGGTGTTCACGTCGCGGAGGCCGGAGAACGCGCCGGAGGTGACGCCCGCGACCTCGCCGGAGCCGATGGCACCGGCGCTGGCCTGCTCGACCGCTGGGATGAACGACACTGTCAGCGCGGCGACGATGCCGAGGAAGACGAGAAACGAGATGTAGATGACGAGCAGGTAGGTGACCATCTCCTGATTCCGCTCGCGGGCGAGTCGGCGGCTGTCTTGGGCCTCGTTGGCCGCGATGCGGAGCACGGGCGCGAGGTCGCCGCTCGCGCTCATCGCGTTGGTGATGAGCGTCACCGACCGCGACACCATCGGACTCGTCGTCCGGCGGTCCATCCGCCGGAGCGCGGTCTGGGCGTCGGCCCCCCAGTCGATGTCGCGGACGGCGCGGTCGACCTCGTCGCCGAGGGGGCCGAGGTCCGACGCGGACACCCGGCGGAGGCTCTGGACGACCGTCAGTCCGGCCTCGTTGACGCTCGCGAGGCGGTCGAGGAAGTCGGGCATGCTCCGCTCGATGGCTCGAATTCGCCGCTTCCGAAGCTCGTGGAACGCCGAGACGACGACGAGCGCGCCGATTGCGGCCTCCACGACGTGTTGGTCCACCGCGTCGGCGACGCCGAGGAGCGTCGGGTCGGCGGGGAACGTGGTCCGCAGGGCGACCCAGACGAGCCCCAGTGGAACGGTGAGCGCGAGCGTGGCGAGCGGGTGGCGGCCGAGGGTGTCGAGCGGGCGGTCGAACCAGTCGCGAACCGCGCGGAACCGGTCGTAGGCGGCGAGTCGCTCGCGGTTCGCGCGCCACGGGTCGCCTCGGGTGTCGGTCTCGCCGCCGTCGGTCGCCGGGGCCGAACCGACGCCGCCGTTCGCGTCGATGCGCCGGAGCGACGCGCCCGCGGCCTCCGCGTCGTCGTCGGCGACCGCCGCGCCCCGGAGCGACTCGGTGATGCTGTCGATGTAGACGACGAAGCCGAAACTCGCCAGCGGGATGCCGAGGTAGCCGACGATTCGGATGAGCGTCAGCGTGTCCGCGAGGACGAGACCGATGACGACGAGGACGGTGATGAAAAACAGCGGCCCGGCCACGAGGACGGTGACGTACACCTCGGCGAACGTCGACAGGAGGTCGAGATACTGCTGTTGTTGGGCCTCCGCCTCCGCCTGAAACCGCTCGTACTGCTCTTGGAGGAACGACGAGAGGTTGCGACCGCTCCCGAGCACGCTGGCGAGGTTCTCGGCGAACTCTTCGAGACTCGGGCTCGGCGTCCGCGTGGCCATCGTCTGGAGGGCGCTTAGCACGTCGGTGCCGAAGGCGTCCATGTCGCGGACGACGATACTGACCTCCCGCGCCGCCTCGCCGTAGATTGCCTCGTTTCGGGCCAGCGTCTCCAGCACCTGCGGGAACGGCATCCCCGACCGCGACAGCGCGAAGACGAACGCGACCGTCCGCGGGAGCGTCGCCTCGATTTCCGACGAGCGGGTGCGGGCGCGCTCGGTGAGGACGTACCACCGACCCCAGTAGACGCCGAGCGCGAGGAGCGCCCCGAGCGTCGCGCTCGAAAGCAAGAGCGCGAGAAACAGGTCGCGGAGCGGGAGCGCCTGGATGCTCGTGAGCCCGCCGAGGAAGCCGAGGGCGGCCGGAAGAACTTCGCGAATCGCCTCGGACTGAACGGCGAGCGTTTCGAGGGTCACCGCGGCGAGATAGACGCCGAAGACGCTCCCGGCGACGCCGAAGACGGCCGCCATGAGGAGCGTCCGCGAGGCGTACACGCGGTGGGTGACGCTCACGTGGGCCGCTCGGAGTTGGTTTCGCTGCTCCCTGCGCCGGGGGTTCTCGTTGGCGACGTAGAAGCCGAAGACGGAGAGGGCGACCCGCGAGACGAGGAGGCCGGCCGAACGGCTCACCGGCGACAGGACGACGGGGAGAACGAGGAGGACGGCGAGAACGAGGGGGAGCAGGTACAGGTACTGCGCGGCGGCCATCTCAGGCCTCCGTGCCGGCGTCGACGATGTCCTCGTCGGCCTCGACGCGCCGCATCACGTCTTCGGAGTCCGCGTAGTACTCGTTGATGAGCGCGGTGAACCGCCGGTAGTCGGAGACGTCCTTGTCGAGGAGGTACCGGAGGAACACCTCGCGGCGACGGAGTTCCCGACGGAGTTCGGTCCGCGACCAGCCGTTCTCGCGCTGGATTTCGGTGAGGAGCGAGCTGTCGTTCCGGCTGAACGTGTCGGTCTCTGGCTCCCACGCGAACGCCGACGAGTAGTCGAGTTCGCCGGTCCGCTGGTCGATGTCGCCGATTTCGCCGATGGTCTGCGAGCGGCGGACGCGCTCGCCGTCGTGGCGGGTGAGCGTCTGGACGCACAGCAGGTCGAGCGACTGCACCATCGCGCGCGGGACGTTGATGGGCTCGTTTTCGAGGCGGTTGATGACCGTCTCGATGCTGTCGGCGTGCATCGTCGAGAACGTCGTGTGCCCCGTGTTCATCGCCTGGAACAGCGTCACGGCCTCGTCGCCGCGGACCTCGCCGACGATGATGTACTCGGGGCGGTGCCGGAGCGCCGAGCGAAGCAGGTCGTACATCGAGATGTCGGTCCCCTCGTGGAGTCGCTCGCGGGTAACAGACGACAGCCAGTTGTCGTGGTAGAGCGCGAGTTCGCGGGTGTCCTCGATGGACAACACCTTCGACCGCGGGGGGACGAACATCGACACCGCGTTCATCGAGGTGGTCTTCCCCGAGGCGGTGCCGCCCGCGAAGATGAGGCTCTTGTTGTGTTCGATACAGAGCCACAGGTAGGCCATCTGCTCGATGGAGAACGTGCCGTAGCGAACGAGGTCGATGGGCGTGAACGGCTCTTCGGCGTAGAGGCGGATGGTGAAGGCTGACCCGCGCGGGGTGACCTCCTCGCCGAGGGCCAACTCGGCGCGCGCGCCGTTCGGGAGCGTCGTCCCGAGGACGGGGTCGCCGACGCTGATGTGCTGGCCGGAGCGCTGGGCGAGGCGGATGACGAAGTTGTCGAGTTCCTCGGCCTCGAACGAGACGTTGGTGGCGATGTCGGTGTACTCGTCGTGGTAGACGAAAAGCGGGAGGTCGTAGCCGTCACACGAGATGTCCTCGATGTGCGGGTCCTTCATCAGCGGGTCCAGGCGACCGTAGCCGTGGAAGTCCCGCCGGAGGTAGTACAACAGCGTGTAGAAGGTGTTCATGTCGAGTTCCAGCCCGTACTGCTCGAGAAGCGACTGGAGCTCTTCGACGAGCGCCGACTCGGTCCGCGGGTCCGCCTCGCGGCGGTACAAAAGCGGGTCGCGCACGTCGGTGCGAACGCGTTCGAGCAGCGACGCCTCGAACTCGTCGAGGTCGGGTTCGACGGTGTGGTACTGGTGGGCGGTCGCGTCCGTGTCGTAGGTGACGACGACGTAGGCGAAGGGGGCGTTCACCCAGTAACGCTCGACCTCCTCGTGGCCCTCGGGAATCTCGTAGGTCCCGAGCGGCGTGTCATCCGGCGTCAGCGGGAGCACGTCGAGCTTCGACCCCCGGAGCATCTCCGCGGTCCGGCGCAGGAGCCGCTGGGTCTCGGCGGTCGCGGCGTCGAACTCCCCGTCGGCGAGGAGTCGCAACACCCCTCGGTCACCCGGCGGGTCGCGCGTCGCCTCCGTCTCGCTCGTGATATCTCGTGCCATCGTCACCCGGTTGGTTGGTCGGGAGGTATGGGGGGTTGGAACTTAAAAGGTCCGCGCGGGAGATTGTCACTCGGCGAGAACGACCCGGCCCGCGGCTCGCGTTCAGGTCCGGTCGACCGTTAGGAGCACGCCGGCGAGAACGAGCGAGATGACGACGCCGAGCGGGAGCGGGATACCCGGAAGCCCGCGCGTCGCGAGCAGATACGTCGCTGCGGCGAGGACGACGCCGACGACGCCGAGGAGGCCGCCGAGGACTCGAACGGGGTCGACCGGCCCGGCTTCGACCCGCTCGTCGCGCAGGTAATAGACGATGGAAAACAGGACCGCGAGCGCGAGGATGGCCGCGCCGACGACCCACGCTTGGTAGGCGACGGCGACGGTCTGTCCCGACTGCAGCGACAGCGCGGACAGCGGGCTCCTGACCGCGACGCGGCTGGAGAGGCCCCACGCGAACTGAATCTCGGCGAAGGGGAACCGGACGAAAAGCAGGCTCACGCCCGAGAGGTTCGGCGTGTACGTGACGTTCCACGGGAGGAGCGCGCAGAGCCACGTCGAGACGACGGCCAGCGCACCCGCGTGTTCGGAGCGGACCCAGACCATAGGACAATCGCACGGGCTGACAGGTAAAAACTACCGACAGTAGAGGCGGGCCATCGCGGCGACGTGGCGGGAACGAACACGCCCGGTTGACCCCTCAGGAGAGCCGTTCGGGGTCGCCGTGAGTCAGGTCGCTCTTCTCGGCGTCGCCGGTGTTGAGCGTCTCGGTCGGCTCGACGAGGAGGACCTCGGTCGGTTCGAGCGCCACGGGCCGGTGTTCGACGCCGCGGGGGACCACGAGGAGGTCGCCCGACCCGAGTACCGCGTCGTCGCGGTCGCGGAACTCGATTCGAAGCCGCCCGTCGCGGACGAGGAACAACTCGTCAGTCTCGTCGTGGGCGTGCCAGACGAACTCGCCGTCGAGTTTCGCGACCTTCACCGCGTAGTCGTTCAGCTCCGCGGCGATTCTCGGGGCCCACGTCTCGTCGAACGACGCGAAGCTCTCGTCGAGGTTGACGGGTTCCATATGCGGTCCGCTCGCGGCGGCGGCCGATAACCGTTGTGCAGAGAGCGCGTCGAACCGGCGTAATCGGCCGGTTTCGACGTCGGAACGACGGTCCGGCGGCGTCACGTTAATAGGCCGCGCAGTACAACCAACAGTACGGAATGCGGCGTGACTACTTCGAACTCGATGTCCGCGATGTCGATTGGTACGAGGACGACGGCGACCCTCGCCAACCGACGGTATCTATCGACTTCTACGGCCCGGCCGAGGAGCTCCGGTCGCGGTTCCTCTCGACCAGCGGCGACGTGCTCGCCGCGGAGGAACTGGACGTCTCCTTTCGGCTGCAAGACTCCGTCGACGACTCGGACGCCCGAGGCGTCGTGAGCGTGACGGACCGGCTCACCGGCGACTACGTCCTCGAACTCAACGCTCGCGCCGACGACGTGTTGGACTTCATCCGCGCGGCTCGCGAGTACGGGCGCGCCGCGGGCGACGACGAGGGGCGCTACCGCGTCGACGTGGCCATCGAGGGCGACCACTTCGAGACCTTCGGGAAATCCACGTTCCTCGTCTACGACGGCGACGGGACGCTCCTGCGGAGCCAGAGCCTCATCCCCTCGGGCGTCGAACTCTGACCGAGGTCCTCGGCGGGGCGACCGCGCGGACGACGTTCCCTCTCGACGCGTCCCTCTCGACGCGTCCCTCACGCTCGTTCGTGTACGATATCGGGGCGAACCACGTCTTCTTTACCGACCGCTCCCACAGAGAGTACCGTGAGAAACGTAACCGACCGCACGAGAAACCCGTTCGACATGCGACCGTCGTGTGACCGGTACGTCCCCGGCTACGGCGACGCCAACGCCGACTTCCACGTCATCGGCGACCACCCCGGCGTCCACGGGGGCGTCGAGACCGGCATCCCCTTTTCGGGGGAGGCGGGCGACAGACTGTTCCCGGCGCTCGAAGACGGCGAGTTGCTGGCCGAGGCGGGTGACGAACCGACGGTGAACCGCACGTTCTTCTCGTATCTACACATGTGCGTGCCGGACGGGACGCCGTCGGCGGCCGACTACACCGACATGGAGCGCTTTTTCGACGCGGAACTCCGCGCCATCGCCGCCCACGTCCTCCTGCCGGTCGGTGCGGTGGCGACGAAGCACGTCCTGAACAACTACACGTCCGTCGGCTGGAAGACCGACGTCGACATGGAGGTGCTCCACGGGAAAGAACTCCGCGGGAGCGGCTTTCTCGTGTTGCCCATCAAGGACCCCGACGAGTGGGACGACGGCGACCACGACGAACTCGTCGCCGGCCTGCTGGAACTCCAGTCGACCGACTTCCGCCGCGAGTCAGACCTCGGTCGCTTCATGCCCGGAGCGGACCCGTACCTGGTCAGATAGCGTATTTTCCGCCGTATTCGACCGTCGTCCGCGGATTCGATAGATTCTTCACGATTCTGCCGTTCGTTCGTCCAGTAACAACCATGAAGGTTACGATATGTTCAGTTGATGCGCCCATATGGCTCACATAAGAGCATATTTATCCAGTCGTTCTGGAGGGCGTGGTTCTAATTGGCGATAACAAAGGACTTTTTACAACTAGTGTCCAACGTGGTGTTGACGCGCGTGGTTCGATTCACTTCCGCCGGGCGCGTCAGGCAGCTGTGAGACTGGTGCTCCTCACAGTGGCTTGGTCAGTCCGGGGACCTGCGCTCGGCCGCGGTCCCCGCTCTTAACTCAGACACGAGCGACAGCCCGGTTTCTCGCCGTCACGCGACCCGTCATACCTCTCGAGAGCGGTCGCTGTCGGATTAGAGCTTGTCCGCGAGTCGCTTCAGCGCGCCGTATCCGTACGCCGTGACCGGTTCGCCGTGTCCCATGGCGACCACGTCGACCGGCGGACAGCGCGCCGCGAACTCGCGGACGCTCCGCCTGTTCTCCGCGGCGTCGGTCGCGAGTACCCCCGGCAACAGCCCGAGGCTCCCGTTCGACTCGCGGACCATGTCGCCGACGAACGCGACGCCGTGGTCCTCGTGGACGAACGCGGTGTGACCGGGAGTGTGTCCCGGCGTCCGATACGCGACGAAGCCGCCGAGTTCGTCGCCGTCGCGGACGACCTCCACGGGGTTCGTCGGTCGGTCGAGAAACGACGTGAGCACGCGCTGCGCCGCGCCCTTCGCCGACCGGAGCGACGGCTTCGACGCGCCCGTCAGGTGCGAGGCGTCCGGCTCGGCGAGGTGAATCGGCACGTCGTCGCGGAGGCTGAGCGAGGCGAGCGTCCCGACGTGGTCGAGGTCGAAGTGGGTCACGAGCACCCGGTCGATAGCGCCGGGGTCGAGGTCCACGCGGGCGAGACCGCGGAGGAGTCGGTCGCGATCCCGCGGCGTCCCGGCGTCCACGAGCACCGTCTCCGAGCCGTCGGAGACGAGGTACGCGTTCACGCCGCGGAGTCGGAACCGCCGGACCGAGTCGGTCGGGATGGCCATACCGAACCGTCGGACGCGAACGACAAAAATCGTGGGCGACGGCGACGCCGCGGTTCGAGACGTTACCGCGAGGCGAAGAGATACCGACCCGCGTCGACGACGAATCCGCCGGCTCCGAGGAGCGGACAGACGACGAATCCGAGGAGGTCGACCGTGACGGGTCGCCCGACGCCGACCGCGCCGGCTGCCACGAGCGCCAGCGGCACGGTCGCCGCGAGCGCGTAGAACCACGTGGTCCACGCGTGGCCGAACCGAGCGATGACAGCGGCGAGCGAGACGGCGAGCAGCGCCGCCGCGACCGGAAAGACGAGCACCGTCGGCGTCGCTGCCGCGGCTTGCAGGGCCGCGAGGCTCGGCAGCGACAGCGGCGACGACGCGAGGAGTCCAGCGGCGGGCGCGGCGGTGTCGAGCGACGCGAGCGCGGTCACGAATCCCGCGCCGTCGCCCGCGAGGAGCCACGCGAAGCCGCCGAGGTACGCGAGGAGCGCGAGGAGCGAGACGCCCCACCCGTACCAAAGCGGGTTCGTCGACCCGGACGCGGTCGCGGCCGCCGACTCGGACCCGCCGCGTCCGCGTTCGAACCGGCCGGTCGTCCCCGCCCGACCGGACTGCGAGTTTCGGGCGCGGGTGCGCGACGACCCGCCCGCGGTGGTCGACTGTGTGGAGCCCGTGGACCGCGACGAGGACGACGAGGAAGCCGACCCCGAGGTGCGCGACCGACTCGACCGCGACGAACTCGCGTTCGAAGACGAAGACGACGCGCGTCCGGAACTCGACCGTCGGGAGGACGACGACCGGGACGACGAGGACGAAGAAGACGACCGACCGGAGGACGAAGAAGACGTCGTGGACGAAGACGACCGTCCGGAGGACGAAGAAGACGTCGTGGACGAAGACGACCGTCCGGAGGACGAAGAAGACGTCGTGGACGAAGACGACCGTCCGGTCGAGGACCGCGACGATGACGCCCGACTCGAAGTCGACCGACTGCCGGTTTCCGACCCGGAACCGCCGTTCTCTCCGGCTTTCCCGGGGTATTTGAACTTCGTCAGGCCGTCGAGCCGTTTCTCGACGTACGTCCCGTGGCCCATCCGGTCGTAGTCGGCGCGCTCGGCGTCGTCGGTGAGGACTTCGTAGGCCTTCCGGACGACGGTGAACTGCGCAGTCGCTCGCTCGTCGTCGTTGACGTCGGGGTGGTACTCCCGAGCGCGCTGACGAAAGGCCTGCTTTATCTCCGCCGTCTCGGCGTCGCGTTCGACCCCGAGGAGTTCGTAGAAGTCCACCGGCATTCGACGTGCGATTCGATGCAACGCCGGCTTTTGAATGTACCGGGCGTTCGCTGGCAAGCCGGGGCGTCAACGGACCGACCGACGGCGACCGACCGACAAACCGCGGGACGCTAGGCCCTCCGAGACCATTCGGAATAATCATGAACCTCGACGGCCAGGTGGCCGCATGGAACGGATACGGCTGGGTAACACCGTCTTCGAGGGCTTGAACAACGCCTACCTCCTCCCCGGCGACCGGCCGACGCTGGTCGACGCCGGCGTCGCGACCGACTCGGTCCGCCGAGACCTCCGCGAGGGACTCGACGCGGCCGGCTACGGGGTCGCCGACCTCGAAGCAATCGTCCTCACCCACTGGCACGCCGACCACGCCGGTCTCGCGGGCGAACTCCAGACCGAAAGCGGCGCGCCGGTGTACGTCCACGCCGACGACGCGGGCATCGTCGCGGGCGACCCAGACGCTATCGCGGCCGAGCGCGAGATTCGCGAGCGCCGCTTCGGGGAGTGGCGTATTCCCGAGGAACCGCTCGCCGAAGTGACCGCGTTCCTCGACGGCCACGACGACCTCCGGGGCGACCGGGTCGACGTGACGCCCGTCGAGGACGGCGACCGCATCGCCGCCGGCGACGGCGACCTCGAAGTCGTCCACCTCCCCGGCCACGCCGCGGGGCTGAGCGCCTTCGCCTTCGACGGCGAGCGCGGCCGCGAGGCGTTCGTCGGCGACGCGATTCTCCCGAAGTACACCCCGAACGTCGGCGGCGCGGACCTCCGGGTCGACCGCCCGCTCGAAACCTACCTCGACAGCCTCGCGCGCCTCGTCGACCTCGACTTCGCGCAGGCGTGGCCCGGCCACCGCGACCCCATCGACGACCCCGCCGGCCGGGCGCGCGTCATCGCCGAGCACCACCGCGAGCGCACCGAGCGCGTCGTCTCGGTCCTCGACGAACACGGCCCGGCCGACGCGTGGACCGTGAGCGCGCGCCTGTTCGGCGACCTCTCGGCCATCCACATTCTCCACGGCCCCGGCGAGGCGTTCGCCCACTTGGACCACCTCGTCGCCGAGGGCGTCGTCGCGGCCCCAGACGGCGACGGGCGGTACGAACTCCTCGACGCGGACCCGGACTTCGACGAACTGGTCGCGGTCCCCGAGACGAAACGTTAAAACGCCGCTGGAGGGAACGGAGAGCCATGGAACTGCGGGTCATCGACAAGACCGACGAGGAACTCCGCATCGAAATCGGCGGCGAGGACCACACCTTCATGAACGTCCTGAAGGGCGAACTCCTCCAGACCGACACCGTCACGGCCGCGACCTACGACGTGAACCCCGAGCAGTCCGGCGGACAGACGGACCCCGTCCTCTCTATCAAGACGGAACCCGGCGTCGACCCCCTCGACGCGCTCGCGGAGGCCGCTCGCGGCGTCCAGCGCACCGCCGACGATTTCACCGACGCCTACCGCGCCGGTATCGACGCGTAATCTGCGGGTTCTCTCTCGTTTCGCTCCGACCGTGAGCGGTGCGTTTCTCGGTCATTCGCCTCCGCCGCCCGGGCCTTCGTAGTCCTTCTCGCCGGCTTCGATACGGACTTCGAGCCAGTTCTCCATCGGGACGAGCGGACACTCGTAGCGCGGGGAGTAGGCGCAAAACGGGTTGTACGCGTCGTTGAAGTCGACGACCCACCGGCCGTCGTCGGTCCGGTCCGCGGCTTCGAGGTCGAGGTAGCGGCCGGCCCCGTAGGTCTCCTCGGTGTTCGTCTCGTCGCGGAAGGGAACCCACAGGCGGTCCTCGTCGGCGTCGGCGCGGTAGGCGTCGAGGGAGTGCGTCTCGCCACCGACCTCGAACTCGAAGCGACCCCACGCGAGGTACTCGCGCTCGCCGTCGGTGGTGGTGCCGATGGTGATGCGCTCGGGGTCGTCGTACGCCCGGAGTTCGAGTTCGAACCGGAGGTCGGGGTCGGGGTCGAAGTAGTCGAGGCCGTCGAAAAACTCCCGCTGGTCCGGCGGAATCGGCGAGTTGCGGTCCGCGGCGAGATAGCGGTCCTTCTCTTCGCGGTGTGTGCGGAGGGCTTCGAGCCACGCGTCGTCGGTCATCTCGGGTCGAGATACGGTGCGCCGGCGGGTTAAGATTAGTTCCGACTGCGCGGGGGGCGCACGACCGGCGGGCGGGGCCGGCGGCGGGCGCGAAAAGAGGGACGAAGAGGTACGGAGAAGGGACGTGGACGTTTACAGTCGAACCGGCACGTCGCGCTCGTCGAGGTACTCCTTGACGTCCCGAATGGTGTACTCGTCGAAGTGGAAGATGGAGGCGGCGAGACCGGCGTCCGCGCCGGCCTCGGTGAAGACCTCGTACATGTCTTCAGGGCCGCCACAGCCGGAGGAGGCGATGACGGGGGTCGAGACGCTGTCGCAGACGGCCTTCGTCAGCGGGATGTCGTAGCCGTCTTTCGTCCCGTCGGCGTCGATGGAGTTGATGAACAGCTCGCCCGCGCCGCGCGATTCGGCCTCGCGGGCCCACTCGACCACGTCGACGCCGGTTCCCTCGCGGCCGCCTTTGACCGTACACTCGAACCAGCAGGACTCGCCGTCGACCTCGACGTAGTGCTCGCCATCCTCGTCGTAGCGCCGCCGGGCGTCTACCGAGATGACGATGCACTGACTCCCGAAGGAGCGCGCGCCTTCCTCGATGAGGTCGGGGTTCTGGAGCGCCGCGGTGTTGATAGAGACCTTGTCCGCGCCGGCGCGGAGCGTCTCTTTGATGTCGTCGCGGGTGCGGATGCCGCCGCCGACGGTCAGCGGGATGAACACCTCGTCTGCGACCTTCGAGACGGTGTCGAGCATCGTCTCGCGCCCCTCCGCGGAGGCGGTGATGTCGAGGAAGACGAACTCGTCCGCGCCCGCCTCGTTGTACAGTTTGGCCATTTCGACCGGGTCGCCCGTGTACTTCAGGTCCTCGAAGTTGACGCCGGTGTAGACGGCCGGGTTCCCGTCCTCGTCGAGGTCAACGTCGATACAGGGGATGATGCGCTTCGTGAGCATTCGCTACCGAATCGTTGGCGAAAGAGCCGTTTCACCGTTTCGACTACGGCAGGTGGTGGGCGGAATTCCGACCACCTTGCCGAGTCGCCCGGTGACCGCGAGACTGAGCCGGTTCCCTCGCCGTCCCCCGCGGCAGAGCCACCTTGATGTCCCGTCCGTGAGAACCACGACGCGGGTTCCAGTTCGAATGATGGCGGATTCAGCCGAGCTACTCAGCCTGCTGGTGGTCGTCGAGTTCGTGGTGATGGCCGCGATAGTGGCGCTTCTGGTCCCGCTCGACGCCGCGATTCCGTTCCTCCCGCTCGCGCTCGCGTTTCTGGTCGTGCTGTATCTGTCCCGAACCTGACCGTGCTGCTCCGGTCCTGCCCCGTCCGGCGAGGCGTTCTCCCGCGACTGGCTGCCGACTCGCGGGCCGCGCCGTCCGCGGACGACGGTTAGGTGCGTTTTTGTACCGCGAACCCGTCGCCCCGCGTATGAGCGACGACCACGACCACGGCGACCACGGACACGACGACCACCACGCGGACGAGGACGCCCGCGTCACCTCCCCGATGCAGGACTTCTCGATGAGTCAGGTCACGACCGGTATCCTCGTTCTCGTCGTCGGCCTCGTCGTCGTGTTCGGCCTCCCGCTGGCGCTGGCGTAAGCGCGCTCGGGGACCCCCAGAACCGGCAATTTGTACGAACTTCCGCGTTCTCTCCGCTTTTACGACACCCGGCGCTACGACTCGGCGTGAAATCTATCGTCGTCACCGAGTACGGGAGTTCCGACAGCCTCGAACTGCGAGAGACCGAGACGCCCGAGCCGGGACCGGGCGAGGTCCGCATCGCCGTCGAGGCCGCCGGCATCAACTTCGCCGACATCATGCAGCGGCGCGGGACCTACCGAGACGGCCCGGCACCGCCGTATACGCCGGGGATGGAGGCCGCAGGAACCATCGACGCGGTCGGCGACGGCGTCGACCGCGAGGTCGGCGAGCGCGTCGTCGCCATGACCGGCGGCGGGGCGTACGCCGAGTACGTCACCACGCCGGCCCCGACGCTGTTCGACGTCCACGAGTCGATGTCGTTCGCCGAGGCCGCCGGCTTCCCCGTCCAGTTCCTCACCGCGTACAACTGCCTCCACGAGTGGGGCGACCTCGCCGACGACGAGCGCGTGCTGATTCAGGCGGCCGCCGGCGGCGTCGGCACCGCGGCGGTCCAACTCGCCTCCCACGCCGGCGTCGAGACGTTCGGCACGGCCAGCACCGAGGAGAAACTCGACCTCGCGGCCGACCTCGGACTCGACCACGGCATCCAGTACACCGAAGCGGACTTCCGCGAGGTCGTCGCCGACGAGACCGACGGCGCGGGCGTCGACCTCGTCCTCGACGGCGTCGGCGGCGAGACGTTCCGGCGCAGTCTGGACGCCCTCGCCGACTTCGGCCGACTCGTCACCTACGGGGCGGCGTCCGGCGACGCGGCCGAGGCGGACCCGACGCGCCTGCTGTTCGAGAACAAGTCGGTCATCGGCTTCCACCTCGGAAGCGCCATGCAGCAGCGCCCCGAGTCGATTCTCGGCGCGGTGCCGGAACTATCCGAACTGCTCGCCGCGGGCGAACTCGACGTGGTCGTCGGCGAGACGTTCGCCCTCGAAGACGCCGCGGCGGCCCACGAGTACATCGAAGCCAGAAAGAGCAGCGGGAAAGTCGTCCTCGAACCGTAACGGAAGCGGCGTGACGCGGCACCGCGCCTTTTCAGTTTAGCTTTCGGTTCAGTCGAGTTCGCGAGCCAGCACGTCGCGCAGGTCGGCGATGTCGGCCGCGTCGTAGGCGGCCTCGTCGCCGTCGACCGCGACCGAGAGCGTCGCGTCGTCGGTCGTCGTTCCGAGTTCGACCACGGGCACGTCGCCCACGAGGTCGCGGAGCGCGGCCTCGTCGGTCGTCTCGACGACGACGCGACCGGGCGTCTCCTCGAACAGCGAGACGTAGTCGTCGACGGACACGTCCGCGCCGACCTCGTCTGTGACCATCTCGGCCAGCGCGACCGCGAGGCCGCCGTGGCTCACGTCGTGGACCGCGACCGTGGCGTCGTCCGCGGCGACGGCCTGAATCGTCTCAACCGCCGTCGCGGCGTCGGCGTCCTCGGGGAGCGCCGGGAAGGCGTCGGAGCCGCCGGCGTGTTCGAGGACCGCCGAGCCGCCGAGCGCCCCGCCGGAGTGGCCGACGAGGAACAGGTCGCCCTCGCCCGAGAGCGAGAGGCCGGGCGAGGAGCCGTCGGCCTTACCCACCATCGCCAACGTCGGCGTCGGCGGAATCGGGCCGGAGACGGAGTCGTTGTACAGCGAGACGTTGCCGCCGACGACCGGGACCGAAAGCGCCCGGCACATGTCGGCGAGGCCGTCGACGATGCCCTTGAAGCCGCCGTACACGTCGGGCTTCTCGGGGTTGCCGCCGTTGAGGCAGTCGACGGTCGCGAGGGGCGACGCGCCTTTCGCGGCGAGGTTGGTCGCGTTCTCGAAGGCGACCGCGCGCGCGCCGTCGTAGGGCGCGGCGGTCGTCCAGTTGGGGTCCGCGCCGCCGGTGAACGCGAGTTTCGTGTCGGCCTCGGGCACGTCGAGGAGCGCCGCGTCGTCGCCGGGGCGTCGGGCGGTCCGCAGGCCGACCTCGTGGTCGTACTGGCGGTAGACCCAGCGCTTCGACGCCGTGTTGGGGTCGGAGACGACCGCCTCGAACGCCTCGGAGAGGTCGAACGCGGGTAGGTCGCGCGCCGCCGACTCGGGTTCGACCGAGTCGAGGTCGTTCATCGGCGCGCCCTCAGCGAGGAACTCCGGCGGCACGTCGACGACGGGTTCGCCGTCGAAGGTACAGACGTAGTTGCCCTCGGCGACCTCGCCGATGACGGCGCTGCCGAGGTCGAAGCGCGCGGCGAGTTCCTGCACGCGCTCGACGTTCTCGGGGGTCACCTCGTAGCACATGCGCTCTTGGGACTCCGAGAGGAGAATCTCGAAGGCGTTCATGTTCGGCTCGCGCTGGTGGACCTTCTCGAGGTCGATTTCCGCGCCGAAACCGCCCTTGGCGACGAGTTCGGAGGACGCGCCGCCGAGACCGGCGGCCCCGAGGTCGCGGGCGGACTCGACGAGGTCCTCGTCGATGAGCGCCTCGTTGCACTCGATGAGCAGTTTCTCCGTGTAGGGGTCGCCGACCTGCACCGCGGGCCGGTCTTCGGTTTCGGCGTCCTCCGCGAGGTCCTCGCTGGCGAAGGACGCGCCGCCGAGACCGTCGCGGCCGGTCGAACTGCCGACGAGAACGAGTTTGTTGCCGGCCTTCTGCGCTTCGGCCGTGACGAGGCGATCGGCCGAGAGGAGGCCGACGCAGGCGACGTTGACGAGCGGATTGCCCTCGTAGTTCTCGTGGAACGAGGTCGAGCCGGTCACGGTCGGGACACCGATGGCGTTGCCGTAGTCGGCGATGCCCTCGACGACGCCGTCGAGGAGGTACCGCGAGTGCTCGCGGTCGAAGTCGCCGAAGTAGAGGCAGTCGGCCAGCGCGATGGGGTATGCGCCCATCGAGAGGGTGTCGCGGACGATGCCGCCGACGCCCGTGGCCGCGCCGTCGTAGGGGTCGACGTAGGAGGGGTGGTTGTGGCTCTCGATACCGAGCGTGATGTAGGTGTCGTCGTCCAGAGCGACGACCGCGGCGTCGTCACCGGGACCGATGACGACCTGGTCGCCCTCCGAGTCGAACGCCGACAGAAGCGGGCGAGACGACCGGTAGGCGCAGTGTTCGCTCCAGAGGTTTTCGAAGAGTATCTCCTCGGCCGGCGTCGGGTCTCGACCGAGTTCGGCGACGACGAGGTCGCGGTCCGCGTCGGAAAGCGTCATTCACTGGTATGGTCAGAACGCACATTGTAAACCCTTTCTATGTGCACGAACGTGCGTAAAATGTGGTCGGAGCCGCCGTCGTCGCCCGCATCCGACTCACGCGGGCGTGTACGGCGGCGACTCGGCGCGGATTATCTCCGTCAGCTCGTGCATCTCGTCTTGGAGCAACACGAGCAGGTCGTCCATCGTGACGATACCCGTCAGCCTGCCGCCGTCGGTTATCGGCGCGCGCCGGACGCCGTGTTCCCGCATCTGCCGGAACAGGTCGAAGACGCCCACGTCGGCGTCGACGGTGAACGGTCGCTCGGTCATCGCGTCTCTCGCCGTCATCCCGTTCGTGTCGCCGCCGGCGGCGACGCACTTGAGCGCGATGTCTCGGTCAGTCACGATACCCTGTATGTCGTCGCCGTCAGCGACGACGACCGAACCGACCTTTCGGTCCTCCATCAGCTTCGCCAGCTCTCGAATCGGCGTGTCTTCCCTCGCTGTCACCAGTTCGTCTCTCGGTCGTGCGATGTCTCGTACGGTCATCTCTCTCACCCGGTGGAGCCGCGCGGTGCGGGTGCGCCACCGTCCGTGGAGTTCGTCGCCCGCGATATTATTTCTGTATTCTTACATTTCGACCAGTTTTGGCGGTATGTCGGCGCGCGCGGAGTGTCTGCGGACGCGGACGGTCTCTCGCGTCGGCGTCATCAACGGGCGGCGTGCCCGATACCCCACCGGAAACCCTGCGTGAGGTACACACGCCAATCACACCGGGACCGGGGCGCTTTTTTAGCCTCCATCGTTAGGAGACGGTGTGTTATCGGTCGAGTTGCACTCGCATTCGTCTCTGTCCTACGACGGGCGGGACCCAATCGAGTACCTCCTCGAACAGGCGGTCGCGGTCGGCTTGGACGCCCTCGCCGTGACCGACCACGACGAGATAGACGCCAGCCTCGAAGCCGCGGAACTCGCGGCCGACTACGGACTGGTCGGCATCCCCGGGATGGAAGTCACCTGCGCCGCGGGTCACGTCCTCGCGCTCGGTGTCGAGGAACTGATTCCAGCGGGGTTGTCGTACGACGAGACGCTCGACCGCATCCACGACGCCGGCGGTATCGCCGTCGTCCCGCACCCCTTCCAGAAGTCGCGTCACGGCGTCGCTCCGCACATCTCCAGCGCGCAACTCGCCAGCGCCGACGCCATCGAAATCTACAACTCGCGGCTCCTCACCGGCATCGCAAACCAGCGCGCCGAGCGGTTCGCCAAGCGGCGGAACCTCCCGATGACGGCCGGGAGCGACGCTCACATCGCGGAGATGGTCGGACAGGCCGTCACCGAGGTCGGCACCGACACCCGAAGCGCGGACGCCATCCTCTCGGCCGTCGCCGAGGGGCGAACCAGCGTCGTCGGCAACAAGACCCCGTGGCGCATCTCGTTCCGGCAGGCCGCGGGCGGCGCGACCCGACGCCTGAAACACGCCCTGACGGACCTCTTTTGATGCGCGGCGCTTCCCCCGACCTCGTCCGACGCGCCCTCGCCGAGCGCGACCCGCTCCCCGGAACCGCGGGCTTCGCGGGCGAACTCGACGGCCGACTCGTCCGCGACGTGCTCGGTCGTCAGCCCCTCTTCACCGAACGCGACGACCCAGAGCGGTGGTCGTTCGACCACCGCGACCTCGACGACCCGGTCGCCGTCCCCGCCGGTCACGCCCGCGAGACGGCCGGTGAAGCCGCCGGCGACGACGAACGCGTCTGGTCGCTCCCCGACCCGCCGGCAGCCACCGATCGCGACGCCGCGCTCGAGCGCGTCCGCGACGCGGTCTTCGATTCGGTTCGGTCGGTCGACGACGACGGTCTCGCCGTGGCCTTCTCGGGCGGCGTCGACTCCGCGGTCGTCGCGGCCGGCGTGCCTGACACCCCCTGTTACGTCGCCGGCTTCGAGGGCTCCCACGACGTCGCCGCCGCCCGCGAGGCCGCCGCCGCGATGGACCGCGACCTCGCCGTTGTCGAACTCACTCACGAGGCGCTCGAACGCGCCGTTCCGGAAATCGTCGCCGCGCTCGGGCGGACGAACCCGATGGACGTGCAAATCGTCCTCCCGCTGTATCTACTCGCTGAGCAAGTCGCCGAAGACGGCTACGACCGCCTCGCGGTCGGGCAGGGCGCGGACGAACTGTTCGGCGGCTACGCCAAAGTCCAGAAGGCTCCCGACGACCCGCGCGTCGAGGCCGAAACCGTCCGCGGGGCCGCCCGCGAGATGATTCTCACGCTCCCCGACCAGCTCGAACGCGACCTGCTCGTCCTCCGCGCCGCCGGGGTCGAGCCCGTCGCGCCGTTGCTCCACGACCGCGTAGTCTCGGCGGCGCTCCCGCTTCCCGGCGCGTTACTCGTCGACGGCGACCGGCGGAAGGTCGCGCTCAGGGAGGCCGCGAGCGGCGTGCTCCCCGAGTCGGTCGCGGAAGCGGACAAGAAGGCGGTCCAGTACGGGACCTACGCCTCGCGCGAACTCGACCGGCTCGCGCGACAGGCGGGGTTCAAGCGACGGATGGAGAACCACGTCCAGCGGTACGTCGAATCGCTCGTGGAGTAGGCCGGGTCCTGTCGGTCTCGTCGCCTCTGTTCGACTCAGTTTTCGGTTTCGTCGCCGCGTACGACCTCGATGGCCTCCAGGGCGAACTGCACCGTGTCGGGGTCGAGGTCGCTCTCGCGGAGGTCCGACTCGTCGTACCACGACCAGACCTCGGGGTCGGCCTCGCCCGACGCGGGGTCGATGTCGCGGGAGTCCACGCGGGCGTAGAAGATGTGGTCGATGTGCTGGTGGCCGACCGAGCCGTCGCCGTGGACGTTGATGTCGTAGAGCATCTGCTGGCGGGGTTGTGGGAGCGCCCGACCGTCGGGCGCGGGGACGGTCGGCGTGTCGTCGACGAGTTCCGGGTCGAGGCCCGTCTCCTCGCGGACCTCGCGCAGGCCGGCCTCGTGGGGGAGTTCGTCGCGGTCGACGTGGCCGCCCGGCGGGATGCGGATGCCGAGGCGCTCGTGTCGGTGGAGGGCCACCGCGCCGTCGTTGACGATGTACACGGTCGAGGTGAAGTGTCGCGTCGTCTCCATGGCTGTGGCTCCGGAGCGAGCGGCATGGCTGTTGCGAAACGAGACGAAACGAAGCGGAGCGAGACGCGGCGGCGCGAACCGAGCGGCCCGGCCGGGTTAGGGCAGTTGGACCTGCTCTTCGGCTTCGAGGAGTTCGTGGTAGCGGTTGCGGATGGTGACTTCCGAGATGTTGGCGACCTCGGAGACCTCGTTTTGCGTCACCTTCTCGTTGGTGAGAAGCGAGGCCGCGTAGACGGCGGCGGCGGCGAGGCCGACCGGCGACTTGCCGGAGTGGACACCCTGTTCTTTGGCGTTCTTCAAGAGTTGGCGCGCGCGTCGCTCGGACTCGTCGGAGAGGCCGAGTTCGCTGGCGAACCGCGGGACGTACTGCTCGGGGTCGGCGGGCTTGATTTCGAGCTTCAGCTCGCGGACGACGTAGCGGTAGGTGCGGGCGATTTCGTCCTTCTCGACGCGCGAGACGCTCGTAATCTCGTCGAGCGACCGCGGAGTGTCGGCCATGCGAGCGGCGGCGTACAGCGCCGACGTGGCGACGCCCTCGATGGAGCGGCCGGGGAGCAGGTCGTCGTCGAGCGCGCGGCGATAGATGACCGAGGCGGTCTCGCGGACGTTGTCCGGGAGGCCGAGCGCGGAGGCCATGCGGTCGATTTCGCCGAGCGCCTGCTTGAGGTTGCGCTCCTTGGAGTCGCGGGTGCGGAACCGCTCGTTCCACGTGCGAAGTCGCTGCATCTTCTCGCGTTGGCGGGACGACAGCGAGCGCCCGTAGGCGTCTTTGTTCTGCCAGCCGATGTTGGTCGACAGCCCCTTGTCGTGCATCATGTTCGTCGTGGGCGCGCCGACGCGGGACTTCTGGTCTTTCTCCGAGGAGTTGAACGCGCGCCACTCGGGGCCGTGGTCTATCTCGTTTTCCTCCACGACGAGGCCGCAGTCCTCGCAGACCGTCTCGCCGTGTTCGGAGTCGGCGACGAGACTCTCCGAGCCGCACTCGGGACACGAGCGCGTCTGCTCCCGCTCAGCGTCGGTCTGTTCGGTATCTTTCGTATTCTCATTGCGCACGCGCGCGTTGCCGGTCGTGAAACGTCGGACACTTTCTGTCATTTGTGTGCGAGAGAAGCAACTGGGAACGGTCGTTCTCCGTCTATTCGTATCGACCCTCGTTACTTATATCTGACGGCGGCAGAAGGACGGAATGGGCTGAGTTCGCACGGTCAATCTCGGCCGCCTCGTCGGTGGCCTCGACCGGGCGGGTCCGCACCGGGGACCGGACGAAACGACCCACACCGAAACTCTTACTCCCGGTCTCCGTCACCTCCGATACATGAGCGATACGCCCGTCGACGCCGACGAGGTTCGACACGTCGCCGAGTTGGCGCGGGTCGACCTCGACGAGGACGAGGTCGAGGAGTTCGCGGCGCAGTTCGCGGACATCCTCGGCTACTTCGACGCCCTCGACGAGGTCCCCGAAGTCGACCGCGAGGACGAACTGGTGAACGTGATGCGCCCCGACGAGGTCCGCGACGGCCTCTCCCAAGAGGAGGCGCTCTCGAACGCCGCAGAGACCGAAGACGGCTTCTTCAAGGGCCCGCGGGTGTCGTAGATGTCGCTGAACGCCTTCATCACGAAAGAGACGCTCGACGGCTCCGACGACGGCCCGCTGGCCGGCAAGACGGTCGCCGTCAAGGACAACATCTCCACGGAGGGGCTGCGGACGACCTGCGGCTCCGCGATGCTCGAAGACTACGTCCCGCCGTACGACGCGACCGTCGTCGAACTCCTGAAGGGCGCCGGCGCGACCATCGTCGGCAAGGCCAACATGGACGAGTTCGGCATGGGGACGACGACCGAGACCTCGGCGTTCGGCCCGACGAAGAACCCCGTCGACGAGTCCCGCGTCCCCGGCGGCTCCTCCGGTGGCTCCGCGGCCGCCGTCGCCGCCGGCGAGGCCGACCTCGCGCTCGGCACCGATACGGGTGGCTCCATCCGTTGTCCCGCCGCGTTCTGCGGCGTCGTCGGCATCAAGCCGACCTACGGCCTCGTCTCGCGGTACGGCCTCGTCGCCTACGCGAACTCCCTCGAACAGATCGGCCCCATCGCGCCGACCGTCGAGGACGCCGCCGCGCTCCTCGACGTCATCGCCGGCCCCGACGACCGAGACGGCACGACCCGCGACGCCGGTGCCGACTCGAACTACGCCGCGGCCGCCGACGGCGACGTGGACGGCCTCACCATCGGCGTCCCGACCGAGTTCGTCGAGGGCGCGGACGAGGGCGTCGAAGCGGCGTTCTGGGCCGCGCTCGACGAACTCGAAGCGCAGGGCGCGGAGTACCGCGAGGTCAGCATGCCCTCCGTCGAGAAGGCCGTCGCCGCCTACTACGTCATCGCCATGTCCGAGGCGTCGTCGAACCTCGCCCGCTTCGACGGGGTCCGCTACGGCAAGTCCGGCGGTTACGACGGCAACTGGAACGAGGCGTTCGCCCGCGCTCGCGAAGACGGCTTCGGCTCCGAGGTCAAGCGCCGCATCCTCCTCGGCACGTACGCCCTCTCTGCGGGCTACCACGACAAGTACTACGCGAAGGCCCAGGACGCCCGCGCGTGGGTCAAACAGGACTTCGACGAGGCGTTCGAGGACGTGGACGTGGTCGCGTCGCCGACGATGCCGGTCCCGCCGTTCGAACTCGGCGAGAGCCTCGACGACCCGCTGCAGATGTACCTCGCCGACGCGAACACCGTGCCGGTGAACCTCGCGAACCTCCCCGCCATCTCGGTGCCGGCGGGCGAGACCGACGGTCTCCCGGTCGGCCTCCAGCTCATCGGCCCGAAGTTCGGCGAGGAGACCATCGTCCGCGCCGCGTCCGCGGTCGAGAACTAACACGGGCACGACTTTTCACGGCACCGAGCGCCGATCGAGTCGCTCGGTTCCGCGTCGTCGGTCGTCGTCGTCGGTGGACTATCCCCGAAACAGATTCATCACTTCGTCGGCCACGTCCGACTCGACGCCGAGCACGTAGCGGTGACCGGCTTCGAGGACGGTGTCGGGGCCGCCGATTCGGTTCCCCTGATAGTCGACGATGATGAGACTCCCCTGTGGGAGCCGAACCTCGTCGAGTCGCTTGCCGGCGACGGGCGCGTCTTCGGCGACTTCGACCTCCACGATTTCGACGTTGCCACCGATGTCTTCGATAGTTCGAACGCCGCCGTTCGCGATTTCGTTGGTCGCCGCCCGCGCGCCGAGTCGCTCTGGGAAGACGAGTCCGTCCACGAACTCCTCGTAGAGTTCGTCCGGCGTCCCGGTGATTCGCATGACGGTCCGAACGTCCGACATCCGCTGAGCGGCCAGGCAGATGGCGAAATTGGTCGACTCGTCGTCGGTGAGTGCGGCCACCACGTCGCTCCGCTCGGGTTGGGCCTGTCTGAGTATCTCCGGGCGGGAGGCGTCCCCCTCGATGACGGTGGCGATGTACTTGTCGGCGACGTCCGGGATTCGGTCCGGGTCCGCTTCGACGATGACCACGTCGTGGCCCCGGTCGGAGAGGAGTTCGGCCGTCCGAAGGCCCAACTCTCCCCCGCCGGCGACGACGACGCGTAAATCGTGTGTTACTGGGTCGGGCATGCGTGTGAATTGGTGTCGGCGTGTAGTAGTCGTCTCGGTGTGGTGTTTCGTCGGCGGGTAGTCTTCGGACTCTCGGGTCGATTCGTCGGTCAGTCGTCGGCTCCCTCCGCCGGGTCAATCGGCTCCGGCTCCTGAATCTCGGGTGGTCCCGCCGGGCCGACGTCGTCGCGCCTCGACAAGAGGAGGTAGACGCCGCCGCCGACGACGAGCCAGCCGATGGCCAGCACCCAGGTGAACCAGTCGATAAAGAGGGCCAAAAGCACGTTACAGACGATGCCGAGGACCGGAGTGACGGGGTACAGCGGCACTTCGAAAGGTCGCTGTAGGTTCGGCTGTCGCCGCCGAAGCCGAATCAACGCGTAGTTGACGATGATGAACCCCAGAAGCGAGAACAGACTCGCCAGATTCCCGACGATGCGGATGGGAACGACGAGGACGGCGACGAGCATCACCACGGCCGACGCGAGAATGGCGACGAGCGGTGTCCCGTACCGGTGGTGGAACCGGCCGAGGCGGGCGGGCAACTGTCGTTCGCGGCCCATGGCGAACGCCACTCGCGACGACCCGATGACGACCGCGTTGAGCGCCGAGATGGTCGAAAAGACCGCCCCGAAGGCGATGAGCGCCGCGCCCGTTCCGACGATCGGGAACGTCGGCATGAAACCCTCCGCCGCCTGCGCGATTGCCGTCTCGCCCGCGCCGGCGAGCCCGTCCGCGCCGAGCGTCCCGATGGCGACGAAGACGACGAACAGGTAGACGACCACGGTGACGGCGACCGAGAGGAGGATTGCCCGCGGGATGTTTACCTGCGGGTTCTCGACTTCCTCGGTGACGGTGGCGATGAGGTCGTATCCCTGAAACGCGATGAACGTCAGCCCCATCGCGGGGAGGACCGACAGCGCTCCCTCGGTGAAAAGCGGGTCGAACTCCCCCGCGTCCGCAGCCGTGAGACCGAACGCGACGAACACGCCGAGGATGGCGATTTTGAGTAGCGTGATGGCTGTCTCGCCCCGTCCCGAGGCTTCCGTCGAGAGGGCGTTGAGCGCCACGAGCGTCACGACGGCCCCGAGCGCGTACAGGACCGGCGGCCCCGGAAGGGGGTAGCCGTAGATGTGCCCGAACTCGACGAAGTTCGAGGCGAACCCGAGCGCGTACAGCGACCCCGCAATCATGTACGTGAACCACCGCGTCCACCCCATGACGAAGGCGACGGGTGCGGAAAACACCTCACGGACGTACGCGTACCCGCCGCCGTTTCGCGGAATCGCGGCCGCGAGCTCGGCGTACGAAAGCGCCGTGAAGGTCGTCACGCCGCCGTTGAGGGCGAACGCGACGATGGCCGCCGGGCCGGAGATCTCGACTGCGAGCCCCGTCAACACGAAGATTCCCGCGCCGATCATCGCGCCGATTCCGACCATCGTCGCGTCGAGCAGACTGAGACTCACCGTCGGTTCGCGCCCGCCAGAGTGACTCACGGGTGGACCCTCGCTTGGTCGCGGGACCGACTGGCTGGGGCCGTCATGTGTCCACATATACCATATCTGTTGATAAATATCCGGTCCACCACCCCGACCGAGACGCCATAGACGCGCGTTCGGGCTGGACAAACGCTCAGTTTATCATCCAGTAGGGTGACCGAACACGCGTCGACGCCGAGTTCGGTAGCTGTTTGCGCGGAAAGTTCTCGTTTGAACAACGAAACGACATGCCGACAGATTTTCCACCAGCCGATGCGCACGCCGGAACGTCATGTACATCATCGTCGTCGGTGCGGGCAACATCGGTACGCCGCTCATCGAAATCGCCACCGAGGGCGGCAACGAGGTCGTCGTCGTCGAGCGCGACGAGGCGAAGGCCGAGGCGGCCGCCGCGACGTTCGACTGTCTCGTCCTCAACGACGACGCCACGGTCAAACAGACGCTCGACGAGGCCGGTGCGGACCGCGCCGACGCCATCATCACGACGACGGACAAGGACGCGACCAACATCATGGTCTGCCTCCTGGCGAAGGAACTCAACATCCCCGACATCGTCTCCGTCGTCCACAACCCCGAGCACATGAGCCTCTACCGCCAAATCGGCGTCAACACGATGGAGAACCCCCAGCGGCTCATCGCGGAGTACCTCTACCGGGCGGTCAAACGCCCCTCCATCGTCGATTACATGCGCATCGGCGAGCACGCCGAAGTGTTCGAAATCCGCGTCGACGAGGACGCGCCGATAACGGGGATGACGATTCAGGAGGCGGCCCAGGAGAACCTCCTCGACGGCGACACCCTCATCGTCGCTATCGAGCGCGAGGGCGACGACGACCCCGTGACGCCCCGCGGAAACACGACCATCGGCGCGGGTGACCTCCTGACGGTCTACTCCGCGAAGGGTGCGACGCCCGACGTGACCGACGTGTTCGGCCACTACGAGGACCACTGATGCCCCGCCGCGGACGAACCGTCTCGGGATGGCCCGCCGACCTCGCGGTCATCGGGCGCGACGTGGGCTCGCTCCTCGCCATGGAGTCGGCGCTGATGACCGCGTCGGTCCTCGTCGCGGTCGGCTTCGGCGAGTGGTACGCCGCCATCGCGTTCCTCGTCGCCGGGGGCGCGACGGCGTTCGTCGGGCTGGGCGCGCGGAAGGCGTTCGAAGACGCCCCCGCGCCCCGCATGAAACACGGGATGATAATCGCAGCCGCGGGCTGGTTCGCCACCGCCGCCTTCGGGTCGCTTCCCTTCTTCCTCACGGCGCACTTCGCCCCGCAGAGCGTGTTCACGGCGCTCGTTCCCGCCGGGGTCGACTACGCCCAGTCGAGCCTCGTCTACTTCCGCGACCCCTTACACGCCCTGTTCGAGAGCATGAGCGGGTGGACCGGCAGCGGACTCACGATGGGCATCCACGAGCCGTCGCTCCCGCGGACGATTCAGTGGTGGCGCTCGCTCATCCAATGGGTCGGCGGCGTGGGCGTCATCGTCCTCACGGTCTCCATCCTCTCGCGGCCCGGCAGCGGGAGCTACGCGCTCTACCGCGGCGAGGCCAGAGAGGAGAAGATTCACCCGAGCGTCGTCTCGACGGTTCGGACGGTGTGGAAGATTTTCGTCGCCTACACGCTCTTCTCGGTGGTCGTCCTCTTTTTCGCCATCCGCGCCAGCGACTACGGGGCCGCGCTCCCGCTGTGGGAAGTCGCGTGGCAGGCGCTCAACCACGCGATGACCGGCCTGTCGACCGGCGGGTTCGCCGTCACCGACGGCTCCATCGGGACGTACGACTCGCCGCTCATCGAGACGGTGCTGCTCCCCATCATGGCGCTGGGGGCAATCGCCTTCCCCGTCCACTACGCCATCCTGAAGAACCGCGACATCGACCGCCTCTGGGGCGACCTCCAGACGCGCTGGCTTCTCGTCCTCTTCGCGGTCGGCGCGGTCGCGCTGGCCGTCCAGAACCTCGTCAGTCTCCCCGCGACCGCGGGGTCCGCGTTCGTCGCGACCGCCGACTACTTCGGCCTCTCGGGCGTCGTCGGCGGGCCGGAGTCGGACGCCGTCCGCGACGCCGCGTTCCACTGGGTGAGTGCGCTCACCTGCACCGGCTTTCAGGCCGCGCCGCTCGGCGAGTGGTCAGACGGCGGGAAGATTCTGCTGTCGGGGGCGATGACCCTCGGCGGGGCCGCCGGGTCGACCGTCGGCGGCATCAAAATCATCCGCGGTTACACCATTTCCCGCGGCATCCGCTGGCAGTTCTCCCGCGTCTTCCTCCCCGAGAGCGCGATTGTCAACATCGAGATGAACGGCCGCCGACTCTCGCGGACCGAGATGGACCGCGAGTTCTCCGAGGCGGCCATCGTCTCGATGCTCTGGCTGCTGCTGCTCGTCGGGTCGAGCGTCCTCCTCGTGAACCTCGCCGGGCCGGAGTTCACCTACGCCGACGCGCTGTTCGAAGTCGCGTCCGCGCAGGGGAACGTCGGCATCTCGACGGGCATCACCGGCCCGTGGATGAATCCGTGGGCGGAGACGATGTTCCTCTTTAACATGTGGGTCGGCCGCCTCGAAATCATCCCGGTGTTGGTGTTCGCTCGCTCGGTCATCTACGGGTTGAACCCCTGACGAAAAACGGGCACTGACTTCTGTTTTTCCGGCGCTATCGCCGCCAGTACTCCGGCGTGAAGATGACCAACACGGGGAGAATCTCCAGTCGCCCCACCCACATGAGAAGCACCATGTACAGTTTCGAGCCGTTGGAGAAGTCGAGATAGCTCCCCATCGGACCGACGACGCCGAAGCCCGGCCCGACGTTCCCGAGGGTCGCGGCGACGGCGCTCATGGTCTCGAGGATGCTCACGTCGAAGCCGGTTCGCGCGGCGTCGAGATGGAGCAGACCGGTCGAGACGAAAAAGAGCACGAGGTACAGGAGCGTGAAGGCGTAGATGCCGCGGATGGCCCGTTCGTCGACCGCGCGGCCCGCGAGCCTGACCGGGCGGACCGCCTCGGGGTGGGACGTCGTGAACAGCTCTCTGCGGAGCGATTTCACGATGACGTACCAGCGGACGATTTTAATCGCCCCGCCGGTCGACCCCCCGGAGCCGCCGATGAACATCGCGAATAGGAGGCCGTACTGGGTCGGTGCGCTCCACGCGTTGAAGTCGATGCTGGCGTAGCCGGTCGTTGTGACGATGGAGACGACCTGAAACACCGACTGGCGGACCGCCGGCTCGACGTTTCCGATGATGGCCGTGCGGATGCCTTCGAGGTAGAGTTGGTCGTAGGTTTCGCCCGCGGGCGCGACGGACATGAGGCCGTCACCGAGGAAGAGCATCGCCGCGAGGATAGCCGAGATGACGCCGATAACGCCGAGGTAGGACTTGAACTCGGTGTCGCGGAAGAGCCGCTTCGGCTCGCCGGTCAGCACGTGCCAGAACAGCGCGAAGTTGGTGCCGGCGGCGACCATGAACGGGATGATGACCCACTGCGCGGCCGCGGAGAACGCCTCGATGCTTCGGGCCTCTGGGGAGAACCCGCCGGTCGGCATCGTCGTCAGCCCGTGGGCGATGGCGTTGTACACGTCCATGTTCGGGGCGTTGCCGGTGACGTACAGGCCGTAGAGGAGGACGATTTCGAGGACGGTGAGACCGAGGTACGCGCCCCAGAGCGCCCGGGCCGTCTCGGCGATGCGCGGGGTGAGCTTCTCGATGCCGGGGCCGGGCGCTTCCGCGTCCATCAGTTGTGCGCCGCCGACGGAGAGTTCGGGGAGGATGGCGACCGCGAGGACGACGATACCCATCCCGCCGAGCCACTGGGTGAGCTGTCGCCACATCATGATGCCGCGGGTGTGCGAGTTAAACGAGATGTCGCCGAGCACCGTCGCCCCGGTCGTGGTGAACCCACTCATCGTCTCGAACAGCGCGTTCACCGGGTTGCCGAGGGTCGATTCGGGGTGGATGGGAGACGCGACGAAGGGGATGCCGTGGGCCTCGATGAGAAACGGAATCGCACCGACTATCGTGACGGCCAACCACGTCACCGCGACCATCAGGAACCCCTCGCGGGCCCCGATGTCGGGGTCGTCGGCGAGCCGTTCGAGCCCCGCGCCGACGAGGACCGTGACGGCCATCGTGACGACGAACGGGAGCACCGACTCACCGTAGTACAGCGCGACCACGAGCGGGAAGCAAAGGGGGACGGCGAGATACTTCAGGACGGTCCCCACGAGACGCAGGCTGGCTCTGTAATCGACCCGCAATTTCATCCGTGGACTAACGTACCGAGCGCCGGGTTCTTCCCTGTTCGGGTTCGCGGTCGGGCACGTGACGGCGTGACGGGGTCGGATTTTCGGAGCAGAACGGGGGCCGTGCGGCGACGGACCGAGTTACAGGTTGGGTGCCACGTCGTCGATGACGCAGCTATCGACGAAGACGACGACGTGGTCGCCGGGTTCGATGACGGTGTCGCCGCGGGGAGTGATGAACTCGCGGCGGCGGGTTATCGCGCCGATGACGACGCCCTCGGGGAGCGTCGCGACCGACTCCCGAATCGGCTTGCCGGCGAGGACGCTCTCGGCGTCGATTTCGATTTCCAGCACCTCGGCCTTGTTCGACTCGATGAGCGCGACATTCTCCGCGCCGCCCTCGCGGGTGAACCGCGTTATCTCCTCGGCGACGACCTCGCGCGGGCTGACGCCCACGTCGACGCCGACAGCCTCGAACAGGTCCACGTACGGCGTCGTGTCGATGACGGCGACGGTGCGTTCGACGCCGAGGCGGGCGGCGAGAAGCGACACGAGCAGGTTCTTCTCGTCGGAGTCGAGCGCCGAGACGAGCAGGTCGGCGTCGCCGATGTGCTCGCGTTCGAGGAAGTCCACGTCGGTCGCGTCGCTCTCCATGACGATGGTCCCGGGGAGCATCTCCGCGAGTTCGCGGGCGCGGTCTGGGTCGTGCTCGATGAGTCTGGGCTTGAAGCCGCGCTCTTCGAGGAGGCGGGCGACGTGATAGCCGATTTCGCTCCCGCCGACGATGACGACTTCCTCCGCGGTGCCCGGCGGTTCGTCCGGCGAAACGGAGCTTGCGAACCCCTGAACGCTCTTGGGGCTGCCGATGACGACGACGCGGTCGCCGGGGCCGATGACGGAGTCGCCGCGGGGGATGGTGACCTCGCCGTCACGGAGGATGGCCGCGAAGGTCAGCGAGTCGAACCGGTCGGCCTCGCTCACGGTCTGGTTGGCGACGGGGCTCTCCTCGTCGACTTCGAACTCGGCCATCTGGACCTGCCCGCCCGCGAAGGGGTCCACGTCGCGGGCGGCGGGGAGGCCGACGACGCGGACGATGGACTCCGCGGCGAGCAGGTTCGTACAGACCATGAAGTCGATGCCGAACGCCTTCTCGGAGCGCTGCCACGTCCGGAGGTACTCCGTGTTCTTGACGCGGGCGATGGTGAAGGCGTCCGAGATGGCCTTGGCGGTCGCGCAGGCGACGATGTTCGTCTCGTCGTCGTCGGTCGAGGCGATGACCATGTCGGCGCGCTCCACGTCGGCCTCTTCGAGCGTGTCCACGGAGGTTCCGTCGCCGTGGAGCGCCAGCACGTCGAGCGAGTAGTTCAGTTCGTCGACGCGCTCCGGGTCGCAGTCGATGACGACGACCTCGTGGGTCTCGTCGAGGTCGGCCGCGATGGACGACCCGACCTGTCCGGCACCGATGATTATCACGCGCACCAGAGACCAGCCCCTGTCATACCCCTGAGTTGGACTGCGGGCGCGTATGTGCATTTCCCTTCTCGAATCTCCCGCTCATCGTCTCTCACGGCCCCGGTTTCGCGTGTATCGTGAGTTCAACGCGCCGCGGCCGCCCCTCGATGTCGGCGACGATTCGCTCGACGATTCGCTCGGCCTCCTTCTGGAGCACCGGTCGGAGTTTGTCGATGACCCAGCCCAGCGAGACGAACCGCGGGAGGTCGATGTCGCCCGCGGAGACGCTGTCGGGGTCGTACTCGACCTCGAAGAAGACGCGACAGGCGGTGTCGGCGTCCGACGGGGCCTCGTCGGGCAGGTCGTCGAGCTCCTCCACCCGCCAGCGGCCGACGGCGTGTACGTCCTTGGTGATGGTCCAGTCGATGCGCGTCGGCGGGGTGACGTCCGTCACCTTCGACTCGGCGGTGTAGGTGAGCTTCCACCACGAAAAGTACAGGGCGTACCGCGTGCCCGGCGACCCGTCGCCCGACTGTCGCACGTCTCGCAGATGCTTCGAGTAGTCGGCGTACCGCGGGAAGTCCACGAGAAACTCGTATATGTCCTCGGGGGGCAGGTAGACGACGGTGCTGACGGCTATCTCGTCCACGAGCGTCGAATGGGGTCGGCGGGACCAAAGCCTTGTGGGCCGCGTCGCCCGTTCCCGCGGGACCGACAGCCGTCGCAATCGCAACCTATAATCGGCCGGTGTCTCGACATAGAGCCGAGATGGTGGGGGGGACGCTTCGGGACGTCAGAGCCGAGATTCGGTCGCTGGCGCGTCCCGACGGCGACTACGCGATAGTGTGCGGTCGCACGGGCTCGGAGCCCGGTGCCGCGACGGGCCGGCGGTTTCCGGACCGGCGCACCGCCGGGGAGGCCGCGGAACTGACGAGGGACTACCGGGCGGCGCTTCGGCGATACGACCCGAACATCCCGTACGACGACCCGCAGGTGTACGAGGTGTCGAAGGGACTGCCTCGGTCGGCCGCAGCGGGGTCGGAAGACGACTACACCCGCTACAGTGCCTTCTGTCACGACACCGCGGGCGCGCTGTTCGAGGCGCTGTCGGAACTCGGCCACCGGGAGGCCGAGACCGCCGCGATGGAGACGTACCTCACGCTGGCCGAGGTCGTCGACGACCACGACGACTTCTGTCTCACCTTGGTGTGGAGCCTGATGAGCGAACTGGACGTCCGCCTCTCGCCCGCCGAGCAGCGGGCGGTCGTCGAGGCGGCCGCGGACCTGTTTTGCCCGACTGCGACGCCGAACCCGGTTGACGCGACGCTCGGGCACCTCGAAACGGCCGGCTTCGTCGAGGGCTACTCGGTGCGGCCGATTCCCGACGCCGGAGCCGATGTCGGGGCCGGCGGGATGTCCGAAGCCGACGCCCGTACCGACGCTCGGACCGACGGCGACGACAGCTCTCGGACGTGGGAACTCACGTTCGGCGACTACGCGCTCGCGGAGCGGACCGGCCGGATTCCGACGCTCCCCATCGCCGTGTCGCTCCTCCGCCGGACGCCCGGGCGGGCGGTGCGCTTCATCGACGGCGAGGCGCTCTCGGACGGTCGCTGGCGGCTTCGCGTCCGGATGACCCCGGAAGGCGACTCCGCGGGGCTCGTCAGCGTCGAGGCGGCCGAGAACCGCTGGCTCAACGACCCGAGCGCGTCGCTGGGGCGGTAGCGCGCGCCTCGCGCGACACGGGATTCGGCAGACTTCGGCGACATCCGCACGGTTTTACTCGCCGCTGAGCTATCGCACGGCATGAGCGAGACGAATCCACGAGACGCGCTCGTCGTCGGCGGCGGCGTCGCTGGCCTCACCGCCGCGACGTACCTCGCGCGCGCCGGCCTCGACACCCTCGTCGTCAACGACGGCGAGCCGATCGTTCGCCGAAACGCCCACCTCGAAAACGTCCCCGGATTCCCGGCGGGCGTCAACAGCCGACTGTTCACCGACCTGCTCTCCGAACAGGCCGACCGAAACGGCGCGGACCGACTGACGGGCCGGGTCACCGAACTCGACGTGCTCGGCGACGACGACCCGCTGTTCCGCGCGACCGTCGAGACCGACGACGGCGAAGACACCGTCGAGGCGTCGCGGGTCGTCGCGGCGTCGTGGTCCGACGCGTCGTACCTCGAAGACACGGGCGTCGACCTCCGCGCCGCCGGGTCGAAGACCTACGTCGACGTGGACGACCTCGGCCGGACCGCCGTCCCCGGCATCTACGCCGCGGGGCGACTGACCGAGATTTACCACCAGGCGGTCGTCGCCGCCGGCGACGCCGCGGAGACGGCCATCACGCTGGTCCACGACTCGGGGACGGCGTTCTACAACGACTGGGTCGCGCCGGCCGGCTACTTCACCGACCGCGGCCGCGAGGTGCCGCCGGCCTGCGAGGAGATAGACGCCGACGAGCGCGAGTCCCGCGAGCGCGAGTCCCGCGAGGTCATGCGCGAGTTCTTCGCCGAACCGCACGACGAGCCCCAGCGCACCCACCCGAGTCTCGTCGACGACGAACTCGGGCGACTCGACGAATAACCGACTCCGATTCGCGCGGGTGCGGTCCGAGACCACCCCGCGCGGACGCGAATCCTTTTAACCGATAGCGGGCGCAGAGACGAGTGAATGCTCGAAGGTGTGAACGTCGCGCTCGGGGTGACGGGGAGTATCGCGGCCGTGAAAGTCGTCGAGTTAGCGCACGAACTCCGGCGGCGGGGCGCGTCGGTCCGCACGGTGATGACCGACGCCGCGACGGGAATCATCCACCCGTGGGCGGTCGAGTTCGCCACCGACAACGACGTCGTGACCGAGATTACCGGCCGCGTCGAACACGTCGAACTCTGCGGCCGCGACGGCTGGGCCGACGTGTTCCTCGTCGCGCCCGCGACCGCCAACACGGTCGGCAAGATAGCCGCCGCCGTCGACGACTCCCCCGTGACGACCACCGCGACCACCGCCATCGGCGCGGGCGTCCCGGTCGTCGTCGCACCCGCGATGCACGAGCCCATGTACGACCACCCCGGCGTCCTCGACGCCATCGAGCGGGTGCAGTCGTGGGGCGTGGAGTTCGTCGACCCGCGCATCGAGGAGGGGAAGGCGAAAATCGCCACCGAGGAAGCCATCGTCACCGGCGTGGCGACGGCGACGACCGAACAGACGCTCGCCGGGAAGTCGGTCGTCGTCACCGCCGGCGCGACGACTGAATCCATCGACCCCATTCGAACCCTCTCGAACCGCGCCTCCGGTCGCACGGGTCGAGCCGTCGCCCGCGCGCTCGCGATTCGCGGCGCGGACGTGACGCTCGTCCACGACGGCGACGACGTACACTACGCCGACGTGCTCGCCGTTGAGTCGGCGGCCGAGATGCTGGACGCCGTCGAGGCCGCGGTCGACGCCGACGCCGACGCGCTCGTCTCCGCGGCCGCCATCTCCGATTTCACCGTCGAGGCGGCCAACGAGAAGATTCGCTCCGGCGAGGCGCGCACGCTCGACCTCGAACCCGCGCCGAAGCTCATCGACGCGGTCCGCGAGGCGCATCCCGACCTCACCATCGTCGGCTTCAAAGCCGAGACGACCGGCGACGACGAGGCGATGGTCGGCGAGGCCCGCCGCATCATGGACCGCGTCGGCCTCGCGTTCGTCGTCGCCAACGACGCCTCCGTCATGGGCGAGTCCGAGACCCGCGCGCTCGTCGTCCGCACCGACGAGACGAGCGAGTACGTCGGGTCGAAAGACGGACTCGGCGCGCGCATCGCTGTCGAACTGAAAACGGAACTCTCGTGAAAAACGACCCGGGCCGGCTCGGGACTACGCGAGTAGTCCGACGAGCACGCCGCCGAGTATCAACACGACGAGTGCGATACTCGTCGCAATCGTCGCGCGAAGGCTCCCGACGGTAATCGAGTCCGCCTCGGTCCGGCCGAGACCGCCGGCGATTCGGCGCAACGCGGGGTACGGATTCGCAATCGCGCCCGCGACGTCGTAGGACGCGGTCGAGACGGCGCGGTCGACGGCGGCGAAGAGACCGGTCGAGCCGCGAACCAGCGCGCGGGTGCCGTAGAAGACAGCGGGATTCAACACGGCGTCGACGTCCGGCACGTCTCCGACCTTCGAGAGCGGTTTCTTCACGACCACGAAGCCGACGACCCCGAGAACGGCGAGCGCGAACCCTTCGCCGAGGTGGCTGAGCGTGAAGGGGTGCGCGTCGGCGGTGCTTCCGGGCAGTATCGCGAACAGCGCGTCGGGGTACAGCCCGAAGGCGACACAGAGCCCCGCGACGCCGAGCATCGCGACCGACTGGCCCGTCCCGGCGCGGTCGAGCGACCAGTCGCGGTCCGCATCCCGGAAGAACGCGTAGTAGCCGAACTTGATGAACGACATGAACGTTCCGACGCCCCCGGCGAGGAGGAGATAGAAAATGCCGTCCAGATGCTCCTTGTGGGCGGCGGCGGTAATCATGCCCTTGCTGACGAACCCGTTGAAGCCGGGGAAGCCGCTAATCGAGAGGGCGGCGACGGTGAACGCGAGCGCGGTCGCCGGCAACGCCCCGCGGAGGTTCCCCAGGTACTTGAGATTCTCTTCGCCGGTCCGCGAGAGGACGACGCCGGCGGTCATGAACAACAGCGCCTTGTAGAGGATGTGGTTGTAGACGTGTGCGAACGCGCCGGCGGTCGCGAGCGCCGTGCCGATGCCGACGCCGGCGACCATGTACCCGACCTGCGACTGGATGTGGTACGCCAGGAGCCGCCGCATGTCGTTTTGCATGAGCGCGTAGCCGACGCCGACGACGGCCATCGCGGTCCCCATGTACGCGATTGCGAGGTTCCCGTCGGGGAACGCGCGAGCGAGGCCGTAAACCCCGGTCTTCGTCGTGTAGACCGACAGGAAGACGCTCGCGGCGAAGTGGGGACGCGGATACGTGTCGGGAAGCCACGTGTGCAACCCGACGTATCCGACGTTGACGCCGATACCGAGCGCCGCGAGCGCGGCTGGAACGCCGGCCGCGATACCGCCGGTCGCCGAGAAGAGGAACGACCCCACCTCGACGTAGTGCCAGACGATAGCGCCCATGAGCAGGCTGCCGCCGAGTCCGTGGGCAATCGCGTAGCGGTAGCCCGCGCGCACCGCTTCGCCGCCGTAGTCCCAGACGAGAAGCGTGCTCGTGACCGCCATGAGTTCCCAGAAGAACACCATGGTGAGCCAGTCGCCGGCGAAGACCGCGCCGAGGCTCGTCCCGACGTAGCCGAGGGCGTAGGCCGTCTGGATGTTCCGCGCGGACGACGAGTACGAGTAGAGGACGGCCGCCGCGCCGATGAGGCCGAAGATAATCCCCATCAACCGGGAGAACTCGTCGACGTTGAACAACACGGCGTCGAAGCCGAGGAACGTCACCGGCAGGTGTGCGCCGGCGGGCGCGAGAAGCGACCAGACGGCCACCCCGCCGGTCGAGAGCACGCCCAGGGCGTGCCCGACCCGACGCGAGACGAACGGCATGACGAGCGCGACCGCGAGCACGACGAACGCCGGCGGCAGGAGTGTGGCTGTAGACATCAGAACACCACCCCCGTCACGTCGGCGACGACGCGCTGGACGAGCGCGAGGAACACCGCCGTCTGGGGAACGACCCCGAGGACGATAGCCCCGGCCGCGGCAATCGTAATCGGGGCCATCATGAACCACGTGCTCTCGGTGCCGAGTCGACGACGTTCCCACCCGCCGGCCGGCGGGCCGCCGTGGTGGTCGTGGCCGTGGTCGGCCTCGCCGTCGGTCGCGGCGTCGTGGTCGGCCTGGCCGTCGGCCACGGCGACGTGGTCGCTCGGATTCCGGTCGACGGCGTACTGCTCACCCTCGGCGACCGAGTCTTTCGACCCGCCGTCGGTGACTGCCCGCACGCCGCCGATGGGGAACTCGATGAGCGGTTTCGCGTCCGAGTCCTCCGGCGTCTGGAAGAACGCCTGGTAGATGATCGGCCAGAAGTAGCCGATATTCAACAGGCCGGACGCCAAGAGCACGAACACGAAGACCGTCTGTCCCGTCTCGATGCTCCCGATGAGGAGGTACCACTTGCTGACGAACCCGGCGACCAGCGGCAGGCCGGCCATCCCGAGGCTCGCGACGGTGAACGCGATCATCGTCAGCGGCATCCGCCGGCCGATTCCCGCCATGTCGCTGATATCGTCGGTGTGCGTCTCGACGTGAATCACGCCCGCACAGAAGAACAGGGTGAGCTTCATGAACGCGTGGGCGGGGATGTGGAGCAGGCCACCGACGAGCGCCGCGGGGTGGAGCAAGGCCAATCCGAGAACGATGTACGAGAGCTGGCTGACCGTCGAGTACGCCAGCCGCCGTTTGAGGTTGTCCTGTCGGAGTGCGATGATACTCGCGACGACGATGGTGAACGCGGCGACCGCGGCGAGCGGGAGGCCGACTCCGAGCGAGCCGACTGCGTCGGGACCGTACACGTCGAGGATGACGCGTGCGATACCGAACACGCCGCTTTTGACGACCGCCACGGCGTGGAGCAACCCGGAGACGGGCGTCGGGGCGACCATCGCGTCGGGGAGCCACGAGTGGACCGGCATGAGCGCGGCCTTCACGCCGAATCCCGTGACGAGCAGCGCGAACGCGGCCCGCGCGACGACCGGGTCGGCATTCGCGAGCGCGGCGATGCCGCCGGCGGAGAACTCGACGGTTCCGGTCGTCAAGAACACGAGCGCCGTCCCGGCCAGGGCGGCGACCCCGCCACCGAAGGTGTACGCGAGGTACTTCCGACCGGCCTTTCGGGCCTCCTCGGTCTCGTCGTGCGTGACGAGCGGATACGTCGCCACCGTCAACAGCTCGTAGAAGACGTACAGGACGATGAGGTTCGAGGCGAACGCGACGCCGAGGGCGGCGCTGACGCTCGCCGCGAACGCCGCGAAGTAGCGCGTCTGGGCGTGTTCGTCCAGCCCGCGCATGTAGCCGATGCTGTAGAAGCTCGTGATGAGCCACAGGAGACTCGCGAGCAGGGCGAATATCATCCCGAGCGGGTCGGCTCGGAGGACGAACCGAACCCCGGGGACGAACGTCCCGAGGTCGGTGACGTACGTCGTCCCGTTGAGGACCCCCGGAACCATGCTGGCGACGATGCCCAGCGCGGAGACTGCCGAAAGGACGGTAAAGCCCTCCCTGACGTTGGGGCTGCGTCTCGATGCGACGATAGTGACGATACCGACCGCCGCGGCTAGCACCGCCGCGAGCGGTCTCAGTGAGAGAACGTCTGTCATTTAAAAGTACACCTCCAGTGCCGGTTGGATGACGGCGATGAGGTCGGAGCCGAGAACGCCGAGGACCACTGCGGCGACCGCCGACGCGACGACGACCGCGCGCATGCCGAACGACACTTCCACGGCGTCGTTTCCGCCGTCGGTCGAGACGGCGTCCGCCTCGGGTTCGGGCGCGGTGAAGTACATTCGCTCGATAACCCGGCCGAAGTACGCGAGAGTGAGCAGCGTGCTCACCACGACGACGGCCGCGACGGACCACGCGCCGGCTTCGACCGCACCGACGACGATGTTCCACTTCCCGACGAACCCGACGGCCGGCGGGATGCCGACCATCGAGAAGGCGAGCACGGCGAACGCCGCGCTCGATACCGGTGCCTTCGCGGCGAGTCCCGCGAAGTCCTCGACCGTCCGCACGCCGAGGCCGGTTGCGAAGACGCCGACGGTGAGGAACAGCCCGCCTTTCATCACCGCGTGGCCGACGAGGTGGACGACCGCTCCGACGAGCGCCGTCTCGTTCGCGAGGCCGATTGCGGCGACGACCAGACCGAACTGCGAGACCGAGGAGTACGCGAGCATGCGTTTGAGGTCGGACTGCATGACCGCGAGGACCGCCCCGACGACGATACTCACCGATGCGAGCGCCACGAGGGCGTCGCTGGCGAGCGGGACCGCGTCGAGGAACTCGGTCGTGTACACCGCGTAGATGATGCGGACGAGCGCGTAGCCGGCCGCCGTCGAGACGAGCGCGGAGATGTACGCGCTGACGGTGTCGGGCGACTCGGCGTAGGCACCGGGCTGCCACGTGTGCAGCGGGAAGACGGCGACCTTGACCAGGAGACCCGTCACGATGAGCCCGAAGCTCGTCAGTATCGCCGGCGAGGTGTAGCCGACCGCCGCGACCGCCTCGGTGAGGTCCGCCATGTTGAGTGTCCCCGTCATGATGTAGAGGTACCCGACGCCGAGGAGGTAGAGGGATGCGCCGATGGTCCCGACGAACAGGTACTTGAGGCTCGCTAACGCCGCGCTCGGCGACCGACCGCTGGCGACGAGGGCGTAGGTCGCGAGCCCCGTGATCTCCAGGAAGACGTACAGGTTGAACACGTCAGCGGTCGCGAAGACGCCGGAGATGCCGGCCGTGAGCAGTGCGAGCTCGCTGTAGAACGCGTTCGAGTGCGGCCCCGCGCGGCGGGCGTAGGCGAGCACGCCGAGCGTCGAAAGCGACACGAGCACGAGCAGCGGCGCGGAGATGCCGTCGGCGACGAGTTCGATGCCGAACGGCGGTTCGAATCCACCGACGGCGTACGAGATACGGCCGACGTCGAGAACGCGAGCCGCGACGGTCGCGGAGAGTCCGAGGTGGACGAGACCCATCGCGGCCGCGACGAACCAACCGATTCGCTCGAACCGGCCCCCGAGAACGACGGGGAACAGCGACGCGGCGATGGGGACGACCACGAGGAGGACGAGCGCGTCAGTCATCGACCTGCACCTCCTTGATGACGTCTTCGTCCAGCGAACCGTAGCCGTCGTAGATGCGGATGACGAGCGCGAGCGCGACCGCCGTCAGGCTGACCCCGACGACGATAGCCGTCAGGATGAGCACGTGCGGAAGCGGGCTCACGAACGCCTCTTCGCCGTGGCCGACCACGGGCGGAGCCCCGCCGTCGACGTACCCGGTCGTCACGAAAAACAGGAAGATGCCGACCTGGAAGATGTTCATACCGATGATCTTCTTGACGAGGTTCCGACTGCCCATGACGACGTAGAGTCCGATACCGAACAGCAGGATGCTCGCGACGTAGTTGTAGTGCGTCGTGAGGAGGTCGATCACGCGTCGTCACCTCCGGAGTCGTGGTTGAAGCCACCCGCGAGGTTCATGAACAGCGAGACGATGACGCCCGCGACGATTGCGCCGATACCGAGTTCGACGAGTTCGATACCGTACTTCACGCCGTGGCTGATACCGTAGGCGGCGTACTCCAGGAACGCCCCGTCGAACGCGAGTGCACCGATTCCGATACCGACGAACGTCGTCGCGCCGACGCCGACGAGGAGTCGGATGACGCTGTCGTCGAGCCACTCTCGCGTCGGCTCGATACCGAACGCGAACGCGAGCATGATGATGCTCGACGCGACAATCGCGCCGCCCTGGAACCCGCCACCGGCGGACTCCGCGCCGTGGAACATGACGAACAGCCCGAACGTGAACACGAACGGACTGACGACGCGAACCGTCGTCATGATAATCGTACTCTCGACGTACGCGCTGAGAGAGCCGTCCGTGGCGCTCATACGTACACCTCCTTGCGGAGGACGACGAGGACCGCGAGCCCCGCCGCGAGAACGACCGCGGCCTCACCGAGCGTGTCGAATCCGCGGTAGGCGGCCAAAATCGCCGTGACGACGTTTTCGACTTCGGTCTGCGGATAGGCGTTTTCGAGGTAATACCTGTCTCTTATACACATCT
>NZ_AOLG01000011.1 GCF_000336815.1 Haloferax prahovense DSM 18310
CGTCGTGACACCCGCCCCGACGGCCGCTTCCGTCAGCGCGACGTCGGGCGCTCTGAGGAGGATGTAGACGATTGCGACGCCGAAGCTGAACCCGGCGAACGCGATAATCGCGCTGAGGATGTCTCGGAGGAAGGCCACGGCGAGCGCGGCGAAGACGACGAACGTCAGCAACACCCCGTAGAGGAGTAACTGCACGTTCAGTCGCCCTCCTCATCGCTCGCGGTCCACGGTTCGATACCTTGGTCGTGGGCCGCCCGTGCGATGGCGTGAGCGGCCGTCGGGTTAGTGATGAGCATGAACAACAGAAGCAAGACCGTCTTGACGGCGGAGACCTCCGCGCCGAACAGGAGCGCGATGCCGCCGAGAGAGAGCACCGTTCCGAGCGTATCGCTCTTCGAGGTCGCGTGGGCGCGGGTGTAGAGGTCGGGCAGTCGGATGATTCCGACGACCGCGACGAAGCTGAAGAAGACGCCCGCGAGGACGAGTCCCACGACGAGGTATTCGAGCGGCGTCATCTCAGAGGACACCTCCGCGCTCGACGATGAACTTGGAGATGGCGATGCTGGCGAGGAAGTTCAAGAGCGCGTACACGAGCGCGACGTCCAGGAATCCGGAGAGACCGAACGCCGCGGCGACGAGCGCCAACACGACGACCGTGTTCGTCCCGATGGCGTTGATCGCGATGACGCGGTCTTCCATCGTCGGTCCGCGGACGACGCGGTACAGGAGGACGACCGCGAACGTGATGAACGCGCCCGCGGCACCGAGTAACACCGTCTCGAACGTCGAGAGCTGTCCGAGCATCGTTACTCGTCACCGTCCGTTTGGTCGTCGTCGGTCCACGAGGCTATCGTCCCGCGCTCGGCGGGCGTCGGGATACGCGCCGCCGAGCGTCCGTAAAAGACGAACCGAACGGCGCGTTCGAGTGCGCCGCCCGCGAGTCCGTCTCGGGCGGAGCCGGTGAGCGAGTGGATGATGAGACTGTCCCGGTCCATATCGACGGTCAGGGTCCCCGGCGTGAGCGTGATGCTGTTCGCGAGGGTCGTCACCGAGAGGTCGCCCCAAATCGCCGCCCGGTACCGCTGCATCTCCGGGTCGATGGGGAGGTCCGGGTGAAGGATGATGTAGGCCACGGAGAAGTTGGCCTTCACGATCTCCCACAGCAGGTAGGGAACGTAGAGGAGAAAGCGGGCGATGCGGGCGACGGTTCCGGTCGCGGACGGCGTGTTTACGAACGAGATGCGCGCGAAGACCGCCGTCACGACGCCGGCGGAGACCGCGCCGGTGACGAGGTTGAACGTGTCGAAGACTCCCGCGAGGAGGAGATAGAATCCGAACGAGACGCCGAACATGGCGAGGGCCTTCGAAACGTTCGCTCGGCTGGGAAGCCGGCCGCGCTCGACGACGCGGTCGACCGGCGCCTCTTCGACCAGCAACCCCGACCGCGCGAGTTCGAACTCGAGGGGCTGGAGCATCGGCGCGCTCCCGCCGGGTTGGTACTCCGGGTCGAGAACGATGCGGTCGAGGCCGCGGTCATGAGCGTACTCCAGGAGTACTTCGGCGAAATCGTTCGGTGAGAAGAGGTATCGGTCCTCGCCGACGACGGCGGTTTCGATAGAGACCGAGACGTCCTCGGCGTCGAGGTCGCCGTCGTCGTCGTAGTCGAGGTCATCGTTCGCCCAGACGCGCGCCCGTTCGAGGGCATCGGCGACGGCGTCAGCCGCCGAACGCTCGCTCTCGTCGACCAGTTGCCATCGGACGGGGTACACGAAGTGAACGGTCGATTCTTCGCCGGTTTCCGCGGCGATGCGCCGCGCCTCGCGGACCGCGTATGCGACGGTGTTCCGGAACGTGGACGACTCTCCGACCGGAACGAGAATTCGGGAACTCGTATCGGGCATCAGCCACCTCCGAAGTCGGACCGGACGATTCGTCGGGACGTTCGATACTGGCTCATTGGTACTACGTGTCTGTAGCGAAAGCCAAGCAAAACCCTTTCCGCTATCCGACGGTCAGACGCGGGTCGCGGTGTCCAATCGAGACCGCTGAAACGGCGTCGACATCCGGGGTTACGGCTCGTTCGTCGAGTCTCCGGCGAACGGGCTGTAGGGACAGGTGTACTCGTTGCGGATTATCTCTTCTTCTGCAATCTCGAACCCCATATCGCTGAGTTCGCGTCCGATTCGACTCAAGTCGTCGCTGTTTCGACCGAGCGCGACGATGTGGACGTTCTTCTCGCCGGACATAATCTCCCGAACCGAGATGACTCCCTCGACCGAGAGGGCGTTCTTCGCGAGCTCTTCTCGCTTCGAAATCGGCGCCGTACAGAAGATGATAGTGTGGAGCTGGTAGCCGAGCGCCTCGTAGTCGATGTCGAGGTGGCTCCCCCGGATAATCCCGCTCGATTCGAGCTTCGAAATCCGGTTTCGAACCGTACTCGAAGAGACGTTACGTGCGGACGCGATATCGTTTCCCGACGTGTGTCGCGCGTCTTTCTGCAGCGCATAAAGGATGTATCTATCGAGCTCGTCGATGGATGTCGACGCCATGAGCCGACCAATGGGGCTCCTGAAAATATGTGTTTTGGTCGCGTAAACCACCGATGAACGCGCGGAAAGCGGTGAACTGCCCGCCGAGGTCAGAACAACCGACGGTCGAGCGCGCGCATGAGTCGCCCGCGTCGAGCCGCGTCCTGACCGTGAACCGCGAGTACCGAACCGCTCCACTCGTCGATGACCGCCTTCGCGTCCGACGCCCCGTTCCACTCGTCGGCGGCCACAACGAGGAGGTCACTCTCGGTCGACGGGGCGTGGCGGCCACCGTCCGTGGAGAGCGTCCCCATCTCGACGGGAGCGCTACACAACTCGGCGATGTCGGCTTTGTACTGTTCGAGGGACTGTCGCCGGGCCGCCGAGTCGGTGGTGTCCCCGCAGTGACTCAGGTGGATTCGACCTTCGGACTCGCTCGCCAGCGCGTCCGCGACGGCGACTTTCGTCGGGTCGTACGGCCCCTGGCTCGCGAGCAGTTCGACGGTGCGAATCCCGTCGAGTTCGGGCCCCTTGAGTAGACCGGCTTCGCAGGGTGCGTGGCGGAGAATCCACGACGTATCGGTTCCGAAGAGCCGCTCGCTCACGCGCTTTGTCCCCGTCGGGTGCTCTACGAGGAGGAAGTCGACGTCCTGGTTGTCGGCGTAGTTGACGACCGCGTGTCGCGTGTCGTGGGTGACGATGGTGCCGCACCGTATCGGCACGCCGAACTCGTCGTCGGGCTCGTCGGTCTGTCGTTCGAACTCGACGTCTGCGGGCGATTCGACCGCTGACGCGTAGGCCAAGGACGTCTGGTCCGGCACCGTCTCGAACCGCGCGACCGTGACCCGCCCGTCGTTGGCGCGAGCGAGCCTCGAAGCCACCTGAATCAGCGCCCGCTCTCTGGCTTTCGAGATGTCGTGCGAAATTGCCACGAGGGCGTGGTACTCGTCGCGGTGCGCTTGGATGGCCGCTTCGGCTCGTTCGACCGCGTTGCGGCTGACCTCTTGGCGGACAGCGTCGGCGGCCGCGCCCTCGCGGTCGACGCGAGACCGGGCGTAGACGAAGAACCAGAGGGCGCCCGCGATTGTGAGAACGACTGCGCCGACGAGCGGGACGGTCCCCATCTGCGTGAGGAGGACGAGACCGCTGAGCGCGCCGAACACCTGTATCCACGGATACAGCGGCGAGGTGAACGACGGCTCGTACTCGACGTGTCCCTCTCGGAACGCGACGACGGCGAGGTTGATGAGGACGAACACGAGAAGCTGGAACGCGCTCGCGAGCTTCGCGATGTCGAGCAGCGGAACGAACGCGATGAGGAGCAACAGTACGACGCCCGTGAGGGTAATCGACGTGCTCGGGGTTCCGAACCGGTCGCTGATCGTCGACAGCGACGGCGGGGCAAGTTTGTCTCGGCTCATCGCGAACGGGTACCGCGACGAGGAGAGAACCCCGGCGTTCGCGGTACTGACCAGCGCGAGGACCGCAGCCACGACGACGGCGACGACGCCGGCGGTTCCGAGCGAAGCCTCCGCGGCGAGCGCCATCGGCGTCGCGCTCTCGGCGAGGACGCCGCGGTCGGTGACCCCGACCATCACGGCGACGATGAGGACGTAGAGGACCGTCGTGAACCCGAGCGACCCGAGGATGCCGAGCGGGATGTTTCGGTCGGGGTCTTCGACCTCCTCGGCGACGCTCGCTACTTTCGTCACGCCCGCGTAGGAGACGAACACGAGGCCGGTCGCGGTGAGCAAGCCGCCGACTCCGCCGTTGAAGAACGGACGGAAGTTCGTCGACTCGACGGTCGGCGTCCCGCCGAGGACGAACCAGACGAGCGCGACGAGCATGATGGCGACGATTCCGACCTGTAGCCTCCCGGTCTGTTTCGCCCCGACGAGGTTGACGACGACGAGGAGCGCCGCGAGCGCGAGTGCGACCGGCGTGACGACCGTGGAGGGGACGTCGAACAGCAACAGCAGGTACGGCACGCCGCCGACGAGTGCGAGCGCACCCTTGAACGAGAGCGAGAACCACGTGCCGATACCGGCGATGGTTCCCAACAGTGGACCCATCCCTCGCTCGATGAACAGGTAGGTGCCGCCGGCTTCGGGCATCGCCGTCGCCATCTCGGATTTCGACAGCGCCGCGGGCAGCACGAGAATGCCGGCGATCAAGTACGCCAGGATAACCGCGGGACCCGCGATGTCGACCGCAAGCGCCGGTAAAATGAAGATTCCGCTGCCGACCATCGCCCCGATACTGATCGCGAGCACCGAGAAGAGACCGAGGTCTCGTTCGAGTGTTTTTTCCACGGTTATCCACCCGCTCGGGCGTCCTCTGCCGGTTCGGCGCTCGACCCGACGACCATGTCAGTGACGAGCGACGTGACGCAGATGACTTCCACACCGAGGTCCTCGAACACGTCCGTGTTCTGCGGGTCGTTAACGAGCACGGTGACCCGGTCGACGTCGAACGTCGTCCGCGAGGCCTGCGTGAGAAGCAGGTTCGTCGGGTCGACCCGCCCCACGACGATGACCGCGTCCGCGTCTGCGTTCCACGCGGTTCGGAGGGACTGTGGCTCGTCGAACGCCGCGACTCGCGCGTCGATGCCGCGTTCGATCGCGTGGGCGACCACTGCCTCGTTCTCGTCGATGAACGTGACGGATTCGTACTCCTCCAGTAGTCGCTCGGCGAGCGCGCGACCCGCGTGCTCTCCACCGAGTACGAGTGGTTGGTGTATCATGGGTATGGTCGTGACTCAAACTGGGCGCAGCGTTCGGTCACTCACGCTATCTATGGGACGAAAGCATATATTTCAATCGGGTTTTGTAGCCAATCGACAAAATGAAAGGATGATATTTGTCGAATCGTCCTAGGATACTGGCGAAGGCGGAACCCCACCCGAACCACTACGCTGTCTGTTGGTTTTGGGATGAAATAACTGAAAATACGGGCAGCGTAGTTCAGCAAAAATCGGTGTGTTTGTACGATATCGAGCTCTCGGATACATTTGTTAACGGTTCCTACTAGCCACGAGGGGGTCGAAACGCCGCCCTCGAGACCGGGGTCAAATCAGGGAGTCAGGGCTCGCAGTAAACGCCGGTGTCAGGTGGTTTCCGGCCGGATTTGGCGGGGGCGAATTATTACCTCCAGTGTGACCCTCAAATTTATAATACTGACTCACAATCGGACATGCATGATACGTCCAGGCGCGCGCTCCGGGCAGGGAGACGCGCAGCGTCAGGGCAAGGGGGGAAACGAATGATAATCGACCCGTCACGAATGGCATCCGCCAACGGACCGGGACCCGACAGCGAGGTCGCAATGGACGCGCTTCGGGGGACTGCGAAGGGGGCAGTCTCTCTGGTCGCCGTCTACGGTGCGACGGCGTTCGACCTATTCCACGTCGGCGAGGCCGTCCGAGAGGATTTTGGGAGCCGCGACGAACTCGTGACGCATCTGAGTTCGCTCGCCGAAGAGACTCGGCGCGAGTTCATGGAGCGCGGACTGTTTTCCGGGCTTAGTCCGGTGCAAAGCAGCGTCGAGTATCGGTTCGAGGAACGCGACGGCTACGGCGTGTTGCAGGTCTACTGCGGCGGCCGCGGCATGTTGCTTTTCGTCGAACCCGACGAGACGGTCGAGCCGCTGGTGAAGACCGCCTCGAAGCTTCTCGGCGGAATGTAACCGTCCACGGAGCGGGGCGCTCCGTGCAGAGACTGTTGTCGGAGAGCGGTCGCGCTCGGCGTCGGTCGGTCCACGGTAGTCGATACCGCGAGACGTGGGTCGGCGTGTCCGAGAGCCATCGAACCGCCACATTTTATGCCTAACCGGGGAAACGAGCGCCATGGACCAGTTGCGGCAGTCCCTTCTCGACGCGCCGATCATCGAAAAAGGAGATTACGAGTACTTCGTCCACCCCATCAGCGACGGCGTTCCGATGCTGAAACCGGGTCTCCTGCGCGAAATCGTCATCAAGATTATCCGCAAGGCGAACCTCGAAAACGTCGACAAAATCGTCACGCCCGCGGCGATGGGCATCCACATCTCGACGGCCGTCTCGCTCATGACGGACATCCCGCTCGTCGTCATCCGCAAGCGCGAGTACGGCCTCGACGGCGAGGTCTCGCTCCACCAGCAGACGGGCTACTCCGAGGGCGACATGTTCATCAACGACGTGAACGAGGGCGACCGCGTGCTCGTCCTCGACGACGTGCTCTCGACCGGCGGCACGATGAAGGCTGTCCTCGACGCGCTCGACCACATCGGCGCGGACGTCGTCGACACCGTCGCCATCATCAAGAAGGCCGGCCCGAACGAACTCGACGACTCGGACCACCACGTCAAGACGCTCATCAACGTCACCGTCGAAGACGGCGAAGTCGTCATCGTCGACGAACACGGCGACGACTGACCCGACACCGACGCGGCCGCGACGCCTCACCGTCGCGCCGCCCTCCCCCGCGGATTTCCGCCTCCGCGGGGCCTTTTTGTGGCCGGACCGTACCCGGGAGCGATGACATCGGCGCTTTTCATCGTCAGCGAAGACGGCTACTGGGGAGAGGAATGTATCGAGCCGCTCACTACCCTGACCGACGCCGAGGTGGACGTGACGGTCGCGACGCCGACGGGCGCGCCGCCGGTCGTCGACGAGCGCTCTATCGACCCCGAGGAGGTCGGTGAGGAACTCGCCGAACGCGTCGTCGAGGTCCACGAGAACGACGAGCGACTGCAGAATCCGGAGCCGATTGCGCAGGTCGACGCCCGCGAGTACGACGCCGTGGTGTTCCCCGGCGGCCACGGAACCGCGTGGGACATCAATCAGGACCGACACGCCCGACAGGCGCTCTTGCAGGCGGTCGCTGGCGACGACTCGAAGGCGCTCGTCGTCTGTCACGCGGTCGGCATCCTCGGGTTCACCCGCGAGGCCGACGGCTCGTTCCTCGTCGAGGGACGCGAGGTCACCGGCTTCCCCAACGAGTGGGAGGACGGCATCGTCGACGAAAACGACCTGATGCCCGACGGCCGGAAGCTCCCGTACTGGGTCGAAGACGAGGTGAAGGCCGCCGGCGGCGTCTGGGACGCCGAACTCGACAGCGACACCAGCGTCACGGTCGACGGCGACCTCATCACCGCACGCGGTCCCGGCTCCTCGTCGGCGGCAGCGCGGGCGCTCTTGGACGAGTTAGACGCGGCATAAACGGCACCGGCCGGAGGGAACGAACCATCGTGGGGAACCCTTTTTCGTGACTCGTTCGTCGGTTCCGTCGTGAAACTCGCAGGGCTCTCGCTCGAACCCGGAGAGCGGTTGAGCGGGTCGGAACTCCGGTCCCGATTCGACCGCGGAATGACGGGCCGCGGCATCGAAATCTGTTACGACGACGACGACCAGCGGTATCTCCGCCTCTTTTCGAGCGACACCGGACCGTACGGCGACGACGTGACCGGCGGCCAGTTCACGTACATCGGAGAGGGGCGGACCGGCGACCAGACGCTCACCGGTGGCAACAAGTTCCTCGCGCGGGCCAAACACCATCCGTTACCGATATTTTTCTTCCATCGAGGGTCGGCCGGGGCTGACTGGGAGTACCAGGGTCAGGTCGAAGTCGTCGACTACGCGCACGGCCCGTTCGAGGGAGACGACAGGGACGTCTACCGATTCGTGCTCCGCCGCCGTCACGAAAGGCGAGAGCGGATCGACGAGGAAGAAGCCGCGGCCGACCTCGCGCCCGCGGAACGCACCGAGACGACGCGAAGCCGAATCATTCGAAACACGGCGCTTGCGACCGAGTTGAAAGAGCGGTACTCTCACACGTGCCAGGTCTGTGGAGAGCGTCGCCGTCGAGGTGTCCACGACGGCTACGCGGAGGCGCACCATCTCAAACCGCTCGGGCGACCCCACGACGGCCCGGACGTCGAGGCGAATCTCCTCGTTCTCTGTCCGGACCACCACGCTGACTTCGACTACGGAATGATAGCCGTCGACCCCGAGACGTACACCATCGCCCACGCCTACGAACGCGAGTTGGACGGCACCTCGCTTTCGGTCCGCGAGGACCACGGCCTCGACGCCGACTTTCTCGACTACCACAATCGGACCGTGGCGTCGTTTTAGACCGACCGACTACTCGATTTTGAACACGGCCTCTTCGATGCCCTCGCTTCGACACTCCGGGCACCGCGAGGGGTAGTTCACGGGGTCGTCGAAGGCGCTGAAGCCGCAGTGTTTGCACTCCGGCGGCGCGACGAGGAACTGCTCGCCGTCCGCTCCGTGGACTGTTTGGGCGACGTGCTGGAGGTGGCCGTACACCGACGACACCGAGACGCCGACGCTCGCCGAAAGCTCGGAGGCCGTCGCGGGGTCGTCGCGGAGGGCGTCGGCGATGCGCTGGCGGGCCGTCGTGTCGGACTCCCGGACTGTCATATCGCTCGATTGGGAGTCGAAGGGAAAATCCCTTGCGCCGCCTTCCGCCCGGAAGTGTCAGAAAGATAGAGAGGATGCAAAAAGGCCTTGTCCACGTGGTGGGATTTGGGGGATATGAAGGCAGTCGTCCTTGCCGGTGGGTACGCAACGCGTCTGTGGCCGATTACCAAACACCGACCCAAGATGTTCTTACCCGTCGGTGACCAGACGGTCATCGACACCATCTTCGAAGACCTGGAAGCCGACGACCGGGTCTCTGAGGTGTTCGTGAGCACGAACGAGCGCTTCGCCGGCGCATTCGAGGAGTACATCGACGAATCGCCGTTCGAAAAGCCGACGCTGTCGGTCGAAGACACCAGCGAGGAAGACGAGAAGTTCGGCGTCGTGGGCGCGCTCGCCCAGCTCATCGACCGCGAGGAGGTCGAAGAGGACCTCGTCGTCATCGCGGGCGACAACCTCATCAGCTTCGACGTGGGCGACTTCGTGGACTTCTTCTACGAGAAAAACGAGCCGTGTCTCGCCGCCTACGACGTGGGCGACAAGGAGCGCGCGAAGTCCTACGGCCTCGTCGAACTCGACGGCGACCGCGTCATCAACTTCCAGGAGAAGCCCGAAGACCCCAAGAGCACGCTCGTCTCCATCGCCTGCTACGCCTTCCCGGCGGACGACCTGCCCAAGTTCGACGAGTATCTCTCCGGCGACAACAACCCCGACGAGCCCGGCTGGTTCATGCAGTGGCTCCAGCAGAACGGCGACGTGTTCGCCTACACGTTCGACGGCGCGTGGTTCGACATCGGCACGCCCCAGAGCTACCTCGACGCCGTGGCGTGGTACCTCGGCGGCGAAAACTTCGTCCACGAGTCGGCGACGCTCACGAACACCGAGGTCGGCACCAACGTCCACGTGATGGCCAACGCGGTGGTCGAAGACTCCGTGCTCGAAGAGTCCGTGGTCTTCCCCGGCGCGGTCATCCGAAACGCGGAGCTGAAGAACTCCATCGTCGACGAGGAGACTCACATCGAGAGCCTCGACCTCTCGAACGCCCTCATCGGGGCGCACTCGCGGCTGACGAACGGCCAGTAACGCGGTCCGAACTGCAACCGCGGACGCTCTTTCTTAGCCGAGATACGCGTCGGTGATGTGGAGCCTGCCGCGAGTCCCCTCCCACTCCGTCTCGTACTCCAGTTCGATGGGGCGGTCCATGTGCGGACCGTCGGTGACGAGCGTCTCGAACTCGCCGCCCTCGCCGAGGATGTGGACGCCGTACTGCTCGTTGAGCGCCTCCAGTTCGTCGAGCGCGTCGGCGTCGAGCGTCCGGCCGAGCCACGACTCGTCGAGACCGTGGGCCGCGACCTGGATGATGGTGATTTCGAAGCCCGCCTCAAGCATGGCGTCGCCGAGTTCGCGGGGCTCTTCCTGCCACAGCGGGGCGAACAGGTCGATTTCGAGGCGGTCGCACATCGCCTGAATCCGGTTGGTCTGGAACTCGCTTTCGATGGCTCCGGCGGTGACGCCCGCGAGGTCGATGTCGGACTGGAGGTCCGACAGCGCCGCTTCGAGGGGTTCGAGTTCGGCGTCGCCCTGCGCGCTGGAGTCGGCGGCGTCGGTCGCTTCGAGGTCGCCGGGGTGGACCTCGACGAGTTCGATACCGGTGCTTTCGGCGGCGAGCGCGGCGAGGTCGGTCGCCGGCACGTGGTACATGTACGAGTCGTCGCTCGGATGGACGGTCAGAAGACGGGTGACGTTCAGACCCTCCTCGAGCGCGCGGTAGAGCGCCCACGAGGAGTCCTTCCCGCCCGAAAAGAGGCTGACCCACTCGGCTGTCATGGAGGCGATAGCGTGTTGGGGGAGATAGGCGCTACGGTGTGGACGCCGCGGACTCGTTTCGAGCAGCTCGCATTACATGTAACCCAAGTCGCGAAGCCGACCCATCAGGTCCTCTTTGTCCTGCGCGCGCCCCTCGCGCTCCGCGCTCGCGCCGAGGTCCTGCACCCACGCGGGCCGGTCGTCGGACTTCGCGGAGCCGGATTCGGTGCCGAGCGAGCGGTAGCCCTCGAAGTACTTCGGCGAGACGGGGAGGTCGGCGGGTTCGACGCCCTCGGGGAGGTCGTCGAGAGCGGCGGGGACGTGGCCCGCGGGATAGCCCTCGACCGAGTCGGGGACGATGTAGTTCCAGAACGCCGCCCACACGTCGGCCTCCTCGAACTGGAGGATGGAGTGGACGCGGTCGTGCGGCGGGTACTTCTCGGAGTCGTGACGGGGGCTGAAGAACGTCTCGTCGGCGCGGGCTTCCTGTTCGTCCCACCGGACGCCCGAGAAGACGCCGTCGAAGCCGCGGTCTTCGAGCGTGTCGTTGAGCGCGACGGTCTTCAGCAGGTGGTTGCCCTCGAAGGTGTCGGCGTCGAGGACGATGGTCTCGCCCTCGTAGCCGAGGCGGGCGAGTTCGCGGCGGGTGTCGTCGTCGAGGTCCGAGAGGGGAATCTCGTCGCCGGGCGACGCGCCGAGTCGCGCGAAGTCCTCGTTACGGGCGACGACGAGGTCGAGGCCCCATCGGTCGGCCCACTCGCGGACGAACGCCTCGGTCTCGTCGAAGTGCTCGAAGTGGTCGATAAAGACGACGGGCGGGACGGGAACGCCCATGTCGGCGGCGACCTCGCGAACGACGTAGAGGACGAGCGTGGAGTCCTTGCCGCCGGTCCACATGACGGCCGGGCGCTCGTACTGTTCGAGGGCGGTCGCGGTCACCGCGGCCGCTTTCTGGAGTTTGTCTTCGAGCGTCGGGTAGTCGGCGGCGGTCTGGTCTCGGCCGTCGGCGTAGTCGAGGTCGAGATAGTCGGGGAACGCGAGGCTCATGCCACAGATGTCGCTCGCTGAGGATATCCCTGTTTCCGCTGCGAGACAGTCGCAGTCGCAGTCACTCTCTGCAGTCGGCGTCGGGGAGCCAGCGTCGAAAAAGAACGTCTCGTCGGGTTAGCCGTCGACCGACTTCACATGTAGCCGAGGTCGCGCAGGCGCTCCATCAGGTCCTCTTTGTCCTGTGCGCGGCCCGCGCGCTCGGTCGTGTTCTCCATGTCCTGCAGCCACGCCGGTTCCTCGGCGGACTTGTCGGTCGAGACCTCGCTGCCGAGACTCCGGAAGCCGGCGAAGTACTTCGGCGAGACGGGCACGTCCTCCTGCGTGACGCCCTCGGGGAGGTCGGTGTCGCTCGTGGGGACGTAGCCGTCTTCGGGGTAGTTCTCGACGGTGTCCGGGACCGCGAAGTACCAGAAGGCGTCCCAGACGGCGCTCTCTTCGAACTGGAGGATGGGTTGGATGCGGTCGTGCGGCGGGTAGATGTCGGGGTTGTGACGGGGGCTGAAGAACGTCTCGTCGGCGCGGGCTTCCTGTTCGTCCCAGCGGACGCCGGAGATGACGCCGTCGATGTCGTACTCCTCGAGGGTGTCGTTGAGCGCGACGGTCTTCAGCAGGTGGTTGCCGACGTAGGTGTCGAGCAGGAAGGGGAAGGTGTCCTCTTCGTACTCGAGGATGTTGCGGATGTGGTGCTGGTTGTGCTCGGAGAGTTCCGAGACGGGGATGTCGTCGCCGGGTTCGAGGCCGTTCTCGTCGACGTACGCGCCGACGTCCTCGTTACGGGCCCAGATGACGTCGAGGTCCCACTCGTCGGCCCAGTGCTTGACGAAGTCCATGATCTCGTCGAAGTGCTGGTAGTGGTCGATGAAGACCGCCGGCGGGACTTCGAGGTCGTAGCGCTCTGCGACCTCCTTGATGAAGTAGAGCGTGAGCGTCGAGTCCTTGCCACCAGTCCACATCACGGCCGGGTTCTCGTACTGCTCGAGTCCCTGCTTCGTGACCTCGATGGCCTTCTCGATTTTGTCCTCGATACTCGGGTAGTCCTCCGGCGTCTCACCTTCGCCGTCGGTGTAGTCGACGTCGAGGTAGTCCGGGAAGGATTCGGCTTCCGACATGATGTGTAATTACATCTAATTAGGCGGTGTAAATGCTTTTTGCCCGAGGAAGAGTGTGGCGCGTGATACCGCCGAACACGATTTGGGCCGCTGACTCACGTGGCTCGGCGGTGACAGGATGAGAAGATACGACGCGTTTAGGAGATGAACTTGTTGTCGCGCCAGTTGATGCCGCTGTCCGAGGAACCGTTCTGCTGTGGGTTCTCGACGACTTCGACGGAGGCGGCACGCACCTCGCCTTCGACGATGCGCGTCGCCTGCAGTTCGTCGCTTTCCTCGGTGATAGCGGTCAGCGTCCCCTTCTCCGAGAGCATCGCAATCTCGCGGAGGACGAGGAACATCGGGTACTGGAGCGCCGTGTTCTGGAGCACGGTTTCGAGGTCGCCCTTGAAGCAGGCGAACTCGACGAGTTCGGAGGGAATCTCCTCTTCTTCTTCATCTCCCCAGTTGGGCGCGCCCGCGCGGGGCGGCTCTTCCTCGTAGACGCGGTTTTCCGTCACGCTCGCTTTCAACTGGGCCGTCGGCGTGTACTTGCTGAGGTTGTCGTCGGCGGAGACGGCTTTGATGATGAGGGTGTTGTTTCGGCGGGTGATGTCTACGTTCTCGACCTCAGGCGGAAGTTCTGGGTCGTTTTCGAAGTAGTCCATCACGTCTTCGAGTGGCAGTTCCAACGTCGAATGGAGTCGATATACGCGGCCTGACATTGTTGGCTTCGGTATCGACGAGAGCCACGGTGCGGGCGCACCCGGATGGCGATACCTGTGTGCATGTACGAGTTCGAGGCTTATATGGCCTCCCCTTCTCGTTAGGCGACAGATAAGAAGTCGGCGTCGGGCCGCAGTCCGGCGGTCTGCCGGGGTCGCTTCCGGCGGTCAGTTCGCGCCGGTCAGCGTCGCTTCGAGTTCGCCGCGCTCGTCGAGCTCTTCGAGGATGTCGCTGCCGCCGACGAACTCGCCGTCGACGAACGTCTGGGGGATGGTCTCCCAGTCGCTTTTCTCCTTGAGCGCCTCGCGGTAGTGCGGGAGCGCGGGCAGCACGTCGACGGTCTCGAACTCGTCGACGTACTGGGAGATGAGGTCGACCGCCTTCGCGGAGTAGCCGCACTGCGGCATCAGGCGGTTACCCTTCATGAACAGGACGACGCGGTTGTCCGCGACGGCTTCGTCGACGCGGGACTGTACTTCCTCTGGGTCCAAGCTCTCCGGTTGGAACGTCATGCGCCCAGATAACCGCCGGGCGGACAAAGGAGTTGCGTCGCCGGTGGGTTCGGTCCGCAGGGCCGACTCCGACTGCGCGGCGGCCCGTGCTGGGCGTTACTGCTCGCCGACGCGGACGACGTTGATGAGCGAGTGAACCGGGACGCCGTCTATCTCTTCGACGCCCTGCTTGTCGACGATGACCACGCACGCGAGGGGTTCGCCGCCCTCGGAGCGGATGGCGTCGATAGTCTCGCGGAGGGTCGTACCGCTCGTCACCGTGTCGTCGACGATGAAGCAGTTCCGTCCCTCGACGGGGGCGAAGTTCCGGGAGAAGCCGCCGCCGAGGTCCTCGATGTCGCCTTCGTCCCACTGGTGTTTCGCGGGCGAGTAGGCGGCGAGGGTGGTTTCGAGTTCGCGCGAGACCGAGGTTGCGAGCGGGACGCCCGCTTTCTCGATACCGACGGTCACGTCGGCCTCGCCGTTCGTCTCCATGAGCAGGTCGGCGAGCGCGCGCCCGACGTAGGTGAGGCGCTTGCCGCCGCTCCCGATGGCGTTCCAATCGACGTGGATGTCGTCGGGGCCGTCGGGCTCTACCTGGGGCTCGGGTTCGGTCGCCGCACCGCTCCGTTCGACCAGCCAGCTTGCGGTCTCGCGGGAGACGTTCAACTCGTCGGCAATCTCGCCCTTCGAGAGGCCACGGTCCGCGAGCTCCGCCGCGCTGGCGATGAGGTCGTCGACGTTCTTCATACAGTACCGAATTCGATGGCCGTTTTTATAGTGGTGTCGTCGTCTTCGAATGCTGCTTCGAACTCCGAAAGCGGGTGGACGCCGGTGACGAGGTCGCGGAGGAACCACCGCGGAAGCTTAGTGAACGTCACGGTCGCGGCCTCGAAGTGCTTGACGTGGGAGTTGACGCTGCCGACGAGCGCCTTGTTGTGGAGGACCATCTCGCGGTGGAACGCGCCGGCGTCGACTTCGAACTCCCAGTCGCTCGGCACGCCGAGGAGTGCGGCGACGCCGTTCGGCGCGAGCGCCTGGACCGACTGGATGGCGTGTTTGGGGAACCCGGTCGCCTCGTAGATGAAGTCCATGTGCTCGTGTGCGCCCGGAATCTCCTCGACCGAGGTCTCGCGGGAGTCGACGTAGGTCGCGCCGAGCTTTTCGATGATGTCGATAGTCGGGTCGGGTCGGTCGCGCCGACCGAGGCAGTAGAGGTCCTCGTAGCCCTTGTCGTCGGCGTTCAGCATGGCGAGCGTCAGGAGCCCGAGGCTCCCGTTGCCGAGGACGAGCGCCGACGAGGGGTTCCAGTCGAACGCGGAGCGGCTCGCGTAGGCGTGCTCGCGGGCCTTCTCGGTGATGGAGATGGGCTCGATGAGGAAGCCGAGTTCGGCCTGCGAGCGCGGGATGCGGACGAGGTAGTCCGACGGGCTGGTGAAGTACTCGGACATGAACCCGTGTGCGCCGACGATGCCGCGCTCGGCGTACATCCCGTCGGGAGCCATGTCGGGTTGGTCCTTCTCGAAGTACTCGTTCGTCCCCGACGCCGGCGGGCGGCGGACCGTCGGCACGACGATGTCGCCTTCCTCCAGTTCGGTGTCGTTCGGGTCGACGACGATGCCGACCGCCTCGTGGCCGAGCACGAGGTGGTCTTCGCCCTCGGGGAACCCCCCGTGGCCGCCGGCGATGACCTCGTGGTCCGTCCCGTCCACGCCGACCCGAAGCGTTCGGACGAGCGCCTCCCCGACGTCGGGTTCCGGTCGCGGCTTCTCGATGACGACCGGTTTGTCTTCCCCGCGCTTGACGGCGATTGCTTTCATACCCCCACCAATGCACCACTCCACCAAAAGACTTATTCTATGATGAGTAAATAATTCAGCCACGGTGAGCGCCCTGCGTCGTCGCACCAGCCCATGACGAACCGTCTCGCGCGGACCAGCCTGTCCAGCCCAACCGTGCCGGCGCTCTCCGAACCCGTGCCCGAACCGCGCCGAAGCCGATACCCCGTGCCCGTCGGCTTCTGAGGCGGTCTCGGTTTTCTCCTGACGGTCGCCCGACTCAGCGACGCGTTCGACCGACCGCAGAAAAGAGAGCATGTCGATTCGGCGGAGTGACGGCCCGACGGTTCGACGGCCCGACCGGCGGTTCAGTTCTCGATGTCGTCGACGAGTTCGTCCGCGAGACCGACGTACGTCGCGGGCGTGAGCGCGAGCAGTTCCTCGCGAGTCCCCTCGTCCACGTCGAGCTCCGCAAACAGGTCGTGGAAGTCGTCGAGGGTCACTTCGCGGCCGCGGGTGAGCTCCTTCACTCGCTCGTAGGCCTGCGTGTCGCCCTCGCGGCGGAGAATCGTCTGGACGGCCTCGCCGATGATGGCCGGCGTGTCGTCGAGTTCGTCGCGCATGACCTGCTCGTTCGGGACGACCTTTCCGAGGCCAGTCTGGGTCTTCTTGTAGCCGATGAGGCAGTGGGCGAACGCCGCGCCGATGTTCCGCTTGACCGTGGAGTCCGAGAGGTCGCGCTGGAGGCGCGAGGTCGTCACGTAGTCGGCGAGGAACGTCAGGTCCGCGTTGGCCTTCGAGAGGTTGCCCTCGGAGTTCTCGAAGTCGATGGGGTTGACCTTGTGCGGCATCGTCGACGAGCCGGTCTCGCCCTCGACGGCCTCCTGTCCCAGATAGCGGTCGGAGACGTAGAGCCACGCGTCGCGGTCGAGATCGACGAGGACGTTGTTGACGCCGCGGACGGCGTCGAACAGCGCCGCGAGGTCGTCGCAGGGGTTGACCTGCGTGGCGAGCGCGGTGTGTTCGAGGCCGAGCGACCCGACGAACTCGCGGGAGAACGCCCGCCAGTCAACGCCGGGGTAGGCGGCGACGTGAGCCGCGTAGACGCCCGACGCGCCCGCGAGTTTGCCGGCGAGGTCGTCGGACGCGGCCTCGACGCGGGCGAGCGTCCGGCCGAGGCGAGCGGCGTAGACGGCCATCTCCTTGCCGAACGTCGTCGGCGTCGCGGGTTGGCCGTGGGTTCGCGCGAGCATGGGCACGTCGCGGAACTCCTGTGCGAGCGAGACGAGTTCGTCTCGCGTGTCGCGGAGTTCGGGCACGAGCACCTCTTCGACCGCGCCCTTCACCATGAGGCGCTGGGCGAGGTTGTTCACGTCCTCGGAGGTGAGGCCGAAGTGAATCCACGGGTGGACCGACTCGTCGGTCTCGGTGCGGATGAAGTACTCGACGGCCTTCACGTCGTGGTTCGTCGCCGAGTAGCCCGCCGCGCCCTCGACTTCGAGTCGTTTCACGAGATCGGCGTCGTCGGCGTCGAACTCCTCGTAGAGCGCCCGGAGGCCGGCGCGCTCGCTCTCGGAGAACGAAAGCGGCGTCGCGTCGAGGTCGGCGAGCGCGAGGAGGTACTCCGCTTCGACTTCAACGCGGGCGCGCATGAGGGCGGCCTCGCTCACGTGCGATGCGAGGGGTGCGGTTCGGGAGGCGTATCGCCCGTCGAGCGGGGACACCGCGTACAGCGGGTCGTGCCGGTCGGCGTCGGTCATGTCTGAGTCGTCACGATGGGGGAGGTTAAACGCCGGGGGTTCGTCGCCGCCGCGGAGGCGATACTTGCGCACATGTATGCCTACTCAGACGCACTCTGCGGCTGCGTGTCGTCGCATATATACATAATCGAGCATATATTACCGTCGAGGACCGCAACCACTTTGAGGGCCGCGAGTCCCCTTTCTCACATGGTCACCATCGCCGGTCTCGCGAGCAACCGCGGACGAAACCTTCGCAACATCGCCGACCGCGCCCCCGGCGGGGCGGAACTCGGCGTCGTCGTCTCGAACAGCGCCGACGCGCCCGTCCTCGACTGGGCGGACGAACACGGTATCCCCAGCGAAGTCGTCGAGCGCGGCGACGACGAGGCCCGCGAGTCCCACGAGGAGCGCATCCTCGACGTCCTCGCGGACTACGACTTCGACCTCGTCTGCCTCGACGGCTACATGCGCGTGCTCACCTCGACGTTCCTCGACGCCGCGCCGACGACGCTCAACGTCCACCCGTCGTTGCTCCCCGCATTCCCCGGCATGGACGCCCACGAACAGGTGCTCGACGCCGGCGTCAAGACGACCGGCTGTACGGTCCACGTCGTCAACGAGGAGGTCGACGCCGGCCCCATCGTCACGCAAGAGGCCGTTCCGGTCTACACCGACGACGACGCGGATGACCTCAAATCTCGCGTCCTCTACGACGCCGAGTTCAAGGCCTACCCGCGCGCAGTCCGCTGGTTCGCCGAGGACCGCGTAACGGTCGAAGACGATTCCGTCACCGTCGAGGGCGACGTTGACGCCGGGTTGCCCGAGCGCCGCGTCACCTCCGAGGACCGCTACGACGAACTCCGATACGGCGAGAACCCCCATCAGGACGCCGCGGTCTACGTGGACGAGACGTGCGACGAGGCGTCGGTCGTCGGCGCGCCCCAGCTCAACGAGGGCGCGAAGGGACTCTCGTACAACAACTACAACGACGCCGACGGCGCGCTGAACATCATCAAGGAGTTCGACGAGCCCGCCGCGGCGGTCATCAAGCACACGAACCCCGCCGGCTGTGCCACCGCCGACACGCTCGCTGAAGCCTACGCCGACGCCCTCGCCACCGACCCGATGAGCGCCTTCGGCGGCATCGTCGCGCTCAACCGCGAGTGCGACGCCGAGACGGCGGAACTCATCATCGACTCGTTCAAAGAAGTCGTCGTCGCGCCCGGCTACACCGACGACGCGCTCGACGTGCTGACCGAGAAGAAGAACCTTCGCGTCCTCAATGTGGGCGACCTCGGCGAGCGCACCGAGACCTACACCGAGAAGGCGCTCGTCGGCGGGCGGCTCGTTCAGGAGCGCGACCTCTGGACGCCGACGCTCGAGGACCTCGAAGTCGTCACCGAGACCGAACCCACGGACGAGCAGTTGGAGACGATGCTGTTCGCGTGGAAGGGGCTGAAGCACGTGAAGTCCAACGGCATCCTCTTCGCCAAGGGAACCGAGACGGTCGGCGTCGGCATGGGGCAGGTCTCCCGCGTCGACGCGGTCGAACTCGCCGCGATGAAGGCCGAGGAACACGCCGAGGGCAAGGACGCGCAGGGTGCCGTCATGGCCTCCGACGCGTTCTTCCCGTTCCCGGACGGCGTGGAAAAGGCGGCCGACGCGGGTATCGAGGCGGTCATCCAGCCCGGCGGCTCGGTGAACGACGAGGACGTCATTGCGGCCTGCAACGAGCGCGGGATTGCGATGGTCTTCACCGGGCAGCGGTGTTTCAGGCACGATTAGTGCCTGAAACTCGTGGCCGGGTGTAACCCGGACACGGTGCTTTAGGCACGATTGAGCGGAGCGAAAGAGAGCCTAAAGCTCGAAGCACGACCGAAGGGAGTGCTTCGGTGTTTCCGCCACGATTAGTGGTGGAAACTCGTGGCCGCGCGTAGCGCAGACGCGATACTTCCGTCACGACTGAACAGCGTGAAGAAGTGACGGAAGTCAGCGAGACGAGCGGTGCGAGTCTCGCGCGATTTTAGACACGACTGGGCATCTCCGCTCTCACTTCCAGACCTCCCGAGACCGTTCCCACGTCCTAACACCGACGGTGTCCCTTCAAGTGTCGGCGAGGCGAACACAGAGGTATGTACGAACACATCTTGGTGCCGACCGACGGGAGCGAGGGGACGATGCAGGCGGTCGAACACGCGCTCGAACTCGCCGACGCGGAGTCGAAGATTCACGTGCTGTCGGTCGTCGACCAGCGGGTGTACCTCGCCGCCGGCGGCGACCAACAGGACGCGGTCATCCAGTCGCTCCGCGACGACGCGGTACAGGCGGTCGAGCGGTGCGCCGAGAAATGCGAGGGGAAGGCCTCGACGGCGACCGCAATCCGCGACGGCGTGCCGCACCGGGTCATCCTCGACTACGCCGACGAACACGACGTCGACGTGGTCGTGATGGGGACCCACGGGCGGACCGGTCGCGACAAACTCACGTCGCTCGGGAGCGTCACCGAGCGCGTCATCGAGAACGCCAAGCGCCCGGTGCTCGTCGTCCACATCGACTGAAACCGGCGCGTTAAGCGCACTCCGGTGACGCTCCGGGGCGCTCGCGGAGCGTCGCCGATGGCGGCGGTGGCGGTCGGGGCTGTCGGGCGACCGGCGTCGTGTCGCAGGAGTGACGTGGAGCGTTAGGCCTAAGCCCACCGTCCGGTTTCTCACGCGTATGGAGTACCACGAGGCGGTGAACTTCCTTTTCGACCTCCGGCGGTTTCAGGTCAAGCCGGGGACCGAGTCGATTCAGCGGTTGCTCTCTCACCTCGGCGACCCCCACGAAGGCGTGTCGTTTGTGCAGGTCGCGGGGTCGAACGGCAAAGGAAGCACCGCCCGGATGGTCGACGCGATACTGCGCGAGTCGGGCGCGCACGTCGGCCTCTACACCTCACCGCACTTCGACGACGTGCGGGAGCGAATCCGCGTCGACGGCCGGAAGATTCCGAAGGCCGCGCTGTCGGCGTTCGTGGCCGAAGCAAAGCCGTACCTCGTCGAGCGGGCCGCCGACGGCGAGCCGCTGACCTTTTTCGAGACCGTGACCGCGCTCGCGCTGTGGTACTTCGACCGCGCGGACGTGGACGTGGCGGTCCTCGAAGTCGGGATGGGCGGCGAACTCGACGCGACGAGCGCCGTCGACCCGGTCGCCAGCGCCGTCACCAACGTCTCGCTCGAACACACCGCCGTCCTCGGCGACACCGTCGCGGAAATCGCGAAGACGAAAGCCGCAGTCGCGCCCGCCGACGCGCCGCTCGTGACCGGGGCGACCGGCGAGGCGCTGTCGGTCATCCGCGAGGAGGTCGGCGACGTGCTGACCGTCGGCGACGCCGGCTCCGACGCCGACGTTCGCGCCTCTTACGGCGGCCGCGTCAACCACCAGGAGGCCGCCGTCACCGTCGAGACCGACGACGAGACGCTCGACGTTCGAATCCCGCTTTTGGGCGCGTATCAGGCCCAAAACGCCGGTATCGCCGTATCGCTGGCTCGGCAGGTCCGCCCCGACATCGGTGATGAGGCGATTCACCGCGGCCTCCGAAACGCCCACTGGCCGGGTCGGTTCGAGGTCATGGGCACGGAGCCGACGGTCGTCCTCGACGGCGCGCACAACCCCGACGCCTGCGCGCAGGTCGCCACCGTCCTCGACGAGTTCGACTACGACGACCTCCACCTCGTCTACGGGGCGATGCACGACAAGGACCACAGCGAGATGGTCGGAGCGCTCCCGGAGGTCGCGTCAGTCGTCACCTGTAAGGCGGATATCTCGCGGGGCGAAGACCCCGAGATTCTGTCGTCCGTCTTCGAGCGTCTCGACGGCCCCGAAGTGGAGACCGGCGGCGCGGTCGCCTCGGCGCTCGACCGGGCGCGCGCTCGCGCCGACCCCGACGACTGCGTGCTCGTCGTCGGCTCGCTGTACGTCGTCGCCGAGGCGCGCACGACGTGGACGCGGGCGGTCGTCCCGAAATCCCACCGCACCCTCGACGACGCCTGCCGGACGCTCGAACGCGCGAACGTCGCGGACGCCGCCGACCGGGGGGCGCGCGCGAAGCGGGCGGTCGACCGGACGGTCCACACCCGCGTCCAGCGCCGACAGGCCCGAGTGCTCCGCGAGGAACTGCTGTCCGTCGGCGGCGACTGCGCCGTCTCGGGCCACGAGTTCGGCGGCGAACTCGTCGACGTGGTCCTGACCGGGACGCTCGACCAGTTCGAGCGACTGACGGCGGCCCTCGAAGCCCGGCCGTACGCGCTCGCGGGGGTCGCAGCGGAGATTCGGGAGGCGCTCGGCGTCGGCGCGAGCGGCACCGACCGCGACGGCGCCGGCGAGTACCCGTGGGACGACGGCACGGCCGTCATGGGTATCCTGAACGTGACGCCGAACAGCTTCCACGACGGCGGGGAGTTCTACGACATCGACGACGCCGTCGAACAGGCGCGGGCGATGGTCGACGCCGGCGTGGACATCATCGACGTGGGCGGCGAGAGCACCCGTCCCGGCGCGGACGAGGTCCCCGTCGACGAGGAGGTTCGCCGCGTCGCGCCCGTCATCGAGGCCATCGCCGACCTCGACGTGCTCGTCTCGGTCGACACCCGGAAGGCGGCCGTCGGCGAGGCCGCCCTCGACGCCGGCGCGGACATCCTCAACGACGTGACCGGCCTCGAAGACCCCGAGATGCGCTTTCTCGCGGCCGAGCGCGACACGCCCGTCATCGTGATGCACAGCATCGACGCGCCGGTCGACCCGTCCCGCGAGGTCGACTACGACGACGTGGTCGAGGACGTCATCGACGAACTGACCGAACTGGTGTTACTCGCCGAGAAGGCGGGCATCCCGCGGCGGAACCTCATCGTCGACCCCGGCCTCGGCTTCGGGAAGTCGAAGGCCGAGAACTTCGAACTCCTCGGGCGCGCCGACGAGTTCGCCGCGCTCGGCTGTCCGATTCTCGTCGGCCACTCCCACAAGTCGATGTTCTCGCTCGTCGGCGAAGAGCCGGGCGACAACCTCGCGGCGACCGTCGCGGGCACGGCCATCGCCGCCGACCGCGGGGCCGACATCGTCCGCGTCCACGACGTGCCGGAGAACGTCGCGGCCGTGAACGTTGCGCTCGCCTCGCGGGACCCGAGTCGGTTCGAAGACGGCCCCGAGAGCGAAGACTGAGACACCGCTGCCGGCTCAGGTCCCGTGCTCCGACAAATTCTTGTCACACATTTGATTAGTCTCGCGTATGTCCCTCCTCCCGTACTGGCTCTCGACGGAGTTCCCACACGTGCTGGTCGTCGCGGTTCCCCTCCTGTTGATACTCTTCCCCGTCGGCGGTCTCGCCGCGAACGCGCTCGCCTCGCGGATGCTCGAACCGCGGCGGGACCTCGAACGCCGAGTGGCGGAACTGGAAACGAAACTCGACGAGCGGTCCGACGAGTGAGTGGCGTCTCCCGGTCGTTCGGGAGCCGAATCAGGTGCCGGACCGGGAGCCGGAGGCGGGGACAGCAGTCGGAGCCGGTGTTTTTCTGCGCCGAGTGCCTACTCTCTTCTCGTGTGCACACTCATCCTCGCGTGGCAGGTGTTCGAAGACGCGCCGGTCGTCGTCGCCGCCAACCGCGACGAGCAACTCGGCAGGCCCGCCGAACCGCCACGGCGGTGGGACGACGGCGACGGTCCCGCAATCGTCGCCCCGCGGGACGCCGAGGCGGGCGGGACGTGGGTCGGCTACAACGACGCCGGCGTCTTCGTCGGCATCACCAACCGCTGGGTCGAAGTCGCGGGCGGCGGCGAGCGTTCGCGGGGGCATCTCGTCCGCGACGCGCTCCGCCGTGAGACCGCCGAGGGCGCCGCCCGGTTCGTCGAACGCGCGGTCGACGACCACACCTACGACGGCTTCAACCTCGTCGTCGCCGACGAGAACGCCGCGCTGTTCTTCGAGTGGGACGGGAGCCTGTCGGTGCGGAACTTCGACCCCGGCGTCCGCGTCGTCGTCAACGTCGGCACGCCCGAGTCGTGGTTCGTCCCCGAACGACGGCCCGCGGTGGGCGAGCGGCAGGCCGACAACGCCCGGCGATTGGAGGAGGCGCTTCAGCCCGAGCCCGACGAGTCGGTAACGGCGTGGCGCGAGCGGGCGAAGGCGGCGCTGGGCGACCACGACTTCGGCGTCTGCGTTCACGACCCGGAGGGTCGGTTCGGCACGCGCTCGTCGTCGGTCATCACGCTCGGTGAGGCGGAATTCGCGTACGAATTCGCCGACGGCCCGCCGTGTCAGACCGCCTTCGAACCGGTCGAACGTCAGGATTAAACCGCTCGCACGACGTGTAGGTGGTATGAGCGCGAGCGAAGCCGAGCAAGACCTTTCTTCCGACGAGCACGCGGGACTGGAACTCATCCGCGAGTCGGGCGGCATCCACCAGAGCGACTTCTGGAAAGAACTCGACATCTCCTCCCGGAAGGGGAGCCGCATCGCCGAGGTGCTGGAGTCGCTCGGACTCATCAAGCGAACCGAGACCGTCTACAACGGCCACACCACCTACTACCTCGAGCCCGCCGCGCGCGACCTCAGCTTCTCGATGCTGATGGCGGGCGACATGCTCTCGCCGCTCATCGGTGAAGAAGAGATCAACGCCAACAGCAACGCCTTCTCGCAGTGGCTCATGAACCTCGCCTACGAGGAGTACTGAGACGACCGCGGTCTCGTTCGAGAACCCGATAGACGACCGCTTTCCCGATTCTGTTTCCGGTCCGTTTTCGTTCCGTTCGGGTCTGTTTTCATCCCATCCAGCGTCTCGCTTGCACCCGTGAGCGACCGTGAGCGACGTGACCGCTCTGCCCGCCGCGTCCGAGCAGACGGCGCAGTCGCTCGGGGGATGGGAGTCGAAGAAGAACGCGCGAGAACGGGAACCGCGGGACGCGGTTTACTCTTCGGTCTGTTCGTCGTCCTCGGTCGCCAACAGGTCGTTGGCTTCGAGGTAGCTCTCGATTTCGTCGTTAGACAGCTCGACGAAGCGCTCCGTCTCCGCGGAGACGGTCGCCACGTCGACGCCGTCGGGCGAGGTGCCCTCCTCGCTGGTCGAGCCGATGGCTTCGAGCGCGAGTTCGATACCCTCGTCGAGGGTCAGGTCGTCGCGGAAGTTCTCTTCGAGGTGCTCTTGGTGGTCGCCGCGGTCGGCCCCGATGGAGACGGCCTTCCACTCGTAGGGAGTCCCCGAGGGGTCCGTCTCGTAGAGGCGGGGGGTGCCGTTTTCGACGCCGCCGATGAGGAGCGCGACGCCGAACGGGCGCGCGCCGCCGACCTGCGTGTACTGCTGGATGTGGTCGGTGACTTCCTTGGTCAGCGTCTCGATGCCGATGGGTTCGCCGTAGCGGAGGCGGTTTACCTGCGACTGGCGGCGGGCGAAGTCGATGAGCTGACGGGCGTCGGCGACGTGGCCGGCGCTCGCGATGCCGATGTGGTCGTCCGCCTTGTGAATCTTCTCGACGCTCGTCGGCTCCATCAGCGGCGAGCGAGAGCGCTTGTCCGCCGCGAGGACGACGCCCTCGGGCGTTCGCACGCCGATGCTCGCGGTGCCGCGCTTGACGGCCTCACGAGCGTATTCGACCTGATAGAGTCGACCATCCGGCGAGAAGATCGTAATCCCGCGGTCGTACGCCTGTTGTTGCGCTTGTCCCTGCATGGAATATCACTCGAAATCGAGTTGCGTCGCGCCCGTGAACCCGTCCGGACCGCCGACGTCCAAGAGTGAGTCGCGGACGACGGCGGTTCGGGATTCGTTCTCGAACACGACGGTTCTCTCCTCGGAAATTCCGGCCCGGCCGTGTAAATACCTTTCCGAACAGGCACGCACTGTCCCCGAGACGCCTCGCACTCTCACCCCGACGGGGTCGCCGCCGACCGCGTCGATGCAGGCGAGCGCGGCCCGGGCGTCTTCGACGTGACCGCGACGGGCGCGGACGATAGTCTCGGCGATGCCGTCGGCGTAGTCGAATCCGAGGACGGTCAGGTCGGCGTCGGCGCTCCCGGCGTCGCCGTAGAGGTTCTGGGCGGCGTACCAGAGTTCGCGCTGGAACGGCCCGCGGCCGAGGTCGGCGTCGGGCCACGTCTCGATTTCGACGGCGAGGTACCGCCGCCGCGGCCGGAGGTGTTTGGGCAGGTGTTTCATCGGCTCAGTTCACTCGTCGGCGGTCGGCGCTCGCTCGGCGACGAGGACGCCCACCTGCTCGTGGACGGACTCGACGGCCGTGAGGACGAACCCGGCGTCCGTGAGCGCGTCGGCGAGGAAGCCGACAGTCGCGGGGTCGTCCACCTCGGGCGAGTAAAACGGCTCGTCGGGGTCGGGCGTCCCGAAGAACATCACGTCGCCGAGGACGAACCGCCGCGGTTCGAGGTCGGCGATGGCGCCGATGGCCTCGCGTTTCTCCTCGTCGGAGAGGTGGTGCATGGCGAAGTTCGTGACCACGATGTCAACCTGCTCGTCCTCGCCCACGTTCGGTTCGCGGAACCGGCCCTCGCCGAACTCGACGTTCTCGATGCCGACTTCGGCGGCCTTGGCGCGGGCCTGTTCGAGCATCCCCTCGCTGATGTCGCGGCCGACGACGCGCTTCGCGTCGGGGGCGAGCGCGAGGGCGATAGCGCCCGTGCCGGTGCCGAGGTCGAGGACCACGTCCTCGGGGGAGGGGTCGGCGTAGTGGACGACGAGCGAGACGCACGCGCGGTACTCATCGCTGTCTTGCGAATCGTCGTACTCCGCGGCGATGTGGGAAAAGCGGGCGGCGTGTTCCTCAATCGTCTTCTTCATACCGTCCCCGTTTGACGCCGGGGGCTATGAACGACTCGGACATGCGCTCGCGGTTGCGCGCCGCGAGACGGCCCCACTCTCGGAGGCCGTCGAGCACCTGCTCGCGGTCGAAGCCGATGACCTCGCCCAGCCCCGCCAGCTCGCGGGGGCTCCGCAGGTGGAGGTGCGACGACGGGGTCGCGGAGACGACGTAGGGCGCGTCGTAGTACTCGACGAGTTCGCGGAGCTTCCGGAGGGCCGAAATCGCCTGTACGCGAGTCCCTCCGTCGCTTCGAAGCACGGGTCCGAAGTCGAACTCCACGCGGACGCCGTTGTCGCGGGCGGCCTTGGCGAGGACGTGATTGAAGTTGCCGTCGCCGTCCATCGGACGCGAGAGCACGTCCACTCGCGGCTGTTCGACGGCGAAGCGGTTGAGCGCGTTCGTGCCGCCGCGGAGGATGAGCAGTTCGCGCTGCGGGCGGTAGTTCCCGACCGCGCCGCTGGCGCGTTCCGGGTTCGACGCGTCGATTTCGACGGCGTCGACGAGGTCCACGTCGAGGTCGTCGCGCAGGCGGTCGTAGTCGGGGCTGGCGTCGAGCGCGCGGACGACGACGCCGTCGTAGTCGTACCGACCGGCGGCGACGGCGGCGCGGCTGGCCGTGCTCTCGCCGTCGGGGTGTGCGTAGACCGCCTCGTACATACGCCGACACAGGAACGGGTGGGAAAAGGGCGTTGCGTTCCGGAGCTCCGGCGCGAGGGCGGGCGACGGACTGTCAGAACCGGGCGTACGCAGCGAGCGACGCGAGGCAGAGCGCGGCGACGCCCGCACCGACGCCGAAGCCGGGTACCTCGAACCCGGACAGCGAATCGGTCGTCGTCGCCGTCGACGGCGGGGCCGTTTCGGTCGTCGCCTCCGAGGTCTCGATGTCGGGCGTGAGCGTCGAGTCACCGGGCATGTCGTACGTCACGAGCGTGGCGTTTTCTTGGTAGATGGCCTGCTGGTTGTGGCGAATCGAGACTTGAACCGGTCCGCCGCGGAGCTGGGACAGCCCCGAGAGGTCGAACGTCACGTCGAACGTGCCGTTTTCGCCGACGCGGACGATCCTCGAAACGAGGAACGAGTGGGTGTCACCGACGGACTGCACGCGGACGCCGATGAGCGTCCCGGACTCGAACGGGGTCGAACCGTGGATGTGCTCGCCATCGGCCGCGTCGAGAGTGAGTCCCTCGCCGGAGTGGTCGATAACGGTGCCGTCGGCGGCGACAGCTCCCGGAAGCGAGAGCGCGACCACGACGAGGAGGACGACGACGAGGTGGGGAGGGCGCATCGTCCGAAACGTATCGTTCGGACAACAAGTACGTTTTGATTAATTAACAGTTAGGCGGTGAGCGCGGCGACGGCGGCGCGGAGCGCGGCGGCCGCGGTTCGCACGTCGTCGGTGCGCACGTACTCTCTGTCGGCGTGCGCGACCGCGCCCTCGTCGTCGGCGAGGTCGCCGGGACCGAAGACGACGACGGGCGCGGGCGAGAAGTAGGAGGCCTCGGTCGCGGCCGTGAAGGGCCGGACGTCCGCCCGCCCGCCGGCGTCTCGGGAGGCCGCGGCGAGCGACGTCACGAGTTCGTGGTCGGGGTCGGTCGCGAACGCTTCGAGAAACGGGGTCGGGCGCTCCGTGAGCGCGAAGTCGACGCCAACGTCGTCGGGCACGGCGGCCCGGAGCGTCGATTCGAGTTCCTCGCGGAAGCCCTCGGCCGTCTCCGGCGGGACGCTCCGACGGTCGACCACGAGTCGGCAGTCCGCGGGCACCTGATTCGAGTTCGCCCCGCCGTCGACCATCGTCGGCGTCAGCGTCGCCGGACCGAGGTCGGGGTGCGCCTCGCGGTCGTCGTCGAACGACCGGAGCGCGTCGAGGGCCGGTGCGAGCGCGTCCACGGCGTTGACGCCCGACTGCGGTTCGGCCGCGTGCGCGGCGACACCCGACAGCGACACCGTTCCCTCGAACCGGCCCTTCGCGGCCGTACAGACGTCGAGGCCGGTCGGCTCGCCGACGATGTACATGTCGCCGTCGAGGTCGAGTTGGGCCGCGCCCGTCGAGAGGAGCTCCTCGTCGGGCGTGATGGCGAGCGTCACTCGGGCGCCGGGGCCGGGGTCGGCGGCGAAGAACGCTGAAAGCAGGGCCGCGAGTGGGCCCTTGGCATCGCAGGAGCCGCGGCCGTGGATGACGCCCTCGTCGCGGTCGTACGGGACGTGCGGCGAGACGGTGTCGATGTGCGTGTTGAGGACGAGGTGCGTCGCCGGCTCCGCCGCTCCCTTCGAGGCGACGGTGTTGCCGGCGTCGTCCACGGTCGGGTCGACGCCCTCGGCTTCGAGCGTCTCGACCAGCAGGTCGCGCATCTCGCCCACGTCGTCGTTCGACGCGACGGGGACGGCCCGTTCGAGGAACGCCACGGGGTCGAACCCGTCGGCGTCGCCGCTCATCGCTCGCGGAAGACGATGTCGGCTTCGCCGTCGCCCTCGTAGACGGCCGGGCCGCCGAGGAGCGCGGAGCCCTCGTCGGGGACGGTCACGGAGAGCGCGCCGCCCGGCGGGGTGACGGTTACGGGGTCGTCACCGGAGACGTGCCCGAGGCGCTTCGCGGCCGCGACGACGGCGACCGCGCCGGTGCCGCAGGACTGCGTCTCGCCTTCGACGCCGCGCTCGAAGGTGCGTTGGCGGAAGCCGCCCTCGCCGTCGGGGGAGGCGAGCGTGACGTTCGCGCCCTCGGTGAACACCGGTGCGTGACGGACCGCCGGCGCGACCGATTCGAGGTCCACGTCGTCCACGTCGTCGACGAAGGCGACGGCGTGGGGTACGCCCGTGTTGACGGCCGTGACGGTCAGTCCCTCGACTTCGGTGTCGACGAGTTCGTCGTCGGACGCGAGCGGTACGTCGCGGGGCGCAAACGAGGGCGCGCCCATCTCGACGGTCACGTCGGTGCCGTCGAGGCTCGCGCGGCGGGTGCCGGCGGGCGTGTCTATCATGACTTCGTTCGTGCCGGTCCGCTCGGCGGCCCACGCGGCCGCGACGCGAGCGCCGTTGCCGCACATGGCGGCGACGGAGCCGTCGGGCTGGACGAGGGTCATGACGACCCGCGGCGGGTCGTAGCGCGATTCGAGCGCGAGGAACAGGACGCCGTCTGCGCCGCGGCGTTCGCTCTCGTTCAGGGTGATTCCGGCCTCGCGGTCGCAGTGGGTGCGGGCGAAGGCGGGTCGGTCCGGGACCGGGTCGTCTGCGTCGACGACGAAGAAGTCGTTTCCAGTGCCGTGGAACTTTTCGAAGGGAACGGTGTTGAGTACGCTCATGATTCTGTGTTGGTGCTTGGTCAGTTGGGGATGTGCTCGGATGCGGTTCGTTCGAGTGCGGTGACGTCGTCGAGGGTCTCGCGCCGGCGGGCCAGTCGGTGGCCGTCGGCGTCGAGGACGACTTCCGGGGGGCGCGGACGAGAGTTGTAGGTGCTCGCCATCTCGTAGCCGTACGCCCCCGCGTTGCCGAGCGCGAGACAGTCGCCGCGCTCGGGGTCGGGGAGTTCGCGGCCGTCGGCGAACACGTCGCTCGTCTCGCAGACGGGGCCCGCGACGATGGTCGAAACCGGGTCGGCGTCGGGCCGAGAGAGGTTCGAAATCGCGTGGTACGCGTCGTACATCGCCGGTCGGAGCAGGGTCGTCATACCAGCGTCGATGCCGACGACGGTCGTTTCGGGGGCCTCTTTCACGGTGTTGACCCGCGAGAGGAGGACGCCCGCGTCGGCGACGACGTAGCGGCCGGGTTCAATTGCGAGTTGTGCGTCCACCTCGCCGAGCGCCTCGCGGGTCGCGTCGGCGACGGCGTCGAGGTCGAGCGGCGGTTCGTCCTCGCGGTAGGGGACGCCGAAGCCGCCGCCCACGTCGACGAATTCGAGGTCGCCGACCTCGCGGGCGAGGTCGCCCATCCGGCGGACCAACTCGCGGTGCGCCGAGAGGTCGTCGCCGGAGATGCCGCTTCCCGCGTGGGCGTGGACGCCGACGAGGTCGAACTCGTCGCGCGCGTCGGCGGCGATGTCGGGGACGCGGTCGATGGGGATGCCGAACTTCGCGTGGCCGCCGGTCGTGACCTTCTCGTGGTGGCCCGCGCCGACGCCGGGGTTCGCCCGGAGGCAGAGCCGACCGTCGAAGCCGCGCTCGCGCAGGCGGTCGATAGTGTCCGCCGCGCCGACCGTGACGGTCATCTCGGGGTTCGACTCCCACCGTGAGACGACGTGGTCGAGGTCGGCGTCCGGCGGGTTGACCGCCGTGTAGCGGACGCGCTCGCCGGGGAAGCCGGCGTCGAGGGCGCGCTCGACCTCGCCCGCGGAGGCGCACTCGGCGTCGACGGCGGCCTCGCGGACGGTTTCGAGCACCGCGCGCCCGGCGTGGGCCTTGACGGCGTAGCTGACGTGCGCCTCGGGGAACGCCTCGCGGAGTCGGTGACAGTTCTCGCGGACGCGACGGAGGTCGGTCACGTACAGCGGCGAGCCGAACTCGTCGGCGAGCGACAGCAGGTGCTCGCGGTCCCAGTCCGAGAGCCGCCGGACGGCCGGCCCGCCGCCGCTCATTCGCGCAGCGCCTCCTCCCGACGGGTCGCGTCGAGGGTGTCGTCCTCGATGTCGAGGGCGACGACCGCGGGCTTGTACGCGCCGCCGGCGAACAGGTCGTGGTCGCCGAGCGACGACTCCACGAAACGCGTGAAGGCGCGGCGGTTCGCGGGCAGGTGGCCGTAGTAAATCTCCTCGTCCACGAGGTCGTAGACGGGGATTCGGGGCGTCAGAAGCGTGTTCTCGCCGACGATGGAGTTCTCGCCGACGACGAAGCCGGAGGTGACTCGACAGCCCGCGCCGAGCGCCGCGCCGTCTTCGACGACGACCGGGGCGTCCTCGACGGGTTCGAGCACGCCGCCGATGAGCGTGTTCGCGCCGAGCTTGACGTTCGCGCCGATTTGCGCGCAGGAGCCGACGGTGTCACAGGAGTCCACGAGCGTGCCGTCGCCGACGTGCGCGCCGACGTTCACGAACGAGGGACTCATCATGATGCAGTCGGAGCCGAGGTACGCGCCGCGGCGGATGGCGGTGCCGTCCGGGGTGTTGCGCGTGCCGCGCTCGCCGAGGTCCTCGGTGTCGCGCAGGGGGAGCACGTCGTGGTAGCGGACGTCGCCGTACTCGCGGGCGAGCGTCTCGCGCAGGCCGAAGTTGAGCAGGATGCCCCGCTTGACCCACTCGTTGGCCTCCCACGAGGTCACGTCGGAGCCGGTCTTCTCGGCGGCGCGCACCTCGCCCGCTTCGAGGGCGTCGAGGAACGCGTCGAGCGTGTCGAGTTCGTCGACGGTCGCCGATTCGGCGTCGACGTCGCCGTCATTGTATCGCTGCCACAGGTCTCGTACGTCGGATTCCAGGTTCATTCGAGTACCTCGGTGAAGTCGTACCACCCGGCGTCGCGGTCGGCGAGCCACGTCGCGGCGTCGAGTGCGCCAGCGGCGAAGACCCCCCGCGACCCCGCGCGGTGCGTGAGTGAAAGAGACTCGTGATTTCCAGCCAGTAATACCTCGTGCTCACCGGCAATATCCCCCGCCCGGCGAGCGTGGACGCCGACTTCGCCCTCGGACCGGGGCGCTTCGCCCTCGCGGCCGTGGACGCGCTCGGACTCGCCACGCACATCGTCGATATCGTCAAGGATAGTCAGCGCCGTCCCGCTCGGGGCGTCGCGCTTGGCGTTGTGGTGCGTCTCCGTGAGTTCGATGTCGTAGCCGTCGAGGGCGGGAACCGCCTCGCGGACGGCCCGGCGGAGCGCCGCGATGCCGCGCGAGAAGTTCGAGGCGTACAGCACCGGGACCTCCGATGCGGACTCGCGGAGCGCGTCGAAGCCGCCCTCGCTCAGCCCGGTCGTCCCGGTGACGAAGCCGACGCCCGCCTCCGCGCAGGCCGACGCGTATTCGATGCAGGAACCCGGACCGGTGAAGTCGACCACGACGTCGGGGTCGTGCGAAGCGAGCAGGTCGGCGAAGTCGGCCGCGTCCTCGACGGCGACGCCCTCGACCTCGTCGCCGGGCGAGCGACTGACCGCGAAGGCGACAGCGAGGTCGTCGCGGTCGGCGGCCGCGGCGAGGACTTCCCCGCCCATGCGGCCGGTCGCGCCGGTGACGCCGAGAGAGACCGTCACTCGGCAGCACCCCCGTCCGGAATCGCCTGTTCGGCTTCGAGGTCGGACAGCAGGCGGCGCAGTTCCTCGGTGTTCTCCTCGGTGAGGCGGGTGAGCGGCGGGCGCAGGCGCGCCGGGCCGTAGCCCCGAATCTCCATGGCCTCCTTGACCGGGATGGGGTTCGTCTCGGAGAACAGGTGGCGGTTCAGCGGGGCGAGGTCGTGGTGGATGTCCCGGGCGCGCTCGTAGTCGCCCTGCAGCGCCGAGTGGACCATCGCGCCGACGCGCGCGGGTTCGACGTTCGCCGTGACCGAGATGGCTCCGACGCCGCCGACCGAGAGAATCGGGAGCGTGAGCGCGTCGTCACCCGACAGCACCGCGAACTGCTCGTCTCGGGTCCGCTCGACGACCTCCGAAATCTGTCCGAGGTCGCCGCTGGCGGCCTTGTAGGCGGTGATGTTCGGGTGCTCGGCGAGCGTCGCGGCCGTCTCGGGCAGGATGTTGCTCCCGGTGCGACCGGGGACGTTGTAGACGATCTGGGGCAGGTCGATTTCGTCGGCGATGGTCCGGTAGTGCTCGACGAGGCCGGCCTGCTCGGGCTTGTTGTAGTACGGCGAGATGAGAAGCAACGCATCGGCCCCGGCGTCGGCGGAGCGCCGGGAGAGTTCGAGCGCCTCGCGGGTCGAGTTCGACCCGGACCCGGCGACGACGGGCACGTCCTCGACGGCCTCGACGGCCGCCTCGACGACCTCGACGTGTTCGTCGTGGGTGAGCGTCGCCGATTCGCCGGTCGAGCCGACGGGGACGATGCCGTCGACGCCGGCTTCTTCGAGGCGTCGCACGTCGGCCTGGAACTGTTCGAAGTCGATACTGCCGTCGTCGTGGAACGGCGTGGTCATCGCGGGATAGACGCCGCGGAAGTCGAATGATGTCATGTGTCGGTGATGGGTGTGGTGACGGTCGTGGGAAGGTCGGTATCGGTCGTGTGACCGGAACGTGCGTCAGCCGAAGGCCGCCCGAGACGGGGTCGCTACTCCCGCAACGAGCGATTCAGTACGCACGTTTTTTCGAAAAGAAAGCGGCACGCGACGGCGACGCTGTCGAGGATGTGGTGACCTCCGAGGGCCGCGTCGCGTCGTTCACACCGGATGCAGGTGCTGGAAGCGTAATATAACTTGCGTCGTCTGCAGGACCTGCCGGACCTCGACGGCCCGCCTCCGGCGGCTTTGGGGCGCTCTCCGTCCGGTTTTCGGTCACCGAGGTGGACACCCGTCCGCCGCACCCCCGTCTCCCCGGACGGTTATTAGCCCGCGCCGCCCAAGCGTCGTACGAATGACCGAGATTCACCCCAACCAGCGCGTCGCCATCCTCGCCGACGCGCAGAACCTCTACCATACGGCACAGAGTCTGTACTCGCGGAACATCGACTACTCGTCGCTCCTCAAGAAGGGAACGGCGGGCCGCGCGCTCACCCGCGCCATCGCCTACGTCATCCGAGCGGACTCGCCCGACGAGGTGAGTTTTTTCGATGCACTCGTCGACATCGGTTTCGAGACGAAAATCAAGGACATCAAGACGTTCGGCGACGGCTCGAAGAAGGCCGACTGGGACCTCGGCATCGCGCTCGACGCGGTCAGCCTCGCCGACCACGTGGACACGGTCGTCCTCTGTTCGGGGGACGGCGACTTCGAGCGGCTCTGTACCCACCTCCGCCACGAGGGCGTCCGCGTCGAGGTGATGGCGTTCAAGGAGTCCACCGCGGACGAACTCGTCGAGGCGGCGGACACGTTCATCGACCTCTCCGAACGAAAAGAGACGTTCCTGCTGTAGGTCGCGGGGCGATTATTCGAACTGCGGAATCACCGAGTCGCCGTCGATGTCCGGGCCGGCCGTTCCGGCCGGTCCGTTCGACCCCGAGTCGTGCGCCTCGAAGAAGGCGACCGCGTAGACGTACTGGAACGTCGCCAGAACCATCTGCGTCGCCATCGAGATGGCGGCGATGGCGGCGATTTCGGCCGGCGAGAATCCGAGGCCCGCCTGCGCCGCCGCGGGAGTCGCCGCGTCCTGTACCTGCTGGACGTTCTGGAACGTCCGAAAGACGATGAATCCCGTGACGGGGATGCTGATGACGAGGCCGACGACGAACCGGATGACCGAGTAGCCGAGCGAGGGGACGATGTTGTTCCGGACGAGTCGGTAGCTCTCGCCGAACGACTCGATTGCGCCCTTGTCGCCGACGACGACCGCGACAGGGTAGAACTGAACGAGGAAGATGACGACGAAGTACGCCAGCCCGATGAGGCCGAGCACGGCGAGGCCGACGAGGAAGCCGCCGCCGAGAGCGAAGTTGGAGACGTCACCACCGCCGGCGGCGAGGCCGCCGAGGCCGAGCGAGATGGCCATGACGACCGCGACGATGAGGAACACGATACCGAAGGCGATGACGATGCCGAGTTGGACGATGTTCGCGAGGAGCATCGGGACGTACTTCTCGCGGCCGACGTCGGTCAGGGTCGACAGCGAGGTCGAACCCCCGCTGTCGACCGCCTCGTCGGCCATCCCGTAGAGGCCGGCGGCGACGAACGGCGTGACGAAGAACGTCACCGCCATCAGGGCGGTCGGGACGATGGGTATCTGCGCCAACTGCGTGGCGAGTTGCGGGAGCGTGACGAGACCTAAGGCGAGCCCGGCGAGGAACAACACGGGGTTCGACCGGATGCCTCGGAGGGCTGTCTGGAGGGAGTTGATCGCGGCCATACCTCGACGTGTCGATGCGATAATACGTAAAACGGGTGGGTCGAGACGGCGGCGTACTGGGGTCGCGGCCGAGCCCGCGAGCGGCGTGTCAGGCCGTTGGCGTCGCCAGTCGGGCGACGGTGGCGACCGCGCCGAGCGCCGCGATGGCGGCGAGCACCGTCGGGAGCCGCCAGTCGAGCGCCGTCTGCGTGAGAAGCATACTGCTCGCGAGCAGCAGCACAGTCCCCACGGCGGCGAGTCGAACGTCCACAGACATACTCCGACGGGGGTCTGTCCCGTACTTAGGGCTTTCCGTCTCGAACGTGCGTGCTAACCCGGTACACGCGGTCGGACGGGACCGCGACCCACTTTAGCCGGCGGGGCGAACGACGGGGTATGACCGAAGGCCACGCGACCGATTTGGACGACCTCCGGGTCGTCGCCGACTACCAGTTCGGGGCCGGCGCGGGCGACGCGCTGTTCCCGGCCGAGGCGGACATCGAACTCTCGCGCTCGCGCAGCGGCCGCCCGCGACAGGTGTACGTCGAGGGCGACCGCGTCACCTCCTACGGCACCGACGGGCGGTTCACCCTCGGCGTCGCCGGCGGCCGCCGCCTCTACGACGCCCTCGGCGGCGACGCCTACGTCGTCCGCGTCGGCGACGAGTCGGTCCCGTTCGTCAGCGACGGCAAGAACGCGTTCGCCAAGTTCGTCACCGCCGCCGACCCGGCGGTTCGCTCGGGCGACGAGGTGTGCGTCGTCGGCCCCGACGGCGACCTGCTGGGCGTCGGTCGCGCGGAACTCTCCGCGGACGCGATGCTCGACTTCCAGACGGGGATGGCGGTTCGCGTCCGCGAGGGCGCGGACGAAGAATGAGGTAAAACCGGGGAACCCGGGCGGTACGTCGCTGTTGAACTTCTAGATAAGTGATAGAACCGGCGTGCAAGACGTAGAAGATGAGTTCAGCAAGATTTCGATGTTCGATTCACGCGACCAGCGATGAAACAGTCGTTAGGTAGGTGTTCATTGCTATCCTCGTGGTTATCTAGCGCTCACCCGCTTCATCAAGGCGGCGAGAGTTGTACTTTTGAAAGAAATGCAACGACAATCCCACAATAATTAGCATGAGGCCGAGTGGGAGCGATATTAGTGCAAGAATCGCACCGGCAATAGCGATGTAGATGAATTTCATGTGTTAGTTATATGATATCTATAGAGTGATAGCCCTTGTGGGAGTTATAATAAAAATCCCCATACCTAACATCGATACCGGCAGGTTCTGTGACCGACTTGCGCCCTGTATTCAGCACAGCCGCAACAAACTGTCACTGACAGAGATTTTCGACGGAGCCGCGTTTCAGAGGTACGGCGCGAGTCCGAGCGCGGAGACGAGCGGGACGCCCGCGACGACTGAGCCGACGAGGTAGCCGCCGATTGCGCCGCCGTTGAGAAGCGGCAGGCCGGCGTGCGCCCGCCCCTTCATCACGGCCCACATCAGCCCGGCGAACCCGGCGAACGTCCCGACCATGGCGAGGAGCGCCGGGAGGTTGAGCGCCGGGAGTGCACCGACACCCAGCGACGGCGCTTCGGAGAAGAACGCGCCCGAGGCGACCATCACGGTCGGCATGACCGCGTCGCCGAGACCGATGAAGAAGGCGTCGCGCTCGCCGGAACCGGAGTCCTCGGCGTCGGTGTCGGCAGTGGTGTCAGCCGTCTCCGCGTCGGCCACCGCTGCCGGTTCGCCCCCGTCTGTCGCGTTCTCGCCATCGCCGACCTCGTTGGCGTCGCGGGCGAAGTCGTCGTCGAGAAGCGAGTACGACAGCGTCGTCGGGATGACGAGCACGACCGGGATGCGGAGGTCCATCACGCCCTCCGCGAGGTCGAGCATGTGCTTTGTCTTGTAGACGCTGATGGCGTCGTAGATGGCGAGGACCGAGAGGAGCACGATGGCCGGCAGCAGGCCGAAACTGATGCCGAACAGGGCGGCCGCGCCGGCACCCATGAGCGCCCCGGCGGCGTCGATGACGTACCACTCGGGGTAGACGAGGAGGGCGAGCGAGACGCCCGCCGAGAGGGCGATGGCGACGAGCGCGTTGGGGACGAGCGCGGCGAAGACGTACCACGCGAGCAGGCCGCTCGTGAACACGATGATGAGGCGGATAAGCTGGTCGAGGTCGTACTTGAACGCCGCGAGCATGAACGCGGTCATGGCGATAATCGCGCCGATGTAGAGGAGGCTGTTCGTCGGGTCGGTGGGGTCTTCGACCGTCTGGTACCCCTGTTCGAAGAACGTCGGCACGAGGGCGAGCGCACCCACCTGCACGACGAGGAAGATGAGGGCGGCGAGGGCGACCCCCCGATAGGCGCGGCGTGACATGCAGGGGCGTTCCCACCCGAGGGGTATGGGGGTTGCGCTCTGGAGTCGTCAGCGAGCGTAGAGCTTGCTGCCGACGAGCCGCGCGGGCGAGCCGTCGTCTGCCGTGACAGCGACGTAGGGGCGGTCGACCGGGCCGAACACGTCCACGATGCGACCGACCGTCGACAGCGACTCGTCGAGGACCATGGTTCCGATGTCGGGCGTGTCGTCGTCGTCGAGGCGGACGATAGCGAGCCCCTGCGCCGTTCGGGAGACCGTGCCGATTCGCCGCATCAGTCGCGGAGGATTCCGACGTAGGCGGCGACCGCCTGCACGATGTCGTTTTTCGTGGCGTCGTCGGCGTTGTTCACGAGGACGCGCCCGCGAGTGTCGAACTCCCGAGAGTACCGCTTGTCCCGTTCGATGACGGCGTCGTAGCCGACCTGCTGGACGGCCTTCGCAATCTCGTCGACGGTCGGCGCTTCGACCGCCGCGGACTGGGCGACCCGTCGGCCCTCGCTGCGCGAGAGCGCGGCGTCGAGGTAGGCGGGGTAGATGACGTTCTCGACCATACCCGTGTGTCCGCCATCCGCCGGTAATACGGTTGTGGTCTCACGGAGCCGGACGACGAGAAATGGAAAACGACGCGCGAGTCGGTCCGGTTACCGGCGACGCGCGAGCAGGACGACCGCGCCGATGGCGGCGAGGCCGGCGACGACGCCGAATCCGGGCGCGTCGCTCTCGGTGGTCGATTCCGACGACTCGGTCGTCGCGGGCGACTCGGTCGCGTCGGTTTCGGTCGCATCCGCGGCCGTGGTCGTCTCAGTTGCGTTCTCGGTGGGCTCCGTCGCCGACTCGTCTTCGAGCTGCTGGTAGCGCTCGTAGGCGTCGGGGTGGACGGCTTCGAGAATCTCCTCGCTCGCCTCGACGGCTCGCGGGGCGGGCTGTTGGAGCTTGTGCGCCTCGATGACGATGACGTTGCCCTCCTGTATCGCCGTCGTGCTGTTGTACGCCGGACTGCTCGGCACCGGCGCGTGGTCGGGGACGACGATGTACTCGGGGTTCATGTCGACGACGAGTTCCTCGTTAATCTGGGCGAAGCCGGTGAGGTTCGCCTCCGCCGCGCCGTTGCGCAGGCCGGCGGTCGTCATAATGTCGGAGATGAACGTCTCGGAGCCCGAGGTGTAGCCGAAAAAGGAGTTGAGACCGACGGGACGCTCCGCGTCGTCGAGGGCCTGTTGCATGTGCTCCATCGACTCGCGCATCTCGCCCGCGCGCTCGACGCCGGCCTCGCAGTTCCCGGTCATGCGGCCGACGCGCTCGGTCTTGTTGGCGACGGCGTCGAGCGACTTCCCGGACTCGAAGACGACGACCGAGATGTCCGCCGAGCGAAGCTGTCCGACGCGGTCGGGCTCGGCGTTGTACGAGGAGTTCGGGACGAGCACGAGGTCGGGTTCGAGGCCGATGACGGCCTCGACGTTGAGGCCGCCGGAGCCGGAGACGTTCCCCTTCTCCGATGCGCCGTCGAGGTACATGGCGTACTGCGAGACGCCGACGACCTCGTCGCGCGCGCCGAGTTCCCACATGGTCTGGGCGGCGCTCGGGTTGGTCGTGACGACCCGGTCGGGGTCGTCGGTGATGGTGACTTCGGTTCCCGTGGCGTCGGTGACTGTCATCGGGAACGTACACTGCGCGGTCTGCTGCTGTGCGGTCTGGTCTACCGCGGCCGCGGCCGGTGCCGGAACCCCGGCGAACACGGTCGCGAGCGCCAGTAGGGCGACGACGAGTTGTCGGTTCACGGTAGTGGCCTCAGCGACTGTTCAATAAATATTTACCTACTGAAAGCGCGGTTGTGTTCAATGAGCGTTCGCACGCGGGCGACCACGTGGTCGCTCGGCCTCTCCGGGCTCTTGCTTCTCGTCGTCGTCGTGAGCGCCGGCATCGGGGCCGTGACCATCCCGCCCCGGACCGTCGCCGCCATCCTCGCCGACGCGGTTCCCATCCCGGTCGGCGTCTCCCTCGGCGGCGCGACGGTCCTCCCCCTCGTCGGGTCGGTTCCGACGCCGACGCTGGAGTTCGTCTCGCCGTTCGCGTTCTCCGTGCCGAGGCCCGCCCGCATCATCGTCCTCTCGGTCCGCCTGCCGCGCATCCTCCTCGCGGCCCTCGTCGGCTTCGCGCTCGCCACCGCGGGAACCGTGATGCAGGGCTTCTTCCGCAATCCGATGGCCGACCCCTCCATCGTCGGCGTCTCCTCGGGGGCCGCCGTCGGCGCGGTCGCGACCATCGTGCTTTCGCTTTCGATTCCGTTCGGTCTCGAGGGCGCGGCCTTCGTCAGCGCCGTCGTCACCGCCTTCGTCGTCTACCTCCTCGCCAGCGAGAACGGTCGGACGCCCGTGGCGACCCTGCTTCTCGCGGGCGTCGCCATCCAGACGTTCCTCGGCGCGGTCATCTCGTTTCTCCTCCTCCAGAGCGGCGAGAGCCTCCGGCAGGTCGTCTTCTGGCTCATGGGCCATCTCGCGGGCGCGACGTGGAGCGAGGTCGGCATGCTGGCGCTCGTCCTGCCGCTTCCGTTCGTCGTCTTGTTGGTCCACGCCCGCGACCTGAACGTCCTGCTGCTCGGCGAGGAGGACGCCCACGCCCTCGGCATCGAGGTCGAGCGGACGAAACAACTGCTCCTCGCCACCGCGAGCGTCGTCACCGCCGCGGCCGTCTCGGTCTCCGGCGTCATCGGCTTCGTCGGCCTCGTCGTCCCCCACATGCTCCGACTCCTCGTCGGGCCCGACCACCGGGTGTTGCTCCCGGCGTCGGCGCTGGCGGGCGCGTCGTTCCTCGTCGCCACCGACACCGTCGCCCGCTCCGGCGGCGCGGAGATACCGGTCGGCGTCGTCACCGCCGCCGTGGGCGCGCCGTTCTTCCTCTACCTGCTCCGCACGCGGGAGGTGCGCTCGCCGTGAGCGACTTCGACCGCTCCAGCGGCACCGACCTCGGTGCCGACGCGGACTCCGCCGACTCCGACCCCTTCGGCGACGCCGACCCGGCGATTCGACTCGACGACGTGTCGCTCTCGCTCGGCGGACACTCGATTCTCGACGCCGTCTCCGTCGACGTGGGCGAGGGCACCTTCGTGGGCCTCATCGGTCCGAACGGCGCGGGGAAGACGACCCTGCTCCGGACGCTCAACGGCGCGCTCGCGCCCGACGAGGGGTCGGTCCGCGTCGTCGGCGAGGACGTGCACGCCCTGTCGTCGAAGGCGGCGAGTCGGCTCGTGGCGACGGTCCCCCAGACCACGAGCGTCACCTTCGACTTCCCCGTCCGCGACGTCGTCGAGATGGGTCGGACCCCGCACCGCGGGCGGTTCGACGGCTGGCGCGAGCGCGACACCGCCGCTGTCGACGACGCTATGCGCCGGACCGCCGTCGAGTCGCTTGCCGACCGCCCGGTGACGGAGGTCAGCGGCGGCGAGCGCCAGCGCGTCCTCATCGCCCGCGCGCTGGCACAGGAGACGCCCGTCTTGCTCCTCGACGAACCCACCGCCAGCCTCGACATCAACCACCAGGTCCGCACGCTCGAACTCGTCTCCGACCTCGTCGCGGACGGGACGACCGCGGTCGCGGCCATCCACGACCTCAACCTCGCGGCCCACTACTGCGACGCGCTCGTCCTCCTCTCGGGCGGGCGCATCCTCTCGGCGGGCGACCCCGCGGCGGTGCTCTCCGAGGAGCACTTACGCGAGGCCTTCGACGCCGAGGCGGTCGTCTCCCGGCACCCCGTCACCGGTTCGGTGTACGTGACCGCCCTCCCGCCGTCGTCGGACGACGCCAACGGTCGGGTTCACGTCGTCGGTGGCGGCGGCACCGGCGCGCGGGCGCTCCACCTGCTCTCGGCGGCCGGCTACGCCCTCTCCGCCGGCGCGCTCAACGAGGGCGACACCGACGCCGAGGCGGCCCGCCGAGTCGGCGCGGACCTCGTGACCGTGCCGCCGTACTCGCCCGTGGACGACGCCGCGCGGGCCGCGGTCGAGTCGCGGGTCGAAGCCGCCGACGTAACCGTCGTCGCCGACGTGGAGGTCGGAGACGGCAACCTCGCCAACCTCGGCGCGGCCGCCGAGGCCGACCGCCTCGTCCTCGTCGAGGAACGCCCCTTCTCGGAGCGAAACTACGCGGGAGACGACGGCTTCGCGGTCTACGAGCGCCTCCGGGAGCGCGGCACCATCGTCGAACCCGGTGACTTGCTCTCGGTCGTCGGCGAACTCGCCTGCGACTCGTTCCGCGAGCGTGACGCCGGCGGGGACGGCACCGGCGACGGCGAAACCGGTCCGGGCGACGCCGACGCCGGCGCGAACGACGCAGAATCGACCCACGACGACGCCGTTGGCGACGACACGGCGGCCGACCTGTTCTCCGATTAAGCTGTCGTTGCACAGCGCTACGCACAGCATATTCAAGGCCTGAGCGCGCGTCTAGTGGTTCGTTTTCTGAGAGGAACACGGACATGAAACTCGCACTCATCGGTATCGGACAGGCTGGCGGCAAGGTCGTCGACGTCCTCGTCGACTACGAGCGACGGACGAAGACGGGGTTCGTCGTCGACGCTATCGCGGTCAACTCGGCTCGCGCGGACCTCCGGGGGCTCCGAAACGTCCCCGAATCGCGGCAGGTGCTCGTCGGTCTGACGCGCGTCAAGGGCCACGGCGTCGGCGCGGACAACGAACTCGGCGCGGAGGTGACCGCGGAGGACGTGGGCGACGTGCTCTCGATGGTCGACGACCTCCCGGTCCACGAGATAGACGCGTTTCTCGTCGTCGCTGGGCTCGGCGGCGGCACCGGCTCCGGCGGCGCGCCCGTCATCGCGCGCGAACTGAAGCACATCTACACCGAGCCCGTCTACGGCCTCGGTATCCTCCCCGCGCGGGACGAAGGCGGCATCTACACGCTCAACGCCGCGCGGTCGCTCCAGACGTTCGTCCGCGAGGTGGACAACCTCATCGTCTTCGACAACGACGCCTGGCGGAAGACCGGCGAGTCGCTCGAAGCCGGCTACGGCAGCCTCAACGCGGAGCTCGCCCGCCGCCTCGGCGTGCTGTTCAGCGCCGGCGAGGGCGACGGCTCCGGGGCAGTTGCGGAGTCCGTCGTGGACGCCTCCGAGATAATCAACACGCTCGGGAGCGGCGGCGTCTCGACTATCGGCTACGCCGCCGTCGAACTCGACCGCCCCAAGCGCGGCCTGCTCTCCCGGCTCTCCGGCGGGAACGCCGTCGCCGAAGACGGCGGCGACTCGACGAACCGCATCACCAGTCTCGTGCGTCGCGCCGCCCTCGGCCGGCTCACGATGCCCTGCGAGATTGCCGGCGCGGAGCGCGGCCTCGTCGTCGTCGCCGGCCCGTCGGACGTGCTCTCGCGCCGCGGCATCGAGCGCGCGCGGACGTGGCTCGAAGACGAGACCGGGACGATGGAGATTCGCGGCGGCGACTACCCCGTCGACTCGGACTTCGTCGCGGCGGTCGTGCTCCTGTCGGGCGTCTACGACGTGCCGCGGGTGAAGGAGCTGCAGGCGGTCGCCATCGAGACCCAACGCGACATGCTCGCCAAGCGCGAGTCCAGCGCGGCGTCGCTCGACGACCTCGTCTCGACCGGCGACGACCGCATCGAACCGCTGTTCTGACCGTCTCTCCGGCGGTTCCTCTCACTTTCATCACGGGGAAGGGTCATAGTGCCGCGGTACCAATTGGCGACCGATGGCCGAGTACCCGCTGAAACAACGGTTCGTGCTCGACACCTCGCTGTTTCTCTCCGAGGAGATTCGAGACGACGACGAGACGTTCGAGGAGGGAATCGAACGGCTCCTCGACACCATCGCCGCCGCGCGACTGGACCTGAACATCTCGTGTTACATGCCGCCGTCCATCGCCGCGGAGTTGGAACACATCCTGCGCGAGCGCGGCGTCTCGGAGGACGTACTCGGCAAACTCGACACGTGGGTCATCAAGAAACACCCCGACCGCTACGAGGTGTACATCCCCGCGGAGGTCGTCTACCGCTTCATCGACGAGATGTCCGACCGAGTCAACCGCGGCCTCCGCGTCTCGGAGAAGGCCGTCCGCAAGGCCGAGGAGTCGAAACAGCGGTCCAACGGCGGGTCGAAGCTCTCCGACGTGGATAAGGTCATCTCCGACCTCCGCGAGGACTACCGCGGCGCGCTCAGACAGGGCGTCCTCGACTCCCGCGAGGACTTCGACCTCCTCATCCTCGCCCGTGAACTGAACGCCGGCGTCGTCACGGAGGACACCGGCATCATCAGTTGGGCCGCCGACTTCGGCCTCCGAAACCTCCGCGGGCGGGCGTTTCCGACCCTCTTAGAAGAGTACCTCATGGCGCTCGACAGCCCGCGCCCGTGGAGCAAGGGCGACGACGGCGTCGACGCCGACCGACTGTAACGCCGCGCTTACTCCATCGATTCGAGGTCGACGAAGCTCCCCTCGAACGCCGATAGCCACCGGGTCAGTTGCGCTTCGGGCGTCGCGTCGGCCGGGTAAATCGTGCACTCCTCGCGCCCGTCGGGATGGGTAGTCATCCGAGATGCGAGCCGCGGGCGCACGGGGTGTTCGCGCCCCGAGTCCGGCGGGTGTGCCGGTTCCGACCCCATCAGCGGTCCCCGCCGAGGGCGACTTCCAGCCCCCGTTCGTCGTCCAGCGAGACCGTGACCGACTCGACGCTCGACCGGTACTGGTGGGTGTGGGTCCCGTTCGCCCGCAGTTGGAGCGTCTCTTCGAGCAACGCCGCCTCCGAGAGCTGTTCGACCTTCCGGTAGGTCGTCGACAACGGTACGTCGCACACCTCGGAGAGGTCCTGTGCGGTCATCGGCTCGGTCGCGCCCTGCAGGGTCGTGAGAATCTGCCGGCACGCGCGGTCCGAGAGCGCTTCCAGCACCTGTTCCGCCTCCAGTTCGGCGGGCTTCGGTCCGGTCGGCTTGCGTCTGAGGCCGGTCTGCATGCTCACCCGTAGCTTCGGCCGCGTCGTCCGTCGAAGGGCACCCAGAATATACAGGGCGCTTTATACACCCCGTGACCCGCCGTGGTCCGCGCGACGGCAGTCGTCGGGTGGAAACGAACCACGATATAAAGGCCCGGTGTATCGGGGGTGTTTATATCAGGGGCTGGAGAGACTGCATACTCTTATGACGAGCGCAGCGGGCATCAGAGCGGAGTTGAAAGTGACGGGGCCGGACGGCTGTCCGGTCGCGACCGTCTCCGAGGGCGACACCTCGGGCTACGCGCTCTCGCGGAGCATGGCTCCCAACGAGCGCGGGTCGGTCGTCGAGGAGTTCGTCTTCGACGACGACACCGAGGTCCCGGAGGAGATGGAGGAGTTGTTCGCGTACGGCGACGGGAGCGTCTACCGGTTCGACCGCGAGGGCGGCATCGGCTGTCCCTGCGAGCGCGTCGAGGCGTTCGACTGCCCGGTCGTGGACGTTCAGACGCGCGACGGCGCGCTGTTTTTGACCTTCCACGCGCCCGACGTTGAGACGCTCCGCGACGTGGTCGCCTCCCTTCGGGAATCGTCGGGCTCCGTGGACGTGCGCCGACTGCTCCAGTCGTCGTCCGACGAGTCGCGGGACCTCGTGTTGGTCGAGCGCGGCCAGCTCACCGACCGCCAGCGCGAGGTGCTGGAGACGGCCCACGAGATGGGCTACTTCGACCACCCGCGGCGCGCCAACAAGGGCGAGGTCGCAACCGAACTCGGCATCACGACCTCGACGTTCTCCGAGCACCTCGCCATGGCGCAAAAGAAGCTCATGGGTGCCATTCTTCAGGGGTGACGAGATGAGACGCACCGACGGGGTATCAGCCCCCCGCGAATGCAGGGTGCGCCCCCTCGGACCTCCACGGCGTACCACTAGTCGGTGAGCAACGATGCGCGAGTTCGACGTGACCTGTCCCGAGTGCGGCGAGCGCTATCGGGTCAACGAGCCGATGATGCGGACGCTCCGGGAGACCGGCTGCGTCCTCTGTACCGCGCCGCTGAACGACGTCCTACGGTCCGCATGACGCCGACACCGGCCGGCCTGCCCGCGGACTGAGGGGGCTGGGGAGTTCACTCGCCCGCAACGACGCGAAGACGACGACGTGCGCTTACTCGACGACGACGACGCCGACCATGCCGAGCGTCTCGTGAGGGACGCAGACGTACTTGTACTCGCCGGACTCCTCGAACGTGTACTCGAAGGTGTGGCCCTCGGAGACGGTGAGGTCCGACTCGAACAGCCCGTCTTCGCGGTTGACGACGTTGTGGGTGCCGCCGTTTCCGGTCCACTCCCAGACGACCGTCGTTCCCGGCGAAACCTCCACCGCGGCGGGAGCGAACGCGTAGCCGCCGCCGTTGCCGGCCGCACCGACCGCGACCGTGACGGTGTCCTGTCCCGTCAGGTCGTGGACGCCGTCGTAGTTCCCCGTCCGGTCGAACCAGCCGCCGAAGTCCCGCATCTCGCGGTCGGCGGTGTCCTCCCCGCCGGACGAATCGCCGCCGGAACCGCCCCCGTCGTCCGCGCCGCCGGAGCCGTCGCCGGACGAACTCGAACAGCCCGCCAACAGCGCGATACCTGTCGAAGCCGCCGTTGCGCGGAGAACCGACCGCCGGGTGAACCGTTGCGTCATTAGCTGGCCGTAGTGAGTGGCCGAACAAGTCTAAAGCTTCGATTCCCACGCGCTGAAAACGGGCGAAACGAGCGTGGCCGCCCCGCCCGAAGGCGACGACATGGACGACGACGACCCGAGGCGACGACCGCGAATCGACGGCAGCCGCCAGTGGGAAGTGTTCTACCGCGACGCGTCGGCCGAGCCGATGCGCCACGTCGGCAGCGTGAGCGCACCCGCCGAGGACCTCGCGACCGAGCAGGCGCGGACGCTGTTCGGCGACGGCGACGCGGACCTCTGGCTCGCGCCGGCCGACGAGTTCCTCCGACTCGGCGGGAACGACCTCGCCGCGAACGGCGACGCGGCGGACGGCGAGACGGCGGGGGCCGCCCGCGGTGCCGAAAACGGGGTGTCGGTCGAGTGATTTCCATCAGCAAGCTCCTGTGCGGGCAGGGCGCCGAGGGCGACGGCCTCCGCTACGACGACCCCGACGCCGACATCGACCAGATACGCGAGGAGAAACAGAAACGTCCGGTCGTGGTCTGGAACACGACGCGGCGCTGTAACCTCTACTGCGAACACTGTTACGCCGGGGCCGACCTCGACCCCGCGCAGGGCGAACTCTCGACCGCAGAGGCGAAGGGGCTCATCGACGACCTCGCGGCCTACGACGTGCCCGTCCTGCTGTTTTCGGGCGGCGAACCGCTCGTCCGAGAAGACCTCGTCGAACTCGTCGACTACGCCACCGACGCCGGCATCCGGGCGGTGCTTTCGACCAACGGGACGCTCATCACCGAGGAGAAGGCCCGAGCGCTCCGCGACGCGGGGCTCTCCTACGCCGGCGTCTCCGTCGACGGGTTGGAAGAGCGCAACGACCGCTTCCGCGGGAAAGAGGGCGCGTTCGACGCCGCCGTCCGCGGCATCGAGAACTGTCTGTCGGTGGGGCTCAAGACCGGCCTCCGGTACACCATCACCGAGCACAACGCCGCCGACATGGAGGACGTGGTCGACCTGCTGTACGACGTCGGCGTCGACCGCTTCTGTTTCTACCACCTCGACTACGGCGGCCGCGGCGGCGACATCGCCGACGCCGACCTCGACGACGAGGCCCAGCGCCGCGCCGTCCGCCGACTGTTCGACATGACCCGCGAGTACCACGCCGAGGGCGAGGAGATAGAGACGCTGCTGGTCGGCAACTACGCCGACTCCGCCTACGTGGTCGAGTACGCCCGCGACGAACTCGACGCCGACCACGCCGAGCGGATTCACCGGTACCTTCGCGTCAACGGCGGCGACCCGACCGGCGAGCGCGTCGCCGACGTGGACTACCGCGGCGACGTCCACCTCACGCAGTTCTGGCAGGGCTACAGCCTCGGCAACGTCCGGGACCGCCCGTTCGGAGACATCTGGGACGACGAGTCGAACCCGCTTCTCGCCAAGCTCCGCGAGCGCGAACGGCATCTCACCGGCAAGTGCGCGACCTGCCAGTATCAGGACGTGTGCCGCGGCTCCTCGCGGCTTCGGTCGCTCGCGGCGACGGGCGAACTGTTCGGCCCCGACCCGCAGTGTTACCTGACGCCCGAAGAGCGCGGCGCGGGGGCCGACGCGAGTCCGGGCGCGGCCGACTGACGACTGCGGGCGGGCCGCGTCCGTCGGACCACAACCGCGTCCCGTTTCACCCGCTGGGAACGCTCCGCACGCTTATTTTTCGGCGAGTCCAACCGCGGGGTATGGAAACCAAACGAGGGGTCCCGAACATCCTCGGGAACGGTCTCGTCGGCGTCGGGCTCGTCCTCTTCGCCGTGGCGGTCGCGGGCGCGGTCGGCGTCGTGGACGTGCGCTTCTCGCCGGGGGTCTACCTCATCTTCGTGGCGATTAGCTTCATCCTCGCGTGGCTGTTGCGGTCGCTGACGTAGGGAGCCGAAGAGAAATCGAGTGAGATGAAACCCGAACGCCGAGCGTTGAGGTCGCTCGCTCGCCTTACTCGGCCGCGCCCGCGGCCGCCCGCTTTTCCTCGCGTTCGAGTTCTTCGAGGTAGTCGTCGGCGTCGAGGGCGGCCTTCACGCCCATGCCGCCGGCGGTCGCGGCCTGCTGGTAGTGGTAGTCGACCACGTCGCCCGCGGCGAAGATGCCGGGCACGTCGGTCGCGGTCTGGCCGCCGCCGGAACCGCCCTTGGCGACGATGTAGCCGTCGTCGTCGCGCTGGACGCCCGTCCCCTCGAGGTAGTCGGCGTTCGGCGTGTGGCCGATGGCGTAGAACACCGCGCCCACGTCGAAGTCGAACTCCTCGGTCTCGGGGTCGTCGAGCTTGTCGCTCGGGTGCCCCTCGGGGTTGCGGACGAGCGTCACGTGGTCGACGCCCTCCTCGGGCGAGCCGTGAAGCTCTGTCGCCTCGGTGTTGAGCATGAGTTCGATTTCGCCCTCGTCGACCTTCTCCATCAGGCGGTCGACCCAGTAGTCCTCGGCGCGGAACTCCTCGCGGCGGTGGACGAGGTAGACCGTCGAGGCGAACTTCGTGAGGAAGTTGGCCTCCTCGACGGCGGCGTCGCCTCCGCCGATGACCATGATTTTCTCGCCGCGGAAGAACGCGCCGTCGCAGGTCGCACACGTCGAGAGCCCGTAGCCCATCAGGTTCTCCTCGCCGGGGATGCCGAGGGTGCGGGCCGACGCGCCCGACGCCGCGATGATGGCGTCTGCGGTGTACACGTCGCCGTTCTTGAGCGTGACCGTGAACGGGCGCTCGGAGGCGTCCACGTCCTCGATGATGCCGTGGCGAATCTCCGTGCCGAAGCGCTCGGCCTGCTCTTTCATGTTGTTGATGAGTTCCGGCCCGGAGATGCCCTCGGGGAAGCCGGGGTAGTTGTCCACCTCGGTCGTGAGCGTGAGCTGTCCGCCCGGCTCGTCGCCCTCCAGCACCAGCGGCTCGTTGTTGGAGCGGGCCGCGTAGATAGCCGACGAGAGCCCGGAGATGCCCGAGCCGGCGACGATGAGTTTCCTGTGTTCCACGAACGAATCGGCGTCCTCTGTCATAGCCGATAGTTCGCTACACCGGTGTCTTAAGGTTTCGCTGTATTGCGAGGAGCGCTACAACACCGGCACGATAACGCATGCCACGGGCTCCGAAGCGCGCGGAGCGAAAGACCGGTATCCGTCGCCGACGCATCACTCCGCATGGCCGCCGACCTACAGGAGAAGACGAACCGCTACGAGGGGATGCTCGCCGACGCGCTCGACGAGGCGGTGCAGGCCGTCCCCGACGAGACGCACCTCGGCGAGGCAGCCGCCGACTGTCTGGAGATGGCAGAATCATACCTCGACGACGGCCGGCACTTCAAGGCCGCCGACGACTGGGTGAACGCGCTGGCGTCGTTCTCGTACGGCTACGGCTGGCTCGACGCGGGCGTCAGGATGGGGCTGTTCGACATCCCGGACGACTCGCACCTGTTTACGATGTGAGCGTCGAGGGGGCGGTCCGGACCGTCGCCACTCGGGTTACTCGAAGCGGAACGTCGCGCCGTCGGGACCGTCTTCGACCTCGACGCCGAGCGCCGTCAGGTCGTCGCGCAGGTCGTCGGCGCGCTCGTAGTTGCCCGCCTCGCGCTCGGCCTCGCGCACGTCCAAGACGAGCTGCACGAGGTCTTCCGCGACCGACACGTCACCGCCCTCGCCCGCACCGCCGAACGAGAGCCCGAACACCTCGCCGCCGAGGTCCTCGAACGCCTCGATTGCCCGCCGGAGCGCGCGGTAGTCGTACTCGTCGGCGTCGGCGACGTGGCGGTTGACCGCGCCGGCGAGGCCGAGCAGTTCGGCCATCGCCTCGCGGACGTTGAAATCGTCGTTCATCGCCGCGCGGAAGCGCTCGCGGGTCTCGGTCACCGTCTCGCGGAGCTCCGTCGCCTCGACTTTCGTCCGGGCGTCGGGGCTGTCGACCGCGTCGACGGCGGCCTCGTAGGCCCGTTCGAGGCGCTCCCAGCGCTCTTCGGCCTCGGCGATGGTCTCCTCGGAGTACGTCTGTTCGGAGCCGTAGGCAGTCGAGAGGTAGAACGTCCGAATCACGTCCGCGCCGAACTCGGCGAGGGCGTCGCCGACGGTGAAGAAGTTGCCGAGGCTCGAACTCATCTTGTCGCCCTCGGTCTGGAGCAGGCCGACGTGGAGCCAGTAGCGGGCGAACTGCTGACCGGTCGCCGCCTCCGACTGGGCGATTTCGTTCTCGTGGTGCGGGAACACGAGGTCGCGGCCGCCGACGTGAATATCGAGGGTGTCGCCGAGGTGCGTCATCGACATCGCCGAGCACTCGATGTGCCAGCCGGGTCGGCCCTCGCCCCACGGCGACTCCCACGTCTCGCCGCACGGCTCGTGAAGCGGTTCGAGGTCCGGGTTCCGGTGTTCGGCGGCCGTCTTGGGGTCGACCGCGCCGGCCTTCCAGAGCGCGAAGTCGGTCGGGTTGCGCTTTTCGGAGCGCTCGTCTTTCGTCGCCCGCGACTCCAGTTCCTCGAGTTTCTGGTTGGAGAGCTTCCCGTAGTCGTCGAACGTGGACACGTCGAAGTAGACGGAGCCGTTTGACTCGTAGGCGTGGCCGCGGTCGACGAGCGTCCGAATGAGGTCGATAATCTCGGGGATGTGCTCGGAGACGCGCGGGTACACCTCGGCGCGCTTTAGGTTGAGCCCGCGCATGTCGCGAATCACGTCGCCGACGAAGTGCTCGGCGACGCTCGCCTCGTCGTCGCCGAGGTCGTCCTCGCCGATGCGGGCGGCTATCTTCTCGTTCACGTCGGTGAAGTTCTCGACGTGGCGCACGTCGTAGCCCTCGTAGGCCAGCCAGCGGTGCATCAGGTCGGCGTGCATCCACAGGCGGGCGTGGCCGAGGTGGGCGTCGTCCGAGACCGTCAGTCCGCAGACGTAGAGCAACACTTCGTCGCCGTGCGACTCGAACTCCTCGCGCTCTCCCGTCAGGGTGTTGGTCACGGACAGGGTCATCACACTCGGCTACTTCCGGGACCACTTTCAACCCGTCGGAAGCGCGGTCGGTCTCTCGACGCCAATCGCCTCGTCCTCGCAGTCGTCACCCCGTAGCCGTCACCCCGTAGCCGTTACCCTCGCGGCCGTCATCCCCGTCGTCGCCGCTACTTCGTCCACTCCGGGCGGTCGGCCTCGCCGCGGCGAATCTTCGCCAGCGTCTCCTCCGAGAGCAGTCGCTTGACGAACGCCGGAATCCGGTCCGTCGGGTCGTCGTCGGTCGCATCGCCGTCGGTCGTGGCCGAACCCGCTTTGCCGACTCGGTCGCCGGTCGCGTTCGTCGGTGCCGTGTCTCTCGTGACCGCGCGGTCGGCGTTCGTCGCCGACGCGAGCGCGTAGTGGCCGCCTCTGGTCGCGACGCCGCCGTCGGTCGTCGTCTCCGCGCGCCGGCGGAACGATTCGAGGTCGGCCTCGCGGTCCAGACTGTCGACGGCCGTGTCGAGGTCGGCGGCCTGTTCGGCCTGCTCGGAGACGCTCTCGGAGATGCGGTCTATCTCCGCGGTCACCTCGTCGACCTGCGTCGCCGCGTCGTCGACGAAGGTGGCGATGTCGGAGGTGAGCGTCGCCTGCTCGTCGGTCGCCCGCGCGACCTCGTCGATGCCGTCGGTCACGTCGGCGACCGAGTCGGTTATCTCGTCGAGGCTCTCGACGGTCGATTCGACCCGCTCGATGCCGTGGTCGATGTTCTCGTCGGCCGACGACAGCGCCTCGGCGGTGTCCTCGATGTGGTCGGTCACGTCCTCTATCATCTGGCCGATGCGCTCGGCCTGCGACTTCGACTCGTTGGCGAGCGACTTCACCTCGTCCGCGACGACGGCGAAGCCGGAACCAGCCTCGCCGGCGCGGGCGGCCTCGATGGAGGCGTTGAGCGCGAGCAGGTTCGTCCGGTCTGCCACCTCGTCGATAACCTCGACGATGTCCTGAATCTCGTCGATGGCGGCCACGAGCGCCTCGACGTTCACGGTGATCTCGTCGCGGTCGTCGCCGACCTGCCGCATCGCGTCGATGGCCTCGCCGGCCTCGGCTCGGCCCTCCTCGGCCCGCGTGGTTGCCTCGTCGCTCCGGGAGGACACGTCGTCGGCGGTGGCGGCGACCTCCTGGACGGTCGCGCTGAGGTTCGATAGCTCGGCGGCGATTTCCTCGGTCATGTCGGCCTGTCGGGCCGCCAGTCCCTCGATTTCCGCGATGCTCTCGCTCGTGCCGGCGGTCTCCTCGTGGAGTTGGGACGCAACCGACTCCAGATTCCCGCGGCTCTCCCTGGCTCGGCGGACCTCCTCGCGGACGTCAAGCGAGTACGAGTAGAGGTAGGTGGCGTTGACGACCTGCCGGTCGAGATTGAGCCCGCGGACGACGGCCATCATGTCGGCGAACGCCTCCTCGACGGCGTGTTCGACGCGGTCGGCGTCGTCGCCGGACAGCGACTCGGTGGCGTCGGCGACGGCGCGCTCGCGGAGTTCGTCCGCGAAGATGCCGGTGACGTTGGCGAACATCCCGCCGAAGTAGTGCAGCGGCATGTCGAGTTTGTCGTGGAGCAGGCCGATTCGCGTGCGCGCCGCGTAGTGGTTCTGGTCGTAGTTCCCGTCGGTGAACGAGCGGTAGTAGCCGGCGACGACCGCGCGGAGGCCGTCGAGGTCGGTCTTCGAGCGGTCGATGACGTCCGTCGTCCGCTCGTTCGCGAGAATCGGCTCGACGAAGCCGTCGACGAGCGCCTCGTCGCGGGCCTCGACGACGCCCCGGAGGTCGGCGAGGCGCGCGGCGTCCTCGTCGTCGAAGCCGACGAACGACTGCCGCCAGCCCAACTCGTCGGCGTCGAGGTCGAGTTCGTCGAGGAGTTCCGTGGATGAAAGCGAGATGTTGCCGTCGTCGTCGCGGGGGCTGGGCGAAACCATTGACGAACTCACCGGCTCCGAGGTAATAAGCGCCGGCCGCCGTCTATCACGGTTGATATCCGGAAATCAGACGTATAAATCGCTGACGGCCGCTTCGACGACGCGGAGGGCGGCGGCCCCCTGTCGGCGCGGAACGACCACGGCGAGCGTGTCGCCCGCGACGCCCGCGGCGTCGACGACGACGGACTCGGCGTCGAGTCGGGAGAGGACGGCGGCGAGGACGGTCGGGTCGACCTCGCCCTCAGCGATGATAGCCGTGAGCGGGCCGCCGCCCGCGAGGTCGACGCCGGCGACCGAGAGCACGGGTTCGCCATCGGTCTCCTCGACGTCCTCGCCCACGAGGCCGACGCCGCTTCGCATCGTCACGGCGGCGTCTCGGGGGTCGGCTTCGAGCGGCGGGAGGTCGGCGGCGAACCGGCGGAGCGCGGCCGCGACCGCCTCGTCGTCGCCGAGGTCGAGTTCGGCCGCGGCGGCGGCGTAGTTGACGACGCCCGCGCGGAGCGCGGCGAGGAGGTACGGTCGTTCGCGGACTGCGTCGCGCGCGTCGGCGGCGAGAGACATGTCTGCCGGGTCGTCGGGCGCGCGCAAAAAAGCGCCGCTCGCCGGGCGCTGCCGCGGTCGTCCGCGGGTCGCGACTCCCCGCGCCCCGCCTCGCGTCTCCTGAACGAGTGGCGAACGCGAGTTGTCCGAACCCGAAGATTCCTTTCTTCGATGCGAAGTTCATAAGACAGTCGCCTCGTAACCCCCGGACATGCAAGCCCTGGTCATCGTGGCGCACGGGTCGCACCTGAACCCGGATTCGAGCGCCCCCACCTACGACCACGCGGACACGGTCCGCGAGGTGGGCGCGTTCGACGAGGTGCGGACCGGCTTCTGGAAGGAAGAGCCGTCGATTCGCGAGGTGCTCCGGACCGTCGAGGCCGACGAGGTGTACGTCGTCCCGCTTTTCATCAGCGAGGGCTACTTCACGGAACAGGTCATCCCGCGCGAACTCCGTCTCGAGGGGTGGGACGTGGCCGACTGGGACTCCGACGGCCTGTCGGCGTCGCACGTCACCCTCTCCGCGACGGACGTGCCCGAGAAGACGATTCACTACTGCGGGCCGGTCGGAACCCACGCGGCGATGACCGACGTGTTGGTCCGCCGCGCCGAGACGGTCACCGGCGACCCGAACGTCGGCGAGGGCTTCGGCCTCGCCGTCGTCGGCCACGGCACCGAGCGCAACGAGAACTCCGCGAAAGCCATCGAGTACCACGCCGACCGCATCCGAGAGATGGACCGCTTCGACGAGGTGCAGGCGCTCTACATGGACGAGGAACCCGAGGTCGACGACGTGACCGACTACTTCGAGTCCGAGGACGTGGTCGTCGTCCCGCTGTTTATCGCCGACGGCTTCCACACCCAGGAGGACATCCCGGAGGACATGGGCCTGACCGACGACTACCGCACGGGCTACGACGTGCCCACCGAGGTCGACGGCCACCGCATCTGGTACGCCGGCGCGGTCGGGACCGAGGGACTCATGGCCGACGTGGTGCTCGAACGCGCCGCCGACGCGGGCGCCGACATCGGCAACACTCTCGAAGTCGTGCGCGAACGTACTCGGAAGACGCCGCAGGAGGCGAACTGATGGGGCACCACCTCGACGCCCTCGTCGACGCCGCGGCGACCGGCGACGGAATCTCCCTCGACGGGTTCACCGTCTCCCGTTCCGACGACGGCTTCCGCCTCGAAACGCCCGAATCGACGCTGAACGGGCTCACGGAAGGCGGTCTCCGCGAGGCCCTCGCCGACTACGACGACTACGCGACGAACTGGTACTTCTGGTCCGAGGTCGTCGGCGAGTCCAGCCCCCAGCGGCGGGCGTTCCTCCGCTGGGTCGAGGGTGCGTCCGTCGATGCGGGAGGCGACGACGGTGGAGACGCAGACGACACCGAGAACGACGGCGACGCCCCCTCGGTTCCCGAGCGCTACGACGACCTCCGAGACGGCGTCTGTCGCGAGTGGGGCCAACTGCTCGTCACGGTCACCGTCGACGATCACGGCGAGCGGTCCTACGAACTCCGCCACGCCGACGAGGTCGACGCCGACCGCGACGAACTCGACCCCTACCGCGAATCGCTCGCGGCCCGGCAGTTGGCGACCTACGACGAGAAGGGGCGGTACCGCCCGCTGAAGACCGGCAACAACCTCGCCGGCGGCTGGGTGTTCCCCGACCTCGACGCTCACGACCTCGTCGAGACCGTCGAGACGTTCTACCCCGCGTCGGTGCCGAACTGGTACCGCGAGCGCCGGGGCGAACTCGACGTGGCGCACTGGGCGGACGCCATCGGCCGCCAGACCGGGATGTACAGCGTCGTGAAGACGTGGAACCGCGGCGACGGCCACGAGCACGTCAACTGGGTCGCGGAGGCCTGCTGCGACGACAGCCAGTGCGTCAAGCGCCGCGAGTGGCAGTACGACGATGACACCGACCTCGACGTGGACGGCGGCGACGGCGCGTTCCCGTGCCGCGAGCCGTGTTCCGTCGTCATCGCGGCGTCCCGCAAGTGGACGCGGCTGGAGGGCGAGGAGACCCAAACGTACGAGTTCGAACTCACGCCCTCGGAGAAGGAACAGGTCGAAGATATCATCGAGGCCGTCGCGGACGACCGCACCGACGCCATCCGCGAGGCCGACGTGTACGAGGGCGCGAACCGCTACCGGGCGCGGTTCCTGCGCGCGAAGCTGTTCGACGACGAGGGCAACCTCGGCGGCGTCCCGACCGACGCGTCCGACGACGAGTAGGTCGGGACGCGAGGAACGGGAATCGGACCGATTTTTCGGACGCCGTCACCGCATCGTCAGCACCAGCGCCGCGAGGACGCCGCCGACGACGACGCCGGCACCGAGGGTGATGGCGAAGCTCTCGAACACCGACGCGAGCGCCACCGCGAGGACGAGCGCGACGAGCGCGAGGCCGAAAAGCGGGGCGGCTCGCGGATCGACGCTCGGGAACACGTCCGCGATGCTTTCGGTCACGCTCGGCTCGGGGTCGGGTTGCTTGGGCTTCGAGAGCGTCTCGTCCACGTCGACCGGCGGTTTGCCACCCTCGCCGGGTTCGACGGTCACGTCGACGTACCTCGTCTCCGAGCCGTGGCCGGAGACTATCTTCAGCTTCCCCGACACTGGCTCCGGCGGCGGGGTGACGAACACCTCGACGGTCTTGGTCTGGCCGCCGTCGACGAAGTGATTTCCTTCGGACAGGCTCGCCGCGCGCGAGAGCTCGTCGTCGACGTGGAGGTGGACGTGCACCGCCTGTCCCTGGTTCGCGAGCTCGACCGAAAACGGGCCGTTCGTTGCGAACGACGGCGCTACCGAGAGGTCGTGGGGGCGCTCGTCGTTCAGCGTGACGGTGAGCGGCGCGTTCGACACGGGTTCACCGTCGATACGAGAATAGAAAAACGTTCAGGTCCGATGAGGTGCGCGCCTCAGTCGTCGCGCATGTCCGGTGGCAGGAGATTCGGGATGCCATCCTCGATGGGGTACACCTCGCCGGTGACCGTACCGATGAGCCGCCCCTCGATGATTTCGTCGCCGTCGCGCTCGTCGACTTCCAGCTCGAGTTCGCTCTTGTCGAGGGGGTCACAGAGGATGTCCATCAGGGATTCTTTCATCGTCGTGACGGTGGATTGCGCGAAGTAAAAGCGTACGGGTTCGCCGCCGTCGCGGCGGGCTCGGCGGAGGGGGCGGCCGCCGCAGTCGCGTCAGCCGCGAATCGGTGGCCAGTCGTCGAGGCTCAGTTGTCGAACGGGTTTTCCAGGTGGACCGTCTGCTCGCGGCCCGGGCCGACGCCGACGGCGTAAATCGGCACGTCGAGTTCGTCAGAGAGGTATTCGAGGTAGTCCTGTGCGGCGTCGGGGATGGCGTTGTAGCCCTCCTCGGCGACCGCCGCCCAGTCCACTTCCGGCCACGTGTCGAACTCCTTGAGGACGGGTTCGCACTCGCCCCAGCGCTCGGTCGTCGCGGGCATCGTCAGGCGTTCCTCGCCCTCCAGTTCGTAGGCGTGGCCGACCTTGACCTCGTCGAGGCCGGCGAGCACGTCGAGGTGGTTGACCGCGATGCCGGTGAACCCGCTGACGCGGGCGGCGTGGCGGAGCATCGGCATGTCGAGCCAGCCGATGCGGCGCGGGCGACCGGTGACGGTGCCGAACTCGCCGCCCTTCTCGCGGATGAAGTCCGCGAGTTCTTCCTCGCGGTCGTCGTCTTTCAGTTCGGTCGGCATCGGGCCCTCGCCGACGCGGGAGAGGTAGGCCTTGACGATGCCGACGACCTCGCCCTGTCCGACGACGGTCGGGCCGACGCCGGTGCCGGTGGCCGCGCCGCCGGCGGTCGGGTTCGAGGAGGTCACGTACGGGTAGCTCCCGTGGTCGATGTCGATGAGGGTGCCCTGCGCGCCCTCGAACATCACGTTGTCGCCGGCCTCGCGGCGCTCGGCGAGGAAGTCGCCACAGTTGACGGCCATGTCGTCCTCGCGGAGGCGGCGGCCGATTTCGGTGTACTCCTCGACGAGCGCTTCGACGTCGCACTCCTCGCCGGCTTCGAGGCCGTACACGTCCTCGATGAGCGCCTTCTTCTGGGGAACGACGTACTCCAGTCGCTGGCGGAGCACGTCGGGGTCGAGCAGGTCGCCGACGCGGATGCCGCGGCGGCCCGCCTTGTCCTCGTAGGTGGGGCCGATGCCGCGACCGGTCGTGCCGACGGTGAGGTCCGAGTCGGCCTTCGCCTCCTCTTCGATGTTGTCGAGGCGGCGGTGGTACGGCATGATGACGTGCGCGCGCTTAGCGAGGCGCACGTCGGGGGCGAGGCCGCGCTCGCGGAGGTCGTCAATCTCGGAGAACAGCGTCCGGGGGTTGATGACACAGCCGTTTCCGAGGACGCCGACCTTGTCGCGGACGGCCCCGCTCGGGACGAGCGAAAGCTTGTACTCCTCGCCGTCTTCGACGACGGTGTGGCCGGCGTTGTCGCCGCCCTGATAGCGGACGACGATGTCAGCGTCGCCGCCCCACAGGTCGACGAGCGCGCCTTTGCCCTCGTCGCCGAGTTGCGAACCGACGATGGTAACAGTCATACGTCGGCCGTTCCCCGCGCCGCACTAAACAGATTACGGTCGCGGCCGACGAGCAATGCACATTCGTGCCTAATTATCGAGTCGTCGCCGAAGAATACGCCATGAACACGCATTGGCGTGACGACGGATAACACAACGGTTAATTAGTGTCCTCGTTAAGGTCGCGTTATCTCATTATTCGCCGACCCGGAGGGCAAGGCTTAAAGCCTCCCAAGAAGAGTTAACAAATGGCATGATAGACCGACTTGAGAAGGAAGTCGATATGTTGGAGCGCCATCTCCAGGTCCTGAAGATGGTCATCGAAAGTGAGCCAATCGGCATCGTGAAGATGTCCAACGAGACAGGCTACCCGCACCACAAGGTCCGCTACTCCCTCCGCGTTCTCGAAGAAGAGAACCTCATCGAACCCTCCAGCCAGGGCGCAATCACTACCGAGCGCACCCAGGAGTTCGTCGACGAACTCGACGACAAGCTCGACGAAATCGTCGGCAAACTCGAATCGATGAAGATCGAGGAAGCGGCCGAAATCGAGAACTAACCACACTTCAGGCGCACGCGGTCGTTCTATCCTGTTTCGTCCGACGAGTCTTTCCGGGCACGACATCGGACCGACCGCGTTAGCCGCGCTTCGATTCAGTCGGTACCGAACGGTTCCGACACGACACCACGGACACTCGCCGCGGCCGCGCTCCGAGCGCCGCGGTCGTTTCACTATCGTTCAGTAACGCCGACAGCCGCGGCGCTCCGCGCGCGACTATCGGGGCGGAACGCAACGTAACAAGCGACAGCGCAGCGACGGCGCCGGTCGACGCGAGGCGTCGCCGACTCAGAGGTCGGGTACGTTCAGGTGGAACTCGCCGCCGCGGGCCTCCACCAGACAGAGGTGGTAGCCCTGCTTCCGCGAGAGCTTCACGAAGCTCTTGCGCTTCGACCGACTCAGGAGGCCGCCGCCGGTCTCGGCCGTGGCGGCTTCGAGCGCCTCCGGCTCGAAGAAGCTCCTCGTGACGACGAACGCCGAGCCGAGGGTCTCTTTCGCGTCGGCGATGGCCTTCGAGTCCTTGATGAGTTGGGTGACCATCGGCTGGGTCGCCGGGTCCCGCGAGTCGTTCAGGTTCGCCACGAACAGCGGTTCGCCCATCTGGTCGCGGACGATGACGTCGAACTGCCGCGACTCGGTTTCGCCGTCGCCGATGGGCACCGAGACGCTCCCGTACAACTCGATTCGGTCGGCCTTCGGAATCGAGTCGAAGACGCCGGCGAGGCTCGACCGGTTGCCCGTCTCGCCGATTTCGTAGAGCAGGTCGGTGACGACCCACTTGGCGAAGCCGTACTCGGGCGTCCCGCGGAGGAACTCCTCGTAGGGCTGGCCGTCGATGCCGAGCCCCTCCGTGTCGAACGTGGTGTGGTGTTCCAGCCGGAGGTTCTCGATGACCTCCTCACGGGAGGCCTGCCCGTCGTGGGCCTTCTCTAGCGTCGCCTGCCCTTTCTGGGCGTAGCGGACGAAGAGGTTCGTCCCACGGAGCGCCTCGTCGGCCGACATAGACCGGTCGGTCGACCGGACGCCCGCCTCGTCGAGCCGGTCGCGGAGGCGTTCGACCTCGGATTCGAGTTCGGCGACGCGCTCTTCGAGCTCCTCGGCGCGCGAGCGGTGTTCGTCCCGCTCCTCGCGGAGGGCGTTTCGCTCGGATTCGAGCCGGTCGCGCTCGGACGCCAGCGCCTCGACTCGTTCTTTCAGCGACTCGGCTTCCCCCGGGTCGACGGCGGGCTCGTCCGGCGTCTGTTCGGTCGGCTGGGACTGCTGCTGGTTCGACTGGTCTTTCGGCGACGGTCGCGCCTCGCCGCCCGTCCCACTCCGTGACGGACGGTGATGCGTCGCCTGTGTCGTGTTCCCCCGACGGCTTCGGGGGGTTCCGGGGTGGTCGTCCACGGCCTCGTCCTTTGCGTCGCGAGGGTCGAGCGAGGGTATCGACCGGGCGTTCCGCCACTGTGCCTCGGCGGAGAACACGTCGTCGCCGGTCGCGCCGTCCTCGGCGAGCGGGTCCGGAGACGACGCTTCCCCGTTCTTCTGCGGGGCGTCGGCGACGACGGGCCCTTCGGACATCGGTGAGGTCGACTCGTCGGACGCGGGCCGGTCCGTCGCTGCCGCCGCCTCTGTCTCGGCGGGCTCCGGGGACTGTGACTCGGAGGAGCCCGCGGACGGATTGTCGGTCGTCTCGGTGCCGTCGTCGTCGGGCGTCGATGGCTCCGGGTCGGCCGCGGTTTCGGTCGGGGATTCCGCACTCGCCGGGGCGTCGGCCGTCGCCGGCTCCGGCTCCCCGTCGGCGGGGTCGTCGCCGTCGCCGGCGCGCTCGGACTCGTTGTCGGCTGCCCCGGTCGTACTCGGCTCGTCTGTGGTCGTCGGCGTCTCCGGCTCTCCGGACGCGTCCGTCGCGTCGGCCTCGCCACCCGCCGCCGCGACTCCCGCCGCGTCCTCGTCCTCGTCCTCGTCCTCGTCGGACTCGGGCTCCGGGATATCGACGAGGTCGAGGTCCACGTCGTAGACTTTGTAGATGCCGACCTCGTCGCTCGCGCGCTCGAACGCGTCGTCGCCGGTGACGAGTCGCTTGCTGTTGCCGACGAAGGCCGCGCTCATCGACTTCCCCCCGTGGTAGACGACGTAGTAGTCGCCCGAGAGCACGTTCTCGGACAGTTCGACGTAGCCGGTGAAGCCGCCCGCCGAGAGCGTTCCGTCGGCGTCCCCCAGCGGCGTCTCCTCGGTGTAGTACTGCGCGCGGATGTCGCCGCCGGTCTCCCGCATCGCGTACAGAAGCGGCAGCGCCGGGTCCGGTGCGCGGTGCGCCTCGAACGATTCACCCTCGAAATCCGCGACCGTCCCATCGAAAACCCCGAGGAGACGGCCGTTGAGCATGAATCCCCACGTCATGCCAGCGACGACGGCACCTGTGAAGCCGTCGTCCGCGAGCGACCGGAGGCCACCGTAGCCACGTCCGGCGGGCGCGGAGTCCCACCCGGTCACCGCGTCGATAATCTCGCTATCCATTTGGGGTTACATCACCGGAACCGAATCAAATACTTTCCGGGCGAATCGGGCGAACGTTTCGCTCAGTTCACACTTCAGCGTGTTTACTGTGACCGGTTCGCTCGCACCCGTCGGGCCGGCGTCGGGAGAACGGTTATACGAGTCCGCCGAGACGGGGCGGTCGTGACCAGCCACGACGACCGGTTCGTCCACTACCTCCGCGCGAAGGAGTCCGTGGACGACCGCGCGCTCCACCGACCGACCCTCGCCAGTCTCATCGACCGGCTGGAAGCGCGCGCCGAGTCGCGGTCTGGACAGCCGCTCCGCGTCGTCTCGGTCGGCGCGGGGACGGGCGCGATGTGTCGGCGACTCCTCTCGTGGGGCGTCTTCGACGCGTACGACGAGATAAAGTACGTCATGGTCGACCGGAAGCGCGGGATGGCCGACCACGCGGCCGCGGCGTTCGCGAAGTGGGCGCGCGCCGCCGGCTGGACCGCCGAGCCGACGCCCGACGGCTTCCGCATCGAGCGTCACGGCCGAAGCGTCTCTCTCACGTACGTGACGAGCGACCTCTTCGAGGCGATGACGGTCCTCCCGAAGGCCATCGACCTCGTGGTCGCGCACGCAGTCCTCGACGTGCTCCCGCTCCGCCGCGCGGTCGACGCGCTCCTCTCGCGGCTGACGGACGGGGGGCTCTTCTACGCGCCTATCACGTTCGACGGCCGAACCGCGTTCCGCCCGAGTCACCCCGCCGACGAGGCGGTTCTCGGCGCGTACCACGAGACGATGTGCGGCGGCGAACGCGCGGGGCCGGACACCGGTTCCGACCTCCTTTCGGTCCTCCCCGACCTCGGCGCGCCGGTCGTCGCCGCCGGCGGCTCGGACTGGGTCGTCCACCCGCCGCACGACGACGAGGCGCGAATCTTCCTCGACCGCGTCCTCGGCTTCGTCGAAGAGTCGGTCGGCAAGTCGGCTGCGGTCGACCGCGAGACGCTCGACGGGTGGCTCGAGGCTCGGCACGACGACCTCGCGGGCGACGAACTCGCGTACGTCGCCCACAACCTCGACGTGTTGGCCGAACTCGACTGATTACTCCGGAACTGATGCGTTTCCGTCGCCTTCCCTCCTGAACCGGCCCGAGACGTAGCCCCAGTCCCGAGCGAACCCGAGCAGGAGCGCCGCCGCCGCGACGCCGGTCACGAGGAGCATCCACGGGTCGAAGACACCGGGAGCGAGCGCCAGCGGGACGACGGCCATCTGGACGCCGGCGAGGACGCGCCGCGACGCGCGGGGCGGGAGGTCGAACGTCGGTCGGCCCGCTCGCTCGCGGAGCCGGAGGCCGAGGAGAAAGACGTACCGCGCCGCCCCGACCGAGAGGTACCACCACGCGAGTTCTCCGAGGAAGACGCCGGCGAGCGGGGCCACGAGGAGGCCGAAGGCGTCGACCGCGGTGTCGAGTCGCGCGCCGAGTCGGCTGACGCGGTCGAGTCTGCGAGCGAGCGCCCCGTCGAGGGCGTCGAGCGCGGCCGCAGCCCCGTAGCCGACGGCTGCGGCCCACGCCCACGACGGGCTCAGCGGCCCGTAGAGCGCCACGCCGGCGATGCCCGCGACGCCCGCGACGAGGAAGCCTCGAGCGAGCGTGACAGCGGTCGGGAGGCCGAGGCTGTCGTAGGGCCGCCCGGGCTCCGACTCGGTCGCTCCGTCGCCGGGCGCGACGTTCTCGTCCGCGTTCGCGTAGGCGTACGCGCAGAGGCCGACGACGACGAGCAGGGTTCCGGCGGCCCACGTCACCGCGGCGGTCTCGGGCGAGGGGTCGGCGCGCGAGACGAGCCACACCCACTCGGTCGCGAGGAGCACGCCGAACCCCAGCGTTGCCGCTGCCGCCGCGCCGCCGGTTTCGAGCACGCGGCGTCTCGTCCGGCGGGTCGTCCGAGCAGTCGCCCCGTTACTCCCCGAGAGCGTCACGGTCGCGGACTGTCGCCTCGGCGGTCGGACGGTGTGCTACACATACCCGTACTGGTGGACGGACGCCGGTTAAGTATTCCTCGCGTAACAGGTCGGCAGAGCCGAATCACGGGCGGCTATCTCCTCGGCGACGACTCCGGAGTTCGACCGCGGCGAGGAGGAACAGATAAGTCGAGAGTCCGGCCGCGACGGCGAGTAGCGTCGCGCGTCCGAAGACGACGACACCCAGGGCGGTTCCGATGACGGCGACCGCGACGGAGACGGCCTGCACGGTTCGTCGCTCCCACAGCGCGCGGACGCTCGACGCCCGAATCGACAGCGCCGCTTCCAGCGCGAGCGCCCCGACGACGCCGACGAGGACCGGTCCCGGTGTCACCGGCGTCCGTAGGAGGACCGCCGCGACCGCGGTGGGGACGAGCACCGACCCCGCGAGCGCGGCGTCCCGTCGGCGGCTCATGGAGTGCTTACCGTGTCAGGACGCTTTTAGCCACCGGCGCTCATAGCCCGACTATGTCTATTTCGGGCGACGGCCCCGGGTTGTCGAAGGCAAAGCGGCGACTCGGCCGCTACCTCGCGGGGGCCGGGCTGTTGATGCTCGCGTTCTCCGTCGCCTACCAGTGGGCGGCGGGCTTTTTCGCCGGGGAAGACGTCACGTTCCTGCAGGCGGTCCACGTCGTCGTCGAGACGTTCACGACGACGGGCTACGGCGAACAGACCCGGTTTTGGGTCGACCACCCGCCGCTACTCATGCTGTCGATTCTGATGCAGCTCACGGGGGTCACGACCGTCTTCCTCACGCTCCCGCTGTTTCTCGTCCCGCTCGTCGAAGACGCCCTGCGGACCGCACCGCCGACGACCTCGACGCGCACGGACCACGTCGTCATCTGTACGTTCACCCCCCGTGGCGACGCCCTCGTGGACGAACTCGACTCGATGGACATGCCGTACGTGATTCTCGAAGCCGACCGCGACCGCGCCGAGGAGCTGTACGGCGAGGGGTACGAGGTCGTCCACGGCGACCCCGAGGCCATCGAGTCGCTCGAAGCCGCGAACGCGGCCGAGGCGCTCGCCATCGTCGCCGACGACGACGACGAGACGAACGCGAGCATCATCCTCGCCGCCAAGCAGGTCGCCCCCGACGCCCGCGTCGTCAGCCTCATCGAGGACCCCGAGGTCGCCGACTACCACCGCTACGCCGGGGCCGACCGGGTCGTCTCCCCGCGCCGACTCCTCGGCGAGAGCCTCGCCGGCAAGGCGACCACGTCCATCTCCTCGGAACTCGGCGACGCCATCGAAATCGGCGAGGACTTCGAGGTCGCGGAGCTGCTCGTCCAGCGCGGGAGCCCCGTCGAGGGACTGACCATCGCCGAGAGCGGCATCGGCCAGGTCACCGGGGTCAACGTCATCGGCGCGTGGTTCACCGGCGAGTTCGTCTCCCCGCCCGCCCCGGACGCCGTCATCGACGAGCACACCATCCTGCTCGTCGTCGGCCGCGAGAAACAGCTCGAAGAGCTCCGCGCGCTGACGCTGTCGTCGGCGCGGCGGTTCCGCCGCGGGACCGTCATCGTCGCCGGGTACGGTGAGGTCGGCTCGACCGCGGCCGAGACGCTGGCGAGTGCCGGCGTCCCGCACCTCGTCGTCGACAAGCAGGACAAACCCGGCGTCGACCTCGTCGGCGACATCACCGACCCGCAGACGCTCTCGGAGGCGAACGTCACCGAGGCTCGCGGCGTCCTTCTCGCGCTCGACAACGACACGACGGCGGTCTTCGCCACGCTCGTCTCCGAGCGCGTCTCCGAAGAGACGGAGGTCATCGCCCGCGCCAACGAGACCGAGAGCATCGCCAAACTCTACCGCGCCGGCGCGGACTACGTCCTCGCGCTGTCGACGGTCGCCGGGCGCATGCTCGCCTCGACGGTCCTCGACGAGGAGGTCATCGCGCCCCAGTCGCAGATAGAAATCGTCCGGACCCACGCGCCCAGCCTCGTGGGGCGGACGCTCGCCGGGGCCGACGTTCGCGCCCGGACGAACTGCACCGTCATCGCCGTCGAGCGAAACGGTGCGCTCGTCACCGAAATCGGCCCGGAGTTCCGAGTCGAGGCCGACGACGACCTCATCGTCGCCGGCGTGGACGAGGACATCTACCGGTTCAACGAACAGTTCGGGTGAGCGGTCGCGGGCGAGAGTTCGGTCGCGGACGCGGACCCGGCTCTCGGTCGGTGTGCCGGACCCGCCGCTCGGCGGTCGAGACGTCCGACACGTCCACGTCGCGTCCGAGGACGTGGTCCGAACAACCCATGGCAGTGGACGCCCGTTACCATCCCTCGACAGGACGTGCCGGCGTCCGTGGCTCTCGGAGGAGTAGATTAAAAAAGAATCGGTCGCCGTCGCGTCGCGGCGACGGGGGTTACGCGCCGACTTCCGCGCCGACGTAGAGGACGACGACGAGGAATATCCAGACGACGTCCACGAAGTGCCAGTACATCGAGGCCGTGCTCACGGAGACGTGACGCTCGGCGGAGTACTGTCCGCGGAGCGCGCGGACGAAGACGATACCGAGAAGCACCGCGCCGAGGCTGACGTGGAGGCCGTGCAGGCCGGTGAGGCCGTAGAACGCCGACCCGAAGATGCCGTCGGTGATGGAGAAGTTCGAGTGGACGATGAACTCGTAGTACTCGTAGACCTGCCCGCCGATGAATATCACGCCGAGCAGGAGCGTGACGGCGAGACCGAGGATGAAGTTACGGTGGTTCTCCTCGCGGATGGCGACGTGCGCCCAGTGGAGCGTGAAACTGGACACGATGAGGATGGCGGTGTTAGCCAAGACCAACGACCCGGTGAGATGCGGTAGCTCTTGCGGTGGCCACGTTCCCGCGCGGATGAAGAAGTAGTACGCGAACAGCGCGCCGAACGTCCCGAGTTCGGAGCCGAGGAAGGCAATCATGCCCCAACGGAGCTTCGATGCGCTCTTCTGGCTCGCGTCGCGCGACCAGAAGTGGCTCACGAACGCGTGGTACAACCAGCCGTAGAGCCCGGCCAGGAAGAGGAAGATACTGCCGATGAACACGGCGGGTCCCGCCGTCTGGCCGACGATTCCGTCCTGTCCCATGACGTACAGCCCGGCACCGGCGTAGATGCCCGCGCCCCCGACGGCGGTGACGAACGGCCACCAGCTCGCCTCGCCGAAGCCGCGCGGCCAGTCCTGAACCGCCGGCAGGTGATGGCCGTGGTCGTCGTGTGCTTCTTCGGTACTCATAGACGCCCGTTATGCTTGGGTTACTAAAAATCCTCCCAAACTGCGTTCGTCACGGGACCGCATGGGTCTCGGACCGCGGTTCCGACGGCGACCGCCGCGGGTGCGAAACACGGCGCTCGCGAGACCCGAAGCTGCCGGCGCGTTCGGCGGCGCTCGGCGCGAAGCGACGCGAGAAGAGAAGCGAAACAGAACGGGCCCGACCGACAGCGCCTCTGCGTCGTTCAGTCGGCGTTCGTCGTCGCTCGGTGGAACGGCTGGCGCGAGATGATTTCGCGCATCTCGGCGAGCGACTCGGCGCTCGCGCCGTTCATCTCGGAGACGACGGCGAACACCTCTTGGCGGGAGATTTTGACGCCCTCACCCGTCACCGCGTGTTCGGGGTTGGCGACGAGTTCGCGGAGCGTGCCGACCGCGAGCAGGAACGGAATCGCCCACGCGGCGAGCGTGTTGCCCTCGCGGAGCGGCACCGTCTCCAAGTAGGTCTGGGCGTCGTCGAGGAACGACTTGGCGTGGTCGGCGGTCCGCTTGACCACCGAGGCCGCCCGGTCGTTGTGCTCGGGGGCGACGACCTCCTCTTGGGGGACGCCCGCGTCGTCGAGCCAGTCGGCGGGGAGGTAAACGTTGTTCTCCGCCGTGTAGTCGTCGTGAACGTCCTTCGCGATGTTCACGAGCTGGAGGAGCAGGCCGAACTCCTCGGCGGTGTCGTAGAGCCGCGAGCGGCGCTCGCTGTCGACGTTGCCGCGGGTCACGAGGTTCGTGATGAGGTTGCCGACGGTGCCGGCGGCGTAGTAACAGTACTCCTCTAGCTCCTCGCGTGACTGGATGCGGAGCCCGCCGGTCTGGGAGTAGCGTTCGACGAACATCGCCATGCCCGAGACGAGTTCGCGGACCGGCGGCGTGACCGCCTCCCGCACGTCCTCCGGAAGCGCCTCGAACGTCCGGAAGACCCGAGCGGTGTTGGCGACGACCATCCAGTCGTCGGACTGTTCGCCCTCCGGGGGGAGGTGCGGCTGTACTGCGGTCACGAACTCGTCGACGGTGGTGTCGTCGTCGGGGTCGAGCGCGCGGTCGTAGAGTCGAAGGAGGTGTGCCTGCTCGTCGGGCGCGATTGAAGACGAATCCTCCACGGTGTCGGCGATTCGACAGAGGAGATATCCGATACAGATGTGCGACGCCATCGGTTCGTCGAGGACGTCGACCGTGAGGGCGAAGGTACGAGAGACCCCCTGAACTGCATCGTGACACCAATCGAGGTCGTCATCAGTTGCCGGTGGCCGGGCATCGGCGTGTCGAGACATTCGAAGCGTACCGGTATTACGGAAGGGGGGATAAAAAGTCTCGTGGGGGAGTCCACTCTCAAACGGCCGAGACGGCGCAGGAGAAAATCATAAGCATAGTCGATGACAGACTCACGTATGGACTTCGCGCTCACTGCGGAGCAGAAGCAAATCAAGGACATGGTCTCGGAGTTCGTCGACGAGGAGGTCAAACCTCGCGCGGCGGAGATAGACGAGACCGACGAGTTCCCCGCCGATCTCGTGCGCGAGATGGGCCAACTCGGCTTGATGGGCATGCCCTTCCCCGAGGAGTACGGCGGTGCCGGCCTCGACTATCACTCCTACGCCATCGGTCTCGAGGAGATTTCCCGCGGCTCCGGCGGCCTCGGCACCATCGTCGCCGCCCACACGAGCCTCGCCGGCAACATGCTCTACGAGTTCGGGAACGAGGACCAAAAGCAGACCTACCTGACGCCGGTCAACGAGGGCACCGACATCGGCGCGTTCGCGCTCTCCGAACCCGGCGCGGGCAGCGACGTACCGGCGATGGAGACCACGGCGGTCAAAGACGGCGACGAGTACGTCGTCGACGGCGGCAAGCTCTGGATTTCGAACGGCTCGGTCGCGGACACCGTCGTCGTCTTCGCCAAGACCGACCCCGACGCGGGCAACAAGGGCATCTCGTCGTTCGTCGTCCGCCCTGAGGAGGACGACGGCTTCGTCGTCGAGGGTACGGAACACAAACTCGGCGACAAGGGCTGTCCGACCGCCGAACTCCGCTTCGACGACATGCGCATCCCCGAAGACCGGCTCCTCGGCGACGAGGGCGACGGCTTCGTGCAGGCGCTGAAGACGCTCAACGGCGGCCGCATCACTATCGCGGCGCGCTCTATCGGCATCGCCCGCGCCGCCCTCGACGACGCCGTGAAGTACGCCGGCGAGCGCGAGCAGTTCGACCAGCCCATCGGCGACTTCCAGGCAATCAAACACAAACTGGCCGACATGGACACGAAGGTCCAGGCCGCGAAGCTCCTCATGCACAAGGCCGCGGACCTGAAGATGCGCGACGAGACGTTCATCAAGGAGGCCGCGCAAGCGAAGCTCTACGCCAGCGAAATCAGCCGCGAGGTGGCGAACGAGGGCATCCAGATTCACGGCGGCTACGGCTACACCAAGGACTTCGCCGCCGAGCGCTACTACCGCGACGCGAAGCTCAACGAGATTTACGAGGGGACGAGCGAGATTCTCCGCAACACCATCGGCGACTGGCTCCAGAAGTAACCGTCAGTCGACGACCGACGCGTCCGCGTCGGCCGCCCGGCGCTCCCCGTTTTCGACCCGCTCCGCGAGCCACGCGTGGTACGATTCGACCCGGTCTGCGCCCGCGTCGCTGAGGCCGTACACGTCGTAGATTCCCTCGGTTCGCCGTTCGAGGTGGTCCGCCTCCACGAGCGCGTCGAGCGTCCCGTAGAACGCTTGGGGGTCGATTCGGAGGTCGTAGTAGCGTTCCAGTCGGGTCTTCAGCTTCTGTCCGCGGAGTTCGCCCGCGTCGTAGAGGATGGCACAAAGGTCGCGCCGGCGGCCGCTCTGAAACCACATAGTTCACCCCTCGGTTGAGACACACACGTCACTTTCGTTCCGGTGGCCCTCTACGCCGGTCCGCCGTGCCGACCCGCCCGCCGGAACCGGTAGTTTAGACAGGCCCTACTCCTTAGCGCCTCGCATGACCGACGCAACCGCAGAAGCGAACGGCGTCACCGCGCGGTACTACGTCACCGACTCCGAGCGCGTCCTCGAATTCGACCGCGACGGCCGAACCGCCGCCGTGGCTCAGAACATCGACGGCTACGCTATGCTGAAAGTCCGCCCGACCGCCGACGGCGACGAACTCGAACGCTACTACGGCTTCGACATGGCCTTGGACCACGCCGCGGAGCTCCTCGGCGTCTCACCGCACGACCTGCCGGTCCCGGACGACGCGGCAGACATGGGGATGTGACTCTGGCGCGCGGCTCTCGTCGCGCCGATTAACCCCAGTAGAAGCGCGGCCCCAAAAACAGGTAGCCGAGCGCCAAGAACAGCAAGCCGAACGAAAAGCCCTGCCCGAGCGTCCCCGAGCAGACGATGGCGAGGCCCTGCACGACGCCCATGACGAGCGCGTCCTGCGCGTGGAGGTCCGGGTAGGTCACGTCCGAGAGCATGAGCGCGGCCATAACCGCCGAGAGGACGACGAGTAACATCGGCTCGACGAAGCCGACGAGGACGCCCGCCGACAGAATCGTCGCGGCGAGCGTCGTCGGCACGCCGACCGTCTCGTCGGAGCCGCTGTCGTAGGCGGTGTAGAGCGCCAGTCTGACGACCGCGGCCGCGACGAACAGCGCGGCGACGGCGACGCCGGCGACGACCCGAATCCGGTCGAAGCCCCACATCTCGCGGACGACGGTGACGACGAGCAGGGCGGGGGCGACGCCGAAGGAAGCCACGTCCGCGAGGGAGTCGAGGTACGGCCCCGCGTCGGTTCCTCCGTAGCGCCGGGCAACCACGCCGTCGAGGCCGTCGGCCATCGCGGCGAGCAGGATGGCCTTGGCCGCGAGGCGCACGTCGACCGCGGTCAGCACCGCCGCGACGAATCCGAGCGCCGCGTTCCCGGCGGTGACCACGTCGGCGGGCCCCAACCGACCGACGAATCGGGGTCTCATACCGATGCGATTGCGTACCTTCCCTTTCCCTCTTACGTTCCGTCCGTCGGTGGGCGGCTCCGCGCACCGACCCCGAACCGGCGGCGTTCCGGCCGGTCTCGGTCGATTCGGCGGTTCGGCGAGCGAACCATGCGACATTTATCGGTCGCGTCCCGAGAGGCGACCATGCGAAACCACGGGTCCTCGGACGGCGGTCGGACGCGGCGTCAGTTCCTCGCAGCGGCCGGAGCGGCCGCGACGGCCGGCCTCGCGGGCTGTGCGACCTTGATGGCTTCTGGCGACGACTTCGACATCGGAATGACCGCGGTCGCGTTCGACCCGCCGACGCTGACCGTCGAGGTCGGCGACGAGGTCGTCTGGCGGAACACGAGTTCGCGCGGCCACACCGTTACCGCCTACGAGGGCACGCTTCCCGAGGACGCCGCGTTCTTCGCCAGCGGGAACTACGAGACTGAGCAGGCCGCCCGCGACGCCTACTCTAACTCGCTCGGCGGGCTCATCGGGAGCGGCGAAACCTACACGTACACCTTCGACGTGCCCGGCGAGTACGAGTACCTCTGTATCCCCCACGAGCAGGCCGGCATGGTCGGCACCATCGTCGTCGAGGAGTAGGCTCGGCGCGCAGCGTCGAATCCGGGATTTAGTTTAGCATCTGACCCGAGAGCGGCGTGGCTCTCGCCCGTCGCGTCGTCGCGTAAAAAGTCGAAATTCGAAGTCGAGCCGTCGGCGAGACGGGCTTACGCTTCGGTCTCTTCTTCGTCCACGTCGACTGCGACGTCGTCTTCGTCGACGCTGACGGCCGCTTCCTCTTCGGCCTCGACCTCTTCGGGGCGGGCCTCGAGGGAGAACTTCTTGACCTCGACGCGGCGCAGGGGGTAGACTGTCTCTTATACACATCTCTGATGGCGCGAGGGAGGC
>NZ_AOLG01000012.1 GCF_000336815.1 Haloferax prahovense DSM 18310
GGGCTGGAGCTGGACGCGGTAGTCGTCCTTGGTGATAGCCGTGACGTTGGCCTCGATTTTGGACGCGCCGCGGCGGACGAGGCTACGGAGGTAGTCTCGGGTGAGCTCCTGCTGGATGAACTCGGTGTAGGCGGCGTCGCTACCCACGTCGGTAATCTTGAACGTGAGCTTGACGTTGTTGGCGCCCTGGTCGTCGTTGAGTTCGCCGAGGGTGGACTCGACGGTGCGACCGTTGATCTTCTCGGGTTCGTCCGCGAAGGTCGAACCGAGTTCCTTACGGTCGAAATTCTCGGGAGCGATGACGGTGTACCATCGCTTTCCGCGCTTCTGCTTGGAGACGGATCGTTCACTCATGGTTAGTGTCTGTGTGCGTTCGTGTGGCTTCGATGACGGTCTCGGCGACCGTCACGTTGACGACGTAGTCATCGACCGTGGCGTGCAGGCCACCGGTCGAATCGCGTTCGATTGTGGTGATGAGTTCGTCCCCCTCAACTCGGGTGCGCATCGACGCCGTGTTGTCCGGTTCGAGCGCGCCGGCGACGATGCCGGGGTCGCCGTGGGTCGTCCGCAGGGTCGCACGCCGCGTCATCGGCGCACCTCCCTGACGGCCGCGACGACATCGCTCCGCTCCGCCGCGGAGTCGAACGTCATCGTCGCCTCCGACGGCGACCCGGTCGCGGACGCGTCCGGCAGTTCGTTCGCGGCCGCGGCGAGCGCCTCGTCCAGTCCGGCGGGGCCGGTCGAGACGAGGGCCGCGGCACCGACGCCGACCGCGAGAACGGTCGGCTCGGGCGAGCGGAAGTCGCGGGCGAGCCTCGCCACCGTGGCGAGTCGCCCCGGCGACGACAGGTCACAGGAGAGCGCGTAGAGGCTCTCGTAGCGTCCCGTCGTCGCCTGGCGGAGCGCGCCGTGGGTCGCCTGCGCGTGGTCGCGCCACGCGTCGAGCGCCGCGTCTCGAACGCCGTGTCCGAGCGCCAGCGCGACGGCGGTCCCGGGCGACTCCCGGACGGTCGCGTCGAGCACGTCGGCGAAGCCGCCGACGGTTTCGAACGGCCCGTTCGGGGTCGCCTCCGAGCGCAAGACGCGCTCGACGGCGGTCGCCGCTCGGGCGGTCGCCTCACCGGTCGTCGCGTCGATGGCGACGATGGAGGCGACGCGTCTGCGGGCGTCCGCGTCGAGTTCGGCCGGGAGCGACAGTTCGGCGAGCGTCGCCTGCGCGCGCTCCCTGTCGGCCGAAAACGACGCGTGGACGAGCGTCGAGTGCGCCAGCCCGTCTGCGAGGTCGCCCGTCGGGACGGCCACGCCGGGTCCGGCTTCGACGCCCGCGTCGGCCGCGGCGTTCGCGAGGTCGGTGTCGTCGTCCGGGGCTACGCCGGCGGCGTGGAAGCAGGCCAGCGCGACCGCCGGGTCGGGGTCGACTCCGAGTTCGCGGACGATAGAGACGGCGTCGGTCGGGTCGAGTTCGAGGTCCGCATCGGCGTTCGACAGGCCCACGACTGCCACAACGTCGTCGTTTGCGACAGTGTCGGGGGCGTCGGTCGCGCGGATGCGGAAGGGGACGTCGAGTGTCCTGAGCGCCCGGCCGATGACACCGGCGGCCGCGACGGCGGCACCGCTCGCGCTGACGCGGAGGCGAACGAACGTCGCCTCGCGGAGCGTCGCGGCGGCGTCGGCGGCGGGTGTCTGTTCGGCGGGGTTCACGGACATTCAGTTATTCTTCGAGGAGTTCGACAGCGACGTCGTAGCTGTAGGTGAAGTCGTCGTCGAGCTTGTCGCCGCGGTAGTACGAGACGAGGCGGCGAATCTTCGACTCCGTGTTCTGCAGGGCGCGACGGTTGGACTTGTCCTGCTGGTTCTCCTCCATGTGCTCGCGGAGGCGGACGGCGCGCTCCATGAGGTTACGGAGGTCCTCGGGGAGGTCGCCTGCGGCGTCGTTCTCCTCGAGGATGGTGGTGACCTTCTTGCCCGTGGCGAGCTTGACGTCCGGGACGGGAACGCCCTTGACGCCTTCGTCGCGCAGGGACAGGCCGATCTGGCTCGGGTCCTTGCCCTGTTCTGCAAGTTCGACGACGCGGGCTTCGATGTCAGCCGCGTCGACGTCGCTCCACTCCGGTGCTTCGTCTGCCACCGGCTTGTCCGAGCTGGACGAGCCACGGCGGCGGGTGTGCATTCGTGCCATTGTTGCGGGTTGGAACCGCACTGACCGCAGAAACGAGTACCCCGCAGTCGTATCACCGACTGCTGGGGCACTACCGCAATCCCAAGCCCGAACCGGGCGAGTCAGATTTGCGGCCGTGCTGGATTCCCATCGTGTTGTCCACGCGCGCCGGGTTAAACCGTTTCGACTCGGATTCGACTCGGCCTCAACTCGCCTCGGGCGGAATCGAAGGGCTTCTAAACGGGCGACGGCTATCAGAAGGTGCGGGCTCGTAGATCAGGGGTAGATCACTCCCTTGGCATGGGAGAGGCCCCGGGTTCAAATCCCGGCGAGTCCATTTCTGAACGAAGTGAAGAAATGACGAGACGAGCGCTTGCCGTAGCGAGCGCGTGGATTTGAAGCCCTGGAAGTCGCGCGGAGCGAACATCGTGAGCGAGCACGTCTTCCTCCGGGTTCAAATCCCGGCGAGTCCACTCACTTCCTTTCGGTCACTTCGTTCCCTTCAGTCGTTCGTGGACTCGCCGACGTCCCACTCGCTCCGTCTGCGGGCGACCCGCGAGTCGCCCGCATGGCATGCGAGACGGCAGTGCCGTCTCGCTCTGCTCGCGGGACTCCCGGCGAGTCCACTCTGAACGAAGCGAAGAAATGGCGACCGGGCACCCGCCGTAGCGAGTGCGTGGGTTTGCCTGGAAGTCGCGCGCAGCGAACCGTGTGAGCGAGCACGTCTGCTCCCGGGCTCAACCCGGCGAGTCCTGCAATCGCACTCGAAGGACTGGTGGATTCCGGGTCAACCGTTTGCCCCGCTATGGGCGTCCCACAAGTCCGGTAATCGGTATCCGAGCTACCGCGGCTGAAAAGATGCGACGCGTCAGCGCCTCCCTGCGGCTCACGCCTCGTCTTCGAACACGCTCATGTCCTTCGCCGCGAGGTCGGTCACGTGCTTGACAATCTCGGGGTCGACCTGCGCGATATCGTCCCCGTCGTGGACCTGTTCGTTGTGCCGCTCGATGGCGTCCGCGACCTCGGAAAGCGAAACGCGCGTGGTCGTGTCGCAGGCCTCGCACACGACCGGGACTTCGGGAGCGTCGTCGTCAGTCATACCGAATCGTTCCGTCAGCGACGGAAAAAACGAGTCGGTTCGTTGCCGGGAGCGGAGAAACGTTTGGAACGCGTCTCGGCCGTTCCAACAAGCCAATACGGGATAACGCCGACAGCGGTTACGAAGAATCGAGGAGGAAGCCCCGTCCTTTAGGGCGGGGATGAATCCGACAATCAACGACACACCCACCGCTTGATTGCACGGCAGGATATTCCACGCTGCGTAATCCATACCTTCAAGTAATCTTCCCGACATAGGTTACGTATGGCGAAACAGGTTGTCACCCGCACCTACACTGCTTCCATCAGGAACCAGCAACAGGTGTCTGACGACCTCGATTCGCTCGGGTTCTCAGCGTCGAAACTCTGGAACGTCGGACGGTGGGTTTGCGACCGCGTGTGGTCGGAGATAGGCCACATTCCCGGTCACAACGAACTCACCTCGTACCTCAAGTCGCACGAACGCTATGATGACCTACATTCGCAGTCAAGTCAGCGAGTCCTGCAAGAACTCGCTGAGGCGTTCACCGGCTGGTACGGCAAACGACGCAACGGAGAGACACGGGCTAACCCGCCGAAGTACCGTAAACACGGCAACGAACACCCCCGAAGCACGGTGACGTTCAAAGCCGCCGGTTTCAAACTCGACACCAAGTACGGGAGGGTCCGACTCTCGAAAGGTTCGAACCTCAAGGAGTATTGGTCGGACTTCATCCTCTGTGAATACAAGACAAGACCTGACGTTGACCTCTCCACCGTAGAGAGCGTTCAACAGGTTCGAGCAGTTTGGACAGGAACCGAGTGGAAACTACAGTTCGTCTGCAAAGTCGAAGGTAAAGTGAGCGAAGCGCCCGGTGAGAAAACCGTAGGTGTTGACCTCGGAATCAACAACTTTGCCGCACTCGCCTACGAAGACGGCCACAGCGAACTGTATCCGCTCAACTGTCTGAAGCAGGACGACTACTACTTCAGCAAGCGCATCGCTCGATGTGGCGACTCCGACTCCGACCAAGCGACGCGGTTGAACCAGAAGAAGTCGGCTCGTCGCACCTATTACTTCCACGCCCTTTCGAAACACATCGTCCAACGGTGTGTGGACGAAGAAGTTGGAACGATTGTGGTGGGTGACCTCTCGGGAATCCGTGAGGACGAGGGGAACGGTGAGTCGAAGAATTGGGGCAAGCACGGCAATCTCGATCTGCATTCGTGGGCGTTCGACCGGTTCACCTCAATGCTGGAATACAAGGCCGAGATGGAGGGCATCGCGGTTGAGCGGGTGTCTGAGCGTGATACGTCGAAGTCGTGTTCGTGTTGTGGTCGGAAGCGTAAGGCGAATCGCGTGGAGCGTGGGTTGTACGTCTGTGACGAGTGCGGTACGGTGGCGAATGCAGATGTGAACGGTGCTGAGAACATTCGGCAGAAAGTATCTCCGAGTTCACCGAGTTTGTCGGTGAATAGGAGTAACGGCTGGTTGGCACAGCCATCGAGGTTGTTGTTTGACAAGGACACTGGTGCGTTCGCACCTCAAGAACAGGTAACGTCGTAAACCACAATATCCCAACGGCGGTGGGGAATCCTCGCGCTTCAGCGCGGGGAGGATGTCAAACGATGCAATACGGAGCCGGCGTGGGAGACCGATAACTTGGACGAACACGGTCGATTTTCGCGTGTCAGATTCGCGGACGCGATTGAACGCGGCCTCCGCGAGATCGCCGGACCGATGCGGACCGACGCGTCTGAAACGGTTCTCACTGAAATATTCGACCGAGCCGAACCCATCGAGCGCGTGCGTGAGGCGCTCGGGTTCTCCGGCGCACCGGACCTCGTTGGCATCGACCAACAGCTGTTCGGCGGCCCGGTTCTCGTGGAAGTCAAAGCACACACGGACCAGTTTCAGGACACCCAAGAGCATTGGATGGGGACGTTCCGAAACCTGTTCACGGATGTGTACGTCTGTGAAGTTCGGCCCGCGTAGACAAGGGACAACCACAACGGAATGCGATCTGTGTCCGCACCCCACAGCCGTCGAACGATTCGAAGCCCTTATTTATCCGACCGGGGAATGAATGATTGCGTTTGAGGGCTCGTAGATCAGGGGTAGATCACTCCCTTGGCATGGGAGAGGCCCCGGGTTCAAATCCCGGCGAGTCCACTCACTTCCTTTCGGTCACTTCGTACCTTCAGTCGTTCGTGGACTCGCCGACGTCCCACTCGCTCCGTCTGCGGGCGACCCGCGAGTCCGGCAATCGAACTGGGTGATAATTCAATCCGGATTCGTCTGTGAGCGCCCCAGCGGTCGGCACACGCTATCGTTACCCAACGAGCGCCGCGAGCCCACCATCACCCGTCACCGCGAGGGCGATTCCGGCGATGAGCAAGAGGACGCAGATGAGCGTCAGGCCGATTGCGATGCCGATTCGCCTGGCGTTTCGGTAGTATATTTTCGTCGTCTCTTGGGGGAGTTCGTCGTCGTCGCCGCGCTCCAGAACCTCCTCGATGGCGCTGGAACTCGCTCCCGAGGTGCGACACGAATGATACGCCAAGAGGGTGAACCCCGTGGATAGCACCCACGCGAGTCCGCCGAACCCGACGCCGACGTTCGCCAGCGCGGAGACGTCCGTCACGACGTCCGCTTGGAGGAGCACCGTGACGCCCGTCCCGAAGACGCTCGCGATGAGGACGTTCAGTTTCGTTATCTCGATGGCGTCGCCCGCGAACGCCTCGACCGTACTCGCGTGGTTTCTCGCCTTCGCCCGCTCGCGGAAGTCGCGCTGGAGGCTCGACGCGATTCTGTCGCCGAGTTCGCCCATGTCGAACCTCCGGTGGCAGTTCGGGCACAGCGTGACGAGATTCTCGGGGTCGTCGGGGTTCTCGAAATCCCGCGCCGGGCGCTGATGGGCGACCTCGAGAACGTTCGAGCCCTCGTCGTACTCGCGCCCACAGTGCTGGCACGTGTAGTCGTCGCGGCGAAATATCCGCTCGTGGTCGATGGTTCTCCGCCTTCGCGTCGTCCGCCCGGTCGTCGTCTCGGCATCCTCCGACATTGGTCACTCGTCTGTCTGTCTCGTATCCCGGTGAAATTCGTTTTCCATGACACGGGGCCTCCGACGCGGCGCAGGCCAGTCCCAGCGAACGATTCCACTTACCAGACTGTCAGGTACCCCGCGAGGTTTTCACCCCGCGTCGCCTCCAGTCAGGTAATGAGCGGTCGTCCCCGTGTTCCACTGGTCTATCGCGTCGTCAGAGACCGGACGGCGCAGACCTCGCCGATTGCGGTCGTTCTCCTGTTGGCGATTACGGTCGCCGGAACGACCGCCGTCGTCGCGCTCGGCGGGGTCGCCCTCGAGGAGACGAAACAGGAGTCCCAACTGACGCGCGCCGAGCACTCGATGACGCTGTTCGACTCGCGGGTCGCCATCGCCGCGCTCGGCGAGGGAGAGACGCAGTTCGTCGACCTCGGCGGGACCGGCGGCGGTACCTACGTCGTCGACGACGACACCGGCTGGATACGCGTCACGCACAAGAACTACACGGACGCCGGCGACGACCAAGAGCTCTACAACGAGTCCCTCGGAAGCGTCGAGTACCGCGACGGCGACGCCCGAATCGCCTACGAAGGAGGCGGTGTTTGGCGCACGCAGGACGGCGGCACGACCATGGTCTCGCCGCCGGAGTTCCACTACCGCGGCGCGACGCTGACGCTTCCGGTCGTTCGGGTCGCCGGCGACGGGTCCGCGTCGGGCGACGTGTCCGCGAGAGTCTCGGCGACCGAGCGCGCTCGGCGTGTCTACCCCAACGCGACCGCGAGCTACGACGAGCTACCGACGGCCAGCTTCGATAACCCCGTCAGCAACGGAACGGTCGTCGTGACGGTCCACAGCGACCACTACCGAGGATGGGCCTCGTTCTTCGAGTCGCGGAGCGAGGGCACCGTGACGGTCGACGACGCCAACCGGACCGCGAGCGTGGAACTGGAGACGCTCGGGCTCGTCGGCGAGTTCCAGATGCCGAACGAGGGCACGTCGGTCGACGTGCGCGGGATGGCCGCGAACCACAACGTCTCGACGTTCTCGCTCACGCTCTCGAACGACCAGCACCTCCAGAACATGGAGTGGGGGCTGTACTACGACGGCGACCAGAAGGACCTCGAACTCCACGTGCAGGCGGACGACAAGTGCAAGAGCGGGAGTTACGACGGCACGTTCGACCTGACGCTCTACTACGCCACCGAGGACGGCAAGTACCACGGCTGGCAGGCGACCGACCTCGACCCGGACACGAGCGACGCGGTGAGCATCGACTGCACGGCCAGCACTCCCGAACTCACCGTCGACTTCACGAGTTCGGAGACGATGACCTACGGCGACATCCAGTCGGACAAGGGCTTCGGCAACCAGAACAAGTGGCAGTTCGCCCCCGAAATCGTCGACGGCGAAGCCTACGACAGCGTCACCTTCGACGAACACGACGCCGACAGCGGCCAGACGTTCTCGAAGGCCGACGGCGACACCGCTCAGATGGACTTCGTCGTCAACCACTACTTCTCGCTGGCCGCGCCGCAGTTCGAACTGACCGTCACGGACGGTCCGGGCAACAGCCAGAGCGTCGACGAGTCCGGGTCGCGCGGCGAACTCGACTACGACCAAGCCGAGGGCGGCCAGTTCATCACCTTCCTCCACGTCACGGAAAACGAGGTCGAAGTCGAAGTCCAGTAAGCGGGTGCGTCTCCCGACCGACCGTCACGGCGGGGTCCGGCCCCGGGTTTCAGTCTCTCAGTCGGCGAACGTCATATCGACCGACGTCGAGACGACGTAGACGCGCTCTGCCCCGTTCACGTAACACGAGACGCTCGGATAGCTGTCGGGTGTCGCGGCCGGGACGACCGGGTCGCAGGTCACGTCGGGACGGCTCGATAGCTCCTCGCGCCAGAGCGCCGCACGCGGGGAGCGAACGGTTAGATTCACGTCGTACTGCCCGTCGGTCCGCGCGGCCAACACGTCGCTCGCGGCCTTGTCGGCTCGGATGAGGAACGTCCCCGACCCGCCGACCGAGGTCGTCGCCTCCTCGTCGGGGCGCGTCACGAACGCCGGAATCAACACCCGCTCTTCGGTGAGGACGAACGATGGCCGCCGGACGAACGTCCCGCTGTCGCCGCGAGTCCTGAGAAGCGCGTCGAACGCGTAGACGACTCGCTCGTCGCTTGAATCGGCCGTGTAGACGACCGGCGAGACGTCGTAGGTGTTCGTGAAGTTGACCGACGGGTCCGACGTCAACTCCCCGGAGACGACGAACTCGACGGGCCGGTCGAGGGTCAAGCGAGCGTCCTGAAGTTTCACCTCCGTGGCCCGACTCGGCGCGCCGCGGTCGGCGATGTCCTCCATGTTGTCGCCGAGGATGTCGAGCGCGCGCTCGGCGTTGTTGACGCGCTCCACGTCGCGGGCGTCTTGGAGGCCGGTCATCCCGACGGCACTGACGAGACCGACCATCGAGAGGACGATGGCGAAGACGAAGACGAACCCGAGCGTGTCGCTCACCGCGCGGTCGCTCACGAGTTCACCTCCAGCCCCGACGACGGGTCGTAGGTGATGGTCACGTCGCCGCCGTCGACTCGGCTCGCGGTCAGCGAGGTCTCGGTCGAGACGGGGACGCGGACCGTCACCTCGGGGTCGGTCGAAGTGAGCACGAGTTCGTTCGGCGACCCCGACACCACCTCGATGGAGTAGGTCGTGCCGGCGACCCTCGGGGGCAGTCGTACCGTCGCCTCGACCCGCGACTCGCCCGGTGCGGCCCCGATTCGGTCGACCGATTCGATGCCGGCCGCGAGCCGGTTTCCGACCACGTCGAGTTCCGTCTCCGTGACCCGCTCGCGCTCGTCGGAGACGAAGCCGCCGGCGGCGACCAACAGCCCCGAGATGAGAACGACCGTGATGGAGAGCGTGAGGACGTAGCCGAGCGCCGTCGAGACGCCGCGGTCGGTCGAACGGGAGCGGGCGCGGCGCCCGCGGCTCCCGCGCCGAACGCGGTTCTCCCGGTCGTCCGGGGCTATCGGTGGCGTCACGCAATCTCACCCGGCGCGACCCGAAGCTCTCGGTAGACGTACGCCTCGCCCGTCTCGTAGACGTACGAGACGTTGACGGCGTACAGCGCCTGCTCTGCGACCGGCGACGACCCGCTCCCGGCGGGCGCGTACTTCGCCGCGTCGAACACCGTCGCGTTCGTCTCGTTCACGTACAGTTCGTAGGTCCCCTCGGCCTGCACGGCGTTCCGGTACGAGAGCGTGACAGGGCCGTCGAGGTCGGTGTGGACCGCATCGAGCGGGTCGCAGGTGGCCCCGTCGAGTCGGCCGTCGGCAACGTCAATCGTGACGTAATCGCCCGCGTCGGCCGCCACGCCGCAGGTCGTCCGGCTCCCGCCGGCGTCCTCGACGGTCACGAAGACCCGCGTCGAATTCCGGTAGACCTCCGTCTCGACCGCGTTCGTCCCGTCGTCGACGACGAGCTCGAACGCCGACCCGCTACTCGTCGCGAGCGAGTCGCGCGAGACGTTGAACCGGACGCCGCGGACGCCGACGCCGCTGGCGAGCGTCCAGTCGGTCGTCTCGTTCCCGTCCGTGAAGTTCCGCGTCGCGTCGGTCTGCGAGATTCGGGTGCCCTCGACGTGGTCGACGCGCGAGGCGTTCGTCGCGGCTCCCCTGACCGCGGCGAGCGTCGCGGTCGCGTCGCTCCAGTTGCCGAACGTCTCGTCGAACGAGCCGGCGAGTTCGCCGTACGTTCCGCCCTCGCGGTTGGCTTCGTCGAGGAGGAGTCCCGCACCGGCTTCGACCGTTCGGCCGTGGCTCACGGCCCCGTCGAGGCTCGTATCGGTCGTCCGCGTGGCGAGGTTCTCCGTGTAAATCGCGGTGTTGAGCGTCAGCGCGAGACCGACGAGGAGGACCGCGATTGCGAGGGCGGCGACGAGCATCAGTTGACCGCGGTCGTCGCCGGTGAAGCGCACGGCTCCCGTCGCCTCGTCCCTCGGGCCGTCGAACGCGTCGGTCACATCCGCCATACGACCACCTCCACTTCGACGACGCCGTAGAGCGGCCCCACGCTCCCGTCTTGGATGAAATACGTCTCGTCGCTCGCGGCGGCGACCGATTCGAGCGTCTTGGTCGTCTCGACCGCGCGAGGCTCGCCGCCCGGCGACGTTCCCGGCTCGGTCAGCGCGTCGTCGTCCGCGAGCGTCACGACCCGAGTCCGCGAGACGGCGTGGTCGCTCGGTTCACCCATGAACACGAGTCGGCTCGTCCGGCGGACCTCCCGGTCGCGGAGGTAGTGTACGTAGACGTTGAACGCGATGCCGCGGTCCAAGAAGGACTCGTCGAGCATCGTCCCGAAGGCGGTCGGCGGGCCGCCGTCGACGTAGTAGCCGCGCGCGTCGATGCCGTAGAAGCTCCCGTTTTCGGGGTGCGTGAACAGGAGCGTCCGCTTCAGCGCGCCGGTCTCGGCGGCCGCCGTCAGGACGCCGTCGGCGACGGCGGCCTGTTGGTTCTCGATGTGCTGGCTCGACGTACTCGCGGTCAGGGGCGTCACCGCGGTCACCTGCAACGCGAACGTGACGCTGGCGAGGAGCACCATCGCGGCGACGATGGCTTCGAGCGCGTGGGCCTGTGCGCGAGACACGGTCACCACACCCTCACCGATAGCTCGTGGAGCTCGCCGTCGAGGAGGATTGCCCGCCGAGCGGCGACGACGCTCCGGGTTGTCGGGACCGGCTCGCCGGTCGTCTCGACGACGGTCCCACCCCGCGAGAGCGTGACGTTGAGTCCGTAGGACGCGTCGATTCCGGTCGCGGCGTTGGGGTCGGCGCTCCCGTAGTCGCAGTCGCCGGGCGGCGGGTCTCCGTCGAAGAACGCCTCGGTGCAGGCCGCGTCGAGCGCGTCCGGATTCTCGTCGTCGACGAGCAGGCGCTGGGTGAGCGAGTCGGCGGCGCGGTTCGCGACGAGCGGGCGGTCCTGTTCGGCCTCGAAGGGGTCGAGAATCTGCGGGATGGTGCCGACGACCCACGCGACCGCAAGGAGGAAGATGCCGACGCCGACGGCGAAGTCGATGGTCGTCTGGGCGCGGGTGCTCCGGCCGGGAGCTCCGCGTCGGCCGTCACTGCGTCGGCCGTCGCCGCGGTCGCGTCGCCGCATCAGCCGACCACCATCCACACCGCGAGCGAGAGCGTCTGGAGGATGACGACGAACTTGACTCCCGAGAGGAGGTCCGCGTTGCGGATGTAGCCGCTGATGAACCCCGAGAGCATCGCCTGGATGGTGACGCCGTGGAAGAACAGAAGCGACAGCAGGTCGGGGTCGATGCCGCCGCCGAAGCTCGGGCCGCCGGTCGTCGCGCCGCCGGAACTCGACGCCTGCGAGGAGAGGCCGGCCATCACGTCGAGGAACTGCGTCTTCAGGATGGCCATCACCGCCAGCAGCGTCACGTAGGTCATGAGGATGATGGCGACCTGCATCCGGGTCCGCGAGATGCGCTCGCGCTCGATGTCGTCCTGGTTCTCGGAGGCCTGCGCGGCCGTCGTTAGGACCTCGGTTATCTGGCTCGACGCCTCCTGGGCCTTCGTGATGAGCTTGACCGTCCGGGCGAGCCGCGGGATGTGGTACTTGTTGTTGAACTCGACGAGCGCCTCTCTGAGGCTCATGCCGTAGTGGACCTTCGCGTACATCACCTCGAACTCGTCCGCGAGTTTCCCCGAGGAGGTGTCGGAGACGGTCTTGATGGACTCGAGGAGCGTCTGGCCGGTGTCGTTCGCGCTCGACAGCTTTCGGAGGTTGTCGGAGAGCTTCCCCGTGATGGCCGACCGCGAGTGGACGTTCCACTCGTGGAAGACGGCGAGCGGCACCGCGACTAGGTAGACCGGGACGTAGAACCAGATGAACGTCCCCCAGACGGGGTTAGCCACCATCCCGTCCCACGTCGTCGGGGCGGCACCTTCGACGACGGAGACGGCGAGGAGCGAGAGCGCCGCGGGCACCGTCAGCGCGAGGGTGAAAAGCGGGTGCCGCTTGAAGAACAGATGCGGGCGGCGCAGGAGCTCTTTGGTCTTGAACGTCCCCTCGCGGGATTTGATGCGCGAAAAGAGGCTGAACTCGCCGACGTAGCTCTCGACGAGCCCCATGTGGACGAGCCCCTCGCGCTGTTGACCCTGCAGGCGGTCGCTCTCGTCTTCGGGGCTGAGGAAGCCGTCGCCGATTTCGTCCTGCTTGACCGTCGAGACGAGGACGAGGAAGCCGACGCCGGTCAGCGGGATGAGGCCGTAGACGGTCGCGTACAGCAGCCTCGACTGGGCCTCCCCGAGCATGCTCATGATGACGAGGATGATGATGAGAAGCAGCGGAAAAAGCGAGAGCGTCATGTACATCTCGCCGAACAGTTCCATCGTCTCCAGCGTCTGTTCTTGCTGTTGTTTCGCGGTCCGGAGGTGTTTGTCCTTCTTGTCGTCGAGGAAGCCCTGCATATTACCGCCGGAGTTGACGATGGAGAGCATGTCCGTCAGGAACTGCGAGAGGTCGTCCGAAGGGGTCAAAATCGCCTGCTGCCGGATGGCGTTGCGGTAGTCGGTCCCGAAGTACTCCGTCTCCTGGACGATGCTCTGGAACTCCCGGGAAACCTCGCCGTAGGTGTCTTCGGCGCGCGCCATCGCCTCCAGAATCTCCAGTTGGTTCAGCCCGCCCACCGAAAGGGCGTACATGAACGAGATGGAGTCCGACAGGAGCATGTTTATCTCGCGCTTGCGGGCGGACGCCGTCGAGTACGGAATCGCGACGAGCGTCCCGAAGCCGCCGGCGAAGCCGAGCGACCCGAAGACGAGCCCCGAGACGACGACGGCCGCGGGCATCGCGAGCGACCGGAGCGTGGCCGCCGTGGACTCGCTTCCGACCGGAATCCCGAGGCTCACCGAGTCCGCCGAGACGAGGCCGAGCGCGAAGACGCCGTAGCCGACGGCCATCCCGACGAGCCACAGTGCGAGGCCGACGAGCACGCCGATAGCGAGCGCCCGCGAGAGGTAGAGTTCGACGGTGTCGGGCATCCGTGCCTGCTGCAACTTTTCTTCGATGTCGGCGACGAACTCGCCGTCCTCGTCGAAGATGAGCTGAAACAGCGGGTAGAAGGCGTCGCCGAGGGTGTCGGTACTGCGGTCGAGGCCGCCCGAGGTCTTCGAGTCGAGGTTGCTCATCTACTCGCCCTCTTCGGAGTCGGTCCCGCGAGCGCCCGCGTCGTCGTCCTCGTCGCCCTCGTGCGGGTCGTCGGCCTCGGCGGCCTCGAACCCGCCCCACGTCTCGTCGGCCGCGTCGTCGGGGTCGGCCGCGTCGTCGGGGTCGGCCCTGTCGGGTTCGCCTCGCCCCGCCGTGCCGTCCGAAGCCGCGGTCGAGTCCGACCCGTCGTCGATGCCGAACGCGCCGAAGAAGTCGTCGAGGTCCAGGTCGTCGCCGTTGGGGTCGGGGAAGGAGGGCGCGTCGTCGAAGCCGAACGCCCCGCCGGGGTCGCCGAAGCCGGTCGGCTCGTCGCCCTCGCGGTCCGCGTCCGCCTCGTCGCGCCCGGCCTCCAGCGCCGGCGTCTCGTCCTCGCCGTCGAGCGACGACGGCCCGTCGTCGCCCTCGATTTCGGAAGTCTCGTCGCCGGCGTCTAGTTCGTCGCGGTCGTCTCCCTCGTCGAGTTCGGGGTCTCGGGTCGACGCGTCGAGCGAGTCGAGTTCGCCGCGCTCGCCGGGCGTCGCCTCCACGTCCGACTCGTCGCGCATGTGGTTGAGCGCCTCCGCGACCTCGCCCACGTCGCGGCCGCGGTAGTCGGGGAACAGCTCCTCTTCGGCCCGGCGGAGGATTTCCTTCGCCAGCTTTCGGACGTGTTCCGGCGGGTCGGGTCGCGGGACCATCGCCTCGCTCTCGGGGTCGATGTTGATGTGGACCGACTCCATCTCCCGGAGGTCTTCGAGGCTCCGTTCGAGGTCGTCGGTCGCCATCAGTCCGAGGATGGTGTCTTGGTCGTTGATGAACGCCTGGAACGTCGCCGCGACCTGCGTGTAGGTGTTGAGCCCGCGGTCGATGAGGTACGCGAGGATGACCTGTCGCTTGAACACCTCCAGTTCGAGCGTCTCCTGATTCCAGCCGCGGTCGAACTTGATCTCTTCGAGCGTGTTCGACGAACCCATCTGGAGGAACTCGTCGGTCTCGGCCTGCCACTGGTAGACGTCTTGAACGTTTATCTCGTCGTTCTCGGGGTCGTAGTGGTTGATTTCGGTGAGCGACTTGTTCCGGCGCACCTTGTTGCCGCCGACCCGCGTCGAGGTCTGGATGGACACGAGGTCGAGGGCGGTGAACATCGTCTTCGAGACGTTGATGGGCGCGGTCGTAAACCGCTTGAGCACCTCGCCGACCGAGTCGGCGTGGAACGTCGTGTAGGTGGTGTGACCCGTGGACATGACCTGAAACAGGGTCCGGCCCTCCTCGCCGCGAATCTCGCCCATGACGATGTAGTCCGGGCGCTGGCGGAGCGCGGCTTCGAGCAGGTCGAACTCGTCCACGTCGCCTTTGTCGTCGTCCGCGAACGACGGCCGGGTGACGGAGGCGATCCAGTTGCGCTGGGGCAGTTCGACCTCGCGGGTGTCCTCGATGGAGACGATTTTCGTGTTCGACGGGATGAAAAGCGAGACGGCGTTGAGCGAGGTGGTCTTCCCCGACGCCGTGCCGCCCGCGAAGATGAGGCTCTTGTCGTTCTCGATGCAGAGCCAGAGGAACGCCATCTCCTCCAGCGAGAACGTCGACCAGTTGATGAGGTCGATGGGCGTGAAGGGGACGTCCTTGAACTGGCGGATAGTGTAGTTCGTCCCGTGGTCCGACACCTCGCGACCGAGGGTGAGTTGCGCGCGCGACCCGTCCGGGAGCGTCGCGTCCACCTGCGGGCGGCGCTTCGAGATGCCCTTCCCGGAGCGTTGGGCGAGTTTCACGACGAAGTCGTCGAGTTCGCCCTCGCCGTGGTAGACGTTCGAGATGATCTGTTCGTAGTCGGAGTGGTAGACGAACACCGGCGAGTTGTAGCCGTCGCAGGAGATGTCCTCGACGTTGATGTCGTGTTTGATGCCGTCGATGCGCTCGTAGCCGATGAAGTCGCGGCGGAGGTAGTACTGGAGCTTCCGGACTTGGTAGTCGTTCAGGTCGTCGGCGTCGTCGGCGAGGACCGCCGGTTCGGGTCGGGCGGCGATACCGTCGATGCCGCCGAGCGGGGCGTCATCGTCGGCGTCGCGGGCGCGGCCGCCGAAGACGGAACCGAACCCGAGTCGGGACCCGATGCCGCCGAGTCCGCCGAATCGCCCGGCGGTCGCGGGAGTCGCCGAAGAGCCGTCCGTCGACCCACCTCCGCCACCGAGGAGGCCGCCCAGTCCGAGCCGAGACGCGAGGCCCGAAGACTCCGCCGCCACGTCAGTGGCCGAACCGTCGTCGCTTTCGCCAGCCGCGGATGCCGACGCCGGCGGGTCGTAGAGGTCGTACCGCGAGAGCAGTTCGTACGTCTCCGCCTCGATGACCCGTCCGCGGTTGTCGCGGCCGCCCTCGACGACGCTTTCGTCCCCGTACTTGATGGCGGTCCGAAGCTTGTTCGTGAGGAACTCCGTCAGGTCGTCTTCGATGCGGTTCAGGTACGGTTCGACCACGTAGTACTTCTTCTCGTTTTCTTTGACCGAGTGGAAGATGATGACGAACGCGTAGGGCTTGTTCACCCAGTAGCGCTCGACCTCGCGGAAGTGCGTCTTCTTCTCCATCGGGACGGCCTTCTCGAGGTCGTAGCGGTTCGCCAGCGTGGTCGTGCCGTCGACGCTGGAGAAGAACGCGTCCTCGTCGAACTCGGGGTCGACATCGACCGTGCGCTCCTCGACGACTGCGTCGAGTTCCTCGGCGCGCTGGCCGGCCCGCGCGAGCGCGTTCTCGATGTAGTCGGGGTCGAACCCGAGCGCCTCTTCGGCGTCGAAGCGGACGATGTCGCCCTCGGAATCCCGCGGGCGGGAACCGTCGTCCTCGTAGTAGTACTCCCGCTTGTAGTGTTCCCACAGCCAGACGTCCTTGACGACGGGGGTCGTCTCGGGGTTACAGAAGGCTTCGAACTGCTCGTTGATGTCCGTCGCGTGCGCGCCGCGCTTACCGATGAACTCCGCCGCGTCGACCGGGTGACAGTCGAGGTACTCTTCGGGGTCGAGGTCGACGCGCTCCCAGTCGGTCCGGGTCGGCGTCGAGGCCGCCCGCTCGTCGTCTTCCTCCCACCGGGACGTGCCGGGCGCGTCGCGTCGCGTCCGCGGATCGGTCCCGTAGAGGGCTTCCACGTCGCCGTCGGTTCCGTACTCGTCGAGAAAGTCTGCCCACGTGTACGACCCGACGCGCGCGTTCGACGCCTGCTCCGGAGCGGTGTCGCTCTCCACGGGCGGTGTTACATCACCCGTTAACGCCTTTCGCTCCCCTCCGTCGGCGTCGTCGGTTGCCATTGTCACCGGGTATCCGGGCCGATGGAAAAGTCTTTTTCTCAGCTAATTCACAGTTTAAGTCCTGTTTAAGTTCTATTTTTATACCATTTTATCAGGAAAGGTCGTTGCGACGCATCCAGACCGCCGGCTAAATCGGGGCTTTATCGCGGCGTGAACCGGGGCGAATCGAGGGACGCCTGTAGAATAGTGGTTTTCTGATATGTCGTGCAGCACGGGAGACGGGCTGTCGCCGTTGCGGGCCGGGGTTCCGCCGTGGAGACGAAAGAGCGGTGAGTCAGAGACGTTTGCGACGGGACTGGACTCCGGGATTTGCGATTTCTACCGCGGCCGTGCAGCGAGGAGCGTCGCGACGAGCGAAGCGGGCGTGGCGGGAGTCCCGCGAGCAGAGCGAGTGGGACTCAGGAACGACCGCTGAGCGAACGAAGTGGCGAACGGTGTGACGGGATTGAGCGAATCCGGAGGATTCGCGATGTTCGTCGCGGCCGCTGAGCGAACGANTGAGCGAACGAAGTGGCGAACGGTGTGACGGGATTGAGCGAATCCGGAGGATTCGCGATGTTCGTCGCGGCCGCTGAGCGAACGAAGTGAGCGAAGCGGGCGTGACGGAATTCGAACCTCGGTCGCTCACTGACGTTCGCTCCCCGATTCGAATCCCGCACGTTGCGTTATCGGACTCGCTCCGCTCGTCACGATAACGGGCGTGACGGGATTCGAACCCGCGATCGAGAGGTTAGGAACCTCTCGCCCTGTCCACTAGGCCACACGCCCTACGGCGCAATCTCTCAGGACTGGTCAAAAATCGCGTGGTTCGCCCTGCGCGGGCAGAAGAGAGAGAGTGAGCTGCGATTAGTTCGACGATTCGGTCGAAGCGGACTCGGTCTCGACCGAGTCAGCCGAACTCTCGATGGTCGCGTCGTCTTCGTCTTCGTCGTCGCCTTTCATATCCTGCAGCTCGTCCTCGATTTCCTCGCGGCCGCGCTGGAATTCGCCGATGGCCTGCCCGGAGGACCGAGCGAGCTTCGGAATCTTGTTCGCGCCGAACAGCAGGACGACGATGAGCAGAACGACGAGCAGCTCGGGCCCGCCCGGGAGTCCCGGGAACAGTGGGGTGATGGTCTCGAACATCGCTATTTCTGCGTTACCTAGTGGCAATTATAGGCTTTTTGCCTTCTGCGGGTTCTGGAAAGACGGAATATCGGCGTACCGGAACTCCCGCATCGGCCGAATCGACGCGTTTCGGCGCGTAACTCCTACGAAAAACTTGTGGCAGGCTGCCGGACGCGCTTGGCCGTTCCGATGCGCCGACTGGGTCGGTCCGTCACCACCGGTCCCCTGAATTTCCGACGACGGTGAAATAATGTGTGCGGAGTCGAATGGCACCCGTATGGTATCAGTCGGCGACGACGCCCCGGACTTCACCGCACCGCTCACCGACATCGACGGCGACATCGAGTCGTTCACGCTCTCCGAAAACCTCGACGACGCGCCCATCGTCCTCGCGTTCTTCCCCGCGGCCTTCACCGGCACGTGCACCACCGAGATGTGCACCTTCCGCGACCAGATGGCCAACTTCGAGGACGTCGGCGCGACGGTGTACGGCATCAGCATCGACACGCCGTTCACGCTGACGGAGTTCGCCGAGCAGAACGGACTCAACTTCGGCCTCATCAGCGACACGAACCGCGAACTCGTCGACGCCTACGACGTGGCGATGGACTTCGCGAGCCTCGGCGTCAACCGCGTGGCGAAGCGCGCGGTGTTCGTCGTCGACGGAGACGGCGAAGTCACCTACGCGTGGGTCAGCGACGACCCCGGCGTCGAACCCGACTACGACGCGGTCGAGGCCGCCGCCGCGAAGCTCGAAGAACCGACCGAGGCCGCGTAGGCTCCCCCCGCCACGCGACGCGTTAGCGCACCTGATTCGGAGCCCAAGTTCTTTTCTCTCCGTGCGACCACCTTGCGGGTCATGAGCGATACCGAAGACACCCTGAACGGCGGCCGCGTCTACGACCCCGAGGCGGACCACGCCTTCCCCGACGAGAAGCTCAACGAGGTGCTCCCCGCGCTCCTCGAAGACGAGGAAGTGACGACGCTCCTCGAAGCGCAGAACGTGAACGCGGTGACGCGCAAGGGCTACAACGACCACGGCCCGAAGCACATCGAAATCGTCCGCAACCGCGCGCTTCGGCTGTACGACCTGCTCAAGGCCGGCGACTGCGAGTTCAACGGCGCGGCCGAGCAGGGACTCGCCGAGGCCGACGAAGCGGTCATCATCGCCCTCGCGGCGCAACTGCACGACATCGGTCACATCGTCCACCGCGACAACCACGCGTACTACTCCATTCCGCTCGCGTCGGACGTGCTCGACCGCTTCCTCCCCGAGTTCTACGGCCTCGCCGACGCGGTCCGAATCAAAGCGGAAGTCCTCCACGCCATCCTCTGTCACCACCGCGAGGAGGACCCGCTCACGCTCGAAGCCGGCGTCATCCGCGTCGCCGACGCGCTCGACATGGAACGCGGCCGCTCGCGCATCCCCTACGAGAAGGGCGGCCGCGGCATCAACACGCTCTCCAGCCGCGCCATCAACAACGTCGTCCTGAAGCCCGGCGAAGAGTCGCCGGTCCTCGTCGAAATCGAGATGGTGAACGCCGCGGGCGTCTATCAGGTCGACAACCTCCTGAAGGCGAAACTCGACGGCTCCGGCCTCGAAGACCACGTCCGCATCGTCGCGGTCAACACGAAGTCCGAAGACAGGCTCGTCGAGCGCATCGAACTCTAAGCGGCGCGTCGGGAGTCAAAAAATCCGAGTCGTCCGCACGGGCGACCGCCGCGGGTGAGTCCCGCAGTCGGCACCGGTTCGGTTCTCTCCTCAGTCGTTCGACTGCGCGAGGCGCTCCGCGCCGCCGACCGAGAGTTCGCCGCTGAGGGTGCGGTTCGGGTAGGGGATGTCGATTCCCTCCTCGTCGAACCGCTCTTTGACGGCGGTAACGTACTCGCCGCGGGTCTTCACGAAGTCGGCGCGGCTGGGCTGGGAAATCCAGATGCGCGACTTGAGCGTGACCGACGAGTCGCCGAGTTCGGTCAGTCTGACCGACGGCTCGGGCGTCGTCATGATTCCCTCGTGGTTTTCAGCCTCGTCGAGGATGATGTCGGTCGCCTGCTGGATGTCGTCGTCGTAGCCGATGCCGAACGGCACCTGCAGGCGGAGTTTGTCCTTCGCGACGGGGTTCTTGATGACGCCGTCGGTGAGCTGCGAGTTCGGCACAGTGAGCAGTTCGTTGTCGAAGGTACGAACGCGCGTCACGCGGAAGGAGATGTCCTCGACGACGCCGGAGTTGTCGTCCCATTCAATCCAGTCGTTGATGCGGAACGGCTTGTCGGTGAAGATGAAGATGCCGGCGACGAAGTTGGCGATGACGTCCTGCATCGCGAAGCCGATAGCGAGCGTCGCGGCCGCGCCGATGGTGGCGAGCGACTGCAGGATGTTGCCGAGGCCGGCGAACGCGAACCCCGCTCCGAGGGCGACGAACGCCACGACGAGGGTCGCGATTTTCATCAGGGGCTTTTTGGCGTGTTCCTCCGCGCCGCGTCGGTCGAGGACGCGGTTGAGCGCGGACGACACGACCGCCTTGCCGACGATGTAGACGACGACAAAGCCGAGAACGAGGCCCAGGAGCGTCCCGAGCGTCTCGGCGTACGGAACGTTCTGCTGGGTGAGGAGTCGACCGATAGCGCCGCCGTCACCCTGCAGTTGGAGCGGGAGTGCGAGCGCGTTCATCGGTGGTAGACCGCGGTCTTCCCCCTCGTCTCTATCAGTTCGGCGTTCACCCGGTCTGCGAGGTCTGCGGCCGCCTCGTCAACCGTCGTGCCGCCGAGCGCCGCCCGGAGGAACTTCGCTTTCACGAGGTTCCGGTCGGCCAGTTGGTCGTTGAGTTCGCCGACCACCGCTTCGATTCCGCTCTTACCCACCCAGACGGTCACGTCGACGTCGTGGGCCTCCTTTCGCAGCTCCTGCGTGTTCATGTGTGGCCTCCACTATGTGCCGGAGGGCTTCAATAGTAAGGCTTTGGCGGCCGTTTGGTTGTCGTACACACGCGAGAACGGGGCGATACTGCCGGAATCGCCGGCGGGCGGTCAGTACGGATAGCGTTTCGTCGCCCCGCAGTCGCATCTGACGACGACGCGGCCGCCGGCGCGGGTCCGGACGCGGGCGTTGACGCCGGGACGGAGGTAGGCGTCGCAGTCGTCGCAGGTGAACCGGCGGAACGCCTTCGGGAGGCCGCAGCGGTTCCGCTCTGCGACCCGGCGGGCGAGGCGGACGTACTCGCGGGCGCGCTCGTGGTCGCGGTCGCTCGCCGCCTCACGGGCGAGGTCGTGGAGTCGGTCGATGCGCTCCTCCGCGATGTTCATACACGTTCGGGCGAGCGGCCCGGACAAAGACGTTCCGAACCGCGACGCGGAGCCGAAGCCGGTAACGTGAAACCTCGGCCGGAAAAACGGCGACTGTGCGCGTCCTGAACTACCTCGAGTTCGCCTCGCAACTCGAACGCAGCGGCATCGGCACCGCCACCGACCAGCAGCGGGCGGCCCTCGCCACGACCGACGTGGAGGTCGTCACCTCCCCGTGGCCCGAGTCGGCCGCCGCGGGTGCCGTGGGCCTCCTGCGGGGCGACGGGGTCGTCCGCGACCACGACGTGGCCCACTGCAACCTCATCGGCCCCGGGTCGCTCGCCGTGGCCAGACACGCCAAACGGAACGACATCCCGCTCGTGCTCCACTCGCACGTCACCCGCGAGGACTTCGCCGAGAGCTTCCGCGGGTCGACCGCGGTCGCCCCCGCCCTCGGAAAGTACCTCAAGTGGTTCTACTCGCAGGCAGACGTGGTGCTCTGTCCCTCCGAGTACACGAAGCGAACCCTCGAATCCTACCCGGTTGACGCGCCGATTCGACCGATTTCGAACGGCGTCGACACCGACGCACTCGACGGGTTCGAGGAGCTCCGCGAGGAGTACAGAGCCGAGTACGACCTCGACGGCATGACCGTCTTCACCGTCGGCAACGTCTTCGAGCGCAAGGGCCTCACGACGTTCTGTACGCTCGCCCAGGAGACCGACTACGACTTCGCGTGGTTCGGCCCCTACGACACCGGGCCGCACGCCTCGAAGAAGGTGCGATACTGGGTCGAAAACGCCCCGGAGAACGTCACATTCTCCGGGTGGATAGACGACATCCGCGGCGCGTTCGGCGCGGGCGACGTCTACCTCTTCGCGACGAAAAACGAGAATCAGGGCATCGCCGTCCTCGAGGCGATGGCCTGCGGGAAGGCGGTCGTCCTCCGCGACATCCCGGTGTTCGAGGAGTTCTACACCCACGGCCACGACTGCCTGAAGTGTTCGACCGACGCGGAGTTCCGCCGGGCGCTCGACCTGCTCGCCCGCGACCCCGACCTCCGGCGGCGACTCGGCGAGAACGCCCGCGAGACGGCCGCCGAACACAGCCTCGACCGCGTCGGCGACAGGCTCGTCGAGACGTACGAGGACGCGCTGTCCGGACGACTCGAAGGCTGAGTGGCCGACTCTCGTCCGGCGACTCTCGTTGGCCGACCCCCGGGAGGCTGCCGATTGATTCGGTAACACACGACAGTCCAGCGGGAAGTCACAACGGTTTATCCCGTCGGGGTCGCACGAACGGCCATGCAGTCGGTCGCCGCGTTCACCGACACGTACCTACCGACCGTCAACGGCGTCACCTACACGATTCAGACGTGGCGCGAGCGGTGGCACCGCCGCGGCGGCCGCATGGACGTGGTGTTCCCGGCGGACGACGACTACGACCCCGAGCCCGGCGAGTACGGCGTCCGAAGCCTTCCCTTCCCGTTCTACGAGGGGATTCGAATCGGCGCGCCACGGATTCCGGGGGCCGTCGACGACGTCGACGTGGTCCACGCCCACACCCCGTTCGGCCTCGGACTGGCCGGCCTCCGACTCGCCCGCCGGCGCGACCTCCCGCTCGTGGCGACCTACCACACCCCGACCGGCGAGTACGCCGAGTACCTCAGCTCCGTCGGCGCTATCGAGCGCGGCGTCGAGCGCACCGCCGAGCGGTACGAGCGGTGGTTCTTCGACCGCGCCGACGCGGTCATCGTCCCGAGCGAGGACGCCGAGCGCCGCCTCGTCGACGAGGTCGGCGTCGAGGCCGAAATCGTCGTCCTCTCGAACGGCATCGACGTGGAGCGGTTCGAACCCGTCGAGGGCGACGACTTCCGCCGCCGCTACGACCTCGGCGACGGCCCGCTCATCGGTTACACGGGCCGCCACGGCTACGAGAAGCGTCTCGACGAACTCGTCCGGGCCGCGGCCGACCTCGACGCGACGCTCGTCTTCGGCGGCGACGGCCCCGCCCGCGACGAGCTGTCAGCCCTCGCCGACGACCTCGGCGTGGACGCACACTTCCTCGGCTTTCTCGACCGCGAGGAACTGCCGGCGTTCTACTCCGCGCTCGACGTGTTCTGTTTTCCGAGCCCCGTCGAGACGCAGGGGCTCGTCGCGCTGGAGGCCAACGCCTGCGGGACGCCCGTCGTCGGCGTCAACGAGGGCGCACTTGAGAACACCGTCCTCGACGGCGTGACCGGCTACCACTACGAGTCCGGCGATTTAGACGGGTTCCGGCGCGGAATCCGGCGGGCGCTGGCGGAGCGCGAGGAGCTCAGCGCGCGGTGTCTCGACCGCCGTGACGAGGTGAGCGTCGACCGGTCTGTCGACCGACTCGCCGCGCTCTACGACCGGTTGGCATCGGAATAAAAAAACAGCGAGACCGACTGCGAAACCGCGTTAGTCGCGACCTTCGAGCGCGTCAGCGATGCGGCGCAGTTCGCGGTTCACGTCGCGGACCTCGTCGCGGAGCTGTCGGACCTCCCGGACGAGCTGTTCGTCGTTTCCGCTCCCCTGCTCGGGGTCGCGCGGGCCGCCGCCCATACTTCCGGGACCGCCGCCCATGCCGCCGCCGCCGCCCATGCCGCCGGGGCCGCCGCCGCCCATCATGCCGCTCATCATCTGCGCGAACGGGTTGCCGCCGCCGCCCATGCCGCCGGGGCCGCCGCCGCCCATCATCTCTTCGGGGTCGGGACGCTCGCCTTCCTCGCGCTCTTTCTCGCGGCGCTGTCGAATCTCTTCGACCCGCTCGCGGAACGACTTCTCTTCTTCGCCGTCGTCGCCCTCGCCGGGCGTCTGCGTCTCGTCTGCGGGTTCGTCGTCAGCCATGAGAGCGAATTGGCCGTCCTCCCGGAAAGTGCTGACGGTCTCTGAGAAGCGTGCCGTCGCTCACCCGAACGCGCCGAGGCTCGACTGGAGGTCGCGGTCGGTCCCGCCGTCGCCGAGTTCGTGGCCGACGAGGTCGCGCATGTCGACCGCGTAGGTCGTCCCGCGGTGGTCGAGGACGAGCACGCGCCCCTTCACGCCGCGGACCGTTCCCGTGGCGACGGTCTCGGCGACAGGCGAGCCGGCGAGGTCGAGACCGTAGTCGAACGCGAACGTCTCGATGGGGTCGAACTGGGCGACGAGGGCGTCCCACGCCGCGGCGTCGACCGCCCGGCCGAACCCCTCGATTTTGGTCGGGACGCGGATTCGGTCCGGAATCTCGGTCGCCAGTTCGGCCTCGTACTCGCGGGCGACGCGACCGTCGGAGAACGTTCGGATGTGGGCCCCGCGGTCCGCGCCCTGCTCGCGCAGGCGGGTGTCGAGTCGCCACTCGCGGGTGACGCCGACTTTGAACGTGTCGGGGGCGAACGCGGCGAGGTAGACCGCGTGGTCCTCGTCGCAGTCCATCTCGTCTTTCAGACACGTCCCGGTACACTTCGCGCAGACCCACGTGTGGCGGTGGTCCGGGCAGTAGGGCGCGCGGTCGTTGTCGCAGGCGACGTGTCGGTCGTCGTGGATGGTGCCCGCGCAGTGTCGCTCGCCGAGGCGGTAGTCGAGTTCGGTGCCGGGGTCGAGCGCGACCGAGTCGATGCCGCCGCTCGCGCTCACGAACAGCGCGGGGGTTCCGGTATCGTAGCCGACGACCTGCACGCTCCGGGGTAGGGAGTCGCGGTAGAAAGGTGGCTCGCTCCGGGGGCGAACTGCGAGGCCTGCCGGGCGTCGCCCCGCGGTGTCGGTGTTGGTCGCGGCTGTCCGTCGCGGTTATCGGCAGTCGTTATTCGTACTCGGCGCGGAGTTCTTCGGCGAGTTCCTCGGCCGCGCGGCGGACGGCCTCGTCGCTCGACCCGTCGGGCTCCCAGCCGAGCGCGGAGAGCTTCTCGATGGAGAGGCGCATCTTCGGCACGTCGCCGGTCCAGCCGCGGTCGCCGCCGGTGTACTCGAACTCGGGGTCGAGGTCCAGCACGTCGGCGACGATGTTGGCGATGGTCGTCACCGAGGTGGTCGTCCGCGTGCCGAGGTTGTAGACGTTGTAGTCGCGGTCGGCGTGCTCGACGATGTGGCACATCGCGTCGATGCAGTCCTCGACGTGGAGGTAGGACTTCTCCTGCCGGCCGTCGCCGAGGATTTCGAGTGTCTCGGGGTCTTCGAGGAGCTTCTCGATGAAGTCGGGGATGACGTTGCCGCGCTGGTTCGGGCCGACGATGTTGGCGAAGCGGTACATGTAGACCGTGACGTCGTAGGAGTGGGCGAACGTCGACAAGAGGCCCTCGTCGGCGAGTTTGGAGGAGCCGTAGATGCTGATGGGTTCGAGCGGCGCGTAGTCCTCGGGCGTCGGCCGCGGGGCCTCGCCGTAAATCGTCGACGACGAGGTAAAGGAGATGTTCGACACGCCGACCTCCTGCATCCGTTCGAGGATGTTGTAGGTCATCTCGGTGTTCTCCTCGAACAGCTGGCGGGGGTTGCCGTAGTTCGTGTCCGTGTAGGCCGCGAAGTGGAAGACGATGTCGAGGTCCTCGGTGACGGCCTCGGCGACGTCGTCGGGGTCGGTCATGTCGGCCTGTACGAACTCGACGCCGTCGGGGACCTGCTCGCGGTCTCCCTTCGAGAGGTCGTCGGCGACGACCACGTGGTTGTCCTCGGAGAGGCGCGCGGCGAGGTGAGACCCGACGAGTCCTGCGCCCCCGGTCACGAGGACGCGCTTGTCGGAGAGTTCCAGCGACATGGCTCAGATGATTCGACCGAGTGATAAGTCCGTTTCCCCTCCGGGCCGCGGCCGGGCGTCGGTGACGTCCGCGCTACCGGGACCACGAGAGTCCGGTCAGGTCCTCGCTCAGCCGCCACAGCTCCCGGACGTGTTCGGGGTCCGTCGCCGCGGCCGACGGCTCGGCCGGCGCGCAGTCGGAGAAGTAGGTCCCGGTCACTCCCGCGACGGCCGGCGACGCGGCGAGGTAGACGGTCGTGTCGGCGGCCGTCGCTGGCGTATCCGCGAAGCCGCCGACGAGTCGGCGCGGGAGTCGGGAGAGCAGGCCGACCCCGGTGCGGACGGGGAGCGAGGCGTCGCGCCACAGGCCGCTCGACGGGACGAAGCCGGGGTGACAGCAGTTCGCGGTCGGGCCGTCGAGCCTGTCGGCGAGGCCGGCGGTGAAGAGGACGTTTGCCAGTTTCGATCGAGCGTAGGCGTCGAGGCCGTCGTAGTCATCGAGACCCGTCGCGTCGAGCGGGCCCTCGAATCGGCGGTGGACTTCCGAGGAGACGGTGACGACGCGGCCGTCGTCGGGGAGCAGGTCGCGGAGCCCGTGTGTGAGGACGAACGGCGCGAGGTGGTTGACGGCGAACGTCTTCTCCACGCCGTCGGCGGTCAGTTCGCCCGTCGAGAAGTGCGCGCCGGCGTTGTTGACGAGTACGTCCACGCGGTCGGTCCGGTCGCGGACCGCCGCCGCGAGGCGGCGCACGGTGTCCTGTTCGGCGAGGTCGGCGCGAAAGAAGACCGCGTCGCCCCCGGCGTCTTCCACGGCCGCGGCGACGGTCCGACCCGCGTCCCGGTCGCGGCCGTGGACGAAGACGGTCGCACCGAGTCGGCCGAGAGCGAGCGCGGTCTCGCGGCCGACGCCGGAGGTCGCGCCGGTCACCAGCGCAGTTCGGTTCGACAGGTCGGCGCGCTCGACGCCCGCGCCGACTTCCGGGCGGTGGTTCATGCGTACGTCTGCGGCGGGAGCGTAGATAAATCTCGACCGCGGGGACAGGTAGACGAACGGACAGATGGACGAACGGACAAGGGACCGCCGCGCCGCCGCCCGCGTTCCGAAAGCACCACTTTCCCCCACCGTCTTCGGAGAGACATGCACAACGAACCCGAGGTCGCCGTCCTCCGGTACGGACACCGGCCGGGGCGCGACGACCGGATGACGACGCACGTCGGCCTGACGGCCCGCGCGCTCGGCGCTGACCGGGTCATCCTCCCGGACAACGCCGGCCACTCGATGGAGACCGTCGAGGACATCACGGGCCGGTTCGGCGGCCCCTTCGAGGGCGAACTCACCGAGGCGCTCAACGGCGTCATCCGCAACTGGGAGGGTAAGGTCGTCCACCTCACGATGTACGGCGAGCGCGTTCAGGACGTGGAGGCCGACATCCGCGAGGCGCACGCCGAAGAACCGCTTCTCGTCGTCGTCGGCGGGGAGAAGGTCCCCTTCGAGGTGTACGAGGGGGCGGACTGGAACGTCGGCGTCACGAACCAGCCGCACTCGGAGGTCGCCGGCCTCGCGGTGTTCCTCGACCGCCTGTTCGACGGGCGCGAGCTCGACCGCGAGTGGGAGGACGCCGAAAACCGGGTCGTCCCGATGGCGACGGGCAAGAAAGTCGTACCGGCCGACGAGGAGTAATCGGACGCGTCGGCGCGCCCGCCGGCGGTTCTCCGCTGCCCGGGAGTAATAAGACTTAATGGCGTTCCTGACGCCATTTCGCACAATGGCTTTTGAGGAGTTACTGAACGACCCTGTTATCCAGAAGTACCTCCACGAGTTGGTTGGGCCCACTGGGATGCCGGTCGCGGCGGCACCCCCGGACGGCGAGGTCACCGACGAGGAACTCGCCGAGGAACTGCGGCTCGAGCTCAACGACGTGCGCCGTGCGCTCTTTATCCTCTACGAGAACGACCTCGCGTCGTATCGTCGCGTCCGCGACGAGGATTCCGGCTGGCTCACCTACCTCTGGACGTTCCACTACGAAAACATCCCCGAGAACCTCGAAGAGGAGATGTACCGCCTCCTCGAGGCGCTCGAGGAACGACTCGACTACGAGCGCGACCACGAGTTCTACCTCTCGGAGCCCGCCGGCATCCGCTTCGAGTTCTCCGAGGCGATGGAGCTCGGCTTCCAGTGCCCCGAGACCGGTGCGCCCCTCGAACCGATGGACAACGACGACCTCGTCGACGCGATGGAACGACGCATCGAAGAGCTTCGAGACGAGCTCAACGTCGAAGTGACGGGGACGAACTGAATGGTCGTTCTCGCAACGAAGTGCTACATCGACGGTGACGCCCGCGACCGCGCGCTCGACAGCCTCACCTCGCTCGTCGCCAACGATATCGGCGACCTCGACGTGGAGTACGACATCGGCGTCCGCGACGACGACTTCATCTCCGTGACGGTCTCCGGCGATGACGAGACGGTCGCGCGCAACGTCCTCCGCGAGGAGTGGGGCGAAGTCACGCCGCACCTCTCGGCCGGTGAGACCTACGTCGGCACGCTCGAACACTGGGACGACGACGGCTTCGTCCTCGACGCCGGCATCGAGGTGCGCATCCCGACCGAGGAACTCGGCCTCGGGCGCGGCTCCGCGACCCAGATTCGCGACCGCTTCGGCCTCGTCCAGCACATGCCGCTGACGTTCGTCTACGGCGGCGACGACGAGCCCTCGCGGCTGGCCGACGAGCAGGTCGACCGCCTCTACGACTGGACCCGCGGCAGCGGTCGCGTCAACGTCAACAGCGCGACCCGCGGCGAGGTCCGCGCAACGGTCAACCGCGCCGGTCACGCGAAGGACATCGTGACCGTCGAGCGCCTCGGCCTCCTCGAACAGAGCATCGTCTGCCGGGACGAGACCGACCCGCCGGGCCTCCTCGCCAGCATCGGCTCGTACCTGCCGGCCGAACTGAAGTGCGTCATCGGCCAGTAAGACGATGAACAGGCGACTCCTCGTCGGTATCGCCGCGCTCGCCCTCCTCCTCGTGACCGCCGGCTGTCTCGGCGGCACCTCCAGCGTCTCGAACGACCGGCTCGACGCCGCGCCCGACGGCGAGTACGCGTGGACCGCCGAGACGGACGCGCACATCACCGTCCAGGACAACGGCCGGTTCCGCGCGGTCTACGAGATGAACGGCTCGTTCGTCGAACTCTACCGGTTCGACGGCTTCGGCAGTCGGACGCCGCTTCCGGTCGAGGCGGTCCGCTACCGCTACGAAAACGGGACCGTCATCAACGGGACCGAACTGAAGGCCCGCGGCGGCGACGTGACCCAGAACGACCGCATCACGAACGTCACGCTCCCCGCGGACGCCGGGAGCGCCGGCAAAATCGCGTTCAGTTCGTCGTCCTCGCCGAAGCGGTTCTCGCTTCCCGTCTTCGTCGAGGGGAGCTACGAGGTCGTCCTGCCCGCCGACCGCCGCGTCGACTTCCCGATATTCGGGGCGGTTCGGCCGTCCGGCTACGACACCGAGGTCATCGACGACCGGGTCCACATCCGGTGGCCCGAGGTGACCGACGGGAACGTCGTCGTGCAGTTCTACCTCCAGCGCGACCTCGGTATCTTCGCGGCCGTCGCCGCCGTCTCGGTGCTCGTCGGCGGCGCGGGGATACTCTACTACCGCCGGCAGATTCAGGCGCTTCGCGACCGCCGACAGGAACTCGGCTTGGACGTCGAAGACGACGACCGCTGACGGCCGCCCGAGAGACGCGGCGTCGGTCGCCCGGCTCGGTTCGCCGGTGTGAACGCTTTTTTGCCTCGCAGCCCGCTACCTCGGGATATGCAAGTCGCCGTGGTCACCGTCGGGGACGAACTCCTCGCCGGCGACACCGTCAACACGAACGCCGCGTGGTTGTGCACGGAACTGACAGAGCGGGGCGTCTCCGTCGAGCGCGTGACGACGGTCCCCGACCGCGTCGCCGACATCGCCCGCGTGGTAAACGAATACCACGCCGAGTACGACGCCGTCGTCGTCACTGGCGGGCTTGGGCCGACCCACGACGACGTGACGATGGAGGCCGTTGCGGCCGCGTTCGGGCGCTCTCTGGAGCGGAACCCCGACGCCGAGGAGTGGCTGGAGACGAACGGCGGCTACTCCGCGGCGGACCTCGTGGAGGGAACGACCGACCTTCCTGCGGGGTCGCGGATGCTCCCGAACGACGAGGGCGTCGCGCCCGGCGCGGTCGTCGGTTCGGTGTACGTGCTCCCCGGCGTCCCCGGCGAGATGAAAGCCATGTTCGCCCGCGTCGCCGACGAGTTCGCCGGCGAGCGGACCCACGTCCGGTTCGTCCACACGTCGGAGCCCGAAAGCTCGCTCATCGAGCGGTTCGAGGCCGTCCAATCGGAGTTCGACGTGACCGTCGGGAGCTACCCCGGCGACCACGTCAGAATCAAACTCGCCGGGGCCGACGAGGAGACCGTCGAATCGGCGGCCGCGTGGCTCGAAGCGCGAGTCGAGTCGTACGAAGAATAGGGTCGGTCGGCCGACGGGTCAGCGCTGGAGGTACCAGAGCCACCCGGCGGTCATGAGAATACCCACGAGAAGCACGGTCGCGGCCGTCTCCGAGGTCGGCAGCACCTGTCCGGCGGATTCTAACGGAATCATGGATGACAATTGCTCGGTCCCCTTGTTAAACGGTGAGGTTCCGGCGACGGTCGGTGCGGGCTGAACGTCGCCACCGAGGTCGACGCGCGCTGCCCGCGGCACCGTCGCTCGCGGCGGGCGGTTCGGCCGCCGGTTACCGCGTCGCTTTTCCCCCGGGCGCGGGTTCGTTCAGTCATGCGAATCGGTGTCGTCGTCAACCCCGTCGCGGGGATGGGCGGCCGGGTCGGCCTGAAGGGAACCGACGGGAAAGTCGCGGAGGCCAGAGCGCGCGGCGCGGAGCCGCGGTCGCCGGAGCGGGCGCGACGGGCGCTCTCGCGGCTCTTCGAGGCTGTCCCCGAGACAGAACTGCTCGCGTGGGGCGGGGAGATGGGCGCGTCGGCCGCCCGAGATGCCGGGTTCGACCCCGACGTGCTCGGCGAGCCGTCCGGCGGCGAGACGAGCGCGGCCGACACGGTCGCCGCCGTCGAGTCGTTTGTCGCCGCCGACGCGGACCTCGTGTTGTTCGTCGGCGGCGACGGGACCGCCGCCGACGTGGCCGAGGCGCTCGACGGCACCGACGTCCCGATGCTCGGCGTCCCCGCGGGCGTGAAGGTCTACTCCTCCGTTTTCGCCGTCTCGCCGGAGGACGCCGCCCACGTCGTCACCTCGTTCGAGCGGACCGAAGCCCGCGAGGTCATGGACATCGACGAGGACGACTACCGCGCCGGCGAGGTCAGGCCGGAGCTTCGGGCGGTCGCGCACGTTCCCGTCGCCGAGGACCTCCAGTCGTCGAAACAGACCGGCGGCGGAACCGTCGAGGCGCTCGCTGCGGGCGTCGCCGACGACATCCGGGCGACGGCGGGCGTCACCTACGTCCTCGGCCCCGGGAGCACCGTCGGCGCGGTGAAAGCCGAGTTGGGTATCGACGGGTCGCCGCTGGGCGTCGACATCTACCGCGACGGCGAGGTACTCGCCCGCGACGCGACCGAAGCCGAGATTCTGGCGAGCCTCGGCGAGGAGAACGTCATCGTCGTCACGCCAATCGGCGGACAGGGGTTCGTCTTCGGCCGCGGCAACCCTCAACTCTCTCCCGACGTGATTCGCCGCTGCGACGTGTCGGTCGTCGCTTCGCGGTCGAAACTCGACGCGATTCCGGTCCTTCGGGTCGACACCGACGACCCGGACCTCGACGCGGACCTCCGCGGGTGGACGAAAGTCCGCGTGGGTCGCGTCGAGCGGCGGATGATGAAAATCGAGTGAGCGTCGCCGTCGAACTACTCAGTTGCGGTCGCTTGGTGCGCTGTACTGACCAGGGGCGCAGGCCGGTCGTGACCGACTCGACGCGCCGCGCCAACAGAAAAATCGAGCGGGAGAACGCTCCCGTCGGCCGTCTCGTCAGTCGTCTGCCGGTGCCTGTTGTTGCGTGATGTACTCGACGATTTCGTCCGTTTCAGCCTTGAATTCGTCGAGGTCGGTCTCGTTCCCGTGGAGAATCGTCGAGAAGTACTTGGTGTCGGCGGCGAGGTTGACGGTTTCCCGGAGTTCGTCGTCTGTGACGCCGCTCAACCGAGCCTCTTCCTTGTGGAAGTAGGTACAGAACGGACAGTTGGTGGCGGCCGCGACGCCGACCCCGATGAGCGCTTTCTCTCTCGCGGACAGTTCGGTGTTCTCGCCCAGATTGAGGTCGCGGAAGAGCCCCCAACTGTGTTCGCTCGCCGGTTCTGCCAAGTTCTCCATCCAACCCGGGACTTGACCGAGCATTCCCTCCATCTCTTGTTGTGTGGCTTTCGATACCATGTGTTACCCACCCTGAACCTCCGAAGCCCAATGCGGCAGGGAGGTGTGTTAGTATAACGTATCAGAATGGTAAAGTTATATATTAACTAGAAATGTATAATCTGACCGTATCGACGACGTTCCGCGGAACTGCGCAGTTAATACGCTGCTTTACCGGACGTTCATCCCGAAAAAGGTGAACCGACGTTCACCTCCTCTGAACACATCCTCCGCCTGCGTCGCGTCGAATTCCGCAAAGCTGAGCCACTTCACCGGACCGACCGAGAGATACGCAGTCTCTCGGAACAGGCGGTGCCCGACGAGGTCCCTCTCACTCGAATTCGGACGACGTGAATGATTTAATATTTGGGACCGTGTGCAATGAGACCCACTACCCATTATTCATGGAGGGTGTAATATAGTGAGATTTAAGGTCATTGGATGGGTTCTGACTGGCATGGAAACCCGGAAAGTCCAGCGTCTCGGTCCCTCCACGCTGGCGATGACGCTTCCAGCGGAGTGGGCCAAGGAACACAACGTCGAGAAGGGCGACGAGGTGACGATTCGGACGAGCGGCAAGGGAACGCTGACCGTGCTTCCCGAGTCGGTCAACACGGAGGACTCGAAGGCGACGATTCGCGCTGACAGTCTGAACGCGGAGGCGCTCGAACGCGCCATCGTGGCGCAGTACGTCCTCGGACGGCGCGTCATCCACATCGAGAAAAGCGAGGGCGCGCTCGATTCGGACCACATCAACGCCGTCTACAAGGCCGAGACCCAGCTCATGGGCCTCGGCGTCATCGAGGAGACGCCCGAGCGAATCGCGATTCGCTGCTCGGTCGACGCGGAGGACTTCACCCTCGACAACCTGCTCGAGCGCCTCGAAAACACGGGGAGCACGATGCGCGGCGAGGCCATCAAGGCGCTCGCCCACGGCAACCCCGACCTCGCCCAGCGGGCGCTCAACCGCGAGCGGCAGGCGAACAAGATTTTCGTCCTCCTGCTCCGACTCATCTTCACGTCCTACCAGAACCCCAACCTCGCGCGGGCGGTCGGCCTCGACTCCGGCTTCCCGCTCATCGGCTACCGCTCGGTGGCGAAGAACCTCGAACTGACCGCCGACAACGCCGAGGACATCGCCAACATCGTCATGGACGCCGAGGGCCACACCATCGACGTGGACCAGTCGACGATGCGGCGCATCCGCGAGTTCACCGACCACGTCGACGAGATTACGACGACCGCGGTTCGGGCCGTCGTCGAGCGCGACTACGACCTCACCATCGAGTGTCGAGAGCTGTTCCGCGAGATAAGCGACCGGGAGCGCGACATCCTCAACGACCTCCCGGAGATGGAAAACCAGAAGCTCCTCCAGATTCGCGAGGTGCTCGTGAGCCTCCAGCAGACCGCGCAGTACGCGATGCGGAACGCCGAAATCGCGTCGAACCTCGCGCTCAACGAGGAGTCGGACCACGTCACGATAGACTGAGGAACGAAAGACCGCGGGTGGCGCGCCGTCGCGCTCAGTCGGCGATGACTTCCATCGCGTCGTTGTTCTCGGTCTCGGACGACTCTTTTTCGCCCGTCAGCGGGTTGCGACTGGCGATGCGGCAGTCGAACGCCGGATGCTCGCCGAAGTGCCGGAGTATCATGTGGCGCCGCGACCCCGTGATGCCGGTTCGGCCGATGTCCTCGGCCGTAAAGCGCTCGGGCAGGCGGTCGTACAGCCGACGCAGTTCGTCGAAACTGGTGAACACCTTCGCGTTGCCAGTGGAGTCCGCGCCGCGGCGGGAGACGACGTAACTGCCGTCCCGACGGTACTCGCCGGCCGTGCGGAAGAACTCTCGTTTCTCGGTCAGCGCCGAGCCGATAGCCTCCTGCAGGTCGGCGGCGGCGTCTCGGGACAGTTCACAGGACTGGTCGCCAAAGGAGACGACGATGGTTTCGTCGTCGCTCTCGACGGACACAGGGTTCTCATTACGGGAGAAGAACTCGATCAGGAGCGTGGGTACTCCGTGTCATATCATCGAATATCTCGTCCGACGGTAAAGGGTTGTCGGCTAAGTCAGGAATCACCGAAGATTTCTCGGCGAATCGGGACGGTCGAACGACGGTCCGACTTCGCGTCCGCCGCGGGGCGGAACGCGACCGCTACAGGAGGCCGTCGTCCGTCGTGGTGGTCCCGCCGTCCGACGTGGTCGTTGTCGTCTCGGCTGTCGCCGCTGTCGTTGTGGTTGTCGTCGTTGTCGCCGTCGCGGTGTCTGTCGAAGTCTCAGTTGCAGTCGCGGTCGAGGTGGTCGCGGTTTCCGTGGCCGTCTCGGTCGGCGTCGTCGTCGTCTCAGTCGCCGTCTCGTTCCCCGCCGACGCCGCCTTGTTCCCGAAGATGTCCGTCTCGAACGTCTTCTCGTAGGTCAGCGGGTCGAGCGGGACGCGGAGGGTCGTGCCGCCGGCGTCGAGGTTCGCGTAGAAGTCGATGCGCAGGTCGGTCGTCTGGTCGCGTTCGAGGTGCGAGACCCACCACTCGTCGAGTTTGTCGTTTTGGATGTAGGTCGTCGCCTCGATGGTCTCCGTCGACTGCGGGGAGATGACGTACTCGGAGTTCGTCGTCCCCTCGCCCACGTCCACGTCGTTCATGGAGATGTCGTAGCCGAGTTCGGAGACCGCAATCGGGTACGGCTTGGGGTTGTGGACGACGAACGTGAGTTCGAGCGCCGTGCGCTCGCTCGTGGACTCGCCCCACTCGGCGCTCGTCTCGTTGACGTACAACACGGGGTCCGAGACGACCGGCGAGTCCGCGTCTATCTCGCGAGTCTCCGTGGAGTTGAACGCCGACAGCAGGTCGGTGTCGATGCTCCGAGTTATCTCGGGCGCTTTGAAGGTCTGTCCCAGCGTCTCCGAGGAGACGTTTGCGTCCACGACGAGGTCGGTGTGCTCGCCGTTCTGGATGTGCGAGACCCACCACTCGGGGATGCGCTCGTTTTCGAGGGTCGTCCGGAGCGGGACCGCCGAGGTCCCCCGCCCGATAGCGACGCCTTCCTTCTCGCCCGTCGCCATCTGAATCCCGTTCATCTCGACGCCGTAGTCGACTTCGAGGCCCGAGAGGTTCGCGGACAGCGGGTTGGGGTTCGAGACGTACAGGTCGGTCTCGATGACCGTCTCCGTGGAGTTGACCCCGGCGAACCGGTTGTCGACCCGGTCGACGCTCGGCGCGCCGATGACGCCGGTCGCGTACGCCCCGCCGACGCCGGCCGCGACGAGCACCAGCGCGACGAGTGCGATACGGAGTTTTCCGCCGAACAACGCGGATGTCAGTCCCATCGTTGTGGACACACGAGACTAGTGGTACATATGTCGAACGGCCGAGCGCGGGGTCGGTCCGTGGGACCGCACCGCACGCCTCGCGCCCGCGTCACGCCGCCCCACGACAGGCGGTGTCGAATGAACTAAGTGCGCACCCGCGAAGGTCGGAAACATGGAAACCAAGACGGTGCAATCCGACAAGTCCATCGGCTTTGCGGCGTTGTTCGGCGTGCTCACGCTCGTCGGCGCAGGGCTGATGGTCGCCGGACCGGACCAGTTGACGAAGGCGCTCGGATTCATGGTAGCGATTATCGCGGCCTCGCTGGCCGTCTGCGGTGCGCATCTGTTCCAGTAGCTATCAACGTTGAGGAACACGGGTAACCGTTAATAACGCCCATTCCCTAGACGGCCCGAGGATGACTGAGTACACCGACGAGGAACAACGCATTCTCGCCTATCTCCGCGACAGCGTCAGCCGTGGAGAGGGCTACTTCCGGGCGAAGAACATCGCCGAAGCCATCGGTCTCACCGCGAAGCAGGTCGGGTCCCGTCTGCCGCGGCTGGCCGAGAAGTCCGAGGACGTCGAAATCGAGAAGTGGGGACGCGCCCGCTCGACGACGTGGCGCGTCACCCGAAGCTGAGGCGATTCCACGGCTTTTTACTGTGGAGGTGTGATGGTATCCCATGACCGTCCGCGTGAAACGAACCTTCGAGTTCGACGCTCCCGGCGCGCGCGTCTGGGAGTTTATCGCCGACCCGGCCAAGCGAGCGGGGGCTATCAGCGTCGTCGACCGCTTCGACGTGGCCGACGACGGCCGCCACGCGACGTGGTACCTCGAACTGCCGATTCCGCTCATCCGCTCGACGGTGACCGTCGAGACCGAAGACATCGAAGTCGACGAGCCGACGCACGTCAAGTTCGTCGGCAAGTCGCGGGTGATGCGGGTGACGGGCGAACACACCATCGAAGAGCACGACGGCGGCAGCCGCCTCGTCAACGAGTTCATCGTCGACGGCCGGCTGCCGGGTGTAGAGGCGTTCTTCGAGCGCAACCTCGACCGCGAACTCGACAACCTCGAATCGGCGCTCCGGCGCGAGTTCGAAGCGACCGCCTGAGGCCGGAGACGACCGCTCATTCACGGTGAGTCCGGAGCGACGAACCGCGGGAACCGTGCGCTCACGGGGCGTGGGAACCCGTGTTGCGGAGGGTTTATACATCGCGGCTTCTAAGCGAAAATCGCCGACGCAATAGGCGCTTTTCTCGCCAGTCGTCGGCGACTCCACATCCGCCGCACCCGCCGCAACGTTTCGGGGTCCGTTGCGGCATCCGAAACGACGTGGCCACGTCGTTTCACGCCCCCAAGCCCGGTGGGGGCACTCCCCTCGTCTCACTTCGCCAACTGGTGACACGAGATTCAGTGGGAGGCGAATTCGCCTCCGCCTTTTGACGACCGCTTCGCTCCGAGCCACGGTGCCGTCGGTCGCCGATACCGGTCGCGTCTCGGAGCGCACGCTTCTTTCCTCCGGGGGCCGTTGAGACACCATGACCGAGACGATTCGAGGCGACGTGCTGCACGCCATCCCGCCGGACGAACTCGACGAAGAGGACCTGTCGCCGGAACTCCGGGCGCTGGCCGACTCGCGCCACGTGCTCGTCGTCCGGAAGGGCGGTCACCCCTCGATACTCGACCTCATCTGGGCGTTCGTCCGCCGCGACCCCATCGAAGCGGTGACCGTCGTGACCGACCGACCGGCCCAGGAGGACGAGGAGGTGACGCTGACCGTCGAGGAGACGGACATGCCCGGCGTCTACGTTACGGCGGCCGCTCGCGGTGCGGAAGAGTCTGCGGACGACGGGTGAAACGACGGAACGAAAACGTGGGACAGATGCGGGGCCGCGGCGGGTGACCGACCTTACTCGTCTTCTTTGGTCTTGATGTCCGCGGAGAGGCCCTGCGCCATGCGAATCTCCTTGGAGTTGTTGAGCGTCCACGCGGTGCGCTCGGTGACGGCCTCGATGATTTCGCGGGCCGAGGGGTAGCCGTTTCCGGACTTCTTCACGCCGCCGAACGGGAGGTGGACCTCCGCGCCGATACACGGGAGGTTCCCGTAGGCGAGGCCGACCTCGGCGTGGTCGCGGAAGTAGTTAATCTGGCGGTAGTCCTCGGAGATGACGGCACCGGCGAGACCGTAGTCGGTGTCGTTCTGAATCTCCACGGCGTCTTCGATGTCACCGGAGTACTTGAGCAAGGCGACGTGGGGGCCGAAGACCTCCTCGTGGGTGCAACGAAGGTCGTCGTGGGGGTCGGCCTCGTAGACGAACGGCCCGACCCAGTGGCCCTCCTCGTGGCCCTCGGGAATCTCGTCGGCGTCGAGTTCGGTGCGGTCGACGAGGACGTTCACGCCCTCCTTCTCCGCGAGTTCGTTGTACTTCGTGACCTTCTCCTTGTGGCCCTCCTCGATGAGAGGGCCCATGAAGGTGTCCTCGCGGAGCGGGTCGCCGACGGAGACGTTCTTCGCATTCTCGACGAAGCGTTCCTTGAACTCGTCGTACACCTCCTCGTGGACGACGATGCGCTCGGAAGAGACACAGCGCTGGCCGGTGGTCTTGAACGACGACATCGTCGCGGAGTGGACTGCGATGTCGAGGTCCGCCTTCTCCGTGATGACGATGTTGTTCTTGCCGCCCATCTCACACGCGGCGAGTTTTCCAGGGTGTTGGGCCACCTTGCTCGCGACCTCGTGGCCGACCTCGGCGGAGCCCGTGAACAATACGGAGTCGACGCGCTCGTCGTCGACGATGGTCGCGCCGGCGTCGCCGAAGCCCTGCACCATGTTGAACACGCCGTCGGGGATGCCGGCGTCTTCGAACATCTCGGCGATAATCTGACCGCACCACGGCGTCTGCTCGGCGGGCTTCCAGACGACGGTGTTGCCCTCGACGAGCGCGACGGCCATGTGCCAGAAGGGGATGGCGACGGGGAAGTTCCACGGGGTGATACAGCCGACGACGCCGCGGGGTTTGCGGCGCATGTAGGCGTCCTTCGCGGGAATCTCGGAGGGAATCACGTCGCCTTTGGGGTGGCGGGCGTCGCCCGCGGCCCACTCGACCATGTGGTACGCCTCGATGACGTCGGCGCGGCCCTCGGAAATCTCCTTCCCGCACTCTTTGGTGACGACCTCCGCGAGCTCTTCGGTGCGGTCGCGCAGTTCGTGGTAGATGTCCCAGAGGTACTCCGCGCGGTCGATGTGCGAGAGTTCGCGCCACTCCTCGTACGCCTCGTCGGCCGCGGCCGCCGCGGCGTCGATGTCCTCGGGCGTCCCTCGTCGGAACGTCCCCAGCGACTCGCCCGTCGCGGGGTTCGTGCTTTCGAACGTCTCGTCGCCGGTTCCGTCCGTCCACTCGCCGTCGATATAGTGTCGATATTCGTCCTGCGCCATATGACTCTAGAGTCACAACTAGGATTAATAACCCCGGACCCTCCCATGGAAGGGACGCGCCCGAGTCGACGCGTCAACCCGCCCCCGAGTGACCACAGACAACATCTTACGTAGCGGCGTATTACCCAGTGTATGAGCGAGCGCACGTCAGGTGAAGGCACGCGCCTCACGCTCGACCTGTGGCATCCGAACTGCTGGGCGATAGAATCGACGAGCGAGTACGACGGCGGCATCCTCGCACACGCCATCTACGACGCCCCCACCGCGGGCGTCGAGCGGTCGAACGGCCTGTTCACCGCCTACGGCGAGTCGCTCGACGAGGTCGAAACGCTCCTCGACGTTATCGCCGACTCGGACCTCACCGGCGAAGTGTTGGAACTGCAAGAGCGGTTCGACTCCCGCGGGAAGCACGTCGCGCCCGGCCCGGTCGCCCGCGAGTTCTTCTTGGAGTACGACCCGAGCGACATGATGTGTCCGCAGTTGCTCAAGCAGGGCTTCGTCCACAGCGCCCCCACGCAGATAGAAAACGGCCGAGAGCGGTGGGAAGTCTGGTTCGCGGGCGCGCGAGAGGAGATACAGCCGCGCATCGAGACCGTCATGGACGAGACCGGAGCCGAGATTCGCGTCGCCTCCATCTCCACGTCCGAGGGCGCGGAACCGGAGCGCAGTCGGCGGCTCGACACGCTCACCCGGAGTCAGCGGCAGGCGTTCGAACTCGCGCGCGAGGAAGGCTACTACCGCTGGCCCCGCGAGGTTTCCACCCGCGAACTCGCCGCCGAGATGGACATCTCGAAGACGACGCTGCTCGAACACCTCCGAAAGGCGGAATCGAAACTGCTCGACCCGCAGTAGGTCGGACGCCCCGACTCAGATGCCGGCGACGGCGCGGAGCGCGAACAGCGCGTTCGACTTCCGCTCGCGGACGCGCCGGTAGAAGTAAGAGAACCACTTGTCCCCGTAGGGGACGTACTGCCACATCTCGATGTCGGCGTCCGCGAGGTCGCGCTGGCCGTCCTCGCGCACGCCCATGAGCATCTGTACCTCGTAGGGCGTCCCGTACTGCTCGTGGAGATGGCGAGCGTGTGCGATCATGTGCGGGTCGTGACTGCCGACCGCGACGCCGTCGTCGAACTCGGTGAACATGTACTCGAGGAGTTCTTCGTACACCTCGTCCACCTTCGACTTCTCCTTGTACGCGATGGACGCGGGCTCGTTGTACGCGCCCTTGACGAGGCGGACCTTCCCCGGCACGTCGGCGAGGCGTTCGAGGTCGTCGCGCGTGCGCTTGAGGTTCGCCTGCACGCAGACGCCGACGTTCCCGCCCGTCCGGTGGCCCAAGTCGTCGACGGCGTCGAGGGTGACGTCGGTCGTCTCGTGGTCCTCCATGTCGACCCAGACGAACACGCCCTCGGCGTCCGCGGCGTCGACGATGCGGTCGAGGTTCTCCCGGAACGCGTGGTCGCCGATATCGAGGCCGATTTGCGAGGGTTTCACCGAGACACAGCCGTCGAGGTTCGTCGCGCCGAGTTGGCGGACGAGGTCGACGTACGCGTCGGCGTCGGCGTCGGCGTCGGCCCGGTCGGTGTAGTGCTCGCCGAGCAGGTTCAGTATCCCCGCGATGCCGTCGCGGTTCAGGGACTCGACGTGCGAGACCGCCCCGTCGGACGTCTCACCCGCCACGAAGTTGTTCGCGATGGGGGGTATCATGGCCGGCTATTGTGAGACACGTACCCTAAAGAGAGACCCTACCAAATCATTCTGAAAAATATTAGTGAAATAAAGAGCGGATACTCGTTTCGTCCGGCGGGTTTCGGACTCCCGACCATGGACGGTTACAGGTATATTTACGATAACTGGAGAGCATAGTTTGTTATGTCACCACACGACATGGACCGCAGAACGCTGCTGAAGCTGTCGGGACTCTCACTTGTCGGAGCGACCGCCGGCTGTCTCGAAGGCGAAGACGAGGACACGACCACGGCCACGACGACTGAGGAAAGTGGCGGTGGCGGCGGCGAGGAGACCACGACCACCGAAGAGAGCGGCGGTGGCGAGTCGTCGTACACCATCGGCATGGTCGATTCGCTCACCGGGTCGCTCGCGCCCTACGGCGAGCGCAACACCCGCGGTCGCGAACTCGCGCTCGCCGCGATCAACGATGTCGGCATCGGCTCCGAGGGTGGGTCGCTGAGAATCTCCGTTGAGGACGACGAGAGTACGAACCAGGGCGGGGTCAACGGCGCGCAGAAGCTCGTCAACCAAGACGGCGTGCCGCTCCTCATCGGCTCCGTCGGCTCGGGCGTCTCCATCGCCATCCACGACAGCGTCACCAACGACGCCGGCGTCGTCCAGATCAGCCAGAACAGCACGAGCCCCGAACTCACGTCGCGGCCGGAACTGCTCCGCATGAGTCCCTCGGGGGCGGCGAAGGGGCAGGCGCTCGCCAGCCTCGTCAGCGACGACGGCCACGACACCGTCGCCATCACGTGGATCAACAACGACTACGGGACGGGCCTCTCGGACGTGTTCGCCGAGACGTTCGAGTCCGAACTCGGCGGCACCGTCGCCTACAACGAACCCCACGACCAGGGTCAGTCGTCGTACAGCGGCATCCTCACCGAGATGGCCTCGACGGACGCCTCGGCGTGGATTTTCCTCACCTACGCGAACGAGTACACCGTCATGGTCAACGAGGGGTTCGACCAGGGTTACAACACGACCGTCGACTACTACGGCGCGGAGTCCACGGTCGCCGACTCCATCATCGAGAACACGGCCCCGGGCAGCATGGACGGTATGAAAGGTATCACCGAGAGCGCCCCGCAGGACCAGGAGAACTACCAGAACTTCGTCTCCGCGTTCGAAGAGAACTACGACGCGACGCCGACGGTCTGGTCGGCCTACGCCTACGACGCCGTCACGGTGGCGGCGCTCGCCATCGAGGCTGCCGACGAGTTCTCCGGCGAGGCGCTTTCGTCGGTCGTCCGCGACGTGACCCGCCCCGAGGGCGAGGAGGTCTTCAACTTCGAGGAGGCCGCGGCCGTCCTGCGCGACGGTGGCTCGCCGAGCGACATCAACTATCAGGGCGTCAGCGGTCCGGTCGACCTCGACGAGAACGGCGACCCGCCGGGCTACTACCAGATTTACAGCGTCCAGGACCACGAGTACGTCTTCGGCGACTACATCACGAGCTAACCATGCACGCACGGAACGGACGCCGAACGACCCTTAGGGGGGCCACCGAGCCGTGATACCGCTCCAAGTCAGCCCCTTCCAGTACGTCGCAAACGGCGTGGTGTTTTCGAGCATCATCGTCCTCGCGGCCATCGGGCTGTCGCTCGTCTACAGCATCGCGGACTTCGCGAACTTCGCCCACGGCGACCTCATGACCGTGGGGGCGTTCTCCGCGCTGTTCTCGGTCGGCTTCCTCCGACCGATGCTGGGCGACGCGGGCGTGTTCGGCCTGCCGCTTTGGTTCTTCCTCGCGCTCGCGTTCGGTATGGGCGCGGCGGCGGTCATCTCCGTCATCACCGACCGCGTCGTCTACCAACCGGTGAAGGGGTCCGACTCCATCGGCCTGCTCATCTCCAGTATCGGGGTCGCGCTCGTCTATCGCGCGCTCGTGTTCCTGTCGTTCGGAACCGAGCCGGAGCGCTACGGCGTGCCCAGACAGGGACCGATACCGTGGGTCCGTGAGACGCTCGGCATCGCGGTCACGCCGCGCAACCTCGTCGTCGTGATGCTCACTGTCGTCCTCGTGACGGCGCTGCACCTGACGCTGACGCGGACGACCCTCGGCCGGAAGATGCGCGCGACCGCCGACAACGCGGACCTCGCGCGCGTCAGCGGGATTCGGACGAGAGAGGTCATCTTCGCCATGTGGCTCATCGGCGGCGCGCTCGCCGCGGCCGGCGGCGTCTTCCTCGGGTTAGAGGAACTCGTCCGCCCGCGCATGGGCTTCGACATCCTGCTTATCATCTTCGCCGCCGTCATCCTCGGCGGCATCGGCTCCGTCTACGGCGCGATGCTCGGCGGCCTCGTCATCGGGATGGTCCACGAACTGGTTCCGCTTTTCAACCAGTGGGGAATCATCCCGGTCGGCTCGCGGTACGCCGCGGCCGTCGCGTTCGTCATCATGGTCGCCATCCTGCTCGTTCGCCCGAGCGGAATCGCGGGTGATAGCGGATGAGCGCCGTGTCCTCGTGGGTGAGCGAGACGCTCGTCCGCGACGCGACCGAGCGGCGCATCTTCGCGACGCTCGGACTCATCACGGTGCTGCTCGTCGTCGGCGTCCTCACCGGCGTCATCGGGCCGCGGTTCCTCCTGTTCCAAATCGCGCTCGTCGGGATGTACGCCCTGCTCTCGCTCGGACTCAACGTCCAGTGGGGCTACGCCGGGCTTATCAACTTCTCCGTCGCGGCGTTCTGGGGCATCGGAGCCTACTGCGCCGCGCTGTTGACCGCGCCGAACTCCCCGCTCGGACTCGGACTTCACCCGGTGTTCGGGTTCCTCGCGGCCATCGTCGTGAGCGCGTTCGTCGCGGTGCTCATCGGCATCCCGACGCTCCGCCTGCGCGAGGACTACCTCGCCATCGCCAGTCTCGGACTCGCCGAAGTCATCCGCGCCATCATCCTGAACGAGGACCAGTGGACCGCCGGGTCGAGCGGTATCAGCGGCATCCCGGAACTCCTGTCGTGGTTGCCGCTGACCGACGCCGCGACGACGGCCGCAGTGGTGGTCGTCCTCATCGCGGTCGTCTACCTGTTCCTCCGGCGCGTCCACCGGTCGCCGTGGGGCCGCGTCCTCCGGACCATCCGGTCCGACGAGGACCTCGCCAAGGCGCTCGGTAAAAACACCTACCAGTTCAAGATGCAGGCGTTCGTCATCGGCTCGGTCATCATGGCCGTCGCCGGGGCGTTCTACGCTCACTTGAACCTCTACATCGACCCCTCCGACCTCGTTCCCCTGACGACGTTCTACATCTGGATCGCCGTCATCCTCGGCGGGACCGGGTCGAACCGCGGGGCGGTCGTCGGCGCGGCCGTCGTCATCGCCATCCGCGAGGGGACCCGCTTCCTCAACGACATCGGGTTCATCCAGACGCTCGGCGTCGACCTGGCCCCGCTTCGACTGCTGTTCGTCGGCGGGCTCATCATCCTCATCATGCGCTTCCGGCAGGACGGGCTCCTTCCGCCGAAGGACGAACTCATCTGGCCGGCGGCGCGCGACGGGGGCGGTGCCGGCGGCGCGTCCGCGTCGGGTGCCGCCCCGGACGGCGGCACCGCCTCGAACGGGGGTGACGACCGATGAACGACGACGCGTACGAGGGCGCGCGCCTCGGGAAGTCGGACGTCGTTCTGAAGACGACCGACCTGGAGAAGGCGTTCGGCGGCCTCGTCGCCACCGACGGCGTCTCCATCGAGGTCGACCGCGGGACCATCACGGGGATGATCGGGCCGAACGGCGCGGGGAAGTCCACGCTGTTCAACCTCATCTCCGGCTTCTACGAGAACGACGCCGGTCACGTCACCGTCAACGGCGAGGACGTGACCGACCTCGAACCGCACGAGCGCGCCCGAAAGGGGCTCGTTCGGACCTTCCAGACGCCCCGGCGGCTGGAGGGGATGTCCGTCCGCGAGGCGATGCTCGTCGGCCCCGGACCGCAGAAAGGCGAGTCCATCTTCTCGCTTTTCTTCTCCGGCTCCGACGTCACCGAAGAGGAACGAGGGAACATCGAACAGACGCGCGAGTTGCTCGAACGGTTCGAAATCGGGCACCTCATCGACCAGCCGTCGACCGACCTCTCCGGCGGGCAGATGAAGCTCGTCGAGCTGGCGCGGGCGTTCACGACGAACCCCGACATCCTGCTCTTGGACGAGCCGGTCGCCGGCGTCAATCCGACGCTCGCAAACGACATCAAGCGGTTCATCCGCGAACTCAACGAGGAGGGTCAGACCTTCCTCATCATCGAACACGACATGCCGTTTATCATGGACCTCGCAGACCCCATCATCGTTCTCGACCAAGGGAAGGTGCTCATGGAGGGCTCGCCGGACGAAGTCCGCTCTGACGACCGCGTCATCGAGGCGTACCTCGGAGGGGCCGGCCCATGACCAACCGCGCACTCGACGTCTCCGGCGTCGACAGCGGCTACGGCGAGGTGCAGGTCCTTCGCGACCTGTCGCTCCACCTCGAATCGGACGAAATCGTCTGCATCATCGGGCCGAACGGCGCGGGGAAGTCGACCGTCCTCAAGACGGTGTTCGGCCTCCTCAAGCCGTGGACCGGCTCGGTCGAACTCGGCGGACAGGACATCACCGGCGAGGAGCCGGAGGACCTCGTCCGCGTCGGGATGGGCTACGTCCCGCAGGTGGACAACGTCTTCTCGTCGCTCACCATCGACGAGAACCTCAAGATGGGCGGCGTCGCCCGCTCCGAGGGCCTGCAGGCCAGAATCGACGAGCTGTACGACCAGTTCTCGATTCTCGACGAGAAGCGCTCTGCGAAGGCGCGGACGCTCTCGGGCGGCCAGCGGCAGGTGCTCGCGTTCGCCCGCGCGCTCGTGATGGAGCCCGAAGTGCTCCTCATCGACGAGCCCTCGGCGGGCCTCGCGCCCAACATCGTCAAGTCGGTGTTCGAGGACGTAAAGAAGGTGAACGAACTCGGGACGGCGGTCCTGATGGTCGAGCAGAACGCCCGCGAGGGGCTCGGCATCTCCGACCGCGGCTACGTCCTCGACCAGGGGACCGTCGCCTACGAGGGCGACGCCGACGGCCTCCTCGACGACCCCGAAGTCTCGCGGCTCTACATGGGCGGCGCGGACTACGAGGGCGTCGAGGGCGAGTAGCCCGCGACTCGCGGGTGCGACGCACCCCGCGGCTTCGTCCATCCGTCACGGAACGCCGTGTTCCGCCTCGACCCCCGCCGCTCTCGGTGAGATGGGGTTCCAATCGGGCGGAATTTGGGACATCGCTTATTCTTCGGGTGGTCCGACCACCGGTATGCGACTCACGAGACGACGAGCCCTCGCCGCCGCGACCGCCGGACTCGGACTGCTCGCCGGCTGTACCGGTGGTGACGACGCTGGAGAGACGGACGACGAGACGGAGTCGACCGGGTCCGAGACTGGGACCACAACCGCGACGACGGCGTCTCCGGAGACGACCACGTCACCGGACACGACGGCGACGCCGACACCGACCGAGTCGCCAACGCCGACGAGCGAACCGGCGTCGGACGACGAGTCTGACCCGCTCGTCACCATGGAGAGCGTCGCCTTCTCGCCGATGCGGTTGTCGGTCGAGCCGGGGACGACGGTCGCGTGGGAGAACAGAGAGGCGCTTCAGCACAACGTCCGCGCGGCGAGTTTCGACGACGCGGCGACCGACTGGTCGTTTCAGTCCGGGACGGTCGGCCGCGACGGGCGGGTCACCTACCGGTTCGACGACTCCGGCGTCTACCAGTACGACTGTGGTATCCACGGCTCGAAGGCGATGTGCGGGGTCGTCGTGGTCGGCGACGCGAGCTACGACGGCACGCTCCCCTGCGAGTGAGTCGGAGGACGTCGAGACACGGGGAACCGGAGACAGCTACGCCGCGTGCTTTTCTATCTCGCCTTTGAGCGCCGCGGCGTCGAAGTCGTGGTCGGGCCGGATGTTGACGAAGTCGAGGAAGTCGACGGCGTCCAAGAGCGCGTCCATACCGTAGGAGTCGAGCGCCGCGGCGACGGCTTTCTTGGGACCGACGAGCGGTTCGAGCGCCGCCAGCCCGCAGGCGAGGTCGTACGCGCGGGCGTCGCGCATCCCCTCGTCGTTGACGTTCGTCGCGTCGATGAAGTAGATGCCGTCCTCGCGGACGAGGACGTTCTCCGCCCGGAGGTCGCCGTGGGCGAGGTGGTTGTCGTGCATCTCCGCGAGCGCCGCGAACAACTCGGGGGCGAGCCGTTCGACCTCCTCCCGCGGGGCGGTGTCGAGGGTGTGGAAGTTCGGCAGGTATTCGAGGACGAGGACGCCGAGGCCGTCAACCTCGAACGCCTCGACCGGCGCGGGCGCTTGCAGGCCGATGTTCCGGAGTCGCTTCGTGGCTTCGAGTTCGTGTTCGGCCATCTCCAGCGGCGTCCCGAAGTGACCGAAGAAACCCTCCGTCCCGCTGGAGAACGCGCCGAGGTTCCGCCCGGTGGTGAAGACGGCGTGGACGAGCGAGTTCTGTTTGGAGATGACCTTCACGAACCACTCGTCGTCGACGACCATCGGGGTCGAAAGCCAGTTGTCCGCCTCGAGAAATCGGATGTGGAGGGTGTCGCGGTCGTACCGCCGGGCGAGTTCGCGGGCGACCGTCTCCAGACGCGGCCACCCGAGGCGGCCGCGGACGAGCCGACGGAGGTCCATGCACCCCCGTAAGACGAGGGGCGGCTTAACCTCGTGGGCCTACGCCGATTCCTGTCGGACTGTCAACACGGGCGCGTCGGAGCCGCGGACGACGCGCTCGGCGACGCTACCGATGAGATAGCGGTCGATGCCGCTTCGGCCGTGGGTGCCCATCACCACCAGGTCGATGTCCCGCTCGTCGGCGTGACGGATAATCTCGCTCGCGGGCGTGCCCTCGGTGACGGCGGTCTCGACCTCGACGCCGGCCTCGCGGGCCCTCTCGGCGACGCGGTCTAACACCTGTTCGCCGCTTTCGAGGAGCGCCTCTCGGACCCGTTCGAGCGAGAGCGCGGGTGCGGCGTAGCCGACCTCGCGCACGTCGGCGACGTAGAGTGCCACGAGCGTCGCGTCGTAGGTGCGGGCGTGCTCGATGGCGTGGTCCAAGGCGGCGTCCGCGCACTCGCTTCCGTCGGTCGGAAAGAGGATGTGGGAGTACATACGAGAATCTCGGACCGCGGCGCAAAAAGACCCGGACGCCTATTCCCACGCGGTGAGAGCGTTCGGGTCGGGGGCGGTCGGCCCGAAAGGGGTCGGACGGCCCCAGTTCGCCGCTCGCGCCGCCACAATTCTTCATGGTCGTTCGATTAGTTTATGTCTGGGACGGCGATAGTTTGTCGCATGGACTTCGACATCCCGGCCGAACACCGGATGATTCGCGACACCGTCCGCGAGTTCTGCGAGGAAGAAATCGCGCCCATCGCGCAGGACATCGAGGACGAACACCGGTTCCCCGCGGAGATATTCGACCAGTTGGCCGAGTTGGACGTGATGGGCGTCCCCATCGACGAGGAGTACGGTGGCCTCGGCGGCGACCAGTTGATGTACGCCCTCGTCGTGGAGGAACTCGGTCGCGTCTCGGGCGGTATCGGCCTGTCGTACGCCGCCCACGTCAGCCTCGCGTCGAAGCCCATCGAACTGTTCGGCACCGACGAGCAGAAAGAACGCTGGCTCACGCCGCTCGCGACCGGCGAGTACCTCGGCGGCTGGGCCCTGACCGAACCCGGTTCCGGGAGCGACGCCAGCGACATGGACACCGTCGCAGAGCGGGACGGCGACGGCTACGTCATCAACGGAACGAAGCAGTTCATCACGAACGCGAGCGTCGCCGGCTCCGTCCTCGTGAAGGCTGTCACGGACCCCGGCGCGGGCTACGACGGCATCTCGACGTTCATCGTCGACCCGGAGAACGACGACGGCTTCGAGGTGACGACCGAGTGGGACAAGATGGGCCTCAACTGCTCGCCGACCTGCGAGCTCTCCTTCGACGACTGCTGGGTACCGGAAGACCGACTCCTCGGCGAGGAGGGCGAGGGGTGGAAGCAGACGATGAAGACGCTCGACGGCGGCCGCATCTCCATCGCGGCGCTCTCGGTGGGGCTCGCCGAGGGCGCGTACGGTCACGCGAAATCGTACGCCCAAGAGCGCGAGCAGTTCGACCGACCGATTTCGAAGTTCGACGCCATCCGCGACAAACTCGTCTCGATGCACCGCAAGACCGAGCGGGCGCGACTGCTCACCCACAAGGCGGCGACGCGGTACGACGCCGGTGAGCGGGTCAGTCGAGAGTCCGCACTGGCGAAACTCGACGCCTCGGAGGCCGCCCGCGAAGTCGCCGAAGACGCGGTGCAGGTGCTCGGCGGCTACGGCTACACGACCGACTTCGCCCCCCAGCGGTTCTACCGCGACGCGAAGCTCATGGAAATCGGCGAGGGAACGAGCGAGATTCAACACCTCATCATCGGTCGCGAACTCGGACTCTAGGGACTCGTCGAAGCCGTCCTTTTCTCACTCCGAATCGGCCATCACCGACAGCCGGGCGACGTACGAGAAACTGCGGACGTGGTCCTCTTCGGTCGGCGCGTCCTCGAAGTCCGAGGGGACGGTAAAGGAGACGACGCGCTCGCGAATCGCGTCGTGGGGCCCGTCGCCGATCCAGCCGATATCGCGGTAGTACGACGCCATCTCCAGCGCGCCGCGGCCGCCCAATCGCTCGACGAGGTGAACGCACCACTCGAGGAGCACCCGCTCGGCCCGCGGCGTCCGCGGAATCTCGTCGAGAAACGGCTCACCGTCCGACGTGACCGCCGCGGTCGTCGCGAGGAGGCGCTCGTGGGCCACGTCGCTCCACGTCCGATTCGTCGGCGCGTCGACCCAGTCGAACGACCGGTCGCTGGTGTCCCGACGGGGTCCGGGTCCGCTCGGGGCTTCGGCGACGTTGGGACGACGTGACTCGCGCGGCATCTATCCCTGCGTGTGCATCCATCCGAATTAAGCGTTCGGGCGAACGTCCGAATATCGACATTTCTGCGACTCGCGCGAACCGTCAGCATTCCCTGTGATGTTATCTCTGATAATGTAACCGACCATTCGGTGAATGAGACCTTATTGAGGCGTAAGAGCCCCTCGAACCGGCCGCTTGTCTCTCAACCGGAACCAAGTATCAGCGTTGATAAAGAGGGCGAACCGCTTAAGTTCAGAAACGGATACACGTTTGATATCGCTCCGATGTGACACTCGTCGGAAAGAACAGTTCCAGAGGCTCACAGATGCGCACCACGACCAACTCATGACCAGCGTCGGGCAGTTCCCGTACGCGTACGCGCTGTTCGCCGCGGGCATCCTCGCGGGGGTCGTGACGCTCGTCGTCCTCGGTCGGTTCCGACTCTACTCTCGGCGGGTCCGCCTCCCGTTCGCGCTCCTGACGCTCTCCGGAAGTATCTGGGCCACCGCGTACGGCTTCGCCTTTCTCGCGACGACGCCGGGTGCCGAGTTGTTCTACGCGTATCTGGCGTGGGCCGGCGCGGCCGTGCTCCCCACGATATGGCTCATCTTCGCCCTCGTCTACGCCGGCGAGGACCAACTGCTCACCACCCAGATGGTCGGCTTCCTCGCCGTCGAGCCCGCCGTCGCAATCGCCCTCGCGCTGACGAACCACTCTCACGGACTCCTCGGGTCCTCGCTCGACCTCTGGGCGGCCACCGCACCGGACAACACCGGAGGAGCCGGTCTGCACCTTCTCGTCCCGCCCGGTCCGGAGCTCCTCTTCGTCGTCCACGTGATTTACGGCTCCGGCGTCGCCCTCACCGGGCTGACCGTCATCGGAAAGACGTACCTCCGGAGTTCGAGCATCCATCGACGACAGGCCGGGTTCCTCGTCGTCGCCGGTCTCATACCTCTCGCCGCACTCGCCGGTGAGTTCTTTTTCCCGATTCGAATCAACCCGGTTCCCCTCTCTATCGGCGTCAGCTCGGTCGTCGTGCTCTGGGCGCTCTTCAGACACCAGCTGTTCGACATCACACCCATCGCCCGCGACGCGATTCTCTCGGAGATGCGCGACGCAGTCGTCGTCCTCGACGAACAGGACCGAATCGTCGAATCGAACGGTGCCGCCTCGGAGCTACTAGAGCGGCCGGTCGACGAGTGCATCGGTGAGCCGGTCCTCGAAAGCGTTCGCGTTCCGGCCGAGGTCCGGACGGTTCTGGAGGGTCGAGACAGGGCTGAGGCGGTCGTCGAGGACGGAGGCACCTGCCGTTACTTCGAGGTCCGTTCCGAGGCGGTCGGCGACCAGACGCACGACCGCGCACTCTTGCTCGTCTTCTACGACGTGACGGAGCGCCGGCACACCGAAGAGGAGTTCCGCGCGCTCATCGAGAACTCCCGGGACGTCATCACCGTCCTCAACGAGGACGGCGAACGGACCTACACGAGCCCCTCGATGACCGAGGTGCTCGGCTATCAGACCGACGCGCTCGTCGGCGAGTCGGTGCTCGACCTCGTCCACCCCGAAGACAGAGACCGGGTCGCCGGCTGCCTCGACGAGGTGATAGCCGGCGACTCTCCCGTGCGCTCGGAGTTCAGAATCCGCCACAAGAACGGCGTGTGGCGGCGGTTCGAGACGGTCGGTGTGAACCTCCTCGACGACCCCGCCGTCGACGGCGTCGTGTTGAACTCGCGGGACGTGACCAGTCGCCATCGCTACGAACAGCGTCTCCGGGTGCTGAATCGCGTCCTTCGACACGACCTCAGAAACGACATGAACGTCATCCTCGGCCACGCGGACCTCCTTCTCGACGAGCGCATCCCCGCCGAGTCGAAAGACCACGCTCGAACGATAAAGCGGAAGGCGTCGTCGCTGGTCGAACTCGGCGAGCAGACTCGCCACATCGACACGACACTGACCCGCGGGTCGTCCGGAATCGAACCCGTCGAGGTCGTCGGGCGCATCGAGGCGCAGTTGGACGACATCGAGTCCGATTACCCCGAGGCCATCGTCCACCGGAGCCTCCCCGACGAGATGTGGGTCTCCGCGGACGACCTCATCGAATCGGCCATCAAACACCTCATCGACAACGCGCTCGAACACAACGACCGCGTCATTCCGGAAGTCGGCGTCACGGTCGAGCGAAGGGCGACCTCGACCGACTACGTGGAGATTCGAATCGCCGACAACGGGCCGGGCGTCCCCGACGCCGAGCTCTCCGTCCTCGAATCGGGGACCGAGACGCCGCTCCAACACATCAGCGGGCTCGGGCTCTGGTTGGTCCAGTGGATAATCGACCGCTCGAACGGTCGGCTCCGGTTCGCGGAGAACGACCCCAGGGGGACCGTCGCAATCGTCGGCCTCCGGAGCGCTGACCGAGCGGTCTCCGTCGGCGACGGCGGAACGGTTTCGACCGAGTCGGAGACGGACTGAGTTACGCAGCGACTGGGTGAGTCGCACAGAAAACGAGAGACCCGAGAGCCGAGCGTTCAGGCCGCGTCGCGGAGCCGTACCGCGAGTCTGTGTGCGCCCTCGGCCGCGGCGGTCACCGGGTCGTCGGGGACGACCACGTTCACCGGGCGGTCGAGCTCCGCGGCGAGACGCGCTTCGAGTTCCTCAACCAGTCCGGGAATGCACGCCATCCCGCCGGAGACGACGAGCGGGCGTGCGCGAGCGAGCTGATAGGTTTTCATGTGCGAGCTTGCCAGTCGCGAGAAGAAATCGCCGAGCTCGGCGACCACGTCGTCGAGATACTCGTCCAACGGCTCCATCACACCCCGTTCGACGGTGAACTCGTGTGCGCCCTCGTCCCCGCGTTCGACCGCGTCGGTGAAGGGGTCGAACCCGCCGAAGTCGGCGTGGGTCTCCTTGTACCCGCGGGCGGTGGCGGGGTCAATCGTCACTCGCCCGCCCGTCTCGGCTTCGACCGCCTCGGCGATGCGCCGGTCGACGCGGTCGCCGGACGCCTCCGCGGAGACGAACGGGAGCAACCGCTCTCCGCGTCGGTACGCGCACGCTTCGAGGTTCGTCGCACCGAGGTTGAGAGCGATGAAGACCTCGTCGACCGCCTCGATTCCGTCGCCGAGCGCCGGAATCGACGCGCACAGCGATTCGGGGAAGCCTCGCGCGAGCGCCTCACCGATGCCGCACTCGCCGACCGCGGTGCCGAAGTTCGCGAGACCGATATCGTCGTCGACGGTCGGCATCGCGTACACGACGGCGCTCTCGGCGGAGAGGTCGTGTCGCGCGCAGAGTTCGCGGACAAACCGCTCGAATGACTCGGCGTCGCGGGCGGTCGCCGGCACGCCCGAGCGGAGCATGAACTCGACTCGCTCGGAGGACTCCCGGACTGTCTCTCCGCCGTCGTGGACGCCCTCGTCGCCGGCGAGCGCGTCTTCGCCGTCGGTCAGGCACGAGGGGAGGTGAACCGTCCTCGCCGCGTCGCCGTCGTCGAAGGCGAGCGCCGTCCGGGCGCTCCCGAACTTGACGCCGACGGCCGTCGGCACGTCGGTCTCGTCGGACTCGGACGCCACACCAGCGTCGTTAGCGGCGGCTGCGTCGTTCGTCATGCGGTATCAACTCGGTTCGGACTCGGCGGGCGGGTGGTTCGCGCAGTCATGGTATACACTCGGTTGTCGGAAGGAGAGACCGTATTCGAGACCCGTCGGTCGGCGTCACACCATCGAGGAGAGACGTGCGACGTAGACCAGACTCAGCAGGTGGTCGTCGACGTCGAGGTCGGTCGGTTCGTCGACGTCAGCGGAGAACCCGAGGAGGTAGTCCCGGAGCGTCTCCTCGACGCCGGGCGTGACCCAGTCGACCGTCTGGTAGTACCGGAGGGCGTCCATCGCCCGCTTGAACCCGCCCTTGAGGACGAGGAACTCGAGCCAGTCGAAGACGACGCGTTCCGCGCCGTACTTGTCCGGAAGCGAGCGGAGGTACGGCTTTTCGACGCCGTCTTCCTCGTCGCGAGACTGGTGGACGAGCAGGTGTTCGAGCTGGCTCGACCGGAGGGCTTCGGACGCCTCCTGTCGGCTCCGGTCGAAAAGCGGGTTGTCGAACCGGAACGGACTCCGGTCGTCGAACCGGGCGTCATCGAATCTGCCGTCGTCGAATCGGCTGTCGTCGAATCTGCCGTCGTCGAATCGGCCGTCACCGTTCCGTCTGGGCCGTGGGGCGTCACGCGCGATACGTCGAAGTTCGTCTGGGTCGTATTCGTCCGGGTCCAAGTACATAGGTCACCTCGTTGGGGACGGCACGACTCCCCCCGAGTCCCCCGACTCAGGGCGGCGGAGAGCGCGGAGCGCTGTCCGCGGTGTCACACGCGATATCGTACCGTTTCGGTGAAAGCATTCGAAGGAGGCGACATAAATCTATTCGAGACGTTATCAGAACTGATACCTCTGGTGCGGGGTCGAACCGGCTTCGGTCGGTTCTCACGCGTCAGCCGTTTTCGGTTCCCTGCTCGCGGGCGGCGCTCGACGCAGTTGAGACGGACGAGAGACAGGAGAGACGATCCTCGAAGCCGAACTTCGGCCGGTGACGCCCTCAGAGAACGTGGTTGCCGCTCTTCGCGCTCCGAACGCGGAGGTCGCCGGTCTGGCTGTCGAGCTCCAACGAGCGGCCGTGGGAGCCACCGACGTCTTCGGCGACGACGTCGATGCCGAACCCGTCGAGCGTCGTTCGCGTCGCGGCGACGTTTCTATCGCCGATACTGCCGTCGCCGTCGGCCGAGGTGAAGTCGAACATGGTGCTTCCCCCGGCGATTTTCGCGACGACGCGGTCGATGTCCGCGCCGGCGGCTCGCATCTCCGAGAGCAGGAGTTCGATGCCGGTGTCGACGAACTTCGCCGGCTCGCTGCCGTCGTCCGCCTCCGGAAGCATCGCGTGTGCGAGACCGGAGACGCCGGTCTCGGGGTCGTACAACGCGACGCCGATACAGGAGCCGAGACCGCTCGTGGTCAGCGTGCTCTCGTCGCCGGAGACGGCGTAATCGGCGATTCCGACCTTGATTCGACCGGAGCGAGCCGCGGGCGTGTCCGTGGTGTATACTTGCATTACTGGGTGCCTCTACGGAGGGTTCACGCGGCGGGCGAGAGTTGCTTGAGCGCCTTGCGCAGCTCCGTCTCGTCGGGGAGCGCGTAGATGTCGCAGGTAAACTCGTCGTCGTCCGTCCGGATGGTCGAATCGATGAGGAACGCGTACTCCTGAGACTGCGCGAGGTCGGTCGCGAGCGGGTCGATGATGGCCGACCCGATGTCGTGGACGTGCTTCGGCGGCGAGATGTCGATAGTCGTCTCGAGCGCGTTGGCCCAGCCGTCGAGGAAGCCAGAGGTGGTGATGTTGCCAATCTCTTGAATCGCGCTCTGGCGCATCGCCTCGTCGCCTTCCATGCCCGGCAGGAGGCTACTCGCGATGTTCTCGGCCGACGGCTCGTCGAAGAGGATGGCGATGTAACCGCTCGGCGTCCCGCTGAACTCCAACACGACGCCGCGGCGGACCGCGTCGGTCAACGACATGGGGACGCCCTCGATGGGGACGAAGCTCAGCCGGCTCACCTCGACGGTCGTGTCGATGCCCGTCATCGCCGTGATGTCTTCCGAGGCCTGGTTCGCGCCGTCGTTTATCATCTCGGAGAAGGCGGCGAACGACTCGACCGGGAGCGCGCCGTCCTCGCCGCTCGCCTCGACGATGGTCCCGATGGACGAGGCGGTCGGAACCATGTACAGGTCGAACTCGATGGCGTTGTCCGCGGCCTCCAACTGGTTACGGAAGACGAGGACGTGCTCGTCGTCGCCGCCGTTCTCGAATCCCTCGGCGTCGACGTGGTCGAGCGGGCCGTCGTTTTCGTCGTCGACGTAGGTCGGCGTCGTGATGTCGACGGTGGTGTCGAGGTAGTCGGCCCAGCCGTCGATGAAGCCGCCGAGCATGATGTTCGCAACCTCCTTCAGGCTACTCTCGGCGAGTTCACCCTCGGCGTCGGTGGCGTCGATATCCGGCATCAGCGCGTCGACCAAGCGCTCTGCGGACTCCGGCGAGAACGCCAACACGGTGTGACCGTCCAACCCGCCCGAAAAGCCGATGTGGACGCTCACGAGGTCGCGTTCGGCGAACTCGTTTTCGACGTCCGCCTTCGTCCCGAGCTCCACCTTGGTGACGTTGACGTACGTGTCGATGCCGGCGAGTGTGGTCAGCGAACCCGCGGCTTTCTCCGCGCCCGAGTGGGCGAGCCGACTGAACGTGCGAAGCGACCGGACGTCGAGATTCATGCCTCTGCCTGAATCACGTCGGCGATAGCCTGGAGCACGTTCGGCTTCTGGAACGGTTTCGTGATGTAGCCGTCTGCCCCCGCTTCGACCGCTTCGCGCATCTTCTCTTCCTGTCCGACCGACGTGCACATGATGACCGATGCGCCGGCGTCGAGCGACTTGATTTCGGACGTCGCTTCGATGCCGTTTCGAATCGGCATCACGACGTCCATCGTGACGACATCGGGTTCGAGTTCGCGGTAGAGTTCCACCGCTTCGACCCCGTTTTCGGCCTCGCCGACGACTTCGTGTTCACCCTCGAGGAGCTGTTTGAGGAGGTTCCGCATGAACGCAGAATCGTCCACGACCAGTACCTTGCTTGCCATACCTCCAGATTTCCGAAAATCACACCATAAACCCTTCCTCCCCATTATCAAGGATGATACGGTATTGGACGGGCGATTCGCCCGCGTCACATCGTGTCGACCGAAGATTCGGGAGCTCCGATGCTCGAACCGGAACCTGTCACCGTCGCATCATCGTCGACGCGGCGGGAACGAAGCGCCGGCCTCTTCGACGGCGTCGAGGAGGTCACCGATACTGTCGTCGCGGTCGAGTCCGTTCGCGGTCGCGAGCGCCTCGACGGCCCGACCGGGATAGGTGACCTGTACCTCCGAGGCTAAAAGCAGGATGCCGAGCACCTCGTCGGGCGGCGTGTCGGGGCTGCCGACAGCGTCGGCGTACCACGAGAGAAACGAGTTGACGACCTCGGTCACGTCGTCGGAGACGGTCTCGTGACGGGTTACCTCGCCATCGACGAGCGCAGTGGTGACGAGCGCGTGGTCCGCGGTGACTGCTCCGACGCGCTCTGCGAACAGTCGGCGGGCGAGCACGGCCCGTTTTTTCGGGTCTTTCGGGAGGACGAGTTCGGGAGCGCCGGTGTTCCGGTCGCTCTCTCCTCGCTCGCCGGTCGGCTCGGAGTCGGACTGGGTCGTTCCGTCCGTGCCGGGCGGTCGGCGGTCGTCACCGTCCCCGTCACTGTCCCCGCCGTCGACCGGCGCGGGCGGCCTGTTTTCTCCCGTCGAGATGACGTACCGGCCCGTGTCGAGCGCCGCGACGTGCTCGTCGCGGCTGATATCCAGTTCGTCCGCCCCGACGACACCCTGTTCCCGCGGGTGATTGGGAGGACGTTCGTCCTCGTCGTCCATCGGCGAATGCTCGGTGTCGTGGCATATAATCCCATCGTCACCGAGCGTGACAGACTCACTACTATGTCTGAGAACGTGGCAGAGAGACAACCAACACATTGACAAGCGGTGCGTTCCGATAAATTTCCATCTATGGAGTCTGACAGGACCCTTTCCGCACTGGGGAACGAATACAACCCTGACATCCTCCGTGCCGCGGACGAACCGCACTCGGCACAGGAGTTCAGCGAGATGCTGGATATCCCCATCGCGACCTGTTATCGCCGAATCGAGGAACTGACGGCGGCGGGCCTCCTCGAACTTCACGACCGGGTTCTCTCCGACGAGCACCGACGGACGAACGTTTACCGCCGCGAAGTCGACGAAATCGTCGTCCGGTTCGAGGCCGACGACTACACGGTCAGCGTCACCGAGCGCCCGGAGGTGAAGAACAAACTCGACGACGTGTGGCGGAAGATTACGCAGGACTGAACCGCTCCGGCTCCGGACTCTTTTCTTATATTTCCTGAGGTAAGTGTCGACTAGCGTCTCGCGTGAGCGTGCGAAGAAGTTTACTTATCGACGTACCGGCCGCATGATATCAATCTTGATATTGAGGGCCGTAGCGTTATGTAGCACCTCTCCAAGTTGACGAGTGACGGTTCCCCGCTCCCCGCTGAGTGTGGGACCAAACCCACGAAACCCATGTTCGAAAACATCAAAGAAGACCGGGGTCAGGTCGGTATCGGGACCCTCATCGTCTTCATTGCGATGGTTCTGGTCGCCGCAATCGCGGCGGGCGTCCTCGTGAATACGGCTGGCTTCCTGCAAGCTACCGCCGAGGACGCTGGACAGCAATCTGTGAACAAGGTCACCAACCGCGTCGACGTCGTGAACGCGCACGGGCTGGTCAACCAGTCCGGTGAGGAACGCACGGTCGACCAGGTCTTCCTGACCGTCCGCCTCGCGGCCGGTTCCGGAAGTGTCTCTCTCGAAGATACGACGGTCAAGTACCTGAGTGAGACGACCGCGCGGACGCTCACCTACAACGACACCGTCAACAACGCTGACACCGCAGACCCCGCTAACCTGACGACGGGGAACAACTTCACCGCGGGCGTCCTCGAGGACAGTGACGGTTCGTTCGAGGTCCTCAACGAGCAGTCCGACCGCGCTGAGATCGTCATCAACACCTCGACGGTCGAAGGCACCTCCGCCAACGGAACGGCGACGGGCCAGACGGTCAAGCTCGACATCACCAGCCGCAACGGTGGCACGACGCAGGTCATCCTGACGATGCCCCAGCAGCTCGCGGGTAAGGACGACAACGACCCGATCGCGCTCTAAGGAGATTCATATGTTTAACAAAATTACTGACGACGACCGCGGTCAGGTCGGTATCGGGACCCTCATCGTCTTCATCGCGATGGTTCTGGTCGCTGCAATCGCGGCGGGCGTCCTCGTGAACACGGCCGGCTTCCTGCAGGCGACTGCCGAAGACGCCGGTGAGCAGTCCGTGAACAAGGTCACCAACCGCGTCGAAGTCCTCAACTCGCACGGAACGGTCGGCGGAGAGGCGGACATCGACAACATCACGCTCACCGTTCGTCTGGCGGCCGGCTCGGACGCGGTGGACATGAACGAGACCTCGATTAAGTACCTCAGCGGCGACAGCGTCGAGACTCTGACTAACCAGACGCAGTACGACGGCGACGGGACGGAACCGAACCCCGACGCCGATGAGTTCGGTCTCACCGAGGTCACCGACGACGACAGTTCGTTCGGTGTCCTCAACAGCATGAACGACCGCTACGAGGTCAAGATCGACACCGCCGCCATCGAGGACAGCAACGCTGACGAGACCGACCTCGTCGGCGGCCTCTCGACGGGCGAGCAGGTCACCCTCGAAATCACTTCCCGCACGGGTGGCACGACGCAGGTCATCCTGACGATGCCCCAGCAGCTCGCGGGCAAGACGCAGGGCGAACCAGTCGAACTGTAACCCGACTTCACGCTTTCCGTTCATTTTATCCACCTCAGCCGTCGAGCGGCGGCGCTGTCGTGTGTCCGTAGTACACCGCGCACACAGGAGCACTGGACTAGACGGCAACGCTCTCGGCCGCCGGCATCGACGACACTCGCTTGGGAGACGACTATCACGGCCGAGTCGAGACGGCCAGAGAGGCGAGGCGAAGCGAGACGTCTGCAGCGACATGACCCCGAGCGAAGTGGACGAGCGCGGCGCGCGCTCCGCGTTCGGGGCCGTCAGAACAGTCGATTCGGCGAAGACAGAAAAAGAACCGTCGGGACCGGTCGCTCGCCGCCGAGCCCGCGCGTTATTCGGTCTCTTCGCCGAACCACGGCGGGGATTCGCCGACCATAGAGAACCCGGCCGCCTGCTCGTATATCTTGATGCCGCCCTGTGCGATTTCCAGCGGGAACATCGAGTTCTTGATACTCTGCTTGCGCATCTTCGCCACCCAGACGTAGCGGTTGCTCGTCGCGCCCGCGGGGCTCTGGATGAGGTAGATGTTCCCGTCGGTCAGGAAGTTCTCGAGGCCGATGTCGGTCTCGGGGAAGATGGCCGACTGCTCGGTGGTCAGAAGCGAGGTGAGGCCGCTGTCCTTCAGGATGTCGATGAACTTCAGGAGGTACTGGCGCTGTTCTTTCTCGTCGTCGAAAAACAGCTGGAACATCGTCAGCGAGTCGAGGACGAGTCGGTCGTAGTTGGTGTCCTGGAGGTCGCCGAGGATGCGGTCGAGCGTCGTCGAGAAGTCACCGTCGCGGAGGAGCGTCCGCTTGTCGTAAACCTTGATATCTCCGGACTCGACGTACTCGTGCCAGCGGTCGAAGCCGATGGACTCGGCCGCCTCGCGGATGTCGTCTTCGGTCTCCTCGAAGGTGAGATACAGGCCGCCCTCGTCGAACTGGTCGACGCCGTTGTAGAGGTACTGGAGGCCGAGGATACTCTTTCCCGTCCCCGGGTTTCCGCTGATGAGCACCGCGGCGTTCTTGACGATACCGCCGTTCAGGATGGAATCGAGTCCTTCGACACCGGTCTTGACTAGTTCTGTCATGATTGTGTTGGAACGTGTGTTGGCTGTCGGAAGAACGTCCGTGCCGACGCCGGATAATTCTTCTTACCGCCGCTACGGCGCCGTCTGACTTTTATTACATACTTGACGGGCGAAAATTCCGAACGTCTAAAATATCGCGACTGATAACGGGACGGGAACTTTCTTGTACCGACTTACGTACCTTGCACCAATGTTACCTGCTCCCCCGAGTCCGTCGGACCGCCCCGGCCGGTCCGCCGCTCGGCCGGGTGACAGGCCGTCGCTCGAACGAAGCGCCCCGCGAACGGTACGGAGGTGCTCGCTGCGAGCATGATGGAGTGGCAGAACGACGAAGACACGGCTGACGCCGGGGACGAAACGGAGACGGAAGAACAACACATGTCATCAGACGATGGACTTGGATTCGAGGAGGGGATAGACGACCTCTCCGACGAGTTTGGTGACTTCGGCGACGACCTCGACGACGGATTCGACGATGACGATTTCGGCGGATTCGACGACGACAACAGCGAGGAACTCGCAGAGCTCGAAGATCGCGTCGGCGAACTCGAGAACGAAGTAAGCGCCATCTCGTCGGGGATGAACACCGTCCGCGAAGAGAACAAACAGATCGGTGAGACCGTCGAAGAGCTCGACGACACGATTCGCAAACTGCTCGACATCTACGAGATGGTCACCCGCGGCATCAACCCGTTCGTCGACGACGCCCGCGAGATGGGCGGCCTCGACGGCGGGGGTGGGTCGTTCGGCCTCTTCGAGGCGGAGGCCGAGGACGAAGAGCACCTCGACCCAGACGTGGCGAACGCCGATGCAGAGTCGTTCTTCGACGACGACTTCGGCGAACTCGACGCCGAGGAGGGCGCGAAGGAAGCGGAACTCGCCGCGGAAGACGAACTCGTGGAAGCGGAACGCGAGAGTCCCGCGGACGCCCTCGACGACGGCGACGGCGACGAAGATGCTGCCGAGGCCGACGACTCGGGTGCCGCGGGCGGCGCGAGTTTCGACGACCTCAAAGAGCAGTACGAGGAGGGCGGCGGCTGGGACGAAGAGGACGAAGCGGAGGCGGACGAAGCAGAGACGGACGAAGTGGAGGCTGACGACGCCGAAACGGACCTCGCCGACGCGGCGGTCGACCTCGAAGACGGGTTCGAAGACGAGCCGGTCGACGGCATCGAAGACGAGTTCGAAGCGGTCGCCAACGAGGCCGACGACCCGAGCGACGAACCGTCCGAACCCGAGGTCGAAGACGCCGACGGTGACGTCCGCAAGACGCTCGACGAGCTAGAGGCGGAGTACGCCACCGCGGCGATGGCCAAAGACGAGCTTTCGGCCGACGACGAGGACGACGCGGCCACCGAACCCGAGCCGTCCGCGGCGGTCGAGGAGTCCGACGCCTACTTGGCGGCTCTCCCGTCGAACTACGTCTCCGAAGTACTCGTCCTCGAGTGGGTCGAACACCTCGTCGCGGTCGGCGGCGCGCTCGGCGCGTCGCGCGCGCTCCGCCAGTATCGGGAGCAGGACTGGATATCGCGCGCCGTCGAGAGCGAACTGAACGCCCACGTCGGACAGATTTCGCCGTCGGTCGCTGACGCCGACGGGGGCGAACTCCGCATCGACGACCACCAGACGAGTCTCGCGTACGTCTGCCGACTCGCGGAGGACGTCCCGCGGGGCCAACTGTACGAGGAGTTAGTCGCCTACGGGAGGAGATTCGATGGGATTCGGTGTTAGTGGCTCGACCGCCGTCATCTTCCTCGGCGTCCTCGTGGCCACGGGGACGCTGTACACAGCGACGTCGAACGCGTCGGAGAACGTGCTCGAAGCGCAGGACGCCGACGCGGAGCGGGCCCTCGAACGGACGAACACGGACATCGCCGTCACGAACGCGACCTACGACGCGGGCAACGAGAGCCTCACGGTGAACCTGACGAACGCCGGCTCGGAGACGCTCTCGGTCAGCGAGACCACCTTGCTCGTCGACAACACCTACGTCGACGTGCCGGCGGCCAACGCGACCGTCGACGGCGACGCCGGAACCGACCTCTGGTACGCCGGCGAGAATCTCAGTCTCGTCGTCGACGCCGACCCCACGCCCGCACGCGTGAAAGTGGTTACCGGAAGCGGCGTCGCCGCCACGGGGGCGGTGAACTAAATGGCAGACATCTCCGTTCCGAGCCTCATCCTGTTCATCGCCAGTATCGTCGTCGCCGCCGGCGTCTCGGGCGTCCTCATCGACACCGTGACCGGCATCAGCAGTTCGCTCGACGAGCGCGGCGGCGACGTGAGCACGGAGATCAGAACCGACATCGAAGTGATAAGCGACCCGCAGGCGGGCGTCTACGACGGTGCGAACGACAACCTCTCGATATACGTCAAGAACACCGGCCTCAGGACGCTCCCGGCGACCAGCGGCGGCTTCGATATCATCGTCGGTGGACAGTACCAGACCAACGTCACGGTGAACGTCGTCGACGGCACCGAGTGGCGGCCGAGCAACGTCATCGAACTCACGGTGACGGACATCGCGTTGAGCTCGGGCGACTACCGGATGACCGTCGTCGTCGACGGTGACGAAGAGGTGTTCGAATTCCGCGTATCATGAGCAGTCAATTCTCTCTCGGGCTATCCGGGCACGACCGTCTCGAAAAGGAACTCGGCGGCGGCATCCCCAAGGGTGCAATCGTCCTCATCGAAGGGGACTACGGCGCCGGAAAAAGCGTGCTGTCGCAGCGATTCAGCTATGGCTTCTGCAACGAGGAAACGGTGGTGACGCTCGTCTCGACCGAACTGGGCGTCCGCGGCTTCCTCGACCAGATGCACTCGCTTTCGTACGACATCGTCAAGCATCTGCTCGACGAGCGAATCCTGTTCCTCCAGGCCGAAATCGACAGCAGTGGCGCGCTCTCTGGCGGCAGCAGCCAGAAGGAGCGCAAGCAGCTCCTCCGGCGGCTGATGGACGCCGAGACGCTCTGGGACGCCGACGTCATCATCATCGACACGTTCGACGCCATCCTGCGCAACGACCCGCAGTTCGAGGCGCTGGTCCGGCAGAACGACGAGCGGCAGGCCGCCCTCGAAATCATCTCGTTTTTCCGCGAGCTGACGACGAAGGGCAAGACCATCATCATCACCGTCGACCCGTCGTCGGTCGACGAGGGGTCTATCGGTCCGTTCCGCTCTATCGCCGACGTCTACTTCGAACTGGAGATGGTGGAGGTCGGAAACGACGTCCGACGGAACATCTTCGTGAAGCGCTTCGCGGGGATGGGCCAGCAGGTCGGCGACCGCGTCGGCTTCTCGGTCCGGTCGGGAATCGGGCTCGTCATCGAATCGAGGAGCGTGGCGTAGATGGCGAGCGAACACGGCTCCGCCAGGCTGTCGGACGACCTCAAGCGCCTCGCGATGCAGTGGCCGCACCTGCGGGACCACCTCAAGCGGTTCCGACAGATCACCGGCGAGTTTCCGATGCTCGTCGACGAGCCGGGCGACTACGAGTCCCGGCGTCCGAACATCATCTACCCGCTGGGCGGCCCCGTGTTCTGCCAGGTGTACGGCAACTTCGGCGAGACGACGAAGTACTACACCATCGAACCCGAGATGGACGACGACGAACTCGAGGTGTTCGGCCGGGTCAAGGACAAACTGCTCGAACGCAGCGTCTCGAAGCCGGCGCCCGAAGAAAGCGCCGACTACGAAGAGCGCATCGAGGAGTTGCTCTCCGAAATCGTCCACATCGAGGGCGACGACCGCGGGCCGCTCGGCTCGGTTGCCAAGCGGCTCGACGTGGCCGGCATCGAGGTCTCCCAGACGACCTACGACAAGATACAGTACCGACTCGTCCGCGACATCGTCGGCCTCGGGCCGCTCGAACCCATCATGCGCGACCCGGAGAACGAGGACATTCACGTCATCGGCCCCAGCCAGGTCGACGTCGACCACGGGACGTTCGGCCTGCTGGAGACGAGCGTCGAGTTCGACAGCACGGAGCAGTTCGATAACTGGCTCCGCAACATGGGCGAACGCATCGGCGACCCCGTCTCCGACGCCCACCCCATCGTGGACTCCACGCTCCCCGACGGCTCGCGTATCAACATCATCTACTCCGACGACGTGTCGCTGAAGGGGTCGTCGCTCACCATCCGTCAGGGCGACGACGTGCCGCTTTCGGTGTTCCAAATCGCCAAGTGGGGGACGCTCTCGCCCGAACTGGCCGCGTACCTCTGGATCGCGCTGGAGAACGAGCGAACCATCTTCGTGGTCGGCGAGACGGCATCGGGGAAGACGACGACGCTCAACGCCATCCTCTCGTTCATCCCGCAGGACTCGAAGATTTACACCGCGGAGGACACCGCCGAGGTGCTCCCGCCGCACGACACGTGGCAGCAGCTCCTCACCCGCGAGGGCCGCGGCTCCGACTCCGAAGTCGACATGTTCGACCTCGTCGCGGCCGCGCTCCGCTCTCGCCCCGACTACATCATCGTGGGGGAGGTCCGTGGCGAGGAGGGGCGCATGGCGTTCCAGGCGGCCCAGACCGGCCACCCGGTGATGCTCACGTTCCACGCGTCCGACATCGTCTCGATGATTCAGCGTTTCACCGGCGACCCCATCAACGTCCCCGAGACGTTCATGGACAACTGCGACATCGCGCTGTTCCAGAACCGCGTCCGCCGGGGCAACGACATCCTGCGCCGAGTGACGAGCGTGCAGGAAATCGAGGGCTACTCGAAGGAGATGGGCGGCGTCGTCACCCGCGAGGCGTTCTACTGGGACCCCGTCCAAGACGAGATCATCTTCCAGGGGATGAACAACTCCTTCATCATGGAACAGAAGGTCGCGACGCTCCTCGGTTACGACGACACGCGGAAGATATACGACGACATCCAGTTCCGCGCCGAACTCGTCCGCCGGGCGATTCAGGAGAACGTCCTCGGCTACCACGAGGTGAACGAACTCATCGAGGACTACCAACGCGACGGCGTCGAGGGACTGCCGTTCGACATGGCGAGGGTGTAGCGAGATGGCAGGGGAACAGAGCGCGTCGATGCAGGCGGTGCAGGTTCGGGACTTCATCAGCGACATCATCGAGTCCTACGAGAAGATGCCGATGGCGCTGCCGCGGTACCTGCTCGCGGTGCTCGGCCCCGCCATCGTGTTCTTCATGCTCTCTCTGGCCGGCGCCATCGCGCTCCCGCTTCCCCTTCTCGTCCGCATCCCCGTGTTCCTCCTCGGCGTGTTGCTGTTGGGCGGGGCCGTCCTCTACCCGCGGCTCCTCGTCGAGCAGACGCGCCGCAGCTTAGAGAACCAACTCCCCCTCCTCATCACGCACATGACCGTGCTCTCGACGACGAACATCGACCGTGTCGCCGTGTTTCGAACGCTCGCGCGCGAGGAGGAGTACGGCGAGCTAGCGACCGAGATGAACCGCATCGTCCAGCTCGTCGACGCGTGGAACCAGTCGCTCGACGACGCCTGTCAGCGCCGGGCCCGAGAGGTCCCGTCGAAGCCACTCGCCGACTTCCTCGACAGGCTCGCGTACTCCATCAACGCCGGCCAGAGCATCGACGACTTCCTCCTCGGCGAGCAGAACGCGATGATTCAGAAGTACATCACCGTCTACGAGAGCGCGCTCGGGAACCTGGAGGTCATGAAGGACCTCTATCTCTCGATGATTCTGTCGATGACCTTCGCCATCATCAACGCCATCGTCCTCCCCATCCTGACGGGGACCGACGCGACGATGACCATCGGCGCGGTCATCGTACTCTTCGTCTTCGTGCAGTTGGGGTTCTACTTCGTCATCCGGACGATGTCACCGTACGACCCGCTGTGGTTCCACCAGCGCGAGTACCGGACGAAGGCGGACCGGCAGATAGACATCACGCTGTACGGCGCGGTCGGCCTCTCTATCACGATGGTCCTCGTGCTCGCGTTGGGCACGTTCAACCTGACCGTCGTCGGTGAGACGGTCCGGCCCATCATGATGGAACTCCCGATTCCGCTCCTCATCTCGACGCCGCTGACGCCGCTTGCGGTCCCCGGCATCGTCGCGCGCCGCCACGAGAAACGCATCGGCGAGCGCGACGAGGAGTACCCCGGGTTCATCCGCGCGCTCGGGGCGTCCGAGACGGCGAAACAGAGCACGACCACGGCCGTCCTGAAGACGCTCAAGACGAAGGACTTCGGCGTCCTCTCGCGGGAGATATCGCGGCTGTACACGCGGCTTCGGATGCGGCTCGACCCCGACCGGTCGTGGTTCTTCTTCACCGCGGAGACGAACTCCTATCTCGTCCAGAAGTTCTCCGAGATGTACAACGTCGGCCGGTCGATGGGTGGCAAACCGAAGCTCCTCGGCGAGCTCATCAGCCGTAACATGAACGAGATAATCAAGCTCCGCCGACAGCGAAAGCAGTCGACGGTCACCCTCATCGGCGTCCTCTACGGCATCACGGCCTCCGCGTCGTTCGCGTTCTTCATCGGACTGGAAGTCGTCGAGATTCTGGCGTCCTTCTCGACGCAGATGAACCTCGACAGCCTCCAGTTCGGGACGCTCATCTACGCGGGCGTCTACGACGTGCCCTTCATCGAGTACATGCTGACGCTCATCATCCTGTTTAACGCCCTCCTGTCGTCGCTCATGATTCGGATGGTCGACGGCGGACACAAGGCGAACGCCTACCTGCACTTCGTGATGCTCGTCTGGGTGGGCTCCCTGATGGCGGTCGCCACCTCGTCGCTCGCAGGAGCGCTGATTAGTATATGACTGAAGACGGACAACAGACCCGAGATTCGATGCCAGACGCGGCAGGCGAACAGACCCCACAGGAGGCCCGTTCCCGCGCGCCCGAGGGGGGCGACGTGGCGAAAAGCGACCTCCTACAGGCGTACCGCCGGAAGAAGTCCGAACCGTCGGACGAACGCGAGGAACAAGAGCGGGCGCGCTCGAAGAGACAGACGGAAAAACAGACCAGCGACGGCGAGTCCATCGTCGTCGACTTCGTCGCTAACTTCGTCGCCGGCGGCAACGCCTCGTTCGAGCCCGTCAAGGGCCGCGTCCTGATGAGCCAGCGCCGGCTTATCCTCGCCACGTCGAAGGCCAAGACCGTCATCCCCATCACCTCCATCTTCGACATCGCCGTCGGCCAGGTCCCCCCGGAGGTCGAGGAGTTCTTCGACTACACGGTGATGGTCGGCTACATTATCGGCCGCCAGCGCCGGACGACCGTCATCGGCGGCGACCGAGATACCATCGAGAAGTTCTCGCTGTTGCTGTTCCGCGCGGCGCTCAACGGCTCGCGCGCGCAGGTCACCCACCCGGCCCGCATCGGCGGGCGCGTCCTCGACACGGAGCGACAACCCTCCGGCCTCCACCTCGACTACGAGGCCGTCACGTTCCCCGACGACGACGGCCCGCTCACGGAGAACGGCGACCCGTTCCACATCGACCTCGCGAGCGTCATCTTCTTCGAGGTGCTCGAGCGGACCGTCGACGGCGAAACGCGGCTGGTGCTTTCGGTCCAGCACGTCAAGCAGGGTCAGACGGTCACCTCCGAGATAACGCTCGACTCGCGTCGGAAGATGAACATCCTCGGGCGCTACCTCCGGCTCGTCTACCACTGGATAAAGTCCGGCGTCCGAAACGTCGAGGTCACGGAACAGGGCCTCGAAGTCCTCGTCGGACTGTACTCCGCCGGCGAGATGGCCGCGGAAGTCGACTTCAGCGAACTCCTCGGCGTCGAAGAGGAAGTCCTCGACGCGGAACTGGAGAAGCTCCACGAGGAGGAACTCATCGGCGACGACGAGCTTCCGACCTCGCTGACGCCGCAGGGACGGTTCGTCGTCAACGAAGAAATCGAAGACGTGAACGTCTGAGAGCGGGCGTTTCTCCCGAAACCGGAGTCGACCGGCGACCGGGAAGAACTATCAACGGTGCAACTGATTCTGTTTCTATGCGAACGTGGGCCTCGTCGCTCTTCGGTCTGGGAGTCGGGAGCGCGGTCAGCTACTCATTCGGCTTCCGACACGGTGCGGTCTGGGTTGGGGTCGCTCTCCTTCTCACGTACACAATCGCCGGCTTCGGGTACGCCGCGTTTCCCGCGTACCGCTGGCGGTGGTCCGGACCGAACGACCACTTCTGGTACACGATAGTCGGCGTCTTGAGCGCCCTCTTACCAATCCTCGCGGCGTACGGCCTGCACCTCGAACCCGGCGGGCGCGTTCGGGGAATGGTTCTCTTGGGCGGGCTCTGGTTGGGTGGTCTCTTCGCCGGAATCGCACTCGAACGCGCCTCTCGGCGCGCGAGCGACGACTGACGAGCGCGACGCGTCGCTCTCGTCCGGCGAGTTCCCCGGGAAAAACCGAGTGCTGACTACTGTTCGTTGATGGCGTCGGAGGCGATGCTGCGGCCGCGGGCGTTGAGTTGCACCTCGTGGCGCACGCGAATCTCCTCGACGACGTTGTGGTCGATGAGCCGCTGGAAGAGTTCCTCGACCTCGTCCACGTCGAGCCCGAGGAAGCTGGGGATGTCGAACGGGGAGACGCCGGAGTACAGCGCCGTGAGGACCTGTTTGTCCGTCTCGCTCAGTTCGATAGAGGTCTCGGAAAGCTCCTCGCCCTCGCGGAGGAGCGTGTAGAGGAAGCTGACGGCGCGGTCGGAGCCGGAGATGTACGTCTGGAGGCTCGTCCCCTCGTCGTCGGAGTGTTCGACCTCGATGACGCTCCGGTGTTTGTCGACGATGGTTCGCTCGCCGGTCTTCACGTCGCCGATGTCGTCGAGGCGGACCTCGACGAACTTGCCGCCGACGGTCGCCATGCTCACGGCCTCGTCTTCGACTTTGAGCCGGGACTTTTCCCACTCGGTGTTCTGGACGACGCCGCCGGCGACTGCGGGATGTCGCGCGAGGAACTGCTCGGTGTTGAGGAGCGCCCCGAAGAAGTCCGTCTCGAACTCGTCGTAGTCGACGGGCGCGAGCAGGACGACGCCCGACGGGATGTGGACGCTGAAGTAGTCGGAGACGGTCGCGATGCGCTGGTTCACGTCGTACCGGCCGCCGAACTCCTGTATCTTCGAGAGCTGAATCGTCCGCTTGCCGCCCGTCCCCGCGAGAATGAGCCGCCTGTTCGAAAGCAGAATTCGGCCGCTCGTCCAGTCGACGTCGTGTATCTCCCGGCCGTTCTTGATGACTTGGAGGAACCGCCCGCGGGTGTCTCCGAGTTTTTGCTCACCGGGTTTCATCGCTCACCTCCCGACCGCGGCGTCGCTCGCGCGGTAGATGCGGAGTCGTTTCTCGACGGGGTCGAACTGCTGTCTACACGTCGGCGGGATGGTCTCTGTCATGCCGATGGTGAGGTACCCGTCCGGCTTCAGCGCGGAGCCGAGCGTCTCGAAGACCGCCCGCTTCGACTCGGCGTTGATGTAGATGAACAGGTTCCGACAGACGACGAGGTCGAACGTCCCCGGCGGCTCCTCGCGGATGAGGTCGCGTCGCTCGAAGCGGACCATGTCGGTGACTGCGTCTTTCACCCGGAAGGTGTCGTCGTCGCGGTCGACGAAGCGCTCCCAGCGGCCGATGGGGTCGAGCTGTTCGGCCACGTCGTTGGTCTCGGAGGCGCGGTACTCGCCCGCCCTGGCGGCGCGGAGAATCTCGCGTTTGATGTCCGTGCCGACGATTTCGATGCGGCGCTCGTCGACGCGGTCGTCGTCGTGGGCGAGCATCGCCAGCGAGTAGGCCTCGCGGCCGTCCGAGCAGGCCGCGCTCCAGATCTTGATGGGGTCGTGGCGGCTCCCCCGCGAACTCAGGTCGCGGAGCACCTCGCGGAGTGCCTCCCACACCTCGGGATTGCGGAAGAAGCTCGTCACGTTGACTGACAGCGCGTCGAGGAGCGCCTGCTGTTCTTCCTCGTCGTCGGTGAGGAGGTTGTGGTACGACCCGTAGTCGTCGACACGTCGCCGCCGCATCCGCGCGGAGATTCGGCGGTCGAGGTAGGCGTCGTTGTACGAACTCGTCTGGAACTGCAGGGAGTCTTCGATGTAGTCCAAGAGCCGGCCGAACGCCGGGTCGTCGGTCGCCGACGAGGGCATCAGTCGGCCGCCTCCTCGGCGGTGTCGGGGAGCTGGCTCGGGTCGAACTCGCGCATCGCCTGCTGGCCGTCAGCGGGGAGTTCGAGCGTCGAGACGTCCAGAATCGGAATGACGTTGCCGTCGCCGATGACGGCCGTTCCCGACAGCCCGCCGACGCCCGACAGCGGTCCTTGTAGGGGCGTCACGACGACTTCCTCCTGTTTCGTCACGCCGTCACAGTGTAGCGCGACCTGTCTGTCGTCGGGACGGATGCGGACCACCATGCCGTCGTCGGGTTCGGGCGAGTCGATTTCGAGCGCCTCGCGGAGCCGAATCAGCGGGAAGATAGTCTCCTCGTGGACGATGACCTCCGCGCCGCTGACCGTCTGGACGCGGTCGCGCCGGCTTATCTCGTCGATGTACTTGATGGGGACGCCGAACTCGCGGTCTTCGACCTGCACGAAAAGCACCTTGATGATGGCGACCGACACCGGCAGCCGGATGTTGAACGTGCTTCCCTCGCCGGGTTCGCTCTCGACCGACACCGAGCCGTCGAGCGATTCGACGGTCGTCTTCACCACGTCCATGCCGACGCCGCGGCCGGACACGTCCGTGATTTCGTCGTTGGTCGAAAAGCCGGGGTGGAAGATGTAGTCGTACACCTCGCTGTCGGGCATCTGGGTTACCTCCTCGCGGGTCGCCACGCCCTTGTCGACGGCCTTCTCGCGGACGGCGTCGGCGTTGATACCGCCGCCGTCGTCCTCGACGGTCACGATGACGGTGTCGTGTTGGCGGCGCGCGGAGAGTCTGATGGTCCCCGTGCGGGACTTGCCGTTTGCCTCGCGCACGTCGGGTGCTTCGATGCCGTGGTCGACGGCGTTCCGGAGGACGTGCATCAGCGGGTCGGAAATCTCGTCGAGGATGGTGCGGTCGAGTTCGATGTCCGCGCCCTCGACCTTGAACGAGACGCGCTTGTCCTGCTCGCGGGCGAGGTCGCGCACCAGTCGGGGGAACTTGTCGAACACCTTCTTCAGCGGGATGAGCCGCATGTCCATCACGGTGTTCTGGAGGTTCGACGAAATCTTGTCCAGTTCGTCGAGCGTGTCGAGCGCGGTCGTCTGGCCCACGTCGATGGCGTTTCTGAGCTTGATGCGACTCGTGACCAACTGCTCGACGAGTTCGTGGAGTTCGTCGAGCTGGTCGACGTCCACGCGGACGGACTTGACCGCGGAGATGGAGCGGGCCTCTTTTTTCTTCTCCGTGCCGGACTCCGGTTCTTCGTCGCTCTCGGTCGACTCGGCCTCGTCGGCGTCTCCTTCGCTCCCGTCGTCGACGCTGGGTGCGTCGGACGCCGCGTCGCTGTCACTGTCGACAGCGCCGTCAGCGTCAGCGGACTGGTCGGAGCCATCCGATGCCGGGGCGTCAACCCCGGCGTCAATATCCGACTCCGCCGCCGGAGTGTCGCCGGCGTCCGCGGCCTCGTCGCCGCCGGCGAGCGCGTCGGACACGTCGGTCGTCTCGACCGTCGAGACCTTCCAGAGCCCGTCGAGTTCGCTTTCGACGACGGCGGCGTCGCGCTCGGCGACGAACAGGTCGAAGCCGTCGCCGAACTCGCCGTCTTCGATGGCGTCGCGGTTCGGGTTCGCGCCGACCACGTCGAGTTCTTCCGGGATGCTACTGAGGAAGATGCCGGCGTCGACGCCCTTCATCTGGCCCGCGTCGAGTTCGACGTGGGCGTGGGTGAGCGTGGTCGCGTCGAGCGCATCGGTGTCGACGCAGTCGGCGGCGAGAGAGTCGAGGTCGACCGACTCGCGGTCGGCCTCGTCAGACGCCGCCGGGTTCGAGTTTCCCGCGTCACCTCCGTCTTCGACGGCGGCGCGAATCTCCTCGACCGTGTCGGTCGGGTCGATGGTGGACTCGCCGTTCTCCTCGATGTCGTGGAGAATCTCCACGATGAGGTCCATCCCGTCGAAGACGAGGTCCATCCGCTCGGCCGTCACGTCGAGTCGCTCGTGGCGAATCTCGTCGAGGAGGTCCTCGACGGCGTGGGCGACCGTCGCGGCGTTGTCGAATCCCATCGCACCGAAGTTCCCCTTCAGCGTGTGGGCCTGCCGGAAGATGTCGTCGATGGCCTCGGTGTCGTCCGGGTTCGACTCCAGCGACAGCAGGGAGTTGTTCAACTGCGTGATGCTCTCTTCGCTCTCGGTGATGAATGCTTGGTAGAGTTCTTCGTCCATGGTCAGGTAGTGAGCCCGCGGAGTGCTTCGTCTGCGATTCGCCCGTCGGCCGAGACGGTGTCGACACAGCCGGCCTCGATGGCCCGCTTCGGCATTCCGAAGATCGCGGAGGTCGATTCGTCTTGTGCGACCGTGTGGCCGCCCGCCCGCTTGATTCGGGTCATCCCCTCGACGCCGTCGCGGCCCATGCCGGTGAGGAGCACGCCGGCCAGCGGCGCGTCGACCGCCTCGGCGGCCGACGCCATCGTGAGGTCGATAGCCGGCTTGACGCCGTGGAGCGGCTCGTCGTCGGAGAGTTCGAGCCGGAGACGTCCGGCCCGGTCGCCGGTCACGAGGAGGTGGGAACCGCCGGGTGCGATGCGAATCTGCCCGGGACCGATTCGCTCGCCGTCGCTCGCCTCTTGGACCTCGTAGTCACAGCGGCCGTCGAGCCGCGCCGCAAAGCGCTTCGTGAAGCCGGCCGGCATGTGCTGGACGACCAGCACGCGGAGGCCCGCCTCCTCGGGGAGCGCCGCGAGCAACCGCTCGACGACGTTCGGCCCGCCCGTGGACGCGCCGATAATCAGCGTCGAGCCCTCGGTCGGCAGCGACCCGGTCGCCCCCGAAGACGCCGGTTTCGACCCCGCGGTCGCCGTCGACTTCGGCTCCGTCTTCGGCGGCCGGGAGCCCCGGCGCGTCGCCGAGAGGTCGACCGCCGCGGCGGACTGAATCTTCTCGACCAGTTCCCGCTTGACGCGGGGCATCTCGGAGGTGACCTCGCCGCCCGGCTTCGTCACGAAGTCGACCGCCCCCCGGTCGAGCGCCTCGAACGTCACATCGGCGTCCTCCTCGGCGTGCGCCGAGAGCATGAGGACGGGCGTCGGACACTCCTCCATGATGGCCTCGACCGCGTCGAGTCCGTTCATCTCGGGCATCTCGATGTCCATCGTCACGACGTCCGGTCGGTTCGCCTCGACCACCGAAATCGCCTCGCGGCCGTCGGCCGCCTCGGCGACGACCTCGACGTCGGCGTCTTCGAGGAGCGTGCGAATCAGCGTCCGCATGAACCGCGAGTCGTCGACGACGACCGCGCGAGTCGGCTCCGCGCCGGCGGACGCGCTCATCGTCCCCACCCGGCGGTTCCGGGTCGGCGGGAACTCGACGACGCCGAGTGGCCCCCCCGCCGAGGGCTCGGTGGATTCGTTAGTGTGCCGTTTCGTTGACCGCTCATCTACCTCCGAGGTTCGGAAATCGGGTATATAAACACTCGGCGAGGATAATCACGGCTGATAATCGGGTACGTATCTTTATACGCTGAATCTCACCACTCTGAAGCAGACAGGTGGCGGCGGATGTCGCCGCCGGGGATGACCATGCGACAAGATGCAATCACGACCGAGATGAGCGCGGACGAGACCGACGCGGAGGACTCCGCCGAAGAAGTACAGGTGCTGGAATTCCAACTCGGCCCGGAGACGTACTGCGTCGATATCGAGTACGTGAGCGAAATCGTCGACAAGGGCCAGCTCACGGCGGTTCCGAACGCGCCGGACTACGTCGAGGGCGTGATGGACCTCCGCGGGCGGACCACGTCAATCATCAACCCGAAGTCGCTTCTCAGCATCGACGACGAGGGCGAGTCGAAGCGCATCGTCATCTTCGACCCCAACAAGTTCGAAGACGAGGCCGCGACCGGCTGGCTCGTCGACGAGGTGTACCAAGTCGTGCGCGTCTCGATGGACGACGTGGAGGACCCGCCGCTCGAAAAAGACGACTCCATCGAGGGCGTCATCAAGCGCGACGGCGACCTCGTCGTCTGGATTTCGCCGGTGCACGCCATCGAGTAGGGACGTTCTGCGACCGGCCCCGCTCTCGTTTTCGAGAACCTAATCGGCGAGCGACTGCTCTCCCGCCGCGACGCCCCGCCCGCCGGTGAGTACCACCACGACGAGCGCACAACCCACGACGACGCCCGCGAGGCCGAACGCGGCGACGTAGCCGGCGGCGTCGGCGACGAACCCGCCGAGCGCCGAGCCGACCCCGCCGCCGAGGCTCGAAAGCGCCGTGTACGCGCCGAGGGCCTCCCCGCGAATCCGGTCGGGCGCGAGTCGCGTCACCATCCCGGTCGCCGTCACCGCGATGACCGCCCACGTGACGCCGATGACGAGGAACGTCGCGCCGAGGGTGACGAGCGCGGCGAGCGCCGCGAACTGCGTGCCGACGACGGCGACCGCCGGGAAGGCGAGTCCGCGGGTCGCCAGCGCGCCGGCCTGGAGGTGACGGGGGTCGTGTCGCGCCGCGAACGCGCCGACCTTCGCGTAGCTCACCGCCGACCCGAGACTCGACAGGACGAACAGAGCGAACACCTCGTCGGCGGACCGGCCGGAGCCGACGAGGTACGCGGGCAGCGGCCCGAAGAAGACCGAGAAGCCGACGAAAAACAGCGTCGCGGCCGCGAGGTACCGGAGGAGTTCGGGACTCATCCGCGCCCGGAGGTCGTCGAGGTCGAGGCTCTGGAGCGCCCAGTAGAGCCGCGAGGGACCGTACGGGACCGCGCGGACCGAACGCCCGACGAGGCCGCTCTGTCGGCGGATACTGGCCGACACACGGGCGAACCGCCGCGCCGACAGCGTCGAGCGTTCGGGGTACCAGACGCGGACGAGGACGGCACCGAGCGCGGCGGCGACCGCGGCCGCGACGAGGAACCGCCGCTGGACCGCGAGCGCGTCGAGACCGAACAGGCGCGGGGCCAGCGCCGACCAGACCGCGCCGACGACGAGGCCGCCGAGCCAGCCGTACCCCTGATAGTGGTTGAGGACGCCGAAGCGGCGGTCCCAGTCCTTCGACGGGACGCCCTCGACGACGATGAGGTTCAACACCGGCGCGGCCGCGGCGACGACGAACCACAACAGGGCGTTGGCGACGAGGACCGCGGCCGGCGACGACACGGTGGCCGTGAGGAAGAGCGCGCCGGCGGTCGCCACGAGCGCGACGAGGATGAACGGTCGCCTGCGCTTCGCGCGGGCGGCCAGCCGGCCCCAGAGCACCGCGCCCGGCGCGCCGGCGAAGGCGGCGGTCGCGGCGATGAGGCCGACGAACAGCGCGTTCGCTCCCAGTTCGATGGCGTACAGCGGGACGACGAGCGACGACGCGCCCACCGCGGCATAGCCCAGCGCCCAACCGAACAGCCACCGGTCGCGGTTCCCCGTCTTCGAACGTCCGTGTCGGTCGGTCACGCGTCACGAATGAAACCGGTGAAACAAAGTCGTTACCCCCCGAACGCGCGCGAAAAGCAGGACATATATAGTCTGAACAAAATCCTCGGACAACCATGCTCGGGAGCGAACCACCACACACGGGGGGATGGTCGTGACGGACGACTCCTCTCCCTCCTCGTTCGTGCAGTACGGTATCGACGACAAACCACCCCTTCCGACCGCTCTCCTTCTCGGCGCCCAACACTACCTCACCATGGTGGGCGCGAACATCGCCGTCCCCCTCATCCTCGCCGGAGCCCTCGGCATGCCCGCCGACGTGGTGCCGCGGTTCGTCGGGACGTTCTTCGTCGTCTCCGGCATCGCGACGTTGATGCAGACGACGTTCGGGAACCGCTACCCCATCGTGCAAGGGGCACCGTTTTCGATGCTCGCGCCGGCGCTCGCCGTCATCGGCGTGGCGACGGCGGCCGACCAATCGGGCATCGCATGGCAGAGCGCCCTCTTGCAACTGCAGGGTGCGATTATCGTCGCGGCCGTCGTCGAGGTGTTCGTCGGCTACTTCGGCCTGCTCGGACGCCTCCGGAAGTTCATCTCGCCGGTCGTCATCGCGCCGACCATCGCGCTCATCGGGCTGTCGCTTTTCAACGCCCCGCAGGTCGCGTCGGCGACTAACAACTGGTGGCTCCTCGGCCTGACGCTCGCGCTCATCGTCCTGTTCTCGCAGTACCTCGACACCGCGCACCCGGCGTTCAAGCTGTTCCCGGTGCTGCTCGGCGTCATCGTCTCGTACGTCGTCGCCGCCGGCCTCTCGGTCGCGGGCGTCATCGCCCCCGGCGCGGCGGGCTACGTGAACCTCCAGACGGTCGTCGAGGCCCCGGCGCTCATGACCATCTACCCCTTGCAGTGGGGCTTCGCGGGCGGCGCGGGGACGACGACGGTCGCGCTCCCCGTCGTGGGCTCGGTCGCCTTCGGCATCCCGCAGTTCACGACCTCCTTCATCATCGGAATGCTCGCGGGCGTCGCGGCCTCGATGGTCGAGTCCTTCGGTGACTACCACGCCGTCGCCCGGCTCTCGGGCGTCGGCGCGCCCTCGGAGCGCCGCATCAACCACGGCATCGGCATGGAGGGCGTGATGAACGTCTTCTCGGCCGTCATGGGCGGCAGCGGTTCGACCTCTTACTCCGAGAACATCGGCGCTATCGGCCTCACGGGCGTTGCCTCCCGCTACGTCGTACAGGTCGGCGCAGTCGTGATGCTCGTCATGGGCTTCGTCGGCTACTTCGGACAGCTCATCGCGACGATTCCCGACCCCATCGTCGGCGGCCTCTACGTCGCCATGTTCGGCCAAATCGTCGCCGTCGGCCTCTCGAACCTGAAGTACGTCGACCTCGACTCCTCCCGTAACGTGTTCATCGTCGGCGTCGCCATGTTCGCCGGCCTCGCCGTCCCCGCCTACATGGGCAACGTCGAGAGCGCGGCGGCGTTCCGCGAGGGGATGCGGCAGGTCGCGCTCGTGGGCCCCGTCCTCGGGACCCAACTCGTCGCCGACACGGTCTTCGTCATCGGCTCGACCGGGATGGCCGTCGGCGGCCTCATCGCCTTCTTCTTCGACAACACCATCTCGGGGACCCGCGCCGAGCGCGGCCTCGAAGAGTGGGAAGACACCGTCGAAGACGACGGCGACTTCGAGTCGGCGCTGGACCGCTTCCGCGGCGACGAGTCGGCGACGGCCGACTGAGCCGCCCTGACAATTTTTTAACTCGCAGTCGCTACCGCGGGATTCGCGGGCTGTAACGGCCAGTCGACCGAGAATTCGACCGCGGCCGAGACCGGATGGAGCGAGGGCAAGGGCGCGGTCCAGTCCTCCGTCCACACCTTCGAGATGGTCGGCAAGCACGCGTACTACTGCGTGCCTCACGAAGCCGCCGGCATGACAGGAACTATCGCCGTCGAGGAGTAGTCTCGTCGTCGAGGAGCAGGCTCAGGTCTCGTCGCGCCCGGTCCGCCCGAGCGCGACGAGCACGAGGTAGCCGACGAACCCGGCGACGAACAGCAAGGCCGGAATGGCGAAGGGACCGAACGTCTCGATGAGTCCGTCCACGGGACCGAGTTGGAGCATATCCAAGCCACGGCCGCGCTGCGGTTAACGTTCCCGGCGGGCGGTCATCGCGGGTGCTCCCGGCGGGCGCGGCGGACGGCTCCGGGCGCTCACTCGTCGTCGGCGCTGTCGTCTTCGTCCGTCGTCGCTTCCGCGTCCGCGTCCGCGACTTCGTCGGCCGTGCCCTCGCTCGCCATGTCGGGGGTGCGAGCCGGTTGCCGGACCCCACCGTTCGAGAGTCCGGCCGCGGGCGACTGCCGGGTCGCTTCGGTGTCCGTCGAGTGGACGTGAACGTCTCGCTGGGGGAACGGAATCCCGATGCCCGCGTCGTTCAGGCGCTTGTATATCTCGCGGTTGAGGTTGTGCGTCGCCTTCCCGCGCTTGAGCGGGCTGTTGACCCAACAGACGAGTTCGTACTCCAGCGCGTCGGGGCCGAACCGGCGGAACCGCGGCCGCGGACGCGGCGCGTCGAGGACAAGCGGCTCGTCGAGCGCGAGTTCGGTCAGCAACTCCTCGAACTCGTCCACGTCGGTTCCGTAGGCGACGCCGACCGGGACCTTCAGCCGGCGGCGGCGGTTCGGCGCGGACTCGTTGATGATTTTCGCGGCGTTGAGCACCGAGTTCGGCACCGTCACGAGCAGTTCGTCGCGGGTGAGAAGCGTGGTCGAGCGGATGCCGACCTTGACGACGGTGCCCGCCTCGCCGGAGTCGAGGACGACGTAGTCGCCGATTTTGTAGGTGTCGTCGAAGTACAGCGCGATGCCGCCGAAGAAGTTGGCGACGGTGTCCTTGGCGGCGAAGCCGACGGCGATGCCGGCGATGCCCGCGCCGGCGAAAAGCGGCGTGATTTCGATGCCCCAGATGTACAGCAGCGCGCCGACGGTACCGACCGAGACGACGATGGTCCAGACGTTCGAAAAGACGGGCGCGAAGTCGTAGCGACTGCCCTTGTCCTTGACCGCCTCGACGAGGCGGTTGACGAGGCGGTTGAGCGCCCACGCCCAGACGACGATGCCGACAGACAGCGACGGCAGGCCGAAGAAGTCGTTGAGCGTCGCCGAGTCGACGACGAGCGCCTCGGCGACCGCGGGGGCCCTGGAGAACAGGAAGATACCGGTCAACGAGACGGTGACGACGATAGGCCACCGAAGCTCTTGGACGACGATGTTGTCGAGCGAGGTCTCGGTTCGGCTGGTGTACTGAAACAGGAGGCGGATGACCACCTTCTCCATGACGAACGCGCCGCCGACCGAGATGAGAAGCACGAGGGCCGTCACCTCAAGCGCCGACAGGCCCGAGAGAAACGACGAGAGGTGTTGGCTCATGCGACGGAAATCGCGGCCACCGGGGATAACGATTGCTCCGCTGACGGTCGCGGAGGCCGAAAGGTTTTGTTCGCCGCGGGCGCGAGGGCACACCAGATGTACCGATTCGGTCACTGGGGCGTCTCGCTCCTCGTGTTCGCCCCGGTCGGCTTCGCGCTCGTGCAGGCCGGCCGCCCGGAACTCGCCTTCGTCGCCGGCGCGGCGATGTGCTGGCTGGCGATGCTCCCCGACTACGACATGCGCGTCCCCGGCATCTCCCACCGCGGGCCGACCCACACGGTCCTCTTTGCGGCCCTCGTCGGCGGCGTCGGCGGCGGCGGCGCGTACCTCCTCGCCAGCAACGCCGGCCAACCCGAGGCCGCGGCGACGGCGCTCGGCGCGTTCGGCTTCGCCGTGGGCGCGCTCACCATCCTCGCGCACCTTCTGGCCGACGTGCTCACGCCGGACGGCATCCGCCCCCTGTGGCCGCTTTCGTCCCGGAAGTTCACGCTCTCGTTGTGGACCGCGGACAACACCGTCGCCAACTACGGCCTGTTCGCCGTCGGCGTGTTCGCCGTGGCCGCGGCGGCGTACCTCTCGGTCGCGCTCTGAGCGACCCCGAACGCGAGGCGTCGAGCGCCCCGCGAACCTGAGGAATCGTTAAGGTCCGCCCGGGAGAGCGGAGACGCATGGACGACGACGCCATGCGCCGCTTCCCGGTGCCCGACCGCGACGACCTCCCGGACGACCTGCGCGAGCGCATCGACGACGAGACCGAGCGCGCCGGTTTCACCCCGAACGTCTTCGCCGCGTTCGCGTACAAGCCCTCGCACTTCCGGCCCTTTTTCGAGTACCACGACGCCCTCGTCGAGGACACCGACCTCGAACGCCACGAGGTCGAGATGATAATCGTGGCCGTCTCCGGCGTCAACCACTGTTACTACTGCAACGTCGCCCACGGCGCGCTGGTCCGCATCTACGCGAAAGACCCGCTGCTCGCGGACCAACTGGTCGCCAACTACCGCACCGCCGACATCCCCGAGAAGCACAAGACGATGCTCGACGTGGCGGTGAAACTCACTGAGTCGCCCGCCGAGGTCGGCGAGGACGACCTCCAGCGACTCCGCGACGCCGGCTTCTCCGAGGAGGCGGTCTGGGATATCGGCGCGGTCACGGCCTTCTTCAACCTCAGCAACCGCATGGCGATGTTCGCCGACATGCGGCCGAACGAGGAGTTCCACACGCTCGGCCGAGAGCCGCGCGACGACTGACTCGAAGGATAGTAAACAGTACCACGGTCAGTGGTAGCAATCGGCGGAATCCTTATGGCCGATAGCGGTGCATTTCGACACGCAATGGCGAAAGGTAAGGTTGCATTCTTCAAGTCCTCCGGCGGCTACGGCTTCATCGAGACCGAAGACCACGACGACGACGTGTTCTTCCACATGGAGGACATCGGCGGCCCCGACCTCGAAGAGGGCCAAGAAGTGGAGTTCGACATCGAGCAGGCCGACAAGGGCCCGCGAGCGGTCAACGTCACGCGACTCTGAGTCCGGCGCGTTCCGGCCGACGGCGACTCGACAGCGAACAGCGTTCTGCATTATCACCCGTCGAGCCGCGGCGCTCGCGCCCCGCGGTCGCCGGTCTCGGGCGGGTCGTGGCCGCTCCTTGCACTCTCTCAGAGCGTCCCCGCCCGGCCCATCCGCCGAATCTCGTCGGCCCGCGCCCGGATGGCGTCCCACTCCTCGTCGTCCTTCCGGTCGACGTGAGAGTACATGAGTCCCATCCGACCCGTTCCCCGGAGGCGTTCTTCGTTCTCCTTCAGGAAATCCCAGTAGAGCGCGTTGAACGGGCAGGCGTTCTCGCCGGTCGTCTTCGACACCGCGTAGGGACACGACGAGCAGTAGTCTGACATCTCGTTCACGTAGTTCCCCGAGGAGGCGTAGGGCTTCGATGAGAGCACGTCGGTGGCGAACGACCCCATGGCGACCACGTTCGGGGTCGTCACCCAGTGGTACGCGTCGACGAAACCGAGGTGGAACCAGCGGTCGAGTTCCGCCGGGTCGACGCCGTAGACGAGCGCGAAGTTCGAAAGCACCATCAGGCGCTCGATGTGGTGGGCGTAGCCGCGGTCGCGGACGTGGCCCACGGCCTCCGAGAGACAGCGCATGTCCGTCTCGGCGGTCCAGTACGCCTCCGGGAGCGATTCGGTCTGGTCGAGTTGGTTCGCCGCGGCCAACTCGGGCATCGACCGCCGGTAGACGTGCCGCACGAACTCCCGCCAGCCGAGAACCTGCCGCACGAACCCCTCGGCGCTGTTGATCGGGGCGTCGCCCGCCTCGTAGGCCTCCTCGACGGCTTCGACCGCCTCGCGCGGGTGGAGCAGGCCGAGGTTGATGGCCGCCGACAGCAGGGAGTGACAGAGCGCCCACTCGCCGTCGACCATCGCGTCCTGATACGGGCCAAACTCGGGGAGGCGGACCTCGACGAAGTGCGACAGCGCCTGTCTCGCCGCCTCGCGCGTCACCGGCCAGACGAACGGTTCTGGCGACCCCCACGCGTCCGGGTAGCGCTCGCGGACGAACTCGATGACCTCCCGTGTCGTCTCGTCCGGTTCGAACCGCGGTGCTTCAGGCGGCGTCCACCCCTCCGGCGGCGTCTCTCGATTGTGGTCGTCGTAGTTCCACTCGCCGCCGGCGGGGTCGTCGCCGTCCATCAAGACGCCCGTCTCCCGGCGGGCGTGCCGGTACCAGTGTTCCTGTCGGTAGGTGTCGGCGTCGCCGGCCCAGTCGTCGAAGTCGGCCGGCGTCGTGAGAAACAGGTCGTTCTCGACGAGGGTGAGCGACCCGCCGCGGGCGGCGACGAGTTCCCGAAGCCGCTCGCCCGCCCCGTGGCTCGGCGGGTCCATCACGACGAGGTCGTCGCCGGGCGCGGCGTCGAAGTAGCGGTCGAGCCCCTCGCCGAACGTCTCGGCTTCGACGTAGGTCACCTCGGAGCCGCGCTCGCGGAGGTCGTCGCGGAAGTGCCGCATCGCCGAGAAGACGAGCGCGAGCTTCTGGGGGTGGTACGGCAGTCGGTCGCCGAAGCCGTGCGCCTCTATCATCAGCACGCGGTCGTCGGACTGGAGCGGCGCGGCCGACGGGTCGAGTTGGTCGCCGAGGACCCAGACGGTCATAGGCGTCCCTTCGGCGGCGGAGAAAAGAGCGTGTCGGCCAGTCGATGGGTCAGCGACGCGAGCCCGGTTGCGGGTCGACGTGCGCGGGCGCGAGCAGGTCCTCAATCGGCTGGTCGTCGAGCCACGACAGCAGGCGGACGAGCTGGTCCGTCGCGGCCTCGAACAGTTCCTCGCCGGCCGCCGGCGACGCGTCGGTCTGGTCGCCGAAGACGCCGTTTTCGGAGTTCTCGACGGCGTCGTAGAAGGTCCGCGCGCCGTGTTCGCGGAGGTGCTCGTCGCCCAGGTCCACGACGCCGTCGTCGCGGGCGGCTTCGAGTTCGCCCTCGCGGACGAGGTCGCGGGCGATGTGCATAATCATCGAGGTCTCCTTCGGCCCGCCGTGGGGGCCGGGGTGGTCGAACAGGTCCGTCACCAGGTCCGGAATCGACTCGTCCCACATCCACTCGATGGCGTACATGGTGCCGTCGTCGCGGAGGCGGCGACCGACCTCCCGGAGGTGCTGGACGTTGCCGCCGTGGGCGTTGACGAACACGACCCGGTCGACGCCGTGGTACGCGAGGTTCCGCGTCATCGACTCCACGTAGTCGCGGAACTGCGGCGCGTCCACCCACATGGTCCCGTGGAACTGGCGGTGGTGCGGGCTGACGCCCACGTTGACGGTCGGCGTGCAGAGGTAGCCGGTCCGGTCGGCCGCCTCGCGGGCCAACGCCTCCGCGATGAGGTGGTCTGTGGCGAGCGGGAGGTGCGGGCCGTGCTGTTCCGTCGAGCCGAGCGGCACGACCGCGAGCGACGATTCGGCCACGTAGTCGCCGAGTTCGGGCCACGTCTGGTCCGCGATGTACATGGGCGTCACCAAGCGACGACGCCTAAAGAAAGGTGACAAAGGGGAAATGGGTTCCCGGTGGACGCGGCTCAGTCCCGTTCCTGCGAGCGCAGTTCGATGCGGCGAATCTTCCCCGAGGAGGTCTTCGGCAGTTCCGCGACGAACTCGATTTCGCGCGGGTACTTGTACGGGGCCGTCTGTTCTTTCATGAACGCTTGGAGTTCGTCGACGAGGTCGTCGGAGCCCTCGTAGCCGTCGATGAGGACGACGAACGCCTTGACGATACTCCCGCGCTCCTCGTGGGGGCTGGCGACCGCGGCGGCCTCGGCGACCGCCTCGTGGGAGACGAGCGCGTCTTCGACCTCGAAGGGGCCGATGCGGTAGCCCGCCGAGATGATGATGTCGTCGGCGCGGCCCTCGAAGAAGAAGTAGCCGTCCTCGTCACGGGAGGCGAGGTCGCCGGTCCGGTAGTAGTCGCCCGAGAACGTCTTCTCGTCGAGATTCGGCTTCTCGTAGTAGCCGTCGAAGATACCGGGACAGCCGACCGGGACGGCGATTTCGCCGATTTCGTCGACGCCGACCTCCGCCTCGTTCTCATCGATGATGGTCGTGCCGAGGCCGGGCGTCGGCTTGCCCATGCTGCCGGGTTTCACGTCGATGCCGGGGTAGTTCGTGAGGAGCGCGACCGTCTCGGTCTGGCCGTAGCCGTCTCTCGGGATGACGCCGAACGCCTCGCGGAACGCCTCGATGGGTTCGCGGTTGAGCGGTTCGCCCGCCGACAGCGCCTCTTTCAGTCGGAGGTCGTACGAGCCGAGGTCGCGCTGGGCGAACATCCGGTACTGGGTCGGGACGGCACAGAGACGGGTGACGCCCTCTTCTTCCATGATGTCGAGGAACGTGTCCGGTTCGAAGTCGCCGCGGTAGACGAACTGGGTCGCGCCGGTCGTCAGCCCGACGCCGACCGGGCTCCAGAACCACTTGGCCCAGCCGGTTCCGGTCGTCGCCCAGAGCAGTTCGTCGGAGAGGTCGTCGTCGGCTGTGACGCCCCACCAGTAGGGGGCGTTGACGAGTTCGAAACAGCGCATCCAGCGGTGGCGGTGGCGGACCGGCTTGGGCTGGCCGGTCGTCCCCGACGTGTAGTTGATGGACATCGGGTCTTCGGCCCGGAGGTCGGGGCCGTCGTGGTCGGCGGACTCGTCGGAGACGAGGTCAGAAAACGAGGTCCAGCCGTCGGCGTCGCCGCCGAGGACGACGAAGTTCGAAAGCGGCGTCTCGTCGCGCACCTCGTCGACCATGCCGACGAGCGACTCGTGGACGACGGCGGTCGTCGCCTCGCAGTCGTTCGCGCGGAACGCGATGTCCTTGGGCTTGAGCATCGAGGAGCTGGGAACGAGCAGCGCGCCGCGCTTGAGCGCGCCGAGCTGGACGGCGAACACGTCGGGGTCGCGGGGAAGCAAGTGGATGAGCCGGTCACCCTTCCCAACGCCCATGGATTCGAGCGCGTTGGCGAAGCGGTTCATGTCGTCCCGGAGGTCGCCGTAGGTCCGCTCCTCGCGGCCGCCGTCGGCGTCGCGGAACTTCAGGGCGACGCGGTCGCCGAAGGCGTCGGCGTGCGATTCGATGACCGCGGGGATGTTGTAGTCCTCGGGGATGTCCCACTCGAACGATTCCGACTCGGTCTCGTACTCGACTGCCATGGCTCGACAGACAGAACAGACCATAATAATTGTTCGTCCGGGTTGGGCAGGGGCGGCCGAGCCGTCAGGCCATCGGCGAGCCTTCTTGGGGGCCCTCACCGGGGGCGCTCACGCCCTCGTCACCGTCGTCGCCGGACTCCCCGCGGAGCGCCAGCGCGAACGCGCCGAGACCCACGAGGAGGACGACGAACTCGAGGACGCCCCCCAGGGGGACGAAGTCGAGGACGGCGAGGACGAACAGGCCGGCGAACAGCGCGGCCCAGCGGTTGTCGTAGTCCGCGAGCGACAGGAGCCACGTCCCGAGGACGAGCGCCCCGTAGATGCCCGCGACCCAGAGGGCGAGCAGGAAGCCGACCCCGCCGGCCAGCGAGAGCGGGATGCCCACGATGGTCAACAGCAGGAGCAGCAGGACGATGGGTATCGCGACGATGGCGAGGAGGCCGACGCCGCCGCTCCGCACGGCCTTCTTCGTCCCGAGGCCCGTCACGCGGCGGGCGAAGTCGGGAGCGACGAGGACGATAATCGCGCCGAGGACGAAGTTGGCGAGCAGCCAGTAGCCCGAGACCACCCAGCCGGGGATGACCGGGGCTTCGAACTGGCCGAACTGGAACGGCGCGCCGGCGACGACGGGACTGGCGACCACGAGGTCGTCGACCTGTCGCACGCCGCCGTCGACGACGGCCGCGGAGTCGATGCTGGCGGTCGCCGCGTCGTATTCGAGCGAGCCGCCGACCCGAGCGGTCGGGCCGACAGCGAACTCGTCGGCCCCGACGCGGACGTTACCGGCGACCGCGCCGTCGAGCTGGACGGTGCCGCCGGCGGCGTCTAACGACCCGCCGATGTCGGCGGTGTCGCGGACGAACACCGCGCCGCCCGCGAGGCTCACGTCGCCGCCGACGGTCCCTTCGAGGGTCGCGGAGCCCGCGACGCCGTCGAGGTTCCCGTCGACGGTTCCGGTCTCAGTCAGGAGGACGGTCCCGGCGGTCGCCGACACGTCGCCGGTCACCGTCCCGGCGATGACGACCGTGCCGCCGACCGCGTCGAGGTCGCCGTCGACGGTCTCGCCTTCGCCGACGACGACGGCCCCGCCGGCCGCCGGGCCTTGCTGTGCGGCCGCGACGCCCGCGAGCGACCCCACCACGAGGAGGCTCAGGAGGACCGCGACCAGTTGTTTCGTTGTGAACATCGGAATCACCGAGGCAACGCCTCGGATGAATGATACGACTCGCAGCGGCATAAATCGAGAGAGACGGTTTCAAACCCCGAGAAACGGCCGTTTTACCTGAATCTCGTGAGTCGACGACCGGACGAGAAGGGGGCGTCCCCCACCGCGGCTACCGCTTGGTCCATCTTTTTGCCGACTCGCGGGGATGTTTCGGCATGGAGTACACGACGCTCGGAGACACCGGCATGGAGGTCTCCCGCATCTGTCTCGGCTGTATGAGCTTCGGCACCCCGGAGTGGCGCGAGTGGGTCTTAGAGGAGGAGGCGGGCCTCGAACTGGTCGACCGCGCCATCGAACTCGGTATCAACTTCTTCGACACCGCGAACATGTACTCGAACGGGGAGTCCGAGCGCGTCCTCGGGAAGGCGCTGGAGGGCCGCCGAGACGAGGCCGTCGTCGCCTCGAAGGTGTACTTCCAGATGGACGAGGACGACCCGAACTCCGGCGGTCTCTCGCGGAAGGCCATCGAGCAGGAACTCGACAACTCGCTGGAACGCCTCGGGATGGACAGCCTCGACCTGCTGCAGATTCACCGCTACGACGACGACACGCCCATCGAGACGACGATGCGCGCGCTCGACGACGCGGTCCGCCGCGGGAAGACGCGCTACGTCGGCGCGTCGTCGATGTGGGCCCACCAGTTCGCCGAGGCGCAGTACACCGCCGACTCGCTCGGGTTGGACCGCTTCGCCACGATGCAGAACCACTACAACCTGCTCTACCGCGAGGAGGAACGCGAGATGCTCCCCCTCTGCGAGAAGCAGGGCGTCGGCGTCATGCCGTGGTCGCCGCTCGCCCGCGGCTACCTCACCCGCCCCCACGAGGAGTTCGAGGCGACGACCCGCGGTCGGACCGACGAGCACGCCAAGGGCCACCCGTACTTCGAGGGCGGCGGCCGCGAGGTGAACGAGCGCGTCGAGGAACTCGCCGACGAGAAGGGCGTCAAGATGGCGCAACTCGCGCTCTCGTGGGTGCTCCACAAGGACTGGGTCGACGCGCCCATCGTCGGCACGAGCAGTATCGAACACCTCGAAGACGCGGTCGAGGCCCTCGACATCAAGCTCTCGGGCTCCGACATCGACTACCTCGAAGAACCCTACCAGCCGGTCCGCGTCTCCGGGCACGACTAGGTCCAAGGGAAACAGCCTTCAGCGCCCGCCGAGAGCGTCGGTTGTGTACCGGACACTCGCTCGAATCGCCCGCGACGAGCCGGAGACGGCGATTCTCGGCGTCGAGTCGCTCTTCGCGGCCGGCGTCCTCCTCGGCGTCGCGCTGACGCTCGTCTCGCCGCTCGCGTCGTCGCTACCGCTGGCCGACGTCGGCTTCGGGCTCGCGGCCGCCGCGACGCTCCTGCTGACGGCCGTCTCGCTTCTGGCCGCGTCGCGGCGAATCGCCCTCCTTCTCACCGGCCGCGGCGGCCTGCGAATCGAGACGTTCTGGCGGCTCCTCGAACTGATGCTCGCGTTTCTCGTCGCCGGCATCGTCGCGTTCGCCGTCCAACTCGGCGAGTTCGCGGCGACCGTCCCCGACCCGCGGGGCGGCGGCGTCTTCGTCGGCCTGTTCTTGGCGTTCGTCCTCGCGGGCGTCGGCCTCGCCGTCGTCGTCTGCCTCCGCGGGATGTGGCTCGTCGTGAACGCAGAACTTCAGTCGGCGCTCGACGGGGTCTGAGTCGCGTCGATGCCGTCGAGCCGCTTCACCGCCCGGAGCGCGACGAGCGCGATGGCAACCTCGGCGAAGCCGACGACGAGGAACGACGGGAGGTAGCCGACCACGTCGGCGACGACGCCCCCGACGAGGAAGCCGGCGAGGAAGCCGAGGCTCCCGAAGACGTTGAACCCGCCGAGGGCCGCCCCGCGCTCGCCCGACTCGGCGAGGTCGGTCACGAGCGCCATCGTCGCGGGCGCGACGAGCGCGCCGAAGACGCCGACGACGACCATCAGGCCGGCCGCGAGTTCGAAGACCGGTGCGAGCCCGACGGCGATGATGGCCACCCCGTAGAGCATCGACCCCGCGACGACGGGGACGAACCGGCCGACGCGGTCGGACAGCGACCCGAGGGGGTACTGCAGGAGCGCGAAGGGGACGAAAAAGAGCGCCAGCACCCCGCCCGCGACGGCGGCGCTCACGCCGAACACCTCGCGGAAGTAGTACACTCCGACGAGGGCGAAGAAGCCGGCCGTCATGCGGTCGATGAAGCCGAAGGCATAGGGGACCGCGAACGCCGGGCGCGCGGCCAGTTTCTTGAGGACGACGCCGACGCCCACGCGGGTCGAATCGGGCGTCCGGTCGGTGACGGTCGTGACGAGCAGCGCGACGGCGGTGAGCGACGCGGCGGACGCGTACAGCGGCGCGAGCGGGTCGATGGTAGTGAGTTGGCCGCCGACGACCGAGCCGAGCGCCGCACCGAGACCGATGGCGATGCCCGCCGCGCCCATGTTCCGTCCGTTGCCCCCCGAGAGGTCCGCGAGCATCGTAATCGACAGCGAGAACGCCCCGATTGTCATCGCGCCGCCGACGAAGCGGACTGCGAGAACTGCTCCGAACGTCGCGTCGAGCCACGGGAGCGTAGCGAGCGCGAGGAGCGCGACGTAGCTGGCCGCGCCGCCGACCGCGCCCGCGACGATGAGCCACGTCCGCCGACCGAGGGCGTCCGAGAGCGCGCCCCAGACGCTGGAGAAGGCGACGAACGAGGCGAACTCCGCGACGAGAAACAGCATCCCGGCCGAGAGGTCGTACTCCCCCTGTCCGCCGCCGAGTGCGGTCACGAGGTCGGAGACGCCCGGGTAGAGGAGCACCTGCGAGACGAGGACGCCCCAGACGGCGAGGGCGAGTGTCGCTCGTTCGCGGCGCGTCGAGTCCATACGGGGTCGGTCGGTCCGGACGAAAATAGCCCTGTCCTTGTTCGACTCGGTTGCCGTTACCCGAGGCGGACGGGGTCGAATTCGAGAAAGGCCGTCTCGTATCCCTCGTGGCGGGCGACCTGCGGCGGCACGTCCACCGCGAGGTCCGCGGTCGCGTCGTCGCCGGCGAGCCCCGGAACCGTCGCGCCGTAGTGGAAGCCGAGGTCGGCGTCGAGGCCGGGTTCGAGTCGACCGTCGAAGCGGGTCGACCCGCCGGACGCGACGGTCCCGGTGAGCCCCAGTCGCGGGACGAGAAGGCGGTTGTAGGGCGTCTGCGGGGAGACGGCCAGATACGGGTCGTCGCCGAAACGGTCGGCGTCGAGGACGGTGCCGACGAGTCGGAGACTGCCCGTCGTCGCCGACCCGAGCGCCGTCCCCGGAAGCGTCTCAGGGGCGCGGCCGAGCGGAAGCCCGTCCATCTCCATCGGCTTGACCGCGCCGGGGTCGCCCTGCTGGTCGTCGAGCATCGTGTACTGGATGTCGTCGCGGTCGCGGGCGCTGTACTCGAAGTCGAGCGTCGCGGTCGCGGGGGAGTCGAACCGCCCGTCGAGGTCGCCGAACAGGCGCAGCGAGGGCGCGCCCACGTCCACCGTCACCTCGTAGGTCCCGTCGCCGTCGAGGCCGAAGTTCGAGCCGTAGTGAAAGCCCATCCGCTGGGAGAGCATCGCGTAGACGACCTCCTCGCTCACGAGGTCGCCGTCGCGGGCGATTTCGAGCGAGAGACCGGTATCGGGGACGACGACGCCCGTCTCGGCGTCCCAGACGGCGGCCATGAGATGTACGTCGTCGCCGGCCTCGACCGAGATTTTCGACGTGCCGAAGCCGTCGCCCTCGTCGGACATCACCCAGAACCGGTGCGGATAGCTGTAGAAGACCCCCACCCGGAGGCCGCCGGCGTCCGCGCTCCCGACCATGCGCATCCCCTCGGTGTGGGTCGGGACGTACACCTCGTCGGGGCGGTTCGAGACGACCGGCGGTTCGTTCGACGTGTAGAGTCGACCGAGTTCGGCGAGACAGCCGGAGAGCCCGGCGGTTGCGACGGTCCCGCTCGCCGCGAGAAACCGACGCCGACTCGTCATGCCTCCCGGAGCGCGGTGAGGTCGTCGATGAGCGTCTGTTCGTCCGGTTGGTTGCCGCGGTAGGTCCGCTCGACGTAGCCGTCGCCGTTGACGAGCGAGACGAGTCCGAGGTGGGTGAACATGTAGTTGCCCTCGTCGTTCGGCTCGTTCTTCTGGAAGAAGACGCCGAACTGGTCTTCGACGACCGACTTCGCCTCGGACTCGTCGGCGGGCCGGAGGAAGTGCCAGTTGCCCGCGTCCATGTCCACGTTCATCTGGTCGGCCTCCGCGCGGAAGGCGTCGGCGTCGTCGCGGGCGGGGTCGAACGTGATGGGGTAGAACGACACCTCGTCGGCGTAGCCCTCGCTGACCGAGTGAATCTGGACCTCGCGGAGCGCGCTGATGAGGACCGGACAGACGGTCATGCAGTTGGTGAAAAAGTACGTGTGGAAGTGCGGCACGTCGATGTTGCGCACGGACACCTCGGCCCCCGCGATGGGGTCCGAGAGCGTCACGTCGGGAACCTGCTGGCCCCACGCCGGGTAGGGGAGGTCCTCACTGGACACGTCGTTCTCGCGGTCGGGCTTCGACAGCGAGACGTTCGGATTGGCGTCGCCGCCGCCGAGACAGCCAGCGAGACCGAGCGCCGCGCCCGCCCCCGCGGCGCGGAGATACGTTCGTCGTTTCATTACCCTCGCTAGCGGCCCGGTACTCAAATGCCGTTTGGTGTGCGTTTCGAACGCCAGCGCGCGTGTTCTCGTTCCGCACGACCGCGGCGAAATCTTCGACGCACACACCAGAACGGACTTCCCCGCGAGGTCCTTAGCCGAGGTATGTTCGACGGGTCTCCGTCCCGCCGGGAGTTCCTGAAGGCCGCGGTCGCCGCCGGCGGCGCGGCGGCGCTCTCCGCCTGCCTCGACAGGGCACCGGACGACCCCGTCCCGGCGGGGACCGACGCGTTCGAGACGCTCCCGAGCAGACAGCACGCGTGGAACGAGTTCTGCCGGGCTGACGACCACGGCAACGTCGAGATGCCTCGGCATCAGGTGCTTCTCTACCTCGACCTCGCTGGCGAGGGACCGCCCGCCGAGACCGACCGCGAGACCGTCGAGAACGCCTTCCGCGTCCTCGACCGCGCCTACGAGCGGCGCCACGAGGGAGTCATCTGGTCGGTTGCCTACTCCCCGCGGTACTTCGACCGCTTCGACGACCCGCTCCCGGCGAGTGTGGACCTGCCCGAACCGCGGGCGCTGTCGCCCTTCGAGACGCCCGAGTTCGACCGGCAGGACGCGCTCGTCCACCTCGCGTCCGACCGCGCCGACGCGGTCCTCGAAGCCGAGCAGGCGCTCCTCGGCGAGGTCGACGAGGCCAACGGCATCGCCGTCGACGCCGACCTCTCGGGGGTCTTCTCGGTCGCCTCCAGACGGACGGGCTTCGTCGGGGCCGGCCTCCCGGCAGAACACCAGTCCGACCTGAACGGCATCCCCGACGGGAACCCCGTCCCCGAGGAGTCGCCGCTGTTCATGGGGTTCAAAGCCGGCTTCGCCAAGAATCAGGCCACCGAGGAGTACGTCACCATCGACGACGGGCCGTTCGCGGGCGCGACCACGAAGCACGTGGCGAACGTCCGCCAGCGCCTCTCGGACTGGTACGACGAGGAAGACCGCTACCACCGGGTCATGAAGCTATTTTCGCCGGAACACGCCGAACAGGGACTCGTCGAGGGCGTCGGCGACAACCTCGGCGACGACAGCGGCATCGACGCGATGCTCGACAGCCTCCGCGACGACGCCTTCGAATTCGGCCACGTCGGCCACGCCCAGAAGGCCGCCCGCGCCAACCGCGACGACGAGGGCAACGTCAGACTGCTCCGTCGGCACTTCGAGTCGGCCGACGACGGCGTGGCGAGCCTGCACTTCCCGTCGCTCCAGCGCGGCATCTCCGAGTTCGAGGCGGTCCGCGAGGCGATGAACGGCACCGACCTGACCGACGTGCCGACCGTCCGCCAGCGCGTCAACAACGGGATTTTAGAGTACATCTTCGTCAAGCGCCGCGGCAACTTCCTCGTGCCGCCGCGGGAGATTCGGTCGCTGCCGACGCCGACCGGCGAGGTTCCGGGGCTGGACGACTGAGGCGAGCGCCCCCGGTTACGTGTTCAGCCAGTCGCGCCCTCAGACGTGTCCCAAGAACGACAGCGCCAGCCAAATCTGCCAGAGACCGGCGAGCACCATCGCGACCGCGGCGACCTTCTGAATCCATCCGACGTAACCCGAAAACAGACGGGCGAGTCCGTCGCCGAGCGCGGCCGCGACGGTGACGACCGCCAGCGGGAGCGCCGCGGCGGCGGCGTAGGCTCCGAGCGAGACGACCGCCTGCGGGGTCGGGAGCGCGAGCGATTGCGTGACGACGCCGAGAAAAATCGGGACGACGCAGCCGGCCGCCGCGAGGCCGTACACCCCGCCGAAGACGGCGAAGCCGGTCACGGACGACCGGTACTCCGGGAGGACGACGTGGAGGCTCGGCGCGCGACCGGTGAACATGAGGACGCCGAAGCAGACGAGCGCCGCGCCGACGAGCGGTTCGAGGAGCGCGAGGTGCGAGGCGATGCGGCCGCCGACGACGGCGAGCGCGCTCCCGATAGCGCCGAGAACGACCAGCGCGGCGAGCGATGCGACCGACCCGCGGACGGCCGCACCGCCGAGGTCGGCCTCCTCGCGGGAGAGGTAGTAGCCGACGTAGCCCGGGAGAAGCGGGTAGGCGCAGGGCGCGAAGAAGGTGGCGACGCCCGCGCTGACGGCGAACGCGAGCGTGCCGGCGAATCCGGGGTCGAGTCCCAGCACGGGACCGAGACCGAACCCGGGCATCAGGCGACGTCCTCGACGGCGGCGCGGAGGTTCTCCTCGCTGGCGAGGCCGCGGTGCGTCCACGCTATCGAGCCGTCGGCGTCGAAGACGACGAGATATGGGAGGCCGTTCGCGCGGACCGCGCGCATCAGGGCGCTTTCGGGGTCGTGGCCGACCGTCCAGTTCCCGTCGTGTTCCGCCCACCACTCTCGGATGTCGTCCATCGTGAGGCCGCCCCCGAGGCGCTCGTTCGTCACCGAGACGAACGCCACGTCGTCGCCGAACTCCTCGTGGAGCGTCCGAAGCGACTCCATCTGGGCGACGCAGGGCGCACACCACGTCGCGAAGAGGTCGAGGACGGTCGGCGTCCCGTCCGCCGGGATTCGAGCCTCGCCGGCCGACGACCCCTGCGCCTCCACGGTGTCGACGACGAGCGGGAGGTCGCCGGACCCGGACGACGCGCTCTCCGAAGTCGTTCCGGCGGTCGTCTCGGCCGTCTCAGTCGCCTCCGCGGGTGCGGACCCGTCGCCGAGACAGCCAGCGAGGCTGGCGACACCCGCGCCCGCGAGAAGAGAGAGGAGGGCGCGTCGTCTCACCGGTCGTCACCTCGTCGGCGTCGGCGGAGCGGTCGCGTCGCGTGCATACTCGTGGCTAGTGAATCTCGCCGTAAAGCATCGCTGGTGTCGTGCGCGAATCCCGCGCGAGAGGTGGTGTGGGCGTCGAATCCGATTACCGGGCGTTCTCGACGGCGCTCTGGAGGTCGGACCACCGCGGCGCGACCTGCTCGCCGTCGACGAGGACGGTCGGCGTCCCCTGGAATCCGCGCTCGTCGACGGCTTCGGTCCGCTCGGCCTCGACGAGCGGGCGGTAACGCTCCCGGGAGGCGGCCGCGGCGACCGAACAGCCGTCGAGGTCGGCGTCGTCCGCGAGCGACCGGAGCGTCGAGAGCGAGCCCTCGGCGTCGCCGCCGGTGAACTCCGATTGGTTCTCGTAGAGCGTGTGGGCGAAGTCGAAGAAGGTCTCGTCGTCGGCCTCGTCCTGGACGGCGCGGGCCGCCGAAGCGCCCTTCCACGACCACCAGTCGTCGACCGGAATCGGGAAGTCGTGGTGGCGGTAGCGGACGACGCCCTCCGAGACGTACTCGGACCGGAGTTGCGGGGCGACGTCGACCGCGAACGTCGCGCAGTGAGGGCAGGCGAAGTCCTCCCAGACGTCGACGACGACGCTCGCGTCCTCGGCCCCGATAACGGGCGTGGGGAGCGAATCGACCGTGTCGCGCGCGGGGACCTCGCAACCGATGGCGGCGACGGCTTCGTCGCCGGAACCGCCGCTTCCGCCGCCGAGACAGCCGGCGGTTCCCAGCGTCAGCGCACCCGCCGTGGCGGCGAGGTACGCGCGTCGTGTGTTGCGCATGGTCGGATTCGGGGACGGACGAACTTAGATTCTCCGAGGCGAATCGGGGAGTTTCGGACGCCATTGCCGCTTTTCGTGGTTCGGTTCGGGAACCGCGGCGGCGCGGCGGTGGACGGTCGGCGGCCCTTTGCCGGCCCTCCCCGTCGCCGCTCGAACGACACCGCTTAAGCCTCGCGTGGCGTCACCCAACACGTGCCAACCGTCCACTTTCGCGGCCGGGAAATCGCGTGCGACCGCGGGGACGTGCTCCGTGACGTGCTTCGAGCGGCCGGCGAGCCGCCGCACAACGGTCACTCGTCCTGGTTCAACTGCCGCGGCGGGGGCTCGTGTGGCACCTGCGCCGTCCGGGTTCGCGGCCCCGTGACCTATCGGACGAAAAAGGAGCGCCGCCGGCTCCGGTTCCCACCGCACGACTCCGACTCGGGGCTCCGACTCGCGTGCCAGACGGTCGTCCTCGGCGACCTCTGGGTGGAGAAGTACCCCGGGTTCTGGGGCCAACGCGTCGAAGCCGACGAGAGCGAAACAGGAGCTGTGCAGGACGCGGAAGACGCGCAGGAACCGACCGACTGAGCCGGCGGCCCGGTCAGTCGCCGGCGACGTGGTCGTACCACGACAGTAGGTCGTCGCGGTCGCGGGTGTCTGGCGGGAGCTCCGAGACGCGGAACCACTGCGCGGCCGAGATTTCCTCGTCGGGGTCGTTCACGCTGAGCTCCGCGGCCTCGTCGGCGCGGGCGCGGTAGACGGGCATCACGCCCCACGTCTGGTGGCCGTCGCAGCGGATGTCGACGCGGGTGGCCATCGCGAGACCGCCGTAGTCGGCGGTGATACCGGCCTCCTCGGCGAGTTCGCGCCGGGCGGCCTCGGTGAACCCCTCGTCGCCGTCGACGCCGCCGCCGGGGAGGACCCAGAGGCCGACGCCCTCGTGGCGGACGAGCAGTATCTCGTCGTCGCGGCGGCGGACGACGGTGTGGACGCCGTAGGGCGTCCCCGTGGACTTCACGCGGGCGGCGAGCGTGCGAAACCGCGGGCGGGAGACGCGGCGGGTGTGGACCGGTTCGAGGTAGTCGGCGTCGGCGTGGCTCCGGCGCAGGCGGTGGTACGCCTGCTCGGCGCGCTGTCGCGCCTCGTCGGCGAGGAACCACAGGTCGTCGACCGTCATCGGCGCGCAACCGGCGGTCGATGAGCGAGCGGGCGACTCGGCATAGTTCACGGTTCGGCGCGGCTCCACAAATCGGCTTCGACACGCGCCGTCGCAAGGTGGAGCCGGCGAGTTCGCGGCCAATCATCGCCCTTTTATCCGGTGACGCGGAACCTGTGCGTATGAGCTTCGAGAAAGACGACAAGGTCGTTCTGCACGACAAGCACAGCGAGTTCGACGGCGAGACCGGTACGGTCACGCAGGTCATCGAGAGCATGTTCGGCGAGCCGACCTACACCATCAGCTTCGACGAGGGCCAGGAGGTCGGCATCGCGCAGGACCAGCTCGAAGCCGCCGACGCCGACGACGAAGCCGACGAAGCCGACGAAGAGTAAGCGACCGACACCGACCGACGCCTCTTAGACCCACTATGCCACGCGTTCCGTTCCACTACATCGACCTCCGAACGTTCTGTTACGAGACGGAAGACGAAAAACGGGTCGAGGAGGCGCTGCGGACGTTCCTCCCCGACGAGTTCGATGTCGACCGCGTCGAGAGCACCGGCCACCACGGCGACCGCATCATCGTCTTCTCCGCGCGCGTCGAGCGCGCCAACGACGTGCGGCACGTCCTCGCCAAGATTCGCGACCTCCCCGACTTCGAGACGCTCCTCGACGAACTCGACCAGCGCGTCACGGACAACACGGAGTTCTTCCTGCGGTTGGACAAACAGGCCGCGTTCAAGGGCGAGGCCCGCCGCGGCGGCGGGCTCACCCTCCGCGCGAAAGTCGAGGCCTACCCGGCGAAGAAAGAAGCCGCGGTGGAGAACGCCCGGGAAGCCCTCCTCGGCGACGAGTAGGGCCGTCCGCCAGTCGTTCGAACCGGTTCCGAGTGCGCTATTTTACTGGTCTTTCCACTTGATGGAACAGCCCTGCGAGGGGGACTCCTCGACGGGGATGTCGTCGCCGGCGAGGAGCGCCTCGACGGCCGTGCGCATCTCGTAGTCGGTCACCTCGTCGTCGGGACTCATCGCGTCGTCGATGCGGGAGTGGAACGCGAGTTCGAAGCCGTCGCCGGTGTTCTCGAAGAGGAACGGGTCGGGCGTGCAGACCGCGCCGTACTCGGCGGCGACCACCTGCGACTCGTCGCGGAGGTAGGCGGTGTACCCAATCGTGCCGTCCTCGACGAGTTCCTGCATCTTCTCGAAGGAGTCTTCGGGGCGGTCCTCGGCGTCGTTCGGGTTGATGCCGACGACCGCGAGGTCGTCGTCGGCGCTCGCGAGGTGGTTCAGCTCCTCGAACTTCGCCTTCGCGTACGGACAGTGGTTACAGGTGAAGACGACGAGGAGCGCGTCGTAGTCGGCGAACGACGAGAGGGAGTACGTCTCGCCGTCGGTGCCGGGGAGTTCGAAGTCGGGTGCGGCGTCGCCGCGTTCGAGTTCGGAGTCGGATTCCAGGAGTACCATGTCAGCGCGTTGGCTCGCGAGCATCAAAAGCGGTTGGCCCGCGGCAGTTCCGCGTCGCCTTCATCGGCTCCGTGACGCCCCTCAGTCGATGGAGACGAGGGCGATTGCGAGGACGGCGAAGGCGATACCGGCCGCCTTACGAACCGTCAGCGGCTCGCCGAGCGCGACGATGCCGACGACCGACGAAATCGCGAGGAACATCCCGAAGATGGGGGCGACGATGGAGACGGGGCCGAGCGCGAGCGCCCGGTAGTACGAGAGGATGCCGACCGCGAGACAGGCACCGGCGGCGAGGACGTAGGGGAGTTTCGAACTCACGACCGAGTCCGTGACGCTCTGCCCGGAGACGACGATGACCCCGACGGTTCCCACGACGAGCACGGTGTTGGCGACCAGCGCGGCCACGTCGCTCGGAATCTTCCCCTGTCCCGTCGTCGCCACTTTCATCAGCGGCGCGACGAGGGAGTAGGCCCCGAGCGCGACGACCGCCCACGAGATGTAGTTCACGGATAACACCGAGGTCCGAGTCGTGTATAGGGTTACGATTCGGGGTCGAAACCGCGTGAACGAGCCGGAATAACACGGGGACGGAACTGGGGAACTCAGTTTAGAATCAAGTACAAAATATGGTTTCAAGTAGACGAAGGAGACCATATACAGCCCACGTGCAAATTTTTATCAAGTATTATCGCATATTGGTGTGTATGTCTCAGGAAGTACAACCCTCGGTCATCGCGCACACGTGGGACGACCCGACTCGGTGTCCGTTCTGTCTCGACGAACTGGAGAGCGAAGGAGAGGGGTTCATGGACCACCTCGAAGAGAGCCCCATCTGTCAACAGGGGTTCGGCATGTGGCGCGACGCGGTCGCCGACGACGTTCGCGGCGAGTGGTCCGGATAGGCGTCCAAAAACGGTCGTTTTTCGCGACTCGGTCGGCTCACTCGGGAGCGACGCCGAGTTGCGACAGCATGGTCATGATGTCGGTGCTGTTCCACTCTTCGACGCACAGTCCGCCCTCGTAGCGCGCCTGTACCATACCCCACGTGTCCATCTTGCGGTGGGTCGCGGGGATGTCGCCGCGGGCGCTTCGGAGCGTCCCGTCGTGGGTGCCGGTCAGGTGATACCGTGCGTACACGCTGTCGTCTCGCGCCGCCACGTCGAACAGTTCCACGTGGAAGTCGGAGAAGGCGTCGTGGTACCGCCGCGCCCACTCCTCGACCGCGTCGGTCCCGATGATGCCGTCGGGGTCAGAGAAGGCGTGGACCTCGACCAGCGGGTCGTACTCCTCTCTGATGACCTCGTAGTCGCGTTTGTTCCACAGTTCGTCCGCCACGCGCAGGAACGACGCTCGGTGCTGTTGTTCTTTCTCGGATGTTGCAGCCATTTCTACCACCGCTCGGAGAGACGGCAGACAGCGGCTTAGTTATGGATTCTTGGCATCATGAACGTGGCCGGAGAAGGGAACCGACGGCACCCCCAAGCTCCGTCGACGCCGAAGTGTCAATAGAACTATCGCCGCGGAGACGGAATCGCGGATATGTCCGCTACTGTCTCGCCGATTGCAGTGTTCGTTCCGGCGCTCGCCTTCGGCGGCGCGGGGTTCGCGTTTCTGGGGCCGTTCGGTGCCGGGTTCGGCGCGGTCGTCGGCATCGCGCTCGGGGTGCTCGTGGGTCGAGGGGACGAGTACTGAGCACGAAGCGCCGGAGTGACCGCCGCGAGCGAACGCGCCGCCGTCAGTCGCTCGGGGCCGCCTGCGGCCGCCGCGCCGACCCGTCGACCCGGCCGAGGAGCCACCGGGTCAGCCCGAACGAGAGCAGGCCGAGGACCGTCACGACGCCGAAGGTGACGCGCACGCCGGCGAGGTCGATGAGCGCCCCGAACGCTGGGGGCGCGACGGCCCCGCCGAGCGAGATGCCGATGGTGACGACGGCGAAGTTCTTGCCGAGGTCGGCGCGCTCCGAGAGGCGGTCCGCGAGGGTCGACCGCGCCGGCCGGGAGACGCTGATGGTCCCGCTGAAGGGGAGAATCAACACGACGAGCGCGAGCGGGAGCGACCCGCTGGCCAAGAGCGCCGCCAGTCCGGCAAGCGCGGCGTAGCCGCCGAGGGCGACGGTTCCGGGGCCGACGCGGTCGGTGAGCGCGCCGCCGACGAGAATCGTCCCCGCGCCGACGACGAGCATCCCCGAGACGAGGAGGTTCGCCGTCCCCGGCGCGAGGTCGTAGCCGGCGGTGAGCAGTTGCGGCGAGTACGTCCGGATGCACCACGCGGCCGCCGAGGTGAGAAACGAGAGGAGCGCGAGGCCCATCAGCCCCGCCGACGAGAGGAGTGCCGACGCGCCCCGCCGAACGCCCGCGAGCGTGGGGCGAGACGACGGGCGGTCCTCCGCCGCCGGCTTCTTGATTCGCTCGGGGAAGCCGCGGGCGACTGGGAGCGCGACGAGCGCGAACGCCGCGCCGAAGACGGCGATGGCCGCGACGGTCCAGCGCCAGCCGAGCCCGAGCGCGCCGACGCCGGCCGCGATGGCGTACGAGACGGCGAAGCCGAGCGACCCGCCGAGGGCGTGCAGCGAGTACGCCCGCCCGCGGTTCGTCTCCGAGGAGGCGGTCGCCAAAAGCGGGTAGTGCGCGGGGTGGTGGCCCGCGATGCCGACGCCGAGGAGCGCCTGCGAGGCGAGGAGCCACCGGTACGAGGGCGCGAGCGCGGTCGCGACGATTCCCACCGCGCCGACGACGAGCGAGACAGCGAGGACGAGCGTCCGACTCCGCGCGTCCGAGAGGTAGCCGAAGGGGAGTTGCAGGAGCGTCACGACCCCGCCCTGAACGCCGATGGCGAGGCCGACGGCGGCGATACTCACGCCGAAGTCGTCGGCGACGAGGCCGATGACGGGCGCGAGCGCGACGAGGTAGGCGTGGTTGACGACGTGCGAGCCCGCGACGAGGCCGACCACGCGCCGCTCCTGTGTCTCCGTCACACCGGCCAATGGGGGGTAATTCGTGAAAAGCCCGCGGTCCGCGGCGATGTTGGTCCCGGAGTCGGATTAGCCGCGGCCGCGACGTTCCCCGCCGAGGCGCGCGCCGAGCCAGAGGTCGGCGAACGTGTCGAAGAAGTCCGCACCGGTGTCGACGAGTTCGCGCTCGATGCCGAGCGCCTGACACCGCTCGTCCACCGCCGCGAGATGCGATTGGAGTCGGTCCGTGTACTGCCGCGCCGCCGACCCGCCGAAGTAGGTCCGGCGGGTCGCCTCGGACTCGGGGTCCTCGAAGATGGCGTCGCCCGTCGCCTCCGGGCCGAGTTCCTCGGGGGTGAGCACCTGCGCGACGAGCACGTCGTTTCGCGCGAGCGCGGCGAGGCCGGAAGCGACGTCGTCGGGGTCGAAAAGCAGGTCGCTCACGACCACCACGAGCGACCGCGAGCGGATGGTCTCGGCGTAGGTCGAGAGCGCGGCCGTGATGTCGCCGTCGCCGCCGGGCGTCGTCTCGTTGAGACGCTCGACGAGCCGAAGCACCTCGCCGCGGCTCGACGCGTCGGTGTCGATGCGGTCGGGCAGGTCGCCGAGGAGCGAAAAGCGGAAGTCGTTGTTCTCCTCGGCGGTGAGGTGGCAAAAGCCGAGGCCGAGCTTCGCGCCGTACTCGAACTTGTTCGTGTCGCCCTCACCGAAGTCCATCGAGGCCGAGGCGTCGAGGAGGACGTGGACCGTCAGGTTCCGCTCGGCCTCGAACCGCTTGATGAACAGCTCTTCGGTCCGGGCGTACACCTTCCAGTCGATGAGCCGCGGGTCGTCGCCGGCGGCGTACCGCCGGTGGTCGCTGAAGGTGAGCCCCTCGCCCACGTCCGGCGACTCTTGGTCGCCCTGCCGTCGGGCGTTCGAGACGCGCTTCAGCGAGGTGTCGAAGCGGTCGAGTTCGTCGAGGAAGCCGGGGTCTATCATCGGTTCGTCACTCGTTCAACAGCCGCGCAATCACGTCGTCGGGGTCGAGCCCCTCGCGCTCCGCCCGGAAGTCGAGGATGATGCGGTGTCTGATGACCGGCGGGGCCATCTCGACCACGTCCTCCCACGAGACGTGGGTGCGCCCGTGGACGAACGCCCGCGCCTTCGCGGCGAGGACGAGCGCCATGCTCGCGCGGGGGCTCGCGCCGAACTCGACCTGCTCGTCTTCGCGGGTCTTGCGGACCAGTTCGATGGTCCGGTCGCGGATGTCGTCGGAGATGGGGACCTGCCGCACGAGCCGTTGGGCCGCCAGCAGGTGGGTCCGCGGCAGGACGCGCTCGACTTCGGGCGACGCGCCGCCCTCGGCGTACTGCTTGACGATGGACCGCTCCTCGTCGAACTCGGGGTAACCGACGAGAATCTTCATCAGGAAGCGGTCGGTCTGCGCCTCGGGGAGCGGGTAGGTGCCGCCCTGGTCGATGGGGTTCTGCGTCGCGAGGACGAAGAACGGGTCCGGAAGCTCGTAGGTCTCGCCCGCGGCGGTCACCTGCTTTTCCTGCATGGCTTCGAGGAGCGCGGCCTGCGTCTTCGGCGTCGCCCGGTTTATCTCGTCGGCGAGGACGACGTTGGCGAAGATTGGCCCGCGCTCGAACACGAAGTCCCGACCGTCCGGCGTCTCGCGGATGATTTCGGTGCCCGTGATGTCCGAGGGCATCAGGTCGGGCGTGTTCTGCACCCGCGAGAACTGCAGGTCCGTCGCGTCCGAGAGGGCGCGCACGAGCGTCGTCTTCCCCAGTCCGGGGTTCGATTCGAGCAGCGCGTTGCCGTCGCAGAGGACGCAGACGAGGAGTCGTTCGACCACGTCGTGCTGGCCGATGATGCGCTTTCCGACCTCGTCTTTGACCGCCGCGACGCTCGCCTGGAGGTCCTCGATGCTGAGGTCGTCGTCTGTTTCGACCGCGATATCACCTTCGGCCGCGGTCTGCTGTCCGTCGTCTCCGAGCCAGTCTCGTTTGTCACTCATCTTCGTTCTCTCGTATCTTCAGGGTGTAGTCGCGAATCAGGTCGGCCTCTTCGAGCGTGTCGTCGGCGAGGTAGCCGGCGCGCTGGCTCTCGACGGCGCTGTCGCCGCCGTAACCGGTCGAGTCGTAAGCCGCGGCCGACGACTCTGGTCCGTCGCCGCTCCCGCCGGTCCCGGCGACGGTAGCGTTCAACTGCTCCGAGCCGGCGTCCACGTCCTCGGGGTCGCCGAGAATCGAGCTCCCGTTCTGGAGCCCCGTCTCCTCGTCGGGTTGGTCGAGGCTGTCGCCCGCCGGCCCGCCGTCGCCGGCGAGCCCCTCGAACTGGATGTCCGAGACGGCGACTTGGATGCTCCCCGCCGAGAGGAGCAAGGCGACGAGCAGCGCGCCGACGATGCGGCGGGTCGGCAGGAGCTCCACCGACGACGACTCCCGCAAGCGGGACAGCACGTCGTCGTAGAGCGCGACCGACATGCGCGAGTCGCGGTTCGGGTTCCCCTCGTCGGCGACGAGGTCGCGGGCGGTCCGGAGCGCCTCGGCGACCGAGGGATTCACCGCCTCGAACTGCTCGACCGGCGGTACCCGCATCAGGATGAGGTACTCCGCGACACCGACGAGGAGGCCCACCGCGAGGGCGATTGGGACGGCGACGTGAACCGAGACGGCCGGGTCGACCCGCGGGAGGAAGCCGAGCGACACCGACGACTGGACGGGCAACGCGACCACTCGGAACGCGATGTTCGCCAACAGCGTCGCGACCGCGGCGTCGACGACGCTGGAGACGACGGCGGCCTTCGCGGCCTCGTGGCGGACCTCGCTGACGGCGTCGGCCATGGCCTCCCGGCGGGTCGCTCCCGATTCCGAGCCGGCGGCCGTGTCGGGTGCGTCTGACGTGTCGGCAGCGTCGGGAACGCCGCTGCCGTCGGTGCCCGGTTCGGGCGGAGGTGATTCAGACACCGCTGCACACCGCCGGTTCGTTGCCGTCTTCGAACTCGGAACAGGCCCGCCGGAGGTCGGCTTCGAGTTCGTCGACCCGGTCTTCGAGGTCGTCGATGTCGGACTGGAGCGTCTCTATCTGGGTCTCCAGTTCGGCGTTCGTCTCCTCCAGTTCCTCGTTATCCGTTTCGAGGTCGTCTATCTGGTTTTCGAGCCGGTTGCGCTGTTCTTCGAGTTCGTCGAGCGTCGCCGTGAGTTCGCTGATACGGTTGCGGGCGTCTCGGAGATTGCTTTCGGTCTCCTGGAGTTCGTTCCGGGTCGACGACAGCTCGCTTTGGGTCGATTCGAGCTGTGACTCCGTGTCTTCGAGATTGTTCGCGACCTGCGAGACGTCGCCGCGGGTGCGTTCGAGACTGCTGTTCAGCTCCTGTAGCTCCGCCCGCGTCGCCGACAAGTTTTGTCGAGTTTGCGAGAGGTCCTGTTCCAGCGCCTCGTTTCGCTCGCGCAGTTGCTCGTTTTGCTGGTCGAGCGAATCGACCGAGTACTGGTAGAACATCGTCGCGCCGACGGTTCCGGCGGTGAGGAGGACGACGACGAGGACGAGACCGAGATTCAGGGACCGACCCAGGGAACTCATATCAGACCACCTTCACTTTGCGTTCGACCCCGATACACTTGAAGACGCCGGACGAGCACCTCGGCGAGGTAGAGGAGGAACGCGGCGGCGACGAACGCGGCCGCCCAGTCGTCGCGGACGGGTTGGACGCCAGCGGCGTTGTCGCGAGCGGAGGCGGCGATTTCGGTCGCGTCTTCGGGGTCGTACATCGTCCCACCGCTGTCGGAGACGGCGGCTTCGAGCGCGGCCGACCGACCGAACCCGGCGTACTCGGCGGGGTAGTTCACCGCGAAGGCGGTGTCGAGCACGTTCCGGTAGCCCGTCTCCGTGGGGACGACCGTCGCCTCGTAGACCCCGGAATCGACCGCCGAGAAGGACAGCCCCTCGACGCCCCGCGGGCGCTCGCCGCCGCGGTAGACGACGGTCGTCGGCTGGTCGACGCGGGTGTCCGCCACCTCGGCGACGCCGGTCGCCTTCCGCTCCGGGTCGCCGATGACGTAGTTCGTGGACTTCGTGAGCAGGAGCGAGTCGGGGCTCCGGAGCAGGCCGTCGAGCGTGCCGTCGCCCGCGTACGTGGTGATGGTGGCGACGCGGCCGAGGCCGTAGCGCCACGAGGCGACTGCGGGGGTCCCGTCGTCGGCCGCGACGAGGAAGTTCGCGCCGCTCCTGACCGACACGTCGTTGACGCTGCCGGGGTTCGCGGTCAGTTCGACGCCGGCGGTGACGAAGTCGTTCTGGTCGACGACCGTGAGGCCGTCGCCGGCGTACTGGCGGTTCGACCCGCCGAAGAGGATGCGGAGTCGGTCGGTCTCGTCGGCCCTGAGGTAGTTCCCGCCGGACGCCCGCGCGATGGTCCGGAGGGTCTGTTCGTTCGGGCTCGGCCCGGTCCCGATGGTGATGACGCGGACCCCGTCGCGGCCGAGTTGGTCCGCGACCCTCGCGGCGTCCTGGAACCGGTCGTGTCCGTCGCTGATGAGGATAATCGTCCCGCGCCTGTCGCCGAGTTGCTGGGCCGCGCCCTCGAGGCCGACGGAGATGTCGGTCGCGCCGCCGGACTGGAGCCGGCGGATGAGGTCGGCTGTCGACTCGCGGTTCGGCCCGAGCGGGCGGAGCGGCGAGACCTCGTAGGCACGGTAGTTGAAGCCGACGATGCCGACCTGGTTCTCGTCGCCGAGCTGGTCGAGCGCGTCGAGCGCGACCGACTTCTGGACGCGCATGCCGCTTTCCGCGCTACCGGACACGTCGATGGCGAAGACGAGGTTCGTCTGCTGGGACGTGCCCTCGCCGGTCGTGACCGGAAGCATCGACGCGAGGCTCGACCCGTCGTAGCCGCCGTTTTCGAACGAGTTGCGCCCGCCGACGGTCAGGAGACCGCCGCCGTCGATGACGAACCGCTGGAGCGAGTCGGTGTTGCCAACGTCCTCGGCGCGGATGTCCTGCAAGACGACGGCGTGGTACGACGAGAGGTCCGCGGGGACGGCCTCGGCGGTCTCCACGTCGTACAGCTCCGAGAGGTAGTCGCGGAACGGGTAGTCCCCCCGGGAGACGTACAGCACCCGCGGCGGCTCGACCACGCGGACCGTCTTGCGGAACACGTCGTTCGTCTGGAAGCGGTCGTCGCTCTCGATGCGAGCGGTGACGCGGTGGGTCCCGGTGGTCTCGAACGTCTGGGAGAACTCGACGCCGCCGGTGGTGTTGACCACCTCGCGGGCGACTTCCTCGCCGTCGACATCCACGACGAGTTCGACGGTCGCGCCCTCGGTGCCCTCGGGAACGACCCCGTCGACCTGCGCGAGGAACGCGTTCTCGACGCCGACGCTGGTCTTCGACGGGCCGCTGACGGTGACGTAGTGTTCGGCCTCGGTCGGTTCGAGCGCGACCGCGCTCACGGTCGCGTTGAGGTCGCGGGCGAGCGTCGTCGCGGACGCGAGGCTCCGCCCCGAGGTGACCCGCCCGTCCGAGACGAGGACGACCGTCCCGTCCGGTCTGAGGTTGGCCGCGACGGCGTCGCCGATGGGCGACTCCTCGCCGCGGGCGACCGTCGAGGTCGTGACGGGGACGCCCTCCGCTTCGATGTCCGCCGCGAGCTGCGACGCCACGTCCTCGGTGACGGCCGCGCTGTCGGAGTCGTCGACGAGGAGCGTCACCTGCGGGTCGCCGTCGGTCATCCGGGTCGTGATAGTGTACGGCCCCGCAGCCGCGACGACCAAGAGGACGACGACGAGGAACCGGGACGCGAACAGGAGTCGCCGGGAGCGCCCGCCGGCCGTCCCGTCGGCCCCGCGGAAGATGAGCGCCCACGCGAGGAGCGCGGCCACGGGGAGCGCGACGAGGAACAGGGGGCGCTGGATGCCGAGCGTCCGTCCGGCGGCCTCGACCGTCCACGCGAGGGGCGTCGTCGCGGCGGCGACGGCGTCGAGCGCTGTCAGCGCGGCCGACGCCGAGCCGAACGCCGCCATCAGAGGTCACCCCGCCGGCGCAGGTAGGCCAATTCGAGCATCGTCGCCGCGAGCGCGACTAACGCGGCCCACTCGGTGAGCGGGTCGGGAACACTCCGTTCTTCGACCCGCGTCGGGTAGTCCGAGGGGGCCGACTCGCCATCCAGCGGCGCGGCGACCACGTCGGACTCGGCCTCGCTAAGGAGCGACGCCGTGAACCGCTCGTCGCCGACGCGGTAGAAGCCGGCGTCGGCGAGGCGGACCTCCGGGCCGGTCGCCTCGCCCGCGGGCGTCTCGACGGTCTGGTTCGCGCCCGCCGCGAGCGACCCGCCGGTCGCCCGGTTCAGCTCGGAGAGCGTCGAGCGCCCGGCGAGGTAGAACACCGAGCGCTTCCAGAACACGGGGTACTGGTAGTTGTACTTGAACGCCGAGCTGTCCTCCATGAAGCCGTAGTAGAGGACGCGGCCGCCCCCGCGGCGCTCGACGGCGACGAGCGAGGTGCCGCCGGTCGTGGTCACGAGCGACTGACCCGACCGGAGGTCGCCGGCAACGTACTCGGTCGGCGGCGGGAAGGTGATGTCGCGGGTTATCTCGTGGCTCTCGACGGTCCCGATGGTCGGGTTCGTCTCGATGCTCGCCTGCGAGACGAGCTGCAGGTCGCCGTAGTTCGGCGACTCCTCTTGTGCCTGAATCGCCACGCCGCCGCCGTCGGCGACGACCTCGCGGCCGGCCTCGACGTTGCCCGAGAGCAGGCGACCGGGGTTGACGTTGCTGTAGATGACCACGTCGTAGTTCGTCGAGACCGCCGTCGGCGGGTTGTCAACGGTCAGCGACACCTCGGGGATGACCGACAGCGCGGTCGTCAGGTAGCGGTTCTCGTCGTTCGTGAGGACGAGCACGTCCACCGAGGCGTCCTCGGGGGCCGCGACGTACAGCGCGTCGTCGGTCGGGAAGGCGTCGCCCGGCGAGAGTTCGGCGCGTCCGCCGCCCGCGGGGACCGGAAGCGTCGCGGTCGTCACGTCGCCGGGGTCCATCCGGACCTCCCGTGTGACGCCGGCGAGAGAGAGCGTCCGAGTCGCCGCCGAGTCGCCGTAGTTCTTCACCGTCACGGTGACGTTCGTGCCCGAGAAGCGCCGGTCGACGATGCCGACGTTGCCCTGTCCGCCGCCCGCGAACTGCCGGAGTTCGACCACGAGGCCGCGGGCGCGGGCCTCGCGGACCGCGTCGCTCCACGGCGAGTCGTCGGCGAAGTCGCTCAGGACGACGACGCGGGCGTCCTCGCCGGCGATGGAGGCGGCGGCGGTAATCGCGGAGCGGAGGTCGCTGGGTGCCGCGCTCGCGCGCAGGCCGTCGAGGGCGGCGCGGGCGTCGGTCGCGCTCCCCCGGCGGAGCACCACGTTCGCGTTCGACCCCGCCGCGACGACTGAGGTCGTGCCGGAGACCTCGTCTCGCGCCGCCGCGAGGGCGCTGTCGAATCGAGTCCCGCCGCCGTCGCGGACGCCCATGCTCGCGCTCGTGTCCACGACGAGGACGGTCTCTTGGACCGTCTCCGACTCGGGAACCATCACGTACGGCGTCGCCAGCGAGCCGACGAGCGCGACGAGCGCGAGCAGCTGGATGAGGAGGAGCAGGCTCCGGAGCAGGCGGTCGAAGATCGGGTTCGACGCGTTTCGTCCCGCCGAGTCCGCGAGGAACCGGAAGGTCGGGAGGGTGCGCCGGACCGGCTCCGGCCGCAGCAGATAGAGGATGACGAGGGGGACCGCCCCCAAGAGGGCGATCAACCCGAGGGGAAACAAGAAGAACTCGTCGAGGGCCATGCCCGACCCGTGGCGCGCCTCCGGTATGGCTGTTTCCCTATTTGTTGACACGTTCCGAAATATCGACCTATCGGAATACGTGACTGTTCGGAGCGACCGCCCGCGGCGACTCGCCCTCAGGATTACTGTCGGGAATTATATTGTCAAACGAAAGTACGTCATTGCATAACAATGCACTTTAAGCATAACACGACACAATTTTATGCTCTGGAGTTATTTGTCGAGCTACGATGGGAACTGATAGGTACACACCGCGGTCGTACGACGACATCGCCCCGGAGCAGCGCCCGACGCTGAAACAGGCACTCGTTCCGGTGCTCGGACTCGTCGCCTTCCTCGGTCTCGGGTCGGCGTGGTTGGGACTCGACCCGCACATCCCGCTCATCTGGAGTATCGCGCTGGTCGGCCTCCTCGGACGGTTCGTCTGGGGCTACACCTGGGAGGACCTCTACGAGGGCATCGAACGCAGCCTGGCGATGGGGCTACAGGCGATTCTCATCCTGTTTGTCATCTACGGCGTCGTCTCGACGTGGGTCGCTGCGGGGACGATTCCGGCGCTGATGTACTACGGTCTCGACCTGCTGTCGCCGCAGGTGTTCCTCCCCGCCACGGCGCTCCTCGTCGGCATCGCCACCTTCGCCATCGGCTCGTCGTGGACCGCGGTCGGCACGCTCGGCGTCGCCTTCATCGGCATCGGCTCCGGGCTCGGCGTCCCCGAGCCCATGACGGCCGGCGCGATTCTCTCCGGCGCGTACGCGGGTGACAAGCAGTCGCCGCTGTCCGACACGACGAACCTCGCAGCCGCCGTCACGAACACCGACCTCTACGACCACATCCGCGCGATGCGAAGCGGGACGGCCGTCGCGTTCGGCCTCTCGCTCGTCGGCTTCGTCCTCCTCAGCCTCGGCATCACCGGCGCGATTCCGGCCGGCCAAATCGCCGAGATTCAGACCGCCCTCGCCTCCTCGTACGACATCACGCTCCTCGCGTTCCTGCCGCTCGCGGTCACGTTCGGCCTCGCCGCGGCGGGCTACCCCGCGCTGACGGTCCTCCTCGCGGGCGCGTTCGCCGGCGCGTTCACGAGCATCCTCGTGCAGGGCGCGTCGTTCGTCACGGCGTGGCAGACGTTCATGAGCGGCACCGGCCCCGAAACCGGCTCCGAACTCGTCAACAGCCTGCTCGCCTCCGGCGGCGTCTCCGGCTCCGCGTGGACTATCGCCGTCGTCGTCGCGGCGCTGACGCTCGGCGGCCTGCTCGAACAGACCGGCGTGCTCGCCGTCCTCGCCCACCGCCTCCAGCGCGGTATTCGGAGCCCGCGCCTGCTCGTCGCCTCCACCGGCGTCTCGGCGATGCTGACCAACGCGCTCACCGCCCAGCAGTACATGAGCATCGTCGTCCCCGGCATGACGCTCCGCGACACCTACGACGAGTTCGGCCTCGACAGTTCGGACCTCTCGCAAGCCATCGAGTCCGCCGGGACCCCGACCGGTGCGCTCCTCCCGTGGCACGCCGGCGGCGCGTACATGGCCGGCGTCCTCGGCGTCTCGACCCTCCAGTACGCCCCGTACTACATGTTCGGCTACCTCTCGCCGCTCGTGTTGTTCGCCTTCGTCCTCGCGGGCGTCGGCTTCTCGGGGAACGGCACGGCACAGCCCGGTCCCGCCGCTCCGGCGGCGGACGACGACTGACGCACGGAAACCCGCGCCGCGAACCGAAAACTACCGTTTTTCCTTACCGTCTACCGCCGCCCTGAGCGCCCGCACCTCGTCGCGGACGGCGACCCACTGCTCGACCGTGCCGGGGAGTTCGTCGCCATCGCGGTCGTCCCGACCCTCGATTCGGTCGCGGACGGCACCGGGGTCGTCAACGTCCTCGAAGCGGATTGCGCCGCCGCCCGCGGCCTCGACCGAGACGGTCCCGTAGCCGAACAGCGACCCCGCGACGCCCTGCGAGAGCGCGCTGTTCTGGACGCGGTCGAGGGAGACGCGCTGGACGGTCCGAGAGAGGACGCCCGACTTCCGGTAGAGCGCCCTGTCGGTGACGACAAAGCGCGTGTTGGTGACGCGGAGGTACGACCACGCCGGCAGGAGGGGTCCGACGAGGGCCACGAGTGCGAGCGCCGGCGCGTCGTTCACGACGGACACGGCGACGGCCACGACGGCGATTGCGCCCCCGACGACCGCGGCGGGGATGACGGTCTGTATCCGCGGGCGACCCGCCCAGCGGACGGTCTCGTCGTCGCCGCGGGCCAGCCAGTCGTCGATGGCCGCGGCGGTCGCAGAATCGGCGTCGCCGGCCGCCGAGTCAGTCGCGGCGCGCTCGGACGGCGAGTCCGCGGGGCTCGAATCGCCGCCCGTCATCGCTCGTCGGTCGTCGCGTCGAACTCGAAGTCGCTCGGTTCGAGCGCGTCGGCCGACGCGCCGGAGGCGGACTCGGTTCCGTCCCCGTCGGGACTGTCGTCGCCCGCGGCGACCCCTTCGTCGCCTTCGACGGCCCGCCGAATCGCGCGGAGTTCGGTCAGGATGTCGTCGAGGACGGCGGCCTTCCCCTCGGCGTCGGTCTCCGGTCCGGCCCGGTGCTTGATTCGCTCGTTGATGAGCGTCTGGAGCGACTGCGGGTCGGCGACGTTCTGGAAACTCATCTCGATGCCGCTCCCGCCGGCGGTGCTGATGTTGACGGAGCCGTAGCCGAACTGCGCGCCGAGGAACGTCTGGCTGTAGGAGGTGTCTTGGACCTTGTCGAACTCGATGCGTTGGACGCTCCGAGAGAGGACGCCCGACTTCCGGTAGAGCGCGTCGGACGTGACGACGTAGTTCGTGTTCTTGTGCGAGAGGTACGACCCGACGAGAAGCGGGATGCCCACGAGGACGAGCGAGAGCGGGACGCCGACGATGAAGGAGGGCACGAGGCTGTAGGGATGCGGGGTGTCGGCCCAGAGCACCGCTTCGTCGTCGTCGAGGGTGAGCCAATCGAACTCGGTGTTCATGGCGGACACGTTTCCGCCGGCGGCGGAATAGTGTTCCGCCGGACGGGTCGGCGACGACGACCGTCGCATGACACTGTGTGACACGACAATTCCGCCCGGTTGGGCAAACCATTTTACGGATGCCTGCAACGGACTGTCCATGGACAAGCAGTCACTGCTCGACTTGCTGCGTCACGACGCTCGCGAGAGCGTAGATGACATCGCCCGCCAGCTGGGCGCAGACGCCGAAGCAGTGGCAGCAGCGCTCGAGGAACTCGAAGAAGACGGGGTCATCCGCGGCTACCAGGCGGTCGTCGACTGGAACAACGTCGACGAGGAACACGTCCGGGCGCAGGTCGAAGTCGACGTCGAACTCGACCGCGAGACGGGCTACGAGGAGATCGCCCGCCGCATCGCGCGGTTCCCCGAAGTCGCCACGCTGCGACTCGTCTCCGGCGACTACGACTTCTTCATCGAGGTCGAGGGCGCGTCGATGCACGCCGTCTCGAACTTCGTCTCCGAGCGCATCGCCCCCATCCCCGAGGTCACGAAGACGGTCACGCACTTCGTGATGGACTCCTACAAGGAGGAGGGCATCGAACTCGGCGACGGCGACGACGACGACCGGCTCTCAGTGTCGCCATGACGCTCGGCGACCAGCTTTCGGACCGCGTCAAACAGGTGCCGCCGTCGGGGATTCGGAAGTTCTTCGAACTCGCCGAGGAGGTCGACGACGTCATCTCCCTCGGCGTCGGCGAACCCGACTTCTCCGCGCCGTGGGCCGCCCGGACCGCCGCCATCGACTCGCTCGAACGCGGCAAGACCTCCTACACGTCGAACCGCGGGATGCGCGAACTCCGCGAGGCCATCTCGGAGCGCGTCACCCGCTATGGCCAAGAGTACGACCCCGAAGACGAGATTATCGTCACGACGGGTGCGAGCGAGGCCGTCGACCTCGCGTTCCGTGCGTTCGTCGACCCCGGCGACGTGGTGGCGATTCCCCAGCCGTCGTACATCTCGTACACGCCGGGAGCCATCTTCGCCGGCGGCGAACCGCTGCCGGTACCGACTCGCGCGGAAGACGAGTTCACGCTCACCCCCGAGGCGCTCGAAGCCGCCGGGGCCGACGAGGCCGACGTGCTGGTGCTCTGCTACCCGAACAACCCGACCGGCGCGGTGATGTCCGACGACGAACTCGCCGACGTGGCCTCGTTCGTCAGGGACCACGACCTCGTCGTGCTCTCCGACGAAATCTACTCCGACCTCCGGTACGAGGACGACCACGCCTCCATCGCCACCCATCCCGGGATGCGCGAGCGGACCATCGTGTTCAACGGCTTCTCGAAGGCCTACGCGATGACGGGGCTGCGGCTCGGCTACGCCATGGGGCCGCCCGGAGCCATCGACGCGATGAACAAGGTCCACCAGTACGCGATGCTTTCGGCGCCCACGACGGCGCAGTACGCGGCGCTCGAAGCGCTGCGGTCGTGCGACGACTCCGTCGACGAGATGCGCCGCGAGTACGACCGCCGCCGGCGGTTCGTCCTCGCCCGCTTCGAGGAGATGGGACTCGACTGCTTCGAGGCGAAAGGCGCGTTCTACGTCTTCCCCGAGGCCCCCGACGGCGACGACGAGGCGTTCGCCGAGGGCCTCCTCGAAGAGCAGAACGTCGCGCTCGTTCCGGGGAGCGTCTTCGGCGAGGGCGGCGAGGGCCACCTTCGAGTCTCTTATGCGACGGGGATGCGCGAACTCCGCGAGGCGATGGACCGTATCGAGGCGTACGTCAGCGACTGAGACGTCCTGCCCCGCCCCGGCCGTCAGCCCCGACCTGCCGGTAACTCCGTTTCTTGACCGAACGAGCGGCGCACCGGTGTGTGCGAAGGATTCACACAGATAGGGCGCGTACATCCAGCGATGTACGAGGAAATCCTGCTCCCCGTCGACGGGAGTCCGGCGGCCGAACAGGCGATACCGCACGTGTTCGACCTCGCGGAGCGGTACGACGCGACGGTACACGTGTTGTTCGTCGTGAACACGACGCGGGACAACGCGGGTATCATCGGCGGGACGGTCCTCGAAACGCTGGAGCAGGAGGGCCAACGCGTCGTCGACGAGGTCGTCGAACGCGGCGAGAGCCGCGGCATCGAGACGGTCGGGGCCGTGCGGCGGGGCGCGCCCCACGAGACCATCCTCGACTACGCGACGGAACACGGCGCGGAGGTCATCGCGATGGCGACGCACGGCCGGACGGGCGTCGAACGCGTGCTCCTCGGGAGCGTCACCGAGCGCGTCGTCCGGACCGCGCCGGTGCCCGTGCTGACCGTCCGGGCGACGGGGTAATCTGACCCGCCGTCTCGGGCGGTCGAAACGGCCGAACACGCCCCAATCAGAGTTCACCATCAATAATGACACATGGTGACACATTTCGAGAGACCAACACGCAAAGTATTATTAAATATGGTTTCCTCGTGCAACACGAATGGTTTCGGGAGGTGACACGGACATCGCCGTGACGGAGGACACGTCCACGTTCCAACTCGGGCTGGACGACCTCAAGCGACGAGGGAGCGCACTCCTCGTCGTCGGGTCGGTTCCGACGGAACTCTACTCACGCGCGTCCAAGCAGATGCTCGGCGCTCCCGACGAGCCGCGACGCCGCCTGTTAGTTCTCAACGACTCGACGCCGCTCGACACCCGCCTCGACACGGACATCCAACGCTCGAAGGAGTGGACCCGCGTGGTGCGGTACTCGACGCTCGAACGGAGCGCAGCGGCGTCATCGTCACCGTCGGCCGCCGTCCCGACTGCGGTCGAGACCTGCGAACGCCGGGTGAGCGGTGGCCTCGGCCAACTCGGCGCGGAACTCGCGACCGACGTGACCGAGTTCGACAGCCTCGCCGGGGGGCTCTCTCCGGCCGAACTCCGCGTCGCGTTCGACTGTCTGCCGTCGCTCCTCTCGCGGTACGAGCGGGACCACGTGTTTCGGTTTCTCCACGTCATGACGTCTCACGTCCGCGCGCGAAACGGGATGGTCCACGTCTGGTCTCCCGGCGGCCGCGAGGACGAGATCAATCGGATGCTCGAACCGCTGTTCGACGCCGTCGTCGAACTCGACGTCGAGGGCGCTGAGGTCCGCCAACGCTGGCACCTCCGGCGGAAGGGGGTCTCGTCCGGCTGGTTTCCCTTGGAGCCGTGACGTTCTCGCGACCAATACGTTTTTTACCCTAATCGTGTCACATAGACTCAATGGAATCGTCCGGGCAGGGCAAGCGGGCTGACGCGTCTTCCACGCTGGAAGTCGGCTTTTCGCTCCCTTCGGAAGGCGCGGGGTTGGTCGTTCGGGATAACGTCGAACGCCACCAGTTCATGCTTCGCACGCCGTCGCCTGTCGCGCCCGAACCGGCCGACCGGCGTCGGTTCTCGCTCCCGACGGACGCGGCGGTCCGCATCGAGACCGACCGTATCGGGTTGGCGGCGAACACGGTCGTCTGCGTCCGCGACGAGGCGGGGTCGATGCTCGCGCAGGTCGACCAGCAGGGACACGAGGAACTCGACGCGGCAACCTACAGCATCGAACTCTTCGGTGCGGTCAAGACGTACCTCCGAGTCGAGGGACCGCTGACCGTCGACGCGAAGCCGCTCGAAACCGTCCTCTCGTTCGAGGAGCCACAGACGGTGTACGTCGGTGCGCGGTCGTCGCACGAGAGCCCCGCGACGACGGTCACGACGACCGACGACCCGCTGGACGTGATGGAGGCCGTCTCGGCGTTCAGCTCCGCGCTCAAGACCACGAGCGTCGAGCGGTCGTACCCCACGCTCCGAGGTCACCCGCCGCTTCTCGAGTTGGGCGACGAACTCGACATCCCGGAGGGGATTCACGTCCCCGAGACCGGCGTCCGAATCGAACTCCCGCCGACGCTGAGTCACATCTTCGTGGCGACGCCGCTGGCGTACTATCTCGGCGCGAGGCTCGTCCCCGGTGACGCCCCCCGACTCGTCGCCGAAGACGGGTTCGTCCACGACTTCGACGGCCCCCACGGATTCGAGGAGTCGGTCGCGCGAGCACTCAAACGGACGTTCTTCCTCGACTGCGTCGTTCGGACGGAGGGCATCTACGACGTGCCGCTCCACGAGCGCCAGACGGTCGAGTCGCGGACGGACATCGACGTCGAGCGGCTGTACGACGCGTCGCTCGGCGAGCAGCTCTCGGCGTACTTCGAGATACCCTACGAGCACATCGCCGACCTCGTTCCGGAGTGGAAGCTGACGACGCACGTCGCGCCGCAGACCGACAACATCGAACTCCTGCCGTTCATCACGAACGACCTCGCGGTCGTCAGAACGCCGACGGGGACCGAAGTCCCCCACTCGGAGGTGCAAGCCGCCGTCGTCAACGATTTCCTCCGCGACGACATCGTCAGGAGCGCGGGCGCGACGACCCCGAACGAGACGTACGTCAAGCCCAGTTCGACCGACTCGGTCGAGCAGGCGTGGATAAGCGACGGAACGCCGGTCGGCGCGAGCAAGACCACTCCCGCCGCCTACCGGAACCGGCTTCAGCGCAAGCCGACGCAGGGGGACATCGGTATCACGGTCGTCTGCAACGACCCGGAGATGCTCGCAGAAACGGACATCGTCGACGACGTCTACGGCTCGCGCGACGGGCTGTCGTTCGACGTCGACGCCCACTACGACCTCAGCCGGGCGGAGCTTCGGGAGATACTCGCCGAGCCGACGGACTTCCTCCACTACATCGGCCACATCGACGACGACGGCTTCCAGTGTCGCGACGGCAGGGTCGACGCCGAGACGCTCGACCACGTCGGGACGGGGGCGTTCTTCCTCAACGCCTGCCAGTCGTACGACCAGGGGCTCGCGCTCGTCGAGGCCGGCGCTATCGGCGGCATCGTCACGTTCAGCGAGGTCATCAACAGTCAGGCGGTCGGCGTGGGGCGCACGCTGGCCCGACTGCTTAACGGGGGATTCCCGCTGCAGGCGTCCCTCGACGTGGTCCGAACCGACAGCGACATCGCCCACCAGTACGGCGTGGTCGGGGACGGAGGGCTATCGGTCGTTCAGACCGAAAGTGGTGTCGCCGTACTCTGTGAGGTCGCACAGCTGTCAGACGACGAGTACAGTCTCTCGTACAACTCGTATCCAACGTCTCGATGCGGGCCCGGGTCGCTTATCATTCCCGCCCTACCCGAGACGAACGAATACTATCTCTCCTCGCAGGGCCTCTCCGACATCAGGCTCACGGAGGCGGAGCTTCGAAACTTCCTCGCGTTAGAACAGATTCCGGTCGTCTACGACGATACGGTCTACTGGGACTGCGAATTCCTCTCGTGATTACGGGCCGTAGATGACTCCGGTGTTGCCGGCTGCCACGCTTCCCGCCTGTGAGAGCAGGAGCGTGAGCGTGAACAGGACGCCCATCATGCGGGGGTTCTGACGGAGGTACGCGACCATCTGGTTGCTGTCGTCGGACATGTGCACTTACCCCAAGGAGCGAGCGCGAAATATAATTTTTCGTGTATATCTGATATGAAAATAACTTAATTAAGTGAACACGTGTCGCAAGTAATCGTCGACGTCGCAAACAGCGCTGTAGGCGCTCGAAAGCGGGAAAGAGGGGTGAAAGGGGTCGGCGACCGGAACGCCCGCACCCGATTAGGAGCTGTCGATGTCGACTTCGCCGCCGATGTCTCGGTAGACTGCGGAGATTCCCTCGGTCTCGTCGAGTTGGCCGAGCGTCTCGTCGAGTTCGCGCCGGAGTTCGGTCAACCGGGCGGTGAGCTGTTGATACTCCTCGTTTTCTTCGAGCGCTGCTTCGTCCTTTTCGGACTCTAAGAGCGCCTTCTTCGACGCGAGGGAAAACAGGTCCTGAATCCCTACGTCGTAAGCGTTTCGCAGGATGAGGTTAGAGACGGTGTCAGTCAGCGCTTCGCGCGAGACGGGCTTGACGAGGTAGTCGTCGAAGCCCATGGCGATGATATCGAAGTCGGGCTTGACCGCGGTCACCATCGCGACGCGGCACTCGAAGCCACGGTCCCGAATCTCCGAGAGCGCTTCGTCGCCCGAGAGGTCGGGCATTCGACGGTCGAGGAGAACAACGTCAACCTCGTCGTCGAGCTTATCGAGCGCTTCGCGGCCGCCGTAGGCGACACGAACGCTGTAGTCGTTCCTAAGCCAGGTTGCGTACAGATCGGCGAGGTCAGGCTCATCTTCAACGATGAGCACCAGTGGCTGTTCTGCGCTCATTGGTAGTGTAGGGGTGTTCCGGGGACGCTCACGAAACTCAATGTCGTGCAGTGGTATATCAAAATACCTCTTGTCTAACGCCGTCCGAAACTGCGCTTGTGCGCACTAATTGCCCCCCGGAGTTGTTATACATTCCGGCGAATCGAACAGATTTCACCTGTCAGATGTCTCTGAGATCTCCTCGACGGTGATTCGGTTCGCCTCGACATCCTCCAAGACCGCGCCCCACCCGCCGACGGTGTAGGTCCCCTCGTCGGTCTCGACGGTCAGACAGACCTGTCCCGCGAGTTCGGAAAACGACAGCGTGTCGGTCGGCGCGGAGACCGCCGTGTAGTACACGTCGGTCACTTCGCCGGTGAACTCTATCGGGTCGCGCTTGTCGGTCTCGTAACCCTTGATGTGGGTGATGATACGTTTCCCGTCGCGGATGAGCGGCTCCGTGTCCTGCACGAAGTGTCTGATGTCTGAATACACGAACGGAGGTTCGTCCGTCTGTGCGTCGTAGACGACTTCCCAGACCTCCCACAGCGCCGTCTGGAAGTACCAGTGGAAGACGTACGCCAGCGTGTAGTCGTCGACGAGGACGCCGTACTGGTTCATGGAGCTGTCGTGCGGCGCGAAGCACGCGCCCGTCCGGTCCACGATAGCGACGAACGGCGTCGGGAGAGTGCGGTGTCTGACCTCCGTGGCGACCCCGTCGTACTCCTGTTCTGCGAGCGGTTTGAGTTCGTCGGTCCGTTCGGGATGCAACACGACCTTCACCAGCGCGCCGTTCTCGTACGCCTCCGAGAGCGCCGGCTTGAGTTCGTCGAACTGCTCGGGGGTGACGGACAGCTGCACCTCGCCGTCCGCCTCCCGAATCATCTCCTCTGCTCGGTTGAACACCGTCTCGAAGCGCTTGACGATGCTCAGCATGTGTCGGTCGACCGCGGGCTGCTGCCAGCGCGTCTCTATCTCGGAGGCGGCCTCGTCGAGTTGGACGGCGCGGCTCTTGAGGTCCTCCATCACCGACTTTGGGTCGCACGCCCGCGCGTGCAAACTGTCCTGTTCGTAGGTCTCGATGTAGCCTTTGGCCTCAAGGTCGCGGAGAACATCGTAGATACGGGCAGTCGGTACGGCGCAGGCGTCGGCGAGTTCGGTCGCACTCGCCGCGCCGAGTTGCAGAAGCGCGACGTAAGCCTCCGCTTGATACTGTGACAACCCGGCGTTCCGAAGTGCGGTCCGTAGCTCCGCGGTATCCATCGCTTGTAGAGGCACGACATACATCCGTATTAATTATCCCATGTCTTCGTCTCGTCCGCGTGACAGGAAGTGGCCGCAGACGACGTCGAAGCGTGCGGCGAGAGAAAGAACAGCGGAGCGGCGACCGGCAAAACGGGGCACGTCGGGGAATGATTCGGGCGCGACGAAACCGGGGAGCGGGAGAGCGCGTTACTCGCTCGGGCTGTAGTTCGGCGCTTCGTCGGTAATCATCACGTCGTGGGGGTGGCCTTCGGTCTGGCCGGCGGCGGAGACGCGGACGAAGCGGGCGCGCTCTTTGACCTCGGGAATGGTCTCGGCGCCGACGTAGCCCATGCCGGACTGCATGCCGCCGACGAGCTGGTGGAGCTCGGACGCGAGCGAGCCCTTGTACGGCGTCGCGGCCTCGACGCCCTCGGGGACGTACTCCTCGTCCTCGTTGTCCTCCTTGAGGTAGCGGTCGGCACCGCCGGACTGCATCGCGCCGACGGAGCCCATGCCGCGGTACTGCTTGTACTTCTTGCCGTTCATCGTGATGACGCGGCCGGGGGCCTCGTCGGTGCCGGCGAAGTAGGAACCGAGCATGACGGCGTCGGCTCCGGCGGCGACCGCCTTGATGGCGTCGCCGGAGTAGCGGATGCCGCCGTCGGCGATGACCGGGATATCGTACTCGGCGGCGACGTCGGCAACCTCCGCGACGGCCGAAATCTGGGGCATGCCGGAACCGGAGACGACGCGGGTCGTACAGATGGAACCGGGTCCGATGCCGACCTTGATTCCGTCCGCGAAGTCGACGAGTTCGGCCGCGGCCTCGCGCGTGCCGACGTTCCCGACGACGACGTCCGCCTCGACGGACTCCTTGATTTCGCGGGCGGTGTCGATGACGTTGAGGTTGTGCGCGTGGGCGCAGTCGATGAAGATGACGTCGACGCCGGCGTCGTCGGCCATCTGCGCGCGCTCGTCGTCGAACGGACCGACGGCGACGCCGCAGACGAGGCGACCGTCGTCGTCGCGGGCGGCGTTCTCGTGTTCGCGTCGCTGGAGGATGCCCTGCATCGTGACGAGGCCGACGAGGCGGCTGTCGTCGTCGACGATGGGGACGCGCTCAATCTTGTGGTCGTACATGAGTTCGAGCGCGTCGCGGGCGGTGACCTCGCGCTCGGCCGTGATGACCTCGTCAGTCATGGCCTCGCCGACCTCGTCGGACTCGCCGACTTCGAGGTACGGGCGGATGTCGGTGCCGGAGATGATGCCGAGGACCACGTCGTCGTCGTCGACGACGGGCGCGCCCGAGACGCCGGCGCGCTCCATCATCTCGTCGACCTCGCTGATGGTCTGGCCGGGGTTGGCCGTGACCACGTCTTCGCGGCGGATGACGAGTTCGTCGGCGCGCTTGACGCGCTCGATTTCGCGGACCATCTGCTCGGCGTTCATGTTGCGGTGGAGCACGCCGAGACCTCCCTCGCGGGCCATCCCGATAGCCATCCCGCTCTCGGTGACGGTGTCCATCGCCGCGGAGAGGATGGGAATGTTGAGTTCGACGTTCTTCGAGACGCGCGTCGACACGTCGGCGTCGTCGGGTTCGACGCGGCTCTCCATCGGGCGGAGCAGCACGTCGTCGAATGTGAGGGATTCGGGTACCCGTAGCTTCTCGGTGAAGGGTTCTCGGTCAGGAACGTCGTTCGCCATATCAAGCGTGGTTGCGGCGACGACAAAAGGGTTGCGAGATAGCACGGGCGTGTCGATGTATCGCAAACCAGTTCGGTGATATATGCACATTCATGAGTATTCTTCACATCGCCGGCGGACTGAGACGACCACCAGCACACGCGACGAGACCCGCGAGCGACGGACGCCGCGGCCGCGACTGCTCGGGGTGTTCGTCCCCTCGTCACGGTGTACCGAATCACAAGACCATCGTGAATAATCACCATATTCATGAACTTGTACCACAGTATCTTCGAGATATCAATCTATATCCGACGAATCTTCAGTCCTTTTTATAAGGTGGGCAGAGATACCTATGATCCATGCGGTCGTATCCCACACAACGTTTAATACTCCTGTCCTAATGTAATCTTGTATGGACTCCACGTGTCCCGCCGCATCGCGCATTGCCGGTCAAACGACCTCCGACTCCGGCATTCTCTTTACATCGATGTGGCAGACATTTAAACAGGAGTTCAATTTCGGACGAAATGGGCTTCGCGTGCAGAGCGCCAGCACGCCCCTGTCCGAATTGCGTTCGTATCGCCGCTTGGGCCATGGTGAAGGCCAGTAACATCGAATGAGTGTCTCACGCCACCCGGTCGCCCTTCGCCTCGAGCAACAGGTAGGGGGTGCCACCCGTCTGCTCGCAACCGTCATGGGGCTTCCCCTCGTCGACGGCATCTTCCCCGCGCTCATCATCGCGGGGGCGCTGACGACCGCCGCAGGCGACCCCTCGGTCGCAGGCATCCTCCAGACCGGCCTGCTCATCTTCGGTGGGTCGGCGACGGTCGCGGTCATCCTCGCCGAGATGGACGGCACGCGCCGCGAACAGCTCACGTCCATCCTCCTGCTCGGCGCGTTGCTCATCCCGGTCGCGGTCGCCGAGGCCGCCGTCGCGGAGACCATCGAGACGCTCCTGAACTTCGAGGTGTTCCACCGCTTCGCCGGCCTCGTCATCCTGGCCGTGGCGGCGAAGACGGCCTCCTCGAAGGTCGGCGAGTATCTCCCGTCGCCGAGCATCATCATCGGTCTCGGCCTCGTTGCGAGCTTCAATCCCGCCGGGTTCGAACTCATCGTCAACCCCGACCCGATGCGCCTGCTCAGCGCCGGCGCGGCGGCCGGCACAGGCGTCGGCTTCGCCGGTGCCATCGCGCTGTTCGCCCCGCGGCTCCGCGGCAACGTCGACATCGACCTCTTCCGCTTCGGTAGCTCGGTCGCCCTCGGCATGCTGGCGCTCGACGTGCTCGGCCTGATGCCGACGCAGGCCCCCGTCGCTCTCGGCGTCCTCGGCGTCACCGCGCTGTTCGCGTTCGACCCCGGCTCCGACGGTGCGGACCTCGACGAGTTCGTCGACGACGCGTCCGACTCCGAATCGGCCACGCCGAACGCGAACGGCGCGGCCGCGGCCGGGCCGGTCGCAGACGGCGGCGACGACGTCGAGTCGTCAGAGGACTACGAGGCGTTGGTCGACAACGCGGACGAGACCGACGACGACTCCGAACCGGGGTACGGCTACCCCGGCGAAGAGGAGTCCCGCGCGCCCTGGCTGTAGTCCGCCGGGCGACTTTTTCTCCCGGCCGACGAACCCCGTCGCATGCGACGGACCTTCGACGTTCGAACCGAGCGCCGGCTTCAGGTCATCGACGTAACGGACGAAGTCGCCGATCGGTGCCCGCGAGTTACGACGGCGTCTGTACGGTTTTCTCGAAACACACCACCGCCGGCGTCTGCGTCAACGAGGCCGAACCGCGACTGCTTGGTGATATCGAGTCGATGCTCGCCGAGGCGGTCCCCGACGACGGCTGGGACCACGACGAACTCGACGGCAACGCCGACTCGCACCTCCGGGCGCTCCTCGTCGGCAACGGCGTCTCGATACCGGTCGCCGACGGCGGCCTCGACCTCGGCCGATGGCAGTCCGTCCTCCTCGTGGAGTGCGACGGCCCGCGCACCCGGACCGTGACGGTTGCAACGCCGTGAACCGGACCGGGGTGCGGCCGCGCGGACGCCCGCGGCGACGTGGACTCCAACCGCTGGCGGAGGGCTTACTTACTTCGGGACGGTTGCACGGGTATGAGCAACCGCGTCGTACAAGGACGGATGGTCACGCCCGAGACGCTCGCCGAACTCGTCGAGGGCGAGCGCCCGATGGACGCCGAGCCGATTCAGGACGCCGACTTCGACTGCCCGGAGTGCGGCGAGAACGTCATCCAGGTGGGCTACATGCCGAGCGTGACGGAGTTCGTGACGGCCTACAAGTGCCAGGAGTGCGACTGGGCCGACGACGACCGCGACGAGTAGAATCGAAACCCCTTTAAGAAAAATCGCCATACGAGAGAGTGCAGACAGCACGAATCGGGGCTGTGGCCAAGCCCGGCATGGCGACTGACTCCAGAGGCTTGGCGCCCGGGACGACACTCCAGCTGATATACTGAGCGGCCGACTGATCATCGGTCGTGTTGACGACCCTCTGGAGTTCCGAGGTGCCCACCGGAGATATCAGTCGATCGGGGGTTCAAATCCCTCCGGCCCCACTCTAACCTTAATTCTAACGCAGGGTTTTAACAAGGAGCAGCGGCGCTCTCGCGTGGGTTCTCTCCCACTCGGGAGGTGCGTTCTCCGTGAGCGATTCTCCACCAGAAAAGAGCGCTGCCGACGGAGAAGGATTAACAGCTCGGTGGTCCAGTCAACACAGGTTCCACGAGAGCCACGAAGCCGCCCTCACAGTAGAAACGACAGGGAGCCCAGCGCGAACCCCGCGGCCACCGCGGCCGTCAACCGAACCGCCTGCTCGTCGGGCACGCGGAAGACGCCCGCCGCCATCACCGAAACGGACCCGCCGAAGAGACCTCCCCGAAATATCTCGGCGACGCCCGTGACCGAGTCCGTGGGAACCAACACCTGAAGCGCGACCAACCCCGCGAGTCCGATGAGGACTAACGCGCCGTCGCGCCGGAGGTCCCGCGGCTGCTTCTCCATGCCCCGCAGTTGTTGTCGCTCGTTTGAAAACGATTGGCGTTCGGTTCGGTGTCGATACCACAAAGATACCGATGAACTATAGGCGCTTGGAGCGACGGCGCGGTATGGTACGGGACACAGCGCGGCGACTCGCCGAATATCTGAACAGGCGCATCGGCGACGGACTCCGGACGGTGGTCATCGCCGACGACGACGGGTACGAACTGGAGTATCTCCGCGACGACCTCTCGGAGCGATACACGAAAGGGACGTTGACTGAAGTCGTCTCCGACCTCCGCGTCGAGACGCCGTTTTCGACCCCCGGAATCGACACCCATCCCATCGGCGAGCGCCGCGCCGTCGTCCACTACTACGAGAACGCGTTCGTCCTGCAGTTTCCCTTCTCCGAGGCGGAGCGAATCATCATCAGCATCGGGACCGACGCCGGGACGGACCTCCTCCAGTTCATCGAGGACTGTCGGCGAATCGTCGACCGGAGCGGCTGAGCGTCGGTCCGTTGGTCGTCGAAGGTCCGACGACGCCGGGACGGACCCGGGGCGACGCCGGCGCTGCACAACGATTTTCTCTCACGCGCCCGACGTGAGAGTGATGGAACTCGTCTCTGTCGCCGCGCTCGCCGAGAACCGCGTCATCGGCCGCGACGGCGAACTCCCGTGGCCGAGCATCCCCGCCGACAAGGAGCAGTACCGCGCCCGCATCGCCGACGACCCGGTGGTGCTCGGTCGGACGACGTTCGAGTCGATGCTCGACGACCTGCCGGGGAGCGCCCAAATCGTCATGAGCCGAAGCGAGCGGTCGTTTTCGGTCGACACCGCTCACCGCGCGGCGAGCGTCGAGGACGCGGTCGACATCGCGGAGTCGCTGGGCGCGGAGACGGCCTACGTCATCGGCGGGGCCGCCATCTACGCGCTGTTCCAACCGCACCTCGACCGGATGGTGCTGAGCCGCGTCCCCGGCGAGTACGAGGGCGACACGTTCTACCCCGAGTGGGACGACGACGAGTGGGAACTCGACGACGAAACCGACTACGAAGGCTTCACGCTCCAAGAGTGGGTCCGCGTCGACCGCGACTGAGACGTACCAGTCGCCTCCGAGCGCGCCCACTGTGCGTTTCTGCGCCCGCGGCGGCTACTCGTGGGCCCCGTGCGACCCCGCGTCGTCGCCGTCGACAAGGTCTAACAGAAAGGAGCGAATCTCCGCCGCCGTCTCGTCCCACGTCGGGTGTGCGAGAAAGCGGTCGCGGGCCGAAAGCGAGAGCGACAGCAGTCGCCGACGGTTCCGACACAACGGAGCCACGGCGTCGGTGATTTCGGCCGAATCGGTCGGGTCAACGACGAAGCCGTCCTGTCGGTGGGTGACGAGTTCGCTCGCGCCGCCGGCCGACGAGACGAGCGCCGGCAGGCCGAACCCCATCGCCTCGACCGCCGCGATGCCGAACCCCTCGTAGTGGGAGGGGAGCGCGAACAGGTGGGACTCCCGGAGCGTCGCGGCGAGGTCGGCGTCCGACAGCCGGCCCGCGAAGGTCACGCGGTCGTCGATGCCACTGTCGGCGGCGAGGTCCGAAAGCGAGTCGGCGTAGTCGGCGTCGACCGCCGCGCCGACGACCGTCAGCTCCCAGTCGCCGCGGACGCGGGAGAGGCCGCGGAGCAGGCCGTCGACGTTCTTCCGCGGTTCGAGGTTACAGACCGTGACGGCCCGGAGTGGCCCGTCGGTGGCGCGGGTCCGTATCTCGTCGTCACCGAGGGGCGCGCCGAACGACGAAAAACGGTCGCCGGCCGGGCGCGCCACGACGCTCGGTTCGGGGTCGGTGACGGCCGCGACCGTCCCCTTCGTCGTCTCGCTGTTGAACACGAACGCGTCCGCGGAGCGGAGATACCGAGTCTCGACGGCGCGCCTGGCGTGTCGTCGCCACGCCCGGAACTGCTCCAGCGAGTTGAGGTGGTGGACGACCGAGACGACCGGGATGTCGTCGTCGAGCGCGGCGTTCGCGCCGGCGAGCGAGGGGTGACACAGTTCGTCTTGCAAGAGCACGTCCACGTCGAGGCCGCGGAGGCGACGCGCGGCGGTGACGTTGTCTCGGAGTCGCTTTCGGTACGACCGCTCGGGGAGTGAGACGACGGTCACGTCGTCGCCGGCGGCGCGGAGCCCATCGACGAGTTCTAGGTCGTAGCGATAGCCGCCTGAGCGGTCGTCGAGCGGGCCGTAGACGACGATTCCGACCCGCACGTCAGAGCGGGGTCTCGTAGGTCGCGCTCGCGGTGTCGTCCTCCCAGATGCGAACGGAGACGTGTTGGGGCGCCTCGAGTGACGCCGCCTCGACGAACTGTTCGCACACCTCGCGGGCGAACCGCTCGACGCTCGGGTTCTGCCCGGCGAACTCGACGAGTTCGTTCATCGTCTCGTCGCGGTAGCGAGACAGCGTCGCGTCCAACGCGGCCTTCACGTCGTCGATGTCGACGAGATAGCCGTACTCGTCGAGTTCCGGTCCCGACAGCTCGACCTCGACGGTGAATGCGTGGGAGTGGAGCTCACCCTCTGGTCCGGGGTTCGGAACCGTCAGGTAGTGCTGGGCGATGAGGTCCCTGCGAACCGAGACGCGGTACATGAACTGTCAAGCGTTCCGGTAGGTAAAGAGGATTTGGACGGCCTCGTCGGGGGCGTCTTCGAGGAGTCGGTAGGCGCGCTCGGCGGACTCGACGTCGATTCGGTGGGTCACGAGCGGGTCCAGCGGGAGGTCTTCGAGGTGGTCCCACGCCAAGGAAAAGCGGCGGTCGGCGTCCCAGCGCCCCCGGAGGTCGGGGTCGATGGTGCTGACCTGACTGCTCTCGACGCTGATTCGCGAGCGGTGGAACCGCCCGCCGAGGTCGAGCGTGGCGGGCTTGGTGCCGTACCACGACCCGACGACGACCCGACCGTCGTACCGCGTCACCGACAGGGCGTCGTCGAGCGCGTCGGGGTCGCCCGAGAGTTCGAGCGTCAGGTCGGCCCCGTCGGCTGGCGCGTCCAGCGATTCGGGGTGAACCACCTCGTCCGCGCCGAGTCCCTCGGCGATTGCCCTGCGCTCGGCCACGCAGTCGACCGCGGTCAGGCTCCCGAGCGGGAACTGCGCGAGGAGCGCGGTGGTCACGAGGCCGACGACGCCCTGTCCGAAGACGACGACGTGTTCGCCGATGAGCGGCCGACCGTCCATCACGAAGTTGAGCGCGGTCTCCATCGTCGGCAGGAGCGCGGCGCGCTCGTCGGTCACGTCGTCGGGGACGGAGATGAGTTCCGAGGGAGACGCCAGAAATCGGCTCTCGTGAGGGTTGAACGCGAAGACGCGGCTTCCGAGCCGCGAGTCGGGCACGTCGTCGCCGACGGCCTCGATTTCTCCGACGGCGGCGTAGCCGTAGCGGAGCGGAAACGAGAGATCGCCCTCGAGCGCCGCGATGGACTCGTCGGCGGCGAGGTCGGTCGGGGCCTCGCCGCGGTAGACGAGTCGCTCGGTCCCGGAGCTCACGGCGGAGGTCAGGGTTCGGACGCGGACCTCCTCCGGTCCGGGGGCGGGAACGTCGCGGTCGCGGACCTCGACGCGTTCGGGGGCCACGAAGTAGACCGCGCGACCCTCCATCGTTCAGTCGTCTGCAGTCTCGACCGCGGCGTCGGCGAACTCGACGGTCGTGCCGCGGTGGCGGCAGTCTTCGAGCGCGTGCTTCGCCGCGAAGCCGGCCTCGTGGGCGTTCGACGCCGTGCCGACGCCGACTTTGAGTTCCACGTCCGCCTCGGCCTCGACGTGGTCGATGGCGGCGCGGTACTGGTCTTCGGTGAGGTCGGGCGTGACCGAGATGATGTTGTCGCCGCCGACGAAGAACGACAGCGCGCCGTGTTCCTCACGCAGATAGCGCATGAGCGACGCGTAACCCTGTTCGATGTGAATGAACGTGTCGAACTCGTTGAGGCGGTCGGTGTACTTGCCCGTCGCGTCGTTCACGTCGAAGTGCGCGATTTGGAGGTCGGTCGCCGAGCGGTCGGCCTCGGGGAGCGTCTCCCCGGAGAGCACCTCGCGGCGGTCGCCGTCCTGTGCGCTTCCGACGCGCTGGATGCGGTCGGTGGCGCGTTCGAGTGCGACCGCGGGTGAGCGGTCGACGCCGACACCGAGACTGAGCGTTACGGGATAGCGATTTCCGATAGATTCCTGCAGCAGTTCGTGGTCGTCGCGGTCGAGCCCGTTCGTGACCGCGACCATGTTGTCGAACCGGGTGAAAAACGCGTACCCGTCGCGAGAGCCGACGAACTGGGCCAAGTCGGCGAAGAGCCGCGACTGGAGCGTCTGGAGGTCCATCTCCCGCCGCGGGTCCGGGGTGACCGTCCACGGCCCGTAGTTGTCGATTTGGACGAGTGTCAGCTGCGTGTTCGTCACGGTAGACGAGTAGGGCGACGCGCATATTGGTCTTTGGTTCTGTGACGGTTCCGCCGCTACGTCGAACCCGACGCACCCGACGCTCGCGGCGCGCTCACCGCCGACGCGAGCGCGCCACGCCGCGCTCGTTGACGGCGACGAGGCGCGCGATGGTGAGGGAGAGCCCCTCAGGCCGACGACTCGCGAATCGTCCGGCTGGCGACCACGTCGAGGACCGCCCACGTCAGCACCCACACGACGAGCGCCGTGAGGACGATTGCCGTCGTCGACAACAGCGGGACGACGACGGAAAACGTGGCCACGATGGAGTAGGTCAAAAACAGCGCGACCATCGCCGTCACGAGCCCGTAAACGCCCATGGCGCTGTTGCCGGTCGCCGGCCCGCGCAGCCACCCGACCAACCGCTTCGAAGAGACACCCATATAACGACATATGTCACCAATGAACATAATAGTTCTCTCGGGCGAACGTTCAACAGCTCCGCCTCCCTACCGAGGACGATGGACTACCAAGGCGTGGTTTTCGACGTTGACGGAACGGTCGTCCGCGGCGACGAAGCGATACCCGGCGCGCTCGACGGACTCGCCGCCGTCGACGCCGCCGGACTCGACCGACTGTTCGTCTCGAACAACCCGACGAAGGCCCCCGTCGCCTACGAGGCGCGACTCCGCCGGGCCGGCATCGACGCGACCGCCGACGAGGTCGTCACCTCCGGCACGACGACGACGGTGTACCTCGCCGACAGACATCCCGGCGCGCGGACGTTCTGTATCGGCGAGGCGGGCTTCCGCGACCAACTCCGTGACGCCGGCCTCGAACTCGTCCGTGCCGGCGACGACCCCGAGGTCGTCGTCGTCGCCATCGACCGCGAGTTCGACTACGACGACCTCCGCGACGCCAACAGCGCGCTCCGGTCCGGGGCCGCCTTCTACGGCACCGACCCCGACGTTATCATCCCGACCGCGGACGGCGACATCCCCGGGTCGGGCGCGATTATCAACGCCGTCGCGGGCGTCGCCGAGCGCGACCCCGACGCGATTCTCGGCAAGCCCTCGCGGGTCGCACAGGAGTACGTCCTCGACAAGTTGGGCCTGCCGCCCGAGGAAGTCCTTATCGTCGGCGACCGCCTCGACACCGACATCGCGTTCGGCATCGACGCGGGCATGGGAACCGCACTCGTCCGAACCGGCGTGACCGACGACGCGGTGCTCGCGGCAAGTGAGTACGACCCCGACTACGTCCTCGACGGCCTCGGCGACATCGGGCGCATCGTCTCGAAATGACCGGCTTCAGTCGCTCTCGCGGCCAGACCTCGACTCCCGAGCCGCCGCCATCTCCACCTGCACAATCATTATCGTTCTGACGCGACAACTACCGCGTGGGTGATGCCCATGTCCGGAAAGAAGATTCTGCTCCTCGCCGGCGACTTCGTCGAGGACTACGAGATTATGGTACCGTTCCAGGCGCTGCAGATGGTGGGTCACGAGGTCCACGCGGTGTGTCCCGAAAAGGAGGACGGCGACCGGTGTAAGACCGCCGTCCACGACTTCCGCGGCGACCAGACGTATCTGGAGACCCGCGGCCACGACTTCGCGCTGAACGCGACGTTCGCCGATATCGACCCCGCGGACTACGACGCGCTCGTCGTCCCCGGCGGGCGCGCCCCCGAGTACCTCCGCGGCTACGACGAGGTGCTCGACGCCGTCCGGCACTTCTTCGACGAGGGGAAGCCGGTCGCCGCAATCTGCCATGGCCCGCAGATTCTCGCCGCCGCGGGCGTCCTCGACGGCTACGAGATGACCGCCTACCCGGCCGTTCGCGCGGAAGTCGAGCGCGCGGGCTGTTCGTGGGTCGACGAGGTGACCGTCGACGGCAACCTCGTCACCGGGCAGGCGTGGCCGGACCACCCCGAGTGGTTGGCGGCGTTCCTCGACGTGCTCGGCACCGAAATCAGCCACGAACCGGCCGCCGCGGCCGCTGACGACTGATTCGCCGCGGCGCTCACGCGGTATCGCGCGTGAGAATGTCTGACAAAGATTTTTATTAGGTGCGACGAAGGGAGTGGTATGGAAGAGCCGAACAGCCCATACTTCCGCGAACAGGTCGACGACGTCGTCGAATCGGACCCCCAAGACCGCGAGGTTATCATCGTGGAAGGAGAGGCTATGAGTCTTCGAAGCTATAAGAAGCGACGCTACTGACCCGGCGGGGCGTCTCCGAACCCGCCGCGACACCCGTCGCTGGCGGCTTCGACTTCTGCGAAAAGAATGCGTATCGGCCCGAGCGGCGAGCGACGCTTAGAACGCGTCGCCGACGACGGTCACGTCGGCCTGCAGTTCGCCGCGGAGCGCGTCGTGGACGTGGCAGATGTCCTCGGCGAGTTCCGCGATTTCGTCGAACTCGTCGTCCGAGAGGTCGGACTCCACGTAGACGTCGAAGCTGATGCGCTCGAGGTCGTCGCCGTCGTCGAGGTCGGCGTCGGCGTCGATCTGGACCTTACCGAGGTCGTCGAAGCCCGTCTTCTGACCGCCGACGCGGAACGCGGGGAGGAAACAGGAGGCGTACGTCGCGACGAGCGCGGCGTTCGGGTTCGGGCCCGTCTCGTCGGTCGCGTCGATCTGGAGGTCGAAGTCGCCGACCTGGCTCGTGCATGCGAAACCTTCTTCGCTGACAGTAGAGGTCTGGATGTCGGACATTCGTTCCGAGGAACGGAGCGACCGACCCTAAAAGTTCCTCAATAGGACAACGGTGTGCACAAGCGACGACCCGAGACGGGCCGTCGCCGAGCGAGGCGAGGGGTTAGTGGAGCGTGAACGACTCGTCACCGTCGAGGGCGTGGACCTCGGCCTGACTGCCGGCGGCCTTCACCTCGCGCTCGAAGTCGCGCACGTCGATTTCGATGGCCGGGAACGTGTTGTAGTGCATCGGGAAGACGTGGTCGACGCCGAGCCAGTCGGCGGCGACAGCGCCCTGCCACGGGCCCATCGTGTAGTGGTCGCCGACCGGGAGCGCGGCCGCGTCGGGTTCGAAGTACGCGCCGAAAATCTCGCGCATGTCGGTCATGAGTCCCGTGTCGCCGGCGTGGTAGAACGTCGTGGAGTCGGCGTCGAACTCCTGTGTCGGCAGCGTATCGCTGATCATGTAGCCGCCGGGCATACCGGCCTCGTGCTCGTAGCCGGTGTTGATGCCGTTGGTGTGGTCGGCGCGGACCATCGTGACGAACGCGTCGCCGAGTTCGACCGTCCCGCCGATGTTCATGCCGATGGTGTCGTCGACGCCCATCTCGGCTTCGACGTAGCCGGTGAGTTCGGGCGTGCCGACGACCGTCGCGCCGTCGAACTCGCCTGCGTGGGCGATGTGGTCCGCGTGCCCGTGAGTGAGAAGCACGTAGTCCGGAGTCTCCAGGTCGCTCGGGTCGAGAGACGTGGCGGGGTTGTCGAAGAACGGGTCGATGAGAAGCGAGGTGTCTCCGACCGTGACGTACCACGTCGAGTGACCGTGCCAGGTGAGTTCCATAGCACCCGAACGTTACACGCGAAATACACAAAAAGCTATTCGCAGGGGGCGGTGTGACCGCTTTTCGGCGGGCGCGCTCGTCGGGGGTTCGTAGCGACGTTCCGGGAGTTCCGGCGACGTTCGAGGAGACGGTCCCGCCGCTCTCGTCTCGAATTCGACAGCAGAATCGGCCGCCCGAGTCCACTCGAACGAACTGTCCGGGACGGCCGATACACGTCCGTCACCCCAGGGCCACAAAAGCGATGAGAATCGTGCAAGAATGTCCCACGTCACCGAGAGACTCGCGCGATGTAAAAGCCTATCACGCCCCCCGCCGACGCGTGGGGCATGCATCACGTCCGATTCCGCGACCCCGCGGGCGCGGTTCGAACCGGCGAGTGGCACGGCGATTCGGTCTCCTTCGGCGGCGAGAACTACGACCTCGACGAGGTCGACGTGCTCCCGCCGTGCGAGCCGTCGAAAATCGTCTGCATCGGCCGCAACTACGCCAAGCACGCCGAGGAGCGCGACGAGGAGGTTCCCGACCGGCCGCTTTTGTTCCTCAAGCCGCCGAACGCGGTCGCCGGCCACGGCGACACCGTGACGCTCCCCGCGGGCAAGGAGAACGTCGAACACGAGGCCGAACTCGCCGTCGTCATCGGCGAGCAGTGCCGAAACGTCGCGCCCGAGGACGCCGAGGCGGTCATCGCAGGCTACACGGTCATGAACGACGTGTCGAACCGCGACGACCAGGATATCGAGACGAACTGGGTCCGCGGGAAGGCGTTCGACGGCTCCGCGCCCCTCGGGCCGGCCCTCGCCGACCCCGACCACCTCCCCGAGGACGCGAGCATCTCGCTCCGCGTGAACGGCGAGACGCGACAGGACTCCAGCATCGAACACCTCATCTTCTCGATTCCCGACCTCGTCGCCGAAATCACGTCCTACATGACGCTCGAAGCCGGCGACGTCATCTCGACCGGCACGCCCGAGGGCGTCGGCCCGCTGGAAGACGGCGACCGCGTCGAGGTCGAAGTCGAGGGCGTCGGCGTCCTCGAACACCGCGTCAGACAGGACTGACCCCGACCGACGGTCCGTTTTTTCATCGTCGAGCCACGACCCGACCGTATGCGTGTTCCCCGGTTGACACTCGTCGGCGTCGCGATGCTCGCGCTCAGCGCCGTCGCGGGCGTCGCGCTCCTTCCCGTACTCCCCTCCTCGGTCGCGGTTCACTTCGGAACCGGCGGCGACCCCGACTCGTTCGTCGCCGCCCCGCTCGGCGTGCTTCTCATCCCGGTAGTCGGCGTCGGCGCGCTCGCCGTCACCCGACTCGCGGGAGCGACGGGACGCGGAACCAGCGTTCCGCCCGTCTTCGATACGATACTGGCGACGTTCCTCGCGTACGTGCAGGCGCTCGTCCTCGCGCACAACCTCGGTGCGCGATTCGATATGTTCGTCGCGGTCGTCCCCGTCGTCGTCACGTTCGGCGTCGTCGCCGTCGTCCTCGACCGCGTGGGACGAGAGGACAAACCCTATAATTAGGCTGGCCTAATTCCCGCCGAATGCGACTGACTCGACGGGACGCGCTGGCCGTGCTCGCCGGTCTCGGCGTCACCGGCGGGGCCGTGTCGCTGACACAGTTCGACCCGCCGACCGCCGATTCGACCGGCAAGGAAGGCGGGTCGACTGGTGAGGACGGAGCGAGCGGCGACGACACTCCACCGACCGCGGTGCGCGACACGATGGCCGCCGCGGCCGAGGTCGTCTATCCGAGCGCGGCCGAGGGCGTCTCGGAGTTCGTCGAGACCTACGTCGTCGGGCGCGCGCGAGACGACTCGCGTCGCGCCGCGATGGTCGATGCCGCGACCGAGTTGGACGACGTGGCCCGCGACTGGGAGGGCGCGGCCTTCGCCGACCTCCCCGCGGCCGACCGCGACCGCCTGCTCCGCGAACTCGGCGTCGACGCGGCCGACCCGGTTCCCGACGGAACGCTCTCCGAGCGCCTCCGGTTTCACGTCGTGAACGAACTGCTCTACGCCTTCTACGCCTCGCCGACCGGCGGCCGCCTCGTCGGCATCGAGAACCCCATCGGCCACCCCGGCGGGGCCGAGAGCTACCGGCGGGCGACGATGGACGAACCCGAAACGACCGACTCCGGGGGCGAGACCGATGGATAGGACACCCGTCGCCGACGCCGACGTGTGTATCGTCGGTGCCGGCCCCGCCGGCGGTCTCGTGGCCCATCGGCTCGCCGAGTCGGGCGCGGCGGTCGTCGTCCTCGAAGCCGGGCCGCGGTTCGACGGCGACAGGCGGGAGCAACTGGAACAGCACGTCCGCCCCGGCCTCGACGGCCCGTGGGAGATGGGCGGCCCGCGGGACGCGTTTTCCTCCTCGGGCGAGTCGTTCTACCCGCTGAACGCCGCCCGCGTGAAGGGCGTCGGCGGGTCGACGCTCCACTGGCAGGGGATGGTGATGCGCCTCCACGAGCGCGACTTCGAACTCGACACCAGACACGGCGTCGGGGCCGACTGGCCCGTCGGCTACGGCGACCTCCGGCCGCACTACGCCGCCGCGGAGCGCGAATTTGGCGTCGCGGGCGCGGCCGACAACCCCTACGCGCCGCCGCGGGACGAGCCCTACCCGCTTCCGGCCTTCCGGCCGTCGCACTCGGACTCCATCTTCGCCGAGGCCTGCGAGCGCCTCGGCATCGACATGCACTCGGTGGGCAACGCCCGCAACTCCGAGCCCTACGACGACCGGTCGCCCTGCGTCGGCTACGGGACGTGCAAGCCGGTGTGTCCCTCCGGCGCGAAGTACACCGCCGAGTCCCACGTCGAGAAGGCGGAGGCCGCGGGGGCGCGAGTCATCGACCGGGCGCGAGTCCGGCGACTCGAACACGACGAGGCGGGCGAGCGCGTCGTCGCCGCCGCCTACACGACCCCCGACGGCGAGACCCACAGACAGGAGGCGACCCAGTTCGTTCTCGCCTGCGGCGGCGTCGAGAACGTCAGACTGCTGTTGCTGTCCGACTCCGACCGCTACCCCGACGGCCTCGCCAACTCCTCGGGCGCGGTCGGTCGGTACTTCATGGACCACCTGTTCGCCGGGATGGGCGGCCGCCTCGACCGACCCACGCGCCAGAACCACGTCGGCTTCAACACCAGCGAGTGCCACCAGTTCTACGACGACGCCGACCCGGTCAACGGCCTCAAACTGGAGTTTCTCAACTACGCCGGCCCGTCGCCGGTCATCGACGCCCTCCACGCCGACACGTGGGGAGACGACCTGCTCGACCAGTTGGACGAGAGCTACGGCACGCACGTGTCCATGGGCGCGCTGGTCGAACAGCTCCCCCGCGAGGACAACTACGTCGGCCTCGACCGGGAGACGACCGACGACCTCGGCGACCCCGTCCCCGAGATACACTGGTCCGTCGATGAACAAACGGAGGCCGCGCTCTCGCGGGCCAACGAGATTCAGGCGCGCGTGCTTGACGAACTCGGCGTCGAGGACCGCTGGACCGTCGGCCCGGACGAAACTGGCCCCGCGTACCACCACATGGGGACGACGCGGATGGGCGACGACCCCGAATCGAGCGTCGTCGACGCCGAGTGTCGCGCGCACGACCTCGACAACCTCTGGATTTCGGGGTCGAGCGTCTTCCCGACCGGCGGGGCGATGAACCCGACGCTCACCATCGCGGCGCTCTCGCTTCGACTCGCCGAGTCGCTTCGGGCGCAACTCGGGTAGTGCCCGTCGGGGGCGCTTCTCACCACCGTCCCCTGACCTCCCAATCCCGTCGCTCCCGTCTCACCACTCCCGTCCCGGAGTACGCACGCTTAAGAACCGCGACCCGCATTTTCCGACCATGCAACCACGGGACCTCTCCGCGCACGCTCCCTACGTACCCGGCCGCGGGACAGAGGAGGTCGCCCGCGAACTCGGGATGGACCCCGAGGACCTGACGAAACTCTCCTCGAACGAGAACCCCCACGGCCCGAGTCCGAAGGCGGTCGCCGCCATCGAGGACGCCGCGCCGACCGTGAGCGTCTACCCGAAGACCGCCCACACGGACCTGACCGAGCGCCTCGCCGACAAGTGGGGCCTCGAAGCCGAACAGGTGTGGGTGTCGCCCGGCGCGGACGGCTCTATCGACTACCTGACCCGCGCGATGCTCGAACCGGACGACCGGATTCTCGAACCGTCGCCCGGCTTTTCGTACTACTCGATGAGCGCCCGGTACCACCACGGCGACGCCGTCCAGTACGAGGTGTCGAAGGGCGACGACTTCGAGCAGACCGCCGACCTCGTCCTCGACGCCTACGACGGCGAGCGCATGGTCTACCTCACGACGCCGCACAACCCGACTGGCTCCGTGCTCCCCCGGGACGAACTCGTCGAACTCGCCGAGTCCGTCGAGGACCACACGCTCCTCGTCGTCGACGAGGCCTACGGCGAGTTCGCCGACGTGCCCTCGGCCATCGACCTGCTCTCGGAGTACGACAACGTCGCGGTCCTGCGGACGTTCTCGAAGGCGTACGGGCTTGCCGGCCTCCGCATCGGCTACGCCTGCGTGCCCGAGGCGTGGGCCGACGCCTACGCCCGCGTGAACACGCCGTTCGCCGCCAGCGAGGTCGCCTGCCGCGCCGCGCTCGCCGCGCTCGACGACGAGGAACACGTCGAGAAATCCGTCGAGTCTGCACGGTGGTCCCGCGAGTACCTCCGCGAGCACCTCGACGCGCCGACGTGGGAAAGCGAGGGCAACTTCGTCCTCGTCGAGGTCGGCGACGCGACCGCCGTCACCGAGGCGGCCCAGCGCGAGGGCGTCATCGTCCGCGACTGCGGGAGTTTCGGTCTCCCGGAGTGCATCCGCGTCTCCTGCGGCACCGAGGCCCAGACGAAGCGCGCCGTGGACGTGCTCAACCGAATCGTCTCGGAGGTGCCGACGGCGTGAGAGTCGTCGTCACCGGCACGCCCGGCACCGGCAAGACCACCGCCACCGAGCGCGTCGCCGACGACCTCGACCTCGACGTGGTCCACCTCAACCGACTCGTGAAAGACGAGGGCCTCTGGACCGAGCGCGACGAGGAACGCGACACGCTCGTCGTCGACCTCGACGCCGCCCGCGACGAACTCGGCGACTGGGACGGACTCGTCGAGAGCCACCTCGCACACCACTTCGAGGCCGACCGCGTGGTCGTGCTTCGGTGTCGCCCCGACATCCTCGAACAGCGCCTCCTCGACCGCGGCGAGGCCGAGACGAAGGCGCGCGAGAACCGCGAGTCCGAGGCGCTGGACGTGATTCTCGGCGAGGCCGTCGAGTTCCACGGCGAGGACTCCGTGTACGAAATCGACACGACCGAGCGCGACCCCGACGCCGTCGCAGACGACATCGCGGCGGTCGTCGCGGGCGAGCGCGAACCCTCGGCGGGGACCGTCGACTTCATCGACTACCTATGACGCTGGACCAGTACCGCGACACCGCCGACAAGTTGCTCGCCCCGTTCGTCTCGGTCGCCGACGCCGCCGGCCTCTCGCCGAACGGCGTGAGCGTCGTCGCCTTCGGGTTCGCCGTCGCCGCCGGCGTCGCCTTCGGCCTCGCCGACCCGCTTTGGTACGGCCTCGGCGCGGTGTTCGTCTTCTGTAACGGCTGGCTCGACCTCGTCGACGGCGCGCTCGCCCGCGAGCAGGGCGTCTCCTCGAAGGCCGGCGACCTGCTGGACCACGTGCTCGACCGCTACGCCGACATCGTCGTCCTCGTCGGCCTCGCCGCCGGTATCGACTCGTTCGCGCTGGGCCTCGCCGCCGTCACGGGCGTCCTCATGACCTCCTATCTCGGCACGCAGATTCAGGCGGTCGGCCTCGGACGCGCCTACGGCGGCCTCGTCGGACGCGCCGACCGACTGGCGCTCATGGGCCTCGTCGGCCTCGCGTCCGCCGTCTACACCGGCACGCTCGGCGGGTTCACGCTCGTCGGCTGGCTGCTCGTGTTCTTCGCCGTCGTCGGCCATCTCACCGCCGTCCAGCGCTTCTGGGGCGCGTGGAGCGACCTGAGGTAACCCGACCGACTGCCCGAGGATGTTGCCCGCTACCTCGGATTTATATGTTTCAGATTATCACCAGAGAACGAATCGAATGAGACACAACCGCGCAACACACACTCACATACTCGCGCAATTTCGCCACCGGGCCCCACGATATCTGTTTTCTCGCACCGAGAGTGAGCGCCCGCGGTGCTCGGCCCTCGCCGAGTGATGTTCGTCCTCGACGCGTCGGGCGTCGTCGTCCACGCGGGAGAGAAATTCGCGGCACACCTCGGGACGGACACCGCGGCGCTCCGCGGGCGACCGTTTTCGGACCTCCTCGCCGACGGGGACTGGCCGGAGGTTCGCGAGGCCGCTGCCGCCGTGCGAGCGGCGAGCGGGTGGGAGAGCCGTCGGTGCCACTGTCGGCTCTCGGGAGTCGGCGGCGGGGCAGCCGGAGCCGTCGCGGTCGCAATCGAGTTCGCCCCGTCCCCCGGTGTCGAAGTCGGCAGTGGCGGAGCCGGTGACGGAAGCGGAGCCGGTGACGGAAGCGGAGACGCCGACCGCGACGGCGACTCGGACGCCACCGGCGCGGGCCGGGTCGTCGGCGCGGTCTGTCGCGAACTGCCGGAGCCGGCGGCCGCGCGACTGCACACAGAGCGCGACCGGTTCGACCACCTGTTCGACCTCGTCGACGACGCGGTCATCGAGTTCGAAATCGTCGGCGTCGAACCGATTATCCGGACGGTCAATCCGGGGTTCGAGGCCGTCTTCGGCTACGGTGCGGCCGAGGTGCGCGGCGAGTCGCTCAACGACTTCATCGTCCCGCCGAACGCCGACGACGAGGCGGTCGACTTCGACCAACGGACCGCCGACGGGAAGGCCAACCACGCCATCGTCACCCGCCAGACCGCGTGGGGGAGACGGGAGTTCCTCTATCGCGGCATCCCCTACAGCCGCGGCGACGGAAGGCGGTACGGCTTTTCCATCTATTCGGACATCACCGGTCAGCGCCGTGCCAGAGAGCACTTACAGGTGCTCCAGCGCGTCCTCCGGCACAACCTCCGAAACGAGATGAACGTCGTCCTCGGCATGGCCGAGGAGATACGCGAGGCGACGGCGGACTCGCGCGTCGACCACGCGGCCGCGCGAATCGCCGAGCACACCAAAACGCTCCTGCGGGTCAGCGAGAAGGCACGAACCGCCGCCGCCGTCCTCGACGACCAACGACCCGACGAGGTGGTCGACGCGACCGCGACGGTCCGCGCCGTCGTCGAGTCGCGGCGAACCCGATACCCCGCGGCGACGTTCGACCTCGACCTTCCCCCGTCGCTCCCGGTCTCCGTCGGGCCGAAACTCGCGCAGGCGCTCGCCAACGTCGTGGAGAACGCGCTGGAACACACCCCCGAGGACGTGACGGTCCGCATCGAGGCGGCGGCGTGCGAGAACGACGCGACCCTCCGCATCAGCGACGACGGCGACGGTATCCCCGAAATCGAGTGGGCCGCCGTCTTCGGCGACGAGGACATCACGCAACTCAGCCACGGCTCGGGGCTGGGGCTGTGGGTCGTCAAATGGGTTGTCGAGTCCGCGGGCGGCCGAGTCGACTACGACCGACGCGACGGGTGGAGCACCGTCCAACTGGCGCTTCCGCTGGCGGACGAGGCGCGGTGCTGACTGTCCCAGAACCTCGCCAAAACTACTATGTGGTGACACGAACGACGACGATTCGTGCCCTCCATCGTTCCGTCGCCCGCGGAGGCGACGCTGTTTTTCGTCCCGGTCGTCGTCCTCGTCGCCACGTCGCTTTGGGTCTCGCAGAACGCCGCCGCCCGCGGCCACGGGTTCCCGAACCTCCTCGGGGCGCTCGTCGCCTTCGTTCCGGTCGGACTGGTCGCGTACCTGTTGTTTTTCGTCAGCGGGTCGTCGAGGCGGCGACCGCCGTCGAGGACCGAACGCGCCGCGCTCGCCGTGATGCTCGCCGGTGTCGCCTCGTACGTCGCCGGCGCGTTCACGCTCCCGCCCGACCCGTTCACGCAGGGTCGCTGGCTCATCGTCGCGTTCGTCGCGCTCCTGCCGGTCTCGTACGTCGTCGTCTATCGGCGAGGCCACCGCGTCGTCACGCGACCCGTCCGTCGCCAGATTCGAGCGCGCATCGGGCGCGAGTGACGCGGACGGTCGCGTTTCGGTCGCGTCAGTTGCGCCTCGGGCGCGTCGGGTTAGTGACCGGTGGCGTGCCTTTTATACGCGGCGGGCGGGTACGTGAGTGTATGCCTCAGTGCGAGATGTGCGGCTCCGACCAAGCCTCTCTGAAGACTGTGAAGGTCGAAGGCGCAGAACTGCAGCTGTGTGACGACTGCGCCGAGTTCGGCACGGAGGTCCGCACCGAGTCGACTTCCAGCGCGAGCACGAAGTACTCCACGTCCTCCTCGTCGGGCTCGAACTCCTCTCGCTCCTCGGGGTCGTCTTCCTCCTCGTCGTCGAAGCGCCGCCGCCGCGACATGTTCGACGACATGGACGAAATCGCGACCGACTACGACGACCGCATCCGGCAGGCGCGGGAGTCCCGCGGAATGAGCCAAGAGGAACTCGCCCAGTCGCTCAACGAGAAGGCGAGCCTCATCCGCAAGCTCGAACGCGGCGACATCATGCCGCCGGACTCCGTCCGGAAGAAAATCGAGCGCAAGCTCGACATCTCGCTGGTCGAAGGCGAGAGCGACGACGACTCCGAGTGGTCCGGCGGCGGCTCCACGACGACCACCCTCGGCGACGTGGTCAAGCGCAAAGACTGACGCGAGCCGGCGACCGACGCCGACGACCCATCGCGGAAACGACGCGGTCGGTTTCTCCGCACCGTTTATCACGATTTTCCGCCCGCGAGACGCCGTCTCGTGGCAATCGCGGCCCCGAAAACCAATTTATTAGTCTCGCCGGACGCGACTTCGACTGTGTTCATCCTAGTCAACCTCAAAGCGTACCCGTGTGACCCGATCGAAGTCGCCACCGCCGCGCGCGACGTGGCCGAGGAGTCCGGCGTCCGCATCGCCGTCTCCCCACAGGCGGCCGACATCTCCCGCGTCGCCGACACCGGCGTCGAGACGTGGGCCCAGCACGTCGACCCGAACGGCCACGGCAGCCACACCGGCAGCACCCTCGCCGAGGCCGTCGCCGAGGCCGGCGCGGTCGGCACGCTCATCAACCACTCCGAAAAGCGCCTGAAGCTCGCCGACATCGACGGCTCCGTACAGGCCGCCGAGCGAGCGGACCTCGAAACCTGCGTCTGCGCCAACAACCCCGCCCAAATCGGCGCGGTCGCCGCGCTGGGCCCCGACTCGGTCGCCGTCGAGCCGCCGGAACTCATCGGCGGCGACGTCTCCGTCGCGACCGCCGACCCCGGCATCGTCACCGACGCCGTCGACGCCGCGGCCAACGTGGATGACGACGTTGCTGTCTACTGCGGCGCGGGCATCTCGACCGGCGACGACGTGGTGACCGCTGAGGAACTCGGCGCGTCCGGCATCCTCCTCGCCTCCGGCGTCGCCAAGGCCGACGACCCGCGCGCGGCGCTCGAAGACCTCGTCTCCGGCCTGTAAGCGCGCCAAAATTCTCCTTCCGACCGACGGCCCGCGTCTCGACGTCTACTCGCCGTCGCCTTCTTCTTCGACGAACGACGCCTCGATAGCCGCGACCGTCTCCCGGAGTTCGTCGTCGCCCAAGAGGTCCGCGTACTCGTCGCTCACGAGGTCCGGCAGCGCGTACTCGTACTTCCCGCGGCCGGCGTGGCGGATGAAGCCCGCCCGACGGAGCGAGCGGTTCCGGCCGTAGGCGAGGTGCTGGTCGCCGGTCTCGCCCGCGGCGACGTGGGCCGCCAACGGGTCGGAGATGCCGCGCTCGCGGTAGTGCGCGAGCATTCCGTGGTGGACGTCGCCCAGCGCGTTCACGATGGCCGTCATGCGGTCGACCACGTCGCGGCGGCTCTCGGCACCCGGCGCGGGGTGGAGTTCCGCTGGCTCGAAGTCGCCCATCTCGGCGGCCGCCATCCACGACTCGTCGTCGGCCGGCGCGGCCGCAGGGGCCGCGTCGCCCGTGCCATCGGCGCCGTCAGCCCCCGCCTCGTCGCTCTCGGAGAGCAGTCCGTGCGTCGGCCACGGCGGCCCGGACGGAGCTTCGAGCGGTCGTCGGGGCGGTGTGTCGCCGGTGTTCTCGATCCCGTCGCCACCCTCAGCGGCGGCGTCGGCTGCCGCGTTCGCCACGTCACCATCGGTGGCCTCGTTGTACTCGCCGAGCGCGGCCTGCTTTTCGGTGGGGCGGTTGAGGTTGCGACCGTCGCCGCCGCGGTAGGGCGACTCCGCCTTCTGGAACATCGCCTGCGCGAACTGGTCGGCCATCCGCGAGAGGTCTCGCGCCTCCTCTAGCTCCCGTTCGAGCTGTCGAATCTTCGCGTCCTTCTTGTCTATCTCCTGTCTGAGGTCGGCGATGCGGCTCTCCTGTCTTGCCTTCTCGTCGGAAATCTCCTTGAGGTCGGAGACGAGGTCGCCGTCGACGGACTTCAGGTCCGGGCGCTCGAAGTCGTCGAGGCCCGGCGTCGCGCCCGCGTCGAACGTCTGCTTCTTGTGGAACTGCACGCGCCGAATCGACTCGGACCAGTCGGTGACGAGGAATCCCTCGCCGTTGCCCATGTCCTCGATGGCGTCGGCGTACTCCGACCCGAGGATTCGCCCGACGACCTTGGTGTCGTTGCGCCACGTGAGGCGGTGCCAGACGAGCCAGTCGCACTGGGTGATGAAGTCCTTTTTGACGTCGGCGGGGCGCTGGGAGATGCCGACGACCCCGAGGCCGTGTTTGCGGCCGCGCTTTCCGATTTTGATGAGCATCTTGCCCGCCTCGTCCATCCCGCCCTTCTCGGGGATGTACTCGTGGCACTCCTCGATGAGCATCAAAAACGGCTTCTTGAGCTTCTTCTCCTTCGCAAAGAGGTGTTTCGCGACCTCCGTCACCAGTTCGTCGGAGGCCGCGTCGTCGAGGTAGCCGGACACGTCGAGGATGATAGGAACGTTCTGTTCGAGCGCGAGCGTGGCGAGTCGCTCCGCGTGCTCGGGGCTCACCTGGATGTCGCACTCCTCGTCGGCCCCGGCGTGGAGCAGTTCGAACTCCTGTTTGAGGCCGTAGTACTCGCCGTCCGTGTCGACGATGAGCACCGGGAAGTTGGCCGACAGCAGGTTCTCGATGATGACCGACGCCGTGTTCGACTTGCCCGACCCGGACTTGCCGGTGACGAACCCCCGACCGGTGAGGATGTCGACCACCGGCAGGTCGACCGTCGTCCCCGGCTCTTCGGCTCCCTCTCCCCCTGGACCGTCGCTGATCTCGGCGACCGAGATGGTTTCCGTGTCCGAATCCGTCATCCGGTTTGGTCGACTCCCTCGGAGGCCATAGTTCCTCCCCCTCGCCCCGTCGGTCCCGCGGCGTCAGTCGAACTCGACGAGCGACGACTGGCCCTCGTGCGAGCGGGTTCCACCGCCGGCGTTCGGGGGCTCGTCGTCGCCGGCGTCGTCGCTGGTGTCGTCGCCGACGCGGTCGTCTGAAATGTCGTCGCCGCCGGACCCGGTCGACTCCCACCCGTCGAGGCTCGACTGGTCGGCGTCCGCGAACGAGAGCTTCGAGACGCGGACGCCGAGCTTTCGGACGGTCGTCTCTTCGAACTCGGCGTCGAGTAAGTCGAGCGCGACCGATTCGACGAGTTCTGGGTCGTCCACGGGCCCGGAAAGCGACGTCGCCCGCGTGTTGATGTCGAACGGCGGGACGACCACCTTGATGCCGATGGTCCGGTACATCGCCCCGCGGGAGTTCGCGCGGTCGGCCACGTCGGCCGCGAGGGCGCGAACGACCTCCCGCTTGTCCTCGATGTCGTCGGTCGGCTCGGTGAACGCAGACTCCCGCGAGAGGCTCTTGGGTCGGCCCGTCGGCGTGACCGTCCGGTCGTCGTAGCCGCGGGCTCGCTCGTGGAGTTCGCGGCCGCGGGAGCCGAACTCGGCTTCGAGGACCGAGGCGTCGGCCTCGGCGAGGTCGCCCGCCGTCTCGACGCCGAGCGAGCCGAGCTTTCGGGCCGTCACGGGGCCGACGCCGTGGACCTCCTCGACCGGGATGGGTGCGAGAAAGGACCGAACCTCGCCGGGACGGACGACGACCAGCCCGTCGGGCTTGTCGAAGTCGGAGGCGATTTTCGCGGTCGACATGTTCGGCGCGACGCCGATAGAGGCCGCGACGCCGACCTCGCGGGCGATGCGCTGTTTCACGTAGCGGGCGAAGCCCTCCGCCAGCGTCCGGTCGCCCGAGGCCGCGAGGTCCCACGCAGTCCGGTCGGTCACGTCGAGGTAGGCCTCGTCGATGCTCACCTCGCGGACCACGTCGGCGCAGTCGTGGAGAATCGCCTTCACGTCGGCGGCGACCTCCTTGTAGAACTCGAGGTCGACGGTGCGGTAGTGGCCCGCCGCCGCGGGGTCGTCGTCGGGGCCGAGGCCCTCGGTTCGCGGGAGGCGTTCGAGCGCGGTCGAAATCGGCTGGGCGCTCTCGACGCCGAACTCGCGGGCCTCGTAGCTCGCCGTGGCGACCGCGCCGTGGCCCTCGCCGGGTTCGTAGCCCATGCCGACGACCACCGGCTCACCTTCGAGTTCGGGTTCGCGGAGGCGCTCGCAGGCGGCGTAAAAACAGTCCATGTCGACGTGAAGGACGATGCTGTCGGGGGCGTCGTCGGCGGTCGTGCCCGGCAGCGTCTCCTCCGCCATGGTCGAGGTGACGGGCGCAACGCACCTGAAGCTTCAGATAGCGCGGCGAAAGTAAAGCGAAGGGGAAGGACGCGGCGGGTCGGTCGCGGCGGGCGAGATCGGCCGCGTTACTTCAGTCGCTCCTGTAGGAACGACGGGTGTGCGGCCGTGACGCCGTCGATAGACAGAATCTCGTCGGAGATGACNGTGTATAAGAGACAGGACGTGTACAGCGCCTCCACCGAGTCGAGTTCCTTGAGGATGCGCGTGACCTCGACGTAGCGCTCGCTCGTCGCGTCGATGCCGACCATGGCGATAGACTGCCCGGCGAGTTTCTTCGGGTCGATGTCGGCCGAGTAACCGATGATGACGCCGTCGTCTTCGAGCTTTCGGATGTACTTCCGAACCGTCGGCTTCGACACGTCCGCCCTGTCTGCGATCTGGGCATACGACGCCTTCGCGTCTTCCTCCAAGACCGCGAGGATGCGTCCTTCCGTGGACGTGGTTTCCATGCCCGTTGGTTTTCCGACGGGAGAAAAATATCTTGCGAATCCGAAAAGGGTTCTCGGTCACATCGAACCGGCGCGGCCGCCGGCCGTGAACCGAGCGCCGACTACCTCGTCGTCGGCGTTACTTGTGCTTGTCGAGGAAGTTGTCGAACGTCCGCTCCCACTCGTAGGAGTCGTCGAAGTAGCGCTCCGCGAGCGGCTCTTCGGGCATCTCGCCGATGCGCTGTTTCTCCTGCTGGTAGGACGGGCGGTCTTCGTCGACGTAGTACCGGCCGGTGAGGACGGTGCCCTCGTGGAGGGCGTTCTCCGTCTCGAACATCATCTCCGAGGCCTCCGAGCGGTTCGTGTTGTCGAACTCGTAGTCGTCGGAGTCGTTGATGTCGATGTACGGGACGTACTGACGGGCGTCCTTGTTCCACGTCGGACACTGCGTGAGGAAGTCGACGTGGGAGAAGCCGTCGTGCTGGATGGCTTCCACGATGATGTCCTTCGCCTGGTTCGGGTTGACGGCGGCCGTCCGCGCGACGTACGACGCCCCGGAGTTCAGGGACATCGAGAGCGGGCGGAGCGGCGTCTTGGCCGAGCCGTGGGGTTGGGTCTTCGACTTGTGACCCATCGGCGAGGTGGGCGAGGTCTGGCCCTTCGTGAGGCCGAAGATCTCGTTGTTGAACACGATGTAGGTGATGTCGTGGTTCTCACGAGCGGTGTGCATGAAGTGGTTGCCACCGATGCCGTAGCCGTCGCCGTCGCCGCCGGCGGCGACCACGGTCAGACCGGGGTTCGCCAGCTTCGCGGCGCGGGCGATGGGCAGCGAGCGGCCGTGGATGGTGTGGAACCCGTAGCTGTTGAAGTAGCTGTTGAGCTTGCCGGAACAGCCGATACCGGTCGTCACCATCATCTCGTCGGGCGAGAGGCCGAGTTCGGCCGCCGCGCCCTTGAGCGCCTTGAGGACACCGAAGTCACCGCAGCCCGGACACCACGTCGGCTGGGGTTCGAGTCCGGGGGTGAACTCGTTTTGGTCCTGCTCCGTTTCTTCACCGATTGCGCTGAATGCACTCATGATTTATTCACCCACCTTGGGGACGAACTTCGTGCGGTTGTCTGGGAGCTCCTCACCTTCGAGGAGCGCCGTCTCGAAGCCCTCGACGATGTCGGCGGGCTCGAACGGGTTGCCGTTGTACTTGAGGAGACTCGACATCTGGTCGCCGTAGCCGCCGAGTTCCTTGGAGATGAGTCCGCGGAACTGGGCGGAGGCGGTCATCTCGACGACGAGCGCCTCGTCGACGCTGTCGAGGAAGTCCGCGACCTCCTGTTTCGGGAACGGCATCATCTCGGAGACGCCGAGGACCTTGACCGAGTGGCCCTTCTCGTTGAGAACGTCGGCGGCCTCTTCGACGGTGCCCTGCTGGCTGCCGAAGGTGATGAGGCCGAGGTCGGCGTCTTCGTCGCCGTGGACCGTGTTGAACTCGCCGTCGGCGTCGAGTTCGGCGCGGATGTTGTCGACCTTCTGCATGCGGCGGTTCATCTGCGCGACGCGGTTCTCGGGGGACTCCGAGATGTGACCCGCGGGCATGTGCTCGTTACCCGTGGCGAGGTAGCGACCGCCCTTCTGGCCCGGCAGCGAACGCGGCGAGACGCCGTTTTCGGTGTCGTGCTGGAAGCGCTGGTACTTGCCGGAGTCGTCGTGCGGCGCGTCTTCGAGTTCCGCTTCCGTCAGGACCGAACCGAGGTCGGCGTTGGGCTCCTCGTCGAAGACCGAAGCCGGGACGTTCGAGAGTTCGCCCCCGAGCTTCTGGTCGTAGAGGACGATGGACGGAATCTGGTACTCGTAGGCGATCTGGAACGCCTTACGCGTCTGGTAGTACGCCTCGGCGGCGGTCCCGGGCGCGAAGACGATGCGGTGGGAGTCACCCTGCGAGGTGTACAGGACGTGTTCGAGGTCGGACTGCTCGGGCTTCGTCGGCATGCCCGTCGAGGGACCGGCGCGCATGGCCTCGACGAGGACGAGCGGCGTCTCGGTAATCTCCGCGAGACCGAGCGGCTCGGACATGAGCGAGAAGCCGCCACCGGAAGAGCCAGACATCGCCTTGACGCCCGCGTGGGAGGCACCGATTGCCAGCGCGGCCGCGGCGATTTCGTCCTCCACCTGCTCGGAGATGCCGCCGAGTTCGGGGAGGTTCTGGGTCATGATGGTGAAGACTTCCGTCCACGGGGTCATCGGGTAGCCCGCGATGAAGCGGCAGCCTTCGTCGATGGCACCGTACGCGATGGCGTCGGAGCCGGAGAGAAGCACCTGCTCTTCGTCGTGTTCGCCGGTCGGCGCGGACACGTCGGGAGCCTCGACGTCGTACTCCTCTTGGACCATCTCGTAGGCGTCGTCGAAGACGGTCAGGTTCGGTTCGAGAATCTTGTCGGGCATCGCGTCCGCCATCAGGCTCTTGATGACGTCGGGTTCGATGCCGGCGATGGCGCACGTGACGGCGACACCGGCGGTGTTGCGCATGACCTCGCGACCGTGTTCGCGGGCGATGGTGCGCAGGTCGATGTCGTAGACGTGCCAGTCGTTCTCCTCGACGCGCTCGTCGAAGTCCTCGATCTCGGAGGCGTCGAGCAGACCGGAGTCGTAGACGATGACTCCGCCTTCGTCGAGTTCGTCGAGGTTCTCCGAGAGCGGCTTGATCTCCTCGTTGCCGTAGTAGGCACCCTCGCTCGGGTTGCGGGCGAAGGAGTCACCGAGCGCGAGGAGGAAGTTGTACCCGTCGCCGCGAGACTTGACGGGGTCTGCGCTCACGCGCACTTCGGTGTACGTGTGGCCACCGCGGATGCGCGATGGATAGTGGCGATGCGTGAAAACGTGTAGCCCCGCTCGCATCAGGGCTTTGGCGAAGTTCTGGCTCGTCGAGGCGATACCGTCACCGGAACCCCCTGCGATCCGCCAGATAAGTTCGTGGTCAGTCATATGTTGAGCTCACGGCCCCGCTGGGGCGCTACCTGAAAAGTTGGGGAGGGTCCGATTAAAGACTTTGCTATGGATTAACAAGGAAAGATAATGAAGGACTTAATATTGTTAAACTGACTCACCCTCCCACCGTCGAAAGTGGACGAACGGGCTATCACGCCCGCGGAATAGAGTGAACGATAACTCGGAATCGGGGGTCGCTACTCGTTGTCGGGACTCGACGGGTGGTACGGGGTGTCGTACTCGCCGGCCTGTCCGTCGAGGCGGTCGGGATTGATGCGTCCGCCGAGGAGCATGAAGTCGAGGATGGTCACGTAGAGCATCGCCTCGACGACCGGGACGCCGCGGGGCGGGAGGACGGGGTCGTGCCGGCCGACGACCTGAATCTCCTTTTCCTCGCCGGTCTCCCAGTCCACGGTCCGCTGTTTCTTCGGGATGGACGTGGGCGCGTGGAGCGTCAGTTCGCCGTACACCGGTTCGCCGGTCGTGATGCCGCCCTGGATGCCGCCGTGTTTGTTGCCGACGGGTCGGGGGTCGCCCTCTTCACTAAATTCCCAGTTCTCGTTGCGGTCGTGGCCGGTCCACTCGCGGGCCTCGCGGCCGAGGCCGAACTCGAACGCCGTCGCCGCCGGCACCGACATGAGCGCCTGTCCGAGCCGCGCCGAGAAAGAGTCGAACCGCGGCGCGCCGAGGCCGCGCGGGACGCCCTGCGCCTCGAAGTAAATCGAGCCGCCGATGGAGTCGCCTTCCTTCTGGTACTCCTCGATGAGTTCCTGCATCTCCGCCGCCGTCTCGGGGTGCGCACAGCGCACGTCGTTTTCCTCCGTGTGCTCGCGCAGGTCGTCGAAGGAGACCTCCGGCGCTTCCACGTCGCCGATCTGGTTCACGTGCGCCTTCACCTCGATGTCGTAGTCGCTCTGCTCGATGACCTGCTTCGCCACCGCGCCGGCGGCGACCCAGTTCACCGTCTCGCGCGCGGACGAGCGCCCGCCGCCGCCCCAGTTGCGCGTGCCGAACTTCGCCGAGTACGTGAAGTCGCCGTGCGAGGGCCGCGGCGCGGTCACGTAGGGTTCGTACTTGCCCGAGCGGGCGTCCTTGTTCTGGACGACCATCCCGATAGGCGTGCCCGTCGTGTAGCCGTCCTGCACGCCGGAGTTGACGACGACGGCGTCCGGTTCGCCGCGGCTCGTCGTAATCATCGACTGGCCCGGCTTCCGTCGGTCCAGTTCGTGCTGCACGTCTTCGACCGAGAGCTCCACGCCGGCGGGACAGCCGGACACCGTGACGCCCATCGCGTCGCCGTGGCTCTCGCCGTAGGTGGTCATCCGAAAGAGACGACCGAATTCGTTGCCGTTCATTACCCGCCCCTCGGGTGGCCGCCCATTTAGTGTTTGTAGAAAGGTGCAATCGTGGGCGGTGGTTCGGCGACCCCACGTTCATGGTCGACGACGACGAATCCGCCGTATGGAACCGACGCCCCCCACCGGCCCCGCCGCCTCCGACCTCGACTCCGACTCCGACGCCGCGTCCGGACTCCGCGGCCGCTTCGAAGCGGCGTTCTGGGAGCGCCACGCCAACCCGTGGAGCGCCGGCACGCGAATCCTCGTCTATCCCGTGTTGATGTACGCGGTCTACCGACGGGACCGCCGGCTCTTTCTCGCCGCCGTCGCGTTCACCGCGGTCAACCCGGTGTTGTTCCCGCGGCCCGCGCGCACGGACAACTACCTCAGCCGAATCGTCCTCGCCGAGCGCGAGTGGCTCGACGCCGAGCGCGGGACGATGGGCCTCGACTACCCGAACGTGCTCAACGTCCTCAACGTCCCGGTCACGCTCTACGCCTTCGTCTCGGCGATTCAGCGCAACCCGGTCGGCACGCTCCTCGGTACGCTCGGCGTGATGGTCCTCAAGCTCTGGTGGGTCGACGCCGTCGTGCGAGAGACGGGCGTGACGGGCCACGGCCCCGAGGAAGCGAAGTCACCGGAGTGAGTCCAGTGTCGCCGTGGCAAACGGAATCAGCATCTCGTCGGGGTGGAGTCCGCCGTGCATGCCGACGAAGCCGAGGTTCCCCGGCTCCTCGTCGCCGTACCAGACGCCGAGGTTCCGGTGGACGACCACGAGGTCGCCGAGTCGTCGCTCGAACGTCGGCGAGGGGGCGGGGCCGAACAGTTCCCGCTCCAGCACCTCGCGCTTCCGGAACACCCGCGCGTCCAACTCGGTCGTGAGCAGGTCGTAGACCGGTTCGATTCGGTCGTCTCTCAGATGGAGGTGGACGTTCCGCGGGCTCCCCGAGAACCGAATCGGCGTCCCGTCCGTGAGCGTCCGCAGGTCGGAGACGAGGTCGAACGGCGGCTCCGAGAGGTCGGGGTTGCGCTCGGGGTCGGTGTCGACGAGGCCGTGGTCGGCGGTGAGACAGACGAGCGTCTCGCCCGCGTCGTCTTCGTCGGTCGCTTCCGCGAGCGTCGCTATCGCGTTCTCCACGCGGTCGAAGGTCTCGTCGACCGTCTCGCGGTACGCCTCGGAGTCGACGCCCTCAGTGTGCGCCACGGCGTCGGTCTGCGGGAGGTACGCGAAGACGTAGGACGGGTCCACAGCCGACTCGACCGCCTCCTCGAAGGCGTCCGAGAACGTCGAGAGGTCCTCCGGGTCGTAGGTGTGCGGGACCGTCTCCTCGGACGGGAACGGCGTCACGTGGTGCGTCTCGACGCCCGCGGCGGCGAGGTCGGGATAGACGCTCTCGCAGTCGGCCACGTCGGCGCGGTCGATTCGCTCCGGCTGGGTGCCGTCCTTCCGGAGGAAGGGCAGCGCCTCGAACATCTCGTCGGCGTCGGGGTCGTAGACGTTCCAGCCGACGACGCCGTGCTCCGACGGCAACGCTCCCGAGTGGAACGTGTTCATCGCGGCGGCCGTCTCCGACGGGAAGACGGTGGTGAGCGGGGTGACGCGGCCCGCGCGCTCGAACTCCCGGAGGAAGGGAATCCGATCGCGCTCGCCGTCCCACTGGGCGAGGCCGAAGCCGTCGACGAGGAAGACGATCACCCGTGACACGTCGTCGTAACCCGCGGTGGCTTCGGCGGGGAGCCGCGGTCCGACGTCCGCGCCGAGCAGGTCGGCGACGGTCCCCGGAATCCGCGAGAAACACCAGTCGTCGTAGGCCGGCAGGAGATAGTCGCCGTCCGACTGTCGCTCGCGGAGCGCCTGCGCGTCGGCGTCGAACATACCACGGTCGGCGTCCGGGCGGGCGAAAAAGATTTCGTCGGCCGGGGGCTCGGTGACGCTCTGGCCAGCCGAGGTGGGCGGTGCGCCCCGGTCAGTTCTCGGTCATCTCGGCGCCGAGGTCGGACATCGCCTCGAAGAAGTTCGGGAACGACACGTCGACATGCTCGCTGCCCGCAATCGTCGTCTCGCCGTCCGCGACGAGGCCGGCGACCGCGAGCGACATGACGATGCGGTGGTCGCCGCGGCCGTCGACCGCCGCGCCGACGAGGTCGGTCTCGCCGCCGTGAACCGTGAGCCTGTCTTGTTGTTCGGTGACGTTCGCGCCCATCTTCGCGAGTTCCTCAGCCATCGCGCTCACGCGGTCGGTCTCCTTGTACCGGACGTGCTCGCAGTTCTCGATGACCGTGTCGCCGTCGGCGATAGCCCCGAGGACCGCGATGGTCGGGAGCAGGTCGGGCGTGTCGCCCACGTCCACGGTCGTGCCGGTCAGGTCGGCCGCGGAGACGGTCAGTTCGCCGGCGTCCTCGTCCCAGTCCACCGTCGCGCCCATGTCGCGGACGATGTCGACGATGGCGCTGTCGCCCTGTGCGGACGGGCGCGCGCCCTCGATGACAACGTCTTCGCCCTCAGCGCCCGCGACCGCGCCGGCCGCGAGCAGGTAGGAGATAGACGAGAAGTCGCCGGGGACGCTGTACGCGCCGCCCTCGGGGGCGTACGACTGGCCGCCGGGAACGGAAAAGCCGTCGTCGGTCCGGGTCGCTTCCACGCCGAAGTCGGCGAGGAGTTCGAGCGTGATATCGACGTACGGCGAGGACTTGAGTTCGGTCGTGAGTTCGACGTCGATGCCCTCCTCTGTGACCGCGCCGGCCATGAGGAGCGCGGTGATGAACTGCGAGGACACGTCGCCGGGAATCTCGACCGTGCCGCCGGTCATGCCGTCGCCGACGACGAGCGGGGCCTGCCCGTTTCGGCGCGTGCTCTCGGCGCGGCCGTCGAGGTCGAAGACGGCGTCGAGAAGCGGGCCGTGGGGGCGCGACCGGAGCGAGGCGTCGCCCGTGAGGACCGTCAGACCGTCGCCGAGGGCCGCACAGCCGGTGACGAGGCGCATCGTCGTCCCCGAGTTCTCGCAGTTGACTACGTCGCCGGGCGTGCCCGGGCGACCGCCGAAGCCGGCGACCTCGACCGTCTGGCCGTCGCGGTCGACCGACCCACCGAAGGCCTCGACCGCGCGCATGGTCGCCTTGGTGTCGGCGCTGACGAGCGCGTCGCGGACGACCGCCTCGTCGCTGTAGCCCGCGGCGAGGACGGCTCTGTGGGTGTAACTCTTCGACGGCGGCGCTCGGGTGCGTCCGGCGACCCGAGACGGGGAGACGTGCGCGTCCATACGCGAGGGGTCGGCAGGGTCCGGTATCAGGGTACCGGACGCGGCGACGTTCTCCCGGACGGCGACGGAGGCGCGGTCACTCGGTTTCTTGTTTGCCAACAAACATATATCGCGGGCGAGCGTACTGTGTTCGGGATGAGCGCCGCGGGCCGCGGCGTTCCGCCGCACCCCGCGCGCGACGAGTTCCGGCGGCCGATTCGCGGCGCGTCTCCCGCCCGAAGAGGCGTGTCGCGGAGTCGATACCGGAACCCGCCGACCGCGACGCGAGAGCTTTACTACCGGCCGGGCGAACCCCGGAGTATGGAACCCGATTTCTCACCGCTGGCCGAGTTCCTCGGCGACGAGTTCGACGGCTATCTCATCTCGGCCGACGGGAGCGACTCCAACCAGCTGTACCTCTCTGGGTTCGACGCGCCGGACCCGTACGTGACGCTCTACACGCCGGAGGGAATCCACCTCCTCGTCTCGACGCTGGAGTTCGGCCGCGCGAAGAAAGAGAGCCGCGCCGACACCGTCTCGCGGCTCTCCGACTACGACTACCGCGACAAGCACGCCGAACACGGGGCAGTCGTCGGGAAGGCGAAGACGGTCGCGGCGTTCCTCGCCGACTACGGGGTCGGGTCGCTCGCGGTCCCCGCGGACTTCCCGCTCGGCACCGCCGACGCCCTGCGCGAGGAGGGCGTCACAGTCGAGGCCGAGGCCGACGACGTGCTCACGAACATCCGCGCGGTGAAGTCCGACGAGGAAGTCGAGCACATCCACGCCGCACAGGACGCCAACGAGGCCGCGATGCGGGCCGCCGAGGGCCTCATCCGCGCCGCCGACGTGGCCGAGGACGGCACGCTCACCTACGAAGGCGACCCGTTGACGAGCGAGCGCGTCAGGGAGGAAATCGAGGTGACGCTCCTGCGACACGGCTGCGCCCTCGACGAGACCATCGTCGCCTGCGGGGCCGACGCCGCCGACCCGCACGACCGCGGGAGCGGCCCGCTGCACGCCGATGAGGCCGTCATCATCGACATCTTCCCGCGCGACAAGGAGACGAAGTACAACGGCGACATGACCCGGACGTTCGTGAAAGGCGAGCCGTCGCCCGAGATACGCGAGTGGTTCGACCTCACCGAGGAGGCGTTCGAGGCCGCTCTCGACGCCGTCGAGCCGGGCGCGACCGGTAAGGACGTACACGATGCCGTCTGCGACGTGTACGAGGCGGCCGGCGAGAGCACGCTCCGCGCCGACCCCTCGGCCGAGACCGGATTCATCCACAGCACGGGTCACGGCGTCGGCCTCGACGTGCACGAACTCCCGTCGCTGAGCCCGAGCGGCGAGGAGCTTCGCCCCGGTCACGTCATCACCATCGAGCCGGGGCTGTACGACCCCGAAATCGGCGGCGTCAGAATCGAAGACCTCGTCGTCGTCACCGAAGACGGCTACGAGAACCTGACTGAGTACCCGGTCGAACTCGTCGTCGAGTAGCCGGCGCGAGAACGCGGAATCGGAACGAGCGCCGAATCCGAATCCGAATCCGAATCGACGTCGGCGGAGAAAATCAGCTATCGAGGGCGTTGTCGCCGGTCGAGCCGCAAGCGGCGGGCGCGTCGGTCCAGCCGGAGTTGGCCTCGCGCCACTGTTTTAGCAGGTCTTCCAGCGCATCGCCCGTCTCGGGCGTGAGTACGCCCGCTGCCTGCCGGACGACCGTCCCGTCCTCGATGAAGAGCGCGTAGATGTTGCCCTCGCCGAGCAGTCCGAGACGGCGCTGGAGCGCGGTCTTGTCCACCCGCGCGATGAGCGCGTTGTCGTGGGTGCGGCTCCGAGCGGCACCCGGCGACATTCCGCCGCCGGACATCGGTGGCATCATCCCGCTCCGTCCGCCGAGGACGAGCAGTTCGTAGTACTCGAAGTGTCCGTACGTCTCGCACAACTCCTTTGCGAACCCGCGCCACGACCCGACCAGCGACTGCTGGCGGCGGTCGAAACTGATGAGCACGAGCGTCTGTTCACCCTCTAAGTCGTCCGGCAGGACGACTTTCTGGCCGCTCGTATCTCGTGTCGGGAGGCGAGGGAACTCCATGGGCTAGGCGATTCTCCACCAGTAGATAAGTCTAATTGCCGATTCGACAAACCGTCGCGTCGAGAGGACTGTCTCTCTAGCTGCGACGACGTATGAACTCATCGCGAGTGGTTTCGAGTTCATTCGTTATAAACGTCCGCTCCCGAGACTCAGCGCCGATAATCGGGGTCAGCGTTCGTATTCGGGGTCGAACAGTTGGGCCGACATCGGTCCCGGTTCGCTTCCCTCGACGACGGCGTACGAAGAGAGGTCGTCGACGCCCGCCTCGGACAGCAGTTCCTCGTCGTAGAACGCGTTACCGGTGCAGTCAGTCGGGTCGCGCGAGAACAACTCGGCGACTGCGTCGCACAGTATCTGCGGGGTGCGCCAGTCCTCGGGCGTGCCCATCCCGAAGTGTCGCGTCGCCTCGGACTCGATGGCGGAGACCGGCCACAGCGCGTTCACGCCGATGTCGTCGGCGTCGAGTTCGCCCGCGAGCGACTGCGCGATGAACGTCATGCCGTACTTCGAGAGCGCGTAGGCGACCTTGCCCGGGGCGGGGCGAGCGGGCATCGGCGGCGAGAAGGTGACCACGTGGGCGTGGTCGCTCTCGCGGAGGTGCGGGAGCGCGGCGTGCGTCGTCGCGTACGCCCCGCGGGCGTTCACGTCCATGAGGAGGTCGAACCGCTTCGGCGGCGTGTCCTCGAAGCCCGCGATGTGAATCGCGCCCGCGTTGTTGACGACGAAGTCGATGCCGCCGAAGGCGTCGACCGTCTCGTCGATTGCGGTCTGCACGGAGGCGTCGTCACGCACGTCGAGTTGACACCAGATGGAGTCGCCGCCGCGCTCGCGTATCTCCTCCGTCGTCTCGACGATGGTCCCGGGGAGGTCCTCGCGCCCGTCGACGGTCTTGCCCGTGGAGACGACGTTTGCGCCCCGGTCGGCCAAGTCGAGCGCGATGGCCTTCCCGATGCCGCGACTGGTTCCCGTGATGAAGGCCGTCCGACCCTCGAAATCCACATCATCGAATGCCATAGTTTCCTATCGGTCATCGGCCACTTGATGGTTCGTACACCGGGCGTCGGTTGAACGTGGTTTGCGGGTCGGGTGCAGGTGGGCGTCTCGCCACACCCGCCGCCACCGATTCCCTTTTGGCCGCTGCACCTCCACACCCGTACCGATGGACGTGCTCATCGTCGGCGCGGGCGCAATGGGACGCTGGTTCGGCCGCACCGTCGGCGCCGACCTCGCGTTCGCCGACGCGGACCCCGAGAGCGCGGTCGCCGCAGCGGACGCGCTGGGTGGCCGGGCGGTCCCGCTGGACGGCGACGAGCGGTTCGACGTGGTCTGTCTCGCAGTTCCGATGCGACTCGCGGCCGACGCCGTCGCCGACAACGCCCACCGCGCGGACGCCGCGATGTGCGACGTGACCGGCGCGATGAAACCGCCGGTGGCGGCGATGCGCGACCACCTCCCCGACCGCGAGCGACTCAGCCTCCACCCGCTTTTCGCCCCGCACAACGCCCCCGGCAACGTCGCCGCCGTCGCCGACGAATCGGGGCCGAAGACGGACGCCCTGCTCGCCGACCTCGACGCGGCCGGCAACCGCGTCTTCGAGACGACGCCCGAGGAACACGACGCGGCGATGGAGACGGTGCAGGCGGCCGCCCACGCCGCCGTCCTCGCGTTCGGGCTCGCCGCCGACGACGTGCGCGAGGAGTTCGCCACGCCGATTTCCGCCGCGCTCGACGAACTCGTCGCCTCGGTGTCCGGCGGCACCCCGCGCGTGTACGCGGACATCCAATCTTCGTTCGGCGGCGGGGCCGACCGCGTCGCCGACGCGGCCCGCGCGCTCGCCGCGGCCGACGACGAGGCGTTCGCCGACCTCTACCGGCGCGTCTCCCGCGGCGACACCGGAGTCGGCGCGGGAGCCGACCGCGTCGCCGACGACCGCACCCGCGACCAGACCGACAAGCACGACCCTATCGAGTGACGAGTGAAGGGAGACACCGACGCCGACGCCCCGCCGCGGGCCCGATTCCCGCCGCGCGGGCGGCGGCGACTCGCTCCACAGCCCACCGATGATAGACAGAGACGCCGTCCGCGACAACGCGAAGTACCTCAGAAACGTCCGCCCCATCGACCCCGACGAGATAGCCGAGTACATCGAGGGCGCGCCGCACCCCGCCGTGGTGAAACAGACGCTCCGCGAGGAGGCCCACGACCTCGGCCTCTTCGAGCGCGACGACGGCACGTTCGTCCCCGCGAACGACGACCCCGCGCCGGTTCAGCACTGGTCGCCCGCGGCTTTCCCCGACGACTACTCCTTCGCCCTCGAAGACCTGCTCATCGGGCGCTACGGCGCGAACTGGCACGTCGGCGACTCCGGCGACCGCCTCCGGGAGCGCGTCCGCCAGCTCAAGGAGGACTACTACCGGGGCACCCCCGTCGAGTACGACGAGGACGCCGCGCTCGGCTACGGGATCTACCACCTCCCGGACTACTACGCCGCCGTCGGCTACGTCCTCTCGGACCTCGCTGAACGGAGCCTACTCCCCCGTAACCCTCGCGTGCTCGACGTGGGTGCCGGAACCGGCGGCCCCGCGCTCGGTCTGCACGACTACCTCCCCGACGACGCCGTCGTCGACTACCACGCGGTCGAACCGAGCGCCTCCGCCGACGTGCTCGACCGGATGCTCGGCGAGACGCGCCGGAACTTCCGGACGACCGTCCACCGCGAGACCGCCGAGGCGTTCGACCCCGACGGCGAGTACGATATCGTCCTCTTCGCCAGCGTCCTGAGCGAGCTCGACGACCCCGTCGCGGTCGTCGAGAAGTACCTCGACGCCCTCGCCGACGACGGCGCAATCGTCGCCATCGCGCCGGCGGACAGAAACACGAGCATCGGTCTCCGCGAGGTCGAACGTGAGGTCGTGCCCGCCGACGGCGACGTGACCGTGTACTCGCCGACGCTCCGTCTCTGGGACGGCTACGCGCCCTCGGACCGGGGCTGGTCGTTCGACGTGAAGCCCGACCTCGACGTGCCGGGGTTCCAGCGCCGCCTCGACGAGGGTCGCGACGGCGACGAGGACGAGGGGACCTTCGTCAACGTGGACGTACAGTACTCCTACAGCGTCCTCCGGACTGACGGCGAGCGCCGCCTCGACGTTCGCGGGAACCCCGCGCGGTTCGCCAAGATGGCCGAGATGGAGCGCCACGTCACGAACCGCATCGACCTCCTCGCGGTCAAACTGAGCCACGACCTCTCGGAGGGCAACAACCAGGTGTTCAAAATCGGCGACGGCAGCGAGGCGGTCGACCACTACGCCGTCCGCACGCGCGAGACCGTCCTGAACGCCGATGTGGCCGACGCCGACTACGGCGACGTGCTCGTCTTCGAGAACGTCCTCGCGCTCTGGAACGACGACGAAGAGGCGTACAACCTCGTCGTCGACGACGAGACGCTCGTCGACCGCGTCGCCTGAGCGGGGCGCGTCGGCCGCCGCCGTTCCTCGGGACACGTTGCGTCCGACGGGTGGCTTTTTGCGCGCTCCGTCCCCAGTCGGACCATGAGCGAACCCAGCATCCTCCTCACCAACGACGACGGCATCGAGAGCGTCGGCTTCCGCGCGCTCTACGACGCCCTCTCGGAGTTCGCCGACGTGACGGCGGTCGCGCCCGCGACGGACCAGAGCGCGGTCGGCCGGAAGATGTCCACCGACGCGGTCGTCACCGAGCACGAACTCGGCTACGCGCTGGAGGGGACGCCAGCCGACTGCACGGTCGCCGGCCTGGAGGCGCTGTGTCCCGACGTGGACATGGTCGTTTCCGGCATCAACAAGGGAGCCAACATCGGCGCGTACGTCCTCGGCCGGTCGGGAACCGTCAGCGCCGCCGTCGAGGCCGCGTTCTTCGACGTGCCCGCCATCGCCCTCTCGCTGTACGTCCCCGCCGGCGGCGACCTGCCGTGGCACGAGAAGGCGACCGACCCGCGGGACTTCCGCGAGGCGACCCACGCGGCCTCGTACCTCGTCAAACACGCCGAGCCGGCCGGCGTCTTCGACCAGTGCGACTACCTCAACGTCAACGCGCCCATGCGCGACCCCAGCGGCGACCCCGCGGACATGCAGGTGACGGTTCCCTCGGAGCTGTACGACATGACCGCGGAGTTCGAAAACGGGACCGTGAAGCTCCACGACCGCGTCTGGGAGCGGATGCGAACCGGCGACATCCCGGACCCCGACGGCACCGACCGCCGGGCCGTCGTTGAGGGCCGCGTGTCGGTCTCGCCGCTGACCGCGCCGCACACGACCCACCGCCACGAGGCGCTGGACGCGCTCGCCGAGACGTATCTGGAGTAGGCCGAGCGTCGAGCGTCGTCCGGTGGCAACAAAGCGTATATCCGAGGGTCCTGAAACGCCGACGAGACCGATGACCCCGTTTCTCCAAGCCGCCGAGTCGGGCAGCGTCACCGGCTTTCTCGTCACTATCGCGGTGCTGTTTAGCATCCCGCTCGTCATCCTCCTCCTCGGACGGCTGTTCGAACAGTTCTTCTGAGGTCCGCCCTTCGGAGGGTCTTGTCGACCGCGGCGACTCGCGCGATGCGCCACGCATGCGGCCCGAGCCTCACCGTCGCCTTTTTATATGATTACTGTCATTTGAATGTCATGAACCGTGACGAGCTCAACGACTATCTGAAACAGCGGCCGCTCTTGGGAGGTCTCTGGCTTGTCGGAATGCTCGGCGCGGGCATGGTTCTGTGGCTGAAACTGCTCCGCCCGGCGCAGTCGGTCGCCGACATCGTCTCGAACACCGGCTACCAGTTCGTCTTTCTCGTGATGGGCGGACTCTGTTACGTGGTCTTCGTCGGCTTCTCTCGGGCGGTGAACTGATTTCTCACTCCGCCGCCCAGCGACTGTCCACCAGCAGTTTGTACGCGAGGCCGACGCCCCCGGCGAACATCGCGAGCGCCCCGGCGAGTGAGGCGACGATTCCGAGAGCGAACATCAGCCCGAACCCGTAGCCTGCGAGGGCGAAACTGCCGACGGCTAGCAACACCCAGCCGCCGGCGATGACGGCAAACAGCGCGATGGCGTCGTCTTCGGTCGCGTAGCGGAGGGCGTCGCGGGCGGAGACGCGTGACATGTCGAACGCGTCGCCGGGGGCGAACCTGGTCCTTTCGGTCGGCCGACACCAAAGATTGAATCCCGGGCCGGCCGACGGACGCGTATGTCCGAAGCAGATGCGGTCGAGCGCGTCGACGAGCCGGGAACCGTCGAGTCGCTCGCCGCGGACCTCCGCTCGCTCGGCGTCGCGGCCGGCGACACCCTCCTCGTGCACTCGTCGCTCAGTTCGATCGGCTGGGTCGCCGGCGGCCCGCAAGCGGTCGTGGACGCCCTCCAGACGGTGCTGACCGACGACGGGACGCTGGTCATGCCGACCCACACGGGCCAGTACACCGACCCGTCGGCGTGGGAGAACCCGCCGGTCCCCGACGACTGGGTGGAAACCATCGGCGAGTCGATGCCGCCGTTCCGCCCCGACGTGACGCCCACCCGCGGAATGGGCGCGATACCCGAGTGCTTCCGCAACTACCCCGGCGTCGTCCGCAGCGAGCATCCGACGGTCTCCTTCGCGGCGTGGGGCGCGGCTGCCGAAGCGATAGCCGCTGACCACGAACTCGATTACGGCCTCGGCGACGGGTCACCGCTGGCTCGGGTGTACGACCGCGGCGGCGACGTGCTCCTGCTCGGCGTCGGCCACGGGAACGACACCTCGCTCCACCTCGCCGAACACCGCGCGGACTTCGAAAAGACGCGGACGACGGAGCGCGCGCCGCTGCTCCGAGACGGCGAGCGCGTCGTCGTCGAGTACGAGGACATCGAAGTCGAGACCGACGACTTCGAGGAAGTCGGCGAGGCGTTCGAGACGGCCGTCGGCGCGACAGACGGGTCGGTCGCGGCCGCGCAGGCGACGCTCCTCGACCAGCCCGCGCTGGTCGACTTCGCCGAAGACTGGTTCGAGTCGAACCGCTGAGCCGAGGGCGCGGTCGACTCGGTCGGTTCGCGACGCCGGACGCGATGCCGGATTCGACGCGCCCGCTCAGGCGAGCGTCGCGGTCAGCGTGATTTCCGGCCCGGCGAGCGCCTTCGACACCGGACAGCTCTCCTTCGCGCGCTGGGCGAGTTCGGCGAACGTCTCCTCGTCGATGTCGGGCACGTCGGCGTCGAGCGTCAGGTCGATGCGAGAGATTTCGAAGCCGCCGCCGTCGGCCGGGTCGAGGTGCACGTCGGCCGCGGTGTGGAGGCTCGTCGGCGCGTAGCCCTCACCTTCGAGGAACGCGGTCAACTGCATCGAGAAACAGCCGGAGTGGGCCGCGCCGATGAGTTCCTCGGGGTTCGACCCGGGTTCGTCCTCGAACCGCGTCGGGAACGTGAACGTCCCCTCGACGGTCCCGCTCTCCGTCGAGAACTCGCCGCTACCGTCTTTGCCACCGGTCCACGTCGTCTCAGCTTTGTGCGTGGGCATCTCACGCACGCCTACGGTCGCCAACGATATGGAGATGACGGCGAACGGCGCGTTCGAGGCGGCCGGCGGGCGCGGAGTAGAGGTTGAGGCGGCGCGCTACAGGCCGCTCCAGAGCGCGGCGACCCCGAACCCGACGATGACGACGCCCGCGAGTTGGTTCACCCGCCGGAGGACCGCCGGGGTGACTCGCTCCCGGACGCGGTCGACGGCGGCGCTCAGGACGAACCACCAGAGCGCCGACCCGGCGAAGACGCCCGCGACGAGGACCGCCGCCGCGAGGTAGTCGCCCGAGACGCCGACGCCCAAGCCGGCGAAGATGCCCACGAAGGCGAGTATCGTCACCGGGTTCGTCAGCGTCAGGAGGAACGTCGACCCGAAGTCGGCGACGAGTGTCCGGGCGTCGCTGGCCGGCGTACTTACAGAAGACGAGTCCGCCGTCGGTGCCGACTCGACCGACTCGGGGTCGCCTCGAATCGACTGGAAGCCGATGTACAGGAGGATTCCCCCGCCAGCGAGGGCGATTCCGTTGCGGTGTCCGAGCAGGACCGACGAGAGCGCGGCGAGGCCGAACCCCGCGATGGCCCCGTAGACCGCGTCCGCGGACGCCGCTCCGAGTCCGCTGACGAAGCCCGAGAGACGGCCCTTAGAAAGCGTTCGCTGGATGCACAGGACGCCGATTGGTCCGACCGGCGCGGCTATCGAGACGCCGAGAACGAGTCCGCGGACGAAGATTCCGATTGTCGTGGTTAATAGACATCACCTCGTGGCCGCTTCGATGCGTCGCCGGGTGATACGTCTATCGCCCGTCCTGAATGGCCCGCCGGCGCAATCAACGTTGGTGCCGACTACCCGTCACCGATTAGAGCAGCCCTGTGATGAAGCCGAGACCCATCAGGACCAACACGGCCGCGGAGAACGCCGGAAGATACGGCGTGTACTTCTCGACCTCGTCTTCGTACTGCTGGTAGCCGGCGATCAGCAACATCGTCAGTCCGACGATGCCGACGACGACGGTGATGGCGTAAGCGCTCATCAGTTCGAGGCAGTAGTTCGACCCGGCACAGAGCGCGATAATCTCGAACTCCTCCTCGTGGGCGAACCCGAGGACGAACGCGAACCACGCGATGCCGAGGAGGCCGCGGTCCGCGGCTTCGTCGAGGTCGCCGTGTGAGTGAGAGTGGGAGTGCCCGCCGACGAAGGGCACGAACGCTTTCAGGCGGGAGAACAACCCGCCGTCATCGTGACCGTGAGTGTGGCCGTCGTGGCTGTGGTCATCGTGGTCATGTGAGTGCCCGCGGTCGTGCGAATGGCCATCGTCGTGCGAGTGACTGCCCTCGTGTGAGTGGTCGTGGTCGTGAGCGTGCTCCTCTCCGTCGTCGTGCCCGTGAGTCCCGTGAGCGTGTCCGTGGTAGTACTCGCGGACACCGAGTGCGATGAGTAAGACGCCGGCCACGAGGCTGACCTGTCCACCGATTTGGACGCCGCCGAGTATCGTAATCGGCTCGTTGACCTGCGTGAGGTCGAAGTACTCCTTCGCGTAGAAGAACACGCCCACCATCGCGATACTGCTGATGAGGTGGCCGATTCCGAGGATGAAACTCGCTGCGAACCCGTACACCCACTTGTTCGCTTGGTCGAGCGCGTACGAGGCCGCGACGGGCCAGCCGTGACCCGGTTCGACGCCGTGGATGGCCCCGAGAGCCACCGCGCCGACGACGAGTCCGAGCAGTTCGTTCGAGGCCATGTACTACCGTATTCGTGGAAAACGAGGGGTATAGGGGTTGTTAATACCGAACCGGGGGTGTCGTCATAACGGGAACTCTTGTAGCTGCGCACGTCAGTTCGAACCGATGCGGACGAGTTTCAACATCCCCGACGAACTGGTCGAGGAGTTCGACCGGGCGTGGCGCGACGAGGGCATCGAAAACCGGTCGCGGGCGGTTCGAGAGGCCATGCAGGAGTTCATCGAGTCCCACGCCCGGCTCGAAGACGTGTCCGGCGAGGTCGTCGCGCTCGTCGGCTTCGACTACCGCCACCACGACGTGATTCGCGAGCTGCACGGGGCGCAACACGAGTTTCAGGACGTCATCCTCAACACGAGCCACACCCACCAAGGCGAGTGGTGTCTCGAATCGCTGTTCTGCCGCGGCCCCGCGGAGCGCGTCCGAGAGCTAACGTACCGACTCCGGGACTTCGACGCGGTCCGCCGGGTGAAGGTGATGGTTATCCGGGAGTGACGCGGCGTCGCGTCTCGCCTCGGATTAGTCTCGGTTCGAACGCCGTGCGCTGTCGGTGCCGAGTTCGAGTGGGTTGGCCGCGGCGCGCCGAGCTACCGATTCTGCCGCTGTTCGGCCTGTCAAGTCCCCACTTGGTGTGATAGATTCCGTCTACTTCGCCGCTTCCTGTCTGACACGGGGGAGCGACGATGGTTTACCGGCAACGAACGAATCAGCCAGTAGATGAACTCGAAGCGGTGGCTCCAACGGCATCAAGTTGCCGTCTATGCAGGCTTCGTTCTCTTGGCCGTCGGAGTCGGCGTCTATCTTCCGAACTCGGCCCCGCTCTCCGAGTCGCTCATCGACCCGGTACTGGCCGCCCTGCTCTACGTCACGTTCCTCGAAATTCCGTTCGTTCGACTCCGTCGCGCGTTTCGGAACGGGCGGTTTGTCGCGGCGGCACTGGGTATGAACTTCTTGGTCGTCCCCGTCGTCGTCTGGGGACTCACTCGGTTCCTCCCCCAGCGACCAGTCATCCTCGTGGGTGCGTTCATGGTGCTTCTGACGCCGTGTATCGACTACGTAATCACCTTCACCGAACTCGCAGGCGGCGACGCCGAGCAGGTTACAGCGACGACCCCGGCCCTGATGCTCGTCCAACTGTTGTTGCTCCCGTTGTACCTGTGGCTGTTCATGGGTTCGACGGTCGCAGCGGTCATCGAACCGGGGCCGTTCGTCGAGGCGTTTCTGGTACTCATCGCGCTCCCGTTGACGCTCGCGTGGCTTACCGAAGCGTGGGCGGAACGGTCGTCGAGGGGCGACGCGTGGCAGGAGACGATGGGGTGGTTACCGGTTCCGATGATGGGCGCGACGTTGTTCGTCGTCATCGCGTCACAGCTTCCCCGGGTGCAGAGTTCGATCGAGCAGATTGCAGTCGTCATTCCGGTGTACGTCGCCTTCCTCGTCGTCATGTCGATACTCGGACGACTCGCGGCGGGAGTCTTGCAGATGGATGCCGGGGAGGGCAGGGCGCTCGTGTTCACGTCGGTCACCCGTAACTCGCTGGTCGTCCTCCCACTTGCACTTGCGCTTCCGGCGGGGTACCGACTGGTACCTGCGGTCGTCGTGACGCAGACGCTCGTCGAACTGGTCGGGATGGTCACTCTCACGCGAGTCGTCCCGGCGTGGCTCGTCCCGGACTCGCCGAAGCGAATCTCACTTCCCGAGTTGGTGACTCGCGAGTGAGGTCCGTGGGTACCGTGTCCTCGTGAACGACCGAGGAACAACAGAACAGCCGCCCAAAGAAGAGTCAACTAACAAAACTCCGATGTGCGGCCTTAGAACCCCGAAATCGGCTACCGATTCTGCCGCTGTTCGGCCTTGTTCATCTCGATGAGCAGCCGGAAAATCGCCTTCACGAGGTTCGAGTCGACCTCGAAGTGGGCCGCGTTCTGCCCGGCGCGCTCCATCACGCGCTCTTCTTGGGACTCGTCGGTCGTCGGCAGGTCCTTCTCGGCTTTGACCTGCGCGACGGTGTCGGCGACGTAGGTCCGGCGGGCGATGAGTTCGACGATGCCGCGGTCGATATCCTCTATCTCCTCGCGGAGTTCGTCGAGCGACATGTCCTGGAACGGTTCGGCTGCGGTGTCGGTGTCGTCTGTCATTGGATTCGTGCTCCGTCGGTTCGGGTGGTCGTCAGTCGGGTCTCTCCGTCGCGGGCGTCCCACAGTTCTCTGACGCGTTCGAGGTCGGCGCGGTCGCCGACGGCGACGACGCTCGGGCCGGTCCCGGACAGCGAGACGCCGTCGGCGATGGGCATCGCCTCGACGGCGGGGTCGGTCGGGAAGTCCAGGGCGGCCGAGAAGGCGAGGCCGTTGACGGTCATCGCCTCGGCGTAGCGGCCTTCGAGCGCGAGGTCGGCGACGAGGTCGGCCATCGGGGCGACGTTCTCGCAGCGACTCACGTCGGCGTCGGCGCTGTAGGCGCGCTCGGGGGGCGTCCACACGAGCACGTCCCAGTCGACCTCGTCGCGGACGATGAGTTCGTCCTCGGTGTTGTCGGTGACGACGACGCCGCCGACCATGGAGGCCGAGGCGTCGTCGAACGCGCCGGTCGCCGTGACGCCGACCTCGCGGGCGGCGCGGACGCCCATCCGGCAGGCGTCGAGCCGGGAGATGTCGGCGTCCGGGCCGGGGCCGACCGAGCGACCGAGCGCGGAGAGCGTCGCCAGCACCGTCGCGTTGGCCGCGGCGCTGGAACTCTTGAGGCCGGCGGCCATCGGCAGGTCGCTTTCGGTCTCGACGGTGCCGCCCTCGCCGTCGCCGAACGCCTCGACCACAAGCTCGACGCAGCGCTCGATGAGCCGCGTGTCGGCGTCCGGGGCCTCCGCGATGCTGCCGCGGACCGCGCCGGAATCGTCCAGTTCGACCGACGCGGTGGTCTCCGCGTCGATGGCGAACGCGGAGCCGGTCGCCGTCGCGAGGGCGTTCAAGACGGTGCCCGCCCCGAGGGCGGTGGCTCGGCCGTGCATACTTGCCGGAGGTCGGCACATCGTGTTATGTGTGGCGGTCCGTGCCGTTTTCGCCCGTAGGTTCGGGGACCGACGCGGCGGCGGCGCGTTCGATTCCGACGCCAGCGGGTCGACCCGAGACGCGACGTTTTTGCCGTCCCCGCGGCAACGGTGAGCCATGAGCGCCCGCAGCGACATCGCCCCGAGCACACTCGGCGTCGAACTCCACGACTACGGCGTCGAAGTGGAGTACATCGACAACCGAACCACGGTCTACCGGGGCGTCCCCGAAGCGGTCACGGGAACGCTCGCCACCGCTCCCGGCAAGGAGGTCCACGTTCTCGTCACCGACCCCACCGAGACCGAGGGCGTCATGATGTACGTCAACGACCTCAAGAGCCACGACGACGTGCTCGAATCGAGCGGCGTCGGCCGCGTCATCCTCGGCGAGGGCGAAGAAGAAGAGCTGTTCCCCGGCGTCCTCGTCCGGCGTGTCCCCGGCCACCGATTCGAAATCGAGGCCGACCCCGCGGTCGCCCGCGGCCGCGTGTTCGTCTTCGTCGAGGACGACTGGGCCGAGCACTCCTACGAGTTCGTCGCCGAGTGATGCTCCGGAAGCGCTGGGAGCCGCTGGAAAAGCGGACCATCGGAAAGGCCCCGGAAGCCTACGGCTACTACGAACTCGGCGACGCGGACGGCGACCTCGTCGGCCGCGGCGTGGGCGTCCTCCGCGACGAACTGAAGGAGGCGCTCGCCTATGGCGACGCCGAGCGCGTCCGCTGGGAGCGTGCGACATCGCTGGACCACGCCGAGCGACTCGCAGACGAACACGACCCGGTGTAGCCGCCCTCGCACCCGCCGCGCGCCGCTACTGCAAGTACGACGGACTGTCCGTGTCGCAGTTCTCCTCGTGGGCCTCGGCGTCGGTCTCCACGTCGAACAGCATCCCGCACTCTTCGCATCGGTACCACGTCACACCGTCTTTCTCCGTCGTGGCAACCATGCGTATTGTTACCGCGCCGTCCCGGAAAACGGTTACTCCGGGCGAACCCTCAAGGGTCGAGCGACCGAATCGGGGGGTATGTCAGAAGATGGGGTGACGCTCGTCGTCCGCGCCGCGGAGAAACGCGACGCGGGCCGCGGCATCGCCCGCCTCCCCGAGGCCGCCCGCCGTGAACTCGGCGTGCTCAGCGGCGAGACGGTCGTCATCGAGGGGTCCCGAGAGACGGTCGCGAAGATGTGGCCCGCCCGCCCCGGCGCGGCGGCGGGCGAGATGCTCGTCGACGCCGACACGCGGGCCAACGCCGGCGTGAAAATCGGCGACAGCGTCCGCGTCAGGAAGATAGCCGTCGAGGACGCGCGCTCGGTGACGCTCGCCGGACCCAGCGCCTTCGAGCGGACCAGCGTGGACCGCGAGACCATCGAGGAGGTCGTGAAGGCGGAGCTTCGGAACCGGCCGCTCCGCGAGGGCGACCGCGTCCGCGTCGAGCGACTCGGCGGGGCCGCCCTCGTCGTCAGCGAGACGAAGCCTGAGGGCGTGGTCCGCGTCACCGACGCGACGGCGGTCTCCGTGACGGCGACGAGTTCGAAGGGCGCAAGCGAGACCGTCCGCGACGCCGTCAAGAGCGTGACCGGCGGCGACGGCGGCGACGCCGGGAGCCGCGGCCGGGCGACGGGCGTCACCTACGAGGACATCGGCGGCCTCGACGACGAACTCGACCTCGTCCGCGAGATGATAGAGCTCCCGCTGTCCGAACCCGAGGTGTTCGCCCATCTCGGCATCGAGCCGCCGAAGGGCGTCCTCTTACACGGCCCACCGGGCACCGGGAAGACCCTCATCGCGAAGGCCGTCGCCAACGAGGTCGACGCGAGTTTCACCACGATTTCGGGCCCGGAGGTGCTCTCGAAGTACAAAGGCGAGTCCGAGGAGAAGCTTCGCGAGGTGTTCCAGTCGGCCCGCGAGAACGCGCCGGCCATCATCTTCTTCGACGAGATAGACTCCATCGCGTCGAAGCGCGACGACGGCGGCGACCTCGAAAACCGCGTCGTCGGCCAACTGCTGTCGCTCATGGACGGGTTGGACGCCCGCGGCGACGTGGTCGTCATCGGCGCGACGAACCGCGTCGACAGCCTCGACCCGGCGCTCCGTCGGGGCGGTCGCTTCGACCGCGAAATCGAAATCGGCGTCCCGAACGAGGCGGGCCGCCGCGAGATTCTCGACGTGCACACCCGGCGGATGCCACTCGCCGAGGGCGTGGACATCGACCGACTGGCCTCCCGAACCCACGGCTTCGTCGGTGCCGACCTCGAATCGCTGGCCAAGGAGGCCGCGATGACCGCGCTCCGGCGCGTCCGCCGCGAGGGTGGGGGCGGAAGCGGGGACGGTGGCGGGAAGGTCGCCGTCGCGGACATGACCGTCACGCGCGCCGACTTCGAGTCGGCGATGGCGACGGTCGAACCCTCGGCGATGCGCGAGTACGTCGCCGAACAGCCGACCGAGGGCTTCGAGGGCGTCGGCGGTCTCGACGACGTGAAGCGGACGCTCGAACGGGCGGTGACGTGGCCGCTGACCTACGCGCCGCTGTTCGAGGCGGCCTCGACCGACCCGCCGACCGGCCTGCTCTTACACGGGCCACCGGGGACCGGCAAGACGATGCTCGCCCGCGCCATCGCGGCCGAAAGCGGCGTCAACTTCATCCACGTCGCCGGCCCCGAACTGCTGGACCGCTACGTCGGCGAGTCCGAGAAGTCCGTCCGCGAGGTGTTCGACCGCGCCCGACAAGCCGCCCCGAGCATCGTCTTCTTCGACGAGATAGACGCTATCGCCACCGACCGCGACAGCGCCGGGTCGGACTCGGGCGTCACCGAGCGCGTCGTCTCCCAACTCCTGACGGAGATGGACAACGCCGCCGACAACCCGAACCTCGTCGTCCTCGCGGCGACGAACCGCCGGGACGCGCTCGACCCCGCGCTCCTCCGACCCGGCCGGCTGGAGACCCACGTCGAGGTTCCCGCCCCGGACATCGAGGCACGCCGCGCCATCCTCGACGTGCACGTCCGCGACAAGCCGCTCGGCACCGACGTGGACCTCGGCGACGTGGCCGCTCACATGGACGGCTACACCGGGGCCGACGTGGCCGCGGTCTGCCGCGAGGCCGCGCTCCGTGCGATTCAGGACGTGGCCGACGCCTACGAGGGCACCGAGGCGAACGACCACGCCGACGAGGTGCGCATCACCCGCGCGCACTTCGATGCGGCGCTGGAATCTGTCTCGCCGACACAGGTCTGACGGGGCCGACCGCCGGAGAACCTCCGTTCCCGCTCACCTGCGAGATTATCTCGTTTCGCCGCGTACTGTGTCTCATGTTCACTCGCAACAGAGGTGTGTCGTGAACGCGGCGTGGCGGCGGAAGGTCCGCCGAGAGTGGGACGCGCTCACCGGCGGCCCGCTCTCCGCGACGTGGTGGGTCACGAAAGCCGGCCTTCGAGTCGCGTTCGCCGAGGCCATATTCATGTTCCTCGTGTTGTTGAACAACGACGCGGACGCGGTCTCGGCCGTCGCCGACGGCGAGGCATCGGTGTTCTCGCTCGTCGCGGTCGTCCTCGGGTCGCCCGAGTACCTCGCCATCGCGGGTATCGTCTTCGCCGTCGCGCTGTTCCTCCCGTTCCTTCCGCGGCGCAACGAGGCGACCAATCGCTGGGAGTAGGCCGTAGCGCGTGGGAAGAGACGGCCGGCGACGACCTCGCCCCGAAGTGCCACCGCGAAGTGCCGCAGGGACCGCGCGGTTCACGCCAGTCGCGCCCGGTAGTAACTCGACTCGGCGTTCGGGACAGTCACCCCGCGCACGTCGAGGCCCGCCTCGGTAGCGACCGCCCGGAGCCGGGCCGGCGAGACGAGAACGAAGTCGAGCATCGGCCCGCGGAGGTCGCCGTACTCGACGCGGAACGACCGTCGGGCGACGCCTTCCCGCGGGTCCGGCCGGTAGCCGAAAAAGCGCTCGGGGTCGACGCGCGTCGGGTCGTACGAGTCGACGACGACTTCGCCGGTGGACGAAACGAGGTCGGCAAACGACGCGAGCAGGTCGGCGAGTCGGTCCAGCGAGCCCGCGAGTCCGACCTGCGTCCCGTTGGCGAGGACCGTCTCGAAGCCTCCCGCCGACGGCTCTGACCGACTCGCCCCGACCGGCGGGTCGAACATATCACCGACGACCGCCGCCTCGACGCCGCGCTCGCGGGCCGCGCGAACCGCGTTCGGGCTCACGTCGAAGGCGACGACCTCGCCGCGCTCCTGTCCGGCGAGAGCGTGCTGGCCCGCGCCGCATCCCACGTCGAGGACGGGCGTCCGAAGCGAGTCGACGAACTCGCGCTTCGCGGCGGGCCACCGCTGCGACGGGACGAGATAGTTCTCGTAGATGTGCGCGTCGCCGGCGGTACCACGGGCGTCGTCGCCGGCGCGGTAGACGCACGGGGCGCGCAGACAGCCGCGAACCCGGTCCAACATCGCCAGTCCGAGGGCGTCGTCGGGCATGACGTGTCGTTCGTCGCTCTCGTGTAAACTATATTTAATGTGCTGCTGAGTAGCAATCAACATGGTTCGGCGGAAGCGTCAGTCCAGTCGGCCCAAGTCGCCGTGTAGTTCGCGGTTCATCACGTCCGCGACGAACAGTCGGATGCGCTTGCGTAGCTCCGCTTCGGTGTCGTAGGTCTCGACGCGGAGGTCCCAGCGGGCGCGCGCCGCGCGAATCATCTCGCTCGTGACCGTCGCTTCGTGGACGAAGACGATTCTGTCGCCGTGCGTCTCGGAGAGTCGCTCGAGTATCGACCCCGCCTCCTCGCCGACGCCGAAGTTGTGGCCGAGAAACGGCAGCACGAACACGGTCGCGTTGCTCGCCTCGGCAAACGCGAGCGACTGCGTGGCGGCGTCCACCTCGTCGGTGCTGAGGTCCACGTCGACGGCGAGAAAGGCGTTGACACCCGGGTCCGCGCGGAGACTTCCTTGCACCCGTCGGAGGAGCGCGAGCGCGTCGTCGACCTCGTCCCGCGCGGCGAACAGCTTCCGAATCGGTCCGGGGAGGTCCTCGATGTCGATGGCGGCGAGTTCCTCCTCCGAAAGGACGTAGTTGAGGTTGAACGACTTGTACGGACCCATCACGTAGACGAGAAACCGGTCGTAGGTCGTTCGCCCGAGCGCCGCCCGTATCTCGTCGCGCGAGATGGCGTCCGTCATGGGCACACGTACCGCACGTTAGTATATAAAATTCGGATTTTTCAGCGAAGTTCGACTCAAGAACCGTTAACTCGATACGCTCCATCTAGCGAACCGAGATGGCGACGAACGACCCGGTCGATTCGGACGGGCTGCCCGAGGACCCCGCCGAGTTGCTGCCGCCGACGAGCGTCCTCACGCTGGACGAGTACCTCGACATGCAGGCGGCACTCGGCGACCGGACGCGCTTTACCCTGCTGTACCGACTGGTCCACTTCGGCGAGCGAAGTCCGAAAGCGCTGGCCGAGGCGCTCGACGTGCAGGCGAACACGCTCCACTACCACCTCGGTAAACTCGTCGACGCCGGGTTAGTCGAGAAGCGAAAACGGTCGCAAGCCGACGACGAAGGCCTGTTTTCGTACTATCGCGCCACGTCGCTCGGCTCCGACATCCTCGAACACGGCGTCGAGGAGCTCATCCGGCGCGAGCGCGACTACCGGGACGTCTACGCGTCGGAGTAGCGGCGTCACGGACGACCGCCGCGTCTCAGCTCCCACCCGCCCGCTGCCGAAGCCGCCGCCTATTTGGCGCTCGCTCGCGCAGGCTGAAGCGATGTCCAATCTCCTCCCCGAGGAAGCAAAAGAAAAGCTCGTCACCGTCTGCCGCACGGCCGTCGGCGACAGCCTCCGGTCGCTCACGTACTTCAGCCGCTTCGACTACGTGCAGGTGTACCTCCGCGAGGACCTCGAACAGGAGGCCGACCTGAACTCCTTTATCGGCAACGAGTGGCACGACTTCAAGATGACCCAGGACGCCTACCGCGGCTCCGAACTCGGCGACTACGAGTACACGATTCGCGTGTTCGAAAACGGCTACCTCGTTCGCATCACCGTCGAGGACTTCGGCGTCTTCGTCACCACCGACGGCATCTCGATGCAGGACTTCGAGGCGCTGGCGGCCGCGACGACCGAGATTCTCGACGAGTGGGCCATCGAGGAGTAAGCGGGCGAACCGGAATCCACCCCGTCAGTCCCAGAACGACTGGGTTCGGGCGTACTCGCGCTCCCGTTCGAGGATGTCGCGGTAGAAGTCGTCTTCGTCCTCGCGGAGCTTGTTGATGATGCGCGCGGCGTTGTGCGGGCCGACCCCGCGGGCCGCGAGCGCGACGACCGCCCGCTTGCCGTGGGCCTGCACGAGACTCGCCGAGCGGTAGGCCCGCTTCGTCAGTCGCTCCTGTTCGTCGTCTTTCTCCGGCGTGCGGACCGCTTTCACCGTCTCCTCGTCCCACGGATTGAGCGCGGCGACGCGGGTCGCGCCGCACTCGGGGCACGCCACGGGGTCGCGGACGCGCTTTACCTTCGTCTTTCGAGTCCAGTCTTTGCAGTGGAGACACGCCAACAGCACGCGGTCGTTCTGAATCCGGTCGCGGACCGTCTCGATGACGCTCGCGTCGGCGTTCTCGGGGACGAGCAGGTCGGTTCCCGACCCGCGGCCGCCGGTGCCGATGGCGGTCGGTTCGCGGGCGACGGCGAGTTCCACGTCGCCCTCGCGGACGCGGCGGAGCAGTTCAACCGTCTCCTCGACGGCGAGGTCCGTATGGAACACCTCGCGGACGGCCTCGTCGTAGACGGGCGTGTCCTCCAGCGCGGCGAGGAGGCGGTCGCCGCCGAAGCGACCCTTCCCCTGATAGCGCTTGAGCGCGCCGAACTTCGCGGCCACCTGTGCGAGCGTGAACTTCAGCGAGTCCGACCGCTTGAGCGCGAGTTCGAGCAGGGCCTCGACGTGGTCGGGGTCGGTCTCGCGGAGCACCTCGGCGAACGTCGTCGGGCGGACCTTCCCCGGCACGTCGAACTCGATGCGGTAGGGGTCGACCTCCATCCCGACCGACGAGCCGGTCCGCTGGCCGATGAGCGCCGAGAGGAGCCGACCGAGCGTCTCGTTCACCCGGTGGCCGTACGGCGAGTTCAGCGTCACCTTCCGAGGCGAGCCTTCGAGGACGAGCCTGTTCGCCGTCGGAATCGGCGCGTCGGCTTCGACCTGTTTCTCGATGGGGCCGAGCGCCGAGCGGACCGTGGCCTCGTCGGTCGGGTAGCGCATGGCGATGTCGCGGGCGACGGCCTCGCGGTCGGCTCCGGACTCGAACTGCGGCGCGGCCACGTCGCGGAGTTCGCCCACCTCACCGGCGACCGGCGCGGGCACCGGAATCTCCGAGCCGACCCACGACGGCACCTCGCCGCCGGGGTCCTCGATGGGCGAGACGTTCACTTGCGCCTCCTCCTCGTCCACGTCGTTGACGCGCCACATCTCGCCGCGCTGGATGAACGTCGCGCCCGGCGCGGCGAAGTTGAGGACGAACTTCTCGTCGAGCGTCCCTATCTGCCGGCGCGAGGAGATGTCGTGAACGTCGTAGGTCTCCTCGTCGGGAATCATCGAGAGGTTGGCGTAGAAGTACTGCCACGTGCCGCCGGACTTTTCGAGGAGGTCTTTGTCCTCGTCGAGCCAGAGGAGGCGGTTCCCCGAGAGTTCGCGGACGACCGCCCGAAAGTCGTCCTCGTCGAGGTCGCGGAAGGGGTACGCCCGCGTGATAATCTCGTAGGCGCGGCGGGCCGACACGTCACCGTAGTCCATGACGACGCCGACGATTTGGTTGGCGACGGTGTCGAGGCTCCCGTGGTGGACGCGGGCGGGTTCGACCTCGCCGGAGACGGCCCGCCGGGCGATGGCGAGCGCTTCGAGCGTGTCGTCGGGGTGGTCGGTGACGACGGTCCCGCGGGAGACGACGCCCAAGCGGTGGCCCGCCCGGCCGACCCGCTGGAGGAGCCGCGACACCTCGCGGGGGCTGTTGTACTGGACGACGTGGTCCACCCGGCCCACGTCGATGCCGAGTTCCATCGACGACGTGCAGATGAGCGCGTCCAACTCGCCGGCCTTGAAGCGGTCTTCCACGTCGATGCGAACGTCCTTCGACAGCGAGCCGTGGTGGACCTCGATTGGGTCGCCGAGCGCCTTGAACCGCGAGCCGAGCGCCTCCGCGGTCTGTCTGGTGTTGACGAAGACGAGCACGGACTCGTGGTCGCGGACGATATCTCGAACCGTCCGGACGTGGCTCGCTATCTCGGGGTCGGTGGCGAGTTTGCCCGCCAGCGCCTCGTCCTCGTTCGTCACCTCGGGGCGGACGACTTCGAACTCGACGCGGTTGTCCACGTCGACCTCGATGACCTCGAACGGTCGGTCGCCGGTCAGGAACTTCCCGACCTCCTCGGGCGACCCGACCGTCGCCGAGAGCCCAATTCGCTGGAACGGCCCGGCCAACTCGCGGAGGCGCTCTAACCCGATTGTCAACTGCGCGCCGCGCTTCGCCGACGCGAGTTCGTGGACCTCGTCGACGACGACGTGGTGCACGTCCGACAGCGCCGTCCGCAACTTCTTCCCGGTGAGCATCGCCTGCAGCGTCTCGGGCGTCGTCACCAGCACGTCCGGCGGGTCGTTGGCCTGCTTCTGTCGCTGGTACTGCGTGGTGTCGCCGTGGCGAACGTCGATGTCGACGTCGAGCTGTTCGCCCCACCAGTCGAGCCGCTGGCGCATGTCGCGGTTCAGCGCCCGAAGCGGGGTGATGTAGAGCGCCGAGATACCGAACCGGCCCTCGGCGTCGGCGATGGCCGAAAAGACCGGCAGCATCGCCGTCTCCGTCTTTCCGGTGCCCGTGGGCGCGATGATGAGGCCGTGTTTCCCGTCGGTCAGCGGGGGAATCGCCCGGCGCTGCGGCTCGGTGGGCGTCGTGAATCCGCGCTCCGAGAGCGCGTTTCGAACGGGCGACGAGAGCGTCGCGAAGGCGTCCATTCCGGCGGCGGCCTCGCCGTCTGGCATCGCCCGAGGTTACGGTTCGAGGCGATTAAGCGCACCGCTCGGGGCGGTCCCGACCGGGAGATTCATGTCGTCAGTGAATCAATTTCGGGCGTGTCCCCGAAACGAGTCTACTGGTCCGCGTTCCTCGTCTTCGGTCTCTGTGCCGCCGTCGATATCGCGCTCGACGTTTCCGCGGGAGACGTGGGTATCAACACCGCCGCAGCGGCCGCGGGCGTCGTCGTGGTCGGCTACGCGTCGGTCGTCGCCCTCCGCGACCCCGACCGCGCTCGGGTCCCGTCGGACTGGAGCCCGCTCGTCTACCTCGTCATCGTCGGCGCGGCGCTCTACACGTTCGGCGTCGCCCTCCAACTGTACTCGGTGGTGATGTGACTCCCGAGCGCTCCTTTTGGCTGTCGCAGGCCGGCTTCACCGGCGGGAACCTGTTCATCGTTCTCGGCAACCAGCGAGGTGACCTCGCGACGTGGCAACTGGTCTTCGCGGCGGTGCTGGCGCTTTCGACCCTCTGGTTCGTCGGCTACGCCGTTCGAGAACGAGAAAAGGGCGTCCCGGAGTTCTTCCGCGAGTGGACCGGTTGGCAACGACTCGCCAACGTGGCGGCCACCTCCGTGTTCGTCATCGGCACTCTCACGTTCGTCTTCGCGTAGCGGGTCGGAAAAACGGGAAGTCGCGTTTGACGACCGCGACGACTTCGGCCCCTCAGACGTTCCGGTAGTCGCCCAATCGCGTGCCGTCGAGCAGGTAGGCCTCCCCGTCCGCGAGGCCGTCGGGCAGGAACGGCGAGAGAAATCCCTGACCGGGGACGTTGACCCACGTCCCGCCCGAGGTGTCGTTGAACGCCGGGAACACCACGAGTTCGGCGTCGGCTCGCGTCACCTCCGCGGGGTCGACCTCGTAGTGCTCCGCGAACACTTCGGGAGCGAGAGCGCCGCGGAGCCAGACGCGCTCTTTCCGCGCGCCGCCGACCTCGTCCTCCAGCCTGACCGCCGGGTGCTCGTGAGCCGAACAGACCACGTCGGCGGCGAGCACCTCCCGCGAGGGCCACGTGTGGCCGTGGCAGAATCCCACGTCGCCGAGGCGGACGCCCGCGGGGTCTGTCACCTCCACGTCGTCGCCGAAAAATGCCGCGAGGCCGCCGTCGTGGTTGCCGGGGACGACCGTCAGTTCGGCGCGGTCGGCCACGGCGTCCGCGAGGTCGCGCAGTTCCTCGGCCTCGTCTCCCTCCGGGTCGCCGATGCGGTGACCGAGGTCGCCGAGGACGACCAGTCGGTCGGCGTCCGTCCGATCGAGAAGCGACAGCAGGCGCTCGCGGCGGACCGCGGCCTTCGACGGGAGTTCCACCCCGCGTTCGTACCGCAGGCCGGCCTCGATGCCGGCGTGGTAGTCGGCGACGACGAGCGAGCGCTCGGGGAACCCGCGTCTGCTCGTCCGCGCCACCGCGGCTGGGTGGCCGGGTATCGGTTCGACGAGCGGTCCCGACACGGCCTCAGATGGCCTTCAGCACGCCGTCCTGCGGCTCGTAACACCGGCCGCCGAGGAGCGCCTCTTGGATGGCGTCTTCGACCGCGCCGGGGTCCGCGCCGTACTCGTCGACGACGGCCGCGACGACCTCGTCGTGGGACGCGCCGTCGCCGTCGTCGAGGTCGTCCATGGCGTCCACGACGACCGATTCGAGGTCGATGTCCTCGGCGGCTTCGTCGGCGTCGGCCTCGGTCTCGGCGTCGTCCGACCCGGCGTCGAGCGTCGGCTCTGGTTCGGATTCCGGTTCGGGGTCGACCGCCGGTTCGGGTTCCGAGGCGGCGTCGGCCGCGGGGTCCGATTCCGGCTCTGCTACCGGTTCGGCGTCGGCGGGTTCGTCTTCGAGTTGTTCGGTGAGGTCGTCCGCGTCGGGCACGTCGATGTCCGCCTCGCCGGCGGGGTCGACGTCCGCGCCGGAGGTGAACTCCGTACCGAACTCGGACTCGATTTCGGCCCGCTCGTCCTCGTCGAGTTCGTACATCCCGTCGGGGTCGACCGAGTCGTCGGCGTCGGTGGTCGCGGAGTCGGTCGCCGCGTCGGTTGACGACTCGTCGGCCGCGGCGGCCGACGCGTCCGCCTCGGGTTCGGGGTCGTCGAAACCGTCCTCGAAGTCGCCGAGCGTGCCGTCGTCGGAGCCGCCGAAGGTGTCCGATTCGGCCGTATCCGCGTCGGTGGCGTCGTCCTCGAAGTCGCCGAGCGCGCCGTCGTCCGAGCCGGCGTCGAAGTCGGGCTCCGAGTCGGCGTCGAGCGAGTCGGACGCGAGGTCGGGTTCGGACGTGAGATCAGGTTCCGCAGCAGGTTCCGGCTCTGCGTCAGGTTCGGGGTCCGCCGCGGGTTTCGGCTCTGCGTCAGCTGTCGTGGACGGCGCGGTCTCCGGTTCTGACTCGGACGCCGGCTGGCTTTCGGTCGCGGTGGTCGCTTCGGCGGCGACGGGTTCCGAGTCGGATGCTGGCTCCGACTCGGGTTCCGGTTCAGGCTCGGCTTCCGCGGCGGGTTCGGGCTCGCCTCCGGCGTCGAGTTCCGGTTCCGGTTCCGTGTCGGCGTCAGCGACCGTCTCGGCGTCCGGTTCGGCGTCGAACTCGCCCGCGTCGGGCTCCGAGTTGTCGAGGTCGTCGCCGTCGTCCGCGTCCGCCTCGCCGACCTCGATATCGACGCTCGCGGCCGGTTCGAGGTCGAGTTCGGGGAGCGGGCCGAGGACCGCGTCCCCGCCGTCGCCGGGGGCGACGTCGAGGGGGTCGACTTGGTCGCGGTCGCCCGCGACGAGTTCGAGCGCCTGCACGGCGACTTCGCGCAGGGCCTCGAGGTAGGTCCGGGTCGTCCCGTAGTGGTCGATGGCGCGGGGGACGCCCGCCGCGAGCGTCGAGTCCACGCCGCGCGCTTCGAGCGCGCGAGTCAGGTCGTCGCCGCGGTAGGACATCGACAGCGCCTCGTCGAACACCGCGATGCGGCGGAGCGTCGCCTCGGCGGCCGAGACGATCCAGCGGTCGCGCACGTCGGCGTCGACGGTGTTGACGCTCTCGGGGCGGACCGAGGAGTAAACCACGTCGGCGTCGTCCGGTTCGTACGTCCGGGCCTTGCCCGCGAGCGAGACGAACGCCGGGGGCGTCGCCGCGTCGAGGGAGGCCATCGGCTCTGGCTGGTACTGCCCGGCGTAGGTGACGAACGCGCCCGTCGGGTCCGCGATGCGCCCGCGGAGCACCTCGTCGTTGACGTGTTCGACCTCGGTGAGCACGCCCGCGACGAACGTCCGGTTCAGCCGTGCGCCGGTGGGCGTGACCACGTAGTTCGGCGCGCGCTCCTCGTCGCTCTCGGAGTACGAAAGCGACGCGTCGTCGAACTCGGCGGCGAAGACGCGGTAGGCGATTTCCCGCGTGCCGACGACCGGCGAGGCGCTCATGCGCGCACCTCCGTGAGGAGGGCGGCCGCGCGTTCGGCCGGGTCGTCGTCCGTCTCCTCGAACTCGTCGGCTTCGAGGTTCGCGCCGTACTCGTCCACGGAGAGGTTCCCGCGGACGCGGTACTCGCGGCCGACGAGCGTGTCGGCGATGTCGTCGGCGACGACCTCCTTGTCCATCGCCTCGCGGGCGGCCTCCATCGCGTCGGCCATGGTCCCGCCGTAGATTTCCTCTGTGAGGTCGCGGTCGAGGATGGCGGTCACCGTGCCGGTGCCGTCGTCGAGAATCGCCTTCACGCGCATGTCGTCCTCGCCGTCGACCTCGCCGTGCTGTCGGCACTGACCGTTCTGGACGACGCGACTGCATTTGGGACAGCGCTCGATGAGCCCGGAGCCGTCGCGCACTTCGAGGACGTTGCCGAGCACTTCCACGTCGAACATCCCGCCGGCGTCGACGGCCTCGCCGATTTTCAGGCGGGGCGCGGAGTCGGTCACGGCGACGGGGTCGTCGAGGACCTCGAGCGTCGTGAACTCCGAGAGGTTCACCTGCGGCACGCCGCGGAACTCCCGGACGTACACGTCCGAGAGACGGACGCTCGCGCCCTCTTTCACGTCGGGGCGCGGTGCCCAGTCGGTGAAGGGGAGCCGGCCGGTCTCGTCGGCGACGACGCCCGAGAGGATTGTCGTCTCACCGTTTCGGCCGTCGATGGTGCGCGAGTCGACTTCGAGGACGCGGACCTCGACGGTTCGGCCGCGGTCGCCGGCCTGCAGGTCGATGAGGTCGGCCTCGCCGCCGATGCGGTCGTCGTAGGGCGTCTCGACCGTCTCGGACTCCACGCCGACCGTCGAGGACGCGCCGATGTTCAGTTCGGGCTTGCCGTCCCACTCGCGGACGCCGGCGTTACCGATGACGACGGAGTCGCCCGGTTCGAAGCCGAAGTCCTGCCACGCGGTGTAGGAGATGACGCCGGACTCGTCGGCGAGTTCTCCCTCGCGGATGGTCTGTTCGTCGCCCTGATAGACGATAGAGCGGGTGCCCACGGTGAGCACGCGGACCGTCACGGAGACGTTGCCGCCGTCGGGGTCGATGTCGGCGATTCGCTTCGTGGACGGCGCGCCGTCGCTGCCGCCGGAGCTTCCGCCGCCGTGTTTGCGGCGGACGCTCTGTTTCGCCTCGTCGAGCGGGACGCTGTACTGCAGGAGGTTCTGCAGGTCGGATTTGACCTCCTCTTTGTCGACACCGAGGGCGGAGGCAAGCTCCTCGGCGTGCTGGTCGAGTTCCATCGAGTCGGGATTCGCCCCCGTCGGATAAAAAGTGTTGCCGGGCGTGCGGGCGGCGACCGGCGGGCGAATCACTAAGTGCTCGCGTGTCAGTTGGAGTCGTATGTCGAACGACGAGACCCCGGACGCCGACGCCGCCGACGAGGAGGTCTCCTTCTCTGTGACCATCGAGGACGGCTGGACGACCATCGTGATGGAGGGCGACAAGGACAGCGCGGTCGTCGTCCGCTCGGCGTCCGGCGAGCGAATCTACCTCCCGCCGGAGGGGTTCGACGCCGAGGCGGCCACCGACAGCGCGTACCAGTCGTCGGACAGCCCCTACCAGTCGGCGTACGACTCGCCGTACCAGTCGGTCCAGACCGACGACTCGCCGTATCAGTCAGCCCGCGGCACGATGCCGCGAGAAGGGATGGTGCCGACCCGCGGCGGCTACCGGATTCGCCACCCCGAGCCGGTGACCGACGTGCGCCTCCTCCGCTGAACGGGGGTCGCCCGCTCAGTTCGCGTCCGCCTCGTCGGCGTCCGCGTCGCTGGCTTCGACTTCGTTTTCCGCCCCGGCAGAGACGTCGGTGTCCCCGTCGAGGATGCTGTGGTAGTACTCCACCGTCTCGTCGACGACGCGGTCCCACGTGTACGGTTCGTACTCCGGTTCTCCCTCCAGCGAGAGGCCGTACTCGATACCGTCGGCGATAGAGCGCGAGTCGGGTTCGACCTCGATGACGCAGTCCTCGGGGAGGACCTCCGCCGCGCCGCTCTCGGTGGCGACGACGCGCGTGCCGGTCGAGAGCGCTTCGACGATGGTGATGCCGAACGGCTCGGACAGCGACGGCGAGACGAACAGGTCCGCCGAGGCGTAGTAGTCGCCGAGGGCCTCTTCGGGGACGTAGCCGGCCCATTTGATGCGGTCTTCGACGCCGAGCAGTTCGGCGAAGCGCTTGAGTTGGGCGGTGAGGTGACCCGACCCGCCCATGACGAGCGTCACGTCGTCGCGGGCGAGTTTCTCCATCGCGTAGACGAGATGCGAGATGCCCTTCTGGTCGGTGTGCCGGCCGACGAAAAACAGCATCTTCCCGTCGATGCCGAGTTCCTCTTTGAGGTCGCGCCCCGTCGTCTCGCACTCCGAAAAGCCGTTGTAGATGACGTGGCAGTCGCCGCCGTACTCCCGTTTGACCTTGTCGGCGAGGAGTTCGCTCACCGCGAGCAGGTGGTCACAGCGCTCGGCGATTCGGCGCTCGGTCTCGACTTCCCGCTGCGGCGGGTCGATGTTGCGGTCGGACGAAAGCGAGTGGAACGTGGTCACCCACTCCACGTCCTCGTTGTTCGACTTCGCGCGCGACCCCGGCCCGTAGCCGAACCAGTCGTGGGTGTGGACGATGTCGGCCTCGGCGGCGCGCTCCGCGAACGTCGACCCCAGCCGTCCGATTCGGGTGATGATGTCCCCTTCGCCCGTCGGGACCCCGACGATTCCCTCGCGGTCCGGCGCGTACTCGGCGGGAAGCACGAGTTCGATGTCCACGTCATCCCGGTCTTCGAGTCGCTCGAACATTTCGCCGACGTGCGTGTCGAGCCCGCCGCTGACGTTCGGCGGAAACCCCCACCCCAGCATCAGGACCTTGGCAGTCATAGATGCCACAATGTACCACAGAGGCCTATTTAATTCCTGTCCGGCAATACTGCGACGGCACCCCACCGAAAGGCGTTTTCGCCGCGGCGACGACCCGCGAGTATGCACGTCCACGTCAACGCCGCCGCCAGCCTCGACGGCAAGCTCTCGTCTCGCCGCCGCGAGCAGGTGATGATAAGCGGCGACGACGACTTCGCCCGCGTGGACGAGATTCGCGCGGCCGCAGACGCCGTCGCCGTCGGCGTCGGAACCGTCCTCGCCGACGACCCGCACCTCACGCTCGACGACCCCGACCTCGTCGCGGCCCGCGAAGAACGGGGCGACCCGCCGCATCCCGCCCGCGTCGTCGCCGACTCGCGCGCTCGAACTCCGACCGACGCCCGGATTCTGGACGACGCGGCGACGACCTACGTGCTCGTCTCCGAGGCCGCGCCCGCCGACCGCCGCGAGGCGCTCGAATCCGCCGGCGCGGAACTCGTCGTCGCGGGCGCGGAGCGAGTGTCGCTCCCCGACGCCTTCGACGCGCTCGAATCGCGCGGCGTCGACCGGCTCATGGTCGAAGGCGGCGGGGAACTCATCTTCTCGCTGTTCGAGGCCGGCCTCGTCGACGAACTCACGCTCTACGTCGGCTCGATGGTCATCGGCGGCCGCGACGCGCCGACGCTCGCCGACGGCGAGGGCTTCGTCGCCGACTTTCCCAAGCTATCGCTCCGCGACGTGGAGCGCGTCGACGACGGCGTGCTCCTGACCTACGACTGCTGAGGATCGCTCCCTGAACCCGGCCGATTTCGCCGCGAACACGGAGTTTCGCGGTCGTGCGTCGGCACGCAAACAGGCGCAATGGGTAAGAGTGTCGCGCCGATACGTGGAGGTATGAGCACTCCGAAGACAACCGATGCACCCGTCCACGTCGAGAGTTCGGACCACCTCGACGAACTCATCGCCGACAACGCGGTCGTCCTCGTGGACTACCACGCCGAGTGGTGCGGCCCGTGTAAGATGCTCGAACCCACCGTGGAGGAAATCGCCGAGGAGACCGACGCCGTCGTCGCCAAGGTCGACATCGACGAACTCCAAGAACTAGCCCGCGAGAAAGGAATTCGCAGCGTCCCGACCCTGCAGTTCTACGCCGGCGGCGAGCAGGTCAAAGAGGTCATCGGCGTCCAGAGCAAAGAGGACCTCGTCGACATCATCGAAGCCGCCGCGTAACTCGGCGTCCGCTCGACTCGACTCGACTCGGTTCCTCAGTTTTCTCCCACGGCGAGCGACGGCGCGGCGCGGGCTCGGGGCGGCGTCGCTCGTCGGGGCGGTTCGGTCGAAAAGCGATGTCAGAGGCCGCTCAGAAGGGCGCGTCGGACACGTCGGGTTCGAACCCCGCGCCCGGTTCGTCGTCGTAGAAGCCGCCGGTCGAGGCGTGGACCGCGTCTATCTCCTCGAACTCGGCGACCATGCGCGCCTTCAGCGCCTGAATCGTCATCGGCGAGATGCCGCATCCGGAACACGCGCCGGTGAGTGAAATCCACACCTCGCCGGTCTCCTCGTCGATTGCCTCGATACCCGCGTCGCCGCCGTGCATCTCGATTTGGGGGAAGTTCCGCCGCATGAACAGGTCGAGCCGTTCTTCGAGGGACTTCTCCGACGTCTGCGAACTCATACCGAGAGGTGGGGTGCGGGCGAGCATAACGATTGCTCCGAACGGGTCGCGGCGAATTTCGCGAGACGCTGTCGGGGGAGTCGGTCGGCGAGGGCTTTTTACCACGGAGAGAGTATCGGAACCTATGATTTCACTCGACGAGGCAGTCACGGCCCGCCTGGAATCTCACGGCGCGCGGTTCGAGGTGCTCATCGACCCCGACGCGGCGCTCTCGATAAAGCGCGGTGAGTTCGACGGCGACCTCGAAGAGGTCATCGCCGCCGAAGACGTGTTCGAGGACGCCTCCCGCGGCGACCGCCCCGCCGAGAACGACCTCGAGAAGGTGTTCGGAACGACCGACCCGCTCCAGATAATCCCCGAGGTCGTCAAGAAAGGGGAGATTCAGATCACGGCCGAACAGCGCCGCGAGATGCAAGAACAGAAGCGCAAGTCGCTCATCAACCGCATCGCCCGCAACGCGGTCAACCCGCAGATGAACGACTCGCCGCACCCGCCGGAGCGAATCGAGCGCGCGCTCGAAGAGGCCGGGTTCAAAATCGACCCGATGGAGCCGGTCGAGTCGCAGGTCGACGACGCGCTCGACGCGCTCCGACCCGTGTTGCCAATCAAGTTCGCCGAAGTCACCGTCGCCGTCCAACTCCCGGCCGAGTACGCCGGCAGCGGACAGGCACAGATTCGGAGCTACGGCGACCTCGAACGCGAGGAGTGGCAGAACGACGGCTCGTGGGTCGGCGTCATCACGTTCCCCGCGGGGATGCAAAACGACTTCTACGACAAGGTGAACAACATCACGAGCGGCACGGCCGAGACGCGCATCGTCAAGGACGAAGACGAACTCTGAGGCGCGTCGGCGAGTCTCGAACGCGAACTACCCCTTCTTGAAGCCGACGAGGAAACCGCCGGAGAAGCCGGCGGAGATAGACAGGGTCGAGAGCACCGTCGAAATCCAGTCCGGAGGCGCGCCGGTCGCGGCGTCCTGCGTGGCGCTCACGAGGCCGCCGGTGAGGCGCTCCCAGTCGACGGTGATGATGCCCCGCGATTCGAGGAACTTGAACACGGCGAGTTCGAGGCCGACGATGACGGCGATGAGCTTCGCGATTTTCTTGGCCGCGAAGCCGATGATACCGCCGATGACGGCCCCGCTCCCGAACTCGATGCCGAGCTGCTGCGGGTCGATGCTCAGTTGCAAGGGGTCCATACGGCGAACATCCCGCCCGTTGGTATAAGTGATTTGTGGGGAGACTGTCGCAGTCACCGAACTATCAGGTCGCGTCCGGGCAACCTACAAGAGTCCCGGCGTCCAAACGCGGCCATGGAACGGGAGGTGACGGGACGCCATCTCGACGCGTGACCCCGGCCGAGCGGGGCTTAAGTGCCTCCGGCGGCTAGTACCGACTGACACAGTGCAGGCTACGTACCCCACACTCGAGGTGCGGCGATGAGTCGCGTCGTCGTCGCGAAGCGTGTCGACCGCGGCGACGCCGACCTCACGGAGATTTCCGACCTCGCCCGCGCGGCGGGCTACGAGGTGGTCGGCGAACTCACCCAGACCCGAGAGGAGGACGCCGCGTTCCACTTCGGCGAAGGGAAGGTCGGCGAGTTAGCGTCGCTCGTCGCGCGTGAGGACGCCGCCGCCGTCGTCTTCGACAACCGACTGGGCCCCTACCAGACGTACAACATCGCCCAGAAGCTCCCGGACGACGCGGAGGTCATCGACCGCTTCACGCTCATCCTCGAAATCTTCGGCCAGCGGGCCAACACCCGCAAGGCGCAGCTACAGGTCGAACTCGCGGAGCTACGCTACGAACTGCCGCGCGCCGAGGCGAAGGCGTCGCTGGCGAAGCGCGACGAGCGCCCCGGGTTCATGGGCCTCGGCGAGTACGACGAGAGCCGCGAGCAGGACATCAAGGCCCAGATTTCGCGCATCAAGAACGAACTGGACGCCATCGCGGACAAAGAGGAGACCCGGCGCGAACAGCGCCGCGAGTCCGGCTTCGACCTCGTGGCCCTCGCGGGCTACACGAACGCCGGGAAGTCGACGCTGATGCAGCGGCTCGCCGCCGACCTCGAAGTCGGCCAGAACGACGACCTTCACCCGGACCTCGACCCGACCGCGGAGTCCCAAGACAAGCTGTTTACCACCCTCGGGACGACCACGCGCCGCGCCGAGACGGGCAAGCGCGACGTGCTTCTCACCGACACCGTCGGGTTCGTCTCGGACCTCCCCCACTGGCTCGTGGAGTCGTTCAAGTCCACGCTCGATTCGGTCTACCGCGCCGACCTCGTGTTGCTCGTCGTGGACGCCTCCGAGCCCATCGAGGAGATGCGCGAGAAGCTCGTCACCAGCCACGACACGCTCTACGAGCGCAACGAAGCGCCCATCGTGACCGTGTTCAACAAGGTGGACAAGGTCGAGGCCGAGGAACTCGAGGAAAAGCGCGCGGCGCTGTCGGCGCTCGCGCCCAATCCGGTCGCCGTCTCGGGGCTGACCGGCGAGAACGTCGAGGAACTGGCCGACCGCGTCGAGGGCGAACTGCCCGCGTGGAAGCGCGAGCGACTGCTGTTGCCGATGGCCGACGACACGATGAGCCTCGTCTCGTGGCTCTACGACCACGCCCACGTCGAGGCCGAGGAGTACGAGGGCGAACAGGTCCACGTCGAGTTCGAGGCGCGCCCCGCAATCGTCGAGAAGGCGCGGGCGAAGGCCGCCGACCTCTCCGCGCCGGCCGACTCGGCCTGAGTCGAACCGTCGGAGCCGCCCGCCTCGGCGCGGACGGCGGAAGTCGGACCGCCGACCCGACTCAGTCGAGCGTCTCTTTTTCCTTCGTGACGACTTCGACGTCCGAGATGCGCGTCCCCGGATACTGGCCGTCGTCGTTTTTCTCCGCGGCTTTCACCATGTCCCAGACGACGTTGAGGCCGGTCGTCACGCCCTCTAACGCCTCCATCTCACAGCCCGTCTTGCCGGTCGTGCCGACCGTCACGGAGAGCGTGACCGACTCGTCGGCCACCTCGAACTCGGTGTCGACGTTCGTGATGGGTATCTGGTGGCACATCGGAATCGTCTCCCACGTGTGTTTGACGGCCTGAATCGCGCCGATTCGGGCCGTCGCCAACACGTCGCCTTTCCCGATTTCGTCGTCGCGGATGGCCCGAACGGTGTCGGCGCTGAGGTGGATGGTCCCGCGGGCGACCGCGCGGCGGCGGGTGTCCGGTTTCGCGCCCACGTCGACCATCTGCACGTTGCCCTCCTCGTCGACGTGGGTCAGGTCGCGGTCGTCCGAGTCGTTCGACGCTGTCCCGGCGCGCTCGTCGCTCACTCTCCGTCACCTCGGAGGCCGACGGGCAGTCGTTCGAGTAGGTCGGTCGCGACGAGGCCGCCGCCGAACTCCTCGGCGGCGAAGTCGCCCGCGCGGCCGTTCGCGTAGGCCGCGACGGCGGCCGCGTCGAGCGGGGGCAAGACGGCCGCGAGCGCGCCGGTCGCGCCCGCGAGCACGTCCCCGGTTCCACCGACGGTCATGCCGGGGTTCCCGGTCCGGTTGACGCGGACGGCGTCGCCGTCGGAGACCACGTCGTACGCGCCTTTCACGAGGAGCGTGTGGCCGAGGTCGGCGGCGAACTCGCGGACGAGGTCGCGTCGCGTCTCCCAGTCGGCGTCGGTCTCGCCACCCATCTTCCGCAACTCGCCCTGATGGGGCGTGCAAATCAGGGTCGCCTCGGTCTCCACCTCGGGGACGACCTGCAGGGCGTCGGCGTCGACGACGGCGGTCCCGTCGTAGGCGGCGAGGAACTCGCGGACCGCGTCGAGCGACTCGTCGGCGTCGCCGAGGCCGGGGCCGAAGACGACGACGTCGCGGTCGGCGGCGAAATCGAGGAGGTCGGGGACGTGCTCGGGCGCGAGCCGGTCGCCCGAGAAGCCGCGGACGATGAGGTTCTCGGAGTAGCCCTGCACCTCGCGGGCGACGCCTTCGGGGCAGGCGACGCGGGCGAGGTCCGCGCCGGCTCTGAGGGCCGACTGCGCGGCGAGCGCGGGCGCGCCGGTGTACGGGCCGCCGCCGACGACGAGCACGTCGCCGTGGTCGCCCTTGTGGCTCTGTGCGTCGCGGTCGAGCGCGAGCAGGTCGCCCGGTCCGGTGAACAGTTCGGCCGCCTCGGGAATGCCGATGTCGGCGACGACGACCTCGCAGTCGAGGTCCACGAGGCCGGGTTTGTCGTCGTGGAAGGTGACGACCCGGTCCGCGTCAACCGCAAGCCCCGCCGCGTCGCCGGTGTCAGCGTCGAGGCCGGAGGGAACGTCGACCGCGAGGACGGTCGCAGCCGATTCGTTGATGGCGCGCGCGGCCGTCGCCTCGGGTTCGCGGAGCGCACCGGTGACGCCGGTGCCGAGCATCGCGTCCACGACGAGGTCCGGGTCGCCGAGGTCGAAGGCGACCGAGTCGGTAACGGTCCGCCGGTCGGCCTCGCCCGCGACGAGGGCGTCCCAGTTCTCGCGGGCGATGTCGGTCGAAATCGTCTCCGGGCGGCCGAGCAGGTGGACGGTCACGTCGTACGCCTTCAGGAACCGTGCGGCGACGAGCGCGTCGCCGCCGTTGTTGCCGCGTCCGGCGACGATTGCGACCGACGCGCCGGGGTCCGCGAGGTCGCGGCAGGCCCGCGCGACGGCGTTCCCGCTCGACTCCATGAGCTGTTTCCGCGGCACGCCGAGCGCCTCGGCGTTCAGGTCGACCGCGGCCATGCGTCGACTCGTAATCATACGCCCCCGTTGGCCCGGGGCCGCGTTAACACATGTGGTCGCGGGTCGGATTCGCAACGCTTGACACGGCGGCGACTGAATCCGGGGTAGTGACTCGCCGCCTCTTCGGAACTCTCTGCGGACTCGTCTTCCTCGTCAACTTCGGCCGCGTCGCGTTCCCGCCGCTCGTCGAGACGCTCCAGACGCAGTTCTCGGTCGGTCCGGCGACCATCGGCGTCGTGACGAGCCTCGTCTGGCTCGGAACCGCCATCCCGCGAATCCCCGTCGGCTACCTGCTCACGCGCGTCTCGCGGTCGAAGGTCGTCCTCGGGTCGGGCACGCTGCTCGTCGTCGCCGCGGCGTTCACCGCGAGCGCGACGTCGGTGCTGACCCTCCAAATCGGCGCGTTCGGCCTCGGCCTCGCCTCGGGCGCGTACTTCGTCTCCGCGACCCCGCTCGTCGGCGAACTGTTCCCCGAGCGCGTCGGCCGCATGGTCGGCATCCACGGCGCGGCCAGCCAGGTCGCCGCCGTCGTCGCCGCGCCCGTCGTCGTCTTCATCCTCGCGTCGTACACGTGGCGCGAGACGTTCTGGGTCCTGGCCGCCGCCGGCGCGCTCGTGACGCTCCTCCTCTACGCCGTCTCCCGCGACGGGAGCGCAGGGGCCGGCACGGGCGCCGACCGCGACTTCTCGGCCGCGCTCGGCCACTGGAAACTCATCCTCACTGGCATCCTCCTCATCGCGCCCGCGGGGTTCGTCTGGCAGGGCCTGTTCAACTTCCTCGTGTCGTACATGACGCAGGCGAAGGCGTTCGACCCCGCCACGGCGAGCACGATGCTCACCATCGTCTTCGCGGCCGGCGTCCCCGCGTTCTCGCTGTCGGGACGACTCGCCGACAAACTCCCGCACGTCCCCTACATTTTCGGCCTGCTCGTCGCCTTTATCGGCGCGCTCGTCGCCCTGACGTACGCGCAGGGCTTCGTCGCCGTCGCCGTCGTCGTCGCGGTGCTCGGCTACGTCATCCACAGCCTGTTTCCCGCGCTCGACACGTTCATGCTCTCGTCGCTGCCGAGCGACGCCCGCGGGAGCGCCTACGCCGTCTTCAGCGGCGCGGCGCTCCTCTTGGAGGCCAACGGGAGCGGCGCGGTCGGCTTCCTGACCGAGGCGAACTACGCATTCGAGTCGGTCTTCCGAACACTCGCCGGGGGGCTCGCGGTGTTCGTCGCCGCGCTCGCCGTCCTCTACGCGGTGAACCGACTGCCGGGCGTCGACCGGACCGAACCGTCGAGCGCCTGACCTCCCGAAACGGTTTACTTCCCGCACCGAAATGTCGATTGTATGTCAGGGTTGCTCCCGTCCGACGGAACCGTCGATACCAGCGACGAGACCGCCCCGCGCGTCCATTGGCTCGACGACGACGAGACGGAGCAACTCCTCGGAAGCCTCTCTTGTGACACCGCCCGCGACCTCCTTTCGTGCCTGCAGGACTCGCCGGCGACGGCGACCGAACTCTCGGCGCGAGTCGAGACATCCGTCCAGAACGCCCGTCACCACCTCGGGAACCTCATCGACGCCGACCTCGTCCGCGTCGCCGGCACCCGCTACTCCGAGAAGGGCCGCGAGATGAAGGTGTACGCCGCCGCCGGCGCGCCGTTCGTCGTCTGCGTCGGCGGTGACGACGGCGACCGTGAGGCGTTCGCCGAGGCCATCGCCTCCTTTCTCGAATAGCGTCGCCAACCCGGACGCCACCCCTCGCGCGAACGTTCAAGTACGAGTCCGCGGCCAGTCACCGACACCCCTATGGCCGTCGCAACTGGACCACAGAGCGTGACCTGGCAGGAGGTGTTCGGCCACCCGGAGGCGTACCCGGAGCAGGCCGACGGAATCGAGACCGCGATACAGACCGCCCGAGACGATGGATTTGCCGTCGTTGAGGGCGCGTGCGGGACCGGCAAGACGATGCTCGCGCTCACCGCCGGCATCGACCTCGTCCGCGACCCCGACTCCGACTACGAGCGCGTCTTCGTCCTCACGAGCGTCAAACAACAGCTCCGGCAGTTCGAGGCCGACCTCCGAACCATCAACGAGAACCTCCCGACCGACTGGAAACCCGTCTCGGGGCTCACGCTCGTCGGCAAATCGGACGTGTGTCCCTACAGCCGCGAGGGCTGCGGCGGCATCGACGACTCGACCGTCTACGACCGCTGTGAGGGCCTCCGCGACCGGACCCGCGGGCTCGTCGGCGACGGCGGCCGGACCAGCGCCGAGGCGCTCGCCAAAGACGCCCGCGAGCAACAGACCGGCCTCCTCGACACCGGTTCGACGAGCGCGGGCCCCTCCTACCTCGAAACTGCCGGCGACCCGACGCCGTACCCCAAGTCGATGCCGGACTACGAGGACGTGGAGTACTGCCCGTTCTACGCGAACTTCCTCGCGGACCTCCCCGAAGACGGCGACCCAATCGAGGCCGTCCCCTTCGAGTTCGACGACAAGGGACTCATCACAACCGAAGACCTCGTCTCGCTGGCCGCGGGCGCGGGGTCGTGTCCGCACTCCGTGATGGGCGCGCTGTTGCCCAACGTCGAGGTCGTCGTCGGCAACTACTACCACGCGTTCGACCCGACGACCGTCGGCACGTTCACCGGCGCGCTCGTCGACGACTCGACGTTCGTCATCTGCGACGAGGCGCACATGCTCGAACCCCGCGTCCGCGACCTCGTCTCGGTCGGCGTCGGCGACCGGACGCTCCGCGACGCCGAAAGCGAGTTCACCCGCGTCATCCAGCCGGTGAAGTTCGACGACGCCGGCAAGTCGACTGTCGACGCCGAACTCGTCCGCGGGGAGCTACAGGAGGCCGACGTGACGCTCCGCGAACTGGAGGAGACCCGGGACTTCATCCGCGACCTCCGGGAGGAGCTCGACCGGCGCGTGACCGCGCACCTCGACCGCGAGTACGTCGGCTGGCGCGCCGACCTCACCGAACTCGAAGACGAGGAACTCCCCCTGCGCGACCCCGAGGAGCCCGGCGTCGACGAACTCACCGAGTGGGCCGAGGCGAACGGCCACGACGAGGGGACGTGGGTCCGCGCCGAGGCGACCGGCTCGGCGGTCGCCCGCATCCTCGACTCGGTGGAGGAAGACGACAAGCGCCGGGCCGCGCCCGCGGCGGGGCGGGCGCTGGCGACGTGGGCCTACGCGGACCACGAAAAGCACTTCCGCGAAATCGAGCTCGAACGGACGTGGGACGAGATGGAGCCGCCGGAGTCGTGGCGTCGCGCGTACAACGTCCGGCTGTCGGTCCACAACTGCGTCCCCGGCGAGGCCATCGCCGAGCGCCTCGGCGACTTCGGTGGCGGCGTCCTCATGAGTGCGACGCTCGAACCCATCGACGTGTTCCGTCGCGTGACCGGCCTCGACGCCCTCGCCGACGACGGCCGCCCGGTCGCCGAGCGGACGTTCGGCCTCGGCTTCCCCGAGTCGAACCGCGCGAGCTTCGCCGTCGACGTGCCGAAGTTCACCCACAGCAACCGCGGGCCGCCCGGCGAGGAAAACGAGACGCGACTCGCGTACACCGACGCCGCCGTCGAGGTGTGCGAGCGCTCGCCGGGCAACGTCCTCGTCGGGATGCCGAACTACGCCGAGGCCGAGTGGATGGCGGGCGCGCTCGAAGCCCGCGTCGACAAGCCCGTCCTCCTCGACGAGTCGTCCGACGACGGGGCCACCGAGCGACTCAAACGGGACTTCTTCGGCGGCGAGGGAAAAGTGCTCGTGACGAGCCTCCGCGGCACGCTCACCGAGGGCGTCGACTACAGCGGCGACAAGCTCTCGGCCGCCGTCGTCTGCGGCGTCCCGCTCATCAACACGTCGTCACCGCGGACCCGCGCGGTGAAGACGGCCTACGACCGCGAGTTCGGAAACGGATTCGAGACGGCGCTCACGGTGCCCGCGGTCAGAAAGGCGCGGCAGGCTATCGGCCGCGTCATCCGCGGGACCGACGAGGTCGGCGTCCGCGTCTTCGTTGACGCCCGGTACGCCCGCGACTCGTGGAACGGCGTCCGCGACTACCTGCCGGAACAGGAGCGCGAGGAGTTCAGACCGGTCAGTCCCGACATGCTCGGCTTCGGTCTCGACCGGTTCTGGTCGTCAGTCGAGTAGTCGCGGACGCGCCGCGCCGCCGCCGGCGTGTCGAGGGCCAGACGTGTCGTCAGGAGAGCGTCAGCGTTCGTCGTCCCACGCGTCCCGGCAGTCGTCGTCGCAGAAGTGCCGCGCCTGCACGGCGCCGTCTTCGACCCACGTGACGACGCGGTGCGTCGGATTGTTGGCAACCGGCTCCCCGCACGTCGCACAGGTCGGGGCGTCTTCGGGGTCTACGTTCTCTTCCAAATCGGACGTGGGATCGACCATCGACAGCCAGATGGCGGTCCCGGGCACTTCAACCCGTCTCCGCCGGCAGAAGTCGCCCGGCGGGGCGGATTCTCCCGCGGAACTGTGGAATCCACACCCGCGCGAGGGAAACCGAAGCTATGTATCACTCCGTACTCCCACTTGGTGCAACGTTTTGTAACCAACGGGTATTGTCAATCACTACCACACTTAGTGAAGGTTATGTAATCGCCGTCGCGTGTGTATAGGTGACGGCGAATGTCAGAAGTGCCCGCCTCTCAGGACTCGGTTGCAGGGACCGCTGACCGCACCGGCGCGGATACCACCGGGGATTGCTTCCTCCATAGCGTCGTCGTCACCTATCGAGGGAGCCCGGACCAGGTCACCGTCTACCCCCGGCGCGACAGCTGCTGCGACCGAATGGAGGCGTGGCTGACCGCCGACGCCGACGCGTTCATCTCGCTCGACGAGATGTGCTGAGTCGTCGCCGCCGCGGTCGCCGCGCAGCCGACGAGAGCGCACGTCGCCGATAGCTCCCCGCGCCGCCGCGTCGGCTCAGCCGACGAACTCGGCGTCGGACAGCGTCTTTTGTACCGCCTCTTCGCCCACCGCCGCAGCCAACGCCTCGAAGCCGGCGCGCTCGGCGCGGTCGCGGGCGTTCGCCACCAGCCGCGAGACGATGAACTCCGGCGTGGACTTGCCGACCGTCCCGAACCGCGGCTGGTAGTCCACGCGCAGTTCCAACTCGTCGGTCAGCCCCTCGGCGAAGATGCCGTCGATGCGCGCCTCGGGTGGGAGCGGGCTCAGTTCGTCCGCGAGGTGCGTGACGTAGACGCCGAACGCGTTGCGCTCGACGGTAAGGTTCACGAGACCGTTGAGCAGGTCGGCCGCGCGACCCGGCTCGGTGATGGCCTCGAACTCGTCGACGAGCATCAGCGTCCGCCCGTCGCCCGAAAGCGGCGGCACGATGGACTTAAGCGTCGATTCGAGCACGCCCGCGTTGAAGCTCGCGTGCCGGCGGTGGAACACGACCGAGTCGAATCGGCCGACGACCGCCGACTCGGCGGGGACGGGGAGTCCCATCGACGCGAGGATGGCGACCTGCGAGAGCGTCTCCAGGAGCGTCGTCTTCCCGCCGCTGTTGGCCCCGGTGAGGACCGACACGCGGTCACCGACCGGCGGCGTCGACCCGGTAGCGCACGCGAGTTCGTGGTCGCCGACGGCGTAGGAGACGGGCTGTGGGTCGTCGATGAAGAGGTTTCGGGCCCCGCAGACCGCCAGCCCCGTCTCGGCGATGTCCGGTCGCGTCAGGTCGTACTCGTCGGCGAACCGCGCGAGCGACAGCGACAGCGCGACCTCGTCGACGGCCTCGACCGCGAGGTCCACGTCGTCGCGGGCGGCCCAGATGCGGTCGCGTAGCTCCTCGGCGACGGTCTCTTCGCGCGCGGCGACGTCGGCTTCGAGGTCCTCGACGAGCGCCCGGAGCGACGCGCTCACGAAGTCGGTCGCGTCGCGGGCGTCCTCGGCGGCGACCGCCTCGACCTCGCCGCGCGAGAGGTCGGTCTCCTGTGCGACGTACTGGACGAACGCGGCGCGGAAGTCGTCCAGCGAGCGGACGCCCCGCGACTGGATGGTTTCGAGCACGTCGAACGAGCCGGATTGGAGTTCGTTCGCGGTTTCGAGCCGGCTCCGCAGGCTGTCGAGGCGGTCGTCGGCACCCGCGGCGACCGAGCCGTCCTTGTCGACGTAGCCGAGCGCGCCGAGGGCGTCGCGGAGGGCGCCCGGGTCGGCCTCCTCCAGCGCGTCGAACGGCTCGCCGCGGAGGCCGGCCTCCCGGAGTTCGAGCGCGGCGCGAACGGCGGCGCGCTCGGTCTCGCCGGCCTCGTCGTAGTCGCGGAACGTCGCTTCGACGGCGTCGCGGGCGTCGTCGTCGAGGTCGGCCCACGCCTCCCGCGCCGCGAGGACGCGGTCGAGGCGGTCGCGTCGGTCTCCAACGGTCGGGAGCGGCGTCAGCACGCGGATTCGGTCGGCGGCGTGTTCGGTCAGCGCGCGGTCGCTCGCGAGCGACAGGAGGTCGTCGTACACGTCGCGGGCGTCGCGGGTCGACAGCACGTCGATGCCGGCCTGTCCGTCGGCGCGGCGGAGGATGCGAACCGCCCGCCCGCGGGTGACGCCGGCGTCGACGAGCGCCCGCACGTCGGCCGACTCGATAGCGGCGACCGCCCCCTCCCTGCCGAGAGCCGATTCCAGTCGGTCCGAGGTCTTCGGGCCGACTCCCCAGTAGTCTTCGAGTCGCATACCGGGGGCGTCTCACCGGGCGCTCTTAGGTCCATCCGTCGGCCGGTGCCGCCGCTGTTCGAGGGGGAGTCCGCGAAGAAAATATCAGTGTGACGTGACGCGCTGGTCGGTGTCGGGGTCGGCGTCGGCGTCGGTCGCCTCGTCGGGACGGAGCAGGTGTCGGCCGGGCACCGACTCCGCGTCGCGGTCGAGCTCGCGGGCGGCACCGACCGCGAGCGCGGTCGTGAGCGTCCGGACGGCGTGCTCGTGGTCGGCCCGGCAGTCCCGGAGAGCCATCGGGCCGATTCCAAGACGGTGGTACGGTTCGAGGTCGGCGCTCGTGAGCACCCCGCGGTCGAGGTAGTCTGTAGCGATTTCCACGAGCAGCGAATGCACGTGAATGAGCTCGTTTTTCTTCATGGGTTGCACGTATGTGCTCATCCGGCGTAAATGGCGCGGTGGTGCGTGCTTTTGGTCTTGTATCTGCCTCGGCTAGAAATGAATGTACGCACCGGGGACACGAACGAAACACCCGTGGCTCGTCGGTCGGTTTCGCGGAAAGGGAGTTGGGGTTTGGGCAGGGACACGTCCCCAGGGCGGAGAGAGGGGGTAGGTTGTCGATTCCGCCGTAGGGTCGTGCGGGCACGACGAGTGACCCGGGCAGGTCACTGTGGCCATATAGTCGAATGGCGCGGTCGGTAGTAATTCACGGCCCTACGTGGTTAGGGCTGGCTCGGACCGACCGAGAAACGCACAAGTCAGTGGGGGTTAGAGTCGGGGTATGCACGCACGACGGGACGCCGGTTCGAGGGGGGGTCGAGACGGATGACCGACGGGTCTCCGCAGTCGGTCGACGACCCGTCTGCGACGGAGCGCGAACTGCGCCAGCGACTCGACATCCTCGCGACGTTCAACGAGGTCGTCGCGGACGTGAACGAGACCATCGTCGACGCCGGCGGGCGCGCGGACATCGAACGGCAGGTCTGCGAGCGACTCGTCCAGACCGACGAACTCCGGTTCGCGTGGGTCGGCGTCGTCGACGAGACGACCGGCGACGTGGAACCGACCGCGTGGGCCGGCGTCGAGGACGGGTACCTCGACGAGATAGACGTGTCGGTGTCGGCAGAGCGCCCCGAGGGAAACGGCCCGGTCGGCCGCGCGGTCCGGTCGAACGCGGTGCAGGCGACCCACAGCATCGCCGACGAACCGGCGTTCGGGCCGTTCCGCGAACCGGCGCTCGAACGCGGCTACCGCTCGGCGGCGTCGGTGCCCCTCGTCTACGACGACGCGCGCTACGGCGTACTCACGATGTACGCCGAACACGAGCGGGCGTTCACGGCGGAGCTCGCCGAGCCGATTTCGAATCTCGGCCACGCCGTCGCCCACGGCATCGACACCCACGTCCGACGGGAGCGCGAGCGCGAACTCGAACGCCGCGAGCAGGCGTTTTCGCGCATCGTCGAGAACATCGAGGAGTACGCGCTGTTCCGCCTCGACGCCTCGGGTCGCGTCGAGAGTTGGAACCGCGGCGCGGCGGCCATCAAGGGCTACGATACGGAAGAGATACTCGGCGAGCACATCGAGACGTTCTACACCGACGAGGACGCCGAAGACGGCCTGCCCGAGCGCCTTCTCGACCGAGCGCGGACCGAGGGCCGGGCCGAAAACGAGGGGTGGCGCGTCCGTGCCGACGGTACTCGCTTTTGGGCGTCTGTGACCATCACCGCTCTGACCGACGACACCGGTGAGGTCATCGGCTTCGCCAAGGTGACTCGCGACATGACCGACCGGAAGCGCCGCGAGCGACAGTTGGACGCGGTGTTCAACAGCACCTTCCAGTACATCGGGCTGGTCGAGCCCGACGGAACTGTCCTCCGGGTGAACGACGCCGCCCTCGACCTCGTGGACGGCGACCGCGACGACATCGTCGGACTGCGGGCGTGGGAGACGCCGTGGTGGCGCGGCGACGACGAGCGAATCGCCGACCTCCGGGCCGCGCTCGACCGCGCGGCCGACGGCGAGTTCGTCCGCTACGAGGTCGAGATAGACCGGGTGAACACGGACCGGCCAGTCGTCATCGACTTCTCCGTCACCCCGGTCCACGACGACGACGGCGAGGTGTCGCTTCTGGTCCTCGAGGGCCACGATATCACCGCCCGCAAGGAGCGAGAGCGGGAGTTGCGGCGCGAACAGGAGCGACTGGAGTTCGTGAACCGCATCATCCGCCACAACCTCCTCAACGGGCTCAACGTGGTCGGCGCGCGGGCAGACATCGTCGAGGACTTCGTGGACGACGCGGGGCTGACGCACCTCGAAACGATACAGGGACGCGTCCGCGAGATGACCGAACTCGTCGGGACGATGCGGACGTTCATGAAGGTCATCGTCGAGCGCGAGTCCCACGAGTTCCGGCCGCGTCGAATCGACGAGGCGGTCGACCACGGCGCGGAGTCGCTGCGGAGCGAGACCGAGGCCGCGAGCGTCGAAGTCGGACGACTCCCCGACGTCTCGGTCGTCGCCGACGACCTGCTGGACGAGGTCATCGAGCACCTGCTGAAAAACGCCGTCCAGCACAACGACAAGCCGAACCCGGCGGTCGAAGTCGAGGTTGGGGCCGGCGACGACGCGGTCGAACTCCGCGTCTCCGACAACGGCCCGGGCGTCCCGGACGAGGAGAAACACCGCATCGTCGACCAGCGCATCGAGGACCTGTCGAATCCGGGCAACGGGTTCGGGCTGTTTCTGGTCCGCGAAATCGTCGAGAGCTACGGCGGGACGGTCGCAATCGAGGACAACGACCGCGGCGGAGCCACGTTCGTCGTCACGCTCCCGCGAGCGTGAGTTCGGCCCGCGGGTCGGGTCGCAGTCGGTCGCGGGAGTTCCCCGTCCGTCGGAGACGACCGAATCGGGTCACTGAACCGCCTAAATTCCACCTGCTGTGATGGGCAGATATATTACTGTTCGCCGTTACTGTGTGTTCGATACGATGGTCACCGAACGCTCGGCGCGCGAGAGCCCCGAACAGCGGGCCGCCGAGCAGGTCGTTCTCGTGGTCGACGACGACGAGGACCTCGCAGACACCTGCCGGTACTGGCTCGACGGCGAGCGGTTCGCCGTCGAGACCGCCTACGGCGGTGAAGAAGCCCTCCACCGACTCGACGACACCGTCGACGTCGTCCTCCTCGACCGCCGAATGCCGAACGTCACGGGCGACGACGTGCTCGACGAGATTCGCGAGCGCGGCCTCGACTGCCGCGTGGCGATGATGACCGCGGTCGAGCCGGACACCGACATCGTCGACATGCCGTTCGACGCCTACCTCGTCAAGCCCGTCTCGGAGTCGGAGGTCAAAGAGACGGTCGAAGAGCTGCTCGTGCGGTCGGGCTTCGAGTCCGAGGTCCGCGAGTACTTCGCGCTCGAATCCACCGAGGCGGCGCTCGACAGCCGCGACGTGGAAGAGCTCCGCGAGCCCGAGGCGCTGTCGGACCTCCGCGGTCGACTGGAGGCGGTCCGAGCCGAACACGAGGCGGCGATTCGTAACCGCGAGGCGCAGCTCGACCGCCTGAACCGGACCAACGAGCTCCTCCGCGACATCGACCGGGCGATAATCGACGCGCGGAGCCGCGACGAAATCGAACAGACCGTCTGCGACGCGGTCGCGAGCGCCCACGAGGCCGCGTTCGTTCTCAGACGCACCGCCGCCGGCACGCTCCGGTGTACCGCTGCGGCGGGCTACGGACTCGACCCCGCGGGCGTCGACCTCGACTTCGTCGACGAGGCGTTCGACATCGACGGAACGGTCGAAGACGGCTTCGCCTTCGAGGACATCTCCGAGGCGCACCGCGCGGCGGTCTTCGGCGACGACGCCGCCGACCTCGACGCGGTGTCGGCGCTCTATGTCGCCATCGACTACCGCGAGACGGCGTACGGCGCGCTCGTCGTCTACGACGAGACCGACGGCTTCGACGAGGAGTCCGCGGGCCTGTTTTCCGACCTCGGCGCGACCGTCGGCAACGGTATCAACGCAACCCAGAGCAAGCAGCTTCTCAACGGCGACAGCGTCGTCGAACTGGAGTTTCAGGTCGCCGGCGCGGGTGACGCCGGCGTGCTCGCCGGTCTCTCGGCGACGCTCGACTGCCGACTCTCGCTGGACGGCGTCACCCGCGCCGGCGACGAGCTTACCTGTTTCGTCAGCGTCGCCGGCGCGTCGGGGTGCGACGCGGTCGCGGCCGCTATCGATGCCGCCGACGTCTCGCAGGCCCGCGTCGTCGCCGACGGCGACGAGGAGTCCGTCGTCGAACTCCGCACCGACGCCGAGGCGGTGCTGTCGACCGCCATCGACCACGGCGCGAGCGTGGAGCGGTTGACGCTCTCCGAGGGGAGCGGCACCCTCGCGCTCCACGTCGCGGCCGACGCCGACCACGGCGCGCTCGTGGAGGCGGTGACGACGGCCGCGGCCGGCGTCTCGGTCGTCGCAAAGCGCGAGGTGGAGCGCTCCGTCCAGTCGGCCGACTCCTTCCGGCGGACGCTCGACTCGAAACTGACAGACCGGCAGAAGACGGTCCTCGAAACGTCGCTCGTCTCCGGCTACTTCGAGTGGCCCCGCGGGAGCACGGCAGAAGAGGTCGCCGACTCGCTCGGCATCTCGCCGCCGACGCTCCACGAACACCTCCGGACGGCGGAGCGGAAGCTCATCGAGACGTATTTCGACGAGCTGAACCCCGCGTCGGCGGACGACTGAAGCGGGCGGCCACGGACCGTCGGAAGGAGATTAGTCGAGTTTGGCTTCGGGCGCGTCGCCGACGAATCGGTCGGCGGCGTCGAAGACGTCGCGTTTGGTGACTGGCTTCGTGAGCACGGCGTCAACGGGGAGGTCGGCGAGTTCGTCGCCGGGCGCGGCGCTGAGCATGACGACCGCGAACGACGACGGGTCGACCCGTCGGGAGAGTTCTTCGAGGACGGACTCGCCGGAGAGACCGGGGAGGTTGTGGTCGAGGAAGACGAGGTCGACGCTCTCGTCGAACGTCTGGAGGGCCTCACGCCCGGAGTACGCGACTCGGACGCGGTAGCGGCGTTCGAGCCACAGCGCGAGGCTATCGGCGAGGGCGGCCTCGTCGTCGACGAGGAGGACAGTCGGCGCGTCTGGTGTGGGTGGCTGTGTCATGGCTCGGACCGTGGCTACGTCGGTGTGGCGGAGGCGGTCGGTCGGGGTCGGGCGTGGTCTGCCGAGGGTGGCCGGCGGTCGGCGGGGGTATCGCTCACGCGTCGTTCATTCGCTGGGACCGCGTGTTCCCGCAGCGCGTACAGCGCGTGACACGGTACGGCTCGCGGGAGAACTCGCGGTTCTCGCGTTTCCGGCTCTCGGTCTTGATTTCGATGGAGACGTCGTGCGGCGTTCGGGACTCACACGACTGGCACTCTTCGACGAACTCGTTGTTTCGGGGACTGCTTTTACTCTTCGACATAGAGTGGTCGTAGCAGTAGCTATGGACTGCGCGCCGTTGAATACGGAACCTAATCGATTTGGGACGCGGCCAATCGAGGGGCGGCGGCCGCTCGTCGGTCGAAGGAAACTACTCCGCGGGGACGATTTTCTCGTCGTACTTGTCGCGGAACTCTTGGATGAGCGTGCCCATCTGGGCGTACCAGTCGTTGAGCATGCGCTGCATGTCGTCCGCGACCTCGTTGGGGTCAGTCGGATGGTAGACGTGGTAGTAGCCGCCGTGTTCGTAGTTCACCTGTTCTTTCTGGATGAGCCCCGCCTGCAGGAGGCGCTGGATGGAGCGGTACGCGGTCGAACGTTCCCGCTCGACCGCCTCGGCGACCTCGTCGACGGTCAGGTGTTCGTCGGTCTCGACGAGCACCTCGAAACACCGTCGGTCGAGTTGCTTCAGTCCGTGGAGACACTCGAGGAGTCCCTCACACTCCATGTCCGATTGCAGGTATTCGACCATCGAGCTAGCCATTATCGGTTCGGGCTACGTGGTCAGCCCTCAAAAGGGTTTGTATAGTTTGCACAACACCGGGCGAGAAACGGCGTCCCGGTGTCGTGGATTCGCGTTCGATGCGAGTGCGGTTCGCGTGCGAGCCGTCGCCCTCAGTCGGCGGTGGAACCCCCGGTGGTCGAGGGCGCGCGCATGGACTTCACGGCGCTGTAGAGCACCGCGCTGGAGACCATGAGCGCCGACCCGAGGATGAGCGCGAGACTGACGTAGTCGAGGACGCCCATGCCGAGGTAGTTCCCGGCCTGCCGCACGGCGACGGCGAGCGCGCCGAGGAGCAGCATCAGGCCGAAGTAAATCTTGATCTCGTCCTCGTTGACGATGGAGGTCGCGGCGGAGCCGACGCGCGCGCCGAGCGCCGACCCGGCGAGGAGCGGCGCGACGATAGAGAGGTCGACGCCGCCGGACTGCGCGTAGAGGAACGAGCCGATGCCGCCCGAGAACATGATTTCGAACAGGTCGGTCCCGACCGCGATGGGCACCGGAACGCCGATGAGGTAGAACAGCGCGGGCATGCGGATGAAGCCGCCGCCGACGCCGAGGAAACCCGAGAGGAGCCCCGTGGCGAACGCGACCAAGAGAATCATCCACAGCGAGACCTTGACGCCGCCGCGGAGGGTTATCATCGGGGGGAGCGAGTAGCTCTGAATCTTCTTGGCTAACTCGGGGATGTCGTCGGCGTCGATGTCGGCGTCGCCGTCCACGTCGTGGCTGACGCCGCCGCCGTCGCCGCCCTTCAGCGCCTCGTAGGTGACGAACAGCCCGATACCGCCGAGAAGCAGCACGTACGTGACGCTGATGATGTTACCGGCGAGTCCGAGCTCTTCGAGGTAGAGGACGATTTCCTTCCCGACTTCGAGGCCGACCGTGGTCCCGATAATCATCGAGATGCCGAGTTTGTAGTCGACCTGTCCGAGGTCGCGGTGCTTCAGTGTCGCGATGACGGAGGTCCCGAAGACGAACGCGAGCCCGGAGCCGACGGCCACGCGCGAGGGGTAGCCCATGACGAGCAGCGCGGGCGTCACGAGGAACGACCCACCCATGCCGAAGAAGCCGAACAGGACGCCGATGAGAACCCCGAACGCGACGAAGAGGGCCAGCATCCCGGCAGACATGCCGAGTAGTTCGAACACGCTCACTCACCACCGATGGCCTTCCGAACGGTCGGTCCGAGTGCGGCGGTCAGCGCGCCGTACCCGACGTACAGCACCATCGCCTCGACGAGGACGACGCCGACGAGCGCGGCAGCCTGTGCGTTCCCGCCCAACGTCTCGATTCCGAACATCTTACCAGCACCCCTCGGGGTGCCCGGAGTGTATTGCACTCATCATACTTTCTTGTACACCGCTGGCTAACCGGAGTGAGGATATAACGCTTTTGGGAATACTGTACAAGACCATATCTTTATTGCATACACATAAGTTATAGAATGGACATAGAAATACCACCGAACCGGGCCATATTTTGTATCACGCGACGTTACGAACATATTTATCCGCTATCTATGACAAAATAGTTGTTTGCTTATTGTGCAATACTATATTTGGCTGAACATCAACCGAGAGGATTCGGTCGAGAGGCACTCACGGCGGCGTTCTCGAGCATCGGCGGCGAGCGTCGAACGTCGACTCGCGGGAGAAAACCACCACCGACTGTTCGGCAGCGCGCGCGAGCCGCGGTCCATCGGCGGCGGTTCACCGACAGGGGGCGAGAACTTCGTCGCCGTCGCTCCGGGGACGACGGACGGGAAAAGAACGAAATCGAATTCGCCGACGGCGGCTCAGTCGGCGGAGGTGCCGGTCGCGGCGCTCTCGGTACGGCGGGCGCGCCAGAGTCCCTGCAGGTACGCGCCGACGAACATCCCACCGATGGCGATGAGGATGGGGTAGTTGCCGACGCCGAGACTGGCGTAGGCCGCGCCGGGACAGATGCCGGAGATACCCCAGCCGGCTCCGAAGACGACCCCGCCGACGACGACGTTCTTGTCGAACGACTTCAGCCGGCGGCCGTAGTCGCGCCCGGTGAGTGGCGCGCGGTCGCCGAACGCCTCGGCGAGCGCGAAGACGGTGCCAGTGACGACCGCGGCCCCGCCCATCACGAAGACGAGACCGAGGTCGTCGAACTGGAGGAAGTCGAGGACGACCTCCGGGCGGGCCATGTTGCTGACGGCGAGGCCGAACCCGAATATCAGGCCGCCCGCGATGACGACCAGCATGAACCCGAGTCCGCGTTCGTCGTCGCTCACGGCGACACCCCCAGCGCGCTCAGGAGCTGTGCGACCCCGATGGCGACGAGCATGAAGGTGGCGACGTTGACGAGCGAGGTCCGCGAGCGCGAGCCGACGCCGCAGACCCCGTGACCGGACGTACAGCCCTTCCCGATGCGGGTGCCGACGCCGACGAGCACGCCGCCGACGGCGAAGCGCCACGGCTGTACGTCGGAGACCCACCAGCCGTCACCGAACAGGACGGTGTAGAGCGCGGCCCCGGCGACGATGCTCAGCGTGAACACGACCCGCCAGTCCCGCGAGGCGACGTACTTCGCCTTGTTGAACCGCGGGAGGTCGGAGACGTACGACAGCGTCGATTCGAGGAAGGTGCTCGCACCGGCGATGATGCCCGTCCCGAGGTAGATGACGGCGGTCCCGAGGCCGATGAGGAGGCCGCCGAGCGCGTAGTGCGCGATACCGTTCGGAAAGAGCCCTTCGACGAGGAGCGGCGTCAGACCCGACATTTAGTTCGTGAGGGCTTCGTTGCTGGCCGCGCAGTTGTTCGGCCCGAGTTCGAGCTCGAAGGCGCGGTCGTCGTCCGACACCTGCACGCCGAGGTTCGTCTCGATGATGTCGACGTAGTTGGCCGGCCGCGGCGGCATGTCCGAGAGGATGAACTCCACGAACTCGTCTTTGGGCATCGAAAGTGCGTCCATCGTGTCCTTCAGTTCCCCGAGCGTGGCGGTGTAACTGCCGTCGTCGGCGGGGATTGCCGCGTCGCTGAAGTGCGCGGAGGCGACGATAGCGTCGTCGTCGTGCGAGAGGACGCGCTCCTGCAGCGAGTCGTAGAGCATTCCGGCCGCGTCGGGCGCGCCCTCGTCGCCGTCTTCGAGGTCGGGGCGAGCGACCGACTCGATGAACAGGCCGTCGCCCGTGAACAGCACGTTATCGACCTTGTAGGTCGTCATTCCGGTCGTGTGACCGGGCGTGTGGATTGCTTCGATGTCGGTGTCGCCGACGGTGAGCGTCTCGCCGTCCGCGATGGTCTCGTAGGGCGTGTCGTAGTCGACGCCGCGGTCTTCGGCGGCCTCGGGGATGACGCCCGTGACGCCGTGTTCTTCGACCAGCGTGCGGACCCCGCTGATGTGGTCGGCGTGGATGTGCGTGTCGACGGCGTACTTCAGTTCAGCGCCGAGGGCCTTCGCGTCGGCGACGTACTCGTCGGCGAAGTAGCGGAGTGGGTCGACGACGGCCGCCTCGTCGCCGTCGACGACGAGGTACGCCAGACAGCCGCTGGAGGGGCGCTGGTACTGCGCGACGAGCGCGTCGCCGTCGGTCTCCAGTTCGGTGTACTCGTAGATGCTCGCCCAGCCGTTCATCCCGCGTTCGAGCGCCACGGCGTCGTAGCCCTCCTGAATCAGGAGCCCGGCGACGTACTCCGAGGAGTGGCCCTTCGCACAGAGGACGACGAACTCCTCGTCTTCGGGCAGGTCCTCGAACAGCGACTCGTCGAGCTCCTCGTCGAGGAACTCGAAGTAGGGGATGTTGACGTGCGAGACGTTCTCGCCGTCGATGCGCCAATCCTCGTGCTCAGACGGCACGCGATTGTCGAGGATGGTGAGCGGCTCGCCCTCGTCGATGCGGGCTTTCAGCGTCTCGGGCTCGATGACTGGCACGTCGACTTCGAGTTCCGGCAGGTCTGGAACGGTCATGTATGCATCACCCACTATCGGATGATTCGACTTAAGCTTTCGGATGGTAGTTTGATTTTCTTGCAATACTAATCCCGGCAGGACCGACAGATTGTAGTGTGATTTCGCACTCGTGAGTGCGCGTTATGATTCTTAGTGCCTCGAAACGTCCCAATTCAGGCAGTGACGTCGGTGGACCCTAAGTATTGTGTAGCCTACCCAAGAACCGACACACTTTTACGAAGCACACCTATATTGTGGAATACACCCAACACAGGTGACCTCGAAAAATGAGTACATACGAACCCACCGAAACCCTCGACGTGAAAGGACTGTCCTGCCCGATGCCCGTCGTCAAGACCCGCGGCGCGGTCGACGACCTCGAAAGCGGCGAGATTCTGCAGGTCGTCGCGACCGACTCCGGTAGTATGAGCGACCTGAAGGGCTGGGCCGACTCCACCGACGGCGTCTCCATGCTCGACCAGGAAGAGGCCGAGGAAGACGGCGACGCGGTCTTCCGCCACCTCATCCAGAAGGAATGAGCTCGGACGCCGACGCGCCCGTCGACGCGGGAGCCGCCTCCGTCGAAGACCTCCGCGCGCAGGTCCAAGCCCTGCAGGAGGAGGTCTCCGACCTCCGGGAGGCCACCGACGACGACGGACAGAAGTCGATGACCATCATCGCGACCAAAGGCACCCTCGACATGGCGTACCCGCCGCTCATCCTCGCCAGTACGGCGGCCGCCTTCGGCTGGGACGTCGTGGTCTTCCACACGTTCTGGGGACTCGACATCCTCCACGAGAAGAAGTCGAAGAACCTGAAGCTCAGCGCGGTCGGCAACCCGAGCATGCCGATGCCGAACGCCGTGGCCGCGTTGCCCTTCATGGACAGCGTCGCCACGAGCATGATGGAAAAGAAGATTCAGGAAAACGGGACCGCGACCGTCGAGGAACTCATCGAGACCTCCCTCGACATGGGCGTGGACCTCCAGGCCTGCCAGATGACCATCGAGCTGATGGGCTACGACGAAGCCGAGTTCTACGACGGCGTCACCACCGGCGTCGGCGCGGCGACGGCCCTCCAGCACATGGCCGACGCCGACGTGCAACTCATGATTTAGGCCGGCTCGTCGTCTCCACCAGCCATTCAATCCCCCACTCCACCCCAACCCACCACCCAACCAATCCCTGCGGTTCCCTTTTGACCGTTCTTCGGACGCGATGAGAGCTGCGTCTGTCCGCTGTTCTGCGGTTGACGCGTGAAAATCAGAGCCCGTCGAGCGCGCCGTCGCCCGTCTCAGACGTTCCAGCCGTCGCCGAACGACTCGAACCGGTCGAGGTCGTGGCCGAACAGCACGTCGCCGCCGGTCCGGCGTTCGAGTTCCTTCACTTTCTGGAGGCTCTCGAACCAGTCGCGCTCGCTCCAGAGCAGGCCGGGGCCGAGCGGCACCTCGTCCGTGTAGTTGCCCTCGACGTAGCACTCGTCGCCCGCGACGAGCACGTCGCCGACGGGCGTCTCGATGTGCGCGCCCAGCACGCCGGGGGTGTGACCCGGCAGGTGAACGAGCCGGAAGCCGTCGAACAGCGTGTGTTCGTCGCCGTGGACGACGTTCCAGTTCAAATCGCGGTCGAAGTCCGACGCGAGGTACGCGATGGAGCCCTCGGTTGTCTTCGCCGAGTAGTACGCGAACTTCAGTTCCTCCTCGTGGACGTATATCGGCACGTCCGTCCCGGCGAACTCGGCGAGGCCGCCCGCGTGGTCGAGGTGCAGGTGGCTCATCACCACGGCGTCGATGTCGCCGAGGTCGTAGCCGACCGAATCGAGGTCGCCTTCGAGCGTGTGTTCCGCGGCGTCGACGTACTCGAACGCCTCGTACAGCGGGGCGGGCCAGTAGCCGTCGCCCGCCTTGGGGTTCGCTCCGGTGTCCCACAGCACCGTCCGGTCGGGGCCGTCGATGACGGCGTTCCAGACGACGAACTCGGCCGTTTCGTGGTCGGGGCTTCGGTTCGACGCGCTTCCCATGGTGTACCCGTCGAGGACGTACCCCATATCCGTGAGAACGCGACCGCGGTCGACCAGATGGACGCTGATGTCACCCATACGCCGGGATTAGGACGGAGCCGGCATAACAGTTCAGGCAGTCAATATATGTCCGTCGGGCACGAGAGATACGCGTCGTTTCGGCCCGCTCTGTGTCGGATTGCGGGGGCGAACTCGGTCGGCGAGCGACGGTGAAAAAACGGGAGCGGAAGTTCGCTACGCTACTGACCGGGGCCGACTTCCTCGAACGGCTGGACGATGACGAAACCGCCTTCGCCCGCGAATTCGAGCTGGTAGGACTCGCCCGACGAGCGGCCGAGCAGGCCCTTGATGTTGATGTCGCGGTTCGACGACGGCGAGACGTTACCGCTCCACGCGACGGTCGCGTTGGGGTCGGTCTTGGCCGGTGTCTGGAGGACGATGGGCTCGCCGTGGGTCGTGATGGCGACGTGGCCGGGGCCTTCGAGGAAGACGTTGAACAGGCCGCCGGAGGACGCCCCGGCGATGCTCGTCAGCATCTTGATGTCCCAGTTCACGCTCGACTCGAACGCGAGCACGTCGTTACCGTTGACGCTCAGCTCCTCGCCCGCGTCGAGTTCGAGAATCTGGACCTCCTTGGCCTGGTCTGCAAGATAGAGGTGCCCGGTGCCGGTCGCCTGCATCATGACGTCGCCTTCGCCCGTGGCTTTCTTCTTGAGCATCCCTTTCAGGCCGCCGGCGGACTTCCGCTCGAAGGAGATGTCGCCGGTGTAGCCGACCATCGACCCGGCCTTGGCCATGACGCTCCCGTCGAGAGCCACGTCGAGCAGTTTCGAGTTTTCGAGTTCGAAGGCTTCGCCGCCTTCGGACGGTGCGTGCGTGCTGACGAATTCGTCTAAATCCATTGGAGTCACCGAGTCGCAGCGGAGACGACTCTACCGGAGAGGCGACTGTCAGGGATATAGTTCTATGTGCCGCGAGAACTCGATGCGCGGAGTGACGACCGAAGGGCGTCCGCCGCGCTCAGTCTCGCCGACTTCGGTGGCCGGGGTTCCACTCGGCGTCGAGCGCCTCGTGGGTGAAGGGGACGGCGTCCTCGCCGGCGTAGGTGGCGACCAACTGGCCGTCGCCTTCGAGGTAGTACTTGTAGGTCGTCAGCCCTTCGAGGCCGACCGGGCCGCGGGCGTGAATCTTGCCCGTCGAGATGCCCACTTCGGCGCCGAGGCCGTAGCGGTAGCCGTCGGCGAACCGGGTCGAGGCGTTGTGGAAGACGCTGGCGGCGTCGACGCCGGTCATGAACGTCTCGGCGCGCTCGGCGTCGTCGGTGACGATGGACTCCGTGTGCTTCGAGCCGTGGGCGTTGATGTGGTCGACTGCGCCGTACAGGTCCGAGACGACCTTGATGGAGAGTTCGAGGTCGCCGTACTCGGTGTCCCAGTCGTCGTCGGTCGCGGGGTCGATATCGACGTACTCGCGGGTCGCCTCGTCGCCCCGGAGGACGACGCCCTCGTCGCGGTAGCGCGCGACGACCGCCGGCAGGAAGTCGGCGGCGACGGCCTCGTCGACCAGGAGCGTCTCGACGGCGTTGCAGACCGCGGGGTACTGCACCTTCGCGTCGAGGGCGATGTCTTCGGCCATGTCGAGGTCGGCCGACTCGTCGACGTAGACGTGGCAGATGCCCTCGGTGTGGCCGAGGACGGGAATCTGGGTGTTGTCCTGGATGTAGCTGACGAACTCCGAGGAGCCGCGAGGCATCACGAGGTCGACCATGTCGTCGAGTTCGAGCAGGCGGTCGACCTCCTCGTGGGCCTCGATGAGCGTCGCCCAACCGTCCGGGAGGTCCTCGGTGGCCGACAGAATCGTCTCGTACAGCACTCGGTTCGACTCGCTCGCCTCGCTGCCGCCCTTGAGGATGACGGCGTTGCCGGACTTCAGCGCCAGCGCGGCGATTTGGACGAGCGCGTCGGGCCGCGACTCGAAGATGGTCGCCACGACGCCGATGGGGACCGAGAGCTTGTACAGTTCGAGGGCCTCGTCCAGTTCGCGCGCTTCCAGCGTCTCGCCGAGGGGGTCGTCCTGCTCGGCGACGGACTCGACCATTCCGGCGATGTCGTCGAGTTTCGCCTCGTCGAGTTTGAGGCGGTCGACGAGCGCCTGCGTGTACTCGCCCGCTTCGAGCATCGCCTCGGCCTCCTTGACGTCCTCGCGGTTGGCCGCGAGAATCGCCTCGCTGTTGTCGCGGATGGCGTCCGCGATGGCTCCGAGCGCGGCGTCGCGGTCGGCCGCGTCGACGTTGGCGAGGCGCAGCGCCGCCGACTGTGCCTGTTCGACCTGCGCGGTCGTGTCTCGCTCAGTCATCGAGTTCACCATCGAGGGGGAGGAACATTGTTCCCACCGATTCGCGCTCGGCGATCTTCGCCAGCACGTCGGGCTCGGTCGACTGCGCGATGACGGCGGGGATGCCGTACTCGGCGGCGTCGCGCGCGCCGCGGACCTTCGTCTGGATGCCGCCGAAGCCGCCGGTCGAACTCGCGGTGACGATGTCCTCGACGTCGCTGTAGTTGTCGCCGACGACCTCGATGCGCTCGGCGTCGGGGTCCTCCTTCGGGTTCCCGGTGTAGACGCCGCCCACGTCGGTGAGCGTCACGAGCAGGTCGACGCCGATGCCGACCGCGATGTTCGACGAAATCATGTCGTTGTCGCCGATCTGGAGTTCCTCCGTGGCGACCGCGTCGTTCTCGTTGATGATGGGCACGACGCCCCACTCCAACAGCGTCTCGACCGTGTTCCGGAAGTTGGTGAACCGTTCGGGGTTCTCCAGGTCGTGCTGGGTGATGAGAATCTGGGCGACCTTCCGGTCGTAGCGCTCGAAGCTCTCGGTGTAGCGGTGCATCAAGAGGCTCTGGCCGACCGTCGACAGCGCCTGCGACGCTTCGAGGGTGTCGCGATCCGCCGTGGGATGGTCGAGGCGGCCGATGCCGGCACCGACCGCGCCCGAGGAGACGAGAAGCACCTCCTTGCCGCGCGAGAGGAGCGATTCGATGTCGTCGACGAGCTTGTCGAGCTTGTCGTCGTCGAGGTTGGAGTCCTCGTCGGTCAGCGAGTTGGTGCCGGCCTTGACGATGACGCGGTTCGCCTCGGCGGCGGCGTCGCGGGCGGCGGCGACCGCGTCGGGGTCGGGCTCAGCGACCTCGGAGGTCTCCGTCGTCTCGCTCACCTCACTCATCGGCGAACTCCTCCGCGAGTTCCTTCGACCGGCGCTCGGCGGCGACGACCGCCTCGGTGACGGCCTCGTCGGCGGCGCTGTCCCAGAGAACCTCCATCCCCTCGATGGTCGTCCCGTTCGGCGAGCAGACCGCGTCGATGAGTTCGTCGGCGCTGCGGTCGTCCTGCACGACGGTCTCGGCCGCGCCCTTGAACGTCTGGGCGGCGAGGATTTCGGCGTCTTCCTCGGAGAGCCCGCCCGCGACGCCGGCCTGCGTGACGGCCTCGATGAGATAGAAGACGAAGGCCGGGCCGCTGCCGTTGACCGCGGTGGCGATGTCCATCTGCGACTCCTCGACCTCGACGAACTCGCCCACGTCGGAGAGGAGTTCGCGGACCTCGTCGGTCAGGTCACCGGTCGCCGCCGCGGCCATGTCGCGGGTCTCGGCGGCGAGGTTCGGCATGATGCGGACGACGCGGGCGTCGGTGCGCGCCTCGACGAACGAGGTCGGGACGCCCGCGGCGATAGTGACGAGAGTCTGGTCGGGAGACAGGTCGAGTTCCGAGAGGACGGCCTCGACGATGTCGGGCTTGACCGCGACGAACACCACGTCGGCGTCGGCGGCGCGCGACACGTCGTCCGTCGTCGCTTCACAGTAGTCGGCGACCGCGGCGAGGGCGTCGGGGTCGAGGTCGCAGGCGACGACCGAGTGACCGCCCGCCTTCCAGAGCCCGGTGAGGAGGGCGCTCCCCATGTTTCCGCAGCCGATAACGCTCGTGCGTACCATTTGTGCTGAGTCAAGGTACGACGCTCAGATAGTAACTGCGTTCCGGTCAAGCGATGCCAAACCGGAAAACGAGTTGTCAGTTCCACCCCCGGCCCAGGGTCGCCTTACAGCGCGCCCTGCCGGTAGATGAGGTTGCGCTGAATCTCGTTCGCGCCCTCGTAGATGACCGGGATGCGAACGTCGCGGTAGACCCGCGAAATCTTGTACTCGTTGAGGACCGACCGACCGCCGTGGAGCTGCATGCCGCGTTCGGCCACGTCGACCGCCGTCTCGGTCGACTTCGTCTTGGCGGCGGCCGCCCAGAAGCCGGCGTCCTCGTTGTTTTCGACCTTCTCGGCGGCGCGCCAGTTGAGCGCGCGGGCCGCCTCGAACTCCATGCGCATGTCGGCGAGGATGTGCTGGACCGCCTGGAACTCCGAGACGTTGCGGCCGAACGCCCGCCGCTCGTGGACGAACTCCCACGCCTCCTCGATGGCGGCGGCGGCGAGGCCGAGGCTGTGGCCGCCGACGATGATGCGACCGTGGTTGAAGAAGTCCGCGAGCATGTAGAAGCCGCCGCCCTCGGTGCCGATGAGGTTCTCCTCGGGAACCTCGCAGTCGTCGAAGACGATGTGGCCCTGCTTGGACGCGCGCATGCCCATCTTCTCGGGGATGTGCTCGGCCTCGTAGCCGGGGGTGTCCGTCGGCACGATGAACATCGAGTAGTTCGAGTAGCGGTCGTCGGTGTCGGCGGTCTTGGCGTACACCGTCAGCCAGTCGGCCTCGACGGCGTTGCCGACCCAGTACTTCTCGCCGTTGAGGACGTAGCCGTCGTCGGTCTTCTCGGCGGTCGTCTCCATGCCGGCCATGTCGGAGCCGGTCTGCGGCTCGGAGACCGCGAGCCCCGAAATCTGCTCGTTTTCGGCGACCGGGCGGAGCCACTTCTCCTTCTGTTCTTCGCTGCCGTAGTCCTCCATAATCTCGCAGCCGAACGAGGCGAGTTGGAGCGTCAGCGCGATGCCGGCGTCGGCGCGGTAGAACTCCTCGGAGATAGCGAGAATCTGCTGGAGGTCGAAGCCCTTGCCTCCGTACTCCTCAGAGATGTCCTGCGCGACGAGTCCCGCGTCCATCCCCGCCTGGAGGACCTCGTGGGGGTACTCGCCGGACTCGTAGTATTCCTCCGCGACCGGTTCGATGTGCTCTTTGGCGAACTCGCGGGCCTCCTGCTTGAGTTCGCGGGCGTGTTCGGGCACGATGGAGTCGTCGAGAAGTTCCATGTCCCGACATAGGATTGTACAGTAAAAATAGTGTATGGAACCAGTCTAAACTTCAAACTAGTTCTTCGTTAGAACCCACGACCGACCCGGCGTTCACTCGTCCGACGGAGCCTCCGCGTCGGGCGTCTTGCCCTCGATGAGCGAGGAGTCGTCGTACCGGTCTCGGAGCACCTTCTTGTCGAACTTACCGGTCGCGGTCTTCGGGACCTCCTCGATGAACACGACCTCGTCGGGGGCCCACCACTTCGGGAACTCGTCTTCGACGAGCGCGACGAGTTCGGCCTTGAGCGCCGCTTCGTCCGCGCCCGCCTTCGGGACGATGAAGGCCACGGGGCGCTCCTGCCAGCGCTCGTGGGGCACGCCGATGACGGTCGCCTCCGCCACGTCGTCGTGGGCCATGATGCTGTTTTCCAGTTCGAGCGACGAAATCCACTCGCCGCCGGACTTGATGACGTCTTTCGCCCGGTCGACGATTTGGACGTAGCCGTCTTCGTCCACCGTGACCACGTCGCCCGTCTTCAGCCAGTTGCCCTCGTAGTCCTCCGCGTTCGCGTCGGGGCGCTCGAAGTACTCGGTCGTCACCCACGGGCCGCGCACCCAGAGTTCGCCGAAGTCCTCGCCGTTCCACGGGACCTCGTTCCCGTCGTCGTCGACGACGCGCATCTCCAGCCCCGGCGCGAGCAGCCCCTGCTTGGCGCGCTTTTCGTACTGTTCTTCCGCGGGAAGGTCCTCCATCCCCGGCTTGAGATGCGCGACGGTGCCGACCGGCGACATCTCCGTCATCCCCCACGCGTGGAGCACGTCCACGTCGTACTCCTCGTCGAACCGGCGGATGACCGACTTGGGCGCGGCGGACCCGCCGATGATGATGCGTTCGAGCGACGAGATGTCCGCGTCGTGCTCGTCGAGGTAGTCGAGCAGGCCGAGCCACACCGTGGGCACGCCCGCGGTCATCGTCACACCCTCCTCCTCGATGAGTTTCGCGAGGTCCTCGGGCGTCGGCGATGGGCCGGGATAGACGTGTTTCGCGCCCGCCGCGGTCGTCGAAAACGGCAGGCCCCACGCGTTGACGTGGAACATCGGCACGACCGGCATGATGACGTCCTCCGCGCCGATGTCGAGACCGGACTTGGGGAGCGTCGCCATCGTGTGCGCCCACAGCATCTGCTGGGAGTACTCGACGCCCTTCGGCTCCCCGGTCGTCCCCGACGTGTAGCACATCCCCGCCGGTTGGTCCTCCGGGAGGTCCGGCCAGTCGTACTCGTCGGGGTAGTCGGCGATGAACGACTCGTAGTCCGTCACCGGGGACAGTCCCACGTCCTCGGGGACGTCCGAGGCCATCACGACGAACTGCTCGACGGAGGCGAACGCGTCCTCATCGACCGCGCCCGCGAGTTTCGGCGCGAGCGACGGGTCCACGAAGATGATGCGGTCTGCCGCGTTCTCGACGATGTACTGGATGTGGTGGTCGGGGAGAAGCGGGTTGATGGTGTGCAACTGCGCGCCCATCGACGGCACGCCGAAGTACGTCTCGAAGTGTCGGTTGTGGTTCCAGCAGAAGGTCGCCACCCGGTCGCCGTCCCCGATGCCGGCGTCCGAAAGCGCCCCCGCGAGCCGTGCCACGCGTCCCTCGTACTCCGCGTACGTGTAGCGTTCCAGCCCTTCGGCGGTCCGAGAGACGATTTCGCGGTCCGGAAAGAGCTTGCCCGCGCGCCACAGGAACGGCCGAAGCGTCTGGTTGGTAGCACCTACCATACTGTCCTCTTGCGGTAAAACGTAATGATTGTTTGGACACAACCCGGCGAGACGCGGGCTGTGGATTTCGCTTCACTCGCGGGCGCGTTCACTCCTCGTCGCGGTCGGGAGCGGGTCCGTCGTCGCCGCCGCCGATGTCGCCCTCCCCGCTCTCGACGTCATCGCGTTCGTCTTCGTCGGCTATCGCCTCACCGTCGTCACCGTCCCGTTCCGCGTCCGCGTCTGCGACCGCCGGGTCGGCCTCGGCGTCGTCGATGGTGGCCCTATCGGCGTCGCTCGCGGGCGTCGCCTCGTCGACTTCGGCCTCGGATTCGTCGGCTTCGCGCCCGCTCTCGGTCGCGCGCGCTTCGTCGCTTTCCTCGGCCGCCGCGCGCTCCGGTTCGGCCTCCGCGACGGGCTTGGCCGCGACCAGTCGCTCGCGGACCGCCTCGCGGTCGATGGTCCCCGAGACGGTCCGCGGGAGTTCCTCCGCGGTCTCGACCAGTCGCGGACATTTGAACCCGGCGAGTCGCTCGCGGCAGAAGTCGTCGAGGTCCTCGTCGTCCGGAGGATTCTCCGGGTCGGCGGGGACGACGAGCGCGGCGACGCGCTCGCCCCACTCGGCGTCGGGGACGCCGAGCACGACGGCGTCGTCCACGTCGGGGTGGTCCCGCAGGACCGCCGCGACCTCGCCGGGGTCGACGTTCTCGCCGCCGGTGATGATGCGGTCGTCCTTCCGGTTCAGGACGTACAGGAGGCCGTCGTCGTCGCGGTAGCCGATGTCGCCGGTCCGGAGGCCCGCGTCGGTGAAGGCGTCGGCGGTCGCCTCCGGGTTCCGGTAATAGCCGGGCGAGACGGTCGGTCCAGAGACGACGAGTTCGCCCGGCGTCCCGGGTTCGACGGCGGTGCCGTCCTCGTCGACGACCCAGAGGTCGGTGAAAAAGAGCGGTCGCCCGACGGTCCCCACGTCGGCGAACGCCTCGTCCGGGGTCGCGGTGGCGACCTGCGAGGCCGTCTCGGTCATGCCGTAGGTCGGGTAGACCGGCACCGAGTAGTTCCGACAGCGCTCGACGAGGTCGTCGGGGGCGGGCGCGCCGCCGAGGAGCACCACGCGGAGCGAATCGGAGAGCGTGCCCCTGCTGTCGAGCATCCGCTTGAGCATCGTCGGTACGAGCGAGACCCCCGTCGCGTCGTACTTGCCGATGTCGTCGGCCGCGCCGCCGGCGTCGAAGCCCTCGCGGAGGACGACGGTCGTCCCGTACAGCGGGCCGCGGAGAATCGGGCCGATGCCGCCCATGTGGTGCAGCGAGAGCGTGACGAGCCACCGGTCGTCGGGCGAGACGCCGAGTCGGAACGCCCCGGCGACGGCGTTGGCGAGCAGATTGCCCATCGTGAGTTTCACGGCCTTCGGCGTCCCGGTCGTCCCCGAAGTAAAAAGCAGGAGCATCGTCTCCGAGAGCGACCAGCCCGCGGGTTCGACCCGTTTCGGCGCGATAGACGAGAGGTTGATGACGCCTTCCCAGCGCGGGTCGTCCACGGAGACGACAGGCACGTCGGTCGTGGCCTCGACCGCCGTCGACTCGGTGGACTCGCCGCAGACGAGCGTCGTCACGTCTGCGAGTTCGACGTTGCGGCCGACCTCGTCGGGGGTGAGTCGGTCGCTGAGGGGGACGAGCACCGCCCCGAGCCGCGTCGCGGCGTGGATGAGTCGGACGTAGTCCACGCCGGGGTCGAGAACGACGCCGAGGTGGTCGCCGGCCTCAACGCCGAGCGCGGCGAGTTGGCCGGCCGTCTCGTCCACGAGCGCGTCGAGTTCGCGGAAGGTCCACGAGTCGCCGGTCGCGGCGTGGATGAGCGCCTCTCGGTCGGGCGTCGCGGCGACCCGGTGGGAGAGCCAGTCGCGCATCGGTCCGGCGAACCCGCCTCCCTCGCCGCCGGGTGCGGAACCGTCAGCGGCGGAGCCCTCATCGCCACCGTCTGAACTGCCGGTGGCGGTTGCGTCGTCGTCGGTTGAGTCCACAGGCGCGTCGTCGGGGTAATCTCCCGTCATCGCTCAGTGCGAGACGAACTCGACGAGGACGCCGCCCGTGGACTTGGGATGGAGGAAGGCAACCTCGTGGCCCCACGCGCCGGGGCGCGGTTCCTCGTCGATTCGGTCGACGCCGGCGGCCTCGGCGGTCCGGAGCGCGGCCTCGATGTCGTCGGTCTCGATGGCGACGTGGTGGATGCCGCCGCCGCGCTTGTCGAGGAACTTCGAGATGGCACCCCCCTCGTGGGGTTCGAGCAGTTCGAAGTAGCCGTTTTCGAGTTCGAGGAAGACGACCGACATGCCGTCGAACGTCTCCTCGTGGGCCACGGGCGCGTCGAACAGCTCCGCGAACAGCGCGGCCAGTCCGGCGGCGTCGGGCGTGGCGATTCCGACGTGGTCGAAGTGCATGTCACCAGTTCGTCGGGCGCAACGGATAAACCCAGACGGTTCGATACTCATGTCATGATAGTAACCACAACTGAGTCGGTCGTCGGCCGCGACATCGAGGTGACGCTGGGTGCCGTCCGCGGGAACACGATTCGCGCTCGGAACGTCGGCCGCGACATCACGCAGGGGCTCCGAAACATCGTCGGCGGCGAACTCAAGTCCTACACCGGGCTGATGGCCGAGGCGCGCGACGAGGCGACAGACCGGATGGTGGCCGAGGCGGAGGCGATGGGTGCCGACGCCGTCGTCGGCGTCCGCTACGTGACCGCCGAGGTAACGCAGGGCGCGGCCGAGATTCTGGCCTACGGGACCGCTGTCAAACTCGTCGGTGACGCCGACGCCGACGACGACGCGGAATCGGCGTCCGCGTCGAACGCCGACGTGGCGTGAGCCGACGGTGACGCCGACGTCTCGGCGCGCCGTCCGCGACCCGCGGCGGCTCGCACGCGGGTTCGCTCGACTCGCCACAGACCTGACCACAGTCGCCGTCTTCGCCGTGCTCGCGGCCGCGTGGGCGGTCGGTTTCTTCGGCGTGTTGCCGAAGGAGATTTGGGTCGTCGACTTCCCCGCGCTGGTTGCCGCCTTCTTCTTCGACACGCTCGCCGCCAACGAGTTCGGCGTCCGCGAGACGGCGACGTTCTATCCGGCGCTCGCCGTCTTCGGCTACCTCGAAGCGATGGTCGTCGTGGCGGTCGGCCGGGTGCTCCGAACCCGACTCGTCGGGGTCGGTGAGTGACGCGAAAGCGGGACACGCGTCGAGAGCGGGGACGAAAATGAGCGCGGAAGCGCGCGTCAAGAGCGGGACGCGGGAGTCGTGACGGCCGTGGAGGGTGTGGTGGTCGTGAGAGGCGTGGCGTGTGCGAGGTGTGAGGGACGCGAGCGGGGGCGGTGTGGAACTCACGGCGTTCGGTCGGTCCTCAGTCGCGGGCGGTCCGGGCGACCGTGACCTCGACGGGGACGCCGGGCACGTCGACCGTCAGCATCGAGCGGTCGGCCCGGGTGACGACGGCGCGGGCGACGGCGACGATGGCCGCGACGGTGACGGCGACCGCGAGCGACGCCACGGGGTAGGTGACGACCGCGACGACCGCGGCCATCGAGGCGAGCAGGACGGCCTGCGTCGCCAGCGAGGGCGCGGGGCGGTGATGCGAGGGGCGATAATCGGAGACGGTACGACTGTCTCGGGAGCGTCTTCGTGACATTCGTCTGGTGAGGTGGACAATCGGATGCGATACCGGGGGCTCTCGGGTCGAAGAGCCCCGCAACGCGACGGCCGCCGCTCGAACGTCGAGCGACTGGTGGCGCGAACCTCGCGCCGACAGACGGCGGCCGGGCGTGTGACGGGTTTAGAATGCGATAAGCGGCATCATAAGCCTCGATTGTCTCCACTCGGGGGGTGATAATAAAACTCGTTAGCCGGGTGAATGTATAATTCGAGTGACTAGTTGGCACGGGCCGAGACGGACTGGGCGGTCGGACTGGAGGGGAGCAGCACGTGGCCGCCGGGTCGGGGTCGGTGGTCGCGCCCCGAGTCTCGGAGGTGACTCAGGCCATACCGGGTTCGTACTCGCCGAACTCCTCGCGGAGGACGCCGCATATCTCGCCGACCGTCGCGTAGGCCTTGACCGCCGTGACGATGAGCGGGAGGAGGTTCTCGTCGCCGTTCGCGGCGGCGCGGATGTCCTCCAGGGCGGCCTCGACGGCCGCCTCGTCGCGGTCGTCCTTCCGGGATTCGAGCGACTCGACCTGCTTGCTCTCATCTTCCTCGGCGACCTCCTGGACCTCGACGGTCGGCTCTTCGTCCACCTGATACTCGTTGACGCCGACGATGACGCGCTCGCCCTCCTCAATCTCGCGTTGGCGCTCGTAGGCCACGTCCTGAATCTCCCGCTGGACCCACTGGTTCTTCACGGCGTCGAGCATGCCGCCGCGGTCGTCGACCTCGTCGAGCAGGTCGAACGCCTCGTCTTCGATGTCGTCGGTCAGCGCCTCGACGTAGTAGCTCCCCGCCAGCGGGTCGATGGTGTCCGCCGCGCCCGACTCGTGGGCGAGAATCTGCTGGGTCCGAAGCGCCGTGCGGACCGACTTCTCGGTCGGCAGCGACAGCGCCTCGTCCTTCCCGTTGGTGTGTAGCGACTGCGTGCCGCCGAGGACGGCCGCCAGCGCCTGATAGGCGACTCGGACGACGTTGTTCTCGACCTGCTGGGCGGTGAGCGTCGACCCGCCGGTCTGGGTGTGGAACTTCAACTGCATCGACTTCGGGTTCTCCGCGCCGAAGCGCTCTTCCATAATTTTCGCCCACATCCGCCGGGCGGCGCGGAACTTCGACACCTCTTCGAGGATGTTGTTGTGGGCGTTGAAGAAGAAGGACAACTGGGGGGCGAACTCGTCCACGTCGAGGCCGGCGTCGACCGCGGCCTGCACGTACTGGATGCCGTTGCCGAGGGTGAACGCGACCTCTTGGGCGGCGGTCGAGCCGGCCTCGCGGATGTGGTAACCGGAGATGGAGATGGTGTTGAACTTCGGCGTCTCCTCCGCGCAGAACTCGAATATGTCCGTGATGAGCCGCATCGACGGCTCCGGCGGGAAGATGTAGAGGTTCCGCGCGATGTACTCCTTCATGATGTCGTTCTGGATGGTGCCGCGGAGCTCCTCGCGGGGGACGCCCTGCTTGTCGCCGAGCGCGACGTACATCGCCAGCAACACGGCCGCCGGGGCGTTGATGGTCATCGACGTGGAGACCTCGCCGAGGTCGATGCCGTCGAACACCGTCTCCATGTCGTGGAGGCTGTCGATGGCGACGCCCGACTTCCCGACCTCGCCGGCGGCCATCATCGCGTCGGAGTCGTAGCCCATCTGCGTCGGCAGGTCGAACGCGAGCGACAGCCCCGACGAGCCGTTGTCGATGAGGTAGCGGAACCGCTCGTTCGTCTCGGCGGCCGTCCCGAAGCCGGCGTACTGCCGCATCGTCCAGAGCCGCCCGCGGTGCATCGTCGGGTAGACCCCGCGCGTGTAGGGCTTTTCGCCCGGGAAGCCCACGTCCTCGTCGTAGTCCACGTCGGCGTCGTCGGGCGTGTAGAGCCGCTCGACGACGTTGCCGCCCGTGTCCGTCGTGAACTCCTCTTTCCGCTCCCCGAAGCGGTCGAGCGTCGGCCCCAGCGTCTCCTCTTCCCACTCGGCTTTCGCCTCCCGAATCTCTTCGAGCTCGTCGGGATCAAACATGGTCGAAGATGTGGTTTGTCCCTACTTAAGCGTACGCGGGTCGGCGAATCGCGGTGCCGCCACCGACTGCGGGTGCGACGAGGACGGGCGCGAGACCGCGAGACCGACGGCGGCGGACGCGGTGAAGGCGGAGCGCAAACGCGCCCGCGACAGAACCCACGAATCCGGCCGCTGCGACCGATTTTATGTCGCTCGCGCGCCCTGCTTCGCCATGGACATCCTGACCGACGAGACGCGGCGGTTCCTCGCGGCGACCGCGCCCGAACACGACGCGGTGCAGGCCGAGATGGCCACGTACGCCGACGAGCATGGCTTTCCGATTATCGGCCCCGAAGCGGGCGGCGTGCTCCGCGTCCTCGCGCACCTCGCGGACGCGAAGCGGCTGTTCGAGTTCGGGTCCGGCTTCGGCTACTCCGCGACGTGGTTCGCCGAGGGGATGGCGGACGACGCCGAACTCTACCTGACGGAACACGACGCCCACGAACTCGACATGGCGCGGGACTTTCTCGACCGCGCCGGCCTCGCCGACCGGACGACCTTCCTCGAAGGCGACGCGCTCGACCTGTTCGAGGGCGTCGACGGCGAGTTCGACCTCGTGCTCTTGGACCACCAGAAACACCGCTACGCCGAGGCGTTCGACCTCGTCGCCGACCGCGTCACGGAAGGCGGCGTCGTCGTCGCCGACAACGTGATGCGCGGCCCCGTCGATTTCGGCGCGCTCACCGACTGGAGCGAAGGGAAGGCTGAGGCGCTGGACGGGGCCGACGCCGACACCCGCGGCATCGCGGCGTTCCTCGACGCGGTGCGGGCCGACCCGCGGTACGAGACCATCGTTCTCCCGGTCGGCAGTGGTCTCGCGGTCAGCACGCGGGTCGAGTGAGCGCGCGACCGTCGGCCCGGGCTCGGCCCGCCGCGCACCGACGTTCGCCACGCTTTTGAGCGCCCACCCCGACCCTTCGGGTATGTTTGGAGGCGGCGGGATGAACCCGCGAAAGATGAAGCAGATGATGAAGCAGATGGGCATCGACGTGACGGAGCTCGATGCCGAGGAAGTCGTCATCAAGACGGCCGACGAGGAACTCGTCTTCTCTGACGCGCAGGTCACGCGCATGGACGCGCAGGGCCAGGAGACCTACCAAATCGTCGGCGAGCCCGAGACGCGCGAACTCGGTGCCGGTGACGACGGCGACGGCGACGACGAGGCCGCGGAGGCCGCCGACGCCATCCCGGCAGACGACGTGGCCATCGTGGCCCAGCGCGCCGGCGTCCCCGAAGACGAGGCCCGCGAAGCGCTGGAGGCCGAAGACGGCGACCTCGCCGCGGCCATCTCGCGACTGGAGTGATACTCCTCGTCCACGGCGACCGGGAGTACCTCCGGGCGCCCGGCGACGAGCTGCACACCGACCTCGGGATGCTCACCGTCCCCGAGGACGTCGACGCCGGCCAGACGCTCGAGACCCACATCGGCGAGGAGTTCCTCGTCCGCGAGCCGCGCGGCCCGGACCTCTTCAACCACTTCGAGCGCACCGGCGCGCCGATGATGCCGCGCGACATCGGCCTCATCGTCGGCCACACCGGCGTCGCGGCCGGCGAACGCGTCCTCGACGCGGGCACCGGCACGGGCGTCCTCTCGGCGTACCTCGGTCGCCTCGGCGTCGACGTGACGACGTTCGAACGCGACGCCGAGTTCGCCGACGTCGCCCGCGAGAACATGCAACTCGCCGGCGTGGAAGAACGCGTCGACGTTCGCACCGGCGACATCACCGACGAGGTCGACGACCTCTCGGAGTCGGCGTTCGACGTGCTCACCCTCGACACCGAGAACGCGCCCGAGGTCGTCCGCCACGCGCCGGACCTCCTCGTGACGGGCGGCTACGTCGCCGTCTACTCCCCGTTCGTAGAGGGCACGCGCGCGGCCGTCGAAGCCGCCAGAGAGGCGGGCCTGTCGGACGTGGAGACGTTCGAGACGATTCAGCGGCACATGGACTTCAACGACCGCGGGTCGCGCCCCTCGACCGCCGGCGTCGGCCACACCGGCTACCTCGTCTTCGCCCGCAACGAGTGAACGACGCCGACGCCGCCGGGCCAGCCCCGCTTTCGGCCCGCCGGCGTCGCCTCACCCGACGCCGCGAATCACGCGAAACAGCTCTTCTCTGAACCGCTCCGGTTCGATTACCTCGCGGAGCGCCGCCGCCGTCTCCGCCTCGCCGCCGCGAACCTCGCGGGGGTACGCGCCGCCGGTCAGGAGGAACTCGCCGTCGACTGGCGTCACCGCGAGGTAGGCGTCGGCCGCGAGTTCGACCCCCGCGAGTTCGACGGTCGCGGCGTACCGAACCACGTCGGCCTCGGCTTCGGTCCCGCCGTCGCCGGCGGAATCAGTCTCGTCGCCGCCGCCGCCGACTCGCACCCGAAGCGTCCGCGACTCGACGCGCCGAACGTCCGAGAAGCCGCGCGCTTCGAGGCGCGATTCGAAACCGGCGCTCGCGCGCTTGCCGACCAGTTTCGTCAGCGCCTTCGACGGGGGCGTGTGCGGCCGAATTTCGAGGCGGCTGGCGAACAGGAAGCGCCACGGGCCGTCGGCGGTCGCCGGGACGCGCTCGCGGATGGCGGCGTCCTCGTAGACGACGGTCCGGGCGACGACGCTGACGGGGCCGAGTTCGAACGGCCGGTCGGTCGCGTCGTCGACGCGGACCCACCCCTCGAGCGGCGGGAGCGTCGGCGGGGCGAGCGCGTCGGGCATACCCCGCGTTACGGACGGAGGGCTGAAAAAGGCGAGTCGCTCAGTGGTCGTCTTCGCGCCACTTGTGGTCGCACTCGACGCAGGTGAAGAAACGCGTCTCGGACTCGTCGGCCGAGCGAATCTGCTTCATCTCGTAGCGCGCCACGTCGTGGCCGCACTTCGGGCAGATGGTCTTCGTCGTCGGACCGATGTCGGCGTTGTCCACGTCGGACATGTCGACGACCTCGCTGGACTCTTGGCCTTCGGTCGTGACCATCGACTTCTCCTTTTCGCTGTCGCGCGCTTTCTCGTGGCCGTTCGGACAGACCCAGACGCCGTCTTGCGGCGTCATCAGGGACCCGCAGTCGTCGCAAAACTCCATGATAGTACGTCCTACCGCTTGAGGGACTTAAGCGTCAGGATTGCGCCCCGCTCGCGGGGTGAGCACTGAAAAAGCCGATGTCGAACGGGCGGCTCAGGCGTCGCCGTCGGACTGCCCCGGTTCGCCGAGCGCCTCGATGGGCATCGCGTTGTTCAGTTCGTAGTACAGGTCCTTCGCGTCGGCGAACTCGGCCGTGAGGCAGTTCGCGACCAACTCGCCGAGGTCGGCGTTCCCGTCGGCCATGAGCACCGTCACACCGTCGAGGGAGGCCGCGGCGTCCCGGCGCGAGACCGGGTACGAGAGGTCTTCGAGAAGGGATTCGACGCGGCCGAGCGTGATGGAATCTTGCACGATTATTCATTATACATGCAGCGCCTTAGCAGTTGTAGGAGCCGTGCTAGCACGGCTCTCTCGGAGGACTGAGGGAGGTAATCAACCGAGTGCGCCGTCGAAAAGGTGTCTCCCGCCCGTTCCTATTCGAAGTCGGGGTCGCGCTTGTCGAGGAAGGCGTCCATCCCCTCGCGCTGGTCGTGGGTGCCGAACAGGCCGCTCCAGACGCGGGCCTCGAAGTCGAGCGCGGCGTCCCGCGGGGCGTCGTGGGACATGTTGATGGCGGCTTTCGCGCCCGCGAGGGCGTGTCGCGGCTTCGACGCGAGGTCCGCGGCGAGGTCCTCGACGTGCGAGTCGAGTTGGTCGTGGGCCACGACCTCACCGACGATGCCGTACTCGTGGGCGTCGCTGGCGTCGATGCGCTCGCCGAAGAAGATGAGTCGGCGGGCGACTTCGTCGCCGACGAGCGCCGGCAGGCGGACGCTCCCGCCCCACCCGGGCATGATGCCGAGGTCGATTTCGGTCTGGCCGAGCAGCGCGCGCTCGGAGGCGACTCGGAGGTCACACGCCAGCGCGAACTCCATGCCGCCACCGAAGGCGTAGCCGTTGATGGCCGCGATAGTCGGGGCGGGGAACTCCTCCAAGCGCGTCGCGATGCGGTGGCCCTGCTCGGCGTACGCCTGCGCGGCGGGCGACCCGATGTCCTTCATGTAGCCGATGTCCGCGCCCGCGATGAACGCCTTCTCGCCCGCGCCGGTGAGGACGACCACCCGCGCGCCGCCGTCTTCGGCCTCGTCGAGCGCGTCTTCGAGCGCGTCGAGCGTGTCCGCGTTGAGCGCGTTCATCTGCTCGGGGCGGTCGATGGTGATGGTCGCCACGTCGCCGTCCCAGTCGAGTCGGAGGGTGTCCCAGCTCATAGTCGAGCCGACGCAAGGGACAGGGATAATAATTAACGTTCCGCGGTCGCGCTGAAGAATCCAGAACAACGTTATACCCCCTCCGTCGAATCCACCGATATGACGCTCTCCGACGAGGCGAAAGAACGCCTCGCCGACATCGTCCGGCTCCAGCCGACGAAGAACAAGGAGTTACAGAACCGCTGGGACCTCGAAAGCGGGAGCGAAGTCCACCGCTACCTCGAGTCCGAGCTCAAAGACTACTACTACCGCGACGACAACAGCCTCATCCGCGCGACGGCCGAGGCCGCCGAACTCGTCGGCGTCGAACCCGGCGTCGAGGGCGACGACGAGGCCGAGTCCGTACCGAGCGTCATCCGGGTTCCCTCGCTCGAAGCCCGCGTCTTCGAGGTCGTCGCCGGCCCCGACGAGCGCTCCGAGAGCGTCGTCAGCGTCCTCAACAAGCTCCGAGACGAGTTCGACATCGACCCCGACGTGGACGACGTGCGCCGGGCGCTCCAGAGCCTCCGCCGCAAGGGCGTCATCGAGGTCGTCTACCGGACCGTCCCCACGTTTCGCCTCGCCGTCGCCCGCGACGATGTCGACGTGGAAGTCGTCTAATCGCCCGTTTCAGCGGTCGCTACGCTCGCCGCTCGAACACCAGCGCGTAGTGGTACGGCGGGATGTCGATTTCCGCCGTCACCGCGAGGCCGACCGCGTCTTCGACTATCGCCGCGGTCTCCTCGGGGGCGAGGCGCAGGTCCGTCGGCGGACCGCGGGGCTCACCGCCCACGGTCGTCTCCGACCGGGGGAGCGGTCGCCAGTTGACGACGACGAACCGGCCGCCGTCCGCGAGGACCGAGCCGACTTCGGTCAGGAACTCGTCGCGGTCGTCGACCCCGTGGAACGCGTTCGCGAAGAGCGCCACGTCGACGGGGTCGGACACGTGCGCCGATAGCTCGCGAGCGTCGCCGCGAACCGTCGCCACGTTGTCGATGCGCTGCTGGTCGGCGAGCTGTTCGAGTTCCGCGAGCAGTCCGTCGTCGAGGTCGACCGCGTAGACGGGAGCCGGGGCGACGATTCGCGCCGCTGGGAGCGCGAAGTAGCCGTTTCCGCAGCCGATTTCGACGACGGTGTCGCCGGTCGACAGCCCGAGTTCCCGAAGCGTCTCGCCCGGCGTCGGCCAGAGCTTTCCCCACCAGTCCCAGTCCGGCAGGCTCGTGTTCTGGAATCGCTCCATACCGCCCGGTCAGAGGGGCACGAATTTAGGCGTTCTCACTACCGCGTTCGGCACGGTCTCTGGCGCGCTCGCGCCGCGCGTCCAGAATCCGGCGCACGCCCTTGCCGGGGCCGCCCTCGATAGGCCAGCCCTTCATCCGCCACGCCGGGGGCTCCGGCTCGAACGACGGACAGGAGTGGGCGCACTCGCGCTGGCTCTGATAACAGCCTTTCGCGGCGCACCGAGGGACGAGCGCCCGGCCGCGACGGTCGAGTTCGAAGTGCCGGCAGTCGGGCCGCATCGTGTCCACGTAGTTCCGCCAGCCGCGGTCGTAGGCCCGCTCGGCGAGGACGAGTCGCCGCCGGGCGTCTTCCGGGTCGGGCGAGAGCGAACTCGGGTGCCACAGCACCTCCGCCGAGTCGTCGTCGACGCCGAGGATGCCGACTTCGACCGGCAGGTCCTCCAACAGTGCGGGTTCGACCCGCCGGCCCGTCACCTCGGTGGCGACCCAGACCTCGTCGGCGAGCGCCCGCGACACGTCGTGTTCGAGTTGGTCCGCGAGCGCGCGGGCGGCGCTGGCGTCGAGGTCCGGCTTGTTCTCGATGGCGACGACGCGCTCGACCCAGTCGGGGTACGGGGCGGTCCGCCGGTACTCGACGCGGTTCCGCGAACCGCGGCGCTTCTCGACCAGTCCGAGCCCCGCGGCGCGGTGGACCGCCGGCACGACGTGTCGCCACGGGAAGTCGGGTTCGGGGACGGCGTCTCGGTACCACGCCCACTCGGCGGGCGCGTGGCGGACGACGCGCAACAGGTCCGAGTCGAAGCCGTCGGTCGAGAGGGCGCGCCGGGCGGCGAACGCCTCGGGGTCGACCTCCACGACGACGGTGTCCCAGCGGCGCTCTCGGGTGCCGAGCTGTCGGGCGACGAACGCGGGGCGCGAACCGTCGGGGTGCCACGCGCGCTCGGCCCAGCGGCAGACCCGCAGCTCGAAGGCGAACTCGGGGTCGCGGTCGGCGGCGTCGCTCACGACCGGGAGTCGGAGCGGGGAGCCGAAGGCGTTTCGGTGGAGTCTCGGCGCGCGGCCCGACGCCGCGAATGTCGTCGCACGCGTCGAATCGCGGCGCTGCCGCTCGCTCTCGTCGCGTCTCGGGCGTCGGCCGGTCCGGCCGACGCTACTTCAGGTACTTGTGCTCGCCCTCGTTCCTCTCGGCGAGTTCGTCGAGGAACTCGTGTGCGCGCTCGAATATCTCGCGGGGGCCGTCCTGCGTGATGGTGTTGATGGCCTGCTCGTAGTCGCGCCACTGGAGGTCGCGGTGCTCCGTCGAGAGCTCCGCGGACGCCTCGAACGAGCGCGCGATGAAGAGGTGGACCGTCTTGTGAATCGTCGTACCGTTCGCCTCGAAGACGTAGCTGTAGTCCTCGCGGAAGCCGTCGATGAGACGGAAATCTGCGATTCCCGCCTCCTCTTTGACCTCCCTGATTGCCGTTTGCTGAAGCTCCTCGTCCCCTTCGACCCCGCCCTTCGGGAACTCCCAGTCCCCGGGACGGCTCTTCAGGAGTAAGTACTCCCTCCGGCCGCGGGTGTCGCGGAAGAGAATGGCTCCAGCGCTAACCGCTTCGACTGCCATTACCCGAAATAAACGTGCCACCCTTTAAGAGGGTATCGGAGGCTGTAGCGTGTTCGCACGGTCGTTCGTTCGGGATTCGGGTGGCGGAAGCCCGGGGTCCCCGGTTCGTGTAGATGCGCTTTTACCGTCGGAGCGTGCAACAAGGAGTAGTACCCAGCTATGGCCTTCGTCACAAAACTCACCTTTCAAAGCGGTGATAAGGCGGTCCTCGACCGAGTGGTCGACGACCTCAAGCAGTTCGTCGAGCGGAAGGGCGCGGAGTGCCGCGGCCCCCACTCCGACCAGCCGAAGCAGGTGAGCGTCCCGCAGTATCGGACGCTCCAGCCCGGCGACCAGTTCTCGTCGTGGACCTACCCTGTGTACACCCGTCGGCTCGAAATCCACGGCGCGGACCAGATCGCCCGCGAAGTCGGCCTCAAGGAGTTCCCCGACAGCGTCCACCTCGAAATCGAAGTCGAACAGAAGAAACCGCTCGGTCACCGTCGCTGACGGCGGCCACGGAGCGCGAAAGAAGACGCGGGTCTGCGCTTTTTGTCTGCTTTTTCGACCGCTCAGGCGTCCGGCCCGAGGACTTCGACCACTTCGCCGGTACCGACGTGGTTGGTGGCGTCGAACGACGTGACCTCCAGCCGAATCTTGTCCTCGACGGCCGCGCCTCGGCCGTCTTCGACCCGGATGATCGAGTCGCCGATGCGGACGGTGAGACCGTCGCCGTTGCGCTCGCTGACGTAGGCCGTGATGACCTCGCCGGGTTCGAACGTCGGCGTCGCGGTACGGAACGTCCAGCCGGCCAAGAGCTTATCGAGGCGGCTCATACGCGGCTCACCTCCTCGCTCGTGCGGTCGGAGACGTACTCGCGGCCGTAGCCGGTCCACGCGGCGAACAGGAACACCGCCACGAGGAACCAGCCGTGGAACACGTAGGGGAAGACCGACGCGGGGTTCACGAGCATCTCCGCCGTGAACCACGGCGTCGCCTCGCCGCCGACGAGGCCCTGCATGGCCCCGTAGCCCGCGAGTAGGCCGCCGCCCCACGGGAAGATGTACCCCAGCGCCGAGGTGTTGGCGTCGAGGATGTTGGCGCGGCGGTAGCCGTTGATGTTGAAGCGCTTGCCGAGCGTGGCGACGTAGGGCGCGATGGCGATTTCGGCCGCCGTGTTGATGGTGACCGTCGCGTTGACGAGCGCCGTCCCGACGACCATCGTGGTCTCCGCGCGGCGGACCGTCGTGGCGACGCGGTCGATGACGAGTTCCTGAATCGCGTCGAAGCCGCCGCCGGCGCGCATGACTTCCGCGCCCGCGACGAGCAGCAGCGTCAGGACGATGAGCGGGAAGAAGCCGGCCGCGCCGGAGTAGACGCTCCCGCCGACGCCGACCTGCCCCGCGGGGACGGTCTCGACGACGGCCCCGAGGAGCGGGAGCGCCTCGACCGCCTGCGTGAGTCCGTTCTGCGGCGCGCTGAACAGGAGCATGCTTCCGACCGAAACGTCCACCAAGTTCGCCGCGCCGAGCGCGACGTTGAACGCCGCCGCGAGGAGCAGTCCCCACGAGACGGCCTCGATGATGTGTCGGCCGCGGACGGCGAGCGCGATGACCACGGCGATGTCGAGCAGGTGGACGAGTCCCCACGGCGACACGGACGCGGAGACTTCGCCGGCCACGTCGACGTACGGCATGCCGCCCCAGACGCCGGGGATTCCGAAGCCGGCGACGAGGTACGCCGCGATTGCGAGCGTCGCCGCGACGACGGCGTACTTCACCCGCGAGGCGACGACGCCACCGATATCGGCGTCCTGCGTGACCGCGGAGACGATGGTGGTGTCACTGACGGGCGCGAGGTTGTCCCCGAACACCGCGCCGGAGAGAATCGCGCCGAACAGCAACACGGGGTTCGCACCGAGGAGGAGCCCCGCCGGGAAGACGAGACTCGTGAAGGCGATTGCGGTGCCGTAGCCGGTGCCGATACCGGTCGCCAACAGCGCCGCGAGCAGGAACGTCACGGCCGGGAACAGCCCCGGGCCGACGTTCAGGACCGTGGCCGCCCAGACGAGGCCGTCGACGAAGCCGCCGACCTGGATGGTCTCGGCGAACATGCCCGCCCAGAGCCACGCGACGACCGCCGTCGCGGCGACCCGGCGGGTCATGCCGGCGAAGACGACGTCCGCGTAGTCCTTCCAATCTCCCCGGACGAACAGTAGTCCCACGATGAGTCCTGTCAGCATCCCCGCGACGAGGCCGGTCGTATCGCCGATACCGAGGATACCACTCTGGAAAATCGCCCACGCGATGAACAGGGCGATGGGCAGGGCGCTCACGAGGCGCCCGCCACGGAAACTGAGCTCGATGTCCGGTTCTTCTGGCATCGTTTGTCAGAGATTGACTGGGATATATAATAGGCACGAATTTCCTCCAACTATTTCTTCCAAACTTGAGTTTCTCGGCCACGAACCGTCGGGAGCGTTTATCATCGCCGGGAGAAAAGAGTCCGGACATGAGCCACCGAGCGACGATGGACGACCTCGTCTCGCTTCGCCGCGACCTGCACCGCCACCCCGAACCCGCGTGGCGCGAGTTCTACACCACCGCCCGCCTCGTCGACGAACTGGAGACGCGCGACCTCGACGCGCTCTACGTCGGCCCGGAGATACTCGACGCCGACGAGCGCATGGCCGTCCCCGACGACGCCGAACTCGACGCGTGGTTCGAGCGGGCCCGCGAGGCCGGCGCGCGCGAGGACGTTCTCGACCGCCTCGTCGGCGGCTACACCGGCGCGGTCGCGGTCGTCGAACGCGGCGAGGGCCCGACCGTCGGGCTCCGCGTCGACATCGACGCGCTCCCAATCACCGAGTCCGAGGACGGCGACCACCTCCCGGCCGCCGAGGGCTTCCGCTCCGAGAACGAGGGCTTCATGCACGCCTGCGGCCACGACGCCCACGCGACAATCGGTATCGGCGTCCTCGACGCCGTCGTCGAGTCCGACTTCGAGGGGACGTTCAAGGTGTTCTTCCAGCCGAGCGAAGAACAAGTCGCCGGCGGGAAGGCCGTCGCCGAGGGCGGCCACCTCGACGACGTTGACTACCTGCTCGCGCTTCACGTCGGTCTCGACCACCCGACCGGCGAGGTCGTCTGCGGCGTCGGCGGTTTCCTCGCGGTGTCGCACTTCCGCGCCGAGTTCACCGGCGCGCCGGCCCACGCGGGCGCGAAGCCCGAGGAGGGAAAGAACGCGAACCTCGCGGCCGCGGCGGCCACGCAGAACCTCTACGGCATCTCCCGGCACTCCGACGGACCGACCCGCGTCAACGTCGGCCTGATGGGCGGCGGCACGGCCACGAACATCGTCGCCGAGGAGGCGTTCATCGAAGGCGAGGTGCGCGGCGCGACGACGGAGCTCATGGAGTACATGGAAGACCGCGCCCACACCGTCATCGAGTCGGCGGCCGCGATGCACGACTGCGAGGTCGAAATCGGGGTCGAGGGGAAGGCCCCGAGCGCCCGGAGCGACGACGCGCTCGCGGCCATCGTCGGCGGCGTGAGCGAGGGGGTCGAGGGCGTCACCTCGATTCTCGAAAGCGACGACCTCGGCGGCAGCGAGGACGCGACCTACCTCATGCAGTACGTCCAGGACCGCGGCGGCCTCGCGGCCTACGTCGGCGTCGGCACCGACCACCCCGGCGGCCACCACACCCGAACGTTCGACGTGGACGAGGAAACCATCCGCATCGCCGTGGACGTGCTCGCCGGCAGCGTCGAACGAATCGCCGCTGGCCGGCCCTGAGTCGAGCGAAGAAACGCTGAGTCGCGCCGAGAGCGCCGCTTGAGCGATTTACGGCCACCTCGGCTCGTCGGAGCTGACTCGCGCTCGACCGGATCGCCCGCGACGAACCGCCAGCGGTTATTTGTCCCCCCCGTGCATAGCCGCCAGCGATGGGGCTCCTCGGAGGTGAATCGACCGAAGACGCAGACCTGCGTCCGGGTCTCGCAGTCGTCGGCATCGCCGTCGGCGTCGCGGTCGTCCAAGTCGCCGTCTTCCCCGACAGCCCCGAGGTTCACTGGCTCCGGTTCGCCGTGGAACTCCTCTTGGTTCCGATTCCGCTCGCCGGCGCGTTCGTCGTCGGGAGCGTCCGCGATGTGCAGACGATTTGGCGGCCGTTGTACGTCGGGACCGCGCTGGTCGCCGTCTACGCCGTCAGCGACGCGGTCGACGAGGTCGTCGTCCAGCCCGAGGCGTTCACGCTCGTCTTCGAGGACGGAGCGCTTCTCGTCGGGTCCGCCGCGCTCGCGGTCGGCGCGGTCCGGTGGTCGACCCACCGCGACGCCCGCGAGACGGACCTCCGCCGCCGCAACGACCGGCTCGACCAGTTCGCGTCGGTCATCACGCACGACCTCAGAAACCCGCTGAACGTCGCCCAGATGCGGCTCGAACTCGCCCGCGACGGCCACGGGACGGAGCACCTCTCGACGGTCGCCGACGCCCACGACCGGATGGAGGCGCTCATCCAAGACGTGTTACAGCTCGCCCGAGCCGGCGAGTCGGTCGGCGAGGTCGAGCGCGTCAGCCTCGCCACCGTGGCCGCGGACGCGGTGACGAACACCAGTCTCGGCGCGTCGGGCCTGACCGTCGAGGCCGACGCGGAACTCCTCGCCGACAGGGGACGGCTCACCGCCGTCTTCGAGAACCTGTTTCGGAACTCGGTGGAACACGGTTCCACAGGCAACCGGACTGTGTCCGGTGACGCTGTAGAACGCAGTTCGACAGGCAACCAGACCGCGTCTGACTCCGTCGAGCGCGGCGCGGCAGGTGGTCCACCGTCACCCGACGAGGCACCGAATCCGGGGGTCAGACGACCGGTTCCGGACGCCACCGACGGGGGAACGCCCGGCGTCAACGTCCGGGTCGGCCCGCTGGACGACGGCTTCTTCGTCGAGGACGACGGCCCCGGTATCCCACCGGAAGAACGGGAGCGCATCTTCGAGTCGGGCTACAGCACCGATTCGCGGGGGACCGGCCTGGGCCTCGCTATCGTCTCCGGCGTCGCCGACGCGCACGGCTGGGAGGTGACGGCGACGGACGGCGAAAACGGCGGTGCCCGGTTCGAGTTCCGAAACGTCTCGTTCGCGGCGGGGTCCGAGGTCAGTACTTCGGGTCCGCGCCCGTGAGTTCGTAGATGTCGTCCATGATGCGGTCCCGCTCGACCTTCCAGCCCTCGAGGGCGCTCGGTCGGGTCGGGTAGCGGCCGTAGTGGGCCAGCAGTTCGTCGGCGAGGCGCTTGATTTTGAAGAACTCGTAAATCTGGCTCCAGTGACCGTAGCTCGACGCCGCGGTCTGCGCGAGGAGGACGGGGCCGAACGAGGTCGTTCCGGAGTAGAGCGCCTCGGCGAGTTTCTCGCCGGGGATGGAGGCGATGAGGCCCATCAGGTCGTCGACGTCGACGGCGGTCGAGAGGATGTTGTACACGTCGAGGCTGGCGTAGCGGCCGCCGAAGTGGTCCATGACGCGCTGGTTGTAGCGCCAGAGCATCTCCTCGCTCACGTCGCCCGCGTCGAGCGCGATGGCGGCCTGCTCGCCGGCGTACTTGCCGGCGTAGGCCGCGCCGGCGATGCCGCCGCCGGTCGTCGGGTTGACGTGGGCCGCGGCGTCGCCGACGGCCATGTACCCCGGCGCGGTCGCCGAGTCGTAGGGTCGGCGGGTCGGGAGCGCGGCACCGAGCTTGTCGATGACCTCCGCGCCCTCGAACTCGGGGCGCTCCCGGAGGTCCTTCTTCAGGTCGTCGACGAGCTTCATCGGCTCCTCCGTCATCTGGAAGCCGAGGCCGGCGTTGATTTCGGTCTCGGTCCGCGGGAAGTACCAGACGTAGCCCGCGGCGACCTCGGCCGGCTTGAACACGAGCGCGTCGGACCACTCGACGGGTTCGGGAACCTCGACGACCTCGCGGTACGCCGACGAGAAGTGCTGGTAGGAGACGTTCGTGTCGAAGGTGGCGTCGGAGAAGTCCACCTTGTCCTGGAGGAGCGACAGCGAGCCCGCGCCGTCGATGACGATGTCGGCGTCGTACTCGACGACCTCGCCGTCGTGTTTGCCGACGATGCCGGTGACGGTGCCGTCGTCGTCCTGTTTCACGTCCTGGACGACCGTGTCGTAGTGGAGTTCGACACCGGCCTCGTCCGCGCCCTCGATGATGAGGCGGCCGTACTCCCAGCGGTCGATGACGGCGAGTTCGCCGGGGACCGGGATGTCGAGGACGGTGTCCTCCTGCGGAATCTCGAAGCGGCCGTGGTCGACCTCGGTGTTGGTGAACGCGGGCTCGATTTTCGACTTCGGAATCGCCTCGGGGAAGGCGTCCGCGCCCTTCAGGGCGTCCCCGCAGGCGATGTGTCCCGCTTCCTCCGCGGACTTTCGCTCGACGATGGTCACGTCGTAGCCCGCGTTCGCGATGGTGGCGGCGGCGTAACAGCCGGAGGTTCCCGCGCCGACGACCACCACGTCCACGGACTGGGTCCGTGGGCTCGCCGAGGACTCCTCGGCGGTGTCGTTCTCGTCTGTGGACATGGTATCACCTCCATATCGCGGGCTGAAAACTCTTTACTCCCGCACCGACCGTTCGGGAGGGGTTCGACGGAGACGGCCCGGCCGAGATGCGGCGCTCGAACGGTCGAGAACGGAGAACAGGGGAACGAAAAAGACGGGGGAAACGAGGATTCCGGGTCGCTCAGCGGTTGTCGTCGCCGGTGTCGTAGTGCTCGCCTGCCGCCTCCGGGATGCGGGTGCGGCCGACGAGCGCGAGGACGACGAGGACGGTCACGTACGGAATCGTCTGGATGAGCGAGTCGGGGATGGCGTATCCGGGTACCTGCTGGAGGCGAATCTGGGCGGCCTCCAGCCCCGCGAAGAGGAACGACGCGCCGAACGCGCCGACGGGGTTGTAGTTCCCGAAGAGATACGCCACGATGGCGATGAAGCCCTTCCCGTTGACCATCGTCTGGTTGTTACCGACGAACTGACCGAGGCCGAGCGACAGCGCGGAGCCGCCGACACCGGCGAGGAAGCCCGAGAGGAGGACGCCCGCGTAGCGGACGCGGCTCACGTCGACGCCGACGGTGTCGAGCGCCTTCGGGTTCTCGCCGGACGCGCGGACGTGGCGGCCGAACGCCGTGCGGTTCAGGACGTACCACGACGCCGGGACCGCGACGAGCATCATGTACACCGCGGGGTCGGCGTCGAAGAACGCGCCGAAAAACGGGATGTCCGAGAGGACGGGAATCGTCCACGTCCCGAGGGTCGTCCCGAGGTTGTCGGTGTTGACGCCGCCGTAGTAGACCGTCGCCGCGAACGGCGCGAGACCGAGCGCGATGAGCCAGACGGCGAGGCCGGCGATAATCTGGTCAGCCTTGAATCGGATGCAGACCACCGCGAACAGCGCCGAGAACAGCACCGACGAGAGGATGCCGGCGAAGAAGCCGATCCAGATGGCCGGGAGACCGAGGACGGTCATCTCGGGGCCGACGACGGCCGTCGTGATGACCGCGGTGAACGCCGAGATGATGAGTAGCCCTTCCAGCCCGATGTTCACCACGCCGGCCTTCTCGGAGAAGATGCCGCCGAGCGCGGCAAAGGTGATTGGCACCGAGAGCCGAAGCGCCGACGAGAGCGTGCTCCGACTCGTGAGGATGGCGAGGAAGTTGCCCCAGATACTGCTCGGGAACGCGAGGCCGAGGAGCGCGATGAACAGGAAGACGCTCAGCGCCCCGCCGGCGAGGGTCGCTCTGTAAGACAGTTCCGTGTCGCGGAGTCGGTCGATGGTGGTTGTACTCATTCGTCGTCACCTCCGAGGGAGCCGCCGTCCGTGGCGACGGTCTCGCGGTCCGGTTCGAGGTCGATAGTGGAGCCGAGCATGCGGAAGAACTCGGGCATCGCGACGAACAGGATGATGAGGCCGCGGAGGACGCCGACGAGCTGTTTCGGGACGCCGGTCCCGAACTGAACCGCGAGTGAGCCGGATTTGAGCGTCCCGAACAGGAGCGCCGCCGGGACGACACCGAACGGGTTGTTCCCCGCGAGGATGGAGACGGTGATGCCGTCGAACCCGAGCGCGGGGACGCCGGCCTGCCACTTGCCCATGACCATGAGCACCCAGATAGCGCCGCCCATGCCACCGAGCGCGCCGGAGAGGAACATGCTCGTGACGGTCGTGCGCTTGGCGTCGACGCCGCCGTACTCGGCGGCTTCCGGCTGTTCGCCGCTCGTCCGGAGGTCGTACCCGAACGAGGTCTGTTCGAGCAGGAACCAGACGGCGACGACGAGTGCGAGGCCGAACGCGAGCGCGAGAATCGAGAAGTCGCCGCCCTGCGGGAACGCCACCGGGAGGAGCGTCGCCCAATCGGGAAGCGGCGTCGTCTCGACGACCTGCGAGTCGGGGTTCCCGAAGAACTCGCTGACGAGGACGAACGCGATCTGCGCCGCGATGAAGTTCAGCATGATGGTCGTGATGACCTCGTTGGCGTCGGCGTAGGCCTTGAGCGCGCCCGGAATCGCGCCGTAGAGGCCGCCGACGAGCGCGCCGACGACGACGGCGAGCGGAATCAGGATGAGGCCGCCGACGAGCCCCGACGGGAGCAGCGGCGCGACGAAAAACGAGAACAGCGCCGTCGCGAGGCCGCCGAGGACGAGTTGGCCCTGCGTCCCGATGTTGAACAGGCCCGCGCGGAAGGAGACGGCGACCGAGAGGCCGGTGAAGATGAGAAGCGTCGTCTCCTTGAGCGTGAGCGCGAACCCGAAGTTCAGCGGGTTCCAGTCGGGGTTGAGCGGTTTGAGAATTCCCGGGCTGTTCACGAGGAACGGCTCGCCGAGCGCCCCGTTGAACAACACGAGGTACACCTCGACGGGGTCGTAACAGAAGCCGGTGCCGAACAGCGTCGTCGCCGCGGTCTGACACGTCGTGATGCGGCCGGAGACGAGGATGATGACCGCGCCGACGAGCACGGCCATGATGAGTGCGGCGAAGCTGATGAGGATGCGCTCGGTCGCGGAGGCGGCCGTCAGCCGCCGGAGGACGGCCTTCGCGTTCTCGGTCGCGCTCATTTGGCGTCACCCACGGGCGGTTCCGCGTCGGTCTCGGCGGTGTCGGGGCGTTCGCCGGCCATGAGCAGGCCAATCTCTTCTTCGGTGGTGTTGCGTGGGTCTACGATATCCATGAGTTCGCCGTCGTGCATGACGCCGAGGCGGTCCGAGAGGCCCTGCACCTCGTCGAGTTTCGAGGAGACGAGAAGGACCGCTTTCCCCTCGGCTCGGAGGTCCAAGAGCCGCTCGTGGATGAACTCCATCGCGCCGATGTCCACGCCGCGGGTCGGGTGGGTGGCGACGACGAGGTCCGGTTCGCGTTCGAACTCGCGGCCGACGATGAACTTCTGTTGGTTGCCGCCGGAGAAGGACTCGGCGTCGGCATCGGCGTGGGGCGGTCGAACGTCGTATTCGTCGATGATTCGCTCGGCGTGGTCGCGCGCGTCGGCCCAGTTTATCCGGCCGTCGGCGGCGAACGTCGCGCTGTGCTGGCTGCCGAGGATGCCGTTCTGGACGAGGTCGAAGTCCATTACGAGCCCGCGTTCGTGGCGGTCCTCTGGGATGTACGCCATCCCGTCGGCGATGCGGGAGCGACGCGAGGCGTTGGTGACGTCCCGGCCCTTGTAGGAAATCGCCCCCCCGGTCGGCGTCCGCAGGCCGGTGATGGCCTCGACCAACTGCGACTGGCCGTTGCCGTCGACGCCGGCGATGCCGAACACCTCGCCCTCGCGGATGTCGAACGACACGTCGGAGACGGCGGGGATGCCGCGGTTGTCCTTTGCGGAGAGGTTCTGCACCGAGAGCACCTCGTCGCCCGGTTCCTGCGGTTCGGCCTTCGGTTCGAGGAGAACTTCGCGGCCAACCATCAGTTCGGCGAGCTCCTCGTTGGAGGTCTCGTCAGCCTTGACGGTGCCGACGTTCTTCCCGTTTCGGAGGACGGTGATGTCGTCGGCGGCGTGCATCGCCTCCCCGAGCTTGTGGCTGATGAAGATAATCGTCTTGCCCTGGGCGGTCAGCTCCTCGAAGACGCGGAACAGCTCTTCGACCTCCTGCGGGGTGAGGACCGCGGTGGGCTCGTCCAGAATCAGGATGTCGGCCCCGCGGTAGAGTGCTTTCAGAATCTCGACGCGCTGTTGAACGCCGACGCTCACGTCCTCAATGGCGTCGTCGGGGGTCACGTCGAATCCGTATCGGTTCGAGAGGTCGATGACCTCTTGGCGCGCGCGCTCCCGGTCGACGGTCGTGCCGAACCACTTGCGGGGTTCGTTGCCGAGGACGATGTTCTCGGCGACCGTCATGGGGTCGACCAACATGAAGTGCTGGTGAATCATACCGATTCCGGCGTCGATGGCGTCCGCGGGCGAATCGAAGTCCCGCGGTTCCCCGTCCACGTGGACGGTCCCCTCCGTGGGTTCATAGAGCCCGTAGAGGATGTTCATCAACGTCGTCTTGCCGGCCCCGTTTTCTCCCAGAAGTGCGTGCACCGTGCCGCGCTCGACGGTCAGGTCCACGTCGTCGTTCGCCACGACGCCGGGGAACCGTTTTGTGATTTCGTCGAGATGAACAGCGGTGCTCATCTTGACCCTTTTTTCGGGGGGGTTCGCTTAAACTCGTGGGATTCGCGTCGGCGCGGGAGTGGTCCACACGGAGCGTCGCGGCGGTTCTCGGGGAGTTCGAACCGTTCAACCCGCGAGCATGTTCGGCCGGCTGCTGTGTGAAAGCGGCAACATTGACCCCAATATTCGGGAATACTGTCGCTCGGCGCGCGGTGTCGAAAGAAATGCGAGTGTCGAGTGCGGCGTTACTCGGTCGTCGTCGGGATTTCGATGTCGCCGGCGATGATAGCCTCGCGGGACTCCGAGAGCGAATCCTTCACGTCCTGCGGGATTTCGGAACCGAGTTCCGCGCCGTAGACGGCGGCGACGCCGTCCTCTTCGAGGCCGAGCGTCGTGGTGGAACCGCCGTTGAACTCGTCGTTGACGACGTTCTCGACGGAGGTGTACACCGCCGACTCGACGCGCTTGACCATCGAGGCGAGAATGACGTCGGCGTAGTTCGGTTCGGTCTGCGACTGGTCGGAGTCGACGCCAATGGCGAACTTGCCCTGTTCTTTGGCCGCTTGGAAGACGCCGAGGCCGCTGCCGCCGGCCGCGTGGTAGACGACGTCAGCGCCGTTGTCGTACATCGAGGTGGCAATCTCCTTGCCCTTCGCGGAGTCGGAGAACGACCCGACGTAGGCCACGTCGACGGAAATTTCATCGTCCGCGTGCGCCACGCCGGCCTCGTAGCCGGCCTGGAACTTGCGGATGAGCTCGGTCTCGGTGCCGCCGACGAAGCCGACGCTCTTCGAGTCGGCCGTCGTCGAGCCGGAGCCAGCGGAGAACTCCTGGGTCGTGATGAGGCCGGCGAGGTAGCCGACCTGGAACGAGCCCTGCTCCTCGCGGAACAGGTAGCTCGCCACGTTGTCCTCGTCGACCACGTCGTCGACGATCATGAACTTCTGGTCCGAGAAACTCGGCGCGGTTTCGGAGAGCGCGGACTTCTGCGCGTAGCCGATACACGACACGAGGTCGTAGTCCGGGCTCGACGACTGCGCGAACCGGCGCTGGAACTGCGGGAACTCCTCCGCCGCCGAGGGCTGGGCCTCGTCGTAGGCGATGCCGAGTTCCGATTCCGCCTGCTCGATGCCGCGCTTCGCGGCGTCGTTGAACGACTTGTCACCGAGACCGCCGAGCGCGTAGACCATGCCGACGTTGGCCGACGGACCGGACTCCTCGGTCGTCTGCTCGGCCGTCGTGGTCTCATCGCCGCCGGACGACTCGGTCGTCGTCGCCGCCGTCGTGTCTTCGCTCCCCTCGGACGGTCCGCCCGTACAACCTGCGAGGCCAGCGATACCCGCGACCCCTGCCGCTTTGACAAAAGAACGTCTGTCCATATCTATGAACTCCTATTGAGACAGGGGCCGCGAAAATTGCATAAAGGTGTCGTTTCGCGGTTTCAGCGGCGTCGCATCACCACGTTTGCAAATCGCCGAGAACGGGTCCGCGGTTCACGTCCGCGGGCGTCGTGTTCGCGCCTCGCCGGGTCGCGCGTCCGGACCGATTCCCCCGGAGCCCCGCTCAGGCGTCCTCGATTTCGCCCTCGACGACGCCCGTCACCTCGTCGACGAGGTGGTCCACGTCGTCGGCCTCCGCGTACACGCGGATGTAGGGTTCCGTGCCGGACGGGCGGACCAGCGTCCACGACGCGTCGGCGAACTCCAGTCGGACGCCGTACTCGGTGTCGACCGACTCGGGGCCCATCGCGTCGGGAAGCGAGGTTTCGAGCGCCGCCATCGCCGCCCGCTTCTTCTCGTCGGGACACGGGACGCTCACCTTGCGGTACGGGCGCTCCGTGACCGGTTCGCGCAGGCCGGCCATGCCGGACTCCGCCGCGAGGCGGGCCACGAGCGCCGCCGACGCGACGCCGTCTATCCAGCCGCCGAGCGACGGGTGGATGTGCTTCCACGGCTCGGCCGCGAACACCACGTCGCCGCCGCCGGCGCGGGCGCTGGCGATGCCCTCGTGGAGCGCGCCGAGGCGGACGCGCTCGACCCGACCGCCGGCCTCGCGGACCCGCTCGTCGATGCGGCCCGAGGCGTTCGGCGTCGTGACGACGACGGGGTCGTCGGCGTCGGAGACGCGGACGTAGTGCTCGGCGACGATGGCGATGACGGTGTCCTCGTGGACGACCTCGCCGTTCCCGTCGATGATGACGATGCGGTCGGCGTCGCCGTCGTGGCCGATGCCGAAGTCGAAGTCGCCGTCGGCGACGAAGGCGATGAGGTCCGCGAGCGTCTCGGGCGTCGGCTTCGACTCGCGGCCGGGGAAGTGGCCGTCTATCTGCCCGTTGAGCGTGACGACGCGCGCGCCGAGGTCGCGGAGGACCTGCGGCGTGCCGAGCGCGGACATCCCGTTGCCGCAGTCGACGGCGACGTTGAGGCCGTCGAGGTCCGCCCCGTGCTGGCTGGCGAACTCGACGATAGCGCTTCGGTAGGCGTCGAGGACGCCGCTCGTCCCCGTCGCACCCCAGTCGTCCCAGTCGGTCGGGGACGCACCCGCCTCGACCCGCGTCTCGATGTCGCGTTCGAGGTCGCGGTCGTACTCCTGCCCGTCGACGAACATCTTGATGCCGTTGTCCGTCGGGGGGTTGTGCGAGGCGGTGAGCATGACGCCGCGTCGACCCCGCGAGGCGAACGCGAGCGCCGGCGTCGGGACGACGCCCACGCGGGTCACGTCCGCGCCGGCGGAGAGCAGACCGGCCTCGACGGCGGCGGCGAGGCCCTGCCCGGTCGTCCGTCCGTCGCGGCCGACGACGAACTCGGCGGGCGCGTCCGATTCGAGCGCGGCGAGGCCGGCGGCGCGGCCGACGCTGAGGGCGAGTTCCGGCGTGACTCGCTCCGTCGCGCTCCCGCGGATACCGGCGGTGCCGAAGAGTTCCATAGTCCAGCGTCGTGGGGGTCGTACTTAGATGCTGACGGTTCGCCGGATGCGTGCGGGTCGGGGGCACGGGGCGGCCGGTACGGTCGCGGCGACGGGCGGGGAGACGGCGACTCCGGCGTCGGACGGACCGCCGAACCGACCGCCAGAGGCAGCACGCCTTTGACGACGGATGACGAATCGGGTGCCATGAGCGAGCACGGTCGAACCCGCGCGCACGTCTACGTCTCGGGACACGTACAGGGCGTCTACTACCGGGCGACGACCCGCGACACCGCCCGCGACCGCGGCGTCGACGGCTGGGTGAAGAACCTCTCGGACGGCCGCGTCGAGGCCGTCTTCGAGGGCCCCCGCGACGACGTGGAGGCGATGGTCGAGTGGTGCCACGAGGGGAGTCCGATGGCGTCCGTCGAGGACGTGGATGTCACCTACGAGGAGCCGGACGGCGAGACGGGATTCCGCGTCGAGCGCTGACCGAGAACCCGACAACCGCCCGATAACATCAACGAGACGGCCAAATCGTTCAAGCGGGGTTCGGGGGACGTGTCCCCATGCGCTTCCGGAACGACACGCGGGGAATCGGCGTCGCAAAACTGTTTTTCACGCTCGTCACGAGCGTCGGACTCGGCCTCTCGATGGGCACCTCGTTTCTCATCGTCCGCGGGCCGTTCCTCGGCGGGCCGTCGCTCGACCCGTTTCCGATGATGGCCGCGCTCGCGGTGTTCATCGTCGGCATCGTCGTCCTCTCGTGGGGGTCGACGCGGCTGTTCGGCGTGGGAACCGGCGCGTGAGTAGGTACGCGAATACGAGCGGCGCGTAAGTGGGAACGCGAATACGAGCAGGTTCGTGAGCGGGGACGCGAATCTCAGTCGGCGGTCGCCGCCGCGCCGGACTCGCGTTCGACGCCGCCGAGAGGAACGAGCGGGTCGTTGCCGCTGAACCGGTCCCAGAGGACCAGCGCCGAGGGCAACACGAGCATCGACGCGAGGAACGAGTAGACGATGCTCGCGGCGGTGAGCAGGCCGAACTGGCCGAGGACCGAGAGCACCGCGAGGACGAGCACGCCGAGGCCGAAGACGGTCGTGAGCATGCTGCCCGCGAGCGCACCGCCGGTGCCGCGGACCGTCCGGTCGAGCGCGGTTTCGAGGTCGTGGTCGGCGCGCTCGTCGACGAAGCGGTGGACGACGTGGACCGAGTAGTCCACGCCGAGGCCGATAGTCAGCGCGAGCACCGTCGCGGTGAAGGCGTTGAACGAGATGCCGGCGAGTCGCATCGTCCCGGCGACGAACGTGACCGCGACGAGGATGGGCACGAGGTTGGCGAGCGCGAGCGAGGGGCGGCGTTCGAGCCACCAGTAGACGAACACGAGGAACGCGCCGGTGCCGGCCATCGAGATGGCGAGACTCTGCACCGCGGAGTCGAGGATGAGGTCCGAGATAGCCGAGAAGACGACGACCGCGCCGGTGGCCGTGCTCGGACCGCGGAAGCGCGCGGCGACCTCGTGGGCGTCGGCGACGACCGCGTCGTCGTCCGCGTCGGCCCGGACGCGGTAGTCGACCCGCGAACTCCGGTAGTCGTCGGCGAGGTACTCTCCGGCGCGGGCGGCCGAGTCGGTGGCGAACAGCGCGTCGTACACCTCGGTGAGGTTCCGGTCGGGGACGCCGTCGCCGTCGCGGTCGTGTCGCGCGACGACCGCGGCGAACTCGGGGTTCTCCCGGGCCTCGGCGTCGATGACGGTGAGGACGCTCGTCGAGTCGGCCCGGCGGTCCTCGACGATGAACGTGTCCGGCGGGTCCTGTGCGACCCGGTCGAGCGTTTCGAGGTAGGCGTCGTCGGTCGGTCGCCCCTCGAGGTACACCGTCACGACCCCGCTCTGGGAGGACGAAAAGCGCTCTTCGAGGAACTCGATGTCGGCGACGACGCTGTAGTCGCTCGGCGCGAAGGGCTCGGGGAGGGATTTCAGGTACGCCGGGGCCTCCGCGGGCGGCAGGAAGTCCTCCTGTCCGAACTCGGTGTCGACGCCCGTGGCGTACCACATCGCAGACCCCGAGAGGACGAGCGCGACGACGAGGACGACAGCGGGGGCGCGGAGGGCGGGCGCGACGCCGAGCCGGAGGACCCTCCCGAGCGAACTCCCCTCGCGGCCGAGCGGCGACTGGCTGAACGTCGGAATCGGGTAGCGCTCGCGGAGCCTGTCCACCTCGACTTTCGTCGCCGGGAGGAACACGCCGAACACGAGGAAGGTGAAGACGATGCCGATGGCCGCGACGACGCCGAAGTCCCGAATCGGCGTGAGGTTGCTCACGAGGTTCGAGAGGAAGCCGATGACGGTGGTCGCGGTGACGATGAAGAACGCCACGAGGAGCTGGTCCGTCGCCTTTCGCATCGCATCGCCGACGGGAAGCCCCTCGGCGCGGTCCTCGCGGTAGCGGTTGACCGCGTGGATGCCGAAGTCGATGCCGACCGCGAGGAGCAGCGGCGGCACGGCGATCATAATCTGGTTGAACGGGATGCCCGCGAGTCCGAGGAAGCCGAACGTCCAGACGATGGCCATCCCGAGCGCGGCGGTCCCCAACAGCAGGTCCACGAGGTCGCGGTAGGCGACGACGAGGAAGAAGAGGATGAAGACGACGGCCGCGGGCACGACGAGGATGAGCGAGTCGGCGATGACGGTCCCGAACTCGTCGGCGATGACGCCCGAGCCGAAGACGGAGATGTCGCCGCCGACGGTGGCGACGACGCGCCCGGCGGTCCGCTGAATCGGGGTGAGCGGGCTGTCGCCGCCCTGTCCCGCACCGGCCTCGTCGGCCAGCGGAATCGAGTGGGTGACGACCGCAATCGTCGCCGAGGCGCTCGCCGCGGTCGGGTTGAAGTCGTCGGCGAGGAGACCGGTAAAGCGCTCGTTGTCGGCGTTCTCGCGGACCGCGGCGGCGACCTCGCTGTCGGTCGCGCGTTCGAGCGCCGAAATCTGCTCGGCGAGGCCGTCGGCGTCGGGGTCGAGCGTCTCCGCGACGACCGAGGCGGCGCTGGCGGTGCCGACGACGCGGAGGTCGTCGCGGTCCGAGAGGCGCTTTTGGGCCTCCAGCATCCGCAGGAGTTCGCGCCTCGTCAGGACGTTCGGTGCGCGCTGGATGAGCTGCGTGCTACCGGTCCCAGCCTCGAAGCGCGGTGAGAACTCCTCGGTGACGCGCGAAAACGCCTCCTCTTCCGGTACTTCCTCGGCGAACTGCTCGGTCCCCGCCTCGGTCGAGACGGCGCTCAGTCCCGCCCCGAACACCAGCGTGACGACGAGGAAGACGAGGATGACGCGCCGCGAGCGGTTGACGATGCGGTGGTCGACCCAGTCGACGAACCGCTGGAACTCCAGTCGGGCCACGGCTCAGCGCCGCCCCCGCCGGCGGACGACGAGGAAGCCCGCGCCGCCGACCGCCGCAAGGAGGACGACCGCACCGACGAGCGGGGCCGAGAGGCCGAACGGGAGGCCGCCACTGTCTTCGGATGCCTCGACGCGGACGGGCACGCGGTAGGCGTCCGAGATTGTCGTCTCGCCCGCGCCGTCGTCGTAGCGGAAGTCGAGTTCGGCCGGGTAGTCCTTCTCCAGCGCGCCGCGGGCGGCCGACACGTCGAACACGAGCGTCGCCGACTCGCCGGGCGCGAGTTCGTCCACGAACGCCTCGGAGTCGGCAGACGACAGGGGGTCTTCGAGGTATATCTTCGCGGAGATGTCGGTGAGCGTCTCGTCGCGGTCGTTGACGACCGTCACGCGGAGTTGTCCGCTCCGACCCGGCGCGACGGTGCCCTCGTCGACGGTCACGCCGAACTCGGGGGTCGCGGCGGCGACGGCGACCCGGAGGTCGATGTCGTCGCCGGTGCGCCGGTCACCCTCGGCGTCGCGGTAGGCGACGGTCGCGGTGAACTGCCGGGGGCCGGCGTCCGCGTCGTCCGAGATTCCCACGTCGAACGAGAACGGGACGCGCTCGCCGGGTTCGAGGTCGCCGAGGGCGAACTCGGTCTCGGTCGCCGTCGCGCTCCCCTCGGGGAGCGAGAGCGTCACGACCGCGTTGCGCGCGAGGGTCGCTCCGTCGTTGACGACGACGCCCTCGATTCGGCCCTCGTCGCCGACGCGGAGCGTGCTCGTCACGTCCGCGACGGAGAACGACTGCTTGGGCGAGGGGACGAACCCGGCGGCGAGGTCGGGGGACTGTCGGCGCGCGCCGTCGGGGTCCTCGTAGGCGACGGCGACGCCGAGGACGTAGCCGCGGACGGACGCCTCGGAATCGAGCGCGGTGTCGTAGACGAAGGTCCGATTCTCGCCGGCGGGCCAGTCGGCGGCGAAACTGCTCGCGGTCTGCGCGCCGTCGAAGCTCACGTCGGCCGACTGGGCGGTCACCGCGACGACGGCGTTCCGCGCGTCGAGTTCGCCCGTGTTCTGCAGGGTCAACGCGACCGCGCCGCTCCCGCCGACGGGGACCGACGAGTCCGCGCCGACGACGGCGAACCGCACGCGCTCTTCGATTCTGATGGGCACGTCGAGGCGGTAGACGCGGCGGTGGGCGTTGTCGAACTCGTAGAACACGTCGAGGCGGAGTTTGTACTCGCCGGCCGCGACGTTCTCGGGGGCCTCGACCCGGAAGGCGACCTCTCGGGTGTCGCTGTCGTTCATCGTGCCGACGAACAGGTCGCCGGTCCTGACGGTGAAGGGGGTGTTTCGCGGGGAGAGCCTAACGCGGACGTTCTCCGCGGGCTTGGCCACGTCTTCGGTGTCCACCGGGTCGTTGGCGAAGACCACTCGTACCGTCGTCTCGACGCCGGGTTCGACCACCGGGTCGACCACGTAGGCGCGGAAGACGGGGACGTTGTTCGGTTCGGCCTGCTGGCCGGCGACGGGTGTCGGGAGCGCGGCGAGGACGAGCAGTACGGCGACCAAGATAGCGGTGTGACTCTTCATCGTGAGGTCCCGGCGGGCGGCACCGACGGCGTCCGGGTCCGCGGACATCGGCGCGGGGGCGGCGACGGACCGACCCAACTAGTCGCTGATACGTCCTCTGCGGGGAAATACGATATTCGCCCTGCTCGGGACAGTCAGCCGGGCGAGAAAATCGAAGTCGTCGCTTCCGGGAGGCTCAGCGAACGCGACTCACGCGGGTCTGTCGACGCCGAGTTCGGCCATCGCGCGGACCACGACGTGGGCCTCCACGAGGTCGCGCACTTCGACCATCGGGTCGTCGGCGTCGTCGATGACGGCGCGGGCCTCGGCGAGCATGCGGTCTTCTTGTTCGGTCTGGTCGGGTTCCTCGCGGGTGCTGTTCAGGAGCGCCTCGAAGTCCTCGCGGATACTGAAGTCCGCGCGGGCGACGTTGCACCGAGAGAGAGGGTGCATGCCGAGGTCCAAGACCAACTCGGTGACGAGTTCCCAGTCGCTCTCGCAGAATTGGAGCGTCACGTCGCCGACGATGTCGCGCCACGCGATGGGGGCGGCGTTCTCCATGAGCGTCACCGCTCGCGGGGGGACCGCGATGCGGGCGACCGTCTTCGGGTCGTCGCAGAGACAGCAGGGCCGGTCCGTCCTGCCGGTGTACATACGCGGGGTTAGGATGGGTTGTAGATGTAGCTTCGGGCCGGGGACACAGGGCCGAATTCGGGCGATAACAGGGCGTTAGGCCGACCGTAGCGGGCGCTCAGGGCGTTGAAACGGTCGGGTTCGAGTCCGGGGCGGGGACGTCGAACCCGCGTAGAGGCAGCGGGAGGCGCGACCGACTGCGTGCTGGCACTGAATCACGCATTGGGCTGGGCTGGGTATTCTGTGGTGGCGACAGTGGCCGCGCCATCTATCCGATTGAACACCGTGCATAAATATATTCTCCCCGAAGAATACCCAACACTATTGTTGACTATATACTCGTGTGTTTCAAGATTTTACGGATAGATGCTAGTGATTGTCAAACTTCTGTATTCGTCCCGAGAGCCCCCGTCGGGACGCGAATCGCCATCTCCAGTCCGGCGGCGTCCCGCGGCGGGTCGCTCGGGAGCGTCCCGAGCGGTCGCCGGGCCGCGGCCGCGAGCGCGAGCGCGTCGAGCACGTCGTCGCGAGCCACGTCGCGTCGGAGCGTCCGGGCCAGCGTCTCGCGGTAGGCGCGCTCGGCGTCGAACTTCGACGCGTCCGTCGCGCCGGCATTCGAACTGTCGTCGCCGACCCCGTCGCCGGCGAACGCCGTCTTGAGCACGTCGAGGCGGCGAGCGCGGCCCTCGGCTGTCGCTTTCGATTCCGAGAGCGGTTCGCCGGCGAACGCGGCGAACGCGAGTTCGGGATGGGATTCGAACACGCGCTGTCGGGCGCGCTGTGTCTCCCGAAGAGCGGCGTCGACCTCGCGGATTTTGGGCACGAGGTGCCACGCCTGAATCGAGAGTCCCGCCCCGGTGTGTTCGCGGTTCGTCGCGCTTGCCGCCTCGTGGGAGTCGGCGTCGAGGACGGCCCGGACGGGCGCGAAGAAGACGGTGGCGGCCCGAGCGCCGAGCAGTTCGCGGGCCTCGCGGTCGCACGCGCGGCGGTCGGACTCGGGAAGACCGATAGGGATGTCCACGAGCACCCGCTCAGCGTCACGCTCGCGGGCGAGGTCCCAGACGGCGGCGAAGTCAGAGACGACTCTCACGGAGAGGCCGTCGGCGGCGACGGCGCACACCCAGCCCGACCGACAGCCGTCGACACCGACGACGGTGCATCGCTGTGGCACGGCTCGCAGTACGGGGCTGGGAGACAAAAGCGTCGGAGTTAGGAGTCGAGGGCCGTAGCCGTCATCTGCCGGCAGGAGTCGCGGAGTTCGTTGAGCGTCACGTCGACAGTCGCGTCGAGCGAGACGAGCAGTTTCACGTCGTCCTCGAGGGGCACCCTGACGATGAGCGCGTCGTCGATGGCGAACGCGACGAGTTCCGGCCCTCCGATTGGCAGGTCTTCGAGGGGTTGGTCGATGGCCTCCTCGTTCGTGAGCGTCGCGACGAGCGTCTTGACGGTGTCTTCGTCGTAGCGTTCGATGAGCGACTGCTCGAAGAAGCGAATCCGCGTCTGAATCGGCTCACACCACGCGATTGCTCGGAGCGCGCCCCCGTACGCTTTCTGTAAATCCGAGGATAGTTCGGGCGCGGGGAACCCGCCGTCGTCGACGACGGTGATGTCCGCCTCCCGGTCGAGTGCGACCCGTTCGTAGGCGAGTTCGCCGAGGTCCGTCAGTCCGTAGAGTCGCCCTTTCTGCTGTGACTCCGGTACCAACAGTTCGACGATGCCCCGCTCCCGCAGTTCGGAGAGCGCCCGAGACACGTGCGGCTGTGCGAGATCGGTCTCCGCGGCGATTCGAGACGGAAGTCCCGAACCGTGCTCTGAGAGGTACCGACACACGTCCAGTCGGTACCGAGAACTCGCGATATAGCCCGCGGAATCCCACGTCTCGGTCATAAATGAGACTCTCCGCTGGTTGTTTTCATCATGGTTGACACGTCCCGTACTGATATGCACTGCCAAGCGGGGTATATCTTTCGAGGGTCGAACAATACTACCATATACGTACCATATATTGGTTGAGAACGAAACGTTCTCTCACTTACTCGTCCAGAGTGTGCCGATTCTACCACCGAACGTCCGAACTCTTCGTGGACGTTACCGACTTGGAGTGACGCCGGCGTAACCGGATACCTGCACGGTTACCCGGTGATATGTATGTCAGCAAACACATATATCGGTTCCGTCTCGTACCAGGTAACGTAATGATAGTACTACCCCCGACGACGGACCGTCACAGAACCACCGCCGCGACGGAGGTACCGAGATGAGCGTCGCGCTCCAGTTCGCCTCTCCCGGCGCGGACATCGCGTTCCTCCTCGCGCGCGTCCTCTTCGGCGCGGTGCTCGCGTTCATGGGACTCAACCACTTCCTGAACCTCGACCACATGACCGGCTACGCGGAGATGAAGGGCCTGCCGGCGGCCCGCCTCGGCGTCGTCGTCTCCGGCGGGATGCTCGTGTTCGGCGGTCTCGGTATCGCCCTCGGCGTCCTGCCCGCGCTCGCCGCCGGTGCCGTCGCCGTCTTCCTTGTCGTCGGAACGCCGGTGTTCCACGACTTCTGGGCGGTTCCCGAGGAGCAACAGGAGTCCGAGATGACAAGCTTCCTGAAGAACGTCGTCATGCTCGGCGGCGCGCTCGTCTTCCTCGCACTCAGCGGGACGACGTGGTCCTACGCCGTCGGCCTGACGCTGCTCTAACCGCACCGAGGCGGCTCCGAAGCGACGACGACGAGACTCTCGACCCGCCACCGCCCCACAGATTCATCGGCGTCCGAACCCACCACACATCCATTCACCCATTCATGACCGACGCAATACCGGGCTTGACACGCGCACGTCTCCCGCCGCATAGCCGACCCCGTCCGCCCGCGGAGGCGGGTCGCTGATGGACGGTGCGCCCGACGAGTTCGGCTCCCCGTACCGCCTGCTCTCGGGGGCCGTGGTCCCTCGTCCCATCGCGTGGGTGAGCACCCGCGGCGACGACGCCGACAACCTCGCGCCGTACAGTTTCTCCACCGTCGCCAGCGTCGACCCGCCGGTCGTCGTCTTCGCGCCGGTCGGCCGCGGCCCGTCGCTGAAGGACACGCCGCGAAACGCCATCTCCCGCGGCGAGTTCGTCGTCAACGTCGTCACCCGAGACCTCGTCGAGGCGATGAACGAGACCGCCGCGACGGTCCCGCCCGGCGTCGACGAGTTCGAACACGCCGGCATCGAGAAGGCCGAGTCCCTCCGGGTCGACGCCCCCCGCGTCGCCGACGCTAAAGTCGCCTTCGAGTGCACACTCTACGACAGCGTGGAGGTCGGCTCCTCGACGCTCGTCCTCGGCGAGGTCGTCCACGCGCACGTCGCCGACGAGGTGTTGACCGACGGCAAACTCGACACGAGGAAACTCGACGCGGTCGGCCGACTCGCGGGCAACGAGTACGCGACGACCGACGACCGGTTCGAACTCGTCCGCCCCGACTAACGTCCCGACGAGGCTGCGCCGACGACCCGCCCGTTATCACAGATTGATAATGGGGCGCGAAGGTTTATCGCGGGATGCGAAGTCTGTCCGAACAATGAGCGACGTGTCGTTGTCGAGTGTGCTCTCGTTTCTCGATACCGACGACGCGGCGACCGTCGTCGAGCGGGTCCGCTCAGCCCGCGGGGAGCGGACGAAACGGACCGTCCGCGACGGGCGGACGTTCCTCTTTGCGGCCCCCGAAGGGGAGCCACAACCGACCGAGGTCGTCTGGATAGACGTCGAAGCCGCGTTCGACGCCCGGAGCGTCGAGGCGTTCGCCGAGCGTTGCGACGACCGCGGCATCGACGGAACGCTCCTGACGACCGGCGACGAGGAACAGGCCGCGGAGACGCTCGCGCTCGCGTTCGCCGCCGACGAACAGCTCGACGAACCCGACGAGGACGGCGACCGCGCCCTCGTCGTGGACCCCGAGGAGGTCGAACGGCCCATCGAACTCGTGGCGCTCCCCGGTCTCGTGGAGGCGCTCGAAGACGCCGACCTCGACGAGGCTATCATCGACGAGTATCACGAGCCGCACGAACCGGAGTTCGAGGACATCGTCGACGAGATCGACGCCGAGGAAGCCCGCGCCGCGGCCGAGGCGGACGCCGCCGAAGACGCTGGCTCCGGTCGCGCGCTCGCACTCCTCGTCGCGGCCGTGGTCATCGCGGCGGTCGCGGCGGCGGTCGTACTGTTCGGTCCGTTCTGAGCCGTCGCGTGGAGATACACCCTCGGCCCGCTGACTCACTCACCCACTCACTCACTTCGGTCCCGGCTCGCCTCGTCTGTGGGTCGCCGCTTTGCGAGCCGCTCGATTCTCCGCAGCGCGAGCGCACAGACCGCGGCGTACGGCCCCGCGAGCACCGGTACTTCGAACGCCACCTCGCAGCGGTCGGCCCCGACCGACTCCACGCGGTGTCCCGTCGCCGGAATCCCGGCCACGTGCCACGTCCACCGACGGGACTCGTCGTCGCACGTCTCGATGCTGAACGGGACCCAGACGCCGGCGACGCGAACCTCCCCGCGACTTCCCGCCTCGATGCGTCCGTCGACGCCGCGGACGGCCGACACGCTCGGCCCCCAGTCGGGCCAGTCGGCGACCGACACTAACACGCCCCACGCCGCGTCCGCGGGAGCCGAAATCCGCCGGGAGACGGCCAGTCGCCGCCCGTCCGGTGTTCGTTCCACACGCGTTCGGGTCCGGTTCGACTCGCCCCTCATATCTCCTAGTATGCTAATAAGTCGTAATATAATATCGCCGAAATCTTTATCCACGAATCGTGGTAGCAACTACCAAGGCAACACATGAGCAACACAAGTGACCGCCCGAACGAGACGATGCGAGACGTCAGCCACACACCGCCGACAGGGGAGAGCGTTACGAACGTCTGGGAGCGAGGACACGAATCCGAGTCCACAGAATAGCCGGGCAGAACCAATCGCACGACGACGAACAGCAACGAACCACACGCATCGAACTCGAACGACCAGCCAACCAATCGAACCGTAACGGACCGACCGAACAGCAACGGACCGACCGAACAGCAACGAACCGACCGCACCGTAACGAACCGACCGCACCGTAACGAACCGACCGCACCGTAACGAACCGACCGCACCGTAACGAACCGACCGNACCGACCGCACCGTAACGAACCGACCGCACCGTAACGAACCGACCGCACCGTAACGAACCGACCGCACCGTAACGAACCGACCGCACCGAACTCGACCAAACCAGCCAACCAATCGAAGCGGACCCAGCGAATCAACCACGAGACAGCCAATACGATACGACGACCCACGTAACCGAACGGCGACCGATTGCATCGAACTCGACCGCCTCCCGCTGGAGAGGGAGAACGTGCGTCCTTCCTGCGCACCGTTGCGACCGACCCGCGCCGGCCCTCCCGCCGGCGCGCACTCGATTTCCGACCGACTATACTCGTTACCCGCCGGTGTCGACACCTATCGGGACGTTTAACCCCGAGTCCGACGGGCGTTCGAACATGAAGGCCACCGCCAAGGCCCACCCGATTCAGGGCCTCGTGAAGTATCACGGGATGCGAGACACGGAGCGCCGAATGCCGTACCACGACAGCATCAGCGTCTGCACGGCCCCGAGCCACACGAAGACGACCGTCGAGTTCCTCCCCGACGCCGACGAGGACACCTACGTCATCGGCGGCGAGGAAGTCGAGGGCCGCGGCGCGGAGCGCATCCAAGCCGTCGTCGACCGGGTCCGCGAACTGGCCGACTTCGACCACCGCGTCCGCCTCGAAAGCGAGAACTCCTTCCCCTCGAACATCGGGTTCGGGTCGTCGGCGTCCGGGTTCGCCGCGGCCGCGATGGCGCTCGCCGAGGCGGCCGGCCTCGATATGACGCATCCCGAAGTCTCGACCATCGCTCGCCGCGGGTCGGCGTCCGCCGCCCGCGCCGTCACGGGCGCGGTCTCGCACCTCTACTCGGGGATGAACGACACCGACTGTCGCTCCGAGCGCATCGAGACCGACCTCGAAGACGACCTGCGCATCGTCGCCGCGCACGTCCCCGCCTACAAGGAGACCGAACAGGCCCACGCCGAGGCCGCCGACAGCCACATGTTCCAGGCGCGGATGGCCCACATCCACGCCCAGATAGACGACATGCGCGACGCGCTGTACGACGCCGACTTCGACGCCGCCTTCGAACTCGCCGAGCACGACTCGCTGTCGCTCGCGGCGACGACGATGACCGGCCCCGCCGGCTGGGTCTACTGGCAGCCGCGCACCATCGCCGTCTTCAACGCCGTCCGCAGGCTCCGGAACGAAGAGGACGTGCCGGTCTACTTCTCGACCGACACCGGCGCGAGCGTCTACGTCAACACCACCGAGGAACACGTCGACCGCGTCGAGGAAGCCGTCGCCGACTGCGGCGTCGAAACCGACGTGTGGGGCGTCGGCGGCCCCGCCGAGGTGCTCGACGACTCCGAGGCGCTGTTCTGAGCGTCCGGCCGACCGCCGCGTACCGCGGCCGCCGTCACCCTCTTTTTGCTCGCGCCCGACGAGACAGCCATGCGTGTCCTGGTTCTCGGTGCCGGGTACGCGGGCCTCACGCTCGCCCGCGACCTCGAACGCCGACTCCCCGTCGACGCCGACCTGACCGTGGTGAACGACTCCCCGCACCACCTCGTCCAACACGAAGTCCACCGCGCGATTCGACGGCCGGCGGTCGCCGACGCGATTCAGGTCCCCCTCGACGAGGCGCTCGACCGCGCCGAGGTCGTCGTCGACCGCGTGACGGGCGTCGACCGCGACGCGCGGACCGTCGAACTGGCCGAGGGCGACGCGCTCGACTACGACTACTGCGCGGTCTGTCTGGGCGCTGAGACCGCCTACTACGGCATCCCCGGCCTCGAAGCCAACTCGGTCCCGCTGAAGCGCGTCGCCGACGCCGAAACCATCCGCAAGCGGTTCTTCGACGACTGCGACGAGGGCGGCACCGTCGTCGTCGGCGGCGCGGGGCTGTCGGGCGTGCAGGTCGCGGGCGAACTCGCCGCGCTCCGCGACGAGGAGGGCGCGCACGCCGACATCGTCCTCGTGGAGCAACTGGACGCCGTCGCGCCGTCGTTCGACGAGTCGTTCCAGCGGGCGGTCCGCGACGAACTCCTCGACAGGGGCGTCGAGATTCGAACCGAGACGACCGTCGAGTCGGTGACGGACGCGACCGTCGCGACCGACACCGGCGACCTCGACTACGACCTGCTGGTCTGGACCGGCGGCATCGCCGGCGACGACGCGATGGGCGGCGAGCGACCCCCCGTCAGGGCCGACCTCCGACTCGACCGGCGGACCTTCGTCGTCGGCGACGCGGCCCGCGCGGTCGACGCCGACGGCGAGCCGGTCCCCGCGAGCGCCTCCGCGGCCCTCCGGGAGGCGAAAACCGTCGCCCGCAACGTCGCGGCGCAGGTCGAGTTCGAACTCGACGGCGACGGGAACGACTTCGCGCCGCGGCCCGACCCCTACCGGTTCGAAGTCCCCGGCTGGATCGTCTCGGTCGGCGACGGCGCGGTCGCACAGGTCGGCCCGAGCATCTTCCGCGGGAAGGCCGCGAAGGCGATGAAAGCCACCGTCGGAGCGGGCCATCTCACCTCGGTCGGCGCGATTTCGCGGGCGGTCGACCTCGTCGACGAGGAACTGCACGCCTGACGCCGCCCCCAGCGGAAGCGCTCCCGCAGTCCGGCGATTCCCCTGAGAAGTTCTTTATCCGATGGCGGAGTATCGCCGTCCATAGTCAACGATGCCGGGCACCATCTCCGAGACGACGCCTCCGAGGGCACCACTCGAACCGTGACTGACGAGCGAGGCGCTCGATGAACTGGCAGCACACCGCCTACGCCTACCCGATGGTCTTCGCGGCGGTGGTCGCCGGCGTCCTCTCCGCCTACGCGGTCCAGTTCGTCCGCCGCCGCGGGCGGAACCCGACCGTCGTCTCGTTCGCCGTGCTGACGGCCGCCGTCGCCTTCTGGACCGCGACGACGGCGGTCAAGCTGTTTCTCGTCGACCCCGACGCGAAACTGGTCGCGTACAAGCTCCTCCACGTCGGGGCGATGGCGGCCGCGCCGACGTTCTTCGTCTTCGCCCTCGCGTACACCGACCGCCGGGAGCTGCTCGACCGCCACGTGGTGGCGTCGCTGTACGTCGTCCCCGCGGTGTTCCTCGCGGTCCTCTTTGTCAACCCGCTGGAACTGGGTTACACCGGCTGGGAACTGTCGACCGTCGACGGCGTGACCGTCCTCTCCGTCGCCGACGGCCCGGTGAGCGTGTTCGGCCTCGTCTACGGATTCGTCCTGCTGTTTCTCGGACTCGGCATCATCGGTCAGTACGCGCTCGAACTCGACCGCCCCTACCGGACGCAGGCGACGCTCCTCATCGTCGGGATGCTCGTTCCGTCGGTCGTCGCCGCGCTCGAACTCACCGACACCCCGCCGCTCGCCGGGGGTGTCAACCTCATCCCCGCCTCGCTCGCGGTCCCATCGGTGACGTTCGGCATCGCCGTCTACCGCTACAAGCTCCTCGACATCCTCCCGCTCGCCTACGCGACCGCCGGCGCGCACTCGGCTGACGGCCTCGTCGTCCTCGACGCCGACGAGGTCGTCGTCCACGTCAACGACCACGTCCGGCCGCTGTTGGGAACCGGCGACCCCCTCCTCGGTCGTCCGGCGAGCGAGGCCCTCCCGAACTACGGCGACCTCGACGGCGAGCACTCGTCGTGCGACGTGCTCGTCGAGGGCGAGCGCTACGTCGAACTGACGCGCATCCCGCTCGACCGCGCCGGCGACCCCCTCGGGTGGGTGGTCTCGGTCCGCGACGTGACGCCCCGGAAGCACTACGAGCTCGCCTTGGAGTCGAGAAACGACGAGCTGGAGGTGCTGAACCGCATCGTCCGCCACGACATCCGAAACGACATGCAGCTCGTGACGGCGTACATCGACATCGTCCTCGAACACGAGCCGCTGTCCGACGAGGCGCGGTCGCAGCTGGAGACCGCGCTCCGGCGGGCGCTCAACACCGTCGACCTCACCGACGTGCTCGGACAGTTGATGCGCGCGACGAACGACGACGAGCGCCGTCGTCACCTCGACGTCGGGGCCACGCTCCGAGAGGCCGTCGAAGACGTTCGCGAGGGGCACCCGAACGCGACGTTCGCGGTCGCCGACCTCCCGTCCGCGACGGTCTCCGCCAACGACCTGCTCGACTCCGTGTTCGTGAACGTCCTGAAGAACGCGGTCGTCCACAGCGACCGCGACGAGCCGTCGGTCGACGTCTCGGCGGCGGCGGACGACGGGCGCGTCACCGTCCGCATCGCCGACGACGGCCCCGGCATCTCCGACGAGCGGAAGTCGGTCGTCTTCGGGAAGGGCGCGAAAGGGGTAGAGAGCCCCGGCACCGGAACGGGACTGTACCTCGTCGAGACCATCGTCACGAACTTCGGCGGCACCGTGCATATCGAGGACAACGAACCGCGTGGAAGCGTCTTCGTCATCGACCTCCCGCTCGCGACCGTCGAAGCCGCGGACTGAGCGACCCGGTCGCGGCCGACGCCACGCCCGTCGAATCAACTCGCCACACGTTTCCCGCTGTGTGACAACTGTTATCGGCCATGTATGTGATTAACAATCATGGACTATTCGCTCTCAGACGAACAGCGGGCCATCCGCGAGGAGGTCCGACGGTTCGCCGAAAACGAGGTCGCACCGGTTGCGGGCGAGTACGACGAGGCGGAGACGTATCCCGCGGAGGTCGTCCGCAAGGCGTCGGAGATGGGACTGACGGGGGCGCACTTCCCCGTCGAGTACGGCGGCGTCGGCTACTCCTCGCTGGAGAACGCCCTCGTGACAGAGGAACTGTTCGCGGTCGACCCCGGTATCGGGCTCTGCATCACGAGCGCCGGGTTCGGCGCGGAGGCCATCATCAGCTTCGGCACCGACGACCAGAAAGAGCGCTTCCTGCCGCCGATTACGGAGGGCGAGTCCGTCATGGGCGCGGCCATCAGCGAACCGCAGGCGGGTTCCGACGTGACCTCGGTTCGCACCCGCGCCGAGAAGGACGGCGACGAGTGGGTGATAAACGGCACCAAGATGTGGATAACGAACGGGAGCGTCGGCGACTACTTCGTCGTCATGTGCCAGACCGACCCCGACGCGGACGACCGCTACGCGGGCTTCTCACAGCTCATCGTCGAGGCCGACCGCGACGGCTTCTCCGCCGACAAGATAACGGGGAAGATGGGTATCCGCGCCAGCGACACGGCCGAACTCGTCTTCGACGACGTGCGCGTGCCCGAGGAGAACCTCGTCGGTACCGAGGGAATGGGTTTCCTCCAACTCATGCAGTTTTTCGACGAGACGCGGACCGCGGTGGCCGCGCAGGCGGTCGGCATCGCAAAGGGGGCCTGCGACCGGGCGCTCGACTACGCCAAAGAGCGCGAGCAGTTCGGCCGGCCCATCGGCGACTTTCAGGCCATTCAACACAAGCTCGCGGAGATGCACACCGCGACCGAGGCCGCCCGGCAGTTGACCTACAAGTCGGCGTGGAGCGTCGACAACGACGAGGACCAACTGACCGCGCTCGCGTCGATGGCCAAGGAGTTCGCCTCGAACGTCGCCACCGACGTGGCCGACGAGGCCGTCCAGATTCACGGCGGGGCCGGCTTCGTCAACGACCACGACGTCGAACGGCTCTACCGCGACGCGAAAATCACGCAGATTTACGAGGGGACCACGGAGATTCAGAAGAACATCATCGCCCGCGAACTGCTCGGGAAGGGCATCTGAGGCCCGCTAGCGGCGAACCATCGCCCCGTCGTCTGCCTCCGCCGTCCCGCCGCGGTTCGTCGTCGCCGCGGACGGCGTCGATCGTGGACGAAGTTTTATCGCCGCCGCACCAAGGGAGAGTGTGGCACCGTTCGACGCGATTCTCTTCGACCTCGACAACACGCTCTGTACGAACGACCAGAGCGGCGAGACCATCTACGCCGGCGCGTTCGACGCCGCCGGCATCGACCGCTTCGGCGAGCCGTCGGACCTCTGGGCCGCCCTCGACGGCCCGCCGAACCACGACGACCACGAGGCCTACCTCGCCGGCGGCTTCGAGCGCGTCGCGGCGAAGCACGACCACGAAGCGGTCGACGTCCGAGCGCTGGCCCGCGGGTTCGTCGAGACGGTCGACTACTCGGCCGTCTCGTTCCGACCGGGTGCCGAGGCCGCGCTCGCCGCCGCCCGCGACCACGCGTCGGTCGGCCTCGTCACCAACGGGCCCGAGCGACGGCAGTCCGTCAAGCTCGACGCGCTCGGCATCGCCGACGCGTTCGACGCGGTCGTCTTTGCGGGCGACATGCCGCGGCGAAAGCCTCACCCCGACCCGTTCGACCGAGCGCTCGACGCCCTCGACGCCGAGGCGGACGCGAGTCTCCACGTCGGCGACTCGCTGGAGTTCGACGTGGACGGTGCGCACCGCGCCGGCCTCGACGCCGCGTGGTGCCCGGTCGAGACCGAGGTCGCTGACGTGGCCGGTCCCGACGCCGAGTCGCACGCCCCGGCGTACGTCCTCCGGTCGCTCTCTGAGTTCTCGGCGATTCTCGACGACGGACCGTGACGACCCCCTGCGGTCGGCCGCGCGGGAGCCGTCCGCTGCACCTTTGTTCGCGTCGCCCCTAGAGTGGCTCTATGGACCCCGTCGCAACCGTGCTCGCCCGCGAGTTCCCCGAGCGACGCCTCGCGGCGACGGCCCGCGTTCCGAACGGGAACAACAAGCGGACCGCAGTCGCGACGTTCGCCGACGGCGGCGAGGTTGTCGTCCAGACGGCGGCCGACGCCGCGGCGTTGGCCCTCGAAGCCGCCCTCTCCCGGGCGGTCCGCGAGCGCACGACGATTCCGGTTCCCCGCGTCCTCGCGTCGGGCGCGGTCGACGGGTTCGGGTACGTCGTCGTCGCGCGCGCCGCCGGCGACGAACTCCACGAGCGGTTCGTCTCGCTCGATTCGGCGACACAACGCCGCGTGGCACGGTCGTTCGGCGTCGGCCTCGGTCAGCTTCACGAAGCGTTCTCTTTTGGAGGGTACGGTCGACTCGGACGGTCGGCTCCCGGGAGACCGCGGGCCGACGGCGGCGATGCTTCCGACTCGCCGACCGACCGCGGATTCGACGCCGTGAGCGCCGCCGACGCCGACTGGGAGGCGTGGTTCTCCGCCTACGTCCGGGAAGGAATCGCGGCGCTCCCGCCGGCGTTCGACGGGGTTCGAAGCCGGCTGGAAGAGGTCGCCGCGGCCGTGTCACTCCCCGCGAACCCGCCGTCGAACCTCTATCCGTGGGATTTCAGACCCGGGAACGCGCTCGTCGCCGACGGCCGCGTGACCGCCGTCCTCGACTGGGGCCAGCCGATGGCCGCCGCGCCGGGGCTCGCCGTCGCCAAGGTCGAACACCTCGTCGCCGACTGGTACGTCGAAGACGGCGCGCCGCTCCGCCGGGCGTTCCGCGCGGGCTACGAGTCGGTCCGGCCGCACCCGTCGGTACCACGCGCCTATCGGGTCGCCGCCGTCGTCCGCTCGGCGGTCGATTCGACGGGAGACGTCACCCGTCCCGGCTATCCCGAGCGAACCGGGGCGGCGGCGGTCGACTTCCACCTGACCCGGCTCGACGCGCTGTTGTAACCCCGCTCGGAGTCGGTGCCGTCGGCTCCATTCGAAGCCGTGCCGTGCCCCGCGGCGACACGAACTACTAATTCTGTCTCTTATACACATCTCT